>DBMP01000006.1 GCA_002298145.1 Spartobacteria bacterium UBA695 | reverse complement strand
TGCTGTATCTTCCACTCCTCATGATTTTCCTGATCGCTACGGATTTTGCTTGGCAAAGATGACCTCTGCGGTAGCCGTCGCAGGCCCGACCATGTTGTTCGACTGTCTTTTTGCATCCGTGGTGCTGTCGTCATACATTCCATAGCCGATCACCTGCACTTGGAAGACCGAAGGAGTGGCTTCTTGGGTGGCCGACGCGCGGTTGGTATCCACGCTGTTCATGGCGTTGGTGGCCACGCCGGCAGCCGTCGATGCGGCGGTCAGCGCGGCGTAACCGTAGGCGGCGCGTTTGAGGCAGCCGACCTTATTGTTGATGCCTTCGAGTTTGCCGCTGGAGATGGGGAAGTGGAAGTAGTTCAAGATGCCCAGGGCGTGGCCGCTGAGCGTCTTGGCAAGGCTCATCATCTGGACGATGCCGCTCTCCAACGCCTTGGCGCACCAGTTTTGCAAAAACGCGCTCATGGCGCTCAGGCTTGGCTGCTCCAAAGCAGGCGCAACTTCTCCTTGAGGTAGTAGGCAACCGAGAGCGGTTCGTTGAACCGCAGCGCCTCGGCAAGCTTCTCGCGCTTGGTTTCTGGAAGGTTCTCGGCTCCCATCAACAGCAGTTAGCGGCTGCCTTTGATGGCGTTGCGCTGCAAAATGCCGGCCTCGCGCCACAACACCCGGCGCAGTTCGTCAATCTTTTCGTTGGCCAGCTTGACGACATGGAAGTGATCGAAGACCAGCGCCGTGCGTGTTCTCGAAGTTTCCACCATGACAAAACTAGGACAAACGGCTTCCATTTCTTGCGTCTTTATGCGATCATCCCTTTCGTAAGGCACGACAGAAGGCGCACAGAACCAAAGCCTTACGAAAGCGGCGGAAATCCTTTGACACCTTGCCGGGGCTGGGGCGGAGCCCCGGCATCCTAGTCCTTAGGCAGGTCCTCGGCCCGCACGGAGCTTCCCCGTGGCGTGATGGTCCCTCTTCGCCGCAGCGTGGTTGCCTTGGTCAGCTCGACGCCAAAAAACAAAATGCACGCAGAGTAATAAACCCATAGCTGAATAACGATAACCGACCCCGCCGCGCCATAGCTGGAAGCCACTCCGGTCGTGCCCAGGTAAAGCGCGATAAGAAATTTCCCCAAGGTAAAAAGAAACGCCGTCAGCGCCGCGCTCAGCCAGACATCGGCCCACCGAATCCGCACATCAGGCAGAATGACAAAGAGCGCCAGAAACAGCACCATCGTTACCAGCATCGTAAGCGAGAAGTCAAAGAGCCGCGCCCCGCCCCCGGGCATGGGGATGAACCCCGAGGAGATCACCGCGGAAAGAATCGCGCTCGCCGCCACGGCAATGATCAGGACCGAGCCGATCGCCAAAATCGCCAGCATCGAGATCAGCCGTTGCCCGAAAAACGACCGGAGCGTCTTCCCCGGTGCAGCCGTCACCCCCCAGATCGAATTCATGGCCGCCTTCAGCTCCCCAAACACCCCCGAAGCGCCAATAAAGAGCAGCACCGTGCCGCCGATCACCGCCACTGCGCCGGAGCGGCTCTGGTGAGCGTTGCGCACGAGCGAAAGCATGGCCTCGCCCGCCGTATTCCCCGCCAGCCCGCGAATCTGCTCGGCTACATGCTGCCCGGCCGCCGCCTCGCCGTAAAAGAGTGCCGCCAGCGCGATCAGGATCAGGATGAGCGGCGTTACCGAGAGCAGCGCATAGTAGGCCAGCGCCGCGCTCAGACGCAGGGCATTGTCGCCGCTCCATGAGACCGCGGCGGCCTGAATATCGCGTAATATCGCCGGAATCATGACGGCGTTTTCGCGGACGCCCGTCCCCGCCTCCCGGCCTCGCACTTGACCTTCACCCAGGCCCCGCTGCGGACATCCGCCTCATAGCGCGAGTCGGCACGTTTCGCCACGACCCCCTCCAGCCCCAGCGCCTTGGCGTGCTCCAGCAGTTCCGCCGGGGTACCGTGCAGGCTGCCGCAGAGGCGCAGCAGGCCCGAGTTGGACTGCGCGAGCAGCCGGGAAAGCAGGCGTTTGCGCTCCGCAAGCGGCTGGGCGACGAGGTTCATGCCGTCCAGGAACATCAGGTCGAAAAGATAATAAGCCTGCAAGAGCGCCGGATGCGGCCCCGGCCCCGGCTCCCGGGCGAACGTCGGCCGCCCCTGCGCGTCGAGCGCCACGACCTGGCCGTCGAGCGTCGCGGTCTTGCACGGCAGCTGGGCCACGGCTTGTTCCAGCGCCGGGAGATCGAGCTGTTTTGCGTTAAGCGAATGCAGCGAAACGTGCGCGCCCTGTTTCACCGCCACGGTCCGGCGGCCTTCGAGCTCCAGTTCGTAGAGCCAGCCCGCGCCCGTGGGCAGCGAGGTCTCCAGCCTCGGCTTCATCGGGGCGATAAATCCACAGGTGGCCACGGCACGGCGGTCCGTGTTTTCACGTTTCACTTTCACATCGAAAGTTTCGGACGGGGAGGGGGTGCGGGCCGTCCTATTTCGGCGTAGCTAGATTTCCCCGCCCGCCGCGATGAAATCCGCCGGGAGCGCCGCCTGGAATTGCATCCATTCCCCCGTGCGCGGGTGCTTGAAGCCGAGTTTCCACGCATGAAGCATCTGGCGCGGGTAGGCGCCCCGCTTGCCGTAAAGCTCATCGCCCAGGATCGGGTGCCCCAGGTGCTTTAAGTGAACGCGGATCTGGTGCGTGCGCCCGGTGTGGAGCGTACACTCCACCAGGCTCGCCCCGGGCAGTTCGCGCACGACGCGGTAATCCGTCACCGCATTGCGCCCCCGGCCTTCCTGCACCACGGCCATCTTTTTTCGGTGCACCGGGTGGCGGCCGATAAAAGTCTCAATCACCCCCGACTTTTTGAGAAACACCCCTCCGGCCAGGGCCAGGTAAACCTTGAGAACCTCGCGTTCCGCAAATTGTTTCGAGAGCGCCTGGTGCGCGGCGTCGTTCTTGGCCACCACGAGGCAGCCGCTCGTTTCCTTATCGAGCCGATGGACGATCCCCGGGCGCAGCTCGCCGCCGATCCCCGAAAGGCTGGCGCAATGGTGCAGCAGGGCGTTGACCAGCGTGCCGCTGGGGTTGCCCGCCGCCGGATGCACAACGATCCCCGGCGCTTTGTTGAGCACCACCAGGTCGCCATCCTCGAAAAGCACGTCCAGCGGGATCTCCTCCGGGGCGGCGTTGGCGGCGGGAGTCGGCTCCGGCTCCTCCACCGTTACGCGCTGGCCTTCCCGCACCTTTTCCCCGGGCTTCACCTGCCGCGCCTCCACCCGGATGTGCCCGTCCTTGATCAGCGCCTGGATGCGCGAGCGGGAGAGGTGGGGCAGTTCGGAGGCCAAATAATGGTCCAGGCGCAGGCCGGAGGCTTCGGTTGAGACAAAATATTCCGGCATGGAGGAAAATAGAGGGATTGCACCGGCCACCATAATCGTTCAAAATACTCCAGCTCAACTCTTAAAACGCCCTCTCCCCCCATGGAAACCGAATCGATCGTTCATCCCTGCCCCCACTGCGGCACTCGGCTCGACGTTGCTGAAATCGACCCCTTCACCGAAGTGGAGTGCCCCACCTGCGGCAAGACCATCCGCGTGCGCGACCGCTTCGACCACTTCCAGATCACGGAATTCATCGCCTCGGGCGGCATGGGCTCGGTCTACCGCGCCAACGACGTCAACCTGAACCGAGTCGTCGCCCTCAAGCTGCTGCGCAAAGAGTACAACGACGACAAGGAGTACATCCAGAAGCTCGAAACCGAGGCGAAAATTACCGCTTCGGTAACGCACCCCTACGTCGTCAAAGTTTTCTCCTTCGGCTGCGACCAGGGCGTCTACTACATCGCCATGGAGCTCGTGGACAAAGGCTCGCTCGACGACCTCATGGGCCTCCAGGGCCGCGTGGCCGAGGCGCAGGTGTTGGAGATCGGCCTCCAGGTGGCCCAGGGCTTGCGCGCCGCCTACCGCGTCGGGCTGATCCACCGCGACGTCAAGCCGGGCAACATCCTCTTTGCCGACGCCCATACCGCCAAGATCGTGGACTTCGGCCTGGCCATGCCGCTGGAGCAGGCCGCCGAGGGCGAGGAAGAGATCTGGGGTACTCCGTATTACGTCGCCCCGGAGAAGCTCAACCACGAGCCGGAAGATTTCCGCAGCGATATTTACAGCCTCGGGGGCACGCTATTCCACGCCTTGGCGGGCCGCCCGCCCTTCGAGGCCCAGAACGCCTCCCTCGTCGCCCTCAAGCACTTGAAGAACCAGGTCGTCAGCTTGCAGGCCTTCGCGCCGGACGTCTCCAGCCCCACGGCCTACGTCATCAACCGGATGCAGGCCAAGAACCCGAACGACCGCTACGCCTCCTACGACGAGTTGATCGAGCACCTTGAGTATGCGCGCAACGAACTCCTCGGCAACGCCGGGAAGACCCGCCAGCCCAAGGCGCGCGTGGTCGTGGAGGACGAAAAGCAGAACGCCATTTTCGGCTACATCATCTTCGGCGCCATCGCCGTGCTGATGATGATCGGCGGGACGCTCTATTACTTCCGCGAGTCCATCATCAGCAGCCACAGCGGCGCGGAGGAACTGGCCAAGCAGCAAATGGCCCGCTCCGTGGAGTCGGCCGAACAAGTGCTGGCCTACTCGCGCAAACAGATGCTCGCGGGCAAGGCCGACGTGGCCGCCGCCGCCGTCCGCACCCTGGAGAGCCGCCAGAGCCTGCCGGATGCCCTGCGCCCGTGGGTGCCGCTCCATGCCGCCGCCGCACAGTTCCAGGCCGGGCAGTCCCAGAGCGCCGGGGAAGTCATCCCTTCGGCGCTGGCCAAGAACACCTTCGCCGGAGCCGACCGCAACGAGCAGGACCGCGCCCAGAAATTCCTCTCGACCCTCGGCGGCATCGTGCGCACCCGCTCCAAGAGCGTCCTGGACCCGGCGCAAACCAAGTGGACCACCGGCGCTTACGAGCCCTTCGGGTACTACATCTGCGCCCTCAAGGAATGGGACGCCGCCCGGTTCGACGCTGCCGACCCGTTGTTCCAGAAATTCCTGGAATCGAAAGCCACCGTCGCGTGGGTGGAGGAGTTCAAGCCCCTGGCGCAGAAGTACCGCGATGATTTCGCCCAGTACCGAACCGTGCGCGACGCCATCAAGAACGCCACCTCGCCGGAGCTGAAAAAAGAGGCCCTCAAAACAGCCAAGACCCTCCGCTCCCACGCCAAGACCCAGGGGCGGCTCGCCTCCGAGCTGGCCGTCACCATCGAGGCGCTCCAGAGCTCGCTTTCGCCTGCCGATGCGCCGAAACTCACCTCGCTCAAGGTGCTCAAAGCGGATGTGGACCGCCGCCTTGCCGAAATGCAACCCGCCCAGGCCGCCGCCGATATCGACGCCGCCAAGCTCTCCGCAAAAGAGGCCGCGGCCGCCGCCGACCTCAAGAAAAAGGTCGCCTTCATCGCCGATCTGAAAAAGCGCGTGATCGAAAACCTTAACGGCAACCCGGCCAACCGCACGCTGACCCAGCGCAACGCCGCCAGCTACAGCGGCCGCATCGCCAAGGCCGACGAGAGCGGCGTCCAGTTCATGTACCCGTCCACCGTGATCCCGTGGAGCGAAATTATGCCCTCGACGATCCTCGTCTGGGCGGACTCCATCTCCGCCCCCGCCGCCGACCGCCTCTGGCTGGCCGGGGCCTACGCCTCCGTGGCGGGCCTGCCGAGGGAAGCCCGCGAGCGGCTCGACCCGGCGGCAGCGCAAAACAAAGACTACACAGCGAGCCTGCCGCTCTTCCAAGGCAAGTAGTAACTAGGAATCCATGCGATTTTACCGAGCCACTCTCGTTTCCGGCGCGCTGGCCGCCAGCCTGGCCAATTTCCTCCTGGCCATGGGGGCCTTCAACGCCTGGACACTTGCGGTATTTGGCCCCGACCCCGCGCCGCTCTGGGCGCAGTGGAGCGGCGCGTTCGTGCTCGGCTTCGGGTTGGCGTGGACGACCATCGAGATCGGCGCATTTTCCCTGAAGATCGGCGTGGCGGCCATCGCGCTGGTCGAAACGGCCGGGCTCTCCTGGCTGCTCGCCTGGCAGGGGATCGCCTGGCCGCCCTTTGCCACGCTTGCCGCCGGGGTCTTCGCCACCCTTTTCGGGCTCTTTTACAGCGGCACCATCGCGGGCCGCCGCAGTCGGCTCATCGAAGCGATCCTGGGCCATACCGTCTCCCCGGCCACGCTCGACCGGGTGCTCGAAAGCGAGCTGCCTTTCCCTTTCCAAGGCGAGGAACGCCACGCCTCGGCGGTGGTCTGCCGTTGGTTTAACCGGCGCGACCTGGCCGAGACGCTTCCGGCGGCCGATTTCGTCGAGCTCTCCAACACCTTCTCCGCCACGGTCTCCGCCGCCTTCAAAGAAGCGGGTGGAGTGGTCACCGAGGCGGACGGCGAACATGTTCACGCCGTTTTTGGCGCGCTGGCCGGGAGCCCTGACCACGCCGCGCGGGCCTGCCGCGCGCTGCTGGGGCTGACCCCGCAGATCGACACCTTCCGGCACGCGGCGAAAGTGCGCTGGGGCGTCGATCCAGACGTTCGCGCCGCCGCCGAGACGGGGACCCTCATCGCGGGCGTCTTTGGCGTGCCGGGGGCGGGCGGTTTCGGCGCCGTGGGCGAGCCCGTCGAGGCCGCGCGGCGGCTGGCCCAAGCCAATCTGTTTTACGGGACGCGGCTTTTGCTCGGGCAACGCACCTACATCGAGGCCAGGGGCGCGGTCGAGGCCCGGCCCGCGGATCTCGTCTGGGTCCACAACCTGCGCGAGGAAATTTACGAGCCCCTCGGGATGAAGGGGGAGCTTTCGCCCGAGGCGCTGGAGCGCCGCGACGCCTACTGGATCGGGCTTATCCACGCCCGGTCGGGGCGGTGGGCTGAGGCGGTGCGGCTGCTGGAGCCGCTGCGCCTTGACGCCAAGGGAGCCGAGGACCCGCTCGTGCGCGCCACGCTGGACCTGGCTTCGACCTTAAAATAAGCTTCCTCCCATGAATCGCGCAGAATACCCGCCCCTTCTCAAGGAACTGGTGGCCCAGCTCAAGCGGATGCCGGGCGTCGGCCCCCGTTCCGCCGAGCGCATTGCCCTCTGGATGGTCAGCGCCCGCAACGCCCGGACGAGCGAGATCGCCGCAGCTATTTCCGCCGTTGCCGCAAGCGTGCATCCCTGCCGCCAGTGTGGGTTTTTCACCACCGAGCCGCTCTGCGAAATCTGCCGTGACGAGACGCGGGCGGGGGATCTGCTCTGCGTGGTCGAGCAGGCTACCGATATTCTGCCGCTGGAGCGCACCGGAGCGTTCCGGGGCCTGTACCATTCGCTCGGGGGGCGCATCTCGCCGCTCGACCATGTGGGCCCAGAGGATCTGCGCATTGGCGAACTCCTGGAACGTGTTCGCCAGGGCCACCCGACCGAAGTCATCCTGGCCCTAGGCGCGGATGTCGAGGGAGAGGCAACGGCGAACTACCTGGCGGGGCTCTTGAAAGAACTGCCCGTGTCGATTACGCGCATTGCCCAAGGGCTCCCGGCGGGCGGCGGCCTCGAACACGCCGACGAATTGACCCTGAGCCGCGCGCTCGGCGGGCGGGTCAAGTGGTAGCGTTCTAGCCGTTCTTCCCAGCTTCTTCGTCCCACTTTTTGAGCTGCGCGAGTTTTTCGCCGATTTTGAGCTCCAGGCCTCTTGGCACCGGGCGGTACCAGCCCGGTTCGGCCATGTCCTCGGGCAGATACGTTTCCCCAGCCGCGTAGGCATGCGGCTCATCGTGGGCATAGCGGTAGGCGTGCCCGTAGCCCAGCTCTTTCATCAGCTTGGTGGGGGCGTTGCGCAGGTGTACCGGCACTTCGCGGCTCTTGTCCTGCTTTACGAACGCCATGGCCTCGTTGTAAGCCATGTACCCGGCGTTGCTCTTGGCGGCCACGGCCAGGTAGATCACCGCCTGCGCCAGGGCCAGCTCGCCTTCCGGGCTTCCCAGCCGCTCATAGGTCTCGGCGGCGGCATTGACGACCTGAGCCGCCCGCGGATCGGCCAGCCCGATGTCCTCCCAAGCCATGCGGATGATGCGCCGCGCGAGGTAGCGGGGATCGGCCCCGCCGTCGAGCATCCGGCACAGCCAGTAAAGCGCCGCGTCGGGGTTGGACCCGCGCACCGACTTGTGCAGGGCGGAAATCTGGTCATAGAAATTATCTCCCCCCTTGTCAAAACGCCTGGAGTTCAGCGTCAGGGCGTTTTGGATGAAATCCGCGTCGATCCGCTCAACGCCTGCCGAAACCGCTGCCGTGTTGCACTGTTCGAGCAAGTTTAGGAGCCGCCGGGCATCGCCGTCGGCATAGCCCACAATCGTATCCACGGCCAAGTCGTCGATCGCAAGATGGCCGAGCGCCCGTTCCTGGGTTCGCCGTAAGAGCTGCTTTAATTCTTCGGCAGTCAGCGGCTTGAGAACGTAGACCTGAGCGCGGGAAAGAAGCGCCGAGTTCACCTCAAAGGAGGGGTTTTCCGTCGTCGCCCCGATGAACGTCACCAGCCCGCTTTCCGCGTAAGGCAGCAGCGCGTCCTGCTGGCTCTTGTTGAAGCGGTGGATCTCGTCCACGAACAGGATCGTCTGCTTGCCCCGGGCCTGGTTTTCCCGGGCTTGATCCACGGCAGCCCGGATATCCTTCACCCCGGAGAAAACCGCCGAGAGCGCGATAAACTCGCATTCGAAAGCCGTCGCAGAAAGCCGGGCCAAAGTCGTCTTGCCCACCCCGGGCGGCCCCCAGAAGATCATCGAATGCGGCTTCCCTGACTGGAACGCCAGCCGGAGCGGCTTTCCTTCGCCCAGGAGGTGCGTCTGCCCGATCACCTCGTCGAGCGACTGCGGGCGCATCCGGGCGGCGAGCGGCGCAGCCTCCGTTACGGGTGGGTTCGCCGCCCGGGCCTTTTCGTCGTCGGTTTCAAATAAATCCGCCATAGGGTTGGGAGGGCAAACTTAGCCGTTCGCGGGCCCGGGAGCAAGCAGCGGGAATTTGTCTTGCAGGGGAGGGGAGAGCGGGCGTAGAGGTGCGGCTGGTTTTTTAAAACGACACAGCTCCGACCCATGACCGAAAACGCCTACGCCTTCAAAGGCGCCGTCCTCGCCGCCGCGATAGCCGTCGCGGCTCCGCTGTTGCTGATGGTGCGCTCCGCCATTTTTCACCCGGGCGGGTCCGATCTTTCCATCGGCGTGCTGGCCCTTACGATGCCCTTCTTTCTGCCCCTTGCCGCTTTGGTCGGCTGGTTGATCGGCAAACGGTGGCCGCAGCGGTAGGCGGGGTTCAACAGCGCCCGGGCTTACTGCTTCATCCGGCTGTCATTTTGCCCGGGGTGACGCCAGCCGGTTTCGAAGAACGAGCGATCCTCGGGGTCCGTTGCGCAGCCGCACAGAAGCAGGGTGGAGGAAACGAGTACGAACAAAACAAGCACTTTCATGGAAGGAGATGCCTCCAAGCTAGGGGATGCGCCCCGGGTTTGTAAATCGGTTTTCTTTGCGTGGACGATCATCATCCCCGCTGTAGCGTGAGGTGGACAATCTCCGCCGGAGCATTGACCCGTAGCGGGAACCAGTTGCCGATGCCGTTGGAGACCACAAGCGTCTGATTCGGCTGCCCCGGGCCGATCGGACGCCTGTAGAGGCCGGTCCAGTAGCGGAACATCGCCGGGCCGAAGCCGTGGTCCTCGTTGAGCATTAATTGCCCGCCGTGGGTGTGGCCGGAGAGGGTGAGGGCGATGTCGCCGCAGTAATCCCAGGCGTGCGGGTGGTGGGCCAGCAGGATGGGGTAGGCGGCCGGGTTGCGTTGTTTGAGAAGCTCGTCCACGGAGGTGCGCAAGCGGCGCTCGTCGCCCCGGTCCTGCCAGTTCTGCGGCCCATCCCAGCGCAGCCCCAGCAGCTGAACCGGTACGCCCCGGACCGTCCGGGTCGCGGTCTGGTTGACGAGCAGGCAGACGCCCCCCGCCCGGAGGTTCTCCTCGAACGAAAACCGGCGCGTATTCTGGTCATGGTTGCCCTTGATGGCCACGATCTCTGGCTCCATGGCCCGCAGCGCATCGATGGCCCGCAGCATGTATTCGGGGTCGTTGTTGATGAGGTCGCCGGTGAAGACGTTCAGATCGGCTTTGAGCTCGTTGACGGCGTTGACGACCGAAAGCAGAAACTCCGGAGAGGTAAACGGCCCCACGTGCAGGTCCGATAGGTGCGTGATTGTCATGCCATCGAGCGCCTTGGGGAGGTCGTGGAGGCGAATGGTGTAGCGGCGAATGCGGAAGTTACTGCTCTGCCCAGCCGCGAAAAGGGTCAGGGAGCCAGCCAGCAGGGGCGGAGCCAGCGCAGCCACGGTTCCCAGGAACTGGCGGCGGGAAACGCCGGAGGCAACCGCCGGGGCCGCCTCTTTCGCGCTCCGGGGCCGCGCCCAGCGGAAAAGGCTAAGCGCCCCGCTTCCCGTCAGCCCCAGGGCGCAGCCGACCAGGAAGAGCGGGGCCAGGAGCAGGTGCCACAGGTAGACCAGGTAAAGTAACGGGGTGGAGAAGTGCGTGGTGGAGCCGCCGTGAACGGCCCGCAAAACCAGCGCCACAAACCCGAGCTGCAAGACAAAAAAGCCGTGAAAGAGGACCCGTGCGGGCCACGCCGCCGCGAGCCAGATTTTCCGCGCGAGAAACCTCCAGAGCGCCCAGACTGCAACGTCCAGAGCGGCAAAGATGGTCAGGACGATGTGGATAAAATCCATGAGGTTGTGCGCGCGCCCTACCGGGGGGCTTGATTGAGGTGCTCCATGCAGTAATCGTTACCGTCGGCGGCGACGCGGAAATCCAGTTCAGGGTTGGAGACGTCCGTCCTCTTGCACACAGCGCAGCGGTGGAGCGGCTCCTCCTCCGGGATAGAGGCGCTCCGGTAGGCCTCCCGCCGTGCCCCGACCTCCCGGCGCTGGCGCAGGCGCGCGACGATCTGTGGCCCGAAAAATAAGAGGTAATTGAGCAGCGCCGCCACGAGCGCCATGCCGTAGGCAAAGCTCGCCAGGGAGAGAAATTGCCACAGCACCGAGACGGCGAAGAACCACGCCATCCACTTCACCTTCACCGGCAGGATGATGAAATACATCTGCGCCTCTGGGTAGAACCACGCGAAGGCGAAGAAAAGCGACAGATTAAGCATCCCGTTGGAGAAGCTCGCGCCGAAAAGGAACGCGGCAATCGTCGTGCCGATCATCCCGATCAGGTAAAAGACGTTCAGGCGGAAGGTGCCCCACGCCTCCTCCAGTGCAGTGCCGATCCACCAGAGAAAAAGCAGGCTGAAGATAACGAAAATGGCGTCCGTGGTGCTTGCCGCGGCTCCAGAGAGCGTCCCCAGCACACTGCCGTAGTTGGGGATGAAAATATACGTCACCAGCCGCCAGACCTCGCCGTGGAGCACCGCGCCGGGGTTGAGGTCCAGGTAGGAAATGAGCGCCGGGTTCCAGAGGTTCAGCAGGTAAACCAGGGCATTAAGGATGACAATTTGCCGCACCAAGCCGGGAAGGGCGTAGCGGCCGAAGCGGCGTTCCATGGAGTCGAGCAGATTCATCGAGCAGATCTCCTACATAACCGCAATCTCCAGCCAAGGCAAGGAAGGCCGTGCCGATTTGCAGGGGGCTCGACATGGCGCGCGGCACGGAGTAGGATAAAAAAACCAATATGATCCTGCACTTTACGAAGATGAACGGCGCGGGGAACGACTTTGTGATGGTCGACAACCGCCGGGACGAAATCCACCTCAGCCGCGAGACAATCGCCCGGCTGTGCGATCGCCACCGGGGGGTGGGGGCCGATGGGTTGATCGCCGTGGAGCCCGCCCGGAGCGGCGCGGATTTCCGGATGCGCTACTACAACGCCGACGGCGGCGAGGTGGAAATGTGCGGCAATGGAGCCCGCTGTTTTACCCGGTTCGCGGGCCGTCTGGCCGGGAGAACCGACCGGATTCGCTTTGAAACCGAGGCCGGGATCATTTCCGCCGAGCTTGTGGGCGAGAACGTCCGGCTTTCAATGAGCGCCCCGAAGGACCTCGCCCTGCGCGAAAGCCTGACGCTGCCGGGCGGCACCACGCTCACCGTGCATTCGGTCAATACCGGTGTGCCGCACGCGGTCGTCGTGGTCGAGGACCTCAAGGCCGTGCCGGTGCAGGAATACGGCTCCGGGTTGCGCTACCACGAGCACTTTGCCCCCAAGGGGACGAACGCCAACTTCATCCTGCCCGTGGACGCCCAGACGCTGGAGATCCGCACCTACGAGCGCGGCGTGGAGGGGGAGACGCTGGCCTGCGGCACGGGCGTAACCGCCAGCGCACTGATTTTCCATGAACTGACCGGAGCCAAGAGCCCCGTGGCTGTGAAGGTTCTCGGCGGCGACACGCTCAGCGTGGGGTTCGAGGAGGAGGGCAGAGGCGCTTTCCGCAACGTGACGCTCACCGGCCCAGCTGACTTTGTTTTCGAAGGCGACGTGGAGGTTTAATTCCTCCGCTACGTCATTCGCTACGTTAATCCCGCTCCACCTCATTGGGCAGCTCGTCGCCGCCTCCCGGGGTGGGCGGAAAGTGCTTGGCCAGGAGCGTGCCGCAGGTTTCAACGGCCAGGATGACGGCTTCCGTGAACTGCTCTTTTTTGAGCGCCTCGCGCATGACGGCGATCAGCTCGGTCCAGAATACCTCCCCGCAGCGTTCATGGACGGCGGTGTCGCCCACGACGGCAAATTTGTGCGTGTGCGGGGCGAAGTAGATCAGCACGGCGTTGCGTTCGCGGGTGCCGTCCATTCCGAGCGCCTGGAAGCGGGCCTTGGCGCGTTCGAGCGGGTCCACCACGTCGTCCTTGCTGGAGATGAAGACGCGAATCTGGCCGGAAGTGTGGCTCTCGCTCTTGGCAATAGCCTCCGCGATCTTCCGGTCATCGAGTTTTTCCAGGAATAATTTTGGTTTCATCACCAGTCTCCTCCGGCTCCGCCGCCTCCAAAGTCGCCGCCACCGCCACTGAACCCTCCTCCGTCGCCGCCTCCACCACCGCTAAAGCCGCCCCCGCCGCCTCCGCCCCCAAAGATAATCGGGCCGCCGCCGGAGAATCCGCTTCCGCCTCCCCAGCCGCCTCCGCCGCCGAAGGCGCGCAGGACTTTTAGGAAAACGAAGATCAGGATCAGAAACGGGATCAGCACAAACCACCCGGGGCCATCGTCAGCCTTCCGTTTTCGTTCCGCCACGGTCTTGCCGGTGCCTTTATATTCGCCCCGGGCCGCGGCCATCATGGCGCTGACCCCGGCGGAAAGGCCGCCGCCGTAGTCGCCCGCCTGGAAGCGGGGCTTGATGTCGTTGGCGATGATCTGGTGGCAAAGGTAGTCTGTAAGAACCCCCTCCAGGCCGTAGCCCACCTGGATGTACATTTTGTGGTCCTGGACGAACACGAAAAGCACGGCCCCGTTGCTGCGCCCCTTCTGGCCGACTTGCCAGGCATGGGCGATCCGCACGGTGTAGTCCTCGACTGACGAGTCGGTCTCCATTTTAGGGAACACCGCGACGACAATCTGGTTGGAGGTATCGCGCTCGAACTGGGCGAGCTGGGCGTTGAGCTGCCGGGCGAGCTCGGGGCGAACGACGTGGGCGTAGTCGTTAAAGTAGGCTTTGGGCGGGGGCGGCATGACCTCCCGGGCAGGGGCTAGCGCGCAGCCCAGGAGAAAGACCCACAGGATCAGGCAAATCCCACGCTTCCAATGCGTGCGGCGGCAAGACATAGCGCCCCTTTCCTACTTCGCGGGGCTGGCGGCCGGGCTTCCGAAGTTGAAATCGACCTTCGGCGGAACTTCCGCGCCCTGCGAGGCGGCAAAATACGGTTTCTGGGAAAATCCCATGATCGGCCCGATGAGCACCAGCGGGAAGCGGCGCAGCGTCGTGTTGTAGGATTGCACGGTTTCGTTGAAGCGGCCCCGTTCGACGCTGATGCGGTTTTCCGTTCCCTCAAGCTGCGCCTGGAGTGCCTGGAAATTGCTGTTGGCTTTCAGGTTGGGGTAATTCTCGGCCACGACGAGCAGACGCGAGAGCGCGGAGGAGAGGCCGCCCTGGGCCGCTTCGAATTCCTTCAACTTCTGCGGATCGCTCGGGGCGGAGCCCGGGTTGATCTGCACCCGGCCCACCGAGGCGCGGGCGTTGGTGACTTCGGTGAGGGTCGATTTCTCGAAATTCGCCGCGCCGGAAACGGTGGAGACCAGGTTCGGAATGAGGTCCGAGCGGCGCTGGTAGACGTTCTGGACCTGCGCCCACTGGGCATTAACGGCCTGATCAAGCGTGGTCAGGCGATTGTATCCGCCGATGGCCGTGACGGCTCCAACGACGACAATAAGGACGAGGGCGACAACGACGGCAATGAGGCAACCTAAGACGGGTTTCACAAGGTTTATCGGGTGGTTTAAAAGACGAGGGCAGCGTACCCTCTCCGGAGGCGAAAGCAAGCAAAGTTGCGCCCGCCTGGCAAGGCTGCTAAGGTGCCCTCCTTTTTCGCCATGAACCGCTGGATTTCCAACGAACTGCTTGCCGCCTTCGATAGCGAGGGAACGACCGCCCACCGGCTTTTCACCTCGCCCAGCGCCTGGGTGGAGCGCCTTGGCGATGACGTGCTCATCTCCCACAAAACCGACGCGGCCCGGGACGCCCTCTGCGCCGGGGTGCAAGAGTGGGCCCAGAGGGCGAATTTTGCGATTTCGCGCGTTTTTACCCGCTTTCTGCCCCGCCAGAATGCCGAGCGCGTTTCGCCCGTGCTCGCCTGGGGCGCCCCCTCGCTGCCGCTCGAAATGGTGGTCACCGAACGGGGCGTGCGTTACGGCATTGACTTCGGCGCGGGCTATTCGGCGGGGCTCTTTATAGATCAGCGGGCCAACCGGGCCTACGTTCGCGCCCGCGCGCCCAAGCGGCTCCTTAATACCTTCTCCTACACCTGCTCCTTCTCGCTGGTCGCCGCGCTCGGCGGGGCGCAGACCGTCAGCGTCGACCTATCCAAGAAATCGCTCGACCGGGGCCGGGCCAACTTCGCCCTGAATGGCCTCTCCACCGACGGCCACCGCTTCATCGCCGATGACGTGCTTGACGTCCTGCCGCGCCTTGTGCGCCGGGGGGATCAATTCGACGCGATCATCCTCGACCCGCCCACCTTTTCGCGAGGGAACAAAGGCCGTCGCTGGCAGGTGGAGGAGCAGATCGGCACGCTGCTGCACGCCGCCCTGGAGCTGGCCGCCCCCGGGGCCTCCGTCCTCATCTCCACCAACTGCACCAAGCTCGACCGCACGGCCCTGGAGCGCACGGCGCGCTTTGCCTTGAAGATGGTGCGCCGGGGCGGGGAGTTCCACTACGAAGCGGCGCTGCCCGATTTCCCCGCCGGGGAGGGGGCCCGCACCCTCTGGTTGCACCTTAAGTAAGGGCTTGCTGACGAAAAGAGATTGCCAACGGCGCTCCGTCCATCGCTAATACAACCGAAGCGCAAAAACACGACCCCATGATTCCCCAAATTCTCGTCACCGAATCTTCCGCTGATTATGAGCTGATCGACAGCGGCGAGGGGGAAAAGCTCGAACGCTACGGCGGCGTCATCCTGCGCCGTCCCGATCCCCAGGCCCTCTGGCGCAAGGCCGAGCCCACCCGTTGGAAACAGGCCCAGGGCACCTTTGTCCGCGAAGGCCGCGAGGGGCACTGGGACTTCTCCCAGCCCGTGCCGGAGAAGTGGACCATCAATTTCAGCGGCCTCTCCTTCCACATCCGCCCCACCGCCTTCAAACACACCGGCCTTTTCCCCGAGCAAGCGCCGAACTGGACCTGGATGCGCGACGCCATCCGCGCTGCCGGGCGCGAAATCTCCGTCTTGAACCTCTTTGGCTACACTGGCGGGGCCACCCTTGCCTGTGCCCAGGCCGGGGCCAAGGTATGCCATGTGGACGCCTCCAAGGCGGCGGTGGGCTGGGCCCGCGAGAACGCCGCCATCTCCAGCCTGGCCGATAAGCCGATCCGCTGGATCGTTGACGACGCCAAGGCCTTCGTGAAGCGCGAGCTGCGGCGCGGCAACCGCTACGACGCCATCATCATGGACCCGCCCGCCTTTGGGCGCGGCCCGGACGGTGACGTGTGGCAGATCGAGAGCGATTTCGTCCCGCTCCTGGAAGCCTGCCGGGGGCTCTTGAGCGAAGCGCCGCTGTTCTTCCTCCTCAACGGGTACGCCTCGGGGTATTCCCAGCTTGCCTACCGCTTTAACTTGATGGAGCTGGCCCGGGAGCGCGGCGGCGAAGTGGAGTCCGGCGAACTGGCTCTCCATGAATCCCGTGGCGGCCGCACTCTGCCCTGCGGCATCTTCGCCCGGTGGCTGAAATCCTCCGGCGGCAGCTTTAAATCGACCTGGCACTTCGGCTCCGGCTGGGAGGAGAAAAGCCAGTTCAACGAAATCGTCGCCGACCCCGAGCTTCCGGCCAAGAACTCCATCGCGCGCGTCAGCATCTGCATCCCCGCCTACAACGCGGAGAAATACCTTCCCGCCGCGCTCGAATCCGTGCGCTGCCAGACCTTCACAGACTGGGAACTCATCGTCACCGAGGACGGTTCGCGCGACGGCACGGAGCAGATCGTGAACGAGTTCGCCGCCCGGGTGCCCCAGCCGGTGCGCTACCTGCGCAACGAGATCAACCAGGGCCTGCCCGCCACGCGCAACAGCGGCATTTCCGCCAGCCGCTCGGACTTGATCGCGCTGCTCGACGCCGACGACATCTGGGAGCCGGATCACCTCCAGGTCACCATCGAGCGGATCACCTCCACCGGCGCCGACCTGGCCCACGGCGGCTCGGTGTTATTCGACAGCGACACGGGCCGCGAAATCGAAGTCCGCGCCCCGAGCGCCGAGACCATCGCCGCCTTCCCGCTCTCGCTCTTCGAAGGCGACTACATCATCCAGCCGTCGTCCGCCGTCATGCGCAAGTCCCTCTGGGAGCGCTCCGGCGGCTTCGATCCCTCCTTCCGCTACGTCGAGGACCGCGAGATGTGGCTGCGCTGCGCCCGGGTAGGGGGCCGCTTCGTCTACACCGGCAAGAACACCTGCCGCTACCGCAAACACAGCGAGGCCCTTTCCTCCCACGCCGACGAGATGGCCGTGGCCTGTGCCCGCGTGTTTGATAAGCACCTTACCTGGAACCTCATTCCGCAGGACGTGCGCATCGACTACGCCTCCGGGGCCTGGGTGGCCGCGGCCCGGATCGTCCAGCGCGCCCACCCGATGGAAGCCTCCGAGTACCTCTATAACGCCTGGAGAATCCAGCCCCGCGCCGCTACCAAGTTCTGGATCATCGGGTTGCGGCTCTACTCCTGGGTGTTCGAAAAATAACCACCGCCCCCCTCCGCGCCATGGGCCTTGCCTACTGCATCCTGGCTCACAAGAATCCCGCCCAGACCGCCCGCTTGATTCGGGCCCTCGACGGCCCGGGGAACGCCTGCTTTGTCCATTACGAAAAGCGCTCGCCCCAGGCGGAGCACCGCGAACTCGCCCGGCTCTGCGCAGCCATCCCCGGCGTGCGCTTCCTGAAGCCGAGGCGGATCTTCTGGGGCCGCTTCAGCGTCATCGGCGTCCAGCTGGAGGCCATCCGCCAGGCGCTGGAGGCCGATGGCTCGTGGACGCACCTTATCACCCTCAGTGGGCAGGATTTCCCGCTCCGTTCCCAGGCCGCCATCCAGGCCGATCTCGCTTCCACGCCCGCGCAATCCTTCGTGAGCTGGTTCGACCCGTTCGCCAACCGGCTCTGGAAGAACCTCGATGACCGGATCGGCCGGTATTACTTTGAATGCGCCCCGCTGGAGGATTTTCTCCAACTGCCCTTTATCGGTCGCCGCGTCCGGGCGCTCCTCGGGTGGAGCGGCCAGATCCCCAGCGTGCCGGGGTTTCGCCGTCGCCTCCCGGAGGGGTTTCAGTACCGGGGCGGCTCCAATCACGTCATCCTTTCCCGGGAAGCCGCCAGCTATATTGTGACCGACCCGCAGGCGCTCCAGATCACCGCCTGGCTGCGCCACAGCGGCATCCCCGACGAAAGCCTCTTCCAGAGCATCCTCTGTAACAGCCCGCTCGCCTCCACCGTAGTCAACGACGACCGCCGGGCCATCCTCTGGAAGCACCTCGGCGACCCGAGCCCTGCCACGCTCACCTCCGCCGAGCTCCCCTGGATCAGCGAACAGCGGGCGCAAGGCCGCCTTTTTGCCCGGAAATTTGACGCCACGGCGGATGAGACCGTTCTTAACACCCTGGAAAAGCTGCTTTAACCCATGACCACCCCACACGTCGTAATCTGCACCGCCACCAATGAAACCTACGTCCTTGGCGCGGCGGCGGCGCTCGTCTCCGCAGTCCTGAACGCCCCCGAGGCCGTAGAGATCCGCGTCTACGTGCTCGATGGCGGCATGAAAGAGCGCTCCTGGCGCAAACTGGAAGCCAGCCTGAAGCGGCTGCCGCGCCCGTGCGAGATCACCCGCCTGCTCCCGAACATGCAGACCTTCGCCGGGCTGCCGCAGGACTGGGGCTCCAGTGTGATGACGTATGCGCGCCTCGCCCTGCCGAGGATGGTCAGCGAAGAGCGCATCCTGTATGTCGACGCCGACATGATCATTCAGAAGCCCTGGCGAGAAATCTGGGAAACCGACCTGGGCGAGGGGATCGTCGCCGCCGCCCCGGACATCGTCACCAAGACCCTGGGCGACGAAAAGCTCGACCTGGAAAAGTTCCGGCTCGACCCTCGGGCTCCCTACTTCCAGGCCGGGCTGCTGCTCATGGACTTGTGCCGCTGGAGGGACTTCTGCGTGAGCGAAAAAGTCCTCGCCTACCTGCGCGACAACCCCGACCACTGCCGTTACTGGGACCAGAGCGCGCTCAACGTCGTGCTCTACCGCCTCTGGAAACCGCTCCCAGTAGCCTGGAACACCCCCGCCTGGTGGGCCGACCAGGGGCGGGAAGATTGCCAGCTCGACGCCCCCGTGCTTCACTTCGTCGGTCCCCACAAGCCGTGGCTCCACGGCCACGACGCCAACCCCAGCTCCCTGCGTTTCTACGGCTACGTGGACCAGACCGGCTGGAAAGGCTGGCGGCCCAACTCCCTGCGCTTCGCGTGTAAAATGGCCAAATACCGCCTGGGCCTCGCGCTCTCCAAGGTGAGGGGAGTGCTTCGCGGAAAATAATCCTCCTTAAGAGGTCCCTCTCCTGTAATTCCTTCCTGTTCAAAGGCAAAAAACCGGCTAAGCTCGCGCACCGTTTCATGAAGATCATCGCCATTGCGAACCAAAAAGGCGGCGTCGGAAAAACCACCACCGCCGTCAACCTCGCCGCCTGTCTTGCCGCCAAGCGCAAGCAGATCCTCCTTGTAGACCTCGACCCCCAGGCCAATGCCACCTCCGCCCTCGGCGTCACCGAGACCGGCGGGAAAAGCATGTACGGCCCCTTGATCGGCCAGAGCGCCGCAGCCGACCAGATCATCGCCACCCGGTTCGCGAACCTCTGGATGATCCCCGGCGACATCAACCTGGCCGGAGCCGAAATCGAAGTCGCCCGCCAGGAGGACCACCTTCTGCGCCTGCGCAACGCCCTGGAGCCGCTGCGCGAACAAGCCCCGCTCGACTACATCGTCCTGGATTGCCCCCCCTCCCTCGGCATCCTCATGACCAACGCCCTGGCCGCCGCCGACGAAATTTTGGTCCCCATCCAGTGCGAATACTTTGCCCTCGAAGGCCTCAGTAAGATCGACAGCGTCATCCACCAGATCGCCGACGGCGGCATCAACCCCGGCCTGGCCATGACCGGGATCGTCATGACCATGTTCGACTCCCGCACCAACCTCAGCTCCCAGGTCGTCGCCGAGGTGCGCAACCATTTTGGCGATAAAGTCTACAAAACCATGATCCCCCGCACCGTCCGCCTGGGCGAAGCCCCCAGCTTCGGCAAGCCGATCATCGAATACGAGCCGATCGGGGCCGGTTCCATCGCCTACAACGCCCTGGCGAAGGAATTCATCACAAGGCACGCCGCCCAAGCCAGTTAGGCCGGAAGCCTTGCGCAGCGGCCCCCCGGGCGGTCAGGGGAAAAAATGCCGCTTGTGCTTTTTTTCACAAGTTTCAGCTTGCCCCGGAAATTCAGGGTCGTAGAGTCTCACTCCATGGTTTCTCAGACACCCGTTGTGTTCGACCCCCGGTTTGAAAACAACGTCATCATCACCAAACTTGACGAAGCGATCAACTGGATGCGCAAAAACTCGCTCTGGCCCATGCCGATGGGCCTGGCCTGCTGCGCCATCGAACTGATGGGCACCGCCTCCTCCCGCTACGACATCTCCCGGTTCGGCGCGGAAGTCATGCGCTTCTCCCCGCGCCAGAGCGATTGTATGATCGTGGCCGGCACGGTGACCTACAAGATGGCGCTGGCCGTCAAACGCATCTACGACCAGATGCCCGAGCCGAAATGGGTCATCGCCATGGGTGCGTGCGCCTCCTCCGGCGGCATGTACCGCAGCTACTCCACCTTGCAGGGCGTCGACCAGATCATCCCCGTAGACGTCTACATCTCCGGCTGCCCGCCGCGGCCCGAAGCCCTCATCGAGGGGCTCCTCACCCTTCAGCGTAAAGTGGAGACCAACCATTCGTTGCTCTCCCAGAAACGCCTAACCACCGCCAATTTGTCATGACGCTTGCCGAAGCCATTGCCGCCCTGGAGAGCCGTTTCACGGTCCTCGCCAAAAAAGAATTCCGGGGAGATTTCTCGCTCACCGTCGAGCGCACCCGCATCGCCGAGGTCTGCGAATTCGCGAAAACGGAGCTCGGCTTCGACGCGCTCAATAACCTCACTTCCGTGGACAACTTCGGCAGCGAACCTCGCTTCGAGGTCGTCTACATTCTCTACTCCATCGAAGGCAACCATTACCTGCGCCTGAAAGTGGCCGTTTCCGAGGACGCCCTCGAAGTCCCCACCGTCACGGGCGTCTGGGCCGCCGCCGACTGGTATGAGCGCGAAGTGTTCGACCTCATGGGGATCAAATTCGCCGGTCACCCCGACCTGCGCCGCATCCTGATGTGGGACGGCTACCCGTACCACCCGCTGCGGAAGGATTTTCCGCTCGCCGGGCGTCCCTCCGAAGTGCCCGACGTGGCGTTCTCGAAATCGGCCCCCCTCGAAGGCGGCCCGTTCGTCACCACGCCCTGCGCCGCCGGGTCCCGCGAACGCGAACCGCGCTCCAAGCAGATCGAGTAAGGGGCGGAAGATCAGATTTGCCGCAAAAAGCGCAAAATTCCATCGCCCTGACGCCCTCGTGCCCAAACTCCATTTGGGCACGCACTTGAGGCCGCAACTCGATTGCGGCGATCGAGCAAAGGCGCATCAGCCCTGTTTTTCCCCGCCGGGCCCGGAGGCTTTCTCCCAGGGCCAGCGGCCTTCGATCTCCAGCTCCAGCGCCGTGCTCAGGAACGTCCGGATAAGGACAATCCCCGCCAGCACCGCCACATTCGTCGGAGAAGGGGCCACGGCCACCGTCCGAATGATGTCCCCGGCCACCAGGAACTCCAGGCCAAGGAGAATCGCCCGGCCCAGGCTGCGGCGGTAGCGCAGGTAGCTATCCACGGCCTGCCGGTTGCGGAGAAAAACGCGCGTGGCGTAGAGGGCTCCGATCACAATGATGATCACGCCCCCCGTGTCCATTCCGATGCCGACCCACTCCAAGAGACCCTTGAACGAGTTCATCGCGAAAGGATCGGTTCGCGCCTGGATGGCGCGTGTAATACGACTTTAGTCAGACGCCACCCAATGGCCTTTCCTGCAAAAATATTTCACGCAAAGACGCAAAGAAGGGACGCACCTGCCTTCTTTGCGCCTTTGCGTGAGACTTTATGCCTTTTGTCTGTGTAAATCGTGTAAGCCTTGCCGCTTTCGGGCGCCTACCAGTTCACCTCGCAGTCGCCGCCGTTGAACTGGTGACTGTGGTTCGTGTATTCCTGCACCTCGAAGGCGTTCCCGTCCGGGTCCCGCACCCAGATGGCCCAGGTGCCGCAGGCCCCCATCTGCTTGCGGGTGCATTCGATCCCCTTGGCCTCCAGCTCGCTGGCAAACGCGTCGAGGTTGTCCGTTTCGAGGCTGAAATGGACCGTTTTAGCAGGCGGATTGCGCTCGAAAACTTCCAGAAAACTCCGTGCGCCGAGCGAGAAATAGACGCCGACCGGCTTTCCCTGCCGGACAAACGTAAATTTCACCGGGAACCCGAGGCCGTCCTGGTAAAAGGCAATGCAGCGCTTCAAATCGGCCGTTTCGAGGCATACGTGGGCGAGTTGTTTGATCATACGGGGGGGGATGATGATGCGGTTACGAGGCAGTTTTATCGCTCTCCTGGCTGACCTGCAAGCGAAGTTGACCGCAGGCGGCCTGAATATCCACTCCTTTTTCGCGCCGGATGGTGGCGTCGGCCCCCGTGCGCTCCAGCGCGGCCATGAAGGCGTCCTGCCGCCGCAAAGAAGGCCGTTTCCATTCCAGTCCCTGGACCGGGTTGTACGGGATGCAGTTGATCTTCGCCTCCAGTCGCCGGGCGATCCGGCCCAGCTCCGCCGCCTGCTCCAACGAATCGTTGATCCCCTCAATCAAGATGAACTCCAAGGTAATGCGCTGCTTCTTGCGGGCCACGTACTCGTCGCAGGCGTCCAGCAGCTCCGCCAGCGGCCAGCGGCGGTTCACCGGCATGATCTGGTTGCGCACCTCGTCGGTGGCCCCGTGCAGCGAGACGGCCAGGCGCAGTTGGAGGGGCTGGGCGGCCAGGTCGCGGATGCGCGGCGCAAGGCCGCTCGTGGAGACCGTAATGTGCCGCGCGCCGAGGCCGACTCCCCACGAAGCGTTGATGATCTCGATGGCCCGGATCACCTCGTCGAAATTCGAAAGCGGCTCGCCCATCCCCATGAAGACAATATTGTTGATCTTCTCGCCGCTGATCTGCTCCGCTTTGAGGAACTGCCCGACGATCTCCCCGGCGTGCAGGTTGCGCGAAAAGCCGTTCAGGCCGCTGGCGCAGAATTTGCACCCGAAGGCGCACCCGACCTGGGAGGAAATGCAGAGCGTCCGGCGGTCCGAGCCCTCGCCGTAGAGAGCGGGGGAGGCGGGGATGAGGACCGTCTCGATGAGCGAACCGTCGTGAAGGCGGAAAAGGAATTTGCGCGTCGTGTCGCCCGAGCCGAGCGTGCGCACCGGCTCCAGTGAATCGAACGCGAAGGCCGCCTCCAGCGAGGAGCGCAGCGCCGCGGGCAGATTGGTCATCTCCGCGAACGAGCGGGCCCGCTTCAGGTAGAGCCACTCCATGACCTGCTTGGCGCGGTAGGCCGGTTGGCCCAGCTCGGATAATTTCGCGCTCAGCTCGGGAAGCGTGACCGAATGGATGGGCGTCTGGGTTGGCGTGAATTTCATGGAAGAGCCCTTAATATACAGGACGCGCCGCAAAGTCGACCTTGACCAAAGATAAGCCTCCTGATAATTAGGTTAACGAATTATTAGTCGCCTAATCATTTCTCTTTATGCTTAAACGAATGCTCATCATGATCGGGACCGTCCTCCTGGTCTTTGTCGCCATTGGGGCCTACTGGTACCGGGGGATGCAGGCGAAAATCGCGATGTTCAAGTCCATGACGCCGCCGCCGACCGCCGTGACCACGACCGTGGTGAAGGGGCGCACGTGGCAGCCGGTCTTAAGCACAGTTGGCTCGCTCAAGGCGGTCAACGGCGTGCTGGTGAGCACGGATCTGGCGGGCATCGTATCCGAGATCGCCTTTGAATCGGGCAAGCCGGTGAAGAAAGGCGACCTCCTCATCAAGCTCGACACCAAGACCGAGGAAGCCCAGTTGCAGTCGGCCCAGGCGCGGCTCGATCTGGCCCGGGTCAGCCTGGAGCGCAAGAAAGATCTGCTCGCCAAGAAGGCGGCCTCGCAGGCGGATTACGATGCCGCGCAAGCCGAATCCCGCCAGGCCCAGGCGGCGGTGAACGAATCCCTCGCTACCATCGCGCGCAAGACGGTCACGGCCCCGTTCGACGGGATGCTCGGTATCCGGCAGGTCAATATCGGCCAGTACTTAAGCAGCGGCACGGCGGTGGTCCCGTTGCAGTCGCTGGACCCGATTTACGTCGAGTTTTCCATTCCCCAGGCCGATCTTTCGCAGATCGCGCTCCACAAGAAAATCCGCCTTTCCGCCGTCGGGGTGGGGGATCGGGAGTTCGAGGGGGAGATCACGGCCATCAACGCCCTGGTGGATGAGACCAACCGCAATATCCAAATCGAAGCCACCGTGCGCAACCCCGAGGGGCAGCTTCGCTCGGGCATGTTCGTGAAGGTGGAGGTGCTCTTGCCGGAGAAGACGGGCATCCTGGCCATTCCCGCCTCGTCGATCAACTACGCCCCCTATGGCGACTCGGTCTACGTCGTCAAAGAGGGAAAAACGAAGGACGGCAAGCCGGAGAAGCAGGCCGTGCAGCAGTTCATTAAGGTGGGCCCGAGCCGCGGCGACCTGATTTCGATCATCAAAGGCCTGGCCGAGGGGGATGAGATCGTCACATCGGGTGTTTTCAAACTGCGCCCGAATGCCCCTGTGCAGATCAATAACGCCGTCCAGCCCGGTAACGACGAAAAGCCGCAGCCGCCAGACACCTAGGAGTTTCACCACGGAGGGCGGAAGAGGAAGAAAAAAAGGCTTTGGTCTCACGCAAAGCCGCAAAGGCGCAAAGATAGGGAACGCCTGCCTTTGTCTTTTTTGCGGCTTTGCGCTTTTGCGTGAGAATAGAAAATCCCCCCTTTTTTCATGCCGCGTGGAGCCCCGTTCTAGCGGGGTATGGGGCTCTGGGGTGAATTCTATGCTTCTTTTCGTTTCCGATTTTCCAATTTCGTGAGAAGTTCTATCTCTTTGAATGAGTGAATTCTTGGGAAAAATCGTCGAGCGGGTCCGGGGTTACACGCCCTTTGCGCACCGCCTCAACAGCACCGCCCGGACCGTTTTCCGGCGGGCGCTGCGTACGCCCAGGACCGTCACCGAGAGCCCGAACCTGCTGCCGCTCCTGATCCAGGTGCTGGCGGCCTTCTCCAAGGTCAACGGCGAGGTGCTGGAGGAGGAAATCGACTCTTCGCTCGGCTTTCTGCGCTACGATTACCCGGAGGCCGTCTACTCCGAGCTGCGGAAACTCTTTCGCCAGGCGCTCAACGAGCAGCAGGACCTCGCCGGGATGGCCCAGAAGCTCTCCTCCCAGCTCAGCGACGACCGCAAGATCATGCTGGGCGTGCAGCTCTACGACCTCATCGCCAAGGCCGACCTGAACAAGAACGAGCAGCTCGTCAATTTCTACGCCTTCATGTCGCAGCTCGGCATGGCGGCGCAAGCCATCGACATCGTCTACCAGCTCAACGGCTCGGACGATACCGACCCCTCCATCTACCAGAAGGGGGCCTCGCCTCTGGAGTCGATCTGCTTCGGCGCGGGGCCGACGTGCGATGTGGCCATCAAGGGCCTGGCTCCCGGCGAGCGGCTCATGGCCTACCGCTATCACGAGCTGATCCTTTTCAAGAACCAGACCCAGAAGCCGGTCTTTGTGCGCAGTCGGCCGCTTGGGCCCGGCGAATTCTGCCGCGTCTACTCCGGCCAGCGCATCGTCATCGGCGAGCAGGTCTTGAGCTACCAGGACCTCGCCTGGTACTTCGACGCCAAGAAAAACGTCGTCGTCACCAGCATCTTTATCTCCATCGACGAGGACGGCGAGGTGGAGCTGGAGAAGCGCCGCAGCCGCGACTCCCGCCTGGAGGTGAAGTTCGGCCTGAAAGTGCGCGTCCGGGCGCTCAAAAACGTCGATGCCGTGCTCAACGGCGTTCTGCTCAAAGCCGGGGCGGCCACCGTGGGCACGCTGGAGGATATCATCCGGTTCCGCAACGGCTCGCAGCTCTCGCTCGATGATCTGCGGCGCAAGGCCCGCGCCTTTGGGGGGCGCTTCCAGCTCAAGGCGCACAAAAGCGAGTACCTCGTTTCCAACAACTCCTCGTTGCTGGAGGAGGACGACATCCTGCTTTCTCCCGGCACCGGCGGCGATGTCCTCCTGCGCATTCAGTGTGATTACGAAAACCGCCAGGGGCGCCTGGAGGTGCTGCAAGCCGACCGGCCCATCCTGGTCGGCGAGACGCCCGTGCGCAACTCCGCGCCGCTGGCCGACGGCGACACGATCCTGATCGACACGGGCCAAATCCTGCGGTGCGACTTCTCCGAGCGGATCATCGAGGAGGAGCGCAACATCATTTCCCAGCTCGAAGCGCGCGACCTGAGCCACCGCTTCACCCCCGGCGACACGGGCTTGGACGGCATTTCCTTTAGCATCACGCGCGGCGAGATGGTCTGCGTCATGGGGGCCAGCGGCTCGGGGAAATCGACCCTGCTGCGCGTGCTCGCGGGCCAACTCCAGCCGATGCACGGCGAGGTTCTCCTTAACAGTACGCCGCTTTACGAGGACGTCGAGAACCTAAAGCAGCACGTCGCCTACATCCCGCAGGACGACGCCTTCGACGAACACCTCACCATCGCCGAAAACCTCGACTTCGCCGCCGCCATCCGCGCGCCGCACCTTTCCGCGCGCGACCGGGCCCGGCGCATCGATACCAAGCTGGTCGAGCTGGGCTTGAGTGAGCGGCGCGACTCCATCGTCGGCTCGCCCGTGCGAAAAATCCTCTCCGGCGGCGAGCGCAAGCGGCTTAACATCGGCCTCGACATGATCGGGGGCGCGGATGTGTTTCTCTTCGACGAACCGACCAGCGGCCTCTCCTCCAAAGACGCCGAGCACGTCGTCGAGATCATTCGCTCCATGGCGCACAACAAGATCGTGCTCGTGACGATCCACCAGCCGACCTCGAAGATTTTCCAGATGTTCAGCAAGGCCCTGCTGCTCGACAAAGGGGGCAAGCTGGTCTTCTTCGGCACGCCGCACGAGATGCTGGAGTACTTCGCCGGAGCGGAGCACGAACAGCGCTTTGGCACGGAGCTGGGCGGCTGCCCGGCCTGCGGCACCACGCGGCCGGAGTTCATCTTCGACGTGCTTGAAACCCCGCTGCGCGACCTCTCGGGCGACATCATCTACGAGGAGAACAACCAGGGGCAGCTCGTCCCCGCCCGGCGGTACTCGCCCGATTACTGGCGCGACAAGTACGAATCCTTCCGCCTGCTCCAGGACGTGCGCCAGATCGCCGTGCGCAAGCAGCCCGTCCTTCAGCTTCCGGATAACTCGCTGCTGGCCTACGCCAGCGGGAAGGAGAAAATCCGTTGGCGCGACGAGTGGACGCAGTTCCAGACGCTCCTGCGCCGGGCGTTCCTAAGCAAAATGCGCAACCGGGGCAACCTGCTCATCACCATCGTCGCCGCGCCCGTCCTGGCGACCTTGATCGGCTGCGTGCTTTACTACAACGAGAGCGGCAAATACGACTTCGCCAGCGCCTACCACATCCCCACCTACCTTTTCTTCGCGCTGGTCGTCGTGATGTTCCTGGGCCTGACGAACTCGGCCGACGACATCATCCTCGACCGCGCCACGCTCCAGCGCGAGCGCAACCTCAACATCCGCCTGCCCTACTACATCGCCTCCAAGGCCTTCACGCTGGCGCTCTTCGCCGCCCTCCAGTGCGTGATGTTTACCTTGATCGGCAACGCCATCCTGGAAATTCGCGGGATGTTCTGGATCTACTTCTTTTTCAATTTCATCACGGCGTTTACCGGCGTCTGCATCGGCCTTTTTGTCTCCTCACTCGTGGCCGACGGCAAGGCGGCGGCGAACATCGTCCCGTTCATCCTCATTCCGCAGATTCTCTTGAGCGGCGCTTTGATCAAGTACGAGGACATGAACCGCAACCTGAACCTCGCCTACGCCTTCTACCGCTGGTTCGCGGTGCACCCCGACCGCGCCAAGGAGAACCCCGAAAGCTCGCTCCAAGTCCCCTTCCTGTGCGAATTCATGCCGATGCGCTGGAGCTACGAGGCGATCATCGTGGCGCAGTATAAATTAAACCCCCTCAACCGCCGCCAGGACGAGGCACAGAGGCAGATCGACGTGCTCAAGGAGAAGCTGAAAAAGCGCGGCCTCACCGAGGCGGAGACCACCCGCCTGGAGGACCTCAAGGACACCCTTGCGCTGCTCTCCGGCATGGAGGGGGAGACGCCCGAGGAGGTCAACCGGCGCTTCCGGAAGGTCGACGCGGTGCTGCGCGGCGGGCCCTTTATCCTCAAGACGCTGCGGCCGAAATCCGAGGGCGTGACCGCCGAGCGCCTCTTCGTGAACCAGAAGATTACCGACCTGGTCTCCAAGGCCGAGAGCGAGCAACTCGACTACCGGCGGCTCCCGTCGCACCGGATCAACGTCTTCTTCGGCCCGGACAAGTTCTACAACTTCAATGTCTTTGGGCGCGACCTGACCATCCACTTAAGCGTTCTGACGGTGAACACCCTGGTGATGCTCGGCTTCTCCGCCGTCTCGCTCGGGGCGCTCCACGTCAGCCTGCGGCGGCGGCTCCGGATGCAGCGGTAAAAACAAAAAAAGAATAGCCGCAAAAAGGCGCAAGAGGCGCAAAAACAGAATTAGAATTTGCGCTTTTTGCGCCCTTTTGTGGCTATTCCCTCTGCAATTTTTTGGATAATCCCCGAGGGGGCGGAACGGGGTTTTCCCGACTTGCCCATCGGCGCGGCAAAATTGTAGCCTCCGTCCCTCCCATGGACGGAAAAAATATCCTTAATGCCGCTTCCGCGCGCGATGCGGCCGCGCTGGGCTTTGGGCGGCGCGGTCGGCTCTGGGCTTGCTTGCTGGCGGTGTTTCTCGCGCTGGCTTCCGGGGCGCTGTTTTTAAGCCACTGCGGCTTCTCCGTTCGCTGCCATACCGATGAACCGGGCAAAGTGCGGCAGATTTTGCTCCGGGAACGGAATTTCAACCACCCGCTGCTGATGCTCAACACCGCCCAGGCGGTGGTTGACGCCTCGGGCCTCGCGCCCACGCCGCAGAACGTGGTCCGGGTGGGGCGGGCGGTCATCGGCGTCTTTGCGGTCGTTACCGTGCTCGCCTTTGCCGCCGCTGCCGGGGTGACTGCCGGGCCGGTGGCGGCACTGGTCTGCGGGCTCTTTTTAATGACCTCGCCGCTGCTGGTGGAGGTGGCGCACTATTTCAAAGAAGACCCGGCGATGACGATGGGCCTGGGCGTCGCGCTCCTGGGCATCGCGCTTTTCCAGAAATCGCCCACGGTGGCCCGCCTTGTGCTCATGGCCGTGGGGGCCGCGCTGGCGGCTTCCGGGAAACACCTGGGCGCGGCGGTGATCCCGTTTTGCCTTTATGCACTCGCCCGCCAGCCGAAGGAGGGCCGCCTTGCTCGAACGAAACGCCTGGCCGGGTTCCTGGCGGTGCTCCTGGGCGTTTATGCGGCGATCAATTACCAAACCGTGGGCCATCTGCTCCTTTACAAAGAGCGCATCGGGCGCGAGGTCAACCTGGTCAACCAGGGGGGCTCGGTGCCGGTTCGCAACCTGGCCCTCAGGAAGTATTGGGGAATGCTCCCGGGGAATTTTCCCTGGCCGCTCTTCTGGTTTGTTGGCTATGGCGCGTGGGTCTGGGTCCGGGAAAAACGCCAGACGTTTGGCCTTGCCGCCCTCTTTGCGGTGGCGCTTTTCCTGGCGATCTCCTCAGTGAACAAGACCGCCGGGCGCTACTTTCTCCCCGTCGATTGTGTGGCCTGCTACCTGGCCGGGGCGGGAGCTGCCTGGGCAGCGGCGAGGCCCGGTTGGCGCTGGCGGATCGCGGCCTTCTGGGTGCCGCTCCTGGCAGCGGCGGTGCTTGGCATTCCTCGGGGCTGGGAGACCAGCCGCACCTTTGAGAAAGATACGCGGCTGGAAATGGCGCGCTGGATCGAGGCCCACCTCTCCGCGAACGCCGTCATTGCCCAGGACGAGTTCGGGCAGTTCGAGTCATCGGCCCAATCCGACAGCCCCTACCGCATTCCACAGGCCCTCTTCGACGCCGGGGCCGACGTCCGATCCATCCCGCTGGTGCGCCTGGAGGCAGCCGGGGTCGGCTACGTGCTAGTGGTCAACCCGGAGGCGGCCACCGCCAAGAAAAAGAAATGGAAGCGGGCCCTAGGGGAGCCGGACGGCCCCGGGGAGACCTGGCTCGCGCGTTGCCGGAAAATCCACGAGCTCCAGGGAGGCAAATTCGTCACCAACGTCAGCCCTGACATCGCCCTCTATCGGCTACCGGAATAGTAGGCATTTCTTGCCACGAGCGCCGGTTTGGGCGACACTGGAGTGTTTGAAAAGTTCCGAACATTCCATCCAGATCCGTGGCGCACGGCAAAATAACCTCAAGGGGATCGACCTCGACCTCCCCCTGGGGAAATTGATCGTCGTTTCCGGCCCGAGCGGAAGCGGCAAGTCGAGCCTCGCCTTCGACACCCTCTACGCCGAGGGCCAGCGCCGTTACGTCGAGACCTTCAGCCCCTACACGCGGCAGTTCCTGGAACGGATGGACAAGCCGCAGGTGGACGAAATCCGCGGCATCCCGCCTGCTATCGCCATCGACCAGTCCAACGCCGTGCGCACCACGCGCTCGACGGTCGGCACGATGACGGAGATCAACGATTACCTGAAACTCCTCTTTCCGCGCGTCGCCGAGGCATTCTGCCCGTCGTGCGAACGCCCCATTCGCCCGGAAAACGCCTCGACCGTCGTGGCGCAAGCCTTTGCGGAGGGCGCGGGGCTCGCGGCGCTGGTCACCTTCGGCATTCCCGTGCCCGCGGGGACCAAGGCGGCTGATTTCTTCAAATTCCTCCAGGGCCAGGGCTACCTGCGCGTCTGGATCGACGGGAAAGTTCTCCGCACCGACGAGGCGGGCCCGGCGCGGCTCCCCGCCATTGTCCGGGTCATCCAGGACCGCGTAACGATCAATGAGGAAAACCGGGCGCGGCTTTTCGAGGCCATCGAAACAGCGCTGCGCTTCGGCAAAGGGCAGATCGCCCTTATCGCTGACGGCAAAATCTATCCCCACTCCACCGGCTGGCATTGCGCCCATTGCGACCTGCACATTACCCCGCCGAGCCCGGGACTCTTCAGCTTCAACAGCCCCATCGGCGCCTGCCCCACGTGCAAGGGGTTCGGGCGCGTCATCGGGCTGGACTACGAACGGGCCGTTCCCGACCGCAGCCTCACGCTCAAAGAAGGCGCCGTGAAGCCCTTTCAGACCGAGAGCGCGCAAGAGTGCCAGCGCGACTTGATGCGCGCCTGTGCCGAAAAGGAAGTGGACGTCAACGTTCCCTTCGCCGAGCTGCCCAAGGCCGATCAGGATTTCGTTTTCTACGGTGACGACGACCAGCTCAACGCCGAGGATCTTTGGCGCAACGGCCGCTGGTATGGCATTCGCGGGTTCTTCTCCTGGCTCGAATCCAAGACGTACAAGATGCACATCCGGGTGCTCTTGAGCCGCTACCGCAGCTACACTACTTGCCCGGATTGCCACGGCGGCCGCTTCCAGCCCGAGACGCTCCATTTTCGCCTCGCGGGCCACACCCTTCCCGGCCTGATGGCGCTGCCGGTGGACGAACTGCTTTCCCTTCTGGCTCCCAAGCCTGCCGGGGAGGACGCCACCACTGCGATGCTGCGCGGGGAGGTATGCGCGCGCCTGCGCTACCTCAACGAAGTGGGCCTGAGCTACCTGAGCCTGGAGCGCCCCACGCGTACGCTGAGCGGCGGCGAGGTGGAGCGCGTGAACCTGACCACCTGCCTCGGGGCCTCGCTCGTAAACACCCTTTTCGTCATGGACGAGCCAACCGTGGGCCTGCACCCGCGCGACGTGGGCCGCCTACTGGATGTGATGCGGGATTTGCGCGACCGGGGCAACACGCTCGTGGTCGTTGAACACGAGGAGGCCGTGCTGCGGGCCGCCGATCACCTGGTGGAGATCGGCCCGGGACGCGGCGAGGGGGGCGGTGAGCTGGTCTTTAGTGGCCCGCTCTCCAAGCTCAAGGGCACGCTCACGGGCGATTACCTCACCGGCAAGAAGTCGATCCCGGTGCCGTCGCTCCGTCGCGAGCCGAAGGGCTGGCTGAAAGTCGAAGGCGCTTCGCAGAATAACCTTCAGCGCATCGACGCGGCCTTCCCGCTGGGCGTTTTCGCCTGCGTTACGGGCGTTTCCGGCTCGGGAAAAAGCACGCTCGTTCACGAAGTGCTTTACCGCAATTTGCAGAAGCTGCGCGGCACCCTCGAAGGCGAGGAGCCGGGGACCTGCCGCCGGATCGTGGGAGCGGATGGCGTCGGTAGCGTCGTGATGGTCGATCAGTCGCCGCTTTCGCGCACACCGCGTTCGAGCCCCATTGTTTACCTGGAGCATTTCGACACCGTGCGCGAGTGCTTCGCCATGCTGCCCGACGCCATGGCCGCCGGGATGACCGCGAGCTCTTTTTCGTTCAACTCCGGCACGGGCCGCTGCGAACGCTGCTCGGGCATGGGTTTTGAGAAGATCGAAATGCAGTTCCTGAGCGATCTTTATGTGCGCTGCCCGGAGTGCGACGGCAAGCGCTACCAGCCGCACGTCCTGCGCATCCGGCTGCGCGGCAAGTCGATCGCCGATGTGCTCGAAATGACCGTGACGGAGGCCATCGCCTTTTTCGGAGCGGAGACCGCCGCGCCGATTCGCTCGATGGTCAACTCGCTCAAGCTGCTGGAGGAAGTGGGCCTCGGCTACCTGGGCTTGGGCCAGCCGCTCAACATTTTAAGCGGAGGCGAATCCCAGCGGCTCAAGCTTGTCGAACACCTGGCGCGCGGCATGCGCGAGGCGGCGCAGGGCGACGGCAAGGGCTCGCTGCTCATTCTCGACGAACCGACAACCGGACTGCATTTCGACGACGTGGCGCAGCTCCTGCGCGTCTTCGAACGCCTGGTGGAGCAGGGGAATTCGCTGCTCGTCATCGAGCACAATCTCGAAGTCATCAAGAGCGCCGATTACGTGCTCGACCTCGGCCCCGAGGCGGGCGTGGGCGGCGGGTTCGTCGTCGCCGAGGGGACGCCGGAGCAACTCGCGGAGGCCGCTGGTTCCCACACGGGCGCGGCCTTGAAAGAGGTGCTTGGGAAACGACGCGGAGCCGCGGGGACCCGGAAACCGGCAGAGAAAAAAGCCGCCCGCGTGGCCGCTACCTGCTCTGCCATCGCCGTGCATGGCGCGCGCGAGCATAATCTCCAAAACATCTCGCTCGAAATCCCGCGCGATCAGCTCGTCGTCGTCACGGGCCTGAGCGGTTCGGGCAAGAGCACGCTCGCCTTCGATATTCTTTTCGCCGAAGGCCAGCGGCGTTTCCTCGACAGCATGTCGGTCTATGCGCGGCAGTTTGTCGAGCAGCTGGAGAAGCCGGACGTGGACCTGGTAACGGGCCTGCCTCCCGCCGTGGCCATCGAGCAGCGCGTCACCCGCGGCGGCGGCAAATCGACCGTCGCCACCGTCACAGAGGTCTACCATTTCCTGCGGTTGCTCTACGCCAAGCTCGGCGTGCAGTATTGCCCGGATTGCCAGCTCCCGGTGCAGAAACAGAGCTTCGCCGCGCTGCTGAAAACCGCCGAGTCCGTCGTGCGTAAAGGCGGCGGAGGGACCGTGCGCGTGCTGGCCTCGCTCGTCAAAGGGCGCAAAGGCTTCCACACCGAACTGGCCCGCTGGGCCGCGCGCGAGGGCTACCAGGAGCTGGTCGTCGACGGGCGCTTGATGCAGGTCGCCGATTTCAAAAAACTGGAGCGCTTCCGCGAGCACACCATCGACGTCGTCGTGGGCCAGCGCCATTCGCCCGGGCGGATCGAACAGATTCTGCGCCGCGCGCTGGAGATCGGCAAAGGCACCGCCAAGCTGCGCGATCATCACGGTAAAATCACCGTGCTCAGCTCCGAGATGAGCTGCCCCGGCTGCGGCCAATCCTTCGAGGAACTCGACCCGCGCCTTTTCTCCTTCAACTCGCCGCACGGCTGGTGCGAGCTTTGCCACGGCTTCGGCGAAGTCTGGGAAGGCCCGGCAGCGGAGGCCGAATCGGCGCTCGAAGCCGAGATGGACGAAGAGCGCCGCCACGAATGGCTCGAAGAAGGCGAAGCGCAAATTTGCCCCGAGTGCCACGGCGCGCGCCTCAACGAACTGGCCCGCAACGTGCGCCTCCAGAACCGAACCCTCGGCGACCTCGTGCAAATGCCCGTGAAGGAAGCCCTCGCGGAGGTGGAGCGCCTGAAATTCGTCGCGCGGGAGAAGGTCATTGCCGCCGACATCATCCCGGAGATCCGCCAGCGCCTGGAATTCATGGGGCGCGTCGGGCTTGATTACCTGGGCCTGGGCCGCAGCGCCAAGACCCTCAGCGGCGGCGAGTCGCAGCGCATCCGGCTCGCGGCGCAGCTTGGCTCCAACCTGCGCGGCGTCCTCTACGTGCTCGACGAGCCGACCATCGGCCTGCACCCGCGCGACAACGACCGCTTACTGGATACGCTCGAAGCTCTGCGCGCGAAGGGCAATTCGCTGGTTGTCGTAGAGCACGACGAGGAGACCATGCGCCGTGCCGATACCATCATCGACCTCGGCCCCGGCGCGGGCATGCGCGGCGGCAAGGTTGTCGGCATCGGCACGCTCGCCGACTTGAAGCGCAACCCGGATTCCCAGACCGGCCGCTGCCTGCGCGAGCCGCTCCGGCACCCGATGCGCGGCGCGCGCCGACCGCTGGCGGAAGCGCCCGGCTGGCTCGAAGTCACCGGCGCTCGCGCCAATAACCTGCAATCCGTCGACGTGCGCATCCCGCTCGGGCGGCTGACCGTCCTCACGGGCATTTCCGGCTCGGGCAAGAGTTCCTTCATGCGCGGCGTCCTGCGGCCCGCCCTGGAGAGCAAACTCAAAAAAGGCGCGAGCGGCAGCCACGAGAAATTATTCGATACGATCAAAGGCGCGGACAAAGTCGAGACGGTCTACGAAGTCGACCAGTCGCCCATTGGCAAAACCTCGCGCTCCACCCCCGCGACCTACATCAAGGTCTTTGACGAAATCCGCAAGCAATTCGCCGCGCTGCCCCTCTCGCGCATGCGCGGCTACACCGCCTCCCGCTTTTCCTTCAACGCGGCGGGCGGCCGCTGCGAAACCTGCGCCGGCCAGGGCGTCATCAAAGTGGAGATGAACTTCCTCCCTGCGAGCTACATCCCGTGCTCCGACTGCAAAGGCAAGCGTTACAACGCCGCCACGCTGGAGGTCCTCTACAACGAAAAGAGCATCGGCGACGTCATGGACATGACGCTGGAAACGGCAGCGGAATTTTTTGCCGCCAACCCGAAGATCGCCCGGCCCCTCTCGCTGCTTTGCGACACCGGCCTGGGCTACCTCAAGCTCGGCCAGCCGAGCCCGACCCTCAGCGGCGGCGAGGCCCAGCGGCTCAAACTGGTGAGCGAATTGACCCGGGGCGTCACCCGCGCGGCCAACGACCGCATCCGCCGCCAGCGCACGCCGAAATCGACCGTCTACCTGCTTGAAGAGTCGACCATCGGCCTGCACATGGCCGACGTGGAGCGGCTCCTGGACGTCCTCCACCGCCTGGTCGACGACGGCCAGACCGTGATCGTCATAGAGCACAACCTCGACCTCATCGCCGAGGCCGACTACGTCGTTGATGTCGGCCCCGAAGCGGGTCCCGAGGGCGGGAAAGTGGTCGCTGCCGGGACGCCGGAGGAGGTCGCCAAGAATAAAGAGAGCCGTACCGCGCCGTTTTTAAAGGCCGCGCTTAAGGGGAAATAAGCGTTGCGAAACTGGGGATGCTCAAGTAGTACATTGAGCTTCTCATGAAATGGATTTCATTTGGCACCCTCTTTTTGGCGTTTTGTACCACGGCAGGTTTCGCGGATCTGGTTGCGCCCGCGGATACGATCACCTATATCAGTTCGTCCAGCGCCACGAGCATCGTCATTGAATCAAACGGCGTAGCTCAGTTGCAGCTTCCTTCATGGGGTGTGTTGAGCTCCACGGTAGCCAACAGCGGCATTCTGGCCGACTTTTCCTCTTATACTTCCAGCATTAGCGGAGCTGTGAGCGGAACGGGGACGTATTATAAAGGAGGCGAGGGGACGACGATTCTTACCGGCAGCAGCACCTATTCCGGCTACACGATCGTCAATGCCGGAGTTTTGCAGACGGGAACATCCAATACGCTTTCCCATCAGTCTGCCGTGTTTGTTGGGACCAGCGGCACGCTCGATCTGAGTGGCTTTCAGCAGTCCGTCGGGTCCATTTCCGGCGGCGGTACGATTTTACTGGGTACCGCCGCGCTTCCGGCAAACGCCGGTTTGGTAACCCTGGGCGGATCTATTTCGACCGGCGCCAATAGCGTGGTGGGGGCCGGAGCGGCTTCCGGAGCCGTGTTGATGATTGGATCCATAAAAAACGGAACCTCAACGTATTCGCTGGGCACCGGCTATACGATTTCTGGCAGTGGAGGGCTCGGCCTGATCGCGGTGGGGGGAACCACCGGGCAAACCGGCACGGGTGTAGGCTCCGGCGGCACTCTTACCATCAATCCCGGGACCGGCAGTGCCGATGTCATTTCGCTGGGGTGCGCTACACTAAGTGGTTGGAACTCAGCCCTCACCTCGGGATCATTGGTTTACTCGTCCACAAACCTGAATATTTCCATTAGAGCGACGCTCACCGGTACGTTGAACTTTGGCGCTTTGTCCTCTGGAACGCTTACGAACGCAAGCGGCGGCACGTTGTTGCTGAACGGAACTTATGCGCTCTCCAATGGATTGTCCGTATCGTGGAGCGGAACCGGGACTGATTATCTCTTAACCCAGATCAACGGTACCACGATCACCGGGAGCGCCACCTTGACCGGTTCGTCGCTGGCGGTTTCCGGGGCGCCGCAGCGAATGATGCGTGCCGCTTTATTGCCCACCTTGAGCGGCTCCGACAGCGTTCTGGTGACCGGTTACGATAACCAGAATACCGTTTATTCCGGCACGATCAGCGGCAATGGCCAGATCGTCAAAACCGGCACGGGCACCTGGAATTTCACCGGCCTTAACACCTCGCCCGGAATGACCACCGTAGCCGATGGGGCGCTGCTGGTGAACGGCACTGTTTCCGGCGATGTTTTCGTCTGGGGCGGCTACCTGGGCGGCAGCGGGGTGATCGGCGGGAGTGTTCTGAATGAATCTGTGGTCAGTCCGGGAAATTCGCCGGGCACGCTGACCATCGCGGGTGACTATGCCCAAGCCTCCACGGGTTACTTGCTCATCCAGATTGCCTCCACCAGCGTCTACGACCGCCTTGTCGTTGGCGGCAAGGCCTACCTCGACGGTAACCTGGTCGTCCAATATCTGGACGGTTTTACCCTGAAGCGGGGCGAGACATTCTCATTCCTTACCGCGGCGGGTGGCGTCTCCGGAAGCTTTTCCCAAATCTTCTTCTCCTCCAATTACCTCCTGGGCCTCGGCGTCACCGTGAACGGAACCACCGTCAGCCTGGACGTCGTGCAGGGCTCCTTTGCCAAAGACATCCCCGGCTTGACGTCGAACGAGAAAGCCGTCGCCTCCGCGCTCGACAAGGTGGTAAACCGCTCCAGCGTTTCCGGGTTGATCGACAAACTCGATGCCATGACCCTCTCCTCCATCCAGCGCGCGCTGGACAAGATCGCCCCCACTGATTTGCTGCCAATGTTCGATGCCAGTTTCGCCTCGGCAGACGTGCAGATGGACAACATCGAACGCCGCTTGGAGGAAATCCGCGCCGGATGGGTAGGGGCCAGCTCCGCGGGGCTTCATCTTGGCAACCAGCCTGCCGCCGTGGGAGAAACGCTCGACGCGAAAGGAAAAACCGTCTACCCGGCCGGGTTGAGCGACCGCTGGGGGTTCTTCGCCAACGGTTCCGGCGAATTTGTGGACACCGAGAGTTCGTCGGCTGCCCATGGGGCCGACCTGCAAACAGCGGGCGTCTCCGCTGGGGCCGACTACCGCCTGGGGGATCACGCCGTGATCGGGGCCATGGCCGGTTACGCCAACACGACAGGCAACGGGAGAACGGAAAACTCCGTCCAGACCGACAGCGGCAAACTGGGCCTCTTTGGCAGCGTCTTCGGGAGCGGCTTCTTCGCCAACGCCGCCTTGGGCGGTGGCCTGGAAAGCTACGACACCAAGCGGGATACCGTTGGCGGCACCACCCGGGGCAGCACCGACGGCACCGAGTTCGACGCCGCGCTGGGCACCGGCTACACCTACCAAAAGAACGGACTGAGCCTCGGGCCCATTGCCTCCCTTCGTTACGACCAGGTGGCGTTCGACAGCTTCACCGAGCGCGGCTCCCTTGCTCCGTTGCGCTATCCCGACCAAAGCGAGGCCTCCCTGCGCTCGCTGCTGGGCGTCCAGATCGCCTACCTCATTGAGGCGGGAAGCGTGGGGATTCGCCCCCAAGTGCGCGCCCAATGGAAGCACGAGTACCTTGATGCTGCGCGTTCCATCGGCGCGAGCTTCCTGCCGGGCGGCGGATTTGTCGTTTCCGGGCCGGCTACGGGGCGCGACAGCCTCCTGCTCGATGCCGGATTGGGCGTCCAGTTGAGCCCTCGGCTCAGCGTCGGCCTTTTCTATACCGGCGATCTGGGGCGCGAAAACTACGGAGCCCAGAGCGTCAACGGTAGCGTAGACTTCCGTTTTTAGGGCTGTTTTTCTCTGGAAATTGCTCCATTTTGTCTCAATGCGATTTTCCCGAAAAATAACTGAGACATTTCTACCCGGTTATGTCAGGCTCTGAGCTCTTTCACACATGTTTTATCCCAAAATTATACAGGGGGGCATGGGCGTAGGGGTATCCAACTGGGTCCTTGCCCGTGCCGTTTCTATCGCGGGCCAACTCGGAGTGGTCTCCGGCACCGCGCTGGATGTGGTCCTTGCCCGTCGGCTCCAATTGGGTGACCCCGACGGACATGTTCGCCGCGCCCTGGATCATTTTCCGTTCCCTGAAATCGCCAAGCGCGTTTGGGAAACCTATTTCGTTGAAGGGGGCATCCCCAAAGGGCAGCCCTACAAGCCCGTGCCGCTGATGACGGCCACCCCCCACCAGAGCGTCTTGGAGCTCCATACGCTGGCAAATTTCGTGGAGGTCTTCCTGGCCAAGGCCGGGCATGCGGGGTCCGTCGGGATCAACTTCCTGGAGAAAATCCAGATGCCCACACTGGCCTGCATCTTTGGTTCCATGCTCGCCGGAGTCGATTTCATCTTGATGGGGGCGGGGATTCCGCGCGCCATTCCCGGGGTGCTTGATCAGTTCGCAAAAGGCCAGGCTGCCCGCCTCAAGCTCGACGTCGAGGGGAGCACGCCGGACAAAGAGTTCGCCTCCACCTTCGATCCCGAGAAATTCTGCGGCTGCAAAGTTCCCGAACTCAAGCGCCCGCACTTCCTGGCCATCATCACCTCGGCCACCCTCGCTCTGACACTTTCTAAAAAATCGACCGGCAAGGTGGATGGTTTCGTCGTCGAGGGCGAATCCGCCGGGGGCCACAACGCCCCGCCTCGCGGCGTCATGCAGCTCAGCGTCGACGGCGAGCCGATCTACGGCGAGCGCGACCTGCCCGATCTCAAAAAAATCGCCGCCATCGGCCTGCCCTTCTGGCTGGCGGGCTCCTACGGCGCTCCTGGCAAATTGCGGGAGGCCCTCGATCTCGGCGCCACCGGCATCCAGGTAGGCACAGCCTTCGCTTTCTGCGAGGAGTCCGGCATCACGCCTGAAATTAAAGAAGCCGTCCTGCGCGAAGCGGCCTGCGGCACCCTCAAGGTGCATACCGACCCCCTGGCTTCCCCGACCGGCTTCCCCTTCAAAGTCCTGCAACTCAAGGGCAGCGTCGCCGATCCGGCCGTCTACGACACCCGTTGCCGCGTATGCGACCTGGGGTATTTGCGGCATCCGTACCAGAAAGCCGACGGCACGCTCGGCTACCGTTGCTCTGCCGAACCGGCCACCGCCTTTTTAAGAAAAGGGGGCAAGGAAGCGGAGCTCGAAGGCCGCAAATGCGTTTGCAACGGCCTGGTAGCCACCGCCGGTTACGGCCAGCTCCTGTCCGGGGACAAAGTCGAAGCCCCGCTCCTGACGGCGGGCGACGACGTCGTCAACATCCGGCGGTTCCTGAAACCGGGGCAGTTGACCTACACGGCAAAAGACGTCATCGACGCCCTACTGGCCTGACAGAGGGGGCAAACTCGTGCCAATTTGGCTCGAATTTTGCTCCTTCGAGGTTGCAGCCATTAGCGCAGGCAGCTACCTTTGGGACTCGCCTCCATGACCCCGACACTCCTCATTGTTGATGACGAAAAGCACACCCGGGACGGGTTGCGCAGTTCGTTGGAAGACAATTATGACGTTTATGTGGCGGCCGACATCCAGGAGGCGCTCAACATCCTGGAAGCCGATCCGGTCGACGTCATGGTGACCGACCTGCGTCTGGGCGGCGAGGACGGCATGAAGTTGATCGACAAGGCCCTCGCCCTGCCGCATTCGCCCGTTTGCATCATGATGACCGCCTACGGCTCGGTCGATACCGCCGTCGAGGCGATGAAACACGGCGCCTACGATTTCATCACCAAGCCGCTCAACATCGACCGCCTGGAGATCCTGATCCAGCGCGCCCTGCGCAGCCGCCAGGCCGAGCAGGAAAACACCGAACTGCGCCAGCAGGTCGAGCAGCGCTTTGGCCTGGAAAACATCATCGGCAACTCGGCGGCGATGAACGAAGTCTTCGACGTCATCCGCCAGGTAGCCCCCTCGCGGGCCACGGTCCTCATCCTGGGCGAAAGCGGCACCGGCAAGGAACTCGTCGCCCGGGCCATCCACAACCTTAGCGGCCGACCCAAGCAGAAATTCGTGGCCGTCCATTGCGCCGCCCTCTCGCCGCAGCTTCTGGAGAGCGAACTTTTCGGGCACGAACGGGGAGCGTTCACCGGAGCCATGGAGCGCCGCGTCGGTCGCTTCGAACACGCCAACGGAGGCACGCTTTTTCTTGATGAAATTGGCGAAATCGACTCCAACCTCCAGGTCAAAGTCCTGCGGGTCTTGGGTGAAGACCGTTCCTTTGAGCGGGTGGGCGGCAACCAGCCCATCAAAGTCGACGTGCGCCTCGTGGCGGCCACCAACAAGAACCTGGAGAAAATGGTCGCCGAAGGGAAATTCCGTGACGACCTTTTCTACCGCCTCAACGTCGTCCAGATCACCCTTCCTCCCCTGCGGGAGCGCAAGGAAGACATCCCGCTCCTGGTGAACTCCTTCCTCAAACAGTTCGCCAAGGAAAACGGGAAACCCTTCCGGGAATTGACCTCCGAGGTCATGGATGCCATTCTCGCCTACGACTGGCCGGGCAACGTTCGCGAACTGCGCACATCAGTGGAGCACGGCGTCGTCATGGCCACCGGCGCGAAGATCGGCCTGAGGGATTTTCCCATGACCATTCGCCAGGCCAAATCCGCAGCTCCAGGGAAACCGGTGATCCTCCCGAGCGGCGGCAACTATTTGAATTTACACGAAACCGAACATCGGCTCATCATGAGGGCTTTGGATGAAAGCAAAGGCAACCGCACGGAGGCGGCAAAGAGGCTTGGAATCAGCCGCCGCACGCTCCACCGCCGTTTGCAGGAAATCAATACCACGACATAACCATGCCTTCTGATCAACAAGTACAGGACCTCGTCTACCAATTGGAGGAGGGGCGGTGGAAGAAGTGGATCACGCTCGGCGTTTTCATCTCGATCGCCATCATGGCGTTTGTCGGCTTTGTTCTGGACCCGTGGTACTGGGGCTTCTACCGGGGGCTCCAACACCCGAAGGCCATGGAGGCGGCGGAGGTCGCCCGCGAAGTCGCGCGAGGGAACGGCTTCACCACCAAGATGATTCGCCCGCTGGCCATCGCCCAGTTTCGGACCAACCGGGGCGTGATTCCAGGAGGCACCGTGCCCGATACCTTCCAGGCTCCGCTCTGGCCCCTGACGGTTGCCCCGTTCTACCTGGCGCTGGACAAGTGGCCCGATTCGTTCATTCCCTTTCGGCTCTCCCACAAGGATCGCTGGGCCGTTTCGCCGCGGGATTATATTTACGCGGGCGACCGCGTCATCTCGGGCGTCGCCACGCTCTTCCTGCTCCTTTCCATCATCGTCAATTACTTCACCGCGCGGCGGCTTTTTGACAACCACATCGCCCTTTGGACCGTGGTGTTTATGTTCGGCTGCTCGCTGCTCTGGAAATGGGCCCAGAGCGGTTTGCCGCAGATGCAGATGCTCTTCTTTTTTAGCACGGCCATGTACACGCTGGTGAGGGCCATCGAATTTCACAACGATACCCAGAGGTGGCCGTTTCTTTGGCTGTTGGCCACAACGGTCTTTTTGGGCTTTCTGACCCTTTGCCATGGGATCGGTTTCTGGGTATTCCTGGGAACGGCGCTCTTTTGCGCCATGTATATTTCCGGCTGGCGGAAGACCCTCATTTTGATGCTGGGCGTGTTTGCGATCATGATGCTGCCGTGGCTTTGGCGCACCACCAGGGCCTGCGGCAACCCGTTTGGGGTGGCTATTTTCACTCTGGTGGAACAAGTGCGCGGCACCGAGAACGCCATCATGCGTTCGGGCGACTACGAATTCCCGGGGTTGTCTCCGACGATTTTCCGGCAAAAACTCCAATCGGGCATCGTTGGGCAGTTTTCTAACCTTTTCAGCTCGCTGGGGGGTGTTTTAGTGGCGCCCGCCTTTTTCCTTGGGCTGCTGCATAACTTCAAGCATCCGACGCCCCGGGGATTCCGCTGGGGCCTCTTGTCCATATGGGTTTTCTCAGTCATCGGCATGGCCCTCTTTAACCTCGCCGAGGAGGATGCTGGCAGCGGGCTTTCGGCAAATGATTTGAACGTCCTGTTCATTCCGCTTTTCAGCTCGTTTGGCATGGCGTTTCTGCTGGTGCTCTGGATGCGTCTGGAGATCTCCGTCGCCATCCTTCGGTACGCCTTTTACGTCCTGGTCTTCGTGCTCTGCTCCTTCCCGATGCTTAACACGCTGACCATGCGAACCCGGGCCGCCGTTCAGTGGCCGCCGTATTTCCCGCCCGGGATCGGTATTTTGCGCGAATGGACGCAGCCGAGCGAAATCATCGTCTCCGACATGCCCTGGGCCGTTGCGTGGTACGCCGACCGCAAGAGCCTCTGGCTGCCAGCCTCCATCCAGGAGTTTCTGGAGATCAACGACTACCGCAAACTCGGTGGGCACGTTGCGGGCATTCACCTTACCCCCATTAGCGGCAACAAAGGGCTCATCTCCGACATCGTGAAAGGCGATTTTAAACAATGGGCCCCGTTTGTATTGCGCAGCGTTAACATCAAAGACTTTCCGATGCGCGCCGTGACGGCTCTGCCCATCGATCAACAGTGTATCTTCTACAGCGACCACGACCGGTGGACCGATCGCTCCGAATAGCTCTTTTTTTTGTCAGTCATCATGGGAAAAAACCAAACCTTTGAACAAGCCGTTGAACGGCTGGAATCGCTGGTCGAAGCGATGGAAAGCGGTCAATTGCCGCTGGAAGAAATGCTCGACCGTTACGAAGAGGGGACCCGCCTGGTGCAATTTTGCAGCGAGAAACTTGCCGCCGCCGAAAAACGCATTGAGATTGTAACCCGCAACGCCGCCGGAAAACCGGAAGTTGCGCCGTTTGATCCCAACGCGCCGACGCCCGCTCCTTCAAACCGTCCCGCCAAGGCCGCAAAGCCGTCAACCGAGGACGAAATCAGCCTGTTTTAGCATGGGGTATCTGGAAAATATCAAACATCCGTCCGACCTAAAGGCGCTTCCCGAGAGCGTCCTTCCGGAACTTGCGGAGGAAATTCGCGCAACGCTCATCAACACGCTTTCCGAGGAGAATCCGCATTCCGTTGGCGGCCACCTCGGGCCGAACCTAGGCGTGGTGGAGTTGACCCTCGCCCTGCATCGCGTCTTTGACACGCCCAAGGACAAGATCATCTTCGACGTCGGCCACCAGGGCTACGTGCACAAGATGCTCACCGGTCGCGCGGGCAAACTCAATACGATCCGGCAATACGAAGGGCTCAACGGCTTCCTGCTCCGGACCGAAAGCGAGCACGACTGCTACGGCGCGGGCCACGCAGGCACAGCGCTTTCCGCCGCCCTCGGCCTAGCCGTGGGGCGCGACCGGCGCGGTTCGGACGAATCGGTCATCTGCGTGGCGGGCGACGGAGCCTTTACCTGCGGCGTCAGCTTCGAGGCGCTCAACAACGTGGCCGGGTCCACCAAGCGGCTCATCGTGGTCTTGAACGACAACGAGTGGAGCATCGCCCGCAACGTCGGAGCCATCGCCGATTACTTCAATAAAATCGCCACCAACCCGCTCTACTTCCGCCTGCACGAAAAGACGGCGCAAATCGTCGAGCGCATCGGTGGCCAGATGGCCCGCAACCTGGGCAAAAAGGTCGAGGAAGGCATCAAGGGCCTCGTCCTCCAGAACGTCATTTTCGAGGAACTGGGCCTGCGCTACTACGGCCCTATCGACGGCCACGACCTGCCGCGCCTGATTCGCGCCTTCGAGTTCCTTAAAACGCAGAACTCCCCCGTCCTGCTGCACGTCCTGACGCAAAAAGGGCGGGGCTACGAACCCGCGATGAAGCGGCCCGACAAATTCCACGGCCTGGGCCGGTTCAACCACGACACCGGTGAGACCGTTCCCTCGGCCACGCCGACGTATTCCGAGATTTTCGGCAAAACGCTCGCCAAGTTCGCCAACGACAATCCCGCCATCTGCGCCATCACCGGCGCGATGCCGACCGGCACGGGCCTGGTCCACTTCGCCAACGAGCACCCCGACCGCTACTACGACGTCGGCATCGCCGAAGAGCACGCCGCGATCTTCGCCAGCGGCCTGGCCATCCAGGGCTTCCGGCCTTTCGTGGCCATCTACTCGACCTTCATGCAGCGTGCCTACGACATGATCGTGCACGACATCGCCTTGCAGCATCTCAACGTGGCCCTCTGCATGGACCGCGCGGGCTTGAGCGGCGACGACGGCCCTACGCACCACGGCCTCTTTGACATCAGCTTCCTGCGTTCCATCCCGGGCCTCATCCACATGCAGCCCAAGGACGAGGACGAATTCGTGGACATGCTCTGGACCATCCTGCACCACGACGGCCCCTCCGCCATCCGCTACCCGCGCGGCACCGGCACGGGCGTCACGCCAAAGGAAACGCCCCGGCTGCTGGAAATCGGCAAGGCCGAGGTCGTCCGCGAAGGCACCGACGTCGCGATCCTGGGCTTGGGCAACATGCTGGAGCTCGCCCTGGCAGCCGCCTGCCAGCTTGAAGAGCGGGGAATCTCCGCCGCGGTCATCAACCCGCGCTGGATCAAGCCGCTCGACACGGATCTTATCGAGCAATACGCCCGCAACGTGCGCGTCCTTTGCACCGTGGAGGACCATGTGCTCACCAACGGCTTCGGCAGCGCTGTGCTGGAGCACCTCGCCGACGCCGGGCTGAGCCCCGCCGCGGTGGTGCGCGTTGGCTGGCCCGACGCCTTCATCGAGCACGGTAGCGTCTCGGTATTACGCAAGAAGCACGGGATCACGCCCGAGGCGATTGTCGAAAAAATCGTCCCGCATTTTTCCGAAAGCTTGCAACAACCCTAGCGCCGGTCCGGGCCCATCTTTCAAGCGCATGGCCAAAGTCCTGATCAAGACCTACGGGTGCCAGATGAACGAGCGCGACTCCGAACAGGTCGCGCAAATGCTCATCGCGCGCGGCCATGAGCTGACCACGAGCGAAAAGGAGGCCGACGTCATCCTGCTTAACACATGCAGCGTGCGCGACATGGCCGAGCAGAAGGCGCTGGGCAAAATGCGCCTCCTGGCCCATCACCACAAAGGGAAGGGGAAAGTCCTCGGCTTCCTGGGCTGCATGGCACAGAGCCGCGGCTCCGAGCTCACCGCCAAGGCCGACTTGGTCGTGGGAACGCAGAAATTTCACCGCGTGGCCGATTACGTCGAGGAGCTCCTCGCCCGCAAGGCACAGCCCTCGATGGACGACGCCCGCTTTTCCATCGTCGATGTCGAGCCCGAGCCCGGTTCGCAGGAGGAGATCCGCGACCACTCGCTGCGCCCCCGGCAATCGAGCGCCTTTGTCTCCGTCATGCAGGGCTGCAACATGCGCTGCACCTTCTGCATCGTGCCCCAGACGCGCGGATCGGAGCGGAGCCGGGCCATCCCCGAGATCGTGCGGGAGGTAGAGGGGCTCGTCGCGCGCGGCGTTCGGGAAGTCACCCTCCTGGGGCAGATCGTGAACCTCTACGGGCGGAGCGAATTCCCCAAAGTGGAGGGCAAATCGCCCTTCGTGCAGCTTTTGGAGGCCGTCCACGGCGTCCCCGGCCTGGAGCGGCTGCGCTTTACCTCGCCGCACCCGATCGGCTACAAGGCCGACTTGATCGAAGCCTTCTCCCGGCTCCCGAAGCTGGCCGAGCATGTGCACCTTCCGCTGCAATCCGGCTCCGACCGCATTCTCAAAACCATGCACCGGGGCTACACCGCCGAGGCCTTCGTCGCCCTGGCCGAAAAGATCCGCGCCGCGCGGCCCGGCATGGCCATTACGACCGACATCATCGTCGGCTTCCCTGGCGAAACGGAGGAGGACTTCCAGGCCACGCGCGAAGTCTGCCGTCGCGTCCGGTTCGATAACGCCTTTATTTTCCGCTACTCCCGCCGCAAGGATACCCCTGCCGCCGCCATGGAGGGCCAGCTCGATGACGCCACGCTCGAAGCCCGCAACCAGGACCTCCTGGAGCTGACCAACGCCATCATCCGCGAACAGCTCGAAACCTACGTCGGCCACCGCGTCGAAGTCCTCTGCGAAGGCCCCAGCAAAAACAACCCGGCCCGCCTCACCGGGCGCACGCGAAGCAATAAAATCGTGCTCTTCGAGGGCGGGGAAGACCTCATTGGCCGGATGGTCGAGGTCGACATCCAAAGAACGAGCGGGTTCTGCTTGTATGGCGACGTGGTTTCGCGTTTGCTTTCCTAATCCATGATTTATCCAACCTTGAGTCTGCAAACCGTGGGGCTGGTGGTCGGCGTGCTGCTGCTTTTGGCGCACCTGGGGGCGCTCTTTTTCGCGCCGGTCTGTCAGCGGCTGCTGCGCCGCTTTCCGCGTTCGGGCGAAGCGGGGGCCGTGCTCTTGACCGTGGCCACCGTCTGGGCCGTCTCGCTCCTGGCGACGATGGACCTGGGGGAATTTTCCTCCTACCGGCAGATTTTCATGGGCGTCGTCATCGCGGGCTACGTGCTGACGCTGGTTTTCGTGCGGGAGTTCCTGGCCGTGCGGGCGCTGGGGATGCTGCTCTTACTCGCTGCCGAGCCGCTGATTGAAGCCGCCTTCCTCCGGCCTGAAACGAGCCGCCTGCTCCTGACCGTGCTGGCCTACATCTGGGCCACGGCGGGGATGTTCTGGGTCGGTAAACCGTATCTCCTGCGCGACCAGATCGAATGGCTCGGACGCGGCGTCTGGCGCTGGCGCGTGGCGGCGCTGGGCGGGGTGCTCTACGGGGCCGTTCTCACGATTGCCGCCGTGACCTTGTACCACGGCTAAAACCATGCGTATATTGGAGGCACTATGTCACAAGCTCCCTTTGCTTCGAACGAAGCGGTTTTAGCCGCCCTGAACTGGCGCTACGCCACCAAGCAATTCGATCCCGCCCGGAAAATCTCCGAGCAGGACTGGAAGACCCTCGAAGAAGCGCTCATCCTGAGCCCGTCCGCCTTCGGCCTGCAACCGTGGAAATTCCTGGTCATCACCGACCAGGCCACGAAAGAGAAGCTCGTTCCGGTTTCCTGGAATCAGCGGCAGGTGGCTGATTGCTCGCACCTGGTGGTCTTCGCACATCCCAAGACGCTCGACCTCGATTTTGTGGACCGCTTCCTGCAACGCACCGCAGAGGTGCGCGGCGTGCCGGTGGAGTCGCTGGCCGCCTACCGGGAGATGATTGGCAAATCGCTCATCGACGGCCCCGAGCGCGAGGCGCTGGGCTCCTGGAGCCGCCGCCAGACCTTCATTGCGCTGGGTAACTTCCTGACTAGCGCGGCGCTCCTTGGCATCGATGCCTGCCCGATGGAGGGCATCGTCCCCACGGAATACGACCGCATCCTGGGCCTGGACCAGCGCGGCCTCGCCACCTGCGCGGCGTGCCCCGTTGGCTACCGCGCGGAGACGGACAAATACGCCCAGCTCGCCAAGGTCCGCTTCGAGCCGAAGGACCTCATCGAGTACATCTAGCATTGGCCCATCCGGCAAGGCTGCGCAGCCTCAGTGAGCCGGAGCGAGCCCATCGGGCATCCCTTTCCGCCGGGGATTCCGAACCCATAGGGAATACCCATGAACCGTCTATCATGGAAGGCGTACTTTATTGTTGCCGTCTCGCTGTTGGTGATCTGGCTGGCCCTGCGCGCCACGTTGCTGGCAGCTGAGCCGGTGAGCACCCGCTATTTTCCGCTGGAGAAGGGCAATTACTGGATTTACCAGGGGGAGACCCGCTGGGTGGAACCGCAACGGGGGGGCCGCCGTAGCGGTAAGCCTCAGGCCAAATGCGCGGTGCTGACCTGGAAAATGGAGGTTGCAGAGACGCTTTCCGGCAACGGCTGGCAGGCGGCTTTGTTGAAGGGCTTCCCGAGCGAACTCTCCTGGTACGAACCCGGGCAGGTGCGCGGCGACCATCTTGTCCTTCAAGTCGGGGCCGGTTCGTATTTCCTTTTTCACGAATCCGACGCGCGGGAGATCTGGGCGGGGCTGAAAAAAGGGGGGCCGCTTGCGCCAGGCGTGGCGACGGCTGAATCGCTCTTTTTCACGGCGCCGCTCGTCCGGGGCCGGATCTACGGGGGGAGCCGCCAGAACGTGAAGCGCGGCCTCTACTGCTGGACGGTGAAGGCAGAGCGCCCGTTCGACCCCAACCGCTTCCCTGGAGCGCCGGTCATTCCGCCCGGGCGGGAGTTCACGCTGGTCTACACCACGACGCCCGATGACACTACGGTCAACTTCGTGCCGGGGATCGGGATGGTCGCTTACCACTACCGCCACCATGGCACCCCGGCGGAGACCACCCTCACGCTGGTCGAGTTTAGCACCTCGAAGCCCGTTCCCGCCGCCTCACAGGAAAGCCCAGCCCCAGGCGATCGCGGGAATTAGCAGGGCGGCGGTCGCTAGGGCTTTTTGGACCGGGGGTGGCGTTTTTTCTGGCAGGTGGGTCCACCCCAGCAGCGTCCCCAGGAGGAGCCCGCAGAGCATCCCGAAGCCGTGGGCCAGGATATCGACGTTGCCCGTCCCGTCGCCTACGCCCAGGTAAGCCAGCAGCGCCAGCCCGGCGGAGAAGGGGAGAAAGACGTGGCGCGGGCGGAACGAAGCCCACTTCCGGCGCTGAAACGCGACGGCTACCTGAAAGCCGACCAGCAACCCCAGGCCCCCGAACACGGCGGTCGAGGCCCCGATGGAAAGGTGGTCGCCGCCCCGGTGGCTCAGCGCGTTGAGGAGGTTGCCCCCCAGGCCGCTCAAGACCAGCCCCAGCCAGGTCCAGCCGCTCCCGAGCAGCGGCAGGAGCGACCAGGCGAAGACCAAGCCGCAGGCGATGTTTGCAGTCAGATGCCCCAGGTCGGCGTGGAGTGTCAGCGCCGTGACGGTCCGCCAGAGTTCGCCGTGCAGAATGGCCTGGGCGTCGGCTTGGCCGTGAGTTACCCAGCCCGGCCCCCGCGAGGCCTGGATCGCGAACCAGAACAGCATGACCCAGATGAAAGCGTACAGGGAGAAGGAGCCTGGCCTGGGGGCTGTTTTGCCCGCCTCGGCTTCCGCCTGGGCTTCGAGAAGCGCGGCCCGCTCGGCGGCTCGTTCGGCCTCGAATTTCTCCAGCTCTTCGGTAACCGCGTCCACATCGTGGCCGTCCACATAAAGGGAAAAGAGCCCGTCCTCCTCCAGAATCCAGTACGGCTTTTCGATTGCGAGAACGACGAGCCCGCGCTCCTCGGCTTGATCGCGCCGAAGATAATGGCCAACCTGAATCAGTTCGCGGGCGGGGCGCATGGGAAAAAGCGATTCGTTGACAGGCCCCCCCAAAAGCCAACGGGGCCCAAGCAAGAAGGCATGATACGGGCTAAGCCGCAGAATCAAAGGTGGAAATTAGCCATGCACGCTGTTGACGAAGCCCCCTCGGATTCATCATAAGGGTAAGCATGGAAACCTCTGTCTGTACGCTTTTTGAGGGAAACTACCATTTTGGCGTGGGCGCGCTGGTTAACTCCCTCTGCCGGACGGGGTTCCAGGGAACGGTCTTCGCGGGCTACCGGGGCGAATTGCCGGAGTGGCTGGCGGCGTTGGGGCCGTCCCAAAACGCGGCGGGCCATACGCTGGCGCGCGTGACGGACAAAGTGAGCCTGGTCTTTGTCCCGATGGCCGGGACCTGGCACCTGACGAACCTGAAAGCCGCGCTGATGCTCCGCGTTTTGCGCGAATTGAGCCCCGGGACGGAGCGCATTTTTTGTTTCGATCCGGATATCGTCTGCCTGGCTCCCTGGAGCTTCTTTGAGGGGTGGGTTGACGAAGGGGTTGCGCTGGTTATTGACGGGAATTTTCCCATGCCGCAAAATCACCCTGTTCGCAAGGCATGGCGGCGCTATTGCGAGCCTCACGGGCTGAAGTTCGCGGGCACCGCGCAGGATTACTACTTTAACGGCGGCTTCCTGGGAATCACGCGCAGGGACATCGCCTTCCTGGAGGCGTTGCAGAAAATCCATGAGCTCATCGAACCGGAGGGAATCCTCTCCCTGCCGATGGGCCTGGCGGGCGCGCCGGAGTACAAGCGGCGGCGGAGCTACCCCTTCTGGCTGCGGGATCAGGATGCGCTCAATATCGCGGCGGACCTTGAGGGGATGAACCTCAGCCCCATGGGTTGGGAGGCCATGGGGTGGCGGCAGCCTTTCGAGTTCATGCTGCACGCCTGCGGCAGCCCCAAGCCGTGGGCCACGAACATCTTGCGGGAGGCGATCCGGGGGAAAACGCCCGAGGCGCTGATGAACTTTACCTTTCTCGACCACTTCTCGGGTCCGATCCCGGTCATGAGCGCGGAGGAAATTCGCCGCCGGATCTGGCAGGTGCGGATTGCCGGGGCCATCGCGCCCCTCTGCGGCGCGCTCCAGTGGCTTAAGCGCAGCCGGTAATTAACGACTTTGTTTTTTTTCTCCTCCCTACCGGCTCTCTTTCCAGACCTGGAAGGAGGAAAGAAAGCTGTTGGAGAAATCCTGCGGGCGGGCTGCCGTCCAGCGTTCCAGAAGCGGGATCGGGAAGAAGAGGCCGCTCTCGATTTCGGCGCGGGGCCAGTGGAAGGGGCCATCGTGTTCGGTCCGGAAAATTTGCACGAATTCCCAGCCCGTCTTGGGCCCGGCGGGGTGGGTGCCGATCAGGGTAAGCGGGGCTGAGACGCCGAGCTCCTCGCCCAGTTCGCGCTCGGCGGTTTCGAGATAATCCGCGCCCGCGTTGACGTGCCCCGCCGCGCTGGAATCCCAGCGGCCTGGGTTGGCGTCCTTGAAGCGGGAGCGCTTCTGGAGAAACAGGTCGCCTCGTTTGTTGAAGACAAAAATGTGCACGGAGCGGTGCCGGAGCTTTTGGGTGTGGACTTCGTGGCGGCTGGCTTGGGCGATGACGCGGTTTTCGTCATCCACCACGTCGAAGCGCTCGCCGTGGACGTCCTGGGCCTTGGCGTTGAAGGTTTCGGGGTCCTTGGCGGCCTCCACATAGCGCGTGAGGTCCACCCACTGGCGCAGGCTGAGCGCCTCGCCCCGGACGGTTTCCTCGATGCCGAGGGCGGTGCAGAGGGCCGACCAGTCGAGCTCATGGTGGGCCAGCATTTTGCGGAGCATTTTCCGGCGCTGGGAGAAGCCTTCCTTTACCAGGCGGTTGAAAAGCCGGGCGTCGCAATCGGGAAGCTCAGCCGGGTCGCGCGGGGTCAGCGCGATGACGCCGCTTTCGACGTTCGGCGCGGGGAGAAAGGCGCTCCCGGGAATGGTCCGGATGTAGTCCACCTTCCAGCGGCGGCCGACGATGAGCGTAATGGCTCCGTAGTCCTTGGTGGAGGGCTTGGCGGAGAGGCGCTCGGCCATTTCCTTCTGGAGCGTGAAGACGAGCTTGCCCACCGGCGAGGGCTCGGCGGTGAAGGCGAGAAGCACCTGGCTGGAGACGTAATAAGGGAGGTTGCCGAGCACCTTGGCCGGGCCGCGCGGGAAGAGTTCCCGCAAATCGTACTCCAGCGCGTCCTGGTGGAGGATCTCCACGTTCGGGTGGTCCCGGAAGCTCTCCTGCAAGTAACCGGCCAGGCGGCCATCCTTTTCGATCAGCGTGGCCGAGCCGCACTTGGGCACCGCGAACTCGGTGAGCGCCCCCAGGCCGGGGCCCACCTCCACGAGGTGATCGGTGGGCGAGAGATCGAGCTGACCGACGATCCACGCGGCGGTTTCCTCGTCCTGGAGGAAATTCTGGCCGAGGCTCTTCGTGGGACGGGTCTGGAGGGCCGACAGGGCGTTTTGGATTTCAGCGCGGTTCATGAATAATGGGGGCAAAGATGAGGCAGCTTTTTCCCGGATGCGAGCCAAAGATTCTTTGTAACATTTCCTCCGTTTCGCTTCTGGGGTTGGTATATGAATGAAGCTCATTCCCCCATGACTGGCAAAAATACTTGTTCCCGCTGTGGTTCTTCCCTGCCCGCCGGGGTGCTTTCCGGGATGTGCCCCGCCTGCCTGCTCCAGATGGGAGCCGCGCCAGAAACGGTGACCGAGCCCGGCGGCCCGGTGTTCGTGCCGCTGACTGTGGAGGCGCTCGCCCCGCTTTTTCCGCAACTGGAGATCCTGGAACTCATCGGTAAGGGCGGGATGGGTGCAGTTTATAAGGCAAAACAGAAGGAACTCGACCGGCTGGTGGCGCTTAAAATTCTGCCGCCCGGCAGCTCTGGTGGCCGCTCGACTGCGTTTGCGGAGCGGTTCGCGCGGGAGGCCCGGGCTCTGGCGCGGCTGAACCACCCGGGGATCGTGACGCTTTATGAATTTGGACACGTGGAAGGCGAGGTGCCGCTCTACTTTTTTCTCATGGAATTCGTGGACGGCGTGAATCTGCGCCAGTTGCTTGGCCAGGGGCGGATTTCACCCCGGGAGGCGCTGGCCATCGTGCCGCAGATTTGCGATGCGCTCCAATACGCCCACGACCAGGGCATCGTCCACCGCGACATCAAGCCGGAGAACATTCTCATGGATCGGCGGGGCCGGGTGAAGGTGGCCGATTTTGGGCTGGCGAAGATTGTCGGAACGGACGAGCCCGCGCCTTTTGACGTGCCCGGGGAGGCGGATGACCTGACAAAAACCGGAGCGATCATGGGCACTCCGCGCTACATGGCCCCGGAGCAGACGGCCGCGCCGGGCGAGGTGGATCACCGGGCGGATATCTACGCGCTGGGGGTGGTCTTTTACCAGATGCTGACCGGCGAGTTGCCGGGACCGCACATCGAGCCGCCCTCCAGGAAGGTGCAGGTGGATGTGCGGCTGGACGAGGTGGTGCTGCGGGCGCTGGAGGAGAAGCCGGAGCGGCGCTATCAGCAGGCGAGCGTGTTTAAGACCCAGGTGGAGACGATTGCCGCCGGGCGAGCTTCCTCGGTGGGGGCTTCCTACGAATATCGCAGCCGGGCGACGCTCTTTGGTTTGCCGCTGCTACACATGACCTATGGCAACGATCCGGCGACGGGGCAAATCCGGGCCGCCCGGGGTATCGTGGCAATCGGCGGCATGGCCCAGGGTGTCATTGCGATCGGGGGAGCTGCCTTTGGCGGGCTGGCTTTTGGAGGCGTCGCGGCGGGGTTGCTGGCCTTCGGTGGGCTTTCGATGGGGCTGTTTTCCATCGGAGGGTTGGCGCTCGCGCTGATTCTGGCCCATGGAGGGCTGGCGGCAGCTCCGGTGGCGATGGGCGGGGCGGCCTTGGGGTATTTTGCCAATGGCGGCTGGGGCTATGGCCTTCATGTCTGGAGTTCCGCCATCCGGGACCCGGAGGCCATGCGGTTTTTCCAGAGCCCGTGGATGCCTTCTTTGCAGACGCTCTTGAATCTCGCCAATGCGCTGTGGATCGTGATTTTCGGGTTGGGCATGGGGGCGTTGTTTTGGGCTAAGGCGGCGATGGGGGGCGGGGGAAGCGCCACGCCGCTTCCTGAAGCGGCAAGCCAGCCCGCAGACTCAGACGAACCCTCGCCTTGGCAACCGATCATGGCGCTCCTGGGGGCGCTGGTGTGCGTGGTGGGGCTGATCGTCGCGGTTGCCCTGCCGTTTCCCTTTAATGCGGTTATTGCCCTGATGGGCTGGTTTGGGCTGACGGTGGCGGGGTTGAAGTTGATGGGGCTCTGGCCCTGGCGCTCCCCGCTTTTCCCGAAATCCACCTGGACGGGGCGGCATCTCCGGTCGCGAAAGCGGAAGATTTTCCTGCTGCTGATCCTGATCCCTTGGGTTGTCCTATCGCTGCATTCGATGTCGGTCTTGTGGGTCTATGCGCATGATGGGGCCGCAAAGAAAGGGGAAAATGCCAATCATTGAAATGGGGGCATCCCGGCAAAGCTCCGGCGACCTCTTTGCCACCACGCGCTGGACCGCCGTGATCGCGGCGGGGATGCGGGGTTCGCCACAATCCGAGCGGGCGCTCGAAGAACTTTGCGAGGCCTATTGGTATCCGCTTTACGCCTACGTGCGGCGGCGGGGGCACTCGCGGGAGGACGCGGAGGATCTCACTCAGGCGTTTTTCAGTCGGCTCCTGGATGGCCGCTCCCTGGAGGGGCTGAGTGCGCAGCGCGGGCGTTTCCGGGCCTTCCTGCTGGCCTCGATGAAGCACTTCCTGGCCAATGAATGGGACCGGGCAAACCGGCTGAAGCGAGGCGGCGGGCGGGTGCATCTTTCGCTCGACTGGGCGACGGCAGATACCCAGTTCAAGATCGCCGACCGCTGCGCAGCCAGCCCCGAGGCGCTCTTTGATCGGGAATGGGCGCTGGCTCTGCTGGAGCGGGTCCTTGAGGGGCTGCGAAACGCCTACGCCGCCGAGGGGCATGGCCCGCTTTTTTCGGCACTTCAACCGCTGCTGCTTCCGGAGACCGGCGGCGGGCGCATTGCCGACGCCGCCCGAAGCCTCGGCATGGAGGAGGGGACCCTCCGGGTGGCGCTGCACCGGTTGCGGAAGCGCTACCGCAAGCATCTGAGGGAGGAAATCGTCCAAACGCTCGAAAATCCCGCCGAGGTGGATGAGGAAATGAGGACCCTTTTTCAGGCCTTTGCGGCGGGTTAAGCCGGGGCATTTCCCTGAAGAACGCAAATTTTTCCTCATGGGTCTTGAAACCGCCACCCATTGGAGCGCATTTTAAGCGTTCCCATGATTGCGTTCCGCGACGAAGTTGGCGACGAGTTTGTCGAGCGCGTTCGGCAGATTTTCTCGCCGGACGGTCTCCTCGCGGTCGCGCGCAATTTCGAATACCGCCCCGAACAGCAGCAGATGGCCGTGGCCGTGGCCAAGGCGCTCTCGGAGGAACGCCATCTCGTCGTGGAGGCGGGGACGGGCGTGGGCAAGTCCCTGGCGTACCTGGTTCCGGCCATTCTCTTTGCTCTGGCCCACGGGAAAAAGGCGGTGATCTCCACTTACACGATCAATCTCCAGGAACAGCTGGTTTATAAGGATATCCCGATCCTCCAGAAGGTGCTCCCCGTGGAGTTTGAGGTGGCGCTCTGGAAGGGGCGGCAGAATTACCTCTGCCCGAGGCGCTTGGAGCGGGCAATGCAGACTTCGGCGGATCTCTTTACGTCGCCGGAGCAGGAGGAGCTTAAGCGCATTTACGAGTGGTCCACGACGACGCAGGACGGTTCGCTGGCCGATTTCTCGGTGGAACCCGATCCGGCGGTCTGGGCCCAGGTGTGCAGCGAGCCGCATCTTTGCACGGTCAAAACCTGCGGTGGAAATGATAGTAAGTGCTTTTATCAGCGGGCGCGTAAGAAGCTGATTTCCGCTGACGTGGTGGTGATGAACCACACGCTCTTTTTCCTGAACGCCGCCGGGGCCGACGAGGCGGATGAACAGAGCGGGTATATTTTCGCCAACGACTTCGTGATTTTCGACGAAGCCCACACGGTGGAGGGCGTGGCGGCTAAGCAGATCGGGATGAATATCTCGCAGTTTAGCCTGAAGTATGCCCTTCAGCGGCTCTATAACGAGCGCACGAAGAAGGGGCTCTTTACGCAGTTGCGCAACCCGGACGGCGTGAGGGAGGTGACGGCGCTCCTTTCGCAGGTGGACGATTTTTTCAACACGGTCTCGGACAAGGCCCCATTCAACCCCAGGGGGAGGGAGGTGCGCATTCGGCAGGCGGATTTCGTGCCGGATACGATCACGGGCGAGCTGGGCAAGCTGCAAGAGCACATCGTGGGCATCCTCAAAGGGGTGGAGGACGATATTACCAAGGGCGAACTGCAGGAGATGGGCCGCCGGGTTCGCGATGCGCGCCTGGGCATCGCCACGTTCCTTTCGCAGACGGCTGAGGACTACGTCTACTGGGTGGAGAAAACGGGCAAGCAGGGGCAATTCTGCGCGCTCAACGCCGCTCCGGTGGACATTGCAGCACACCTCCGGGCGATGTTGTTTAAGGAGGGCTCCTCGTGCATCATGACCAGCGCGACGCTCTCGGTGGGCAGCGCGGAGCTGAACTATTTCCGCAATCGCGTGGGAGGCCAGGAGGTGACGGCGGAGCAGGTGGGCAGCCCGTTCGATTACGAAAAGCAGATGCGTCTCTACGTGACGCGCAAGATGCCCGACCCGCGTGACGCCGGTTACGAGGAGGCGCTGGCGGGGCAGGTGCAACATTTCGTGGAGATGACCAACGGGCGGGCGTTCGTGCTCTTTACCAGCTACAAGACGATGCAGTCGATGGCGGAGCGGCTCACCAAGCCGTTCGTCAAGAAGGGGTGGAATTTGCTGGTGCAGGGGAGCGGGCTTTCGCGGCACCGGCTGGTGGAGGAGTTTAAGAAGGAGGAGGACCCGAATGTGCTTTTCGGGACGGATAGCTTTTGGAGCGGCGTGGATGTGCCGGGCGAGGCGCTCTCGAATGTGATCATTACGCGCCTGCCGTTTGCGGTGCCGGATCACCCGCTCATTGAGGCCCGGCTTGAGGTGATCCAGGCGCAGGGGGGCGATCCCTTTGCGGAGTATTCGCTGCCGGAGGCGATCCTCAAGCTGCGCCAGGGGGTGGGGCGGCTCATCCGCACGAAGTCGGACAAGGGGATCGTGGTGATCCTGGACCCCCGCATTCTAACCAAGGGCTACGGCAACGCGTTTATGAAGGCGCTGCCGAAGTGCCCGGTGGAGATTGTGTAGGAGACCAGAGGGCCATGAATCTGCTTTTCCCGCGAATTCAATGGCGCCTTCTGCCTCGGATGGCGGGGATCGCCTGCCTTGGGGCCCTGGTGGCGGGAGGGTATGGAGTTCTTCACGATCAAATCACCTACACCATTTCGCCAGAGTACTTTACCAAGCTGAAATCCGCCCAGTTTGCCTATGCTAATTTTGGGTTCCCAACACGCGTTTTTGTCGCGGAGATCGGGTTTCTCGCGACATGGTGGGTGGGTCTGTTTTCTGGCTGGTTTCTGGCGCGGATTGCCTTGCCTGTGTGGCCAATCCGCAAGGCTTTTCATAAATGCCTCAAGGGCTTTACGCTTATTTTTGTTCTAGCCGCCGGGGCTGGAGTTTTCGGTTATTTGCTAGCGCTGCTCCATTCCCGGGATTATTCGGATTGGCAGGAAATGACTTCGTGCTTGGATATCCAAGATGTGCCCGCCTTCGTCCGGGTGGCCTACATCCACGCCGGAGGATACATTGGCGGCCTTGCAGGCCTCTTGATTTCGCTCGGCTGGAGCTTCCACCAAAAGAAGCTCAGCCGTCAATAAGGACGATTGAAGCAGGGCAGGCCTACCGCCGCCCGGGGCTCCAGGTCATGCCGCCGGGGATGCCGCGCAGGCTCGGAACTGCCTTGGCTTTGCCGGGGCCCCGTGAAGGGCCGCCACGGGACGATCCGGAGGCTTTCTCTTGCCGGGATTTGCCGCCGCCGCTGTTGTGCGACCGGGGCTGGCTGCTGCTGTTGCTGCTTTCGCTGTTGCGGCCGCCACGGGATTGACCCTGCCTCGAGCTGCCTCCACGGCGGGGACGCTCTCCGTCGCCTTCCACTTGCTTGGGCGCGGCGGCTCCGTAGTTGAAGCCGTCGGCCTTTTTCCGGACGATGCCGCGGCCAATGAAGCGCTCCAGCGAACGGAGCGCGGCGCGGTCTTCATCGGTGACGAAGCTGGTGGCGACGCCGACTTGCTGGGCCCGGCCCGTGCGCCCGATGCGGTGGACGTAGTCCTCGGAGTGCATGGGGAAGTCAAAATTGATGACGTGCGAGATGCCGTCGACGTCGATGCCGCGCGCGGCGATGTCCGTGGCGACGAGGACCCGCACGACGCCGGATTTGAAGTCTTTCAGGGCCCTTAGGCGCTGGTTTTGCGACCGGTTGGAGTGCAGGGCGGCGGTCTTGATGCCCGCGCGCTCCAGGTTGCGGGCGATGCGGTCCGCGCCGTGCTTGGTGCGCGAGAAGACGAGCACGGTATCCAGGGCGGGATCGGCCAGCAGGTGCAGGAGGAGCGCCGGTTTCAGGTGCTTGGGCACTTCGTGGATGAACTGCGTGACGGTCTCCGCCGGGTTGGAGCGGCGGCCGATTTCCACGACTTTCGGCGCGTGCTGGAATTCGTGGGTGAGGGTCTCGATTTCTTTCGAAAGCGTGGCGGAGAAGAGCAGTGTCTGGCGCTGGGGCGGCAGGGTGCGGATGATGCGCCGGATGTCGGGCAGGAAGCCCATGTCGAGCATCCGGTCGGCTTCGTCGAGGACGAGGTGGCGCAGGCCGGAGAAGTTGCCGTAGCCCTGCTTCATCAAGTCCAGGAGGCGGCCCGGGGTGGCGATGATCAGCTCGGTGCCAGCCTTGAGGGCGGCGATTTGCGGGCGTTCGCCGACGCCGCCAAAGACGGTGGCGTGGCGCAGCGGCAGATACTTGGCGTAAATCTGGACATTCTCCTCGATCTGTGCGGCTAGCTCGCGCGTGGGGGCCAGGATGAGGGCGCGGGTGCCCGGTTTGTTGCCGCCGCCGGTGGTGGCGACGAGGTTGGTGAGGATGGGGAGGACAAAAGCGGCGGTTTTTCCGGTGCCCGTCTGGGCGATTCCGATGAGGTCGTTTCCAGCCAGGATGAGGGGGATGGACTTGGCCTGGATAGGGGTCGGTTCCTTATATCCCGCGTCGTGGATGGCTTTGAGGATATTGGGACCGAGCCCGAGATTGCTAAATGGCATAAGGGATCAGTTTCAACCCCGGAGGCAAGGAAGGCACGCTCTAATTTCACGAATATCAGGGAAATCCCGGCGTGACCGATGTGCCGCCCGATGCTAGACAATAGCGGATGCAGTGGGAAACCCTCCTCTCTCCGGCCCGCTTGGGCAAACGCGATCCCGCCAGCCGGGAAGAGCAGCGCTCGGCCTTTCAGCGCGATTACGACCGGGTGATCTTTTCGTCGGCGTTCCGCCGGTTGCAGGATAAAACGCAGGTGTTCCCGCTGGCGGGCTCGGATTATGTGCGCACGCGGCTGACGCACAGCCTGGAGGCGGCTTGCGTGGGCCGTTCGCTCGGGGCGCTGGTCGGGGCGGAGGTGGTCAAGCGCCATCAGTTGCGCGGCATCCACTCCTCGGACATCGGGGCGATTGTCGCTGCGGCCTGCCTGGCGCACGATATTGGCAACCCGCCTTTTGGCCATTCGGGCGAGGATGCCATCCGGCACTGGTTTACCGCTTCGCCGGTGGCCCGGCGCGTGGCGGGCGGGCTTTCGGAGGCGGAACGGGCGGATTTCGAGAAGTTCGAGGGCAACGCCCAGGGCTTCCGCATTTTGACTCGCCTCCAGATGCCGGATAACCGGGGCGGGCTCCAGCTCACGTGCGCCACGCTGGGGGCGTTCGCCAAATACCCCCGGCCTTCCTACCCGAAGCGCGATCCGAAGGACCGCCGGGTGAGCGCGAAGAAGTTCTCTTATTTTCACGCGGAGGCCGATCTCTTTGAGGAGGTGGCGCAGCGGACGGGGCTGATCGCAAGCGACGCGGGCTGGCGGCGGCACCCGCTTTCGTTCCTGGTGGAGGCGGCGGACGATATTTGCTACCGGCTGGTCGATTTCGAGGACGGCGTGCGCCTGCGCTTGATCAGCTACCAGGAGGCGGCAGAGGCGTTCGTGGAGGTGATCGGGAACCCGAAGTTCCTCGACATCGCCGCCCGGATGCACGGGGACGAGGCGCGCATTGAGTTCCTGCGGGCGATCGCCATTGGCGAGGCGATCGGGCATATCTCGCGCGTTTTCCTGGATCATGAGGTGGATATTTTGGAGGGGCGCTTTGAGCAGCCGCTTTTGCAATGCACGCCGGTTTCCGGGGCGATGGACGCGATTGTCCGGCGCTCGGTGAGCACGCTTTACCGGAACCCGCGCGGGCTGGAGATCGAGGCGGCGGGCTTCGAGGTGGTGGGCGGGTTGCTCGATTTGTTTGTGGAAGCCGTGGAGGCGGCGGCGCAGAAAGAGACCCCGCTTTCGCCGCGCTGGCGCAATTTGCTGGAGCTGGTGCCCGAGCCGTCGGTGGGGCCGGGCCGCAAGCCCGCGCCGGATGCCTACACGCGCCTTCTGCGGATGACGGACTATGTCTCCGGTATGGCCGATTCCTCGGCGGTGAGCCTGTATAAGAAGCTGCGCGGAATTTCCCTGCCGGGGCAGTAGGCGGAGCCCTGCGCAAGGGGTGGGTTGAAATCTGAGCGAAATCGGCTATCCTTGAAGGCGATCCGATACGATTCGGAGAGAGACCCTTGCGATTTGTTCAGTTCCATACGGTCCGCCGGTTGCTAAGCCTCGGCAGTGAGGTGGGGGGTGAGCTGCGGGTTCTTGCGGGCGTTGCGGGGGCGGTTTTGCTCGCGCTGACGGTGTGCGGCCAGGCCGAGGAGGCTCCGGACGGGGTGACGCCGCTCATGAAGGCGGTGGCTGCCGCGGACTATGGCGAGATTCAGCATCAGCTCGCTCTCGGGGCGGAGGTGAACCGGAAGGATGCCCAGGGCCGCACGGCGCTTTTCTACGCTCTGGAGGCCCGTTCGCCCCGGGTGGTCGATTGGCTGATCGCCAGGGGGGCTGACCCGGATTTGATCGACGGCCAGGGCGTGCCGCTTCTGGAGCGTGCGTTCAAGACCGGGGAGTTAACTTTGTTTAAACCGCTGCTCTGGGCCCGGGCTCCGCGAAAATGGAGTGCCACGACGCTGCGCGAACTCGACGCGGCGCTGGCGGCGGCCAATAAACCGTTCATCTCCACGCTGCTTGCGGCGCATGCGGGGGTGCCGGTGGCTGAGGGGGCGCGGCAATCGCGGCTGGCCTACCTGGTAACGCAGGGCAAAAGCGAGGCGCTCGGGCTGCTGCTGGAGGGCGGAGCGAGCCCGGACGGGACGCTCAGCGTGCCGGTGGAGAAGGCGTTTGCGCAGACGGTGAGGAACCGGGAGTTTCGCGAATCGCTGGACCGGGAGAAGGGGATCACGCTCTTGATGCTGGCCGTGGCGGAGGGGCAACTGGGGTGCGCAGAGGTCTTGATGGCCCACAACGCCCGGACGGATTTGCTGACGGCCCAGCGAAAACTGTCGGCGATGCAAATCGCGGTGACGGGAAAGGCCTCGCCGGAGATGCTCCAGGTGCTGCTGGGGAAAAACCCGGAGGAGGAGGATCGCAAGGTGCGGGTGGAGATTTCCGTCAAGAAGCAGCAGGCCGTGGTCTACAAAAACGGGCTCCCCGCGATGGAGGTGCCGGTTTCGACGGGCAAGCCGGGGTTCGAAACGCCGATGGGCCGCTTTGTCGTGACCGACAAGGACACGATGCGGATGTCGACGATTTACACGTTTGCCTGCATGCCCTTCTTCATGCGCCTGAGCGGCAGCGAGTATGGGATTCACGCGGGCGAGGTGCCGAAAAATCAGGCCGCCTCGCACGGGTGCATCCGGGTGCCGCTGGAATCGGCCAAGGGGCTCTACGATGAGGTGGAGCTGGGGACGCTGGTGACGATCTCCGAATAGGCCTCGGGGCCGTCTTGGCAGGGCCGACGGGTGTTCGGGGCTCGAAGTCTAGGGCAACTGATCTTTTACCCATGCCTACTCAGCCCATATCGCGCCGTCATTTTCTGGCCGTCACCAGCCTGGCCGCCGCTGCGGGAGTGCTCGGCACCCGGAGCCGCGGGGAAAAAGCTCCCGAGCCAAGCGGCGGCTTCGAGATGATCCTGCTGCCGTATGATTACGGAGCTTTGGAGCCGTACATTGACGCCCAAACGATGCAGCTCCACTACGATAAGCATTACGCGGCGTATACGAAGAATCTCAATGAGGCGCTCAAGGATTACCCCGACCTGCGCGGGTTGAAAATCGAGGAGCTGCTTTCCCGGGTCGAGACGCTACCGGAGGCGGTCCGGAGGGCGGTTCGCAACAACGGGGGTGGGTACTATAACCACGGGCTTTTCTGGCAGATGATGAAGCCGCAGGGAGGGAGCCCGCAGGGGGCGCTCGCCGGGGCAATCAAGACGGCTTTCGGCGGCCTGGAGGAAATGAAGAAGGCGTTCTCAGCCAAGGCAGCGGCGGTTTTTGGCTCCGGCTGGGCGTGGCTGGTGGTGCGCGATGGGCGGCTCGAAATTACCAGCACGCCCAATCAGGACAGCCCGATCATGAAGGGCATCGCCGAGGTGGAGGGCAAGCCGGTACTGGCGCTGGATGTCTGGGAGCACGCTTATTACCTTAAATACAAGAACGAGCGGGCGAAATATATCGCGTCGTGGTGGAACGTGGTCGACTGGGATACGGTGAAGAAGCTCTACGAAGAGGCGCTGGGGTGAGGGCCCCGCGCTTTATTTCCCGAGCCGCCGGGTGAGCTGATCGGCGTGGAGGTCTTGCGGGGTCAGCGCGGCGGGTTGGATGGCCTCGAACCATTTCCCGTCGGGGCTGGTTTCGCTGGGCTGGTTGGTGCTTAAGGCCACGAGGTTGATCGAGAGCGGGCCGAAGTCCGCAGGCGGGTAGGCGAGCGGCTTGGCGGCCCGGATGTTCCAGAAGGTTCCGCGCGCGGCGCACGGTTTGCCCAGCGCGTCGCCGCCGCCGTGGGCCCAGAGGCGCGTGCCCGCCCCGGCGTCGAGGTTGGTAAAGAGGTTCTCCGAGCAGGTCCGCTTGTGATGGTCGAGGCAGAGGTCCACGCCTTTGCCCTCGGCAGCGACGTTGCCGGAGGCGCCGCCGTCGACCGAGATGTCGTGGATGAAGCGGGTGCGGAAGTCGAAGCGGGTAAAGAGGTTGTCCCGCCCGGTAAACGTGAAGCCGTGGTGGCCGGTGGCGCCGGTTTTGTCCGTCGGGCGATGGGAGTCGAGGACGACGTCTTGGATGGTGCAGAAGACTCCCGTGGCGAAGATGCCGCTATCCGCGTTGACGATGCGGAGGTTGCGCGCCCAGCAGTCCGAGCATCCGTAGAAGGCCAGGGCGTTGTAGCCCGCTTCGGTGAAGTGCCCCTCGTAGGGCGTCACGGGGAACTCAAAGGTGAGCCCCTCCACGCCGGATTCCGTCACGGTCGGCTGAAAGCTGGCGATTTCCGCCTTCCATTGCGGCTTGAGGTCGCAGCGCAGCGGCCGGTCGATGGAGACTTTGTGGCCGTCGATCTTTGTCACGGTGCAGACGAAAAACGTCTTGGTCGAGCCGCGGAGCTTTTCCATCGGGCCCGGGTCGCCGGAGTAGAGCTGTGAGGCGAGCGAATTGTCGGGGAGGTCGTGTTGGCGAACGATCACGCGCTGGCCGGGCTTGAGGCCCTCGGTTTTGTCCACGGTGAGGAGGGTCTCCCCCCGGCGGGCTTCGGCGGTGATGCGGGTGAGGTGCTTGGCCTGGTAGTCGCCCTTGATGGCCACGATGCCGCCGTCCCAGGACCAGCGGGAGGTGGGCCGCCCGGTGGTGGTGGCCGAGGGGCTGGGCTGGCTGGTCTCGAGCGGCACCGGGCAGACGAGCACGCTGCTTTCCGGGTCCGCGCCGCTCAAGACGATGCTGCTGCGGTTGATGACCAGCATTTTGGTGATCCGGTAACGTCCCGGCGGCACTTCGATGGCCCCGGCGGGTGCTTTGTTGAGCGCGTCCTGAAAGGCTTCGGTGTCGTCGGCGATGCCGTCGCCCTTCGCGCCAAAGTCCATGACGCTCAGGCCCTTGGAGAGGACGGGGATGGGGCGTTCGCCTTGGTGATAACCGGCGTGGGAGAAATCGGGGAGCCTGGAGTCGGGCGTCCAGGCTTCGCCATGCTTGCCCCAGAGGGCAGAGGTTTCGGCGGCGAAGGAGGAGGCGGCAAAGGCGACAAGGAGAGGAAAAATCCAGCGCATAGAGATAGGAGTGGGGTATTCTGCTACCACCGGGCCTCGAAGAATCAAGCTATTCCGGGTTGAACTCGGGTCGGAATCAATAAATGATAATCCCTATGCACTTTCTGCGGTTTTTACCGATTTTACTGACAGGGGGGGCGCTGGCGCTTTCCGGTTGCGGACGGAAGGCTCCTCAAGCGTCCGCCAAAGCCCCGCGTCCCGTGACCGTCGCCAAGGCGGAGACCCGGGATGTCCCCTTTTACCTGGACGAGATCGGCAATTGTACGGCGTTTGAATCCGTTATCATCAAGCCACAGGTCTCCGCGGCGATGATCGGCATTCACTTCAAGGACGGTGCGGAGGTGGCCAAGGGCGATCTGCTCTTTACGCTCGATCCGCGCCAGTTCCAGGCGGCGCTGGCCAAGGCCCGGGCCACGCTGGCCCAGGACCGCGCCAAGGCCGATTACGCCCTCATCCAGGTCCGGCGCAACGAGGATCTGCGGCAGAAGAAAGCCGTCTCTGACCAGGAGTACGACAGCGTTCGCAGCACCGCCGAGGCCGCCGTGGCGACGGTCCAGGCCGACGAGGCGGCGGTGAGTTCGGCGCAGATTGATCTCGACTACTGCCAGATCCGCTCGCCCATCGGCGGCCGCGCCAGTAAGCGCAACGTTGACCAGGGCAATATTGTTATTTCCAACTCCACCTCGCTGCTCGTCATCCAGCGGCAGGACCCCATTTACGTCGATTTCACCATCCCCGAGGATGTGCTCCCGCAGGTGCGCCATTACTTTGAGGCGGGAACGCTCAAGGTCGAGGCGGGCTTCCCGAACGATCCCGCCAAAAAGCGCGAGGGGAAATTCGACTTCCTCGACAGCGGCGTGCAGCCGAACTCCGGCACCGTCCGGCTGCGGGCGCTCCTGGAGAATAAAGACCGGCTTTTCTGGCCCGGGCAGTTCGTTAACGTCCGCCTCGTGCTCGAAACGCTCAAAGAAGCCGTGCTGATTCCCAACGAGGCGCTGCAAGTGGGGCAGGATGGGCCGTTTGTTTTTGTCGTCAAGACGGGCAATACCGTTGAGCTGCGCCGCGTCAAGCCGGGCCAGCGCCAGGAGGAAAGCCTGGTGATTAAAGAGGGGCTGAAAGCCGGGGAAACCGTCGTCGTCACCGGGCAGATCGCGCTCTCGCCGGGCGCGGCGGTGGACATTCTTCCTCAGTAGAACCCAGAAAAGCATGGCCAGTCTCTCCGCTCCCTTTATCAAACGCCCGGTCATGACGATGATGTGCACGCTGTGCATCGTCGTCTTCGGCATCCTCGGGTTCAACCGGTTGGCCGTCAACGATCTGCCCGCCATTGATTTCCCGGTCATCAACGTCACGGTCAACTACCCGGGCGCGAGCCCCTCGACCATGGCTGCCAACGTGACGACGCCGCTGGAGCGCCAGTTCATGCAGATCCCCGGCCTGGACCTCGTGACGAGCCAAAGCTCCCAGGGGGTCAGCACGATCACGCTCCAGTTCAAGCTGGACAAGAGCGTTGACGCCGCGGCGACCGACGTGCAGGCGGCCATTAACCAAGCCAGCTCCAGCCTGCCGCAGGACCTGCCCTCGCCGCCCCTTTTCACCAAGTTCAACCCAAACGACCAGCCGGTGATCTACCTCGTATTGACCACGGCCTCGCTCACCCAGGGGCAGCTTTACGACTACGCCAGCAGCCAGATCGCCCAGCGCATCAGCATTCTGCCGGGCGTGGCGAAGGTGGATATTTACGGCTCCAAGGCGGCGGTGCGCGTGAAGGTCTCGCCGACCAAGCTGGCCTCGCTCGGCCTCAGCGTGAGCGACCTCGCCAACGCCATCAAGGCCGGGACCAGCTACCAGGGCGCGGGGCAGTTCGACGGTGCCTCGCGCACGTTCCTGCTCCAGCCGCAGGGGCAGCTTGAGAACGCGGAGGCCTACCGGGGCCTGATCATCGGGTACAGAGAGGGGGCGTCGATTTACCTGCGCGATGTGGCGGACGTCACCGACTCCGTGCAGGACGAACGCATGGCCCGCCATTTCTGGATGCGCAAGGGGAGCGCCGCCGCGACGAACGTGGTGCTGGCGGTCTCACGGCAGTCCGGCGCGAATGCCGTGGCCACGGCTCAGGGCGTTAAGGATTTGCTGCCGTTCTTCCGGCACGAGCTGCCCGGCTCCATTCAGCTGGAACCGATGTTCGACCGCTCGATTACCATCATCAACTCCGTGGAGGACGTGAAGGAGACGCTCCTCATTGCCTTTGCGCTGGTGGTCATTGTTATTTTCATCTTCCTCGGGCGCGCCACCGACACGCTCATCCCGATCGTGGCGCTGCCGATGTCGATGCTGATCACGTTTTTGGCGATGTTCCTTCTGGGCTACAGTATCGACAACTTGTCGCTGCTGGCCTTGACGCTCTCCATCGGGTTCCTCGTGGACGACGCCATCGTGTTTCTGGAAAATGCCGTGCGCCGGATGGAGGCGGGCGAGACGGCGCTGGAAGCCTCTTACCACGGGGCCAGCGAGATTAGCTTCACGATTCTCTCGATGACGCTTTCGCTCGCCGCCGTCTTTCTGCCCATGGTCTTTATGCCGGGGCTCATTGGGCGGACGTTCCAGGAGTTCGCCATTACGATCATCATCGCCATCGTGGCCTCCGGTGTGGTCTCGCTGACGCTGACGCCGCTGATGTGCTCGCGGATGCTGGCCCGGCACGAGAATGCCACCAAGACGTGGCTCGAAACGCACGTGAAAAAGGTGCTCGACCGGGTGATCGGCGCTTATGGCGATTCGCTCCACTTTTTCCTGCGCCATAAGTGGATTTCCGCGCTGGCATGGGTGGTCTGCATGGTGGGAACAGTGGTCCTTTTCCAGACGGTGCCCAAGTCGTTCCTGCCCGTGGGCGATAGCGGTACCATCCGCGGCACCTTCATGGTGCAGGAGGGGACTTCGCCGGATCGGATGCGCGAAATTCAGTACAAAGTGGATCAAATCCTGCGCGACAACCCTTTCGTTGATCTTTCCTACACCATCTCGGGGCTCACCGGGCGGCTGCCTTCCAACCAGGCGCGCATTCTCGCCAATCTCGTTCCCACACAGATGCGTCCGCCGATCGACGTGGTGATGGCTCAAATCGCCCGGGAGATCGCCAAAATACCCGGGGTGATTCCATATATGCAGGCCAACCCGGTCTTGCAGGTCAGCACCGGGGCCACCGGCAATGCCCAGGGCAAATTCGCCTACGCCATCAGCGGCATCAGCACGGAGGAGGTCAACGACGCCGCGCGCAAGCTCATCGATAAACTGCGGCCCTACCCGGGCTTCCTTTTCGTCAACTCCGACCTCAAGACGGCGACGCCCAATTTGCAGGTCGACATCCTGCGCGAGCAGGCCGCCTCCTACGGCGTCTCGGCCCAGGCCATCCTCTCGGCGCTGCGCAACGCCTACGCGCAGAACTACGTCTACCTTATTAAGAAAGAGACCGACCAGTACCAGGTCATCATGGAGGTGAGCGACGCGGGCCGCTCCCAGCCGCAGAACCTGGAGCGCCTTTATGTGAAGCCGGACAAGGGCGGCGACTTGGTGCCGCTCAAGGCCGTGGCCCGTTGGAAGGAACGGCTCGGGCCGCAGGCGGTCAACCACATCAACCAGTTCCCGTCCGTGACGATCTTCTTTAACCTCGTGCCCGGGGCGGTGATCGGCGACGCGGCGGCCTTCATCGAAAAAACCGCCGCCGAGACGCTCCCCCCGACGCTGCGCGGCAGCTTGCAGGGCGAGGCGCTGGTGTTTAAGGAGACGATTAAGAGCCTCTCCATCCTGATGATTTTCGCGGTGTTCGTGATGTACATCATTCTGGGGATTCTTTACGAGAGCTACGTCCACCCGCTTACGGTGCTCAGCTCGCTGCCGGTGGCGATGGTGGGCGGCCTGGCGACGCTGGTGCTTTTCGGCAAAGAGGCTTCGCTCTACGCCGATGTGGGCCTCTTTCTCTTGATCGGTATTGTGAAGAAGAACGGCATTATGATGATCGACTTCGCCCTCCAGCGCATGGCCGACGGGCTTGACCGCGTGGCGGCGGTGCACGAGGCGAGCGTGGAGCGCTTCCGGCCGATCATGATGACGACCTTCGCGGCGTTGATGGGGGCGCTGCCCCTGGCGTTTGGGTTTGGCGCGGACGGCAGCTCGCGCCAGCCGCTCGGGCTGGTCATTGTCGGCGGCCTTGTGGTCTCGCAGTTGGTGACGCTCTACGTCACTCCGGCGCTTTTCCTGATGTTCGAATGGTTCCAGGAGCGGGTGCTCGACCGGAACTCGTTTTTGCGCTCTCACCGCGCCACCCATGTCGGTATCCATCACGCTGCGCCGGAGGAAACCGAGGTTCTTCCCGTGCCGTAAGCTCCCTCCTTTTTTATGCAGCCCCCCGAAGCATCCTTTTGCAACCGGTCGGTTTATCGCCTGCTCTGGCTGGCGTTCTGGCTGACGCTCATCGGCTTGGTGCGCTGCTGGAACTCGGGCGATGTCTTTATCCAAAAGCAGGTTTTCTTTGTCGATCCGGATTGCTACTCGCGCATGACGCGGGTGCAGCGAGTCTACGAACACCCGGGCCAGCCGGTGCATACGCACGAGTTTGAGAACTGGCCGGAGGGGACCCGCCCCCATACCACGGCGCCGTTTGACTACCTGACGGCCGGGCTGGCGCTCGCTTTCCGCCCGTTCAGCCCGGATGCGGCGGTGGCGCTCGACCGCGCGGGCGCTTGGGTCTCGCCGTTGCTCGCGGTGCTGGCGGGCCTGGCGCTCTGGCTGCGGGGAGGGCGGTGGAGGTACGCCGCGCTGGGGCTTTTTGCCGTGAGCCCGATCCTGGTTCACGGGACGACGCTGGGAAGGCCGGATCACCAGTCGCTCATCATGTTCTGCGCCGTGGCGGCACTGGCGGTGGAGGGGAAGACGCCCCTGACGCGTGCCCGGGCGGTGATCGGCGGGCTGGCCTGGGGGCTTGGGGTGTGGGTTTCGCTCTACGAGCCGCTGATTTTGCTCCTGCTGACCTGCGTGCTGGGCGCGGCGGCTTACCGGCGGGCGTTTTTTAACCGCGAACGGCTCGTTTGGGTGGGGGGCATCGCGCTCGTTTTCCTGCTCGGGCTGGCCGTGGACGGCTGGCCGATCCGGCGGCCCGACCCGGCCATTCTGGCTTACTTCGAGAACTGGAGCCACACGGTGGGCGAACTGGGCCGTGCCACGCCGGGGAGCTTGGTTTCGTGGGGCGGCTGGCTGCTATTTGCCGCGCCGCTGCTGCTCGCGTGGCGGCTTTTCCGCGAGCGCGATGCCGAGGCTGGCTTTTGGCTGGGGATGCTGCTGGCCCTGGGCGTGCTGACTTTGTGGCAGGCCCGCTGGGGGTATTTCCTGGCCGTCGGCTTTGCCCTGGCGCTCCCGACCGTTTTGGAGACGTTCCAAAAACGCTGGCTGGCGTGGGTTATCCTGGTTGTTTCTCTTTGGCCGGTGGCGCGGGAGTGGGACCGGATGCTCGACACGCGCCAGAGCTCCCTTTCCCTGGAACGCCGCTACGAGGCGGTGCAACTGCGCGACGTGGCCACCCGGCTGCGGGCCGAGCGCCGGGTGGCGATCCTGGCCCCTTGGTGGCAGTCCCCCGCGCTGGCCTACTGGTCCGGGCAGCCGTGCGTGGCGGGCAGTTCGCACGAGAGCCTGCCGGGGATCGTCGATAGCGCCCGGTTTTTCGAAAGCCCCGGGCTGACCCCCGCCGCCCTGGAGATCCTGGATCGCCGCAAGGTCGATTGCGTGGTTGCTTACGACGGGGCGCGCGTGGACCGGGTGAGCAGCGCGATCCTTGGCGAGCCCGTTCCCGAGGAATCCCTCGCCCGGCTGCTCTACGAACGCCCCCATTCCGTGCCCGCCGGGCTGGAGCCGGTCTACGACAACAATATTTTCCGCGTGTTTATCCGCCGCCCCTCCGGGACGCCGTGAGGCCATTTGCCCGGACGGCCCCGAAAGCTTCTTGAAAGAGGAGAGCAAAACATGATCACCGCCAAAGACTTAACGCAAGCGCCCCCGCGCAGCCCACGCGTACGGGTTCGCGATTACGCCATCCTGGCCCGCGCCGCCGACAAGGCCCGTGCCGAACTGGCCGGGACAGCCGGGGAGTACCACTTCGATTGCCCGCTCGACCGGACGCTCTTTACCTTTAAGGGCGTCACCGGAGACGAGTTCCTGGCGCACGTCAAACGCGGCTACAGCGACGAGGACCTGGGCATCTGGCTCGACGAGAACGGGCTCGACAAGACCCCGGAGGAGATCCTCGCCTGGAGCGACTCCATGGAGGCCTACTGTCTCTATAACAACCTCGAAAAGCGCGAATCCTTCGTGCTCGAATGCACCCGCCTGGGGCTCAACCCGGCCCACACCACGCTCTTTGACTGGCTCGAAGCCGACGACCGCGCCAGCTTCCCCGCTGCGGTGGTGTAGGGATTTTTGAGCCGCGAAATTTCCCGGCATTTCCGCTTTGCGCCGGGGCGTTTCGACGCTAGCCTGCCCGCTCTATGTTAAGCGCAGGCATCGTCGGGCTCCCCAATGTGGGCAAATCCACCCTCTTTAACGCCGTTACGCGGACGCGCAAGGCGCAGGCGGCTAACTACCCCTTTTGCACCATCGACCCGAACCAGGGCGTCGTGGTCGTTCCCGATCCCCGGCTCCAGGTGCTTTCCAATATCTCCCATTCGCAGAAACTCATTCCGGCGGTCATCGAAATGGTCGACATCGCAGGCTTGGTGCGCGGCGCCAGCCAGGGGGAGGGCCTGGGTAACCAGTTTTTGAGCCACATCCGCGAGGTCAACGCCATCGTGCAGGTGGTCCGGTGTTTTGAAAACGACGATATCCACCATGTGGCGGGCAGCGTCGACCCCGTGCGCGATATCGAGGTGATTAATACCGAGCTGATCCTTGCCGACCTCGCCAGCATCCAAAAGCGCGGCGATCGCAACCAAAAAGCCGCCCGCTCCGGCGATAAAGTGGCCAAGGCGGAGCTCGCCTTGATCGAAAAGCTCATCCCGCACCTCGACTCCGGTAAGCCCGCCATCACGCTTGAGCTGAGCGACGACGAGAAGCGCCTCGCCCGGGACTTCATGCTGCTGACGATGAAGCCGACCCTCTTTGCCTGCAACGTGGCCGAGGCCGACCTGGCGCAGATCGCCCAAGAGCTCAAGGCCCCGGCGAGCGGCGAGCTTCACCCCTCCACCCGCTTCGTCAAGGCCGTGCAGGATTACGTCCGCACCCACCTGGCCACCGAGGCCGTGGTCATTAGCGCGCAGATCGAGAGCGAACTCATCGATCTGCCCGAGGAGGAAGCCCGGGAATACCTCAAGGACCTCGGGGTCGAGGAGAGCGGGGTTGGCTCTCTCATTCGTGCGGTTTACCACCTGCTCGGATTACGTACCTACCTGACCACCGGCGAGAAAGAAACGCGGGCCTGGACGATCAACGAAGGCGACAAAGCACCGCAAGCCGCCGGGGTGATCCACTCCGATTTTGAGCGCGGTTTCATCGCCGCGGAGACGGTCCATTTCGACGACCTGGTCGAGCTCGGATCCTTTGCCAAAGCCCGTGAAGCGGGCAAGCTGCGCATTGAAGGGAAGGAATACGTCGTCAAGGATGGCGACGTGATGGAGTTCCGCTTCAATGTGTAAAAATACGGTCCTGTAATCATCCAGATCGGATACAGCCGGTCCCGGTATGATTGTGCGTGCTTATACGTGCTAAAAAAAAGGTATATCGTGGGTGAGAATGACTTGCATTTTTGACAGGGAATCCCTACAAAACACATCGCAAAAAGGACAATTAGAGCCAAAGGGAACCACCTCACGGGCTCGGCTATCAAAAAAAACAAACAGGAGGGGAACATATGAAACTTTTTACAAAGAGCGTAGTGGCTGCGGTGTTAGGTGCCGCTTTGGTGTTGCTTGGATCCGGACAGCAAGCAAAGGCAGCTAGCTATTCCGTCACGGGTACTACTGGTTATACGTTGACGAATTTTGCTGATGTCGATCTGACTGTTGCGGGATTTGACACCTTGAAGGGAACCCTTACTGGGGTATCCATTACGATTGTAACTTCGGCCACTACAAGTATCCAAGTTTCCTCCATAGGGGCTTCGGCTGGTTCCGTTTACAGTGAAGTTACGCTGCATTTGAGTGGCGCCTCTTTCAGCAAAACTTCGGTTGTGGATATTCCTAATACCGTTGACGAGGATACCGGAAGGGTCGTTGGGCTAAGTTATTCCCTTGCAGCCACGGGGCAAACCACAGTTGCGGCCTCCTCTACGGGGACTGCTTCCAAAACTTTAACTTCCTCAAGTTTTGATGAATTTTCAACTGATGAAGTGGCCCTAACTCTGTCTGGATCAACCGATACGATTCTTAGAACTTCGAACGGCAACACTTCAACTCAGCAAAACACCTATACTGCGGTTGCTGTCACCGTGACCTACACCTACACCCCGACTGCTGTTCCCGAGCCCGCCACTTGGGCGATGATTTTCGGCGGCGTGGGTACGCTCGTTCTGGTTCAGCGCATGCGCCGCCACAGAGAGGCGTAAGATTTTTGCTAGCTTTTGATTTGAGGGGTTCCGCTTCGGCGGAACCCCTTTTTTTTGCCGTTTTTTTGGTGGGCAAAAGAGGTGTTTTTGAGGCGCTCCCCGTTTTCTCATCACAGAAACTGGGTGATGTGGCTGCGGCCCAATATTGGCGATAGGATGAAGCTTTGCTCTACTATGGAATGATGTAATCTTTGCACTAAGGATAGTGCTTATAATTACGTAGGTAATTATACTTAAAATTGCGAAGTTTTCAGTGGATATGGCTTGCAATTGTGATGCGGATTTCCTACAAGCGCGGACACGGATTTTGTTATTCCAGGTAGACCTGGAAGGAACCAAAAACAAAAGAGGAGGAAGAAATGGAATTCAAAACGATTGCGATGGCCACGGTTGTCGGTATGGCGCTGGTTTTTCTAGGGGAGCCGCAGGCAAAGGCATTATCATATTCGGTGACTGGCACCCTTGGGCAAACGCTGACGAATTATCAGGGTTTTATTACGGTTGATGGTTTCGATACCTCGCTAGGTACTCTGGACTCCGTGACGATTAGCCTTCAAGGGAATCTTTCCACGGTGTTGACGGTTACGGCGGGGCCTTCCGGTGCGACGAACGTTAGTAGCTATACGGTCGTGACCTTTACACTCAGTGACGTCGGGGGGTATGTTTCTTTGATCCGCGATGCGAGTTCCGATCACTATTCAGCCCCCGTGCTCGCGCCAAATGAGACGGTGACTTCCGGTACGTTGACGGGATCGGATACAAGAACGACATCGCCTCTCACCAGTGCTGGAATTCTCCAAGAGTTTTCGGAGAGTACCGTAACGCTTGCCACGACGGGGACGGCAACGACTTGGACCAGCTACACGGGCGGTAATGCGACGACAGCCCAAGTGACCTATGGGGATGAATTGGTCACGGTGATCTATAACTACCAAGCCATTCCAGAGCCGGCGACCTGGGCCATGCTTTTCAGTGGCCTTGGCGTGCTGGTCTTGGGGCAGCGGATGCGCCGCCTCAAAGCGGCATAAGCTTATCCCTGCTGTGCTTGGTTAAGGGGTTCCGTTCGCGGAACCCTTTTTTTATTCTCCTTGGAGGAAACCGGGTGTGCTGCGGTTGGGTGGCATCAGTTTGCCCGGGACCCCTCTTCCTGCGCGGAAATGAGGTGGTGCAACGCGAGCGCGTTGTGGTAGGTTAGGTTGCGTGACGTCCTCTAGCTTACGCATAAAGGTCGTTCTGTTGATGTTGCTGGCTTTCCTGCCAGTGGTGGTCTTGGAAATCAATACGACGGCTGATCAGGAACGCAAGGCTGCGGAAAATGTTCGGGCGGAGTCGGCCCGGCTCTCTCGGCTTTTTGCGAACAATCAGACCGCGCTCATCGACTATTCCCGGCAGATTCTTACCATGGTCTCGAAGCTGGACCGGGTGCAAAACTGGGACCCGGTGAGCTCTCAGCGGCTGTTCGATCAGTTGCGAAGCGAGAATCCGCTTTTTTCCGTGGTGGGCTTGGCCGATCTCAAGGGCAATGTTTTCTGTTCCTCGCCGGAGGGGAAAGGCCCCTCCAATGTGAGCGACCGGTTTTATTTCCAGCGGGCGCTTCAAAATAAGGGCTTTGTGGTGGGGGACTTTACCATCAGCCGCGCGGCGGGTAAGCCGACGCTGCACATGGCCATGCCGGTCTGGAATACCGAGGGGCATGCGGTGGGGGTCGTGTTTATTGGGCTTGATTTGATGGCGGTAAGCGAGTCGCTGGGGAATGTCACGTTAGCGCCGGGCGGCACCATGGCGATCCTCGATCCGAACGGTATTTTCCTGGTTCGTTATCCCGAGCCGGGAAAGTGGATTGGCCGAAAAGGCTACCACGGCGTGGTTCAGATGACCGTTCCCGAGGGGGCTGGGGAAGGGACGCATGAGGCGAGGGGGGCCGACGGGGTGGAGCGGCTTTACGCGGGGACGCGGATTGATGAACCGGGCGTGGGGCATCTCTACGTCATGGTGGGGATTGCCAAGAAGGAGGCCTACGCGCCTTTTCACCAGCAGATGCGGGAGCAGATCGGCTTTATGGTCGTGATCGCCTCGCTGGCCATGGCGGCGGCCTGGGCGTTTGCGAGCAGCTCGATCTGGCACCCGGCGCGGCATCTGGTGGAGGTGGCCCGGGCGTTGAGCGCGGGGCATCTTGATACTCGCAGTAAGCTGAGGGGCGGGGAGTTCGGGGAGATCGGGATGGCTTTTAACCAGATGGCCGAGGCGTTGAGCAAGCGTATCTCGGAGCTGAAGGATACCCAGGGGGAGCTGCGGCAGGCGCACGATGAGCTGGAGCTGCGCGTGCAGGAGCGCACTGACGAGCTGCGCCGGGCCCGGGAGCGGCTGGTGGATGCCATTGAAAACCTCGACGCCGGGTTCTGCATGTTTGGCCCGGACGAGCGGCTGGTTATTTGCAACCAGACCTTCCGCAATACCTATGGGATCTGCGCGGATGTCATCCGGCCCGGGAACCAATTTGAGGACATCGTCGAGGCATTTGTCGCGCGCGGGGGGCGCGTGGAGAGCGAGGACGACATGCGGGAGTGGGCCCGCAACCGAATGGAGCTTTTCCGGCTGGCCGACAGCCGCCCCTTTGACGAAAAAATCAACGGCCGCTGGTTGCGTATCAGCGATCACCGGACGCGGGAAGGCGGGACGGTGTCGCTGCGCACCGACATCACCAATTTAAAGGAAATCCAGGAGACGCTCATTCTGCGGGACCGGGCCATCGCGGCGGCGGTAAGCGGGATTCTGGTGACCGACCCGAAACAGCCCGACAACCCCATCGTGGATGTCAACCCGGCCTTCGAACGCATCACCGGCTATGGCAAGGCGGAAGCGCTGGGGCGCAATTGCCGCTTCCTCCAGGGGCCTGATTCCGACCGCGGTGTTCTCGATGGAATCCGCACGGCCATCGCGGCGGGCCGGGAATGCCAGGGCGTGATCCGCAACTACCGCAAGGATGGCACGCCGTTCTGGAACGACATCAAAATAACCCCGGTGCGCGACGAGATGGGCCGGGTGATCCACTTCGTGGGGGTCATCACCGACGCCACCGAGCGCGTGGAGGCGCAAAAGGCGCTGGAGCGCGTGCTCGACGATCTGCACCGCTCCAACCAGGAGCTGGAGCAATTTGCCTACATGGTGTCACACGATTTGCAGGAGCCGCTGCGGATGGTCGCCAGCTACACCCAGCTCCTGGAGCGCCGCTACAAGGACAAGCTGGATGCCGACGCGCATGATTTCATCGGCTTTGCCGTGGACGGGGCGAAGCGGATGCAGGGCTTTATCCGAGACCTGCTGCAATACTCGCGCGTGGGGACCCACGGGCGCCCCTTTGAGTGGGTGAAGGTGGGGGGCGTGCTGGCTGGCGCGGTGGAGAATCTCCGCTTTGCCATTGAGGAGAAAAAAGCGGAGATGATCCTGGGCGAAATGCCCGAGCTGGAGGCCGACCCGGTGCAGTTGGGGCAGCTGTTCCAGAACCTGATCGGCAATGCGCTGAAATTCTGCGGCGAAGCGCCGATCCGCGTTTCCGTCGAGGCCCGGCGGCTTGAGGACGGCCTGTGGGAGTTCGTGGTGAGGGATAACGGTATCGGCATTGACCCGAAGGATGCGCAGCGGATTTTCATCGTCTTCCAGCGCCTCCACACGCGCCAGGAATACGAGGGGACGGGGATCGGGCTAGCCATCTGCAAGCGCATCGTGGAACGCCACGGGGGGCGCATCTGGGTGGAATCCGAGGTGGGTAAGGGGGCGGCATTCTTCTTCACGATCCCGGAGCGGCACGAGGGGTAGGGACTCTGCTTGGGGCGCTTGCAGTCTTGCATCCCGGCGCGGTTCGCGAGAGATTAGCACCATGCAAGGAACCCAGCCTGCCAGGACGCAGCAACCCCCGTTGCGGGTATTGCTCGTGGAAGATAATCCCGGGGACGCGCGGCTCATTCAAGAGCTCTTGTTGGAATCCCAATGGGGGGAGCTCCAGACCTCAGTGGCCGGGTCGCTGGCGGCGGCGCTCGAAGTGCTGCGGGGGGAGGAGATTAAGCTGATCCTGCTGGATTTATCGCTGCCCGACAGCCTTGGCATCGACACCTTCCACAAAGTGGCCGAGGCCGCGCCGCTCATCCCGGTGATTGTCTTAAGCGGCCTGGACGACGAAGCCCTGGCGCTCCAGACCGTGGAGGAGGGGGCCCAGGACTACCTGGTGAAGGGCCAGGTGGACCCGAACATCCTTGAGCGGGCCATCCGCTATGCCCTGAAGCGTGTGGAGGCTGAGCGCGCCCTTTCCGAGGAGCGCAATCTGCTCCGGAGCGTCATCGATAACCTGCTGGACTCCATTTACGTCAAGGACGCCACGGGCCGTTACCTGCTGGATAACCGCGCCCACATGCGCTCCCTCGGGGTCGATACGCCCGAGAAGGTCATGGGCAAGACGGTCTACGATTTTTTCCCCCCGGCGGTGGCCGCCAAGTTCCAGGAAGACGACGAGCACGTGGTGAGCACCGGCGAGCCGATCGTCAACCGCGAGGAGGTGGTCGTCTCGGATTCCACCGCCGTGCGCTGGATCTCCACGACCAAGGTGCCGCTGCGCAACCGCGATGGGAAGGCCGTGGGCGTGATCGGCATCGGGCGCGACATCACCGAGCGGAAACGGGCCGAGGAGCAGATTTTCCGCTACAACTCAGAGATTCGCCAGCGCAATGCCGAGCTGGAGGACGACCTCCACATGGCCCGCGAGATCCAGCAGGCCTTCCTGCCGCAGCAGTACCCCACCTTCCCTCGGACGGCCCTCCCGGCGGAGAGCGACATCCGGTTTTTCAGCCGCTACATCCCGACCACGGCGGTGGGTGGGGACTTTTTCCACGTTCTGCCCATCTCTGACACGCAGGCGGGGATTTTCATTTGCGACGTGATGGGCCATGGCGTCCGGGCCGCGCTCGTAACGGCCATCGCCCGTGCGCTGGTGGAGGAGATGTTGCCCGTGGCGAACGATCCCCACCGCTTCCTGACCAACATCAATCAGACCCTACTGGCCATCTTGCGCCGGGCCCGCACCCCGATGTTTGCCTCGGCCTTTTCGCTGGTGGTGGATACGGAGAGCAGCGTCGTGAGCTACGCCAATGCCGGGCACCCGAACCCGGTGTTGATCCGGCGCGGCACCCGCGAGGTGGAGTGGCTCTGCGGCACCGCCGAGCGCCCTGGTCCGGCCCTCGGGGTTTTTAAGGATGCGGTGTACGAAACGCATACCCGCCCGGTTGAACCCGGTGACTTGATTTTGCTCTTCACTGACGGCCTTTACGAGGTCGAGGGGAATGACGACGCTTTTTTCAACCACGATATGCTCCTGGACGTTCTGCGTCGAAATGCGGCGGAGCCGACCGAGAAACTGATCGATAATACCCTGAGCGAGGTGCGGGAATTCGCCTTAGGCCATATTTTTGCTGATGACGTCTGCTTAATTGGAGTGGAAATCGAACGAACTCACCGGTATAGTCCGTAAAAGTCCGTACGTTTCCTCGTCGTGAAGCCCCCTCCTACATTTATTCGAGTCTTTCTGGTCGAAAACAGCCAGACAGACCAGATGCTTATCATGGAGCTGCTTCGAGCCTATGGTGGGGGGCAGTTCATTATATGCGGAATTTTCCGTAACCTCGCGGATGTCATCACGGCTCTTCAGGACGGGGGCTCGGTGGATATCGTGATGCTCGCCCTGGCGCTTCCGGACAGCCGGGGGGTGGGGACGTACACGCGGTTTTCCTCTTCTTTCCCAGACCAGCCCGTGGTGGTGCTCTCCGAGGTTGACGACGAGCCGATCGCCGCCGAGGCGGTGCACCTGGGGGCGCAGGAGTACTTGGTTAAAAACGAGCTGACGGGAAAGTTCCTTGTCAACTCGCTGCGCTACGTGGCCGACCGCTGCCGGGCGGAAAGCGCGCTTAAGAGTCTCCGCGAGGAGATGAATACGAAGATCACCGAGCGCACGCAGGCCCTTACGAAGGCTAATCAGCGCCTGGCCGAGGTGCTTGATGAGTTGAAAAACGGCCGGGAGCAGGCGGCGGATCAGGATCGCCTGAAGTCGCTCGACCGGATGGCGGGTGGCCTGGCCCATGATTTTAACAACGCACTTTCGCCGATCCTGGTTCACAGCGAATGGCTCCTCAATAAGCCGGGGGTGCTCGGCAACGAAGCCGTGGTGCGCAATGCGTTGGCCGCCATTCATCAATCTGCCGGGCAGTGCGCGGAGATGGTGCTCAAGGTGCGCGATATTTGTCGCCCGTGCGAGGAGCCCCGGCGGGTTGAACCGCTGGATTTGCGCGAGGTGCTCCGCGAGGCTGTCTCGGTGACGCGCCCGATCTGGAAGGATCAGGCTGAGCTGCGCGGTTGCGAGATCCGGGTCGAGACCGATTTCGAGCCGGTCTCCAAGGTCCGGGGCACGCACGAGGACCTGGTGGAACTCTTTACGGACCTGATCCTGCACGCGGTGGACGCCATCCAAGTCGCCGGGGTGATTGCGGTGAAGGTTTTCGCTCCCGACGAGGGGTACGTCACGGTATCGGTGACGGACAATGGCTCCGGCTTAATCGACGAGAGCGGGGTGCCTGTCCGCAGCGGAGTGGGGCTCGGGGTGGTCTACGGCATCGCCCAACGGCATGGGGCGGAGGTTGATTTTTCAGTGTTGGGAGAGAACGGCGCCTGCCTTTCGGTCCGCTTCCCGGTGGGCGGGGAGGTGCCGCAAGCGGCGGAGGTGGTCCAGCCGTCGGAGCATCTTACCGGGCTGCGCATCCTGGCGGTGGACGACGAACCGTCCATCCGCAATATTCTGGGGCTCTGCCTGACGGAGGATGGCCACCAGGTGGAGCTTGCGGGAGATGACCGCGAGGCGCTTTCGAAGTTCAAGCGCAACCGGTTTGACCTGTTGCTGACCGATTATTCCATGCCGAATATGAACGGCGACCGGCTGGCCGCCGCGATCCGGGCTGCCGATCCGAAGATCCGGGTGGCGTTGCTGACGGGCTTCGGCTCGCAGTTGCCCCAGGGGGCGCCGCTGCGGTTGGAGGTCGATTCCATTATCGCCAAGCCGTTTACGTTCGACTCGCTGCGCCAAGGGATCGCCGAGGCGATGGCGGGTTAGTCTTTCTCTTAGGACAACCGGCCCGGCGCGATGCCGAAAACGCGCTTGAAGGCCCGGGAGAAGTTGTACGGGTCGCTGAAGCCCAGCTCCTGCGCCGTTTGTTTGACGGAGTAGCGGCCGTTGCGCAGGAGTTCGACGGCCTGGTTCATTTTCAGGTTTTGCAGGTACTCGAAGGGGGACTGGCGGCGGAAGCGTCGGAATAGGCGGCAGAGGTAGGCGCTGTCGACATGGCAGGCCGAGGCGACTTCCGCCAGCGAATGCACCTCCAGGTAATGCTCTTCGATGAACTGGCGGCACTTCTGGTAGGTGGCCACCGAGGCGCTCCCGGTCTGGTCGGCAGGAAGGGTGCTGGCGGCGATTTTCATGAGCAGATATTGCAGCGCGATCTGACACATCCAGGCCCGGTTGCCATGGTCGCTCAGGCCGTGGGAGATCAGGTCCTCGAATACGGGCTGGATCTGTTCGGCGTGGACGGCACGCAAGACCGTCCCGGGCAAAATATGACATTCCTGCATGAGCTCCGCTGCTCCATCGAAGGCGACGAAGTATTTCTCCATAGGCGGGGCCGGGCGGGCCCGGATGCGGTGAGGGACGCTGGGGCCGTAGACGAAAACTGAGCCGGGGGAAAGGGGGTGTTCGCGCCCCCCCATGGTCACCGTGCCTGAGCCGCGCGTTACCAGCTCCAGAAGCGGCGTGGAAAAGCCGCTGCGATTGATTTCGTAATCCGGGCGGCAGCGTTCCCAGCCGCCGCTGGTGACGGTGATGCCGCGCCTCGCCCGGCGGGTTACTTCCAGATAAAAACGGCGCGATTCCAGCACCTGGGTGCTGAAGTAATCGGGTGCGGCTTCGGAGCGGCCACGGGGAGCGGAAACGGGGGACATGGGATAGCTCCAGAGTGGAGGGCGAGGGGAGTGCGCGCAAGTCAAAAAATGACATCTCTGGGTCAATCCATGCCATTGCCGCGGCGAAGGGTTCGGGGGCAAGATCGCCCCACTATGAGCGTATCGTTTCCCCTAACCCAAGTTTTCCCCAAAGTCGGCATCCGTCCCATCATCGACGGCCGTTTGCACGGCGTCCGGGAATCCCTTGAAGATCAAACCATGGCGATGGCACGCCGCGCGGCGGAATTGATTTCCTCCAGCCTTCGCTACATCAACGGCGAGGCGGTCCAGTGCGTGATCGCCGATTCCACCATCGGCGGCGTGGCCGAGGCCAATGCCGCTGCCGAGAAGTTCGCGGCGCAGAATGTGGGCGTCATTCTCTCGGTGACTCCGTGTTGGTGTTATGGCTCGGAGACCATGAGCATGGAGACCAAGCTCCCGCATGCCATCTGGGGCTTCAACGGTACGGAGCGTCCGGGCGCGGTTTACCTGGCCGCTGTTCTGGCCGCGCATTCGCAGAAAGGCATCCCCGCCTTCGGCATTTACGGGCAGGACGTTCAGGAAGCCAATGACTCGGAGATCCCCGCCGACGTGAGGGAAAAGCTCCTGCGCTTTGTCCGCGCGGGCGTGGCACTGGGCACGCTTCGCGGCAAATCGTATCTCTCCATGGGCAATGTTTCCATGGGCATCGCAGGGTCGATTGTGAACCACGATTTCTTCGAGGAATACCTCGGAATGCGCGTGGAATGCAAAGACATGAGCGAGTTCCTGCGCCGCATCGACAAGGGGATCTACGACCAGGATGAATACGAGCGCGCCCTGGCTTGGGTCAAAAAGAACTGCAAGGAAGGGGCCGACCCGAATACGACGCCCCGCAGCCGCGCCCACCTCGATGCCGAATGGGAAACCTCGGTAAAGATGACCCTCATCGCCCGCGACATGATGGTGGGCAACCCGAAGCTGGCCGAAAAGGGCTTCGGCGAGGAAGCCAACGGCAACCATGCCATTCTCTCGGGCTTCCAGGGCCAGCGCCAGTGGACCGATTACCAGCCCAACGGCGACTTCATGGAGGCCATCCTCAACAGCTCTTTTGACTGGAACGGTGTTCGCAACCCGTACCTTGTGGCGACGGAAAACGACAGCCTTAACGGCGTCTCCATGCTGCTGGGCTATGCGCTCACCAACACCGCGCAGATTTTCGCCGACGTGCGTACTTTCTGGAGCCCTGACGCAGTCAAGCGCGTCACCGGCCACACGCTCGAAGGCGCCGCGAAGGGCGGCCTCATCCACTTGATTAACTCCGGCGCGGCGACGCTCGACGGCACGGGCCGCCAGACGATCGATGGCAAGCCGGTGATGAAGCCCTTCTGGGAGATCACGCCCGAGGAAGCGCAGGCCTGCTTGGATGCCACCACGTGGAGCCCTTCCGTGACGGAATATTTCTGCGGCGGCGGCTGGTCGAGCTGCTTCCTTTCCCGCGGCGGGATGCCGGTGACGATGTCGCGGCTTAACCTCGTCAAGGGCTTGGGCCCGGTGTTGCAGCTTGCCGAAGGCTACACCGTGGAGTTGCCCGAGAAGGTCCATCAGGTTCTTGATAAGCGCACCAACCCGACCTGGCCGACTACCTGGTTCGCCCCGATCCTGACGGGCAGCGGCGCGTTCCGTGACGTTTACAGCGTGATGAACAACTGGGGAGCCAACCATGGCGCGATCAGCTTCGGGCATATTGGAGCGGATTTGATCACACTGGCCTCGCAACTCCGCATTCCGGTGTTCATGCACAACGTGGCTCCAGAGCGGATCTTCCGCCCGAGCACCTGGGCCGCTTTTGGCACCTCCGATCTGGAGGGGGCGGACTTCCGCGCCTGCCAGAATTTCGGTCCGCTATATAAATAACCGACTTCCTCTGCCTCGGCAGGGTGTATAACGAAAAACGCAGCTGATCCTGGAGGGGGCAGCTGCGTTTTTTTTGGCTAATTTTGCCGGATGACCACCGGGGTTCCCACTTTGGCGGTGTTGAAGAATTGGCGCGCTTTCCAATACGGCATCCGCACGCAACCGTGCGAGGCGGGGTAGCCGGGGAGGTAGCCCGCATGGAGGCCGTAACCGGGCGAGAACTCCAGGAAAAACGGCATCGGTGCCCCCTGGAAGTGCGAATGCGGCGGGCGCTTGGCGGTCCGGGTGTCTACGTTTGCGGCCACGACGCGGCCGGTGTCGTCGAGGTAATCGCCGTAGATGGATGAGCGATGATCGGCGTCCTTGCGGCGAACGGTGAAGGTCCCCGCCGGGGTCTCCTTGCCTTCGCGGCCCGTGGAAATTCTCGATTCCGCGATGGTGGCTTTGCCTTTGAAAAGCGTCGCCTTCTGCTGGCGCAGGCTGATGACGATTTTAGGGCGGCCCTTGTGATTGTCGGGGAGGTTGGTGACGACGAGGTCGGAGACGGTGCTGCAGCCTGCCAGGAGCGGGGTCAATAGCAGGGGCAAATAGAAGCGTCGGGCGGATGGGCTCATGCGCTTCTGAATTACAGCAGGAGGCGTACCTGCCCGCGTTCTAGCGGCCCGCGCGGCGGATGTAGTAGGCCTTGCGGTATTCCCGGGGCGGCATCTGGAATTCCTTCCGGAAACGGCGCGAGAAATAGAATTCGTCTTCGAAGCCGATGGTGTGTCCGATCTCGTTGACGGGCAGGCTGGTTTCGACCAGTAGGCGGCAAGCCTCGCGCATACGCAAGGTGATTAAATATTGCGAAGGAGAGACGTCGCTGATTTGGGCCCAGCGTCTGCGGAACGTGGCGGGGGACATGCCCCGCTTGGCCGCTTCGTGTTCGATGTCGATGGGCTGGTCGAGATGCTGGCGCAGGTGCAGCAGCAGTGCCTGGATGGACTGAGCCGCGGGTTCCGTAATGGGGGGAGTGATCAGGGTTTCTAAAATGAGTCGTTCGCACACGCGGTCGACCCTGTCCACGACTGATTCGGGCAGGTGCGAGTTGGTTAAAATCTCCAGTTCTGCGATTTGAGCATTGACCGAGGCGAGATCGTGGATCGGCCAGACGGGCCGCTCTGTATCGACCAGACCGCACTCGATCAGCTTGGGCATCGTCGCGGCAGCGTAGTCGATGTGCAGTTCGTCCCAGGTGCCATCCATCGGTCCGTAGTCGAGGTGTTCCTCTGGCCATTGGCTTATGACACAAGGGGATTCCACCTTCCATAGCTTGCCTTGTCGGTAATATTCGCCGTGCCCGCGAAGAATCAGCGAGAAGTTACACGTCCCGAAATCGTGATGCACCCAGTCCTGCTTCGGCGCGAGGACGTCGGCGCTGACCACGGGCAATGCCGACGGAAACCGGCGGGGGAACGGAGCCCAGTGTTTGATTGAAAAGTCCATGTTTTTGAAATGACTATCCATTCCGAAGGCGGGGGGATGTCAACTACTATCGCCACAGTTCTGCAATAAACTCCCATGTCCTCCAAAACACGCATCGGAATCATTGGCTGCGGTAATATCAGCAGCATCTATCTAAAAAACGCTCCTCGCTTTGAGGCGATCGAAGTGGCCGCCGTGGCCGACCTCGACGCCGACCGGGCGGCGGCTCAAGCCAAGGAATACAACGTGCCCCGGGTGCTGAGTACCGAGGCGCTTCTTGCCGATCCGGGGATCGACATTGTGCTCAACCTCACCATCCCCGGCGTTCACGGGGAGCTGGCGATCAAGGCGCTGGAAGCGGGCAAATCGGTTTACAACGAAAAGCCGCTCGCCCTGGATCGCGAAAGCGCCGCGAAAATGCTGGCCCTCGCCCGGGAAAAGGGCCTGCGGGTTGGCTGCGCGCCGGATACCTTCCTCGGAGCCGGTTTACAGACTTGCCGCAAGCTCATCGACACGGGCGCCATTGGCCAGCCGATCGCGGCGGTCGGGTTCATGATGGGGGCGGGGCCTGAAGCATGGCATCCCAATCCGTTTTTCTTTTACCAAAAAGGCGCGGGCCCGCTCTTCGACATGGGGCCCTACTACCTTACGGCGTTGACCACGCTGTTCGGACCGGTTAGCCGCGTGACGTCCTCTTCGCAGATCCCCTTTAAGCAGCGCCCCATCGGCAGCGAACCGCATCGCGGAGAGTTGATCAATGTCGAGGTGCCGACCCACGTGGCGGCGGTGCTCGACTTCGTTTCCGGGCCGGTCGCAACGCTTATTACCAGCTTTGACATCGCCGGGAAGAACCATCTGCCTCGGATCGAGATCTACGGGACGGAAGGGACGCTGCAAGTGCCCGACCCGAACACGTTCGAGGGCCCGGTGCTCCTGAACAAGCGAGGCGAGGAGGCTTGGACCGAAGTGCCGATCACCTTCGGCTACAACGAAAACAGCCGGGGCGTGGGCTTGGCCGACATGGCGGTGGCCATCCAGTGTGGCCGTCCGCACCGCGCCAGCGGCGAAGTGGCCTTCCACGTGCTCGATTTGATGCACTCCATCCACGAAGCGTCCGAAGCCGGGAAGCATCTCCCCATGGCCAGCACGATGTCTCGCCCGGAGCCCTTCCCTGAAAACCTGCCTTTTGGCCAAATCCCCGCCTAACCCTACACTAATCTAGAAACAACTCCATGAAACTGAACCAAGTTGGTTTTCAACTCTACACCTGTCGGGATCTGCTCAAAACGCCCGAAGGGATTGTCGACACGCTCAAACGCCTGCGCAAAATCGGCTACACGACGCTGGAACTTTGCGGCGTGGATGCGGTTTCCGCTGCGGAGCTCGCCAACATCATCTCAGGCGAGGGCTTCAAGGCCATCAGCTCGCACGAACCGTCCGATGAGCTGCTGGCCTGCCCCGAGAAGTCCATCGAACACCTCGATCTCTTCGGGTGCTCCGCAGCCGCTTATCCGTACCCGAGCGGCGTCGACTTCGGCAGCCGCGCCGCTCTTGAGGAGCTGATCGCCAAGCTGCAACACGCGGGCGATGTGCTGGGGAAGGCGGGCAAGTCGCTGGCCTACCACAATCACCATGTGGAGTTCCGCAAGGTGGATGGCAAAATCATTCTCGATAGGATCTACGACGGTACCTCCAAAACCGCGCTGAAAGCCGAACTCGACACCTTCTGGGTTCAACGCGGCGGCGGCAGCGTGGTGGAGTGGGTCCAAAAATTAAGCGGGCGCATGGAGGTCATTCACCTCAAGGATTACGTGATCAACGACCAGACCGAGGCCCAAATTTGCGAAATCGGCGCGGGCAACATTAACTTTAAGCCCGTAGTGGCCGCTGCGGAAGCTGCTGGGTGCCAGTGGTTTGTGGTCGAGCAGGATACGTGCCCCGGCGATCCGGTTGATTCGCTGGCTCAGAGTTTCCGCTATATCCAAGAGAACCTTGTCTAGAGTAGAATAGCGCCATGTCCAGACCCGTTACGATATTTACCGGCCAGTGGGCGGATCTCCCGCTCGCGGAACTTGCCCCCAAAGTCAAAGCCATGGGCTACGACGGCTTGGAACTCGCCTGTTGGGGCGACCATTTCGACGTCGAGCGCGCGGTGAACGAGCCGGATTATATTCCTGCAAAGTGGGCGCTGCTGCAACAGCACGGCCTGACATGCTATGCCCTTTCGGCTCACTTGATCGGCCAGGCCGTTTGCGACCGCATCGACGCGCGCCACCAGGCGATCCTCCCCCCGGATATCTGGGGCGATGGCGAGCCGGAAGGGGTCCGCTGCCGCGCGGCGGAAAAGATGAAGACCGCCGCCCGCGCCGCCCGCAAGTTCTTCGACGCCCGGCCTGCCGCCGAAAAGGGCCTTCCTGCGATCGTCAACGGGTTTACCGGGTCCTCCATCTGGCACGCGATCTACGCCTTTCCGCCCACGGACCAGGCGTTTTGGGAACAAGGTTACCGGGACTTCGCCGACCGCTGGTTGCCGATCCTCGATGTGTTTGAAAAAGAGGACGTGCTCTTCGCGTTGGAGGTGCATCCGACGGAAATCGCCTTCGACATCGCCACCTCCAGGCGGGCGCTGGAAGCCGTCGGCAATCACCCGCGCTTCGGGTTCAATTTCGACCCGTCGCACCTCGGCTACCAGGGCGTGGATTACGTCAAGTTCCTGCGCGAGTTTGGTTCGCGCGTTTTCCATGTCCACATGAAGGACGTCTGGTGGGGGCATGGCGACGGCTCGGTTGGTGTTTTTGGCGGCCACACCGATTTCACCGACCCGCGCCGGTACTGGGATTTCCGCTCCCTGGGCCATGGCGATATCAACTTTGAGGAGATCATCGTCGCGCTCAACGATATCGGCTACCAGGGGCCGCTTTCCGTCGAATGGGAGGACGGCCGCATGGACCGCATCCACGGCGCTACGGAGTCGTGTGCGTTCGTTCGCAAGCTTGACTTTACCCGCAACTCGGCGGCGTTCGACGCAGCCTTTGCCCACAAATAAATCCCCCCAAACAACATGAGCATCAAAGTTGCCATCATTGGAGCGGGCGGTATGCTCCAGTATCACGCGGCGGGATTCCGGGCCGCCAAGGCGGAGATCGTCGCCGTTGCTGACCTGAACCTTGCCGCAGCGCAAAAAGCGGCGGCCACCCTGGGCGTCCCCAAGGCCTTCGGGTCGGTGGATGAACTGCTGGCCGCGTGCCCCGAGGTCGAGGCCGTCAGCGTCATTACGCCGAATAAATTCCACAAGGCGCTCGCTATCCAGGCGTTGAATGCCGGGAAACATGTTTTCTGCGAAAAACCGCCGGCTCTCAACGCCGCGGAGGTTGCCGAAATGAAGGCCGCAGCGGAAAAGGCGGGCAAGCGTCTCATGTTCAACTTCAACAACCGCGCGCGGCCCGAGACGGTGGCGATGATGCGCTACATCGCCGACGGCACCGTGGGCGGGATCAACTCGGCGCAGGCCAAGTGGATTCGCCGCACGGGCATCCCCGGCGTGGGCGGCTGGTTTACCAACAAGGCGCTCTCTGGCGGCGGCCCGCTCATTGACCTGTTGCACATGATCGACCTGGCGCTCTATTTCATGGGCTACCCGGAGCCGGAATACGTGCTCGCGCAGAGCTTCAATGACTTCATCCACGACCCGGCGTTCAAGGGCCCGTGGGGTATTCCCGACAATGCCGCCGGGGTCACGGACGTTGAAAACGCGGTGCACGGGTTTGTGCGTTTTAAGACGGGGCAGGTGCTCACGCTGCAAGTCTCCTGGGCCGAGATGGTCGAGCGCGAGGAAGTTTCTGTCGTCTTCCAGGGCCGGAAGGCTGGGGGCGTGGTGCGCCGCCTCTTCGGACGCGACGGCATCGACGATACCGCCATCGACCTGGGCGAGCTTTACGTTCAGGAGCATGGTGTTTCTGTGAATCGCCGCCTGATCACCGAGCCCGATCCCGCCATGGGCCGCGAACGTTCCGCCGCGAATTTCATCGAAACCCTGGAGGGGAAAGCCCAGCCGCTCAATAACGTGGACGAGGCGCTCAAGCTGATGAAGATCATTGACGCAGCCTACGAATCGGCCGCCACCGGGAAGCCTGTCGCCGTCGGGTAGGGTCGATTTTTCGCTGTTGCGCAAGCGCCGGGGCTCCCCATCGGGTCCCGGCGCTTTTTGTTTGCCCATGACGGACGGGGAAATATTTTCCGCTTGCGGTTTAGTGGAAACTACGGATACTGAAAAAGTTTCCAATGTGCCACGTTTGTCATGAAAACTGATTCTCCCGCGATCGGCGCCGATTCGGCCCGCGAGCGCATCGTTAGCGCCGCCCGTATCCATTATTTCGCCGCCGGTTTCCGTGGGGTGACGATGGATGATCTGGCCGCCGAACTCGGGATGAGCAAAAAAACGCTCTACGCCCACTTTCCGTCGAAAAACGCCCTCCTAGAGGCCGTGCTGGAGAATAAATTCGGCGAGGTGAACGCCGATATGGAGGAGGTGGTCCGGCACTACCGGGGCGATTTCGCGGCGACGTTGCACGAGATGCTCGCGGTGATGTCGCGCCACATTGAGGAGGTCCACGTGCCGTTTCTGCGGGATATGCGGCGCGCGGGCCCCGAAGTTTTCGCCATGGTCGACAGCCGCCGCAGCGCGCTCTTTGGCCGGTATTTTGATTACCTCATTCGCGAAGGGCGCAAGTCCGGCCTGGTGCGCAAGGATGTGCCGGTACACTTCATTGTCGAGATGGTCATCTCGGCGGTGCGTTCGCTCGTGACCCCGGCCAAGGTGGTCGAGCTGAAAATGACGCCCAAAGCCGCGCTCTCTTCGATTGTTACGGTGATCCTCAATGGCGTGCTGATCGCCCGTGAGGCCCCTGCTCCCCGCCCCCCCCATGAAGCGTAAACTCCTCATTCTGCTCCTGCTCGCCGTCATCGGAGGATTGGGCTACGGCCTTTGGAAACTGCGGCATCCCGCGCCGTCGTCGGTGCTGACGCTCTATGGCAATGTCGATATCCGCGAGGTGAACCTCGGGTTCCGCGTGGCGGGCCGGATCAAAGACGTGCTCAAGGAGGAGGGAGACGCCGTCAAGCCGGGGGAGGTCGTGGCCCGGCTTGATCCCGAGACCTACCGCCATGACGTGGCCCAGTACACGGCGCAATTAGCGACCGCCCGGGCCAAGCTGGAGGAACAACTCGCCGGGTACCGCCCCGAGGAGATCGCGCAGGCCCGCGCCAACGTCGAGGAACAGAAGGCGACGGTGGCCAACGACGAGCGGCTTTTCCTGCGGCAGAAAGAGCTTTTTAAGCGCTCGGTCGCTTCGCAGCAGGAGTACGACGCGGCGGAATCGACCTACGAAGCCGCGAAATCGCGCCTCCTTTCGCTCCAGGCCACGCTCGCGCTTGAGGAGGCGGGCTACCGGCGCGAGGAGATCGAGCAAGCCCGGGGCAATCTCGCCTCGGCGGAGGCCTCGCTGGCCCTGGCCCGGACCAACCTGGCCGATACGCAAATCGTGGTGCCCTCCCCAGGCATGGTCATTACGCGTTCGCTGGAGCCGGGGACGGTCGTTTCAGCGGGAGCCTCGGTGCTGACGGTCTCGCTGGCCGAGCCGGTCTGGGTGCGCGCTTACGTTTCGGAGACGGAGCTGGGCCAGGCATGGACGGGCAAACCGGCACGGCTCTTTATTGATTCCCGGCCCGGATTTTCCTACGAAGGGCGCATTGGCTTCGTCTCGCCGCGAGCGGAGTTCACGCCCAAGAACGTTGAAACGCCGGACCTTCGCACGGGGCTGGTCTACCAGATCCGCGTGGTGGTGGCCAATCCCGATGAGCAGTTGCGCCAGGGGATGCCGGTGACGGTGAAAATCGAGCGCGGCAAATAGAGGGCCTTATGTCTGTCGTCACGCTCCGGCAAGTCAGCAAGCACTTCGAAGGGGCGAAAGCTCCGGCGGTCGCCCCGCTATCGGGTGAGCTGCAAGCCGGGCTGGTCACGGGGCTGGTCGGCCCCGACGGCGCGGGAAAGACGACGCTTTTGCGGATGATCGCGGGATTACTGCATGTTACCGAGGGCGAAATCCGCGTCAACGGCCTCGACCCGCTGCGCGACGGCCCGGTGCTCTCCAACGAAGGCTATATCGGCTACATGCCCCAGAAATTCGGGCTCTACGAGGATCTCACGGTTCAGGAAAACCTAGTGCTTTACGCCGATCTGCGCGGTGTGGTCGGGCGGGAGCGTAAGGAGTCCTTTGCGCGGCTGCTGGAGTTTACGGATCTTGCCCGGTTTACCGATCGCCCGGCGGGAAAGCTCTCCGGCGGTATGAAGCAGAAGCTCGGCCTGGCCTGCGCGCTCCTGGGCAAGCCGCGCCTGCTGTTGCTGGATGAGCCGGGCGTGGGCGTCGATCCGATTTCGCGCCGCGAGCTTTGGAAGATGGTGCAGGCGCTTGTGGGCGAGGGGATGGCGGTCGTCTGGAGCACGGCTTACCTCGACGAGGCCGAGCTTTGCCAGGAGGTGCTGCTGCTCAACGATGGTAACTTGCTTTTTGCGGGGAAACCGGCCGACCTGACGGCGCGGGTCCGGGGGCGCTGCCTGGAATTACGGGACCCGCCCGGTAACAAGCGCGACCTGCTTTCCCGCCTCCTGCGCGAACCGGCCGTGGCCGACGGTACCATCCAGGCCCGCAGTATCCGCCTCGTATTGCGCGAGGGGGCGACGCGGCCCGCGCTTTCCGAGGGCGAGGCAAAGGCGGGGGCGCATTACGCCGAGGTGGAGCCCCGGTTCGAGGATGCTTTTATCGACATCCTCGGGGGCGGGCCGGGGGGTGTTTCCGTGCTGGCTGATCGGATGCGCCAAATACCACTGGATCATACAACGGTAATCGAGACCCACGAGCTTACCAAGCAATTCGGCGATTTTGTGGCGGCCAATAAGATCAATCTTTCCGTGCGGCGGGGGGAGATCTTCGGCCTGCTGGGCCCCAACGGCGCGGGTAAATCGACCACTTTTAAAATGATCTGCGGTCTGCTGCGCCCGACCTCGGGGACCGCGAACGTTCTGGGCCTCGACCTGGAGCACAGCGGCAGCCAGGCCCGCCAGCGCTTCGGCTACATGGCGCAGAAATTCTCCCTCTACGACCGCCTCACCGTGCGGCAGAACCTCCGGTTTTTCTCCGGCATCTACGGCCTGGCACTTTTCAAGCAAAAGGCCGCCTGCGACGAGATGATCGAGGTGTTTCACTTGCAGCCCTACCTTGACACCACTCCGGCCACGCTGCCGCTCGGCTTCAAGCAGCGCCTTGCGTTGGCGTGCGCCGTCATGCATGAGCCGGATGTGCTCTTCCTGGACGAGCCGACCTCCGGCGTCGATCCCGTTACGCGGCGCGAGTTCTGGACTCATATCAACGGCTTGGTTTCCAAGGGCGTCACGGTGATGGTGACGACGCACTTCATGGACGAGGCCGAGTATTGTGACCGCATCGGGCTCGTCTACCGGGGGCAGTTGATCGCCAGCGGCACGCCCGATGAGTTGAAGCGCATGGCCCACGGAATGGTCGACCCAACGATGGAGGACGCGTTTATCGAATTAATTCTGCGCCACGACGCCAACGCCAACGTATGAAAACGCCCCGCCTATCTCCCTCGCTCCGGCGGCTCTGGGCGCTCTCGCTCAAGGAATCGTACCAGATCGTCCGAGACCCGAGCAGCATCTTGATCGCGTTCATTCTGCCCATGGTAATGCTCGTCATTTTCGGCTATGGCGTGAACCTCGACTCTTCGTCGCTGCGGGTGGGCTTGGTCATGGAGGACACGGGCGCGGAGGCCCAGCGCTTCGCCGCGCGGATGATCGGCTCGCCCTACATGCAGATCACCGTGGGAACGCGGCCCGAGATGACCGAGGCGCTCACCCGGGGGGCGGTGCGCGGATTCGTGGTTGTCCCCGCCGACTTCACCGCGCAGCTCCACCGCACCAGCGGCACGGCCCCGCTGCAAATCATCACCGACGGCTCCGAGCCGAACGTCGCCAACTTCGTCCGGGCCTACGTGCGCGGCGCTTGGCAGGAATGGCAGGCCCAGCGCGCGCTGGCAAAGGGGGCGGCGCTTCCCGCGCAGATCAACGTGGAGTCCCGCTTTTGGTTCAACCGCTCCGCAGAGAGCCGGAACTTCCTTATTCCCGGATCGATTACCATCATCATGACCGTCATCGGCGCGCTCCTGACCTCGCTCGTGGTGGCGCGCGAATGGGAACGCGGCACGATGGAGGCGCTCCTTGCCACGCCAGTGACTCGCCGGGAGCTGCTCTTATCCAAGCTGATTCCATATTATATTCTCGGCATGGTATCGATGGTGATCTGCGTCGGCGTGGCGGTCTTCCTCTTCGGCGTGCCCTTCCGGGGCTCCATCCCGATGCTGCTGGTCTCGACGACCTTCTTCCTGATGGGCGCGCTGGGGCAGGGGCTTTTTCTTTCCACCGCGCTGCGCAACCAGTTCATAGCGGCCCAGGCGGCGCTCAACCTTGCGTTTTTGCCTTCTATCATGCTTTCCGGGTTCATCTTTGAAATCAGCAGCATGCCCGCGCCGATTCGCGCGGTAACGTATCTCTTCCCCGCGCGCTATTTTGTCACCGCCATGCAGACGCTCTTTCAGGCAGGCGACGTTTCCGGGCTCCTCTGGCGCAACCTGGGCATCCTGGCGCTTGCCGGTCTCATTTTCCTCGCCCTTACCGCGGCCAAAACCCGCCGCCACCTTGACTAATGCTTCACCGGATTTTCACGCTCATTCTCAAGGAACTCCAGACGCTCCTGAGCGACCCTCAGAGCCGGGCGATCCTAGTTATGCCGGTTTTGCTCCAACTGCTCCTTTTCCCCAAGGCCGCCACGCTGGAGGTGAAGAATAACGCGCTCGGCGTCTACAACCAGGACAACGGCCGGGAGTCCCTGGAGCTCATCCAGCGTATTGGCAAGGCCCAGGCGTTTTCGCGGGTCGAGTTTTTCCGCAGTGACGGCGAACGCACTCGGGCCATCAATGACCAGGACGTTCTGCTCGCGGTGGAATTCCCGGCGGATTTTTCGCGCAAGCTGGCGGCGGGGGCGAGCCCATCGCTCCAGATCATCCTCGACGGACGGCGCTCCAACAGCGGCCAGATTGCGCTCGGCTACATCCAGGAAATTCTCTCCGATTATATGAGCGAACGCTCCAGTGCCGCCACGCTCTCCACCACTGTCGTGCGCAATTGGTTCAATCCGAACCTCGACTATTTTTGGTTCATCGTCCCGAGCCTGATCGCGCTTATCACCAACATCGGCACGCTGATCATCACCGCGCTTTCCGTGGCGCGGGAGCGGGAGCAGGGGACGTTTGAGCAACTGCTCGTCTCGCCCCTGACGCCCGGGATGATCATGCTCGGGAAGGCCGTGCCCGCGATCATCGTGGCCGTTGCGCAAGGGACCGTCATCCTCCTCGGGGGCGTGTTTCTCTACAGCATCCCCTTCCAGGGCTCGCTGCTGCTGCTCTATGGCAGCATGATCGTCTACATCATCTCGCTGGTCGGCTTCGGGCTGGCCATTTCGTCGGTTTGCGCCACGCAGCAGCAGGCGTTTTTGGGCATGTTTGCCTTCATCATGCCATCCGTGCTGCTTTCCGGATACACCTCGCCCATTGAAAACATGCCCATCTGGCTCCAGAAAATCACCTGGATCAACCCGCTGAGGCACTTCAATGTCATCGCCAAGGGCATCTACCTGAAGGACATGACGGCGGCGGAAGTCTTCCATAACGTCTGGCCCATGCTGGTCATCGCGGCCATGACGCTTTCGCTGGCAAACTGGGCCTTCCGGCGGCTACGGTAAAAAATTCCGCGAGTTTTTTAAAAAATAGGCTTTCCAAACGCCCGGAAAGCGGGCAGATTTCCCATCCCATTTCGGACGCTTAGCACAGCGGTAGTGCGTTCCCTTCACACGGGAGAGGTCGCAGGTTCGAACCCTGCAGCGTCCACCATTTTCCCAGCTCCGGACTTAGGGTGACACAGGAAGGGTTAGGTGTTTTCAAACCTATCGCGGTGCGCATATGGAAAAAATGGCGGTTTTTTGCGCGGTTTCCGAAAAACAGCAAACTGTGCTACGTCAATCCAGGCGGAAGCTGTTTCTCTGCTGCTAAACGCCCGTACGGGATCTGCCTCACGGGGGAGTATGGGCGACGGAAATGCTACCGAGTTCATTTTCGTCTCAGTTTTGGTCGGTGTCTTGGTCGCTAACGCTATATGTACAATCTGATAAACGCGGTTGTATAAGTTAATCTATATTTAACATCTGTTGTTTAATGTGGTTGCGATGCCTTCACATGGCTTTCACAATCTTCACGGTTCTGCCATTTTTGTGGCGGTAGATGTTACATTCGCGGTCTTGTTAATAGCCTCAAAGCTTAGCATAAACGGCGCCCGTCAAATGCAGGCCGGAGTTCCGGTTATTGCATCGTAGTAAATATTATCATTCTCGGAGGTTGTATGTCCCATGCGGCCTTTCGAGAACATGCCTATGTGCACCTGTTTTGTATGGTTATGAATTTGAAATTTTCCCGCTCCGGCTTGGGATGGGTTGCCGGATTATTAATGACGGTTGTTTTAGCCGTCAGCGCACATGCCGCGACGCTTGCGGGCTATTGGGAGTTTACCCAAGCGGCCCAGGTGACGACCAGTGGAACGGTTTTTCATGGCGTGAAGTTGCCGAGCGGATCCACTTCGCCCGACCTGTTTGTCAACGGTACGGCGCCCAGCTATTCGGCGACGCTTTCCGATGGATCAACGACGCTCTCCGGTGCGATTACAACCGTCTTGGGGCCGGCCAATCGCCTGAAGGTTACCCATGGGCTGACAACTGGGGCGAGCGGCTACGTTGAGAACTATTCATTGATGTTTGACCTCTTCAGTCCCTCGACAAGCATCGGAAAATGGCGCTGCCTATTGCAGACAAATGCCGGCAACACCAATGACGGTGACTACTTTATCAATGCTTCAGAAAAACTCGGATCTTCTGAACTGAACTACTCCGGAGCGCTGGCTAGCTCGAAGTGGAAGCGCGTTGTCGTGGTGGCGTCGATGAATAATTTCATGAAGGTGTACGTCGATGGAACGCTGTTTTATACCCACAAGACACCGGCGCTGAGCAGTTCAAACAGCCGTTATGCGCTGGATTCGGCGATGCTTTTGTTTGCCGACAATGATGGGGAGAATTATCCGGTGAACGTTGGTGCGGTGGCGGCGTGGAGTGGGACGCTGAGCGCGACGGAAATCTCGGCGTTGGGCACGGCGGGAACTCCGGTTTACACGCCAACGAACAGTGCGCCGGTGATTTCTCAGGGGACTTCGACGACGCTCCAAGTGGCGGAAAATGGAACGGTTGCCACGACGTTGAGCGCGAGCGATGTCGATGGGGACGCGATTAGTTGGAGCGTGGTGTCGCAGCCGACCCATGGGAGTATTCAGTTGACCGGCAACAATACAAGCGCACCGTTAAACTACACTCCGGCAACGGGATATGCGGGCACCGATTTGTTTGTCATCCAAGCGACCGATGGTGCGGCGTCGGCCCAAATCACTGTTTACGTAACGGTGGCGGAGAAGTTGGGCGATGTGATGTTGACCGGCTATTGGAAGTTCGATGACGCTACCAACCGCAACAAAGCTACGGTTGGCTTCGATCTGCAAGCCTTGGGGACTGGCTTTTCCTCGGTTACCGGCATGACGGATAGCGATGGGGCGATGCAGGTTAGCAAGGGCAGCTTTTATAAAATAATTCACGGTATGGCTCCCAACGGCAGCACCACTGCGAAAAAGGTGAACCGTTACACGGTGATGTGGGATGTGATGGTGCCTGCGGAGAGCAGTTCGGTGTTCAAGACGCTGTTGCAAACCGACACCACCAACACGACTGATGGTGACCTGTTTATCAGCGGTTCAAATCAGGTGGGGACGCTGACAGGGGTAGGGGGGTATACGACGTCGGCGCTGACGTCGGGCAGTTGGTACCGCATTGTATTGACGGTGGACAATGGCACGGCGCGCAATATTTATGTCAATGGTACGAAGGTCTATACCGGCTCTGTTGTGGGGACGCTGGACGAGGTTCGCTATGGGTTGCAGGGCGAGATCCTGGCTTTTGCCGATGACAACGGTGAAGACGGAGCGATTTGTGTTTCCAATATGGCGGTATGGAGCGGGGCGCTTTCCGACACTCAGGTGTCCATTATCGGCGCTCCGGGCAGCGATCCGGATGCGGCGGTGGCTTCCAAGCCGTATCCCGGCAGCCTTTGGGAATTCAATGAACCGACACGGATGGAGGCGGCCACCATTGGCAACCGTCTCTATCGCATTGGCACCACGTTCACGGCGGCCGTTGGGAACGGCAGCGATGATGGAGCCTCGCAAATCGGTGCGGGTAGCCACTATGTTGTGCCCCATGGCTTGGTGGCTTCAAGCGGTAGCGGAAAAATCAATGAATATTCCATTCTCTGGGACGTGAAGTACACCAACTCGGGTACCGCGAAGGCCCTGTTGCAGACGGATCCCAATAACGCCAAAGGCGCTGATCTTGTCATCAATAATGACGGTACCGTTGGCCATGCCGATTTGGGCGGATTTTCCACCCAAGCGACTTCGGCGGCTACCTGGTACCGGATCTTGCTTGTGGTCAAGAACGGGACCAGCCGCTCGGTATATGTCAACGGGACGCTTTGGCTCCAGGGGAATGCGGGCAGCGTGGACGATCACTATGCGCTCGATCCCGCGAGTTTCCTGGCTTTCGCCGATAACGGGGGAGCGGAGGGCGGCATCACGGTGACCAATCTTGCCGTGTGGGGCCGTGCCGTTAGCTACGCCGAGGCGGTTGCTCTGGCGACGCCCGCGAGCACGGTTGCCGATGGGACTCAGGAGGTCCAGGCTGATAACGCGCCGGTCATTACCGAAGGAGGCAGCTACACGATTAATGCCACGAAGAATAAAGCGGCGCAGGCGGTGACGCTTCATGCGACGGATGCTGATGGCGAAGCGCTCACGTGGAGTGTCGGCCAGGCGGCTGGAAAGGGGACGGCGACGGTGTCGTATAGTGACAGTGGCGTCTGTACGGTGAACTATATTCCGGCGACTGGATACACCGGGCTGGATTCATTTACTGTGCAGGTGAGCGACGGGTGGCTTGCGGCGTCGGTCGCCTTCAGCGTCAGCGTTACCGATCCGGCGGCCAATCCGGTGTTAACCGTAGTTTCCGCCTATGGCACTGCCACTCCCGCTGTGGGCACGCATGCCTATACCCGGGGGACGAAGCTGACTAATAGCGTGGCCGATGAAGAGACCGCCACTGAGCGACACCACTGCATTGGTTGGAAGATGATCGGAGACAGTCCGGCGGAAGGTAACGCCAATACCATGGACATGACGATCACCCGTGACTCAATGCTCACGTGGCTTTTCCGCACCGAATACCGCGTTGAGACCGCTGCGACAACCGGCGGCACGGTGAGTGTTGCGAGCGGCTGGTTTACGGCGGGGCGTCCGATTCAGATTACCGCCGTCGCCGATGATGGGTATTACTTCAAGGGCTGGACCGGCGACACGGATGGATGCACGCTCGGCGGCAAGCAGATCGTCGTTCCCATGGATCGCGCCCGCTCGGCGATCACCGCGCAGTTCGCTCCCAACGAGAATTTCTCCGTTATCGCACTCCCGGATCCGCAGAACTACAGTTCGCAGACCTCCCCGGCCGATCTATTCACGCGGCAGACTCAGTGGGCGCTGGATAACAAGGACAACCTGAATATCAAATACCTTGTCCCGATCGGGGATCTCGTTAACAGCGCCACCAGCGACAGCCAGTGGCAGCGGGTGACTAACGCCATGGATTTGCTCAATGGCAAACTGGCTTACGGCGTCATCGCGGGCAATCACGATCTGGCCTCCGGTGATACCCATTACATCACTCGCTTTGGTCCCAACAATGCGCGCTGGATCGATTCGTCCACCGGTAAGTATTACGATTGGCTCAAGGGCTTCTCGCCGCGTGGCTACAGCTCTTATCAAATCGTAAACGTCAACGGGCGCGACTACATGTTCCTGCTGCTCGATTGTGATTGCCCCGACTCGGACATGGCCTGGGCCGTTTCCGTTCTCAAAGCCCATCCGTACACGCCCACGATGGTGGTGACGCACGATTACCTCGCGGAGACTGGCGCTTACGGCAATACCGGAAGCGGTACCGGGGCGCGCGGGCGGGTCAATTATCCCTCGCCCTACATTAGCCTGGCCCCGGATCGCAATACCCCGACGGAGATTTGGAACACGGTGATCAAACCGTTCAACCAAGTCTACATGGTCTTCTGCGGGCACAACTTCGCGCAGTATTGCCTGCCAGATACCAACGCGGCGGGCAAGAAGGTTTACCAGGTCCTCGCCGATTACCAGACGCTCCCCAATGGCGGTAATGCCTTCCTGCGCATCATGGAATTCCGGCCGTCGAAAAACGAAATCTACAGCACGACCTATTCACCGTACCTCGGGCGGTACATGGCCAACAGCAGCAGTCCCTCGGCGCTAATCACATCGGATAACACGGGAATGTTGAACCTTACCGATGTCGACGGCGGCGAGTTTTCGGTTACCACGGATTTCGATACCCGCTTTAACTACAACCTGACCGTCGTCTCGTCGCAAGCTTCCGTCTCTCCAGCTTCCGGCTCCAGCAGCATCGCCCCGGGAACGCCCGTGGCCGTCAGCGCCGATGATAATATCGACGGCACCACGCGCTATGTCTGCACTGGCTGGACGCTCTCTGGCGCTACCGTGGCCTCGGGTACGGGCAACTCCACCTCCTTTACCATGGACGGCGACACGACGCTGACCTGGAGCTGGGCCAAGCAATATTACCTTTCCACGTCGGCCGTCGGTCGCGGCTTGGTCAGCGTGAGCAGCGGCTGGCAGAGTGAAAATGCTTCCATCACCGTTGTCGCCCAGGCCGATTCGGGCTACAGCTTCATCGGTTGGAGCGGAGACATTGAGGGATGCACGGTTTCCGACAATCAAATCACCGTGCCGATGACCCGGGGGCGCGGTCCGGTGACGGCCCAGTTTACCACCTCGGTACCGACCTATAGCGTCACCGTGGCCAGCGCCAATGACGGCGTCTCGCCCACCCCGGCTACCTACTCTTACGAAGAGGGGACCAGCGTAACCTTTACCGCACAGGATAGCAGCGACGGCACCACGCGCCGCATCTGCACCGGCTGGCAAACGAGCGGCTCTGTCGCGCTCTCGGGTACGGGCAAGGAAGCCACGATCAGCGTGAACGGTGACTTCACCTTCACGTGGAACTGGAAGACGCAGTATCTCCTGACGACCTCCGTTTCCGGCGCGGGTACCGTCAGCGTGGCCTCCAGCCAGTGGGTGGATGAAGGCACGGCGGTTAGCATTGTTGCCACGCCTAATTCGGGCGCTGCATTTAGCGGATGGTCCGGCGATACCGGTGCGGGCACGGCCAACGGCAGCACCTTTACCATCGCCCAGATGACGCGCCCTGTTACGCTGGTGATGGCGAACTTCTCAAGCAACCTCTGTACGCTCACGGTGGTTTCCTCCGGAAGCAATACGATCCCGGCTCCGGGTTCGACGCAGCTGGACTACGGAGCGGTCGTGACCTTCTCGGCGTCGCCGGTTGAAAATGGCCGCAGCCGCAAGGTGCCCACGGGTTGGACTCTCGCGACGGGCTCATCGACGCTCAGCGGAACCACGACCAGCGGCACCTTTACGATCCAGGAAAACACTACGCTCTCGTGGACGTGGCAGAACCAGGTGGTCCTGCAGTTGACCTCGGGCGTGCAGGGCGCCGTGCTCCCCTCCGACGCGGGTGGCTGGCATGCCGTGGGCGAGCAAGTGGTCCTCGAAGCGGTTCCCTCGTTTGATTTCAAACTCCATCGCTGGAGCGGCGAGGTCGGCTTTGAATCGACCTCAGGAACGGTGACCATCACCATGGACCAACCGCGCACCATTGCTGCCGACTTCACAGCCGAGGCTGCGGGGGGCGGTACACCTCGCTGGTGGCTGCGTCGCCATGCGCATCTCATTGGCGATAATTTCGATGCCGCTGAGCAAAGCGATTACGACCAGGACGGACAGAGCGCCGCGCAGGAATTCGTAGCGGGCATGGACGACCAGGATGGCTTCCAGCGTTTCGCGGTCGCGAGCACCTCGCTGGCCACCGGCACCAACCCGCAGATGGTGCTGACATGGCCCGGCGCAGCCAATCGTTTCTATAGCGTCTGGTCGTCGACGAACCTGCATGGGGCCTACTCGCTTGTGCGCGACGAGATCGCCGCGACCGAGCCGTACACCTCGGCAACGGTGCCGCTGAGCGGTACCTCCGCAAGGTATTACCGGGTAAAAGCCGAACTGGTGCCTGGCGGTGAAATCGACAGCAACCCGCCCGCATGCAGCCACGAGCCCGAGATCGGTTCATTGCAGCGCACGATGAGCCTGGTACCCGCTGGAACCATTGGCATGGGCCGGGACAATGGCGGCGATCTCTACAGCTCTCCGGCTCACCGGGTCTACACCAGCGCCTTCTTCATGGATCAATATGAAGTGACCGTGGCGGATTGGAAAAAAGTGGCTGCCTGGGCGGCCAAGAATGGATACGACCTGAGCTCCACGCTCTTCTTTACCCGGCCTGATAATCATCCCGCAGCGGCCATCAGTTGGTACGATGCGGTGAAGTGGTGCAACGCCCGCTCGGAAATGGAAGGACGTATTCCGTGTTACTATACCGACGCAGCCGCCACCAACGTCTACCGGAGTGGAACGCTCGATCTGGGGCCAGCGCAGGTCAACTGGACCGGCAATGGTTACCGCCTTCCCACCGAGGCGGAATGGGAAAAAGCCTGCCGTGGTGGCACTGACGGCCTGCTTTACAGCTGGGGCAACGATGGGACGGTGGCTACCACCCAGGCTAACGGATGGTCCTATCAGACGTTGATTAACAATACGGACAGCCCATATCCGCTGACCACAGCCGTTGGGACCTTTGCGGCCAACGCTTACGGCCTCTACGATATGCACGGCAACGAATGGGAATGGGTGTGGGATTATTACGCGCCTTACGATAGTCCGGCGGTATACGATCCCAAGGGGCCCAAGACCGGCACGCAGCGGCTCCTGCGCGGCGGCAGTTGGTGGAATGAAAACTCGGCCATGGTTGATAGCAACCGCTATCCCTTCCCGGCCGTTGGCGAGACCGTCTATGGCATGATCGGCTTCCGGTGCGTGAGAGCCGCTGGTCCGAACGAACAATGACCATGGCTTCCAAAATATTAACGATCATGAAACGCATCCCTTCCCTTTGTCATTGGCTTCGCGCCGTGCTGTTGCTGGCGTCGATTCCGGCCGTCGGCCACGCGGATACCGAGGTTTTAACGGAACCTGTGGCCGTTCTTCCGATCAAGGTCAACGGCGGCACCGTGGCGTCGCCTACCTTATCGGCCATCGCGCCGACGCTGGTTCATCCGGTGAGTTGGCGTGGCCCCGTGGCCGCTGTTTCCGGCACGGTGATCTCCGTCGCTGAGGGTAACTGGGCGGCCGGTGATTTCAGCGGTGCCAACGGCTCCTTTTATCTTGAGATTGTCGATGGAGCCAATGCCGGGCGTTGGTCCACGATTACGGCCTGCGGCGAAGACAACATCACGACTTCCGATAATTTGAGCGCCCTGCTTTCCGCCGGGACGACCCTCAGCATCCGCAAGCACGTTACCGTGGACGATTTCCTCGGAGCGGCCAACACGGCCGGGTTGCAGGGAAGCACGTCGCTCTACAGCGCGGATGAAGTGCTTATCTACAACGGGTCCAAAGCTACCACCTGCTGGTATTTAAATAAAACCTCCAAAGCAGGCTGGTACACAGCGTCTGGAAGCGCCGCCGGTTCACTAGTCATCGCGCCCAACCAAGGCATCATCGTCAAACGCAAAACCGCCTCCACGGTCGGGTTTTTGACGGCCGGAACGGTTAAAACTGGGCCGACTGCGCTCCTGATCCAGCCGGGCGTCAACGTCGTGGGTTCGATGTCCCCGCAGAGCATGCCCCTTTCCAGCAGCGGCCTCTACACGGGCGATGCTTCCACTGGGGTCAAAGCTTCCACCTCCATGGCGAGTGCCGACCAGTTGGTTATCTACGGCGACTCAGGGCAGAGCACTTACTGGTATCTCGCACATCCCTCCAACTCGAGCTTATCGGGTTGGTATAACGCGAAGGCTCAGTCGTCGGGCAGCGTTGGCATCGCGCCGGGGAGCGCGGTGGTCATCCAGCGCCTTTCCAGCCAATCGTCATTCCAGTGGGTTGTCCCAGCTTTTTAGAAATCCTGCCGTTAACCGCCTCAAGCCGTCCTTTAAATTCACCAAACTATGAAACGCCTGATTTGCCTGTCGTTGCTCTATTTTGCCATCGTGCTGCCCGCTCCCGCTACCACGATCAACTTCACTAGCATGAACCTCTTTGATGTGGGTTCGTTTACCTTCGTTGATGCCAATGGAAATATTCTTTCCAACGGCGACCTGGTGCGCGTTGGATATTTTGAGAACCTCTCCGCGCTTTCGGCGGGAATGTCTGTGACTCAAATGGAAACTGCGGGCTCTTGGCACAACTTTGGGGACATGCAGATTTCCAGCCCGTTTGATTACGCGGGCAAACTCTACGGCGATATTACCGACACCAGCGCAGCGGCTTCGGCGTTTGACGGGAAATCGCTTTACGTCTGGGTTTTTGACGCCGGGACGACGAGCGCGGCTTCGTCGTACGGCATTTTCCGGGCCTATTCGGCCGAGACGGCGTGGATCTTCCCCATCAACCAATACGGCCTGGGCGACAGCGTCACGCTCAATGTTGACGATGGAAGTCTGCAAGCCGTCCGGAACGTCGGGGATGTTGACGCGGCTTCCAGTGAGGTCAAGCTCACAAGTATCGAGTCCGTTCCCGAACCCTCGTCCATTGCGCTGGGCGGGCTCTCCCTTCTCGTGGTCGGAGGACTCCGCTGGGTGCGGGCCCGAGGATTGCGCCGGGAGGCGTAAGGAGGGCAACCTACCGGTGGCCTGCCCTCGGGAAAGTTTTGGCCTCCTTGTAGGGTTGGTCCATCGGAAGAACCGTGGCGTGAAACCGTGACATCAACGGCTCTCCGCGCGGAGGTCGGCTATTTGGGATGGAGGGCAAAAAAAACGCGTCCGCATTCAGGTTTTGCGCGTTTAGGTTAAGTGCGATGCCAATGGAATGAGGTGGAATGGGCAAAACCGTGTTGGAGAAGCACGGTGAAATACCTATGACAGGAGCCGCGCCAAACCCAGATAGCGAAAAGGCGGCCATGGAGAAACAACGCCTCTCGGAAAATAGTGCAGGCACCCATAACTGGAGCCACTGGGGGCCCTATTTGTCCGAACGACAATGGGGCACGGTGCGGGAGGATTACAGCGCGGGCGGGGATGCCTGGAGTTACCTTTCTCACGACCAGGCTCGAAGCCGCGCCTACCGGTGGGGTGAGGATGGCATCGCGGGCGTTAGCGATGATTCGCAATTGCTGTGCCTCTCGCTAGCGTTGTGGAATGGGGTGGACCCGATTTTGAAGGAGCGGCTTTTTGGCCTCACCAATGATGAGGGGAATCACGGCGAAGACGTTAAGGAGTTGTATTACTATCTCGACGCCACGCCGACGCATTCCTACCTCAAGATGCTCTACAAGTATCCCCAGGGCGAGTTTCCCTATACACAGCTGGTTGAGGAAAATAGGCGCCGCGGCCTGGAGCAAATGGAGTTTGAATTACTGGATACCGGCTGTTTTGATGAGAACCGCTATTTCGACGTGTTCATCGAATACGCGAAAGCCGCGCCCGACGATCTGCTTATGCGCGTGACGGTGTGCAACCGTGGCCCGGATCAAGCGCCCCTCTGGTTGTTGCCTCAGCTCTGTTTTCGCAATACGTGGGTGTGGGAGCAAAACGCGCCCAAGCCAAAGCTCGCGGGGCAAGGCGGCGTAATCATCGCGGAGCATCCCAAGCTGGGTAACTATCGGCTCGCCTGTGAGGGGCAGCCCTCGCTGCTGTTTTGCGAAAACGAGACCAATGCCCGCCGCCTTTATGGCGAAACCCAGGCGCAGGGTTTCTTCAAAGACGCGTTCCATGACTACCTCGTCCACGGCGACCATGACGCGGTGAATCCCGAAGCAACAGGCACCAAAGCGGCCGCCGTTTATGCATTGAGCGTCCTACCGGGCGGGGAGGTTGCCATCCGTTTGCGCCTGACAAAAACCGGCGACGCTTTGCCGAGCGATCCGTTTGCCGACTTCGATGCCATTTTTGCCCAAAGGCAGGCAGAAGCAGATGCGTTCTACGCCGGAGTACAGGCGGGGATCGCAGATGACGACGCGCGGCTGGTGCAGCGGCAGGCCTTCGCGGGGATGATCTGGAGCAAGCAGTATTACCGCTATTCCGTAAAGGAGTGGCTGACCGGCGATCCTGCCATGCCCCCGCCGCCGCAGCAGCGCAAGTGGGGGCGTAATCACGACTGGAAACACCTTGATTGCGCGGATGTGATTTCCATGCCGGACAAATGGGAATATCCTTGGTTTGCCGCATGGGATCTGGCCTTTCACTGCATCCCCCTGGCGTTGATCGATGCCGAGTTTGCCAAGTCCCAGCTCGTTCTGCTGGTGCGCGTTTGGTATATGCATCCTAACGGTCAGTTGCCCGCCTACGAGTGGTCCTTTGGCGACGTGGACCCGCCCGTGCATGCATGGGCAGCGTGGCGAGTGTTCGAGATCGACCGCAAGCAGCGCCGAGAGTCGAACCCGGCGGACCCTGGCGATTTGGAGTTCCTTCAACGCATCTTTGAAAAGCTGCTGGTGAACTTTACCTGGTGGGTGAACCGCAAGGACGCGCAGGGCCGCGATATTTTCCAAGGCGGCTTCCTCGGTCTGGACAACATCGCCTGCTTCAACCGGAGCGCGCCCATCCCCAACGGCGGCTTCATCAACCAGGCCGACGGCACCAGTTGGATGGCGATGTACTGCCTCAATATGATGCGCATCTCGATTGAGCTGGCCTCGCACAATGCGGTGTATGAAGACATCGCGACCGAGTTCTTCGAGCATTTCCTTTCGATCACAGCCGCCATCAACGGCGTAGGCGATCGCTTTCCCGGGCTCTGGGACGAGGCGGATCAATTCTACTACGACCATCTTTGTTTCCCGGATGGCCGGAACATCCCGCTACGTGTGCACTCCATTGTCGGCCTGATCCCGCTATTTGCCGTGGAAGTGCTGGAAGCGGATCTCTTTAAACGCTTGCCGGTTTTCTCCGAGCGGCTGGAATGGTATCTCAAACACCGTCCGCAACTTGCGGCGCTCGTGTCTCACTGGCAAATCCCCGGGCAAGGAAAACGGCGGCTCCTCGCATTGCTGCGCGCTCATCGCATGAAGGCCCTTTTAAAACGAATGCTCGACGAAACGGGTTTCCTTTCCGACCACGGAGTGCGAGCCGTCTCAAAGTATCATGAGCAGCAGCCGTTCCGGTGCGGGATTGACGGAACCATCCACGAGGTCGATTACTGGCCTGCGGAATCTCACAACCGGGCCTTTGGCGGCAACTCGAATTGGCGCGGCCCGGTCTGGATGCCGATCAACTATCTCATCATCGAGTCGCTCCAGAAATTCCACCACTACTACGGCAATGATTTCAAGATTGAATATCCCACAGGCTCGGGCCGGTTTATCACAATCAACGATGTTGCCAACGAGCTTGGCCAACGGCTCACACGTCTGTTTCTAAAAGGCGAAGACGGTCAGCGGCCCGTTCTCAAATACCATCCGAAACTCGCGGGGGACCCCCACTTCCGCGACTACGTGCTCTTCCACGAATACTTCGACGGCGACACCGGGCGCGGCGTTGGCGCTTCGCATCAGACGGGTTGGAGCGGCTTGGTCGCGAAGCTGATCCAGCCCGCAAGCAAACCCGACTAAAAAAGAGACCCTATGAGCAACGGCCACTACGATATCATCATCATTGGAACCGGAGCCGGAGGTGGAACCCTCGCTCATACTCTAGCTGCATCGGGAAAGCGAATCCTCATCCTTGAGCGTGGCGGCTGGCTGCGGCGCGAACCGGAAAACTGGAGCGCAGAGGAAGTCTTCATCCGCAACCGTTATGTCTCCCGTGATCTCTGGCGCGATAAAACCGGCAAAACTTTTCAGCCCGGCGTGCATTATTTCGTTGGCGGTGCGACGAAGATGTACGGTGCCGCATTATACCGTCTGCGCAAAGAGGACTTTGGAGAGATCCAGCATAGCGACGGCATCTCGCCTGCCTGGCCCATTAGCTACGATGAAATGGAGCCCTACTATACCAAGGCCGAGCATCTATACCAAGTGCATGGAGTGCATGGCGAAGACCCGACCGATCCGCCCGCCAGCGCGCAGTATTCCCATCCGCCGGTGTCGCACGAACCGCGGATTCAGAAGCTTGCCGACGATCTTGCGGGAGCGGGCTACCATCCGTTCCATTCGCCGTGCGGCATCATGCTAGATGAGCAGAACATGCCCTACAGCACTTGCGTGAGGTGTATGGATTGCGACGGCTTTCCGTGTCCCGTCCATGCCAAATCCGATGCGGAAGTTCTAGCGATCCGCCCCGCTCTGCAATCTCCAAACGTCACCCTGCTGACCGAGGCGCAGGTCATTAAGCTGAATACCAATTCGGAGGGAACCGCCATTACTGAGGTCGTCGTCAAACGCCACGGCGAAACAGAAACCTATCAAGGCAACCTTGTCGTGGTTTCATGCGGAGCCGCCAATTCGGCGAAGCTCCTCTTAATGTCTGCGAACGACAAACATCCCAACGGACTCGCCAACGGATCGGACCAAGTCGGGCGTAACTATATGTTTCACAATAGCCAGGCGGTGCTGGCCATATCCAAGGAACCGAACCCGACCATTTACCAAAAGACTCTGGGCTTAAACGACTTCTATTTGCGCACCGAAGAATTTGGGTTCCCGCTTGGCAACATCCAGATGGTCGGTAAATCCCAGGGGCCGATGTATAAAGGCGAAAAGCCGCTGGAAACGCTCCTGGCACCAAACTGGACGCTCGACATGATCGCCGCCCACGCCGTGGATTTCTGGCTCTCTACAGAGGACCTGCCGAGGCCGGAGAATCGCATCACCGTGGACCGCGAGGGCAACATCACGCTTAGCTATACCCCCACCAACCAGGTCCCCAAAGTGAAGCTCTATGAAAAGCTCCAGTCGATGCTTAACCGACTTGATATGCACGAGAGTCTGATTCGGCGGAATCTCTACATGAAAAACGAAATCGAGATTGGTGGCGTGGCCCATCAATCGGGAACCTGCCGGTTTGGCAAAGATCCGAAAAGTTCCGTGCTGGATACGAATTGCAAAGCCCACGAACTGGATAACCTCTACGTCGTCGATACCAGTTTCTTCCCCAGCATCGGCGCGGTCAACCCCGCCCTCACGGCGATGGCGAATGCCTTGCGGGTAGGCGATCATCTTTTGGAACGGCTCAAATGAGCAGAGGCCGCCCCAGCGAAGTCGCTTCCGTCTACGCCGCGGCGGCGGTGCAGGGTGTTGCGCTTGTTACTTTCCCTGCTGCGGGCGCGATCTTCACCAGCAGCAGGTATTACGGACTATCCAGCTCGGCCTACGGGGCCATCTTTTTGCCTCAGGCCCTCATGGCCATTGCGGCGGCTCTCTTCAGCGGAACGCTTGCCCGTTGGCTCGGCATTAAGCAGATCTTTCTCGCCGGTCTTGTGGCAAACGCCGTCTCCATGGCGCTGCTGTTTTTGAGCCAGTACCTCACGGGTTATTCTGGAGTGGCTTACGGAGTGTTACTCGCCGCGACGACGGTTTTGGGAATTGGATTTGGTCTGACGACCTCGGTTCTGAACACCTACACCGCGGCGTTCTTTCCTCAGAGAGTCGACTCCGCGGTATTGATTTTGAACGCACTTCTGGGGGTGGGAACTGCATTGGCCCCTGTCTTCATCGCGCTCTTTGTGGGCTTGGGCATCTGGTGGGGGTTGCCCGTTCTCGTGGGGGCGCTGCTTGTTGGCCTACTATTCTTCAGCCTCGGTCTGCCGCTTCGGATTGCGGCCCAGGATGCCGATTCGCAGGAGAGGGCGGGGGGATCCGTTCCCCGGCGTTTTTGGCTGTATGCCGCATTTGTGCTGCTCTATGGGGTCGTAGAGACCGTCAACGGAAATTGGGCGACGCTCTATATGACGCGTGACTTGGGTTCGAGCGTTACGGCAGCTTCCCTGGCGCTGACCGGTTTCTGGGCGCTGGTAACTTTGGGTCGCATTTTGTTCGCGGCGATCCATCAGTGGTTCTCCGAAAGCAACTGCTACCGCCTTCTTCCCGCTGTAATTGCTTGCGCGCTGATCGTGATTGCCCTACTCCCAAAAGACCAACCGGCGTTTGGAATTTCGGCCTTTGCCTTGGCTGGCCTGGGCTGCTCGGCCTTGCTGCCGCTCACCATCAGTTTTGGCCAAAAAGAGCTGACGACGATATCGACCTCGGTGGCGGGTTACCTGATTGCCTTCTACGAAATGGGATTCGGCATCGCGGCCTTTGGTGTGGGGCCCTTGCAGGGAACGGCGGGCTTGAGCCTAAGCTCCATCTACGGTGGTACGGCTCTCGTAGCGCTCACGCTGGCGGTTCTTTCCTTTAGCGTCGTGCGCTTGCAACTTACGCAAAGTGGAATATCCGATCATATTAATAACAAAGGAGAACCCATATGAGTCTTAAAGGCAAAGTGGCAATTGTGACGGGCGGCAACAGTGGCATTGGGATGTCCATTACGCTGGAATTGGCGCAACAAGGCGCGAATGTCGTCATTGATTATGTAGCGCACCCGGAGGCAACCGAGGCCCTGGAGCAGAAGATCGCGGCATTGGGCGATCAAGCCATCGGGGTGGATGCGGATGTCAGCAAGGTCGCGGATTTGCAGAAACTCGTGGATGCGGCAGTGCAAAAATTTGGGCGGGTGGACATAATGGTAAACAACGCCGGGGTCGAAACCCGCACGTCGGTTCTCGACACAACGGAGGCGCAATACGAGAAGGTTCTGGAGATTAACCTAAAGAGCGCATTCTTTGGCACCCAGCTCGCGGCGCTGCAAATGATCAAGCAGGGCGGAGGCGGCCGGATCATCAACATTACTTCAGTGCATGAGGACTGGCCGATGCCGGGAAACACGGCCTACTGTCTTTCCAAAGGCGGAATGCGGATGCTCACGCGGACGGCGGGCGTCGAACTAGCTACCCACAATATCCTGGTGGTGGGGGTGGGCCCGGGAGCGGTCGCCACGCCGATCAATCTTTCCACCATGAAGGACCCGGCGCTGATGAAACATCTCGACGCGGCGATTCCCCTGGGCCGCATGGCCAAGCCGGAAGAGATCGCTAGTGTCGTCGCGTTCCTGGCGGGCGATGGCGCAAGCTATATGACCGCAACCACTGTGTTTGCAGATGGCGGCATGATGCACAGCAGCCCCGGCCTTTAGGTTATGTCTAGTCAACCTCACGTCGTGATTCTAGGGACGGGCTTCGGCGGCATTGGCGCTGTGCGGAAGCTGCGTGATGCGGATGTTCAAATTACGATCATCGACAAGCGCGATTACCACACATTCCAGCCATTGCTCTACCAGGTGGCCACGGACGAATTGGGCCCCGAAGACATCGGCTTCCCGGTCCGCGATCTGTTGCACGGCCACACCAATATTGAATTTCACCAAGCCACGGCCAGCGGCATCGACTTGGCGCACAAGACCGTGGAAGTGGAAGGCCTGGGCCCCGTTTTGTACGACTATCTAGTCATCGCGCTTGGCGCGGTGGTCAACTTCTTCCACACACCGGGCGCGGATCAATCCGCCTTCCCACTCTACACGATGGACGATGCCATCCGGCTCAAGAAGCATATTTTGGAAACCTTCGAGGCGGTGGATAAAAACCCGGCGCTCATTGACGACGGCGCGCTGAATTTCTGCGTGGTGGGAGGGGGCGCGACGGGGGTGGAATTCTCCGGTGCGCTGGCGGAGTTGTTGCGCGCCGAGTTGAAGGAAGACTATCCGAATCTCCCGGTGGAGAAGGCGCAAGTGATTCTCTACGAGAGATCGCCACATCTGCTGGCACCATTTGAGGCGAAGCTTCAAAGCTATGCCCAGCAAGCGCTGGAGGAGCGCGGAGTGCAGGTGCATACCGGGGTTGGAGTGAGTAAGGTGGATCCAGCGAGCATTGAGTTATCAAGCGGCGAAACCGTCAAGACGCATACGCTAGTTTGGGCGGCGGGACTTCAGGCAAATCCGATCGTGAATTCCTTGGGCGTGCCGCTGGGCCACGGGGGACGAATTCCCGTGGGCCCTGATCTTCAGGTGAAAGATCACCCCGGCGTATTTGCCATTGGCGACATTGCGGCGATGACTGACGGCGAAACCGGCAAGGTGTTGCCGGGCTTGGGCGCAACGGCGCTTCAGGCAGGCCGCCACATTGGGGAAACGATTGCCTCTTTGGTTGCGGGCAAGGCGGCCGAACCCTTTAAGTATCTGGACAAGGGGACCATGGCGCAGGTGGGCCGGGGTGCGGCGGTTGTGGAGTTGCCCACCGGCGGAACGCTGACCGGGCGGGTTGCGTGGCTGGCTTGGCTGGGGGTTCACCTGGCTTTGCTCAATGGCAGCGAAGAAAAGACTAGTACGTTTGTGGAATGGGGATGGAATCTTCTTACCCACAAACGCGGCAAACGTATCATCTTGAGCGATGAGGAAGCTGCCGGGCATGACAACCCGGACCCATGATTTTGAGGGCCGCGGCGAGCGTCGTGGGCGAAATGACTATAACCCCGAAATCTGCGCATGAATGTTGAGATTCTTTCCCGTATCCAGTTTGCCCTGACGGTTGCGTTTCATTTTCTGTTTCCGCCGATGAGCATTGGGCTGGGGCTGATGCTCGTTATGATGCAAGGGCTGCGGTTGCGCACGGGGAACCCGGTTTACCTGACCATGTCGCGCTTTTGGACGCGGGTTTTTGGGCTCATCTTCGCGATCGGGGTTGCCACCGGCATCCCCATGGAATTCCAGTTCGGGACCAACTGGGCTCGCTATGCGCGCTTTGTCGGCGACATCTTTGGCAGCCCGCTGGCCATCGAGGGCATCTATGCGTTCTTCCTCGAATCGGGCTTTCTCGCGCTGCTGCTCTTTGGCTGGAATAAGATCGGCCCACGCATGCACTTTTTTTCCACATGCATGGTTGCGCTGGGGGCGCATTTCAGCGCTATCTGGATTTTGGTGGCCAATTCATGGATGCAAACTCCGGCGGGTTATCACTTGGCAAAACAAATCAAGCTCACTGCGAGCGGTCAGCAGTTTCCGATGAATGCTGACCTGGGGCCGATCGCCTATACGGTCCGGGAAACGGTGCTTCCCGCGGACTATGTCGTCCGGCCGGAAGATTTGCATCAGGTGCGCGCCGTGGTCGATAGCATTTATGCCGCGATCCTGAACCCGTCTACGCTCGACCGGCTTGCTCATACCGTCCTGGCATGCTGGATCGCGGGGGCGTTTCTTGTGATCGCCGTTAGCGCCTGGTGGTTGCTGCGGGGGCGGAATATCGACGTCGCGCGGGCATCGGTCAAGCTGGGCCTGGTGGTTGCCGTGGTGGCGTGCTTGCTCCAAATGCAGGCGGCGGACTCGACGGCCCGTGGAGTGGCGCGCCTGCAACCAACCAAGCTTGCCGCGATGGAAGGCCTTGCGCAGTCCCAAACGGAAGCCCCGCTGGGCGTCGTGGGCTTTGCGCGATGGAAGCGGGATGCGCGGGGCGAGATCATCGGGGTAACGACCGATGCGCTCCGCGTTCCCGGGATGCTTAGCGTTCTGGTGTCCGGGAATTTTCTTCATCCGATTGCGGCCAGCGCAACCGAGGTCGCCGGGCTGGAGTCTCTGCCGTCGGATGAGTTTCTGCGCCGTCGGCATCCCGAGGCGAGCGCCGCGGAACTAGTCAAACTAAGGCCCTCGTATTGGCCCAATGTGCCGGTGCTCTTCCAGACGTATCACCTCATGATTGCCCTCGGGATGGGGCTGACCGGCATCGCGCTGCTGGGGCTTTGGCTTTGGTATTCCGGCCAACTATGGAACACCCAGTCGAAGCTCATCCGTGCGTTTCTCTGGCTGCTAGTTGTCTCGGCTGTGCTGCCGCAGATTGCCATCCAAGCAGGCTGGTTCACCGCTGAAATGGGCCGCCAGCCCTGGATCGTATATCAAGTGCTTAAGACGAATGATGCGATGTCCGCCGTCGTCAAAATACCGCAGGTTCTCAGCTCGATCCTGATGTTTTTGTTCATCTATCTTCTCCTTGGAATTCTATTCGTTTTCTTGTTTGTAAAGTTTGTTCAACAAGGACCGGTTGACTCGGAATCGGGAGCCGGGCTGATGGACCGGTGGCGGCCGCTTTCGTTGAAGGCAGGACGGCAGACGACCGGTAATACCAAAACCCCGGGGGAATAAGCCAATGGACTTGAACACACTATGGTTTGTGCTGGTGGGCGTGCTTTTTACGGGCTACGCGATGCTGGATGGGTTCGATCTTGGCGTTGGCGCATTGCTGCCTTTTGCGAAGGGGGATGAGGAGCGGCGGATCTTTCTCAACGCCATCGGGCCGATCTGGGATGGCAACGAGGTCTGGCTGGTGACAGGCGGCGGCGCTCTGTTTGCCGCCTTCCCGAATGTTTATGCCACGGTATTCTCGGGATTTTACGACGCCTTCATGCTGCTGCTCGTGGCTTTGATTTTTCGGGCCGTGGCGATTGAATTCCGCAGCCAACGGCAAGGAGGAGGCTGGCGCACGACGTGGGACGTTGCTTTTTCGGTCAGCAGCATGGCTTCCGCGCTGCTTATTGGCGTGGCATTGGGTAATATCGTTTGGGGGATTCCGCTGGATGCCAGCCGCGACTTCTCCGGCAGCTTCCTTTCGCTTCTCCATCCCTACTCGTTGCTGGTTGGAGTTACGGCGGTGGCGTTGTTTGTGATGCACGCCAATCTTTATCTTTTGCTGAAGACCGATGGCGCTTTGCAGGAGAAGCTGGCCCGGTGGACCAAGCTGACGGTTCCCGCCTACCTGGGGTGTTTTCTGATTTTAAGCGGAGTCACCGTGTTTGCGTGTCCTCATATCCAGGCGGCGCTCGCTCAACGCCCGTGGATCTTGGGTGCGATCTTCCTCGTGGCCCTGCTGGTAACACTCAATATCCCAGCCCAGGTCCGAAAGGGTCCGGGGTATGAGGGGCGGGCCTTTGTGAGCTCGTGTCTTTCGCTGGTCATGCTGATGCTCCTGTTCGGCGCGTCGGTTTACCCGACCATGGTTTTCTCCACGCCGGACGTTGCGGATAGCTTGAATATCTACAACGGATCCTCGACGGACAAATCGCTTCGCTTCATGGCCTGGGTCGCCCTTATCGGCATGCCCATCGTCGTGGCCTATACCGCGACGGTCTATTATGTATTTCGTGGAAAAGTGACGCTTACGGATAGATCATACTAGTCAGCGGCCATGGCGTTCCCCGCGATCCATCCGGTGGTCCACGCGGCCTGGAAATTGAACCCTCCGGTGAGGCCGTCGATATCCAGGAGTTCCCCGGCGAAATAGAGCCCGGGGGCGATCCGGCTTTCCATGGTCTTGAAGTTAACCTCGCCCAGACGCACCCCGCCGCAGGTGACAAACTCTGCTTTGTTGGAGCTTTTGTTGGTCACCTGAAATTCGGTTTGCGTGAGCTGCTCGGCAAGGCGGTGCAGCGCGGCGCGGGGGAAAGCGGCCCAGCGGGTTTCCGGTGGGATGCCTGCGTTCTTTACTAGTGCTTCCCAGAGCCTCGTGGGCAAGGGACGGATGGGCGTTTTGATGACGAAAGCGGCGGGCTGCGATTCGCTCCGGGCCTTGAGTGCCGCGGCGATGGTCTCCGCCGACAAGTGCGGCAGCCAGTGAATATGCAGCGGGAAGCGGTAGCCGCGCTCGTGCAGCAGGCGCGCGCCCCACGCGGAGAGGCGCAGGATGACGGGGCCGCTGACGCCGCTGTGCGTTGCCAGGAGCGGCCCTTGTTCCCGCAGCTTGGTGCCGGGGACGGAGGCTTCCACCACCGCGACGGAAACTCCGGCCAGGTGCCGCAGCCAGGGTTCTTCAATATGGAAGGTGAACAGCGAGGGCACGGGCGCTTCCACGGCGTGCCCCAGGGAGGTCGCCAGGGCGCAACCGTGATCCGTGCGGCAACCGCCGGTGGCCAGCAGCAGCCGGTCGCACGCGAGCGTTTCGCCATTGGAAAGCGCCAGCTTGAATCCCCCTTGCGGAAGCCGTTCGATTCGCTCCACGCCGAGGTCCGTTTTCAAGACGACCCCGGCGGACCTGGCTTGGCGGACCAGGCAATCGACAATGGTTTCCGAGGAGTCGGTCACGGGAAACATCCGGCCATCGCCTTCCGCCTTTAACTTGACGCCACGGGCTGCAAACCAATCCACGGTGTCCGAGGGCTGGAAGCGCGAGAACGCGGCGATCAACGCCCGACCGCCCCGAGGGTAATGGGCAGCGAGGGTGCGCGGATCGGAGCACGCATGGGTGACGTTGCAGCGCCCCCCGCCGGAGACACGGACCTTGGTGAGAAACTGCCGCCCTTTTTCAAGGAGCACCACCTCCGGCCTCTCCCGTCCCGGCGGGCACGCCTCTGCGCAGGCAATGGCTGCAAAAAAACCGGCGGCTCCCCCGCCCACGATGACGATACGGCTCATGATGGGAGAACCTATCAGAGCCCGGCGCGCGGCATCCAGCTGGAAAAGGAAAGATCTCTCCGCTTGCAGACCGGAGCAGGCCGGTTACCTCATGGAGACACCGCCGTTTTTGGGGTCTCCACTAAGGCTTTGCAGGTTTTGCGAAAGTGGTGGCCAAAGATGGAGAGGGCGATGGCCAAGGGGAGCAAAGTAGGGCGGCGAAAAGAGGTCCAGAGCAGCAATTTCCAGTATTGGAACCGTTCGCGGCCAAAAATCCCGAGGCGCAAGATGGAGCGGAAAAAGGCCAGGACATGCTGCCAGGTCCACGGCTCAGAAATGGCTGGCCGACGGTATTCCCGTAGAAAGGTGCGGATCCGCTGGTAATAAGGCCCCGGCGCGTAGATATACCCCATGAGGCTCTTATAGCCTTCGCGCAATAGGTCCCGGTTCATGCGGGGGATGAAGTTGGTGCTTCCGTCCAAATTGTTGCCAGTCGTCTTGCCGGTCAGCCGACCTTCGGCTTTTAACCTCTGGTGAAGCTTGGTGCCGGGGATGGCTTGCAAGAGGCCGACCATGGCCGTAACGATGCCGCTTTTTTGGATAAACTCGATCTGTTGCGCAAAAGTCGCGGCGGTGTCGCTGTCGAACCCCACGATAAAACCGCCCTGGACTTCCAGCCCCGCGCGCTGAATGCGTTTCACGTCGGCGACCAGGTCGCGCTTTTGGTTCTGTCGCTTATTGCACTCCGCGAGGCCCGCATCCTCCGGCGTTTCGATGCCCACAAACACTTGGTTGAAGCCCGCCTCCACCATCATCCGCATCAACTCCTCATCGTCGGCGAGGTTGATGGATGCCTCTGTGAAAAACGGGGTGCCGCGTCCGCGTTTTTGCCACTCGATGAGAGCCGGTAGCAGCTCTTCCTTGAGCACCCGTTTATTCCCGATGAAATTATCGTCCACGAAAAATACCGCCCCGCTCCAACCGGCCCGACGGAGCGCATCGAGCTCTTCGATCACCTGAGCCGTTGTCTTGGTGCGCGGACGATGCCCGAACATCGCGGTAATATTGCAAAACTCGCAGTCAAATGGACAGCCGCGCGAGAACTGTACGCTCATCGAAGCATACAGCCGCATCTCGGCCAGTTCCCAGAGCGGGGGCGGCGTCTGCCGGATGTCCGGAAATTCGCTCGAAGCATAAACGCGCCGGGCCGTGTTGCGTTCGAAGTCCTCCAAAAACAGCGGCAAAGTAACCTCCGCCTCATTGAGCACGAAATAGTCCACTCCCGGAAACTGGTCGTGCCCCAGGGTAAAGAGCGGGCCGCCCGCCACGATAATTTTGCCTGCCACGCGACACCGCGCGATGAGTTCGAGCGCCGAGGATTGCTGGGCGATCATTGCGCTGATGAACACGAGATCGGCCCAGGCCAGGTCGCTTTCGCGCAGCTTCCGCAGGTTCGTATCCACGAGCCGCTTGGCCCATGGTTTTGGCAGCAGCGCCGCCACGGTGAGCAAGCCCAAGGGAGGGAGCGCCGCTTTCTTACCAATGAATTTTAAGGCGTGCTTAAAACTCCAGAAGGTGTCGGGAAACTCCGGGTACAACAGCAGGACCTTCATTAGGCATTCATTATGGCCAGAAATCGTCCGCGCACAATGGGGTGTTTACCCCAATCGGGTCGCCTTGTTCCCCTGAAAAACCCGTGATGCTGCTTGACCTTGCCGGAACCCGGATCACACTACGGAAGCGGCAAGTTTGTTCCGGTCAGAACGCCGTCCGGGTAGCGTGAGGGGGGTGTGGATATGACAAAAAAACCAGCCTGCAAGTCTTCCAGCGGGGCGAATGATTTACGCGCTCGGGCCAAGAAAAGGACCGGGAGGGACGAACCTGTTTCGCAGGCGGTGCGCTCGCGCATCATGCAGGATCAGCTGCGGGATCTTTCTCGCCAGGTGCTCATGGCACAGGAAGAAGAGCGCAAGCGCATTAGCCGCGATCTGCACGATGTCATCGCCCAGACGTTGACGGGGATCAACCTACGCCTGGATCTGCTGAAAAAGGAGGCCCTCCTCGACCCCAAAAGCCTGGACGCCAAAATCGCCAGCGCCCAGCGGCTCGTGGAAGAGTCCCTCGATATCGTCCATCAATTCGCCCGCAAACTGCGCCCCACGGTATTGGACGATCTGGGGCTGATCCCCGCCCTCCATTCCTACATGAAAGACTTTACGGAACGGACCGGTATTCACATTCACTTGACGGTCTTCGCGGCGGTGGAAAAAATGGAGAGCACCAAGCGCACCGTCCTTTACCGCGTCGCCCAAGCGGCGCTGACCAACGTCGCGCAACACGCCAAGGCAACGTGCGTGGAGGTGACGATCAAGAAACGTGCGGGCGCGGTTTGCATGGAGATCCATGATGACGGAAAATCCTTCAAGGTCGAGCGCGTGCTCTTTGGCAAAAGGAACAAACGGTTGGGGCTCATCGGCATGAGAGAACGCGTTGAAATGGTCGGCGGGACCTTCGGGATCGAGTCCGCCCCGGGCGCGGGCACGACCCTCCGGGCCCGGATTCCCTTCGCCCGCGCCAGAAATCATCCCCCGGTATGAACATACCCAATCATATTAAGGTCCTGCTTGCCGAAGACCACATGGTTGTGCGCGAGGGGCTCTGTTCGCTCTTGAATGCGGAAGGGGATATCGAAGTCGTAGGCCAGGCGCAAGACGGTCGCCAGGCGGTGAAGCTCGCCCGGCAACTTCTTCCCGCCGTCATCGTCATGGACATCGCGATGCCGCGGCTCAACGGCCTGGAGGCTACCCGCCAGATTCTCAAAGCGCGCCCGGCCGCCAAAGTGCTCATCCTCTCCGCGCATAGCGATGAAGCGTATGTCCAGAGCGCGGTCGATGCGGGAGCGGTGGGATTTTTAGTCAAGCAAACCTCTGCCCGCGACGTGTGCCGGGCGATTCGGGAAATCCAAAAGGGAAAGACGTTTTTTAGCCCCACGATTGCCCGGCGTCTGGAAAGCCTTCACCCGCGGTCGCTGGATCGCAAGGGAATGTTTGGCAAGAAAGGCCACCAGCTGACCTCGCGCGAAGTGGAGGTGCTCCAACTGATTGCCGAAGGCAAGGCCAACAAGGAAACCGCATCGGAACTAGGCATCAGCACCAAGACGGTCGAAAAACACCGGCAGGCGCTCATGGGCAAACTGGATATCCACGACATCGCCAGCCTGACCCGTTACGCCATCGCGGTGGGAATCGTCGAAAGCAGCGTCCAGTTGACTATTGTGTGATGGCCGCGGCGGCCGCGCATCCCGGCGATTTCAAGGGGCGCCGAGCGCGTCCAGCAAGCTGTCGAGTTCCAGCGTCACGATAGTCGTCGTCGTGTCGGAATACCCATAGGGCAGGAAAAGCCGTCCGCTATGAACCAACCCGCCGCAGGTATAGACCACATTGGGCACGTAGCCCTCGCGCTCGTCCTCCCGGGGGCTTAAGAGCGGCTGGGCAAGGTGGCTGATCACCCGCGAGGGATCGTTGAGATCCAGCAGCATTGCGCCGATGCAGTATTTGCGCATCGGCCCCACGCCGTGGGTCAGGACTAGCCAGCCAGCCTCCGTTTCGATGGGCGAGCCGCAGTTGCCGATTTTGACCGATTCCCATGATTCCCCCGGCTGGCGCAGCAATTTGGGATCGCTCCAAAAGTGGGGGTTGTCGGAGAACATGAGAAAGAGATTCTCGTTGTCCTGGCGGGAGATCATGGCGTAGCGCCCGTCAATGCGGCGGGGGAAAAGCGCCATGCCTTTGTTTTGCACCGCGCGCCCGTTGAGCGTGAGGGCGCGGAAGTGAAGGAAATCCGTGGTTTCCAGGAGCTGTGGCAAAATGGCATGGCCGTTGTAGGCGGTATAGGTAGCGTAGTAAATAACACGCCCATCGTCTTCAACAAACCGGACAAAGCGGGCATCTTCCATCCCGTTGCTTTCATTGGCCGAGACTGGGAAAATGATGCGCTCGGAGACGGCTAGGGAAGGGTCGAAATCAATGCCGTAGTTCGACTCAGCCAGCCAGCGCACGCACTCCAGCGTCCGCTGCTCTTCCCGTGGTAAGTGCCCCTTTCCATGGCTGGCGTGTTGCATGGCCCCTTCCAGGTCGCTGAGCGCAAAGCTATCCCCCAGCGACTCCATGACCAGGCTGGACCATTCGTTCTCGAACCCCATCTCCATGAGCTTGTCAAAAAAGATCGTTTTGCGGTAAGTCGGGTTCGGATTGACCGTGGGCGCGGTGACGAAACGCGAGGGTTCCTCCAGTGCTACCGAGTAATCAGAGCGAATGATGCCGGTGCGAAACTCGATCGACGAGATGTGCCCCTCGCCGGTGGCCCGCAGGCTCAAAATGAAGCGCAGCTCCCCCTCCGCCAGCCCGCTCTGGTCCGGGTGGGCTACCAGTGATGGATTAAATAGGGCGGCGGATTCCAGGGCATACTCGCCCGAGAACAGCGCGCCGATGTAGAGCTGGCGAGCCTCGGAGAGCGGTCGACTGCTGAAGATGTGCTCCTTCACGCGCTCGAAGATATTCCGCCAATGCGTCTGAATATCCAAATGCCGTTTGGCGAAATCCGCCATCAAGGTCACCAGCTCCGCCTCGGTTTCGGCTTCCGTAAGGGCGAGCGCCCGCCCGATGATATTTACGATCTTCGCGGGGTTAGTGGGAATGAAAGGCCGGATGAGTACTCGTGCGCTGTTGGCTCGGAGAATGACGCCGGTGGGCTGGATATTCAGGCTATGCATGGTGGTGAGAGGGCGTCATTTTCCGCGTTTCCGGGGCGCGGTGATTTCTGCAAATGAAAGATAATAGGCGAGGCTCGATTCCGCGCCTTGGTTTTGGTTGAGGTGATCTTGTAGGAGCGCGTCCCGGCATCCTCCGGTCGTGCTATCGTAGAGCGGCAGCCCCAGATCATTGCGTCCGAGAAACCACTCGAAACAGCGGCGGGCTGCCGTGCTCCAAAACGTATCTTGTGTGACGGAATAAGCCTCCAGACAGGCCGACACCATTGCGTAAGCCTCCAAGGGCTGCTGATCAAAGCGGGCTTTATCGCTTCCGCGCACCCAAAAGCCGTTACAGCCGACCGGCGCAAAGTGGCCGTCCTCCGCCGTCTGTTCCGCCAGCAACCAGCGCAACGAGGCGAGGCCGATGTCGAGGATTTCCGGCTTCCCGGTCCAATGCCCGCTGAGGATCAAGGCGTGGGAAAGCTTGGCATTGTCATAGGTGACAATCCGCTCGAACCACTGCCAGTCCGGCGCCGAATTCGCCCGGTAGAGATCGGCCAGCCGGTTCATCAACACCTCGCGCATCTGGTTGACCAAGCGATCCCCGGCAAACGTTCGCAAGTATTCATGAATCGCGATCAGCGAGAAGGCCCACGCCCGAGGGGAGGCGAAGCGGGCAACCGGCGGCAGGCCCCGTTGGAACAAAAGCCCGCAGAGGCTGCGGTGGCCGTCATTGTGCGAACGCCCCAGGGCCGTTCCCGCGGCCCATAGTGCCCGTGCGTGGCTGTCCTCCGAGCCGTGGAGTTCCAGCCATTGCCGCTGGTGGCTCATGAAATTGCGAAACCGGCAGGTGTTCGCGTCAAAGGCATACCAAAGAAAAGCGAGATAGCTGCTGGCCAGCCGATCCAGTTGCGGCGGGTAGCCGGTATTTTCCTGCATCAGAACGGTGAAAATATAGGCGCGGGCGTTGTCGTCCGTGCAGTAGGCTTCGTGGTAGTTCGGCACGTTGTATATGGCGTGCTGAAAGATGCCCGTGTGGTCGCTCATCTTGATGAGATGATCGAGCTTCAGGGGAGGGATCGGGTAATTCGAATTCCCCGGTTTTCGCTCGGCGATCCGTTCGACGCAAGGCGCGCTTAAGCTCGCCCGAGCCCGCTCGAAACTCTCCATGTAGCGCCGCGCCACCACAGGCCAGATCATTTCTCGGCCCGCCTTCCAGGCCCGCTTGCGCATCGCGGTCATCTGGGTCGGGTTGGCGAGGAAGAAGTTCACGCCGTCGGCAATGGCTTGCTCATTGGCAAAGGGGACCAGGATGCCGCGTTCGTGCGCGAGGAGCTCCTGCGCATGCCAATACGGCGTGGAGATCAGCGCTTTCCCGGCCCCAAAGGTATAGGCCAGCGTTCCCGAGGTGATCTGCGCTTCATTGAGGTAAGGCGTGATGTAGATATCCGCCGCGCCGATGAACTCCTTTAGTTCATCCAAATCCACGAAGCGGTTATGGAAAATCACATGATCCGCCACGCCGCGATCCACGGCCAGTTTCTCCAGCCGTTCGCGGTACGCCTCGCCCTCCGATGCCAGCAAATTTGGGTGCGAGGCCCCCAGGATGATATAAACAACGTCCGGGTGCGCCTGGAGAATCGCAGGCATGGCATTGATGACGTACTCGATGCCCTTGTTCGGCGAAAGCAGACCAAAGGTGAGCAGCACCGTCTTGCCCTCCACGTGAAAGAGATCCTTGAAGAAATTCGAGTCGATAAACGGCATGTCGATCACCCCGTGCGGGATGAGGTCGATCTTATCAGGTGATATCGAGTAAATCGTCTCCAGCATGTTCTTCCCGCGCTCGGCCATGACGATGAAGCGTTGGGAAAGGGCGTCGAGTTGCTTCATCACCGCGCGCTGCTCTTCGGAGGGATCGCGCAGGACGGTATGCAGCGTCGTTACCACGGGCATCTTCACATTGCGCAGGAACTCCACGATATGGCTGCCGACCGGGCCGCCGTAGATGCCGAACTCGTGTTGCAGCGAGACGACCTCCACATTATTGATGTTCAGGAATTCCGCCGCGCGATGGTAGGAATCAATTTCCTGCTCGGCAATTTCGAAGCGCACGCGTTCGGGATAATCGTAGCCCTCCGGGCGGTCATTCACCGAGCCGACGATGCACTCGGCTTGCGGGAACTCCGTCGCGATGGCTTCGCAGATATCGGCCGTGAACGTAGCAATGCCACACCGGCGGGGTACGTAGTCGCCGAGAAAGGCAATATGTTTAGTGTTAAGGGGTGTTCCCATAGGCGGAAAGGCAAGGATTGATGAGGTTTAGCACAATGAATATCGTTTCTCGATGGCCGACCAGTATTCGCCTTCAGCCATACCTCGTCTATGGGGTGTAACCCTACCCCGTGTGCCCGCCCTCTTGGGGGAGCGGGGCACCCTGTCTACATTGCGACCAAGCCTCGCAGCACCCAGCGCGGGCGGGTCATGCCTTTCGGGTCTTTGATCATCATTAGCTCGAACTCCACGTAAGCGTTTCTGTTATCCTCCAGATCGCGCTCCAGCAGATCGTCGGCGCGAATGGGCAGCCGAATGACCGTATTGTAACCACTTGCGGCCTGTGCTGCCTGATTCGGATCGGGCAGGTCCTTTGCGATCGCATTCAAATGGGTCAGGCTGAATAAATTCATAGCAGTCCTCGCAGGATAGAGGCTTATGGAGAGAAGCGGGGCATCTAAAATCAAATTCGTTTATAGAAACGGTATAACTTATTGCGCCTCTTGCACTTGAGAAACCCCCAGCTTTTACCGGAATTTACCAGTCAGGGTTTACTCCATCCGGTGAGCCGCTCTTACCTGATTTTCAAGGCCCGCTTTGATGGATAATCTCCTGCCCCATGAAAGCGGCAGGGACAGCTTATCTTTTGTTCGCTCCGTATCTGGACGAAGCGGGCCGTTGTGGCGCATGGACCTGGCGTATGAGTCGACAGGGATCGTCGTGGATGCACATCCTACGTTCCCCTTGGTTTGTTCCTAGCCTGGGCGGAAGGGAGGGCTCCAGTTTTTCAGAGGTTGTTGGCTGGAGCCCTTCCGACCGCTGCGCCTGATTTTGAGACTGCACGCGCGTATTTCTCCCTCTCCAAAGCGTGTGCAATCTCATGACTGAGGACACCGGCGGCCGCACCCCTCGAATGCCGCCGAGTGTCCTCTTTTTTCCCCCGCGAAAGGCCCCTCGCTGCTGCGGAATATTACCCTGGAATTGCGCGCAATTCCCCTTGCGGACCGCGGCGGCGCTATCCTATGCTTGCCCCCCTCTATGTCTGACGTCGTAACATTTGGTGAAATCATGATGCGCCTGGCCACGCCGGGCTACCTCCGTTTTGCACAAACCCCCGTACTGGAAAAAACTTTCGGCGGAGGCGAAGCCAACGTCGCCGTCTCACTGGTCAACTATGGCCTTACCGCAGACTTCGTGACCCGCCTCCCGAAGAACGATATGGGCCAGGGGGCCATTGACGAACTTCGCGGAATCGGCGTGGGCACCGGCCACATCGTCCGTGGCGGCGAGCGCATCGGCATTTATTTTCTCGAAACCGGTGCCAGCCAGCGCGCCTCCAAGGTCACCTACGACCGCGCCCACTCCGCGATCTCCGAGATCCAGCCCGGCGAAGTCAACTGGGAAGCCGCCTTTGCCGGAGCCAAGTGGTTCCACTGGACCGGCATCACCCCGGCCCTCTCCGACAGCGCCGCCGCGGTCGTTGAAGAAGCCAGCAAAGCCGCCAAGAAGCTCGGCCTGACCGTCAGCACCGACCTCAACTTCCGCAAGAAGCTCTGGAGCAAGGAAAAAGCCGGCAAAGTCATGGGCAACCTCATGCAGTATGTCGACGTCTGCATCGCCAACGAAGAGGACGCCGAGAGCGTCTTCGGCATCCACGGCGCGGAAGTCACCAGCGGCAAGATCGACCATGCGCAGTACGAGTCCGTCGCCCGGCAGCTTACCGAGCGTTTCGGCTTCAAGAAAGTCGCCATCACCCTGCGCGAATCCTACTCCGCCAGCCACAACGGCTGGAGCGCCATGCTCTGGACCGAGGGGAAAGCCTACTTCTCCCGCAAATATGACCTCACCGTCATCGACCGCGTCGGCGGTGGCGACTCCTTCGGCGGCGGCCTCATCTTCGCCTCCCTGCGCGGCGACGCGCCCCAGGAAGCCATCGAATTCGCCGTCGCGGCCAGCGCGCTAAAGCACACCATTCCCGGCGACTACAACCGCGCCACGCTCGCGGAAGTGGAAGCCCTGGTCAAGGGCGACGGCAGTGGCCGCGTCCAGCGATAAAAAAATTCGTTGAATTGATCAACAAAACTCACCCGGCATAGCTCACCTGTGCCGGGTGTTTTTTTGTTTCCGTTCTTGAAGAGGGCGGCCTTTATCGGAAATAAAAGCGCTATGCCTCTTACATTCGACAAACCGCTCCCCGAACTCCGGAACTACAACGGAATCAATCCGCGTCCGGACGATTTCGATACCTACTGGGAAGAATCCCTCGCCGAACTCGACGCCCTCGATCCGCAAATCGAGCTTCGCCGCAACGACACCCTGCCTCTGAGCCACTCCGAGTGCTTCGACCTCTGGTTCACCGGCGTCGGCGGCGCGCGCGTCCATGCCAAGTACGTCCGCCCGCGCGGCCTCACCGCACCGGCTCCCGCCGTCCTCGGTTTCCACGGCTACACCGGCAACATCGGCGACTGGACCGACAAGCTCGCCTTCGTCTCCGAGGGGTTCTGCTACGCCGGGCTCGACTGCCGCGGCCAGGGCGGCGCCAGCGAGGATAACCTGCAAGTCAAAGGCAACACCCACAACGGCCACATCATTCGCGGCCTCGACGACCCGAACCCGAAGAACCTGCTCTTTCGCCAGATCTTTTTGGACACCGCACAGCTGGCCCGCATCGTCATGAGCTTCCCCGAAGTCGACGCCGAGCGCATCGGCGCGATGGGCGGCTCGCAGGGCGGCGCGCTCACCCTGGCCTGCGCCGCGCTGGAGCCCCGCATTCGCCTGGCCGCGCCGATGTTTCCCTTCCTGTGCGATTACAAGCGCGTGTGGGAAATGGACCTCGCCAAAGACGCCTACGCCGAACTGAAAACGTGGTTCCGGCACTTCGACCCCACCCACGACCGCGAAGAGGCGGTCTTTACGCGCCTCGGCTACATCGACCTGCAATACCTCGCCCCGCGCATCAAGGCCGAGACACTCTTCGCCGTCGGCCTCATGGACACGATCTGTCCGCCGTCCACGCAGTTCTCGGCCTACAACAAGATCACCGCTCCCAAGGAACTAGTGCTTTACCCCGACTTCGGCCACGAAGGCCTCCCCGGGCATTCCGACCGCACCTTCCGCTTCATGATGAAGCTCAAAGGCTGCTAAAAAATGGCGTTTGACCCCGAGAGCGACGCGCTGAGGGCACGGGCCCAGGCCGAACTGGAGGAAATTGCCCGGACCGTCATGCCCTTTGGGCGATGCGCCGGGCAGCACCTGCACGAGCTGCCCGCCGAGTACCTGCAATGGTTCGCGGCGAAAGGCTGGCCTAAGGGGCGGCTGGGGCAGCTCATGCAGATGGTCTACCAGATGAAGGCCGACGGCTCGGAAGTGGCCTTCGACCCCTTTCGCGATCCGCAATTCCGGCAGCGGAAAGCGGATCGGTGAACGCGTTACCCCACCCGGAAGAGCGCCCCGAGCTTCTTGCCCAGGATCCGGCTGGCCCCGAATAGGGCGATGCCCAAAAACACCATCGCCCAGACGCCCAGCGCCGAGGCCAGGAAACGCCCTTCGCCCAGCAGATTGAAGAGTTCGTAGATCGCCTTGGTAATCGGGAAATCCGCCTGGCGCTGCGCCAGCACCAGCGAATCAGACACCTCCAGCATCGCGAACGCAAACGCCAGCAGCCCGCCCGCGAGCAGATTGGCCGAAATGAGCGGCAGCGTAATCTTTCGTAACGCCCTCAGCGGCGTGGCCCCCAGGTTCTGCGCCGCCTCCTCCAGCGCCGTGCTCGTCTGCTGGAGCCCGGCGGCTACCGAGCGTACCACGTAGGGCAGGCGGCGGATCGAATAGGCAATGATGAGGAGCATCGTCGGGTCCTTGGTCGGGTTCAGAAAAGCGAAAACACGGCCCTCCTGCGTCATCGCCAGGTAGCCAAAGGCCAGCACCAGCCCCGGCACCGCCAGCGGCAGCATCGCGCAAATATCCAGCGCATTGCGGCCCGGGAACGTCGTGCGCACCACCACATAGGCAATCCCGATACCCAGGAGCAGATCCACCCCCGTGGCCAGGCCGGAGTATTTCACGCTGTTCAGAATCGACGGCACCGTCAGGTCGTGCCCCAGGGCCGTTTGGTAATGCGCAAGCGTCCAGGCCGTCGGCAGGATACTCTGATACCAGTCGCGCGCGAAGGAGACCAGCACAACACCGACGTGCGGCACCAGCGCCAGCGCGATCACGCCGCCGAACGCCGCCGTGCAAAGCAGCCCCGGCCAGAGGCCGAGCGGCCGGGTCTCCGCAGCGCGAGTCGCCTTCGGGAGCATCGCAAAGGCCCCCCCGCCGATGGCCCATTTCCCCGCCGCGTAGAAAAGGATCGACGCCACGAGCGTCACCACCACCAGCGCGTAGGGCAGGGGATTGCCAGAAAGCTCTTTCAAGCCCCGGAAAATCTGCACCGGCGTCACCCGGTTGTAATCGAACATCAGCGGCACCCCCAGCTCCGTGAACGCCCAGATAAACACGATCGCCCCGCCCGCGAACAGCCCCGGCATCATCAGCGGCAGCGTCACGCGGCGGAACTTGCGCCAGCCCGTACATCCGAGGTTCTCCGCCGCCTCGCCCAAGGCGGGATCAATATTGGCCAGGGCCGCCGCGACGTTAAGGAATAAGATCGGGTAAAGGTGGAGCGTATTGAGCAGCGCCACGCCCCAGAAGCGCCCGTGCCGCCCGCCACCGAGCCAGTCAGGCGGCACGGCATCGGCCGCGAGCCAGCCGAGGTGGGTAAAGAGCGCATTGAGCGCCCCGTATTGCCCGAGCACCTGCTTGAGCCCGATGGCCCCGACAAACGGCGGCAGCACCATCGGCACCAGCAGCATCGCCAGGAGCAGCTTTTTGGCCGGAAACTCGAAGCGATCGGCCATCCAGGCCAGCGGAATGGCCAGCGCCGCCGTCATCGCCGTACTAACGAGCGCCAGCAGGAACGCATTGCGTAAGCCGTCGAGATAAACGCGGTTACGGGCGATCTCCAGCAAATAGGCCCCCGTCCAGTGCCCACTCGCATCGACAAACGCTCCGCGAACCGTCTGGAGAATGGGCCACGCGAAAAAGCAGCCGAAAAACAAGGCCGCCAGGCAACCGACGAGAATCGCAAACGCGCGGGACATGCCCTCTTTCAAGCACAGACGGCTGGGGATTTCGATAAATAAGATAATACCTGCATTGGAATTAAGGGTTTCCATGTGGGTTGGAAAGTGGGACAACCTAGGGGCCATGAATCGCTGGCTTGCCTACCTGTTTATCGTGCTGTTCTGGGCCGCGGCCTATTTGCCGGGATTGGGGACCAAGGCCTTGAAAGGCGAGGAAGCCCGGCGCTCCCTGCCCGCCATCGAAATGCTGGAGACCGGCAACTGGCTGGTGCCGCACCTTAACGGCACCCCCTACCTGCGCAAACCGCCGCTCATCAACTGGGCCATCGCCACCTCGCTTTACGTGGTGAATTACCGGGACGAATGGGTGGTCCGGCTGCCGTCAGTCCTGGCAATGCTGGCCATGGCCTCCGTTCTCTTCTGGACGGCGCTCCGTTGGCTTTCCCTGCCCGGCGCGTTTGCCGCCGCCGTGATTTCGCTTTCCGCGATCGGCCTTTGGGAGAAAGGGAGCCTGGCGGAAATCGACGCAATGTATTCCTCGCTGACGGGGATGGCGTTTGCGGTTTGGATCTCGGCCTGGGTACGGCGGCAAACCGGCTGGCGGCTCTGGCTCTTCCCCTGCCTATGTCTTGGCGTGGCGTTCTTGGCCAAGGGCCCGCTGCATTTGCTGCTTTTTTACGGCGTCATCATTCCGCTGCTGGTCGCGGCGGGGGAGCAGCGCCAGCTCTGGTCGCGGGCGCACGGCGTGGCGCTTGGGTTGGGGCTCATCATCGTGGCGGCCTGGCTCATTCCCTATCTCCATGCCACCGCCGCCATGGACCCCGGGACCGTCTGGGCCGAGCAGATGCAGAGTACCCTCGGCCGAGGCAAAGCCTCAAAGATTCTGGCCAACGAATTCAGCACCCTGGCGAACGGATTGCCCTGGCTGCTCTTTGTCCCCCTCTGTTGGTGGCGTAAAGCCTGGGAGGGCCTGGAAGAGCGCCAGCGGCTCTTGATTTCCGTCCTTCGCTGGCCCCTCGCCGTGGCGTTCTTTGGGCTGATCCTGATCCCGGGCATGTTGCCCCGCTACACCCTGCCGCTTTCAGCTCCGGTCTCGCTGCTCCTGGCAATGGTGCTCCCGGCGGTTGGAGCCCGGTTCCAGCAGGGGTGGAAATGGTTTTGCGTCACCGTTGTCGCCGCCGCCGTGCTTGCGGCCGTCTCGGGACCGCTCTTGGTCAAGCCGGACCAGGTCGACTGGCTGGCCTATCTCCCGTGCGTGGCCTTGGGCGTGGTGTTCCTGGTTCAAAAACGCCAACTGATGGGCGATACCTCAGCTCGCTTGGCCGTTCTTCCGGCCCTGAGTTTTGCCTCGGTCATCGCGGTGTACGCGGCAGTGGGTGTGCCCCGGTTTCACGCAGAAGTCCCGGCTACGATTTCCGGCCGTGGCATCACCGAAGCCGTTCCTCGCGATGCCACCCTGGCCATCGTCGATCCGGGATACGAGCCGGTCTTTTTCTACATCGACCGCTCCCTGGTTTTTGTGCCGACCGTCGAGAAGCTCCCCGAAGCCGTGCACTATGTTCTCCTGGCGGCCCCGGAAGACTGGAATGTCAGCGGACTGATCCCCGGGGGCAAGATCCTGGGAACCTTTCGGGGGCATGGGAGCCGCCAGTTGGTCCTGATTTTCCGGGGAGACGAGGCTAATTCCCCCGTCGCCCAGCGGTAAGGTAAGAATAGGTTGACCGGCAGCCCTGCAAACAGGCTCTACTTCAGCAGATCGAGAACCGGCTGCGGGTAAACACCGAGCGCCACGATCAAGAACACGAGGACCCCGACGGTCACCTGGGTTAGCCGCCCGGCTTGAATCGGTTCGTTGTTCTTGGCAGGGTTCCAGTACATCGCGCGAACGACTTTCAGGTAATAGTAGAACCCGGCGCCAACGGTCACAATGCCCACCACCACGAGCAGCCACTGATGGGCTTCAACCGCGTCGGCGAAGACAAAGAATTTGCCCATGAACCCGGCGGTAAACGGAATGCCCGCCAGCGAAAGCATCGCCACGGTCAAGCCGAACGCCAACCACGGAGCGCGCTGCCCCAGGCCGTTGAAGTGGGCAATGCTATCTCCGCCCGCCACCCGGTTCACCACCACCATGACCAGGAAGGCCAGCAGCGTCATGAGGAGGTAGCCAGCTAGGTAGAACGACACCGTGGTCTGTTTGAAATGCCCGTTTTGGAAGCTCGCCAGGGCCATCAGCAGGTAGCCCGCGTGGGCGATGCTGGAGTAGGCCAGGAGGCGTTTCAGGTTCAGCTGCGGCATAGCCGTCAAGTTACCGTAGACCAAGCTCAGCAGCGCGAGCGCCACGAGCACAAGCTGCACCTTGCCCGAAGTCGCCGGGGCCTTGATGAAGGGATCGAGAATGCGAATCAAGAGGACAAAGCCCGCCGCCTTGGAACCGACCGAAAGGAAAGCGGTGATCGGGGTCGGTGCGCCTTGGTAGACGTCCGGGACCCAGAGCTGGAAGGGAACTGCCGCGATCTTGAACCCGAGGCCCACAAGCAGCAGCGCCAGGCCAAAGAGCAACGCGGTCTGGTTCTCCACTGGAAGACTCAAGATCGCCTGGCCCACCGCGCCCAAATTGGTCTTGCCGGTCACACCAAAGATCCACGTAATGCCGTAGACGAAGAAGCCCGTCGAGAGCGCGCTCAAAATCAGATACTTGGTGCCCGCTTCCAGCGACGGATTATTCCGCCGCATGTAGGCCACCAGCACGTAGAAGGAGATTGTGACCAGCTCCAGCGAAACAAAGATCATGATGAAATCCACCGCCGAGGCCATCCACATCAGGCCGAGGCAGGTGAAGACCGGCAGAGCGAAAAACTCGGCCACTCCGCCGTTGCGCACGCTCGCCGGGAGGTAGTGGCTCAGAATCGGCCGGAACTCGATCGCTATGATCAGCACGATGAGCGTGGTTCCCAGAGCAAAGCGCTTGAAGAAAATCGCCAGCGGATCGGCCGTGTAGAACGGGACCAACTGGGTGGCGACGATCTCCTGCGGAGAAACGAGGAAGGAGAGGGCGAAGATAACGCCGATGCCCGCGGTGGCGATCCACCCTAGGAAAGCTTTTTCTTTCCCATCATTGAACGCTTCCAGGAAAACAAGGACGAGCCCGAGGGCGAGGACAGCCAGATCTAGAGAGAGTGGGTTCATTTGGCGGAGAGAGAAGTCTGATTTTGCAGGATGCCCTTAACGGTGGGCTTGACCAGGTTGACAAGCAGTTGAGGCCGGAACCCGGCGATCATCGTAGCAGCCAGCAGGAAAATGATGGCGGGCCGGGCGCAGAAGCTCAGATCGGCGAGGCCGACCCAGCGTTTGCCGGTTTCGCCCAGGAACGCCGCGCGATAGCCGCGCAGCATGTAGACGGCGGAAATCACCAAGCCCCACAGGGCGGCGATTCCGGCAACCTGGAAGTTTGAAAAGGCGAGCCCGTCGCCCGCGTGGGCAAAGGTGCCAAAGAAGACGGACATTTCAGCAGGGAAATTGGCGAACCCGGGCAGGCCGACCGAGGCAAACGCCGCAAGCCCGAAGGTGAACCCAAGGAAGGGCATCGGCTTGGCCAGCCCACCAAGCTTGGTGAATTCCAGGCTACCGGTCCGGTCGCGAACGAAGCCCGTAATGGCGAAGAGGATCGCGATGGAAAGCCCGTGCGCGAAGATCAGCAGCGCCGCGCCGGTCAGGCCGATCGGGTTGAAGGCTGCGATGCCCAGGAAGATGTAGCCCATGTGCATCACGGAAGAGTAACCGAGCATGGAGTCGAGCCGCTTCTGGGCGATGGTCGCGAGGCCGACGTAGAGGATATTCCCGACGAGCAGGATGAGGAGGAGGTTGGTCCAGTGTTGCGCGGCCTGGGGCATGAGCGGCAGCCCCACGCGGAGCAGGCCGTAGAGGCCGAATTTCTTTAGCACGCCCGCGTGAAGCATGGCGGCCGGGGCCGGGGCGGAGGCGTAGGCCTGCGGGGCCCAGGTGTGGAAGGGGAAGAGGGAAATCAGCACGCCGAAGCCGAGCAGGATGGTCAGGTAAATCCAGGGCGTCTGCGGGATGCTCCCTGCGGCGGCGAGCGTCTGGAGCGCCGGGATGCTGAAGGTGCGGGCGGCCTCGGGGATGCTGAAGTAGAGTGCCAGCAGGCCGATTAAGAGAACGAAGCTGCCCAGCGCCAGGTAGATCGTGACTTTCCAGGCCGCCGTGATCCGGTCGCCCGAGCCCCAGATGCCAATTAAGAGGAAGGTCGGGATGAGGGCCAGTTCATGGAAGGCGTAGAAGAAGAAAAGGTCGAGCGAGGCGAACGCGCCCGTGGCTCCCGCGATGATGAAAAGCAGGCAGGCGTAGTAAAGGCCGGGGTAGCGTTCCAGCTTTTCCGGATGCGGGGCGACCCAGACCGCCGCGAACCCGACGATGGCCGTCAGGAGCAGCATCAGTAGGCTCAGGCCGTCGACGCCGACGGAGTAGGAGAGGCCCAGGGCGGGGATCAACGGCGTGGAGGCGGTGGCTTGGTAGCCGGGAGCGCCGTAGTTTTGGACCAGCAGCACCAGCGTTAAAACCAGATTGGCGGCTACCGCGGCGAGGGCGGTCTTTTTGGCGCAAGCACCTAAAAGAATCGCGACGGCGGCGACGAGCGGGATGGCGATAAGAAGAGTGAGCACGGCTATTTGATGAAGAGGATGAAGTAGAAGAGAGCGACGACCCCGGCTCCGAAGAGGAGTGCGTAGCCTTGCAGGTTGCCCGCCTGGGCAAAGCGCATCACGAATCCGGTGGCCCAGGTGCCGCTGGAGAGGCCGCGCACGATGGCGGTGTCGAGAATCCAGCGGTCGATAAAGGCGCAGATTCGAGCCAGCAGGTCTTGCGTGTACCAGATGATGTGGGCGTAGAGTTCGTCGAAGTAGAATTTGTTGGCCAGAAGAGGGATGCGGATCGGGTCTTTCGCCTTGCCGAAGTAGAGGAGCGCGCCGAGCAGGATGCCGATCACCCCGGCTCCGATGGCGAGCGACGGGACGATGGATTCGCCGTGGTGCTCGGGTACCGGCAGGAAGTGGCCTGCGATGCTGGCGTAACCGGCGATCACGGACGGGATGGCCAGCAGTACGAGCGGCCCCCACATCACGACCGGGGCTTCATGCGCATGAGAGGCGGCCTCGGTGTGGGCCTTGCCGAAGAAGACGATGACGAAGAGGCGCGTCATGTAGTAGGCCGTGAGCAGCGCGGTGAAGAGGCCGAAGTAGGCCAGGATTCGGTGGTGCTCGTAGGCTGCGACCAGGATGGAGTCTTTACTGTAGAAGCCGCTAAAGAGCGGGATGCCCATCAAGGCCAGCGTGCCAGCGAGGAAGCAGATGAACGTGATCGGCTGTTTGCGAACCAGCCCGCCCATTTTCCAAATATCCTGCTCGTGGTGGCAGGCGAAGATCACCGAACCGGCGCCCAAGAAGAGAAGCGCCTTGAAGAAAGCGTGGGTGAAAAGGTGGAACATCGCCGCGCTGCTCGCGGCCACGCCGACGGCCATGACCATGTAGCCAAGCTGCGAGAGGGTCGAGTAGGCCAGCACTTTTTTGATGTCGTTCTGCTGGGTGGCGATGAGCGCCGCGCCGAAGGCGGTGATCGTGCCGATGACGGCAATGACCTGCATGGCGTCCGGCGAGATTTTAACAATGAAGAAGATGCGCGCCAGCATATAGACGCCAGCCGCCACCATCGTCGCGGCATGGATCAAGGCGCTGACGGGCGTGGGGCCCTCCATGGCGTCCGGCAGCCAGACGTGGAGCGGGAATTGGGCCGACTTGCCAATGGTGCCGCAGAAGAGGAGCACGACCGTTGCGGTGGCGAAGGCCGGGACCGCGAGGAACGGAGCATTGCCAGAGTCGATGGCCTGTTTGATGCCCTCAAAGTCGAGGGACTTGGTGGCTACCCAGACAAGCAGGATGCCCAACAGAAAGCCGAAGTCGCCCAGGCGGTTGCAGATGAATGCCTTGTTCGCGGCGGCCGCCGGAGCGTTGCGGAAGTACCAGTGGCCGATCAGGATAAACGAACTCACACCGACCAACTCCCAGAAGATGAACATCATCAGAAAGTTGTTGGCAAACACGATGCCGAGCATCGAGAACATGAAGAGCGACAGGCCCGCGAAGTAGCGGGATTTGCCCTCGTCATCAGCCATGTAGGCCCAGGAGTAGATGTGGATCAGCGCGCCGATGAAGGTGACGACGATCATCATCGCTTTGCTCAGGCCGTCGATGGTGAACGAGATGGGCGCTTTGAACGGAACGCCGAACCCGGTGAAGTCGAGCCACGGGATCGTCGCGGTGGCTGCGGAATCGGGCGCGTTCAAGAAGAGCGTAATGCTGGCCGCCAGCGAGACAAGCACGGCGGCGATGGAAATCAGCGCGCTAAGGTTCTTCCACTTTTGCGTGAAGAGAACGATGACGGCCGCGCTGATGAGCGGAGCGAAAAGGATGATCCAAGGCATGTTCGGGAATCGGTTAGAACTTCAGGCTGGTAAGGTCCTCGACGTGCGTGGTCTGTTTGGCACGGTAGAGCGCGACGATGATGGCGAGCCCCACGGCGACCTCGGCGGCCGCCACGGTGATGACGAAAAAGACGAGCATTTGGCCGTTGTAATCCGGCAGGCCGTTGGCCACGCCAAACCGGGAGAAGGCCACCAGCGAAAGGTTCGCCGCGTTGAGCATCATTTCGAGGCCCATGAAAATGACGAGGATGTTGCGGCGCAGGAGCACGCCCGCGAATCCAAGCGAAAAAAGCAGCCCGCTCACAAGCAGGTAATCGTTGAGGGTAACCATGGTTAGTTCAGTTCACGTTTGCTCAGGACGACGACCCCGATGCTGGCGACCAGAATGAGCACGCCGATCACCTGGAAGGGGAGGTTGTAATGGCCAAAGAGCGTCAGGCCGATGTTGACGGCGTCAGGGTGGGGGAGCGAGAGGGGAGGAAACTCGTGGTTGCCCTTCGGGAAATGCCGGAGCACGAGCACGACCTGGCTGGCGAACAAACCCGCGATGACGACTCCGCCAATCAGTGCCGAGAGGCGCACTTGGCGGCGCTGCTCGGCTTTCAGGTCGAGCAACATGATGATGAAGAGGAAGAGCACCATCACCGCGCCCGCGTAGACGAGCACCTGGACGATGCCGATGAAGGTGGCGCTCAGCGAGGTGAAGAGCGCCGCCAGGCCGAGGAACGAAACGGCTAGGCTCAGCGCGCTGGCCACGGGATTGCGGTTGATGAGCGTCGCCGCGCCGAAGCCGAGCGTGATCGCGGCGAAGATCCAGAAAAGAGTGGGAGACATGGCAGGAGAGTGACTAAAAGGTGACTATTTCTTCTCGTTCCATTTGTTGACGAGCCCGGTCTTGATGCCGCCCATTTCGAGGAGCTTTTCCTTGTTGTGCATCAGTTGCGTGCGGGCGGTGCCGGTGAGCGCGTATTGTTTTTGGAGGAAGATGGCCTGTTCGGGGCAGACTTCCTGGCAGAGGCCGCAGTAAATGCAGCGCAGCATGTCGATATCAAATTCTGCCGGGTATTTCTCCACTTTGCCGAATTTGTCCCCGGCCGGGATTTCGCCGGGTTTGATGCGGATGGCGCGCGGTGGGCAGATGAATTCGCACAGCTGGCAGGAGACGCAGCGGGTGCGGCCGTGTTCGTCGCGCACCAGCGTGGGCGCGCCGCGGTAGTACTCGGGGAGATGGGAATCCCACTTTTCCTCGGGATACTGCATGACCACGTGCGTTTTGCCGCGGAGCATCCGCCAGAGGTGCCCGAGGGTGATTCTCAAACCCGCCAAAACCGAGGGCAGGTAGATCTTTTCCGCGAAAGTCAGGTTGGGACGTGAAACTTTGTAGGCCATGGCGTTTTAGGGCACGAAAGCTAGGATGAGCGCGGTGAGGAAGATGTTCACGAGCGCGATTTCAAAGAAGTAGATCCAGCCCAGCTTCATGAGCTGGTCATAACGGAAGCGCGGGAGCGTCCACCGGATGGCGATGAAGAAGAGCAGGAAGGCGATGACCTTCACGAAGAAGACGCCGATATTGACGAAGCCCAAGAGGAGGCCGGCCAGGCTCGGCGCGCCGCCCTCGGGGATGCCCGGGAAGTGCCAGGCGCCCAGGAACAGTGTGACGATGAAGGAGGAGCCGGTGATCATCGCGGTGTATTCGCCAAGGAAGAAGAGGGCGAATTTCAGCGAGGAATATTCGGTGTGATAGCCACCGACCAGCTCCGTTTCGCCTTCGGGAAGGTCGAACGGGAGGCGGTTGGTTTCTGCGAACATCGCGATGGTGAAGACGATGAAGGAGATGAGGATCGGGACGATGATGAGGTAGGAGCCCAGCGTGCCGGGAAGATGTGGCTTGGCCGCCGTGATGCCCGGCAGGATCATCCAGCCGTTCTGCACTTGGTAGCTGACCAAGTCCACGAGGTTCAATTTCCCGACGATCATGAAGAGCGGCACGACCGAAAGGCCGAGAGAAAGTTCATAGGAAATCAGCTGCGAGGTGGAGCGCACCGCGCCCAGGAACGGGTATTTGGAATTGGAGGACCAACCGGCCAAGACGATGCCGTAAACGCCCAGGGACGAGATGGCGAAGACGAAAAGCGGGCCGATGTCGATGTTGGCAATGACCATATCGACGCCCCAGATCTTGCTGCCAAAGGGGATGACGGCCAGCGAGACGATCGCCGCGCCGATGCCGAGGCCAGGGGCGATCCAGAAATAGAATTTCTTAACGAAGGCCGGGGTGAATTCCTCTTTAAGCAAGAGCTTCACGGCGTCGGCGATGGGCTGACCCAAACCGCCCAGAATCGGCGACCAGTCCCGCCACTTGATGCCGAAGAGGTTGCCGAAAAGGCTCAACGGGAAGCCGGTGCGGTTCGGCCCGAGACGGTCCTGGATGAGCGAGCTGACGCGGCGTTCGGCGTAGACGGTGTAGGAAACCATCACGAGCACGATGCACAGGAGGCCGATGGATTTGGCCAGCGTCGTCCAGAGCAGGAAGGGGATCGAAGCGGGGTCGATCAGCGGGTGGAGAAATTGGAGAATCGCGTTCATCAAAGGTTAGAGGGAGAGTTGCACGCCGAGGTCGCCAATTTTGCTCAAGGAAAGACCGGCGAGGGCCGGAACTTCCGCCGACATGGCTTTGAATACCTCTTCAATGGTGGTGAAACCGGAGACGGACTCGGTGAGAGCCTCGATCAGGCCGACCAGGATTTCCCAGTCGTCCCGGGCGATGCCGGGAGCAGCCACGGCGCGGTTGAGGCGCTGGAGACGGCCCGTTTTGTTGATCATCGAGCCGCGCTTTTCGGTGAACCCGGCGGCGGGCAGGATGTGCGAGGCGAAACCGGTGGTCCGGTTGGGAAGGAGGCTGGTGACGATGAGCGTCTGGAGTTTGTTCAGGTCGGCTTCGATCAAGCCTGCGTCCGTCGCGTCTTCGCCGAGGACGATGAGCGCCTTGATCCTGCCTCCGCGAATGCCGCTGGCGATGACTGGGAGCGCCGAGCCCGGTTCCGTAGCGCTGAGGCCCAGGAGCTTGGCTCCGGCGGTGTTCGGGTTGCGATCGGCGGCGACGAGCAGGTCGTCGGCTTTGCCGGTGTGAGAGATGATGTCGTGAATCGGGTTGCCGAGCTTTTTAAGGAGCCGGGCGGCGAGGAAAAGTTCTTCGTTGGTCAGGCGGCCCGAGGCGATGAGGGCGATCTCCTCCGGTTTGAGGGCCTTGAGGGCTCTGGCCGCGCTGGCGAGCGCCGCTTTCCAGTCGGCTTCCGGCGCGCCCTTGACGACGGGCTCCAGGAGCCGGTCGGCGCTTTGCAGGTAGTGGAAGTCGAGACGGCCGTGGTCGCACATCCAAGACTGGTTGACGTCGTTGTTTTCGCGCGGCGTCTGGCGGTAGACGACATTTTCGCGAGCGCCGATTATCGTGTTGCAGCCGGTGGCGCAGCTTGTGCAGATGCTCTTGGTTTCCTTGAGGAACCAGGTGCGCATCTTGAAGCGGAAATCCGAGGAGGTCAGTGCGCCGACGGGGCAGAGATCGACGGTGTTGAGCGAGTAGTTGCTATCGAGTTTGCGGTCCGGGTAGACGGCGATCTCGTTGTAGCTGCCGCGGTTGACGATGCCGATGACGTCGTCCTTGGCCACCTCGCGCATGAAGCGGATACAGCGGGTGCAGAGGATGCAGCGCTCGGCGTCGAGGGTGACGCGCGGTCCGATCTCGACGCGCTTGGGCTTCTTGACTTTCTGCTCGATGAAGCGGCTCTTGGCCTGGCCGTAGTCGAAGGAAAACTCCTGGAGACGGCATTCGCCCGCCTGGTCGCAGATGGGGCAGTCGAGCGGGTGGTTGATTAAGAGGAATTCGAGGATGCCTTCGCGCGTTTCCTTGACGATGTCCGAATCGGTGCGGACGGCGAGGCCTTCGCTCACATCCTGGGCGCAGGAGATGTTCGTGCGCGGGATCCAGTTGTGAACCGGCTTGCCGTCGGGGCCGAGCTCCGGCTTCCGGTCGGGGCCCATCTTCGGCATGCCGAGCTGGACCATGCACATGCGGCAGTTGCCGGGGGCAGAGAGGCGCGGGTGGTAGCAGTAGCGCGGAACGTATTTGCCCGCTTGCGAGCAGGCTTCGATGACGCGCGTGCCCTTCGGAAATTGATGCCAGACGCCGTCAATCTGGACGTTGACGAGATTTTGAGGTGCTTCGTTGCTCATCAGAAAAAGAGGCTAGTGCTGCGCTCCGGTTAAAATTTCGCTGGTGAATTCCGGCGGGGTGAACGCGGGAACTTGCTTCTTCGCCTTTCCGGCGAATTCCTCTTTAAACTTGGCCACGAAGCTCATCGTCGGCCACGAGCAGGCTTCGCCAAAGGCGCAAATCGTTTTGCCCGCGATGCGGTTGGAGACGCTGGCAAGCAGCTCGGGATCGCTCTCCACGCCGCCGCCTGCCAGGATGCGGTCGGTGATTTTGCGCATCCAGAGGGAGCCTTCGCGGCACGGGGTGCATTGGCCGCAGCTTTCGTGGGCGTAGAAGTGGTTGAGATTGTTGAGGACCTCCACCATGTCGCGTGTGTCATCCATGACGATGACGCCGCCGCTTCCGGCCATGCTGCCGCAGGCGGCCATGGTGTCGAAGTCGAGCGGGATGTCCAGCACCCCGATTTCGTTCTCCACCATGGAGCCGTCGGCTGCTTTGGCTTTAAGCTTGAAGCGTTCGTCGGCGCGGAAGACCTTGGCGGAGCTGCCGCCGGGGATGATCGCTTTTAGGGTGCGGCCCGGCTTGAGCCCGCCGCAAAAGTCGTTAATGAGTTCGCCCATTGTGATGGAGCCGACTTCGATTTCGAAATAGCCGGGCTTTTGCACGTCGCCGCTGACGCCGATGATGCGCGTGCCGGTGTTGTTCGGCTTGCCGAGCTTGGCGTAATCCGCACCGCCCATCTTGACGATATGCTTTATGTGGCAGAGCGTTTCGACGTTGTTGACGATGGTGGGGCACATGTAGAGGCCCAGGACCGCCGGGAAATAGGGAGGCTTGATGCGCGGATAAGCGCGTTTGCCTTCAAGGGATTCGATCAGGCCTGTTTCCTCACCGCAGATGTAGGCGCCCGCGCCCCGGTGGACGTAAATTTCGAGATCGAAGCCGGTGCCGAGCAGGTTCTTGCCCAGGAAGCCCTTGGCTTTGGCTTCCGCGATGGCGTTTTCGAGGATTTTGGCTCCGTGGGGAAACTCGCCGCGAATGTAGAGGTAGGCCAGGTGGACGTTGAGCGCGAAGCACGAGATGATCATGCCTTCGATCAACTGATGCGGGTCCTGGTGGATGATGTAGCGGTCTTTAAACGTGCCGGGCTCGGATTCGTCGGCGTTGCAAATGAGGTAGACCGGTTTCGTTTCGCCCGGGCGGATGAAGCCCCACTTGACGCCGGTGGGGAAGCCCGCGCCACCGCGTCCGCGAAGTCCGGAGGCCTTGACCTCGGCGACGATGTCGGCCGGTTTCAGGGTGACGGCTTTCTTGAGCTCGGCGTAACCGCCATGGCGGAGGTAACAGTCGATATCCGGCGTGTAACCTTCGCGGTCGATGTTGGCGAAGATCATCCGCTTTTCGCGCGGGTGTGGGATGCGGCGTGCGGGCGCTGGCATGGGCTTAACGGTATTTAGAAAGGATGGTTGGAATTTCTTCGGCGGTCACGCGTTCGTAGAGGTCGTCGTTGACCATGATGACGGGGCCGCTGCCGCAGCTGGCAAGGCATTCCACTTCCTCAATGGAAAACTTGCCGTCGGGGCTGACGGAAATGGGCGATTCGGCGCTGTTGGCGTGACGGAGCGGGGGGATGCCCGCGATCTCGCAAATCGTGGTCTTGAGCCCCTCGGCTCCGGCCAGTGCGCAGGAGAGCGTGCGGCAGATGCGGATGTGGGCTTTGCCCGCCGGTTGCCGCCGAAACATCGGGTAGAAGGTGACGATCTGCTCGATCTTGATCGCCTCAAGTTCCAGTTTCGCGGCGATCCACTGGATCATTTCTTCCGAAATGTACCCGAAGTGTTCCTGAAAGAGATGCAGCAACGGGAGCGAGGCGCTCCGTTTGGAAACGGGGTAGTGCGAGATCGCCTCGTCGACTTGAGCTTGGAGTTGCGGTGGAATCTGCATGGATTATTTGAGGGTTCCCGTCATGGCCGGGAGGCCGTTTTTGGCGCCGGTGCCGAGCCGGTCGCCGAAGAAGAGCAATTCGATTTTCTTGCCGTTCTGTTCATACACATAGCGCGTCACCGGGGTCGTCTTGACTTCCTGCGAGACCAGCTCCGGGGCGGATTCCACCCGGGTGGGCGCGCCCAGGATCGACTCGACCTCCTTGGTGGTCATGTCCGGCTTGACGGCGTTCAGGTTGGCTTCGGAGATCTTGCGCTGGCAACCGTCCAAGACGAGCAAGGTAACGAAAGCGGCGAGGGCTGTGGTAAAAAGGAACGGGATTTTCATGCTTTACCGGTCGCATTCACCCATGACGAAGTCCAAGCTGCCGATGATGGCCGGGACGTCGCCGATGAGGTGGCCCTTGAGGGCTTCGCCCAGGATGCTGATGCTCGTAAAGGAGGGCGAGCGTACCTTCAGGCGGTGGGGCGAGCCGCCGCCGAGGCTGTTGATATAGAAGCCGAGTTCCCCCTTCGGGTTTTCCGCGGCGAAGTAGACTTCCCCCTCCGGCGCTTTGACTCCTTCGGTGTAGAGCATGAAGTGGTTGATCAACTCTTCCATCTTCGTGAGGACCTCGCGTTTGTCGGAGCGGTAGTTCTTCGGATCGGTGACGGTGACGGGCCCGGAGGGGAGTTTATCAATCACCTGGCGCAGGATCTTGATGCTCTGGCGCACTTCCTCCACGCGCATCATGTAGCGGTCGTAGCAGTCGCCCACGGTGCCCACGGGGATGTCGAAGTCGTAGCGTTCGTAATCGAGGTAGGGCTGCTTTTTGCGCAGATCGTGGTCCACGCCCGAGCCGCGCAGATTAGCGCCGGTGAGACCGTAGCTGATGGCCGCTTCCTTGGAGATCACGCCCACGTCCTTGGTGCGGTCGACGAAAATTCGGTTTTTGGAGATGAGGGCCTCGATTTCGTTGACCACGGGCTCCACTTCATCGAGGAATTTTTTGAGCTGGGGAATGAAGCCTTCGGGGAGGTCCCGCAGTTGGCCGCCGACCCGCGTATAGCTGGTCGTCAGGCGCGCGCCGGTGAGGAGTTCGCAAAGGTTGTAGACCTTTTCGCGCTCGGCCATGACGTAGAGAAAGACCGTCATGGCACCGACATCCATGGCGTAACAGCCAATGCCGAGGATGTGCGAGGAGATGCGGGCCATCTCACAACAGATCACGCGGATCGCCTTGCCCCGGGGCGGCAGTTCCAGGCCCATCAGCTTTTCTACGGCTAGTGCGTAGGCTACGTTATTGGCCAGCGGCGCGAGATAGTCGAGGCGGTCGGTATACGGTACGAACTGGTTGTACTGCATGTTCTCGGCAATCTTTTCGCTGCCGCGGTGCAGATAGCCGATGTGCGGGGTCGCCTTCAGGATCGTCTCACCGTCCAACTCCAACACCACCCGCAGCACGCCATGCGTCGCCGGGTGGGAAGGGCCCATGTTGAGAATCATTTTCTCCCCGAGCATGTCGGAGACTTCGTCGCCAGCAAAGGCAGCCGGGTCGAGATTTTTAGAGACGCGTCCGAGCGGGTCGGACACTGAGAACTCTTGCGTTGTGCGGGCCATTTTTCGGTGGGTAAAAGGGATTGGACGGTGGAAAATGTAAGGTCGTAACGGAAAGCGACGCAAGTGTATTTGTGAAAAATTTCACAAAGTGAGAAATTTGCGCCGTGAAATCCGCCCCCCGGATTCGTTTGCGAAGGGGCATTTTGGCGGAAAGAACTGTCCTTTCATTTTTCTGAATGCTACAGATTACGGTTTGTAACACACTGTTTAATTTGATGTAAAACCCCATTCATCGTCACGAAGAAAGAACGTTGAAGAATTAGCGCCATTAGTGGAAAAACTACGCATTGATTACTTGCGGGCACGCGAAATTCATCGGAGATTGCCCCAGACTCAAAACTGACGCGGGGCCTCCAGTTCCGCCTATAGAGATAGAAACAACAACATGCTAGTCTTATCACGCAAAGTGGGGGAAACCATCATGGTCGGCGATAACATCGAGATCATGGTGACTCGAATCGAGCGGGACACCGTTCGGATCCGGATTGCGGCCCCTCGGGAAATTCCGATCTTCCGGGGCGAGCTCTACCGCGAAATCAAGAAAAACGCGGGCGAGGCTCCTGAAGCACCCCAGGCCCCGACCTCAACCGCCCTCTAGTTAAAGCCGCCCCCAAATACACCCCAACCCTTAGTGCCGCACAGGTTTCCCAAAAGAATCTGTGCGGCTTCTTTTGCCGATGCCCTCGACCCTCCCTTCCGATCCCGTAAACGCGCGCATCCTTGCCATTTCGGAAGACCGTATAGCGGGCTTTGTACGCGAACCCTTTGACGCCATTGCCGAACTCTCCGGCGTCCCCCTCTCAACCGTCCTAGAGCGCATCGCCGCCATGCTGCGGGCGGGCACCGTCCGCCGGGTGCGCCAGACGCTCATCGCCACCAACCTCGCCGACGGCGCGCTAATCGCCTGGCGGCTGCCAGAAAAAAAGCTCCAGGCGGCGTTCGACTTTATCCTGAAAAACGACCCCTTCTCCGGCCACGTCGTCACCCGCTCAGTGGAAGCCGGAGCCTACGGCGGCGAGTACCGGCTCTGGACCACCCTTAAAGTCCCCGCGGGCACAGACATCGGGGCGCATTGCGACATTTTACGTAGCCACATCGGCGCGGACCACTTCGAGCTCATGCCCGCCCTCGGCGTATTCGCCCTCGGCGTGGGCCACACCCGCCGCCTTCAGGTCGAGCCGGGCGACAAAACCCCGCACCGCGCCGCCATGGTCCGCCCAAAGATCGTCTCCCTAAGCGACCTGGAATGGCGCGTCCTCCTCTCCCTAAAGCGGGAATTCACCCCGGAGGAAATCGCCCCCAACCCATGGAAAGCCCGCGCCCTGGAGGCCGGAGTATCGCTCGGTACCTTCTTCGAAGTCGCCCAGTCCCTGGCCGAGCGCCACGTCATCGGGCGGTTTTCGACCTTCCTGGAACACGTCAAACCGGCCGAAGCCTCGGGCGAAGCCGTCAGCAGCTTCAACGGCCTCTTTCACTGGGCCGTCCCCGCCGGACGCGAAGAAGAAGCCGGGGGAGAGATCGGTCGGCACGAAATATTGACCCACTGCTACTGGCGCAACGGCGGCCCCACCTTCGGCAACGTCAACATCATGGCCGTCGCCCACGGCTCCGAGCGCGGGCGCGTCCTGGCCCACAAAGCGGCCATCGACGATCACCTCGCCCAATGCGGCATCCCCGTGAGCTACAGCGCCGTCTTCTGGGGTGGCCGCAGCGAGATCCGCCCCTCTGAAGTCTCGCCCCGGGAATACCGGGAGTGGCTGGAGCGGATGGGGAAGTAAGGGGCCCGCTGAGTGCGTGCGCCTTCCTTTTCCTTGTTCCCAATCTCCAGATTGGGAACATCCCTTGGGGGCGAAACTCCGTTTCGCGGCGGTCGGGGCGAAAAAAAGTCAAAAGTTACAAACCTGATCCTGATCAGGAACACCTCTGGCAAAATTATCCGCTACTCTGGGGCATGCCTCGGCAATCCCGCCCCATTCGCAACGTTATCGGCTCTAATTTGAAACGGATTCGAAAATCCCGTGGCCTGACTCAGGCCGCACTTGCAATTCGGCTGCATAATGCGGGTTGGGAAATAAGTAAAAAAACCGTTGCCGCCATAGAATCCGGGTCGCGCCGTACGGTTGACCGTGAATTAATCTTGCTTGCAGATATTCTTGAAGCCAAGGTCAGCGAATTCTTCCCGCCCTTTGAAGAAGTGCGCCAGCTTGTCTCATCTCCCGCCTTCAAGCGCAACTAACCCCCACTTCTCCTAGAAGCGCGCAAGTTTTTAGTTGCAAATCAGGGCAATTTCGTGTTTCTTCGCCCCTCCCAAGCGCTTTTAAGAACTTCGCCGTTGGTCCTTGGGCCGCCTCTTACGAGGGCAGGCCGACCGCGCCAAGGGTAACCCGGCGAACCAGAGAAAGATCGAGCAAGCTTAGAGACAGAATATTTGAGGCGGAACCCGCTGAAACACAGAGCGGCTTCCACCGGAAAATCGGGATAACCCGCCTCTCGCTTGCCGTTATTTACCCTATGCCAGTTCGTTTAGGCCGTTTCGAAATGCCGAAAACTCTCGTTAAAGACGAGAGCAACGCCACGGAAACCTACGCCAAGTTCATCGCCGAGCCCTTCGAGGCCGGCTATGGCCACACCGTGGGCAACTCGCTGCGCCGCGTCCTCCTCTCCTCCCTTGAAGGCGCCGCCATCACCAACGTCCGCATCCAGGGCGCCCAGCACGAATTCGCCACCCTCCCGGGCGTGGTCGAAGACGCCACCGACATCGTGCTCAACTTGAAGAAAGTCAAATTCAAGAGCGCCGACCACGAAACCCGCCGCCTCTCCCTTAATGTCACCAAGGAAGGCCCCGTGACCGCCGGAGACATCCAGGAAGTCGCTGGCCTCGAAGTCCTCAACAAGGACCAGGTCATCGCCACCCTCGACAAGAAGCAGAAATTTGAAGCCGAGCTCGAAGTCAAAGTCGGCCGCGGCTTCGCCACCGGCGACGAGAACAAGTATCCGGACATGCCCATCGGCGTCATCCCGATCGACTCCATCTTCTCCCCCGTCACGCGCGTCAAGTACGCCGTCGAGGCCACCCGCGTAGGCCAGCGCACCGACTACGACAAGCTCGTCCTCGAAGTCTGGACCGATGGGCGCATCAAGCCCGAGGACGCCCTCCTGCACGCTTCCGCCATCCTTCGCCACCACCTCGACCCGTTCGTCAACTACGACGAGAACGCCGTCGAATTCGACGAAACGCCGAAGGAAGTCAGCCAAGAGAACGCCGCCTTGAAGAAGCTCCTCAACATGAGCGTCAACGAGATCGAACTCTCCGTTCGGGCCGCCAACTGCTTGAACAACGCCAACATCACCACCGTCGGCCAGCTTGCCCAGAAGACCGAGGCGGAGATGCTCAAGTACCGCAACTTCGGCAAGAAGTCGCTCAACGAAATCAAAGAAAAGCTCACCCAACTGGGTTTGAGCCTCGGAATGAAGTTCGATACCAACCTCATCGAATCTCCGACCGGCGAAGCCTACGCCCGCTAAACTTAAGGCAACCAAGGAAATACCATCATGCGTCACCAGAAAAAGACCGTCAAACTAGGGCGGACCACAGCGCATCGGGATGCCCTCCTGGCCAACCAGGTGGTCAGCTTGATCGAACACACCCGTATCACCACCACCCTCGCGAAGGCCAAAGCCGTTCGTCCTCTGGCGGAGAAGCTCGTGACCCTCGGCAAGAAGGGGACCCTTCACGCCCGCCGCGTGGCCCTCTCCTACCTGCACCACAACGAAAAGGCCGTGACCAAGCTTTTTGCCGAAGTCGCCCCTCGTTCCGCGAACCGCAACGGCGGCTACACCCGCATCATCAAGACCGGCCCCCGTCTGAGCGACGCCTCCTCCATGGCGTTCATCGAATGGGTGGACCAAGTCGCGCCCGAAGCGAAGGAAGAAGCCAAGGTTGAAGCGAAAGCCGAAGCCCCCGCCGCCGTCGAGGCGACCGAAGAGAAGAAGGACTAAGCGCCTCTCTCTCCAAGAGAAAATATTGAGGGATTCCGGTTCGCCGGAATCCCTTTTTTGTTATTAGCCGAGCGTTCCAAAAACGCTTTCGAGGCCCTCGTTACGAATCTCCAGATTCGTAACGTCCCTGTTCAGGAAAACTCTGTTTCGCCCCCATTGCGTTCCCCATATAGAGATTGGGAACCAGGAAAACGCTTCGGCTTCGGGACGGTCTTTACTTCCAGAGGTGCTTCGGGTAGCGGCGTTGCAGCTCCGCCTTCACCTTGGGGTACCCCTCGCGCCAGAACGTCGCCAGGTTTTGCGTCACCTGGATCGGACGTTGATTGGGGGCCAGCACCTGGATTGTCACCGGCACACGCCCGGCGGCGATGAGGAGTTGCTCTTCCACGCCGTAGAGATCCTGGATGCGCACCGCGATCGTCGGCCCTCCTGCGGCGTCATAGGCGATCTTGAACTTGCGTCCGTTGGGCATTTCGAGCCGTTCGGGGGCGAATTTATCCAGGAACCCGGCCTGTTGCGGGCTCAGCCACTCTTTCAGCACCGGCCAGACCTGGCGCTCTTTGATTTCCTTGTACGTCGCGGCGCCGTAGCAGAGCTGCTCAATGAGCGCCGCCCGGTCCTCATCGCCCAGCGAGGGAAGTTCCAGCTCCGGCATCCATTCGCGGAGGCGGTTGAGCCGGATGATCCACTGTTCCACCGCGTGGTCCCAGTGCGTCAGAGGGCAGTTTCCCGCCAGCACCTCGCGCGCCAGGTGCGCCGCCGCTTCGCCGGGCGGCACCTTATCGGTCAGCGACGAAGCCAGCACCAGGTCGTGAAAACGCCGTTCATTGCGTGCCATGACGCGGCGCAGCGTTTTGTCGTAGAAAACCTCCGTCTCCTCTGAAAACGCTCCCGGAAACAGCTCGTGGAGCCACGCTTCGTCAATCGCCGTGGCCAGCGAAAGAAGCGTCTGTACGCCCCCCTTGCCGCTGATTTCGCGGATCTCCCCGACGACCAAGAGCGGCGAATCGCGCACCACGCTTTCCCGCGCCAGCACCCCGCGCCGCCCGTGGACCATCGCGCAGCGGAGCGTGCCCGAGTCGAGCCTTACGGCCACCTGGTCCGGGAACCCGGCCAGGATGCACTTGGCCAGCGCCTCGTCGGGCGAGACGCCGGGCGCGGTGCGGTCCGTGGTGGAGAGGCCTTCCGCCTTGGCGATTTTGAGGAATTGCTCGAAAAGCTGCCCCGCCTCGCGCGCGGCGATCGAGTTGACGCCGAGGCTGCGGGCGATTCCCCCGTTGTGGCCCGTGACCTCCCAGGCGCGCATCATCAGGAACAAATCCGAGGCGTGCCCTTCGCCGAGGGCCCGGTCCCGGGCATCGTCGGTCTCGTTGCCGCCGCGCCGGAGCAAATTGCGCCCCTGGGTGAGGGCCGCCGCCAGCGCCGCCTCGCGCACGCAGCCGTAGTCGTCGGCCGCCAGCAGCATCCGGGCGTAGCGTGGATGGAGCGGGAAGGCGAGCATCCGGCGGCCTTGGTCGGTGATGGAGCCGGTCTGGGGATCGAGCGCCCCCAGGTCGCGCAAAAGCGTCTCGGCGCGCTCCAGCGAACGCGGATCTGGCGGCTCCAGCCAGCGGAAGGCAGCGATATCCTCCACGCCGCCCGCCTTTAGCGTGAGGACCACCTCGGCCAGGTCGAGCCGCTTTACTTCCGGGAGCTCCTGCGCGGCCCGCTCAAGGTGCTCGCGCTCGCTCCAGAGCCGGAGCGCCACGCCCGGGGCGGTGCGGCCTGCGCGGCCCGCTCGCTGATCGGCTGAGGCGCGCGAAATCTTCTCCACCAAGAGTGTATTGATGCCCCGGTACGGGTCGAACCGGGCGATGCGGGCCAGCCCCGCGTCGATCACCACGCGCACTCCGTCGATTGTGAGCGACGTTTCCGCCACATTGGTTGAAACGATCACCTTGCGCTTCTCGTAGCGTTCCATCGCGGCGTCCTGATCGGCCACGGGAAGCTCGCCATGGAGCGGCAGGGCGATGAAATCGCGACCCGCCTTGGAGGCGCGGATCGCTCCGATGGTTCGCGAGATTTCGTAAGCCCCCGGCATGAAAATGAGTACGTCGCCCTCGGTGCAGGTCGCGAGGCCCTCCAGCGCGTCGGCGGCGAGATCCCACACGGGCGTCTGGTCAGCGCGAACGGGGCGGGGGAGGTAGCGGATCTCCACCGGGAAGGTCCGGCCCTCGCTTTGCAGCGTGGAGCAGGGGGCCAGGTAGCGCTCCAGCCCGGCGGTATCGAGCGTGGCCGACATGACGACGAGCTTCAAATCAGGCCGCCGCGTGGCCTGTAGATCGAGCGCCCGGGCAAGCGTGATGTCGCCGTAAAGATGCCGTTCGTGGAATTCGTCGAAGAGGATTGCCGAAACGCCGCGTAGCCCCGGGTCATTGAGCATCTGCCTGAGAAGCACCCCTTCCGTGACAAACCGGATGCGTGTCTTGGCCGAGGCGACTTTGTCGAACCGGATCTGAAAGCCGACCTCGTCGCCCAGCTTGCCCCCGCGCTCGGAGGCGACCCGCGCCGCCAGCATTCGCGTGGCCAGCCGCCGGGGTTGGAGCACGACGACTTCGCCCTGCCCGAGGAGGCCGTTGTCGAGGAGCATCTGCGGCACCTGGGTCGATTTACCGGACCCCGTGGGCGCTTGCAGCACCAGGCGCGGCTCACGGGCGAGCGCGGCGGTGATGGCGTCCTCAAGTTCGAAAATCGGCAGTTCGCGGCGGCGGGTCATTGGGAGAGCCTACCGGATTTTTGAGCCGCAAAAAGGCGCAAAAAACGCAAAGGAAGAAATCCGTCTCCTTTATTTGCGTCTCTTGCGCCTTTTTGCGGCTAATCCTCCGACTTACATCGGGGGCCCTGGCGGGTCCACGAGATCGGCGCGATGCAGAGCTGGCGGCGGGCCATGTTGGCGTCCCAGGCATGGTAGGCCATGTAGTCTTTGCCGTTGGGGGCGGTGACGAGGCTGTTGTGGCCGGGGCCGATGACTTTCCCGGGAATCGTGTGGAGCACGCGCGGGCCGGTTTCGTTTCCGTCGCTGGTCCAGGGGCCCGTGATCCGGTCGGCCACGGCGTAGTCTACGCCATAGGTCTCGTTTTCCCATCGGCCGGAGCTGTAGAAAAGATAATATTTGCCGCAGTGCTTGATGACCGCTGGGCCCTCCAGCGTGTGCCAATCGTAGTGGCTGCCGTACATCGGGCGGTTGGCCTGGAAGCGCTGCCAGTCATGCTGGGCGCGCAGCACCGTCCAGGGCTGGCCTGCCACGCGGTCCATGGTTTCCAGCCGGTCGCACGCTAGTGCCGTTCCGGGGCGGTCGCCGTCCAGGAAATCGTGGGCGTAGAAGAGATACCACTGGCCGTCGTCGTCGCGAAACGGGTGGGCGTCGATGGCAAAAGGCGGATCGTCTGGTGCGATGAGCGGGGCGGGGTGTGCATCCCGGTACGGTCCCGGCGGTTCGTCGGCCACGGCTACGCGGATCTGGTGGTGCTTGTCGCCGAAGCCTACCGAGTAGTACATCCAGTAGCGGCCGTTGGCAGCGGCGACCTCCGGAGCCCAGAACGTGCCGCCGAACTTCGGGTCGGGGCGTTCCAGAGCTTCGCCGAGGCGCTTCCAGTGGACGAGATCGCGCGAGTGGAGCATGGAAAAGACCCATCCGGCACTTTCCTTGACCCCGGCGACCTCCTCGCGGCCCGTACCGACCGCGAAATACTCGGCCCCGGCCTTCCAGACGAACGGATCGGCAAAGTACTCGTCGAAAACAGGATTCTGATAACGCATTGGCCCTCCCCCGAGGACTACGCACCGCGCGGGGCCGACGGATGGGAAACAGAAGGGATGCAAGGGGGAACGCCCCTTGCCGGAGGGTTTGGGAGGCGGCGCCTCCCATCTCCTGGTCTTCTGGCAAGGCGGACGTTCACCCCCCCGTAACACAGCGGCGTTTTCCGGCCTGTGCCCGCGCTTTCATAGCTCTTTAGCCCGCCTTGCCGTCTCCCGAAAAGAGCGCAGCGTTTTTTTCGGGAGCGGGACGCCAAGGAATAACCGGATTCGCTGCGCTCTCCAGCGTGTGTAAGGCGGGGCTTATGTGGCCGCTACACAAGACGCGCTTTTTTTGAGCCCGCCTTACAGATGGTTTTGGCTTCTGGGGCTCTGCCCCAGTCCCCGGCAAGGGGCATTGCCCCTTGCATCCCATCTTTTTCTACCACCAGTGCATTTCGGTGTTTTTGAGCCAGCGGGCGTCGTCTGTCTGCGGGTAATCGAGCGTGTAATGCAGGCCCCGGCTCTCTTTGCGCTGTAAGGCACAATCGACGATGAGCGCGGCTGTGGTTGCCAGGTTGCGCAGTTCCAGCAGGTCGGTATTGGGCTTGAAGTCCCAGTAAAATTCCTGGATTTCGCGCAGCAGGTTGCGCAAACGGGCGCTGGCCCGCTTGAGCCGCTTGTCGGTGCGCACGATGCCGACGTAATCCCACATCAGGCGGCGGATCTCATCCCAGTTATGGTAAATGACCACCATTTCGTCCACGTCATGCGCGTCGCCGCTGACCCATTCGGGGATCGGCACCTCGCTGGGCCCGTGGCCATTGACGGGAATGTCTACCAGCACATGGTTAATGGCCCGGTGCGCAAGCACCACGGCTTCGAGCAGCGAATTGCTCGCCAGGCGGTTGGCCCCGTGCAGCCCGGTGCAGGCCACTTCGCCGATGGCATAAAGCCCGCGCAGGCTCGAAGCGCCGTTGTCGTCGGTCAGCACGCCGCCGCATTGGTAGTGCGCTGCCGGAACCACCGGGATGGGCTGCTTGGTAATGTCGATGCCGAGCTTGAGACAGCCCTGGTAAATCGTCGGAAAACGTTCGGCCACGAAATCGGCCGGTTTGTGGCTGATATCGAGGTAAACGCACGCCGCGCCGGTCTTCTTCATCTCGGCGTCGATGGCGCGGGCCACGATATCGCGCGGAGCCAGAGCCCCGAGCTTGTGGTATTTGCCCATGAACTCGCGCCCCTTGGCATCCACGAGCTTGCCGCCTTCGCCGCGCACCGCCTCGCTGATCAAAAACGAGCGCCCCTGCGGGTGGAAAAGGCAGGTAGGGTGGAACTGGATGAACTCCATGTTGGCGATGGTCGCCCCGGCGCGCCAGGCCATGGCCACGCCGTCGCCCGTCGCCACGTTCGGGTTGGTCGTATAGAGGTAGACCTTGCCGCAGCCGCCCGTGGCCAAAATCAGGCGGTCGGTGCGAAAGGTCTCCACCTTCTCGGTCGCTTCGTCGAGCACGTAAACGCCCACGCAGCGGTCCTCGGTGGCTTCGCCGAGCTTGCCGGTGGTGATGAGGTCGACGGCGGTGTGGTTTTCGAGCAGCTCGACATTGGGCGAAGCCTGGGCCGCGCGCAGAAGCGATTGCTCAATCTCCCGCCCCGTGGCGTCGCGGGCATGCAGGATGCGCCGCTTGGAGTGGCCGCCCTCGCGCCCGAGATCCAGCTCGAATTCGCCGCTCTCCGCCTCGCGTTCGTCGAAATGGACGCCGATTTCCATTAGCTCCTTAATGCGCGCCGGGCCCTCGGTGACAATCGTGCGCACCATCGATTCCTTGCAGAGCCCCGCCCCGGCGGTGAGCGTGTCGCGCACGTGGAGATCGAACGAGTCCTCGCTGCTGGTAACGCAGGCCACGCCCCCCTGGGCCTGGCTCGTGTTGGAGTCGATGCCCATGCGCTTGGTGATGACGGCCACCTTGCCGTGGCGAGCGGCCTTCAGCGCGAAGCTCAAGCCCGCGATGCCGCTGCCAAGTACGATAAAGTCATAATTTTTCACGAAATGGGTGTCCTTCAGAGAGAAATTTCGATGTTGTCGATGAGCCGGGTTTTGCCGAACGCGACGGCCACGGCGATGAGGAGTTTGCGTGTTTTCGGCCCCGGCTGGGCGAGGCTACCGGCGTCCACGGCCTCCACGTAGTCGATCTTGGCGAGGGGGGAGGTGGCGATGGTTTTTGCCACGAGGTCGCGGAGCTTGGCGGGCGAATGCTCCCCGACCTTGGCTGCTTTGCGGGCTTCGAGGAGCGAGCGGCGCAGGATGAGCGCCTCGGAGCGTTCCTTGGGCGAGAGGTAGCGGTTGCGGGAGCTCATGGCGAGGCCGTCCGGCTCCCGGTAGATCTCCACGCCGACGAGTTTGATCGGCATATCCAGGTCGCGCACCATGCGGCGCAGGATGGCGAGTTGCTGGTAATCCTTTTTGCCAAAAACGCCAATATCAGCCTGGAAAAGGTTGATGAGCTTGCTCACCACGGTACAGACGCCGCGGAAATGGATCGGGCGGGACTTGCCACAGAGCCCCGTGGAGAGGGCCGTTTCGTTGACCCACGTGGAGGCGTCGGGCTCGTAGAAATCCTCGGGCTTGGGATTGAAGAGAAAATCAACGCCCTCCGCCTCGCACTTGGCGATGTCTTCGGAGATGGGGCGGGGATATTTGGAGAAGTCCTCCTTGGGGCCGAACTGCGTCGGATTGACAAAGACACTGACGGCCACGGTTCCCTTGGGACCGGCCAGCGCTCGGGCTTTTCGGATCAGCGTGAGATGCCCTTCATGGAGAGCCCCCATCGTCGGCACCAAGACGAGGGGACGCGGTACACTGCGGCGGATGCGCACCACGGAAGCAGGCGTGCGAAGAATTTTCACTATGAGCCCGGGAGGGTAGCAGCTTTTGCCGGGTAATAAAAAGGCATTTTTGCCCGGGAAGCGGATTGGAGGCTCCCGAGCGTCCTTTGCCCAGTGGACTGCCTCGTTTTTGAGTTAAACTGCCGCAACGTGGGGAGCAAAAACCCTAAGGAATCTTCAATTCACGAGGAACGGCGGTTGAGTTTGCTCCACCCCTACTTCTGGCGATTACCGTTTCGCGGTTTTCTTGCCACCAAGCGCGCCAAGTGTTGATGTATTCGTCGGGATTTTCGTTAAAATGCTGCCATCCCGGCATAACTGGAAGGTCCCTGGATTTGTAATGCAACTTCTTTACGGAGAAATGCAGGGAGAGAGCGCCGACATATTGAAGCTCAGGATCGGGGTCCGCTAATTCCTGGGACCAAAGATCGAACATTTTTTCCGAAGGCTCGGCGCGATCCAGGGATCGGGCGGCAATTCTTCGCGCTTCGGGTATTTTGCTGTGGAAAAATGCGATAAGCAATTCGGTGTCGTTGGCTTGCTTAGCCTCGTATACGGCATCGCTCCAAATCATTTTTGGGTTTGGCCGAACCCTTTGGCAGAGGCCCGACGGGTTTTTGGAAAACCGAACCCCTACGAAACCTACGATAGCAAATCCCAGTAACATCAAAACCACGCAACGAACCTGTATCCAGAATACTTCCGATCGATTCATGGTCATGAAGCTACTTGTGCGCCTGCGAAAATATCGAAGCAAGGTAAATTGGTGTTTTCCTTCTGGCGCGAATACAAAAAAGGCGCAAAGAGACGTTCATCCCTTTGCGCCTTTGAGTAAGCTAAAAGCGACTACTTCTTGGCTTCCTTAGCCCAGGTGTCCTTCAGGGTGATCGTCCGGTTGAAGACGAGCTTGCCCGGGGCGCTCTCTTTATCGAGGGCGAAGTAGGCCAGACGCTCAAACTGATAGCGCTCCTCCGGCGTGGCCTGGGCCAGCGAGGGTTCGCATTTCGCGGTGATTACTTCCAGGCTGTTCGGGTTGAGGTGGGCTTTGAAGTCCCCCTCGGCATCCGGTTCCGGCACGGTGAAGAGGCGGTCGTAGAGGCGCACTTCGGCGTCGATGGCGTGCTTGGCGCTCACCCAATGGATCGTCCCTTTGACCTTGCGGCCTTCGTTGGGGCCGCCCCGCTTGGTGGTAAGGTCGACCGTGCAGCGCAGCTCGGCGATGTTGCCCTCGGCGTCTTTGACGACCTCTTCGCACTTGATGATGTAGCCGTACTTGAGCCGGACCTCGCCGCCCGGACGCAGGCGGAAATACTTGGGCGGCGGGACCTCCCGGAAGTCCTCGCTCTCAATGTATAGCTCGCGAGTGAAGGGGACCTTGCGAGTGCCCGCGTTCGGGTCCTCGGGGTTGTTCACCGCGTCGAGTTCCTCGGCGTAGTTCTCGTCGAGATTGGTTAGCACGACCTTGATGGGCCGCAGCACGGCCAGCTTGCGGTGGGCCACGTGGTTTAAGTCATCGCGGATGGCGTGGTCGAGCACGCCGACTTCCGTGAGGCCATCATACTTGGTAATTCCGATGTTGTAGGCGAAATCGCGCAGTGCCCGGGCCGGAACGCCACGGCGGCGGATGCCGGAGATCGTGGGCATGCGGGGATCGTCCCAGCCGGAGACGTAACCCTCGCGCACGAGCTGCATCAGTTTGCGCTTGCTCATCACCGTGTAGGAGAGGCTGAGCCGGGCGAATTCGTATTGATGGGGCAGGGGACGAGGCAGTTCCAGCGCTTCGAGGATCCAGTCGTAAAGCGGCCGGTGAACCTCGAACTCCAGCGTACAGATGGAGTGCGTGATGCCTTCGATGTAATCCTCCAGGCAATGGGCGAAGTCATACATCGGGTAAATGCACCATTTTGCGCCGGTGTGATGATGCTCGGCGTGGCGGATGCGGTAGATGAGCGGGTCGCGCAGCCAGATATTGGGCGCGTCCACGGTGATCTTGGCCCGCAGCGTGTGGGTGCCGTCGGCGAATTCGCCAGCCTTCATGCGCTCGAAGAGATCGAGGTTTTCCTCAATGCTCCGGTCGCGGAACGGGCTGGCTTTGCCGAGGCGGCGGTATTCGTCGGTCTGTTCCGGCGTCATGTCGCAGACGTAGGCCTTGCCGAGCCGGATCAGCGCCACGGCGTATTGGTAAATCTGGTCGAAATAGTCGCTGGCGTAGAACGGCTCGACCTCCGGCGTGCCCACGGGCACCGCGCCGAGGTGAAAGTCGGTCTTGCCGTTGACGGTTTGCGTTTCCGGTTTTTTGCCCTTCGGCTTGAGGCCCAGGTGGTCGTTGGCGAAGCCGGAAATGAGCCAGTTCACGTCGGCCTGGATGGAATCGACATACTCCACGTCCTCCTTGGTCGGGTTCGTGTCGTCCATGCGGAGGTGGCACGTTCCGCCAAATTCGCGGGCGATGCCGAAATTCAGGCAGATCGACTTGGCGTGCCCGATGTGCAGGTAGCCGTTGGGCTCCGGCGGGAAACGCGTGATGATTTTCGGGTAACGCTGCGCCTGGACATCTGCGGCGACTACGTCGCGGATAAAGTCGGACGGGGTGGGCGAAGGTGCTTCGGCGGAAGGGTTCATGATGTTCAAAAGCGAACGTTAGCAACCATGGGAGGGAAGTTCAACCCTTTGGAACCCAAGAAATTCAGAAAGGGAGCTTTTGCACCTGGTTGTAATTAACAAAAACTTAACGTTTTTGACATACCTCAAAGATTAACCTTCTTTGATATAAGATTTATACGCAGCCAGAGCGCGCTGAAATCCAAACTCGGCAGCTACTGGGGGCGTTCCGGATTGGTTGTTGTTTGTCTTGTGCCCAAACTCTATTTGGGCACAAGCTTGCTCCCGCAACTTGATTGCGGCAATGGAGTTGCCGGAGCACTGGCGTTCCCAAATAGAGTTTGGGAACGAGGAATTGGAAATCCGCGGATCGACCTCAATCCGTCGCTGCTTACTTAAACTTCTCCACCGTCTTGCGAATGCGGGCCACCGTCCGGTCCTTACCAAGCACTTCCATCATGTGGTAGAGGCTTGGGCCGACAGAGCGGCCGCTCACCGCGATGCGCGAGGGGTGGATGAGTTCCTTATTCTTCCAGCCATTGGCCGCTGCCGTGCCCTTGAGCGTGGCTTCGATCGCCTCCGGGGTCCACGTCTCGCTGGCTTCAAACGCGGCGGCGAGCGCCGTCAACTTATCCAGCGCGCCGGGGACCTTGAGCGCCTTTTCCACGCCCTCGTCCTCGTAAGCATAGTCCTCGGTAAAGAAAAAGCTGATGCGGTCGGGTACTTCATCGAGCTGCTTGGTCTTTTCCTTAACAATGGCCAGTACGGCGGTCAGTTCCGCGTCGTTTTTGTAGGGAATAGCTGCGCGGTCGATGAAGGGCCGGGCCAGTTGCGTAAAGCGCTCCAGGCTCATGTGCAGGAGATATTGCACATTCATCCAGTGGCATTTTTCGAGGTCGAACGACGCCGCTTTGCGGTTGATGTGGGCCAGGTCGAAGCGTTCGATGATCTCTTTAATGTCGAAAATCTCGCGGTTTTCCTTTGGCGACCACCCGAGCAGGCAGAGGAAATTCACCACCGCCTCGGGGGCGTAACCCTGCTCCATGTAGCCGCCGACCGCCGCGCCCTGGTCGCGCTTGCTCATTTTGGAGCCGTCGCGGTTCAGGATCAGCGGAATGTGGGCGAACTGCGGGTGCGGCACGCCGAGGGCTTCGTAGAGCTCCACGTGCTTGGGCGTGTTGGAAAGGTGGTCCTCGCCGCGGATCACGTGCGTCATGCCCATCTCGATGTCGTCGACCACGTTGACGAAGTGGAAGATCCAGCCTCCGTCCGGGCGGCGGATGGTGATGTCGGGGTGGATCTCGGCGTTGCTCATGTCGAACTCCACGTGGCCGCAGACCAGGTCGTCGAATTTGACCACCTTGCGCAGCGATTTGAAGCGCCAGGAGCCGTTCTCCTCCTCGTAGAGGTGTCCGGCGTCCTTGAGCTTATTGAAATAGCGCAGGTAGATGTCCTCGCGCTCGCTCTGGAAATAGGGGCCATGGTTGCCGCCTTTGAAGGGGCCTTCGTCCCAGTCCAGGCCGAGCCAGTTCAGGCCGTCGTAGATCGCCTGCGTGGCTGCTTCCGTGTTGCGCGCCTTGTCGGTGTCTTCGATGCGCAGAATGAACGTGCCGCCGGTGTGGCGGGCGAAGAGCCAGTTAAAAAGCGCGGTGCGCGCGCCGCCGACATGAAGGTAGCCGGTGGGCGAGGGGGCAAAACGAACACGGACGTTGGAACTCATAGGAACCGCCCATCCTGCACGAGCCGCCGGGGAATTTCAAGACCCGCGCTATTTCTCGTACTGCCAGCCGTGCCAGTTGATGATCGGTTTGTACCCGGCAGCCGCCGCGCGGTCCCATAACAGCGCCAGGCAGGGGTAGGCCCCCTCGGCCTGGAAGGTGTGGGTTCCCGGGGCCAGTTCGCGGGGGCCGTCAAACGGTTGGCCGTCCAGAAGGCCGTGCACCGGGAGGCGCTTGCTCCAGAGGACGTAGCTGCCCCCGACCGCCACGGGGAAGGTGAATAGTGCCCCCGGGGCCGTCTTGCCCACCGAGAGGATGCGCCCCGAGACGCGTACCTGCCCGATGGTGAGGTAATTCTCCGTCAGGAAATCGACCGTGTCTTTCAGGTACGATTGCTTGCGGTTAAGGACCACATGCACGTTTTTGGCGACTAGGTCCTCTTTAATCGTGTCCTTGATGAGCTTGCGCGACATCCGGTTATAGGTCAGCGGTTCGATGACGTAGTAGAAGGCGCGTTGCCGGAAAACCGCCTCGCCTTTGAAGTCCATCACATACTCGCCCGGGCGGGTCAGTTGCAGCACTTCGCGCAGGATTTCCCGCTCGAAGAGCGTGCCGTTGATCCCCGGGGGGCGGCCTCCGAGGATGAGGGCGATTTCAATCACGCCGACGGTTCCCATGACCCAGGGCGTTGCGCGGCTTCCCAGCCGGGCCGCTCCGTACAGAATCCACGGGACGACCACCAGCACGGCCACCGGGTAGAAGGGGAGGTAATCCTGCCGGGTGATTAGCGCCCAGAAGCTCATCAGCGCCGTATAGTAGAACCCGGCAAAGAGAAACAGCGTGGCTTGCCGGACCGCGCGCGGCGTCGCCCCGCGCCCGATGAGGGCCGCTCCAACAAGGAAAAACGGGAGCGCGATAGGAAACGCGAGCCGGTCGCTCATCGGGTGCGCGTTTTTATCGACCGAGAGCATCATATTATGCTGAATTACTCCGTAATAAAATTCATGCCAGCACCCTTTGGCTGCAAAGGCCGCGCAGAGAATGGCCGGGACCACCACGACCCCCGCCGCAATGACGAGCGCCGCCTTGAGTTGTGTTTTCAGCACCGCGGCATCCAGCCGCCGCGCGGCGATGTGCGGGGCGATCCCCGCGGCCAGCGCGGCCATGGCTAAAATCAGCGTGGTTTTCATCGAAACCCCGGCGGCCAGGCCGAGCAGCAGCCCGCCGGTGAACCAGGTTTTCCAGCCGGGTTTGCCGGTGATGAGCACCGCCAGCGCGCAGAGCCAGAGGGGGGCCCAGAGGTTGTCCGTACGGTACTCCAGGGCGGGGAAGAACCACCACGAGAGGAGCGAAATGCCCACCGCGCTCCAGAGCCCTGCCCGGCGGGAGTAGACCTCGCAGCCGATCTTCCAGACCGCCCAAAGGCAGACCAGCCAGAGCGGCACCATGGCGAAGCGCATGTAGGTCAGGATATCCGAGCGCTCGCCGATCAGCGCCACCAGGGGCGAAAAGAGGAGGTGGAAAATCGGCGTGTGATTGTCAAAAAAGTCGCGATACTGAATCAGCCCCTGTGTCCACCCCCAAGTTGTGTGAAGGTGCTGCGGCTCATCGTTATCGTAACGAAACCGGAAGATGTAAAAACAACGCAGCGCCAGCGCGCAAAGCAGGAAAAATGAGGCAGCCCAGCGTTCACTGCGAGGAATTTCAGGAGCGCTGGCGACGGTTTGTGGTTTGGCAAGTTGCTGCATTGGGGTGGCGAGTAACATAACGAAGAGCGGGGGGGTGAAAAGAGAAATTCGAAACAGGGGGGGCAAACGGGGGGGCCCTACGGCTTGTTTTTTTCTCATTTTCCTTTGGGTCGTTCCGGGGTATCCCTAGACCCAACATGAAATTAGGTTTTATTGGTTGCGGCAAAATGGCGACGGCCCTCGTGGGCGGCGTCGTGGAAGCGGGCGTTTTCCCGGCGGAATCCATCGCGGTGTACGATTGTTACCCCGCCGCCGCCGAGGTGCTCTCAAAGAAGACCGGCGTGAAAATCGCCGCCAGCGCCGCCGACCTGGCCGCCGAAGTGGACGCCCTGGTCCTGGCCGTGAAACCCGTGGATGCCCTTTCCGCTCTGCGCGACGCGGGCGACGGCCTCAAGGATAAACTCGTCATTTCCATCGTCGCGGGCCTTTCACTTTCCCGCCTGGAGGAAACCGGGGGAGCCGAAACCCGTTTCATCCGCGTCATGCCGAATACCCCGGCCCTGATCCGTCAGGGGGCGGCCGCCTTCGCACGCGGCGGAAGCGCCACCGAGGCCGACGCCGAGCTGGTTCAGAACATCCTCTCTGCCGTGGGCCGGGCCGTCCAGGTAAAGGAAGTGCTCCTCGATGCCGTCACGGGCCTCAGCGGCAGCGGCCCCGCCTTTGTCTATCTCGTCATCGAGGCCCTCGCCGACGGCGGCGTGCTGATGGGCCTCCCGCGCGACCTCGCCCTGCAACTGGCCGCCCAGACCGTGGCCGGTTCTGCCGCCATGGTGCTGAACACCGGCATCCACCCCGCGGCGCTCAAAGACCAGGTCACCAGCCCCGGGGGGACGACCATCGCCGGGGTGGAGGTGCTCGAAACAGCGGCGGTCCGCTCCGCCCTGATGAACGCCGTGCGCGCCGCCACGGAACGTTCCCGCCAACTAGGAGCGTGAAGACTGCCTTTAAGTCCCTGGTATTTGCTGCCCTGGCCCTTACGCTGATGGCCCTGGCACCGTGCGTTCTCGCCGTGGACGAGGAGGAAGCCGCCATCCGGGAGCGCATCCAGAAGGTTCTCGACACTGAGCCGAACAACCCCGCCGCCCTTCTGGAGCAGGGGACCCTGGAATGCCGCGTGCGGAATTTCCCCGCAGCCCTCAAGCCGCTCACCCGCGTCACGCAGCTCACCCCCGAGGACCCCAAAGCCTGGCTCGCCCTGGGGGAAGCCGCGTGCGAGGGGGGCAAGCTCGACCTCGCCTTGGCCGCGCTCTCCCGCGCCGTGCTCCTGGACCCGAAAAACGCCCGAGCCCATAGCTACCTGGGCGTCACCGTCGGCCGCAAAGGCTGGATGGACGGCGCGGAAGCCGAACTGCAACGCGCCCTGGAGCTCGACGACTCGCTGGCCGAGGCCCATTTCAACCTCGCCGTGGTCTACCTGCGGGCCACCCCGCCGATGGTCGAACTTGCCCGCCGCCACTACCGCCGGGCCCGGGATCTTGGGGCCCCGCCCGATTCGCTTGTTGAAAAACAGCTCAGCGAGAGTAAACAATAGGGCTACCCGATTTTGAACAGCGCCGGGGAGCCTGTTTACACAAATGATTCGCAAATTCTTCCAGTATGGACTGGCCGCCCTGATGATGGCGGCCCTTACGGTGCCCGCGGGCGCCACGACCAAGAGAAAATCGCGCGCCACGGCACAGCCGACGCCCGCCTACGAGCCCGGCGGCACGCCGCGCACCCGCGCCGCCTCCGTCGTCGTCGCCGATGCCGTCACGGGCCAGGTCCTTTACGAGAAAAACTCGAATGAGGCCCGCCAGCCCGCCAGTACGCAAAAGCTGCTCACCGCGTTACTCATCGTCGAAGCGGGCAACCTCGACAAGCCCGTCGTCATTCGCGAGACCGACACCTTTGCCGAGCCCGTCAAGCTCGGCGTCCGCCCCGGCGAGATCTACACCCGCCGCGAACTCCTCCGCGTGCTCCTCGTCCACAGCGTCAACGACGTCGCTCGCGCCCTCGCCCGCGACAACGCCGGGAGTGTCGAAGCCTTTGCCGAGAAAATGAATTTCAAAGCCCGCCAGCTCGGGATGCTTCACTCCAATTTCGTCAACCCGAACGGCCTCCCGGCCCCGGGGCAGTACTCCACCGCGCGCGACATGGCCCGCCTGGCCCTGGCCGCTTACCGCAGCGCCACCATCCGCTTGATCGTTGGCACCAAAGACCTCGCCTTCCAGTTTAACAGCGGTCGCGTGGAGACCTTCTCGAACACCAACAAAATGCTCCGCACCCTGCCGTACTGCACCGGCATGAAAACCGGCTATACCCAGATCGCAGGCCATTGCTTGATCTCCAGCGGCAGCCAGAACGGCCGAGAAGTCATCACCGTGGTGCTCGGCGACAAGGACCGCGACTGGCTCTGGCGCGATTCCTCGGCCCTGCTCTCCTGGGGTCTGTCGAAATCGTAACCAGCCCTCACCCCCAAGAAAATGCCCCGGCAGTTCGAAGACGAATTAGATCACCTCAAGCAACAAGCGTTGCTGCGGCGTTTGCGTGAAATCGAGTCGCAGCCCGGCACCGCCATGACCTACGCGGGTCGCAAGCTGATCAACTTTTCCTCCAACGACTACCTGGGCCTGGCGGGCGAGGCGTTCCTGCGCGAAGCGGCCAAGCTGGCCATTGACGAATACGGCGTCGGGGCCACCGCCTCGCGCCTGGTCTGCGGAACGATCTCCCCGCACGTCGCGCTGGAAAAACGCCTCGCCGAGTTCAAGCAAACCGAGGCCGCGCTCACCTTTTCCAGCGGCTACGCTACCTCGCTGGGCACCCTGAGCGCGCTCGCGGCAAAAGGCGACGTCATCATTCTCGACAAACTGGCCCACGCCTCGCTCATCGACGGCGCGCGACTTTCCGGCGCGACCCTGCGCGTCTTCCCGCACAACCAGGTCGACAAGCTGGAAAACCACCTCCAGTGGGCGCGCGATGCCCATCCCGGCGCGCGGGTCGTCGTGGTCATCGAGTCCGTCTACAGCATGGACGGCGACCGGGCCCCGCTGGCCGAGATCGTCGAAGTCAAAGACCGCTACGGAGCGCTGCTGCTCGTGGACGAAGCCCATGCCCTGGGCGTCGTTGGCCCGAACGGACGCGGCTTGGCGCACCGCCTGGGGCTCGCTGATCGCGTGGAAATCCAGATGGGCACGCTCAGCAAAGCCGTCGGCGTCGCAGGCGGCTACATCGTGGGCAAACAGGCGCTCATCGAATGGCTCATCAACCGGGCCCGCTCCTTTGTCTACTCCACCGCGCCGCCCCCGGCCCTTGCCGCCGCCGCCACCGCCGCCATTAATTTCCTCGACAGCCCAGCCGGTGAAACGCGCCGCCATCAGCTTTGGGACAACCTCAAGGTGCTTGCTGCCGGGCTCCCTCCCGGCCTCACGCCCGACCGCCTCCAGAGCGCCATCGTCCCCGTCATGATCGGCGACGAAACCGCCGCGCTGGCCGCCTCGCGGATGTTCTACGACGCTGGGTTCTTCGTCCCTGCGATCCGTTACCCGACCGTTGCGCGCGGCACCGCCCGCCTGCGCCTGACGCTCTCTGCCTCGCACTACGCCGAGGAAATCCAGGCCGTGACCCACGCCCTCTGGGAACTCGACAAACGTGACGTTTGATCCATTTCGCGCTACCGCTCGCTGCAGCGGCTTACGCACGCCGCTGTGGTGATGCGCGGCCCTATCTTAACGACAAAAGGCGCAAGGAACGATAGATCCCTTTGCGCCTTTGCGTCTTTGCGTGAGATTTAAATTACTTCCACTCCAGAATCCCCTTCGCCCAGGCCCAGACAAGGCCTTCGATGAGCAGGAAGAGAAAGAGCAGGATCGCGCCGAAGCTGCCGACGGAGATATTCACGAGCCCCATCGCCGCGAACGGCATCAGGAATACCGTCTCCACGTCGAACACCAGGAACACCAGCGCGTAGAGGTAGTAGTGGGCCTGGAAGCGAACATGCGCCGGGCCCTGGCTCACCAGACCGCATTCGTAGATGGCGCCTTTGTCCTCGCCCGGCTTTGGCGGGTAGAAAATGCGGCACCAGATCCACGCCATCGCGAGCGGCATGAACGGGAACACCACCGCGATGACCAGAAAGAGCGTTAAAAGCAGGTAATCGTAAGACATGAGCGAGCTTTAGGGTTGAGCCACGAGCGCCTTCGCCGGGTTCGCCACGGCGGAGCGGATCGCGTTTTGGATCGGATTCAAGAGAGCGTTGGGATAAAGGCCGAGAGCGACCACCGCCAAGGCGAGCAACCCGACGAAAGCCGAGACGCCGCAGTGGCAGGCACGGTCATGGGCAGGCGCGTCATCCGCCGGAGCCACAAAGACGTGCTTCAAAACAATCACGTAATAGTAAAGCGACACGGCGTTGAACACGATGGCCACGATCAAGAGCCAGAGCAGGCCAAACGAGCCGTCATGGACCGAGGCCACCGACCCGAGCGCCCCCGAGAAGAGGTAGAACTTGCCGAAGAACCCGGCCAGCGGCGGAATTCCCGCGAGCGAAATCATGAAGATCCCCATGCAGAGCGCGAGGCCCGGCGAAGTCCGGTGCAGGCCGTCGAAATGGTCGAGATCCGAGCCGCCCCGGCGCTGTTCCACAATCGCCACGACGCCGAAAGCGCCCAGCGTGGTCGCCGCATACACGATCACATAGAAAAGCACCGAAGCCACGCCGTTCGCATTTGCAGCGGTGAGGCCCAGGAGCATGTAGCCGGATTGCGCAATGGCCGAATAAGCCAGAATGCGCTTTACGTTGCGCTGACTGAGCGCGGCAAGGTTGCCGATGACGACCGAAGCAGCCGCGATCAACGCCAGCAGCGGCAACCAGCCCGCTTGCATCAAGTCCCAGGCGGCGCTGCCGCTGGTCTTGGCGAGGCCGAAGGTCAGGAACTTGGCCAGGATCAGGAACCCGGCCACCTTGGAGCCGGAAGCGATCAGCGCGGCGGAAGAGGTCGGCGCGCCTTCGTAAACGTCCGGAGCCCAGAGATGGAAGGGGACGGCGGCGACCTTGAAACCGAACCCGGCCAGTGCCATTACGATGCCCGCCAGCAGGAGCGGATCGGTTCCGGTCGTGCGGGTGATTGCGGCCAGCTCGCGCAGCGAAGTAACGCCCGTGACGCCATAGATGAGGCTCAGGCCAAAGAGCAGGAATGCCGCGGAAACGCCTCCCACCATGAAGTATTTCAGCGCAGCCTCGGCCGAGGTGCTGCTTTTTTTCAGGTAACCGGTGAGGAGGTAGAGCGGGATGCTCGTCAGCTCCAGGCCGATGAAGATCATTAGCAAATCCTCCGTGCCCACGAGCAGCATCATGCCGATCGTGGAGAAGAGGATGAGCGCCAGGTATTCCGCGAAATGCTCTTTCACGGTGGACCCGTAGGCGAAGACGCAGGCGATGAGGCTCAGCGCGAGAACGGCGACCTTGGCCAGCTGCGTGAGCGGGTCGAGCACGACCATGCCGCCGAAGAGGCTGTAGTTGGCCGGGTGCGTGAGGATCCAGGCCCCGGAGAGGAGGCCGCCGAGGAGCGTCAGGCTCAGGATCATCCCCCGGTGGGACGAGGTGAAGGGAATCAGACCGGCGATGAGCACCACCAGCGCGGCGTCGGCCAGGATCAGCTCGGGCGTGAGCAGGTTAAAAAGAAGCGTGTTCATCGGGCAACCCCCTGGATCAAGTGATGCATCATGGATTGAGAGCTTTCGAAACTGTGCAGAATGGGATCAATGAGAACCTTCGGGAAGAGGCCGACGCCGATCGTTGCGGCCATCAGGATCACGGCTCCCAGGCGTTCGGGGAAGGTAATGGGCGGCAGCGGTTCGTGAGGTTCCGGAGCCGGGGCAGGGGCGGTTTCGCCGGAAATCAGTGCCGGGAAGAAGCTCTTCTGCAAGGCGCGCAGCGTGAAGGCCACGGTGATGCCCACGCCGAGCATGGTGAAAATCAAGAGCACCGGGAAGGCTTTCCACGTCCCGAGCAGGATTTGCAATTCGGCAATGAATCCGCTAAATCCGGGCAGGCCCATCGAAGCCGCCGAGGCCACGGTGAAGGTCAGCGCGGCGAACGGGAGCGACTTGGCAAGGCCCATCGTGCCGAGCACGCTGATTTCGCGCGTGTGGGTGCGGTCGTAAATCATCCGGCCCACGACGGCGAAGAGCAGCCCGCCGATGATGCCGTGCGAGAACATCTGCAACACCGCCCCGCTCAGGCCCAGGCTGTTCAAGGTTAAGAGACCCAGGAGCACGAAGCCCATGTGGTTGATCGACGAATAGCCGACGACGAATTTGAGATCGCGCTGAGCCAGGGCGACCAACGCGCCGTAAAGCAGGCCGATGGTGGCGAGGATGGCCAGCGGCATCCGCCAATATTCGAGGCCCTGCGGGAAAAGCGTCATGGCCACCCGCAGCGCGCCGTAGGAGCCGAGCTTCATGACCACGCCCGCGAGCAGCATGGAAACGGCCGTCGGAGCGGCGACGTGGCCGGTGGGGGCCCACGTGTGGAAGGGCCAGAGACCCGCCAGTACGCCGAAGCCGATGAACATTACCGGGAAGGCCCAGAGCTGGAAGGCGACTGGGAAGGGATACTGCGAGAGCGCGACCAGGTTGAGCGTCCGGCCAGGCGCGAGAATGTAAACGCCGATCAGCCCGAGCAGCACGAGCGCCGAGCCCGCCACGGAGTAAATCGTGAGCTTCATGGCACCGTATTCCCGGTTCGTCGATCCCCAGTTGGAGATGAGGAAGTATTTCGGGATGATCACGACTTCGTAGCAGACGAAAAGCAGGAAGAGATCCAGGCTCTGGAAGACGCCGTAGGAGCCGCCGATGATTGTCAGGAAGAGCGCGAAGAACGCACGCGGCTGCCGGGTGACGTTCCATGAAAAAAGGACGCCGGTAATTGCGATGATGCCCGTCAAGAGCAGCAACACGAGGCTGACGCCATCGGCCCCGGTGGCAAAGTGGATGCCGAGGCTTTCGACCCAGGGAACGTCCACGCCGAATTGCAGCGGCAGCGCCCCGGCGCTCATGTCATAAGCGCGGAAGGCGGCGGCGGCGAAGCCAAACCCGGTCACGGCCGAGAGAAACGCAATCCATTTGGCGGCCCCGCCCCAGCGCATCGGGAGCAGGAGGATGAGGAGTACGCCCGCGAAGGCGGAGACGATCGTTGCGGTAAGAAGATAGGAGGCGGTCATTCTAGAAAATCAGTTTAAGGACCGTGGGGTTAAAGAGCCCGATGAGGAGCTGCGGGTAAATGCCGAGCACGAACATCAGCGCGATGGCGGGGATGACGGTGAGGCGTTCGCCGGTCGAAAGGTCGGGAAATGCCTTCCAGCGCTCCGCGAGCGGTCCCGCGAAGACGCGCTGAATCAAGGTCAGGAGGAACACAGCCGTGACGAATAGGCCGATGGCCGCGAGTGCTGTCGCGCCCGGGGCGATGGCGAAGGAGCCCTTGAAGATGAGGAACTCGCCCACGAATCCGTTCAAGCCCGGCAGACCGAGCGAGGAGAAAATGGCGATCCCCATCAGGCCCGCGAACACCGGGGCGACCTCGCGCAGGCCGCCGAAGTCGTTCAGGCCGCGAAGCCCGCCGCTCCGTTTTTCGATGAAGCCGATGAAGCAGAAGAGGGCGGAGGCGGTGAGGCCGTGGTTAAAGATTTGGAGAATCACGCCGTTCATCGCGGCGGCGCGGTTGACGGTGTCGGCATGGGTCGCGGCGGCCACGGCGAAGAGGCCCAGTAGGCAGTAGCCGAGGTGGTTCACCGAGGAGTAGGCGACGATCCGTTTCAGGTCCCGCTGCGCCAGGGCGGCCAGCGCGGAGAAGACGATGGTGACGACTGCCAGCGCCAGGAGCGGCACCTGCCAGTGGAACATCAGGCCTGGGAATAGTGGGTAGAGCAGCCGCAGGAAACCGTAGACGCCCATTTTGGAGAGGAGCCCGGTGAGCAGCATCGAAACGGGCGCGGGGGCCTCGGTATAAGCGTTGGGCAACCACGTGTGGAGCGGGACGACCGGCACTTTCACGCCGAGGCCGACCAGGATGCCGAGGAAGACCGCGCCGCTGATCCAGCCGGAGAAGGCCGGGAAGGCGGCGCTGAGCGCGTGGCCGAGCTTCTCCTGCCGGGCAAGGGCGGCAAGCTCGGTGAGATCGAAGGTGTGGGTCGCCTGGTAGATTGCCAGGAAGCCGAGCAGCATCGCGAAGCCCGCGAAGAGTGTGTAGATGAAGAACTGCGTGGCGGCCGCTGTCGCCTTTGGGGTGCCGCCGAGGCGGATCAGGAAGAAGGCGGGCACGAGGCTCAGCTCGTAGAAGAAGAACCAGTGGACGAAGTTCAGCGCGGTGAACGTGCCGAAGAGCGTCGTTTCCAAGAGCAGCACGAGGACGACCGCCAGCTTGGAGAGGCCCTTGCCGAAAGCCAGCAGCGAGAACGGTGTGACCAGAGCTGTGAGGACCAGCAGCACGAGGCTGAGGCCGTCGGCGGCGAGGTAGTACTCGATGTGAAGCGAGGGAATCCACTCATAACGCTCGGCGAATTGCAGGCCGCCCGCGGCGCGGTCGTATTGGAACGCCAGCGAGAGCGTCAGGGCGAGCGCGACGAGCGTGGTAAAGAGCCCGGCGAAGCGCAGCTGGCCGGTGCTCTTGGACGGGAGCAGAGCGGCCCAGATGGCGCCGATGAGAGGAATGAACGTGAGGAGAGTAAGGGAATTGCTCATGCCAGTGCTACACTAAAAGCCATCCAATGACGGCGAGGAGAATGACGGTTCCGAGAGCGATCAAGCGCAGGTAACCCTGCACCCGTCCCCCTTCGCACGATGCCGCCGCGCCGCCGTATTCGCGCAGGGCATTGCAGGAGTTGTCGAACCCGAAGTTGATGACGAAACGGTCGATGCCGTTGCTGACGGCCGAGACGAAGAACGACAATGCGGCGACGGCGGAGACGATGCCCGCGAGAATCTGTCGGTCGATCCAGGCGGCGAGGCTGCCGAATCCGTGCAGCGCGCGGATGACGGTTGCGTCGTAGATTTCGTCAATGTAGAGGCGGTTGGCCAGCGCGCGGAAGGCCGGGGCGGCGGCGGTCTGAATCGGATCGACAGCGCCCAGCGGCTTGCGCCCGTAGATCAGCCAGCCCAGCCCGATGCCGAGGAAGACAATGGCTGTCGAGGTCAGGGCGATTTGCAGGAAGCCGGGTTCGGTGAGGCCTTCCAGCGAGAAGTGAGCCGCCTCGCCCTTGAGAAATTCCTCAAACGCAGGCCACGCCGGAGTGGCAGGCAGGGACATCAAAATCGCGGCGGCGGCCAGGATGACGAGCGGGAGGGTCATCACCGCCGGGCTTTCATGCGGGTGGGCATGGCCGCGGTATTGGCCAAAGAAAACATAGGCCATCTGACGCGTCATGTAGAAGGCCGTCAGGAACGCGGCGGCGGTCGCCATGTAGAAGGGCAATTGCGAAACCGGCCAGAGGTGCGCCGCGTGCAGGATGGCGTCCTTGCTCCAGAAGCCGGAGAAGAGAACCGGGAACCCGGCCAGGGCCAGCATGCCGATGGAGTAGGTCACGAATGTCACCGGCATGAACCGGCGCAGGCCTCCCATCTCGCGGATGTCCTGTTCGTCATGCACGCCGTGGATCACGGAACCCGCGCCCATGAAGAGGAGGGCCTTGAAGAAGGCGTGGGCAATAAGGTGGAGCATCGCCACGCCCGGGTGGCCGACGCCTGCGGCCAGCATCATGAAGCCGAGCTGAGAAACGGTCGAGTAAGCCAGGATGCGCTTGATGTCATTCTGCGCCACGGCGATGAGCGCGGCAAAGAGCGCGGTGAAAGCGCCGACGCTTGCCACGACGATCAGCGAAATGGAGTGCGTGCCGGTGGCGGCGAAGATCGGGAAGACGCGGGCGACGAGGTAAACCCCGGCGGCCACCATCGTCGCGGCATGGATCAAGGCGCTGACGGGCGTGGGGCCTTCCATCGCGTCGGGAAGCCAGACGTGGAGCGGAAATTGGCCCGATTTGCCAGCGGCTCCGCAGAAAATCAGGAGCGCGATGATGTTGGAGAGTGCGAGGCCACCGACGAGCGTCTTGGCCATCGTGGCGAGCGCGGCTTGTTCGAGGCAGCCCGCGCCGTTGTCGTAGAAAAGGAGCGTCCCGGCGGCTTTGTAGAGCCAGAACATGCCAATCATAAGCCCCATGTCACCGACGCGCGTGGTGAGGAAGGCCTTCTTTGCGGCGGCGGCGGCGGACGGTTTGAAAAACCAGAAGCCGATCAAGAGATACGAAGCGAGGCCGACCAATTCCCAGCAAACAAAAGTGAGCAGCAGGCTGTTGGAATAGACCACGCCGAGCATCGCGCCGGAGAAGAGGCCCAGGAAGGTGTAGAAGCGCGTGTAGTTGCGGTCCTCCTTCATGTAGCCGTGGCTGTAGATGAAGATGAGGAGCGCGACAAAGGCGACCATCGCGCCCATGACGCCGCTCAATGGATCGACGAGCAAGCCGAGCTTCAGCGTTTCATGGCCGAAGGTGAGCCAGGGGAAGTTGACAAATTCGTGAATCAACCCCGGTTCGCCATTGTCCGCGCACATTGCCAGCAACAGCGCCCAGAGGCTCAGCACGCAAGCAACCGTTTGCGCCCCGATCACCAGCGTGGCCGAGAGCGCTTTCTGTTCCCGTTTCAAGAGCGCCGTGAGGCCCGCCGCCACGAGTGGCAATAGCGGGATGAGCGCGATAAGAAGAAAGTCCATGAGAGTGGGGCTAGCCTTTCAGTTGAGTGGCTTGGTTAACGTCCACGCTGTGCAGACGGCGGTGGACCTGGATCACAATCGCGAGCCCCACGGCGGCTTCGGCGGCGGCGATGGCGATGGAAAAGATCGCGAACATCACGCCGGTAAGCGCTTCCGGGTTCGCGCTGAATTTCCAGAACGCGATGAAATTGAGGTTGCCCGCGCCGAGCATCAGCTCGATGCCGATCAGGACCAGGATCGCGTTGCGGCGGGTCAGCGTCGCGAGCAGGCCGAAGCAAAAGAGCACGGCCGAAATGGCGAGCAGGATTTGCAACATGGGTGTGGTTTGAATCATGAGCGTTTATCCTCCTTGGCGAGAAGCGCGGCGCCGATCATCGCGGCGGTGAGCAGTACGGCCACGGCTTGAAGCGGTAGCAGTGTGTGGGACAAGAGATTTTCGCCGATCTTGGCGACCGGCAGCGTGGGGGCAACCGCCGGGAGCGTGACGCCACCCGCGCGCGGGCTGAAGAAGATCGCGGCGAGCAGGCCGACCAGGACGAGCCCGGTAACGGCCACACCGATCACGGCGTTGACGGCGCTGGAAAGCTTGAAGTGAACGAGCGGATTGTTGCTCGCGCTGACTTCATCCGAGGGCGTCAGCAGGATGGCGAAGATCACCAGCATGGAGACCGCGCCGACGTAGACGAGCAGCTGGACAAACCCGACGAACTCCGCGCCGAGCGCCATGTAGAGCACCCCGAGCGCGGCGAAGCTCAGGACGAGCCAGAGCGCGCAGTGGATCAAGTTGCGGAACACCACGGCTCCGGCGGCGGCGAGCAGCATGATGCCCGCCGGGATGAGGAAGAGCCACTGGGGAAGCTGGTCCCAGGGCAGCGAGAGGAAGCGTTGAAGAAGGTCGTGCATGGGCTATTCGGAGAAATAGTAACGGCGGTTGGTGGGCGAATGCCGGTTGCCAAAGCAGAACCGGCCCAGCAGAAGATACGGTGCGGCGACGAGCACGGCGGAGAGGCCCCAGCCGAGTGCGTTGCGTCCGGCGTAGTGCCAGGCGGCCAGCGCGAGCAGCGCGGCGAAGCTCATCGGCAGCATGAATTTCCAGGCGAACTGCATCATGTGGTCGATGCGCATGCGGGGCAGGGTGGCGCGCACCCAGACGAATGAGAAGGCGATGGCCGCGATCTTCGTGAAGAACCAGACATAGGAGGGGATCCACTCCAGGAACGGGAACGGCGCATTGTAGCCGCCCAAAAAGAGCGTCACGAACATCCCGACGATGGCGAACATGCCGACGTATTCCGCCATGAAGAAGATGGCGTATTTAAACCCGGAATACTCCGTAAGATGTCCCGCGACGAGTTCCGATTCGCCCTCGGGCAAGTCGAACGGGCAGCGGTTGGCTTCGGCGAGCGCTCCGATATAGAAGAGCGCCCCGGCGGCGAAGCCCCATGGCGTGCAGATGTACCAATTGGGGAGGAACCCAGCGGTGTACCCGCTTTGCGCCTGCACGATACCGTCCGGTGAGAGCGTTCCGGCGGCGAAGGCGGCGACGATTGCCGCCATGACCAGCGGCAGTTCGTAGCTGATCATCTGGGCGATGGCGCGCATGGCTCCCATCACGGAATATTTGTTATTGCTCGACCACCCGGCCATGAACACGGCCAGTTCCGTCCCGGCGCTGAGGGCGAAGAAGTAGAGGATGCCGGAGGAAAGGTTGATGGCCGTCATCCCATGGCCGTAGGGCAGAATGGCCGGGAGCATGAGGGCCGGGGCGACCATCATGACGGGCGCAAGGAGATGGACGATCTGATCGGCGGCTCGGGGCACGAGGTCCTCCTTGGTCAGCATCTTGATGCCGTCGGCGACCGGCTGAAAGAGGCCCCACGGGCCCACGCGGTTCGGGCCGTAGCGGTTCTGGGCGCGGGCGAGGATCTTGCGCTCGAATACCGACATCAGCGCGAACATGATCATGAAGACGGCGATGATGGCGACGATGGCGACCAGTGCGCAAATGGCGTCGATGATCCACTGAGGCGTGGTAAAGCCGACGAGCGCGCCGAGCTTGGCGAGGAACTCCCGCAGGAGCCGCATCGTTTCGGTCGGGATGGCGTCCCAGTTTTTCAGGAACAGCCCCAGGAACTGGAGCACGTAATCCCAGATGAGTTTAAAGAAGTCGTTCACGGTGTGGTTTTACTCCGGTTGAGAGGGTTTGGTTTCCGGCTGAGGCGCGGGAGCCTCCGGCTGGGGCGCGGCGGCTTTTTCAGCGGCGGCTTTGGCGGCGGCCTCCTTTGCCGCGGCGACCTTGGCGGCTGCGGCCTTTGCTGCGGCTTCCTTTTTCTTGCGGGACGCCTCGATGCGGGCGTCGGTTTCGGCCGCTTCGGTGGGGTGGATGCTGTGGTAGTACTCGTTGGACTTGAGCAGCTCGGCCTTCGTCAGCACCAGCGGCTGGAAGCGGTCATAGGCGCTCTTTTCGTAGATGTTGTCCATGCGGATCGACTCGAACGGGCACGATTCCACGCAGATCTGGCAGCTCATGCAGACGGAGATGTCGATGTTGAAAACCTTGGGCCGCCGGATCGGCTTGCCGTTGGCGTCGCGGTCCTGCTCGATAAAGATGCACTGGGGAGGGCATTCCTTTTCGCAGATCTTGCACGCCACGCAGCGCATCCCTTTTTCGGGATCGTTGCCGTCGAATACGAGGAACGGGAAGCTGCGCGAGGCCTCGACTAGCGTGGGCCGTTCCTCCGGGTATTGCTCCGTAATGAGGCGCTTTTCGTGCTTGCGGTCAAAGTAGCTGCCAAACAGGTTGATGGCAGAAACCCACATGCCTTGAATGATGCCGATGCCGGGTAAGTTCATTGAAATTTAGCGGTCTACTTCGCCCAGAACGATGTCGATGGAGCCCAGGATGACGATCACGTCGGCGATCTTCGAGCCCAGGCACATTTCTTCGAGGAGCGTCAGGTTGATGAGGCTGGGGGGCCGGACGTGGTAACGGTAGGGCTTTTCCGTGCCGTCGCTCACGAGGTGGAAGCCGAGTTCGCCCTTGGGGCATTCGATGCGCCCGTAGGCTTCGCCCGCCGCCGGTTTGAACATGCGGTTTTTCACCGCCGGGTTCTGGATCGGCCCCTCGGGGATTTGTTCGAGCGCTTGCGAGAGGATCTTTAGCGTTTCGCGCGCTTCCAGGATGCGGAGCATGAAGCGGTCGTAACAGTCGCCAACCTCGCCGCGCGGCACGCGGAATTTCAGCTTCGGGTAAACGCCGTAGCCGTCCACTTTGCGGATGTCGTAATCGACGCCCGAGGCGCGCAGCACGGGCCCGGAAAGGCCGGCGTTGATGGCCCGCTCGGCGCTCAGCACGCCGACGCCCTGGAGACGGGAAAGGAGGATTTCGTTGCCGACGAGGAATTTCTCCATTTCGTCGAGGAACGCCGGGTAGGTGGCCAGGTACTCTTTCACGCGCCCGAGCCAGCCCGCCGGGGCGTCGCAACGGACGCCGCCAAAGCGCATGTAATTAAGCATCATGCGCGCGCCGGTCAGCTCTTCGAAGAAATTGAGGATCTTTTCGCGTTCGCGGAAGCCGTACATCAGCGCGCTGCCCCAGCCGCCCAGGTCGCCCAGCATGAAGCCGAGAAACGCGGTGTGATTCTGCAAACGGGTCAGCTCGCCGACGATCACGCGGAGGTACTCGGCGCGTTCCGGCACTTCGATGCCCGCGAGGACTTCGACGGCCCGGGCGTAGGCCCAGTTGTTCGTGCCGGAGCAGATGTAGTCGAGCCGATCGGTGTAGGGCATCGAGGCCAGCCAGCTATTGCCTTCGGCGATTTTTTCGTGATTGCGGTGAAGGTAGCCGAAGACCGGCTGGAGCGCGACAACGGTTTCGCCGTCCAAGCGCACGTTCATGCGGAAAACGCCGTGCGTGGAGGGGTGTTGCGGCCCGAGCGAGACGTCGAGGGTCGTTGCCCCCGCCCCGACCGAAGTGGAGAAGAAAGTTTGCGAACTCATGATGGTTATTGAGCCCTGGCGGCGGTGGCTTTCTGGGCGACGGCGCCGTGGGGCGTCGGTTCGTATTCGTAGTCCTCTGGGGCTACGTAATCTTTGCGAAGAGGATGGTCCTCGAACTCGTCCCACATCAGGAGACGGCGCAGATCGGGGTGGCCTTCGAAGCGGATACCGAGGAGGTCGTAGGCCTCGCGCTCCTGGAATTCGGCGCTTTTCCACACCGGGGTCAGCGAGGGGACGCGGGCGTCGTCGGTGCGGTTGCCGGTGCGCAGTTTCAGCGTGATGGGGCCGGTTTTGCGGCGGATCGAGTAGAGGTGGTAGACGGCCTCCAGGTACTCCGGGTAATCGACGCCGCTCACGTCGGAGGCGTAGTCGAGGAGCAGCTCGGGATCGTCGCGGAGGAATTCGGCGACTTGCAGCGCGTCGTCGCGGTGGACGAGGAGCGCGTGCTGGGCCGAGGGACTTGGGTTGTTGACGAGTTCGACTCGCGCGTTGGGAAGGGCGGAGGCGATTCGCGAAATGATGTTATCGGGAGTTAGGGTGCTCATTCGCGGGTGTTGGGACAGGGCGGACAGAAGACCTTGGGATTATAGGCGGGTTCCAGGTCGTGGGGGCCGTAGGCGGGAACCGGGTAGGACGTCGGGGCTTCGGGATCGGCGTGCCGGGGAAGGGTCTTTCCAAAAAGGCGCTGCTTTTCGATCTTCTTTTGCAGCGTAATGAGGCCCTCCAGGAGCGCCTCGGGGCGGGGGGGACATCCGGGAATGTAAACATCTACGGGAATGTAGCGGTCGATTCCCTTGAGCACGTTGTAGCCTTCCTTAAAGGGGCCGCCGGAGATGGCGCACGCGCCCATGGCGATGACGTACTTCGGCTCGGGCATCTGGTTGTAGAGCCGGACGACCAGGGGAGCCATTTTCTTGGTCACCGTGCCCGCGACGAGCATTAGATCGGCCTGGCGGGGCGACGGGCGGAAAACCTCGGCGCCAAAACGGGCCATATCGAAGCGCGCGGCGGCGGCGGCGATCATCTCGATGGCGCAGCACGCGAGACCGAATTGCATTGGCCAGAGGGAATTTTTACGTCCCCAGTTGTACAAATCTTCAAGCGAGGTTACAAAGATGCCCCGTTTTTCCAGTTCGGATTTGAGCGCTTCGTCGGTCATGTGAGTTGGAGAGTCTCCATGGAATTTGTCCCTTAGGCAACCCCTGAATTGCTGCCTCCACCCCACAAATTGGCCATTTTTGGTGCAAAATATGTGAGGCTTTCCGTTAAGTTCTGCTGGATTTTCTCGGGATTTCCCTTTCTCTAATAGGGAAACCGGAGAGGCCTTCTTGATATCCAACTTGTTACTTATTGCCGCGGCTGCCCTTTTAAGCATGGGCTTGCGGAGCTTTTCTCACCCGGTCTTGCGCAAACTTGGCTCGTTCGCCATCCTTGGGACCTCGTTTTTGATCGGCTATCTGGGCACGGGCCGCTGGCAGGTGGGGGCGTGCTTCGTGGCGAGCTGGCTGATGTTGCCGTGGCTGGAGATCCTGACCCGTGTGCGCCGCGCCCGGCTGCCCCGGATCAAGCCGCTGCGCCATCAATTTCCGCCTTCGCGTGAGATCTTCCCGGACCTCTCCGAGCTGACCGAGGAGATGGAGGAGGAGGGCTTCGAGTCGGTCGATGACGCCGGGTGGGACTGGGGCGATCACCGGCAATTTTTCCGGCTTTTCTACAAAGGCGACGAGCGTTTGCAGGCCTCCATCTGCCTCGTGGACCAGGACGATATCGCGTTTTATTTCCTGAGCGTCTCCTCCCGCGGCCCGTGCGGCGAGACGTGGACGACGTGGAATTACCCGTTTTCCTACTCGATGAAATTCGCCCCGAAGTTCCGCACCAACCGGCTCCGGGGCGACCGCAGCGTATTGGAGATTCTCGCTTCGCACCGGGAGTTCCTGACCCGTGAGGGAGTCACCCCCGGGATGATTGCCGCGTCCGACCCGGATACCATCCAGCTTGAATTGCAGCGCGACATGGAGCAGCAGATCGCGCACAACCTGGCCGCCGGGCTCCTCTTGCCGGTGGACGAGGAGATGGTCCGTTATTCCTGGCGCGGGATGCTTTTCATCTGGCTGCAATTCCTGCGCGATTTTGTGCGGCTGATGTAATTATAAGAGGGCTTGGGATGATTCTATAGCTAGAATTTCGCGCGGATTGTTGGCCCCGGCTCTTTCCGTAGACTTGCCGCCATGTTCCCCCCTTTCTTTCGCCAGGTTTATCGTTCTTTGGTCCCCATCATCGCGGCGGCGGTATTCGTTCCGCCGGTGGCTTTTGCGCAGCAGGAGGTGGCCAACCCGGGCTTCGAGCAGGGCATCCAGGGCTGGGTGACTTCGCCCGAAGACGCCGCTGCAAAGCTGAGCCAGGCCGTTGCCGAAGCGGCCCATAGCGGCTCGCTGGGCCTGCGGGTGCGGCAGGAGGCTACGGGGCCCGGTTCCTGGCTCCAGAGCGGCAAGGTGGCCGTGGATGCCGGGGCGAAATACCAGCTCCACTTCTGGGCGCGGGCGGTGGAGGAAAGCGGCGTGGGGGTGTGGATTCAGTTCTACGACGCCGAGCGGAAAGTGATCCAAACCTCGGCCCCGGTAATGACGCAAATCGTCCCCAACGCCAAGGACTGGAAGGAGTACACCTTCCCGTTCCAAACCCCGGCGGGTGCTGCCTACGCCACCTTGGCCGTTCATTGCTTCTCCAAGCGGGCGTGCCTGGCTGATTTCGATGACTTTTCCATTATTCCGCCTGTCGCTGCGGCGGCTCCGGTTTCAACGCTGCCTTTCAACAACCCGGGCTTCGAGCAGGGCATCCAGGGGTGGGTGACTTCGCCCGAGGACGCCGCTGCAAAGCTGAGCCAGGCCGTTGCCGAAGCCGCGCACAGCGGCTCGCTGGGCCTGCGGGTGCGGCAGGAGGCTACGGGGCCCGGTTCCTGGCTCCAGAGCGGCAAGGTGGTCGTGGATGCGGGGGCGAAATACCAGCTCCACTTCTGGGCGCGGGCGGTGGAGGAAAGCGGCGTGGGGGTGTGGATTCAATTTTACGACGCTGACCGGAAAGTGATCCAAACCCCGGCCCCGGTAATGACGCAAATCGTCCCCAACGCCAAAGACTGGAAGGAGTACACCTTCCCGTTCCAAACCCCGGCGGGCGCGGCCTACGCGACCTTGGCCGTTCATTGCTTCTCCAAGCGGGCGTGCTTGGCTGATTTCGACGACTTTTCCATGATGCCGTCTGTTACTGGCTCGTCCGCGTCCGCAGCCCCCGGCCTCATCGTGCCCCCGGCGGCGGCATCGAGCGGGGCCGCCACGCCGCCGCCTGTGCCGAATCTCCCGCCTCCGGGCGTGGCCCGAGTGAGGGAAATCGCCGCCAGCCTCGATCCCGTGGCGCATGGCCTGGGGCCGAAGTTCAGCAACCGCGCCGTTTGGGATGCTCTGAAATCCGACCCGGTTTTCCAAAAAAACATCCCCATGGCCGAGCGGTTCATGAACGAGCCGCCGCCTGAAATCACCGAGCAAGCCTACGCCGAAAGCGCCCGCACCATTGACCGGAAAGTCGACGGAGCCATAGACCGCCGCCGCTTCCGCATGATCACGCTCATCCTGGCCGAGGGGATGGAGAACAGCGGCCGCTTTCTCCCGGCCATCGAGCGGGAAATCGCCGCCATTTGTGCCGAGCCGAGCTGGGTTCTCCCCGCGCATGCCAAGTACACCCGGGGCAACGATCTGGGGTCGGCCATGACCTCCTGGAACCTCGCCGCCGCCGTCACCATCGCCGGGGAAAAACTCAGCGCGTCCACCAACAAGCTCGTGCGGGACGAAGTCCACCGGCGCGTCACGGCCACCTACCTGGAGCAGGTTCACGGCCAGAAAAAGCCGGAATGGTGGAGTTACGACGCCAACAACTGGAACGCCGTGGTGCATGGCGGCATCGTCGGCTCAGCTCTCGCCCTGGACGACAACGCGCAGGAACGGGCCGAACTGATTGCCGCCGCTGAGAAGGAGCTTGGCTTCTACCTTGGCAACTTCCACGACGGCTACTGCACCGAGGGCCTCGGTTATTGGAAATACGGCTTCGGCCACTACGTTCTTTTGGCGGAAACCGTGCTCGCCGCCACGCACGGCAAAGTGAACCTCTACGCCAGCGAAAGCGCCCGCGCCGTGGCCCAGTACCCGCGCCGTCTGGAAATGGCGGGCGGCTATATCCCGTCCTTTGCCGACTGCCCCTTCGACGACAAGCCCAACCCCTGGCTGCTCCACGTCATTGGCGTTCGTTACGGCCTCGGCGCCCTGGCTCCCCGGACCCTCTCCATGGGCGACATGTACAGCGCCTTCCTCTACGCCTACGCGGTCAATCTTTCCTTCGACCCCAAAGCTGCCGCGCCCTTTGACAAAGGCGGGGCATCCACGAAATCCGGCGGCCAGCGCGATTGGTTCGAAGAGGCCCAGGTGCTCGTCGCCCGGCCCCCGGCGGGTAAATCCGGCCTGAGCCTTGCCTTGAAGGGGGGCCACAACGGCGTCGGCCACGCCCATCTCGACCTCGGCTCCTACGTCGTCGCCGTCGGCGGCCAGCCGGTCATCGTCGACGCGGGCGGCACCGTCTACGACGCCACCACCTTCGGGCCCCAGCGGTTTGAAAACCAGGTGCTCAACTCCTATGGCCATGACGTCCCCATCGTTGCCGGGCAGTCGCAGGGCCCCGGGGCATCCTACAAAGCCGCCGTGGTCGCCAAGGAATTCTCCGACCAGCGCGACAGCCTTGTCCTCGACCTCATCCAAGGCTACGCCGTCGCCTCTCTTAAGAACCTCACCCGCAGGTTCGACTACGTGCGCGGCGAGGGGGCGTCCGTCACCGTCACCGACCGCGCCGAATTTTCCGCTCCGGAGCCCTTTGCCACCTCGCTCATCACCTACGGCGAAGCCCGGGAGGCAGCCCCCGGCGTCTGGATCATCACCAAGGGGGCCCAGAGCCTTCGGGCGGAAATCGATGCCCATGGCGCGGCCTTCACCGTCACCGACGAACTGCTCAAAAACCCCGCCCGGGCCGGGAAAGTCCGCCGCATCGGGATCAGCTTGAAGGAACCCTCCGCCAAGCCGGAGATCACCATCAAAATCACCCCGGCCACGTAGCCTCGCACGCTTTTAGAAGGCCTGCAAACCTCGGGGAGCGATATGGAGGTATGCCCCTCGTGCGTCCCTTCCTGTGGTATTGCTGGGCGGTTCTCTGCCTGGGCGGCCTCTGTGGCTGCCGAAAGGCCGGGACCCCTGACGCCCCCGGTGCGCCCGAAGTGCGCGTGATCTCGGTGGGGCTGCGAGATGTGCCGGTTTACCAAGACTGGATCGGCACCCTCAACGGCCTCGTCAACAGCCAGGTCCGGGCGCGCGTCAACGGCTACCTCATCGCGCGGAACTACAACGAGGGCTCCTACGTCACGGAGGGCCAGCTCCTCTTTACCATCGACCCGCGCCCGCTCGAAGCCGCCCTTAACCAAGCCTGCGGCGACTTGGCCCGCGCCGAGGCCACGGAAAAGCTCAACTGCGCTAACTACGTCCGCTCCGTCGCCCTTTACCGCACCGGCGTCGTCAGCGCCCAGGAGCGCGATACCGCGCAGGCTAATCACGGCACCGCCAAGGCCGATGTTCGGGCCCAGCAGGCGGCGGTGGAGACGGCCCGGCTCAACGTCGAGTTCTCCCGCATCACCGCCCCCGTTAGCGGCATCGCCGGAGCCGCCACGGCCCAGGTGGGCGACCTGGTCGGCCCCTCCACCACGGGCACCACTCTCCTGACCACTGTTTCCACCGTCGATCCGATCAAGGCCGAGTTCACCCTCACCGAGCAGGAATACCTCGGATTCATTCGCCGCCAGAAGCAGGCCGAGCTGGGGCGCAAGCTGGAGGGCGAATTGCAGCTCATCCTGGCCGATGGTTGGGTCTACCCGAAAAAGGGGAAGTTCGAATTTGCCGACCGCAGTGTCGATCCCTCCACCGGCTCGATCCGTGTCTACGCCCTCTTCGCCAACCCTGGCAACCGCCTGCGCCCGGGCCTTTTCTGCCGTGTGCGGACGCAGATCGACCTCCTCAAAGATGCCACCGTCGTCCCGCAGCGGGCGGTCTCCGACGTGCAGGGAACCCCGATCGTGATCGTCGTCACCCGCGAGGGCAAGGCGGCCTACCGCGTCGTGCAGCTGGGCGAGACTGACGGCCCCTGGCGCGTCGTGCGCAAAGGCGTCGCCCCGGGCGAGCGCATCATCGTCGAGGGGCTGCAAAAAGCCCGCGACGGCCAGCCCGTCCAGGTTGTGAAAAAAGAGGAGGCCCAATGAAGAGGGGGAGATGGGGCGGAGGCGCGGATTTCTACGGGTAAGCTATGTACCGCTTTTTTATCAACCGGCCCATCGTGGCCATCGTGATCGCCATCCTTATGGTGCTGGTAGGGAGCATCGCGGCCTATTTCCTGCCGATCGCGCTGTTCCCGAACATCGTTCCCCCGGAGATCCTCATCCACGCTACCTACCTGGGAGCGGACGCCGAGACCCTCGAAGCCGCCGTCGCCGCCCCGCTGGAGCAGCAGCTCAGCGGCGTGGACAACATGCAGTACATGATCTCCACCAATGCCAGCAACGGCCAGATGCAGCTCCGCATCGCCTTTGACGTGGCCAGCGACCCGAACATCGACCAGGTGCTCACCCAGATGCGCGTCTCCCAGGCCGCCTCGCAGCTCCCCACCGAGGTGAACAACTACGGCGTCACGGTGCAGAAGTCCCCCTCCTCGCCGCTGATGTTGATCGCCCTCTACTCCCCCGGCGGCAGCTATGACAACGTGTTTCTGGCCAACTACGCCTACATCAACCTCGTTGATCCGCTCACGCGCCAGCCCGGCATCGCCAGCATCAACGTCTTCGGCGCGGGCCAGTACGCCATGCGCCTCTGGGTGCGGCCCGACCGCCTGGCGCAGCTCGGCATCACCGTCCCGGAGATCATCACCGCCATCCGGGGGCAGAACTCGCCCAACCCCGGCGGGCAGATCGGCGCCGAGCCCGTCCCCGCCGGGCAGGAATTCACCACCACCGTCCGCACCCAGGGGCGGCTCGTCACGTCGGAGGAATTCGGCGACATCATCCTGCGGGCTAACCCCGACGGCGGCACCGTGCGGGTCAAAGACGTGGGCCGGATCGACCTCGGGGCGCAGAGCTACAACATCGAGGGACGCTTCAACGGCGAGGCTTCCGCGATCCTGGCCTTCTACCAGCTCCCGGGTACCAACGCCCTCCAGGCCGCCGACTCCGTGAAAGCCAAGATCGCCGAACTCTCCAAGCGCTTCCCCCCGGACATGCGCTACAAAGTCTCCCTCGACACCACCGTCGCCGTTCGCGAAGGGATGCGGGAGATCGTCAAAACCCTGGGCGAGGCGCTTCTCCTTGTCGTGCTGGTCGTCTTCGTCTTCCTGCAAGGCTGGCGGGCCACGCTCATCCCGCTCTGCGCCGTGCCGGTGTCGCTCGTCGGCACGCTGGCTTTTTTCCCGATCTTTGGGTTTTCCCTCAATACCCTGGCCCTATTCGGCATGGTGCTGGCCATCGGTGTGGTGGTCGATGACGCCATCGTGGTCGTCGAGGCCGTGGAGCGCCAGATGGAGCACGGCCTCGCTCCGCGCGAAGCCACGCTCGCCGCCATGGAGCGCGTCTCCGGGCCGATCATCGGCACCACGCTCGTCCTGGCCGCCGTCTTTGTCCCCACGTCGTTCATCCCGGGCATCACCGGGCGGCTTTACCAGCAATTCGCCCTCACCATCGCTATTTCCGTAACGCTCTCCGCCTTTAACGCCCTTTCGCTCTCCCCGGCGCTCGCCTCCCTCCTGCTACGGCCCCGCCATGAGGGTAAGGGACCGCTTACTTGGGCGTTCGGCGGCTTTAACCGGGGCTTTGAAAAAGCCACGGAGCGCTACGTGGCCACGAGCCGGGGGGCTATCCATCACCGCTTTTTGAGCCTCTTGCTGTTGGCCGCTTTCTGCGCGGTCTCGTGGTTTTTTGTGCGCCATATCCCCACGGGCTTCCTACCCGAGGAGGACCAGGGCTATTTCTACATCTCCGTGCAGCTTCCTGATGGGGCCTCGCTCCAGCGCACCTCGGAGGTCTGCAAAAAAGTGGAGGATATTCTCCACAAGACCCCCGGCGTGGCCCAGTTCAGCACCGTGGCCGGGTTTAACCTCCTGAGCACCCTGCAGGCGACCTACAACGGCTTTTTCTTCGTAACGCTCAAAGACTGGAGCGTTCGCACGCGCCCCGAGGAGCAGCTGCCCGCCATTCGCGCCCACCTGGCCCGGGAGCTGGCGCGCGTTCCCGGGGCCATCGCCTACAGCTTCCCGCCCCCGGCCATCCCGGGCGTCGGCACTTCGGGCGGCTTCACCTTCGCGCTGGAGGACCGGGCTGGAAAAGACGTCCCGTTTCTCGCCGCGCAGGTGGATCAATTCATGGCGGCGGCCCGGAAACGCCCCGAGATCGTCGGCCTGAGCACCACGCAGCTTCCGTCGGTCCCCCAGGTCTACGCCCAGGTGGACCGGAGCAAAACGCTCAAGCAGGGCGTGGATCTCGCCTCCGTCTACCAGGTCCTCCAGACCTACCTGGGGGGCTATTTTGTGAACTACTTTAACCGCTTTGGCCGCCAGTGGCAGGTCTACGTCCAGGCCGAGGGGGATTTCCGGCAAAACACCCGCGGCATCGAGGATTTCTACGTGCGCAACCAGGACAACCGCATGGTGCCGGTCAAGTCCGTCCTCGCCTTGCATCCCCAGAAAGGCCCGGAGTTCACCACCCGCTACAATCTCTACCGTTTTGCCCAGATCAACGGCGCGGCCGCCCCCGGCTACAGCTCTGCCCAGGCGATGAAGGCCCTGGAGGAAACCTTTGCCGAGACGATGCCGCCCGAAATGGGCTTCGACTACATCGGCATGTCCTACCAGGAGCAGAAAGCCGCCGCGGGCATCCCTCCGGCGGTCATTTTCGGCGTCTCGCTCATTTTCGTCTTCCTGATCCTCGCCGCCCTCTACGAAAGCTGGTCCTTGCCCTTCAGTGTCCTTCTGGGCGTACCGGTCGCCGTGGCCGGGGCACTCACGGCCATCTGGGGGCGGAACCTTGAAAACGACGTCTATGCCCAGATCGGCATGATCCTCCTCATCGGCCTCTCGGCCAAAAACGCCATCTTGATCGTCGAATATGCCCGCGCCGGGGTCGAGGAGGGGAAGGAAATCACTGCCGCCGTCCTCGAAGCCGCCCGGTTGCGCCTGCGCCCGATCGTCATGACCTCGCTTGCCTTCATCCTCGGGTGCGTCCCCCTCTGGACTGCCACCGGCTCCGGCGCGGCCTCCCGGCAGATCATCGGCACATGCGTCATCGGGGGGATGCTCGCCGCTACGGGCCTGGCTATTTTCCTAATTCCTGTCACGTTTGACACCGTGGAGCGTCTGGCACGGGGGCGGCGTGCGAAGTAAGGGCGGCTTCAATTTATAGCCAAAGTGCTTCCCAAAGTACTCGATTCGTCCTAAACATCCAAAAACGTCCTATGCCTAAAGCATCCAACAGCAAGCCGAACTCTGCATTGATGAAACCCGTGCAGCCCGATCCCGCCCTCGCCGCCATTGTCGGCAGCGAGCCCTTGTCGAGACCCGAGCTGACTAAGAAAATCTGGGATTACATCAAAAAACACAGTCTTCAGGATCCGGCCCAGAAGCGGATGATCAATGCCGATGCGACCCTCAAGCCGGTTTTTGACGGCAAGAGCCAGGTGAGCATGTTCGAGATGACGCGGCTTGTGAACGGTCACATCCAATAATGGGCCTGGGAACCAAAAACCGCCAAAACCAGACCGCCGAGACCTGCCGTGCGCATCTTCGGAGCGCCCACCGTGCGCAGTCTGAGCTGGTCGAGGAGTTTATCCAGGAAATCGAGGGCGGCCCCGTTTCGCCCGACGTCACCCGCTGGGGAAAATTTACCGATACATCCCGGAACGTGGATGCTATGCTCCAGCGCTTGGACGAATGCTTTACGCGCTGGCTTAATGGAGAGTCTTAAGCGCGCAAGCGGCGATCCCTTTTTAAAAAATGCCAAAACCTAACTACGGATACGAAAAACGCAGAAAAGAACTGGAAAAGAAAAAGAAGAAAGAAGAGAAACGGCGAGCCAAGCTTGAACGCCCTCATGATGGGGCCAGTGGAGAGGAAGCTCCAGCCGATGGCGTAGAAGCTTCTGCCGGTAACGCAGACGCTCCGACCAGCGAGGCTTAGTTAAAAAGCCAGCTCATTTTTTTTGCAAAGCGTTTAAAGCCTCCCCGGCAACAGCATCACTGTGACGAGGACCGATGGACTTTAGTGTCGTCCAGGAGAGCGCCGGGTGGATCGTGGTGGACAAGCCGCCGTTTTTGCAAATCCACCCCAAAAAGCCCGGCGGCCCCAGAACGCTCTGGCACGGCCTGCGGGAATTGCTGGCCTATGAACTGGCCAACGGCGGCCAGGTCTCCATCATCAACCGCCTCGATCGTGAAACCAGCGGGCTGGTGCTCGTGGCCAAACATCACGAAAGCGCCCGCCGCTTCCATGAAGCCATGAAGCGCCGGGCAGCGTGCAAGGAGTACCTCGCGCTCGTCTGGGGCTGGCCCGAGGCGGACGAGTTCACTGTCGATGCCCCCATTTTGCGCCAAGGCGAGCGCCTCCCCACGGCGATCTACCTGAAGCGCTGCATCCACCCCGAGGGCGCGCAAGCGGTGACGCATTTCCGGGTGGAAAAGCGGTTTGAGAAACCGACTAGCGCGGGGGAACGTTTCGCCCTGGTTCGCGCCTATCCCAAAACGGGCCGCACGCACCAGATTCGCCTGCATCTGGCCCACGCCGGGCACCCGATCGTTGGCGATAAAATTTACGGCCCCGACGAGCGCTGTTACCTGGAGTTTATCGAGACTGGCTGGACGGAGAGTCTCGAAAAGCGTCTGCTTCTGTCGCGCCATGCCCTGCATTCCGCGCGGCTGCGCATCGAAACGCCTGAGGACGGTGTATTGGAGTGGAGCGCCCCGCTCGCGCCTGACATGGCGGCGTGGATGGAGGTGGGGGGGCCATTACGGAGGTAGGATCCGCAGATTTCGCCGATTAACCTAAACCCGGAAATAGGATGAGCCGCAAAAAGGCGCAAAAATCGCTAAACGAAAGAGATGCTCTGATTTTGCGCCTCTTGCGCTTTTTTTCGGCTATTCCATCGCCGCTTTTAGTCCGCGTCTAAAACCTCCTCTTCTCGTGCCCAAACTCCATTTGGGCACGCCCTTGCTCCCGCAATTCCATTGCGGCCCATGAGGGTGTCCTGAAAGGGCACCGGTCTCCATAGCCCAGGGCAACGCCCTGGGATGATGGGTTCATATTTTACAAACGCACCCTGCAAGGGTGCGGGTAACTTTGCCCACGCCTAAAACCTCCGCACCTGCATCACGATCCAGCTCGAAAGCTCGATGCAGTTGTGCAGGAACTCGCGCCCGAAGCCATGAACGGTCAGGTGCGGCGCGGTGATTACCACCATGGCACTGATGATCGCGAGATTGGCCAGGTAAATGATCACCAGCGAAAAAAACGTCCCGTGCTGAGAGAGGTCCGACTGGCCCTTTGGGATCATCCAGAGCGTAAAGCTCATATGGAAGGTCCACGTGATGCCGAGGGCCAGGAATAGCCAGCGCGTATACGGCGTCATATCCCAGAAAAGCCAGCAGAGCGCGTAAAAGACGATCACCGCCACGCTGTAGAGCGGATAAAAATAGGGCGCCAGGGCGATCCAGACGTTGCTCTTGTTGGTGAGGATGTGCCCGCCGTCGCGGCGCACTTCGAACGCGCTGACTTTGCCTCCCATCAGCCAGACCCAGATGGCGTGGGTGAACTCATGCCCCCAGACGTAGGCGTAGTTGACCGCCCGCCGCGGCAGGCCGAAAAAGGCGATTCCCCAAAGCAGCCCGCCCAGGCAGAAAAACCAGAATTCCTCGGTGGCCCAGTACTGGTATTTAAACGTCTCGCGCGTGAAGATGCGGAAGAACGTCTTGGTCCAGACGAACGCCAGCGGCAGCAGAAAGACCGCGATGACGGTGTTGAGGACGCGCGTCGGGATGACGAGCTGGCGCCTCGGTGCCGGTACGTCGAACGGCTCGGCGCCGCCGATAAGCGATGCCGAGCCGGTCTGGAATCGGTGAACCTTCCGCTTTGCGTTTCCAGGGCGCTTGGGGAGCCGTGGCATTAGGTTCGCTAGGCGGTTGCAGGTTTATTTACGCGCGACCGAGGTAAGCGCCGTTGCGCGTGTCAATTTTGACCAGTTCGCCTTCTTTGATGAAGAGCGGAACGTTGATTACCTTGCCGGTTTCGAGCGTGGCCGGTTTCTGAACGTTGTTGGCGGAGTCGCCCCGGACGCCTTCGGCGGATTCGATGATTTTCATCGTGACGGTGGAGGGGAGCTCGACCTGGACGGCCTTGCCCTCGGCGTAGAGGACTTCGACGGGGAGGTTCTCCACGAGGTAATCCTTGGCTTCTTCGATGAGGTGTTCGTCGAGCGTGACGGTCTCGTAGGTTTCCGGGTCCATGAAGTTGAAGCCGGTGTTGTCCTTGTAGCTGAATTCCAGCTTCTGGCGGGAGACTTCGACGAGTTCCACCTTGTCGGTCGAGCCGAACCGGACGTCGGCGGATTTGCCCGTGCCGATGTAGCGGATGATGAGTTGGACAAATGCACGGAGGTTACCGGGGGTACGGTGCATGACTTCAAGGACGATGGCGACGTTTCCGTTGTAACGGATGGCCATGCCTTTGCGGAGATCGTTTGCTGCTGCCATGAGGTTTAGTAGAAAGAAATGATTGGAAAAAACAAATGAAGCAGTCCCAAGCCGCTTAGACAAGTCTGAACTTGGCCAGGTCTTGCGAATCGACGAGGCCGACGGGAACGGGGCTGCCGCTGGACTGGTCGACGACGATGAGGTCGTCTACGGCGTGTTTCTGCATAATCCGGAGGACTTCGACGGCCATTTTGTTGGCGTTGACGGTGATGGGGCAGGGGGTCATGAATTCGCCGACTTGCCGATTGAGCAGGTCGGGCACTTTTTCAAACTGCCGGCCGAAGTCGCCGTGGGTGAAGACGCCTGCAAGCGTGCCGTCGGGGTGGACGAGGACGGCGGCGCCAGCCCGGGCGTTGGCCATGCGTTTGATGACTTCGTGGATGGGCGTCTCGGGCGGCATGAGGGCGAGCTGGTCGCCGGTGCGCATGATTTCGGTGACTTTAAGGAGCAGGGAGCGCCCGAGGCTGCCGCCGGGGTGGTAGCGGGCGAAGTCTTCTTTTTTGAAGTTGCGGGCTTCCAGGAGCACCATTGCCAGGGCGTCGCCCAGGACGAGGGTGGCGGTGGTGGAGGAGGTGGGGGCGAGGCCGAGCGGGCAGGCTTCCTCCTGGATGGAGGCGTCCAAGTGGACGTCGGAGTGGATGGCGAGGGTCGATTTCGGGTTGCCGGTGATGGAGACGATCTTGACTTCGAAGCGGCTCAAGGCCGGGAGGATGCGCAGGAGTTCCTCGGTTTCGCCAGAGAAGCTCAATGCCAGGATGACGTCGCCGTCGGCCACGACGCCCAAGTCGCCATGGAGGGCGTTGAGGGAGTTAAGCACGACGGCGGGGGAGCCGGTGCTGGTCATGGTGGCGGCGATTTTTTCGCCGATGTGACCCGATTTGCCCACGCCGATGACGACGATTTTGCCGCGCTCTTTGAGGCTGGCCAGGATGGTCTCCACGGCACGAGTGAACGACTCGTCGAGGCGCTCGCCGACGCGGCGGACCTCGTCCAGTTCGATCTCAAAAACACGACGGGCTTTTGCAAGAAAATCCATACGGCAAAGTTTGGATGGGGGAGGGGATGCTGCCAAGGAAAAGTTGTCCCTGGCAAATTTATCAGGAGTAAAAAAAGCCGCGCCCGGTTTTTACGGAGCGCGGCTTTTTAAGGAGTCGATTGGTTACCAGTTGGTGATCCAGGTGGCCGTAGGGGTGGTGCCGGTTTTGGCCGGATCGACGGTGCACCAGAGGTCGAAGGTTGGGTTCATGCCGGGATTGGTGCCGGAACTGGCTGCCGTTCCCGAGCCGATGGTCGAGTAGCCGTACACGTTGCCGAAGGGATCGGTGACGGCCGTTACGTTGCCGGTGCCGTTTTTGGGAAACAGCATCCCGGGTTTGAACGGGAAGTAGGTCCGCTGCTGGCTCCGTTCGGCGGCCGTTACGATGCGGTTGCCATCGGCGTCGCCGCTGAGGGCTTTGTAAAGCACTACAGAGGAGGAGCCGCTCATCGTCGGCACGGCACCGCCGGCCTTGGGGATGACAACTCTCGGGTTGCCCGAGGCCTTCATGGACGCGGAGTCGGTGCTGCCGTCGTCGCGCGGATAATCGCCGTTGTCGACTTTGTACGATTCCAGCGCCAGCTCCAGGGCGGAGATTTCCGCCTTGGCCCGGTCGCGGGCCGCTTTGTTCTGCGCGTACTGGACGGTGGAGAGGGTCAGCCCGGCGAGCAGGGCGATGATGGACATCACCACCAGCAGCTCGATGAGGGTGAAACCAAAGAATAGGGGGCGTTTCATGGTGTGTGTGTTCCCTCGCTTCTAGGTCTGGTTCTGCATCTGTTGGATGATGGAGATCAGCGGCATGAAGAGGGCGATGACGATGCTGCCGACGACGACGGCCAGGATGACGATCATGAGCGGCTCAAGCATGGCGGTGAGGCCCGCGACGGCGTTGTCGACTTCGTCATCGAACACGTCGGCGATTTTCAGCAACATGTTGGGGAGTTGGCCGGTTTCTTCGCCGACGTCGATCATGCTGATGACTAGCGGTGGGAAGACGCCGCTGGATTCCAGCGGGGCGACGATGGATTCACCTTCTTTGACGGCGTCATGTACTTTCATGATGGCGTCGGCGATGACGGCGTTGCCCGCTGTGTCTTTGGTGATGTTGAGGGCCTGGAGGATCGGGACGCCGCTTTCTACGAGTGTTCCGAGCGTGCGGGTGAAGCGGGAGATGGCTGATTTGCGCAGCAGGTCGCCCAGGAGCGGCATTCGGATCTTGATCTGATCGAGGATGACGCGCCCTTTGGCGCTGTGGGAAAAGATGTTGTAGACGACGATGATGGTGACGATACCGCCGACGATGCCGATGAAGTTCTCTTGAATGGTCCGACTCAAGCTGATGACGAACTGGGTCAGCTCGGGCAGCGGCTTGTTACCGAGCATGTCTTTGAAGATCTGCTCGAATTTCGGAACGATGAAGACCAGGAGGAACCACATGATCAGCATGGCGATGATCAAGACGATGATCGGGTAGGCCATGGCTGACTTGACCTTGTTGGCGATCTTCTGGGCTTTTTCCTGGAACTCGGCCAGACGGTTGAGGACGAGCTCGAGAACACCGCCGAGCTCACCGGCCTTGACCATGTTGATGTAGAGCTTGTTGAAAATCTTCGGGTGCTGTGCCAGCGATTCGGAGAAGGTGTTGCCGCCCTGGACGGAGTCGGCGAGCTGGTTGATGGTTTTCTTTAGCACCGGGTCGCGCTCTTGCTTGGCGAGCACCGTCAAGCCCCGCAATAGCGGTAGACCGGCGTCGATCAGCGTGGCGAGCTGCCGCGTAAAGATCATGAGCGTCTTGCTCTTGACGGTCTGTTTGGTGAAGAGGCCTGAGCTGCTGGACTTCTTTGCCGTTGCCGAGGCTGCCGCCGGGGCCGGTTTGGAAGCTTTTTTAGCGGATTTGCGAGGCGCTCCTCCTTTTCCTTCTTCCGTCACACTGGTGGGGAAGTAGCCAGACTGTCGCAGCTGGCCGATGGCATCGTTGGAGGAAGCGGCTTCAATTACGCCGGTGGATTCACTGCCACGGGCGTCTAGAGCGACGTAGTTAAACTTTGGCATAGGGGGCTTGGGGACAATGGAATGGATCACACTGCGAAACAAAAAACAAGAGGCCCGCATCCTCCGGCTCGGTGTCGTTATGAACGGAGGTCATGCGGCTGCCCGTTGACTCCGCCCATGGCGTTTTCCCCTTTGGATGTTTTCCTCGCTTGGGTCTCCGTGCCTTTTGCTCAGCAATTCGTAAAAAGAATGGCCATGGAACCGGGATTTGTCCAATGAGAACTGTGTCTGAAGCCATTTTGTTACCGGGTTTTTTCCCTTCTGTGCGGGCAACGTCATTACTTTGTGAAACTTTTTAAGCTCCCGCCCCGCAAGGGAATGCTTTAGGATGGGGTTTTTATGAATCCTCGCCTTGCCTCCATTGCCGCCTTTGCCGAAGCCCGGAAACTGATTCCCGGCGGAGTGAACTCTCCGGTTCGCGCTTTTCGCAATGTGGGGGGGGAGCCGTTTTTCGTGCAGCGGGCGGCGGGGGCCCATATTTGGGATATCGACGGCAATGAGCTGATTGACTACGTGGGGACGTGGGGCCCGGCGATTCTGGGGCATGCGCCGGAGTGTGTGATCGCGGCGATTCGCGAGACGGCGGGCAATGGCGTGAGCTTCGGCATCCCGAACCCGCTGGAGGTGGAGATGGCCCGGCTGATTCGCGCGTGGATGCCGTCGGTGGAGAAGGTGCGGATGGTCAATTCGGGCACTGAGGCGACGATGTCGGCGCTGCGGCTGGCGCGCGGGTTTACGGGGCGGGACAAGATTGTGAAGTTCGAGGGTTGCTACCATGGGCACGGCGACAGTCTGCTGGTGCGGGCGGGCAGCGGCGCGCTGACGCACGGGGAGCCGGATAGCGCCGGGGTGCCCAGGGCGTTTGCGGAGCTGACGCTCACGCTGCCGTTCAATGATGTGGAGGCGCTCAAGGGGCTTTTTGCGCGGGAGGGCCGGGAAATCGCTGCGGTGATCCTGGAGCCGATTCCCGCCAATGCGGGCCTTTACTTTCCGCAGCCGGGTTTCCTGGAGGAGCTGCGCGCGCTTTGTTCGCAGTACGGCGCGGTGCTTATTTTCGACGAAGTGATGACCGGCTTCCGCGTGGCCCGGGGCGGTGCGCAGGAGCTCTACGGGATCGTGCCCGACTTGAGCACGATGGGTAAGGTGATCGGCGGCGGGTTGCCGGTGGGGGCCTTTGGCGGGCGGGCGGAGATTATGGACCAGCTTTCGCCAGACGGTCCGGTGTATCAAGCCGGGACGCTCTCGGGTAATCCGCTGGCCATGGCGGCGGGGCTGGCGCAGCTGCGGGAGCTGGAGCGCGTGAACGGCTGGCAGCGCCTGGAGGAGATTGGCGCGGCGTTTGAGGAGGCGCTCGGGCCGGTGCTAAAGCGGAAGGCGGGCGCGCTGACTTTCCACCGCGTGGGCTCGATGTTCTGCCTCTTTTTTACGGGCGGCCCGGTGCTCAACTTGGCCGATGCGCTTAAGAGCGACCGCGAGGCGTTCGGCAAATTCTTCCACCGCGCTCTGGATAGCGGCGTTTACTTTGCGCCGTCGCCGTTTGAGACGGGCTTTCTGTCGCTGGCGCACACGTTCGAGGATATCGAGACGACGGCCCGTGTGGCCAGCGAGGCGCTCGGGTAGGGGGGCACTAGCACTTTCCGTTCTCCGACTCCGGCAGGCGGAAGGTGCAGACGACTTTCGAGCCGCCCTCGGGCTTGCGCGAGGAGCAGAGCCGGGCGCCGATGATCCGGGCCCGGTAGCGCATGGTGTGCATCCCGAGGCCGCCGTTGGTGCTGGAGGGTTTGGGGTCATCGGGGATGCCGACGCCGTTGTCGTCGACGGTGATTTCCAGGTTGTCGCCCTGCTGATCCACGTAGATGATTACTTTGGTCCCCTTGCTGTGTTTGACGGCGTTGTGGAGGGCCTCCTGGGCGATCCGGTAGAGGTGCGTGGCGACCTCGTGGTTGTCGATCTGCACCGGGGCGCGGCAAACGAATTCGCACGGGATGCGGAAGATCCGCTCGGTGTTGGCGGCGAGCGTTCTCAGCCCTTCCAGGAGCCCGCCATCGGTGAAGTCGAGCGGCGAGAGTCCCCGCGCCAGGCTGCGGGCGTGGTCCACGGCGTTGTTGAGCATGTCTTTGATCTGCGCGGCGTCGTCGGCCTGCTTGAGGCCGTATTGCCGGAGGTCTTTTTCTAGCAGGCAGCAGAGCATGATGACGCCCACGAGGTGCTGGCAGAGGTCGTCGTGCAGGTCCTGGCCGATGCGCTGTTTCTCAAAGTCCGAAATCTCCAGGACTTCTCTCTCCAGCCGCCGCCGCTCGGTGATGTCGCGCACGGTGGCGGCGATGCCCTCGATCCGCCCGGTGACGCCGTAGATGGGGGAGAGGGTCAGCGCGACGTCGATGCGGCGGCCGTCTTTGGCGATGCGCACGGTTTCGACGTCGTGGACGGCTTTTCCTTTGAGGACGGAGGTGGTGAATTCCCGGCTTTCCCGGAGGTGATCCCTGGGTACCAACTGGAGGCAGTCGGCCCCGAGCATCTCTTCCTCCGTGTAGCCGAAGATCCGCGTGGCGGCGGGGTTCCAGCTCGTGACGGTGCCGTCCGGGCCGGTGCTGTAGATGGCGTCGATCGAGCTTTCGACAATGGCCTGGAAACGCTGCAAGGCCCGCTCGGATTGCTTGCGCTCGGAGATGTCGCGCACGTTGACGATCAAGGCCCGCACGCCGGGGTCGTCGAGGAAATTGGAAACGGTGGTTTCGACCCACCGCCAACTGCCGTTTTTGCAAAGGACCCGTACCTCGCCGGTGGCGGAGCAGCCCGGGGCTTTCTTGAGTTCCTTAAGGTTCTCCCGGACTTTCTTTACTTCATCGGGGTGAATCCAGAAAAAGATATTGGCTCCGATCCAGTGGGAGGCTTCGAAGCCGAACATTCGCTCTGCCTGCGGGCTGACGTAGAGGACGTCGCCTTGCTCGGAGACGATGCCGATGGTGTCGCTGCTTTTTTCGATGAGCGCCCGGAAATGGCGTTCGCTGCGTTCGAGTTTTTCCTCGGCGAGTTTCCGCTCGGTGATGTCGCGCGAGATGCCGATGATGCCGACGATCTGGTTGCGGTGGTTGCGGTAGAGCCCTTTTTGAATCAAGAGCGTCCGGTCGCCCGCCGGGTGTTTTAGTACGATCTCGTAGCCCAGCATGCGCCCGGTGCCCAGGACGACTTCGTTGTGGCTGTGGATGGACTGGGCGAGCTCGGGCGGGAACACTTCGTCGATGCTTTTGCCGGTCAGCCGTTCGTGCCCGCTGCCGAAGAGGTCCTTGCAGGCTGAATTGTGCATCAGGAAATGCCCCTCGGTATCGTAGATGAAAATCCCGTCGCCGGTGCCTTCCACGATGCGGTTAAAAAGCGAGTGGCTCTCTCTGAGGTCCTGTTCGGTTTTGTGCTGGTGGGTGGTTTCTGTCAGCGTCAGGAGAAAATGGCCGGTCGATTCCAGCGGTTCGGCGCGCAGATGAAACCAGTGCTGCTGTTGGGCCGCGCGGACGTGGAACTCCGCCACGAATTTGGGCAAGAGGCCCTGCACGACTTTGGCGATGCCGATGTAGACTGGCCGTGCCTCGGGGGAAATTTTCTGAAATGCGCCGAGGTCGATTGCTGTGTGGCCGCCGCCGCGGGGATCTCTGAGGTTGAGCTTGGCTTGCAGGCTGTGCCAGGCCTTGTTGGCGAGCGCGATGGCGCCCTCGCGGGTGAGGACGGCGACGGCGTAGGGAAGGTTGCGGATCGCGGCCAGGGACAAGGCTGTTGCAAGCTTCTCCGAATGAGGAGAAGTGCGGGCCGTTTCATCCTGTTGGGCCGGTTCGTCTGCTGCCATTTTGGGGAACACGATTGAGCTGGGGGTAAGTCCCAATCCTCCGGGAAAGTCCCAAATTATTAGGACACGTGAATATTTGTGCAAGCGCTGAGTTGATGTTTCGCAGCGAGGCTTGCCTTCGGTTGTCTAGTGGGGCGGGGAAAACCTTATTTTTTAATGTCCCTGAGTCGCATCGCCGCTTTCTTCCGTGGGTTCGGGCTTCTTTTTGTCTACCGGCTTTTTTTTGCCTTTTCCCGTCAGGGATTGCCAGAGGTTGAGGAATTGTGTCCCGTACTTTTGCCCCATGAGGACGGGCAGAAGATCGGTGCTGGGATGGGAGACGGTGCCTTTGATGTTGAAGGCGATTTCGCGGAAGCTCCGCCCGGGGACGGGCTGGAACCCGGCGTCCATCCAGCCCGGAAGCTGGCGGCTGATTTTGGGCCCGACGGCGAGGCGCGCGGCGAGGTTGAGCTTGCCGTCCCATTCGCTTGTGCCGTTGGCGGCCAGGCTCATGTTGGCCGATTCGACGACGAGGCTGTCGATGAAGACTTTGCCCTCGGCGGCGCGGAGGTCGAGCTGGGCGTTGTGGAGCTGCATTTCTCGCAGTTCCTCGATCTGCAAAATTTTGCCGATGGCCTCCAGGATGCCGACTTGCTCGACTCGGCTCTCGCGGAGCTTGAGCTGGCCGATGCCCTGGATGGAGCGCTTCTGGCCCACGGCGCCGTAGAGATCGAGGCTGCCTTGCATGGTGCCGGTGGCGCGCTCGGCGGTCTGCTCTTCGCCGAACTGGGTCAGCAGGCCGTTGAGGCTCACGCCGTCAAAGAGCAGGTCGAGGGTGAAGAGCGGCAAATCCTGCGTGGGCTGGAGGGTGGCGCTGCCGCGAATGGTCCCCTGGGCGATGCGTGCGTCGATGGGGGCAAGGGCGATGCCGCCTTTTTGGAAGGAGAAGGGTGCGGCGAAGCCGTCGATGACGAGGCCCTCGCGCAAGGTGGTCTTGGCGACGGCGACGGTGCCCTCGGGTTTTTCCGGATCGCGCAGGTAAACGTTGGCCCCCTCGAAGGTGACGGTGGGACGCCCTTGGTGGTCGATGAAGCGCAGGGTAGCGTTTTCCACTTTGATGGCTTCGATGCGGAATTCCAGGGGGCGTTTGGGGCCATGCTCCCGCGTTTTCTTATGCGGCTTGTGGGGGCCCTCGGGGGTGGGGGATTCGGTGGCTGACGGGCTGGCTTTTGCTACAGGGGGGGCCAGGGGGCAGGGCGGTTTCTGCGGTACCGGGTTCCACATCCCGTCCTTGCCTTGCGTCCAGGTGAGTAACGGGGCTTTGAAGAGCAGTTTATTAATGACCACGCGGCCCGAGAGGAGCGGCAGCCAGCCGACGCTGGCGGAGACGGATGGAATGGTCAGCGTGGAGCCGGTGCCCCCCTCGGTCCCCATGGGGCCGAAGTTGCACTCGACGTCATAGCCGGTGAGGCCGCCCCAGAGGGTGTAGTGGAGGCTGCTGAACCGCACCGGTACGCCGAGTTCGCGCTTTAGGGCGGTTTCCAAGCACGTCCGGACCTCTTTCGAACCTGCGTACAGGTCGAGGCCGAGGAGAATCGCCGCCCCGGCGAGGATTCCCGCGGAGATCAGAAACCGCTTGGAAAAGTTTTGCACGGACACCAAAGTAGTCACGATGGTTTGAAAGAAAAGACCGAAGTCAAATGAGCAAGATAATGGTGATCCTCAACCCCGCCGCTCGAAGCGCCAAGGCTGCAGGGCTTCTCGGAGAAATCGAAACGCTGGTGCGTGGCGAGGCCGTGGTCGCCCTGAGCAGCGAACCGGGGGACGCCCGAAGGCTGGCGAGGGAGGCTGCCTTATCCGGTGCGCAGGTGGTGGTGGCAGCAGGGGGGGACGGCACGGTGAATGATGTCCTCAACGGCATCGCGGGCACGGGGGCGACGCTGGGGATTTTGCCCACGGGGACGATGAACGTTTTTGCGACCGAGCTGGGCTTGCCGAGAAATCTCCGGGAGGCGTGGGCGGCCATTCGCAACGGCGACTCCCGCGAGATTGATTTGCCGAGGGCCTCTGGGCACGCGTTTGTTCAGATGGCGGGGGTGGGGCTCGATGCTCAGGCGCTGCAATCCACGAGCTGGGAGGCCAAGCGCAATCTGGGGCCGCTGAGCTACGTTATCTCGGCCGCGCAGGTGGCTGCCCGCAAGCCGCCGACGCTCCGGGTGAAGGCGGAGGGGGCGGAGCATGAGGGCTCCTTTGTGCTGATTGGCAATGGTCGTTTCTACGGAGGGCCGTTCCCGGTTTTTCCCAATGCGCGGCTCGATGATGGATTACTGGATGTGATCCTGTTTGAGCGCGTTGGTCATCTGGATTTGATCCGCTACCTTCAGGCCGCGCTGTTTGGAAAGCACATTGACATGCCGGACGTGACTTATCTGCAAACGCGGGCGCTCTCGGTGGCGAGTGAGAGCGATGTGCCTGTCGAAGTGGACGGGGAGGTGGTTGGCCGGGTGCCGGTGGATTTCGAGTGCGAGCCCCGGGGGCTGCGCGTGATCGTGCCGGGATGAATGAACCGGTGGCCGCCCCGTTACGAATTTCAAGATTCGTAACGAGGCAACGAGGCGTTTTTCTTAAAGCTCGGCCAGCTTGGCCTTGATCGCGTCGAAGTGCGGGAGGTCGTGCGGGGTCGGCGTTTGCTCGGCGTATTGGATCACCCCGGCTTTGTCGATGACGAACGCGGCGCGGGCCGCTGTGCTGCCGAATCCGCCGAGGTCGGCCAGCAGTACGCCGTAGGCGGCCGCGACCGTTTTATTAAGGTCGCTGGCCAGCGTCAGGCCGATGTGCTCCTTCTGGGCCCATGCGTCCTGGGCGAAGGGGCTATCCACGCTGACGGCGATCACCTTGGCATCCAGGCTCTCGTAGGCCGCGATGCCGCCCGTGATGTCGCATAGTTCCTGGGTGCAGACGCCCGTGAAGGCGAGCGGGAAAAAGAGCAGGACGGTGTTCGTCTTGCCGAAGTTGGCGCTGAGCTGGATATCGGTGATGGCTTCGCCCTTTTTGGATTTGAGGGTGAAGTCCGGAGCTTTGGTTCCAACGGTGATCATAGTGGTAAGGTTTTAGGGACGCTTTCCCTATAGCACACCGAGCACCCGCAAACAAGCTCTACCGCTTGGGGCTGGTTATTACCGTACAATACCGCGCTCGGTGGTCTGGAGGAACTCCAGCAGCTGGCAGATCTCCGGAATCGGGGTGAGCTTTTCGTGGATTTGCTCCGCCGCGTCCTTGACGTTCAGGTTCATCCGGTAGAGGAGCCGGTAGGCTTCCTTGATTTGCTTGATCGTTTCCGGGCTGAAATCGTGACGCTCCATGCCGACTTTGTTGATCCCGCGAATCTCCGCCGGGTTGCCGTCGGCGATCATAAAGGGCGGCACGTCCTGGACGATTTTCGTGCACCCCCCGAGGATCGCATGGCGCCCGATGCGGCAGAATTGATGAATGGCGGTCAGGCCACCGATGATCACGTGGTCGCCCACCTGAACATGGCCCGCCAGGGTCCCGTTGTTGGAGAAAATGACATCATCGCCCACCGTGCAGTCGTGCGCGATGTGGGCGTAGGCCAGGAAGTTGCCCCGGTTGCCGATGCGCGTCGTGTTGCCCGGGAAGGTCGCGCGGTGGACGGAGACGTATTCGCGGAACGAATTGTCGTCGCCGATCTCCACATGGGTCGGTTCGCCCCGGTACTTGAGGTCCTGCGTTTGCTGGGCGATGGAGCCGTAGGCAAAGAACTTGTTGTTTTTCCCGATCCGGGCGGGCCCGGTGATGGTCACATGGTGCTGGAGCCAGCAGCCGTCGCCCAGGGTGACGTCCGGGCCGATGATGGAGTACGGCCCGACGTAGACGCCGCTTCCAAGCTGGGCGTGAGGATCGACGATGGCGGTGGGATGAATCTCGGTCGCGGGCATGGATGGCTCGGGGTTACTCGACGAAACAAAAGAGCATGTCGGCTTCGGAAACAACCTCATTGTTCACCACGCAGCGGCCCTTGGCTTTGGCGAGGCTGCGTTTGGCTTTGGTGACTTCGACGTGGATAAAGAGGGTGTCGCCGGGCATCACTGGCTTGCGGAATTTGACGGAATCCGCGCTCATAAAGTAGCCGACGCGCCCATTGGGCGTCTCGCCTGCGAAGTGCAGGAAGGCGATGCTGGCCACCTGGGCCATGGCTTCGAGCTGGAGCACGCCGGGCATCACCGGATGGCCCGGGAAGTGGCCCTGGAAATACGGTTCGTTGATTGTGACGGCCTTGATGCCGGTGCACTTGCTCTCGCCCTCGAAGGCGACGATCCGGTCCACCATCAGGAATGGGTAGCGGTGGGGGAGGAGCTTCATGACGCTGTTGACGTCGAGCACGTCGCCGCCCTTGGGCGTTGTCGACGGCGGCACCATGGCCAGGAGCTGCGCGTGGCGGCGGGTCAGTTGCTTGGAAAGCTCGGTGTTGGCTCCATGGCCGGGCTTGACGGCGATGACGTGCCCCTTGATGCGGTGGCCGAAGAGCGCCAAGTCGCCCACGAGATCGAGGATCTTGTGCCGGGCGAATTCCTCTTTGTAGCGCACGGGCTCTTTGCTCATGACGGATTCGCCCTTTACCACGACGGCATTTTCGAGGCTGCCGCCTTTGATGAGGCCCTTGTCGAGCAGCGGCTTGACGTCCTCGTAGTAAACGAACGTCCGGGCCGGGGCGATTTCCTTCTCATAAAGCGCCGGGGTGATCTCGGTGCTGTAAAACTGGGTGAAGCGGCCTTCCGGGCCGACGTTGGTGCAGGAGATGCGGAATTTGTCGTCCGGCACGATGGTCAGGATGGAGCCGTTTTTGGTCTCGATGTGGAGCGGCTCGCTGATGGCGTAGAAAGAGCGGGGGGTGTCCTGGGCTACGACGCCCGCTTTGTTGATTAAATCGACGTAGGGTTTTGCGCTGCCGTCGCCGATGGGGGGCTCGTTGGCGTCCATTTCGATGAGCGCGTTATCCACGCCCATGCCGTAGAGGGCGGAGAGAACGTGCTCCACGGTTTGCACTTTGACGGCACCTTCTGAGAGGCTCGTGGCCCGCTCGACGGTTTTGACGAGCGAACAGTGGGCATCGACCACCGGCTGGTCCGGCAGATCGACGCGCTTGAACTTCCAGCCATGCCCGACGGGAGCCGGTTGCAGGGTGATGGTCGATTTTTCTCCGGTGTGGAGAGAGGTCCCCGTGAGGGACGCGGACGAGGCTAGGGTATGCTGGAGCTCAGACATGGGAGGGTTGACCCTAGCAGGGGGAATGGGATTGCTCAATGGATAATTACGGGGGGCTTTGCGCGCGTTTTTTGGGCGCGCTTCCCGTGCCCAATTTTCATCCGGGCACGGGAGGGCGGAATCCCCGGGAGGGGGCTTAGTTCAGCTCGGCTTTCCAGCGCTCCAGCTGTGCTTTTACGTTGGCCCTGGAGGGTGCGCCGGGGTTGGTGCGGGCGTCGATGGACCGCTCGACGTTGAAAACGCCGTACACGTCATCCTCGAACGCCGGGGAGAGCGCTTTGTAATCCTCCAGGCTCAGGTCGGCGAGGCCAACGCTGCGCTCCAGACAGAGCGCGACGGTTTTGCCGACGATTTCATGCGCCTTGCGGAAGGGGACGCCGTGAAGGACGAGGTAATCGGCCACATCGGTGGCCAGGAGCGCCCAGTCGGCCACGGCGGAGGCGCATGGGGCCGGGTTGACCTGGATTTCCCGCAGCATGGCGGCGTAGATTTGCAGCGAATGCTTCACGGTATCGAGCGAATCGAACACCGGCTCTTTGTCCTCCTGCATGTCGCGGTTGTAGGTCATCGGGAGGCCTTTGAGGAGGGTCAGCAACGCCATCAGGTTGCCCACGAGCCGCCCCGTTTTGCCGCGGGTCAGTTCGCAGACGTCGGGGTTCTTTTTCTGCGGCATCAGGCTGGAGCCGGTCGTGTAGGCGTCGGAAATCGTCACGAACTTGAACTCCGCGCTGGCCCAGAGGATGAGGTCCTCGCTGAGCCGCGAGAGGTGGACGCCGATCAAGGCCAGGGCCGAGAGGAGTTCCACGGCAAAGTCGCGGTCGCTCACGGCGTCCATGCTGTTCTGGCTGATCGCCGGGAAGCCGAGCTCGCGGGCGATCAGCTTGCGGTCGAGGTTGATCGTCGAGCCCGCGATGGCCCCCGAGCCGAGCGGGAGGACGTCGAGGCGCTTGCGGGCGTCGGCGACGCGCCCGGCGTCCCGCGCGAGCATCTCCACATAAGCCAGCAAGTGGTGCGCAAAAAGCACCGGCTGCGCCCGCTGAAGGTGGGTATAGCCCGGGATGATCACCCCGGCATTGCGCTCGCCCAGGTCCACGAGGCTTTTCTGGACCTCTGAAATAAGGTGGATAATTTCCCCGGCTTCGTCGCGGAGGTAAAGGCGGATGTCGAGCGCCACCTGGTCGTTGCGGCTGCGGGCGGTGTGGAGCTTTGCGCCGGGGTCGCCGATGCGCCGGGTCAGCTCGGCCTCGATGTTCATGTGGACATCCTCCAGGTCGCGCTGCCAGGGGAATTCGCCCTTGTCGATCTCGTCGCGGATGGCCAGGAGCCCGCCCCGGATCGCCTCCAGCTCCTCTTTAGTAATCAGCCCCGCGGCCTGAAGCGCCGTGGCATGGGCGATGGAGCCGACAATGTCATGCCGGTAGAGCCGCCAGTCGAAGGAGATTGACTCGGAGAAATCTTTAAGTAGTTGCGCGGTATCGGTTTTAAAACGTCCTTTCCACATGGGGGCCGATGATGACAGACCGCGCGGGAGTTTCAATAGCGGAGAGAATTTCCCGTGAAGGTCAATAAAACCCCCAACACGTGTAGGTTTTCTCTTGTCGAAGGGCCGGTCCCTCGGGAATAATCCCGCTCCCATGAGCACACCCACCCCACTTGGACTGAAACCTTCTTTCGGATTTGGCGACCGCATCGGCCTGGCCACCGCCGGGCACGTCGCCGCGCTCCAGCGCTGGGGCGCGGGCATCGAGCCGATCTTTGCCCAGCAATCCATCCGCGAAATGACCCGCACGGGCCGTTCGGCGGAATGCGTCATGGCCGACGCCCTTGACGCCGCGGCCGCCGCTGGTTACACCGGGCCGCAGGGTGCCGACGCCGACCACCTCAAAACGCGCGAGGACGTCGACCGCACCTCCGCCGCCGGGTTCTGCTTTTTCACGATCGACCCCTCCGCCTACGTCGATGCCCAGGCCGACAACTACGACCTCGCCACGCTGCGCGCGAAATTCGCCGCCGTCCGCGAGAAGATCACCTGGTTTGACCTCTACAACGGCAAGTCCATCTCCCTTTCCACCGGCTCCGTGATCGAAATCACCGAAGAAGCCGCCCTGCGCGCCGCCGTCAAGTACGGCATTGCCATCAACGAAGCCGTCGACCTCGCCCACTACATTGCCGAAGTGAGCGCCAAGGCGGGCCGCGATTACGAGATCGAGCTGAGCGTGGACGAAACCGAGCAGCCGACGACCCTCGCCGAGCACTACATCATTGCCGATCAGGTCATCGCCCGGGGCATGAAGCTCGTCTCGCTCGCCCCGCGTTTCATCGGCAGCCTGGAGAAAGGCGTCGACTACATCGGCGACCTCGCCGCGCTCGACAAGACCCTCGATGACCATGCCGCCATCGCCAAGCTCCTCGGGCCCTACAAATTGAGCCTTCACTCCGGGTCCGACAAAATCTCGATGTACACCGCGCTGGCCCGCGCCACCGGCGGCCTCTTCCACGTCAAAACGGCGGGCACCTCCTACCTTGAAGCGCTGCGGGTCGTCGCTCTGCACGACGCGCCCCTTTTCCGCCGCATCGTTGCCTTTGCCCGCGACCATTACGACACGGACAAAGCCACCTACCATGTCCACGCCACCCTGGCCGATGCCCTCGCGCCGGAAGCCGTGTCGAGCGACAAGGAGCTGGAAAAGATTTACCTCGAATGCTGGGAAGACGTCCCGGCGGGCAAGGGGTTCACGGCTCCCGGCCGCCAGATCCTGCACTGCACCTTCGGCAGTGTGCTGACGCACCCGGAATTCGGCCCCGCCGTGCGCGCCACGCTCCAGGCCCATCCGCAGACCTATATCGACGTGCTCACCGTCCACTTCGGCAAGCACCTCGAAGCCCTCAAGGCAGGGTTGAAGTAAGCGCTCTTTCCAAACAATGCCAAACCAAAGCCCGGCGTGAACGCGTCGGGCTTTTTTTATGCCCTGTGGCGGATTTGCTGGAGAGCCCAGCAGGCGTGTTCGGCAATGAGCGGCTCGGGATCGTTCGCCGCTATTTCCAGCGCCGGGAGATCTGCCGCCGTGCCGGTATTACCTAATGCCACGCAGACATTGCGCAAAAAACCGCGCCGCTTGATTCGCTTGATCGGCGAGCCGCGAAAGAGCGTCCTGAATTGCTCCTCGTCCAGCGCCAGCCATTCGCGGAGACTCATCTTCACCGCGTCGCGCGCCATGAATGCCGCCTCGTGCGAGACCTGCGCGAACCGGTTCCACGGACACGCCGCCGCGCATTCGTCGCAGCCGTAAACGCGCCCGCCCAACAGCGGCCTCAGCTCCTCCGGGATCGGCCCCTTGTTCTCGATGGTCTGGTAGGCCAGGCAGAGCCGGGCGTCCAGCCGGTGAGGGGCAGTGATTGCGTGCGTGGGGCAGGCTGCGATGCAGCGAGTGCAGGTTCCGCAACGGTCTGGTAGCGGTTCGTCAGGTTCGAGTTCCAGCGTCGTGAGCACCTCGGCGAGGAAAAACCATTTCCCGAGCTTCGGGCTCACCAGTAGCGTGCTTTTTCCCTGCCAGCCGATGCCCGCCAGCGCGGCGAAATCCCGTTCCAGCACTGGTCCGGTATCGGCATAGCCGCGCTGCGTGCCGCCGTGCGCTTCCAGGAACGCCTCGATCTGCTGCAGCTTGGGTACGATAAAATCGTGGTAATCCAAGTTCCATGCATACCGGGCCACGCGGCCCTGGGCTGGGTTTGGTTCCGCGCCCTGCCAGTAATTGAGCGCCAGCACGACGATACTCTTTACTCCGGGGAGCACCGCGTCCGGGTCTGTGCGGCGATCCGCGTTGCGCGCCATCCACTCCATCTCCCCGGCGCAGCCCTCATCGAGCCAGCGCCGGAACTCGGCGGCGTGTGGCGGCCTACCCGCCGGAGCGATCCGGCAAAGGGCGAACCCCAGCGAATCGGCCAGTTGCATCAGCGCCGCCTTCATATTTGCGCTTTTTGCGCCTTTTTGCGGCTAATTACCCCGGGATCTCGCGCAGCATTTGCGCGTTGGTCGGGAATTTGTTCAGGAAGAAGAGCAGCCGTTCGATCGCTTCCGCCGGTTTGTGCCCCGAGAGGCCGCGCCGAATGGTGTTGATCTTCTGCAAATCGGCTTCCGGAAGCAGCAATTCCTCGCGCCGCGTGCCGGACATGAAGATGTCCACCGCCGGGTAGATCCGTAAATCCGAGATCTTCCGGTCGAGCACCAGCTCCATGTTGCCCGTGCCCTTGAACTCCTGGAAAATCAGGTCGTCCATGCGGCTGCCGGTTTCGACGAGCGCGGTTGCCACGATGGTCAGTGAGCCTGCTTCTTCAGTATTACGCGCCGCGGCGAAGAGTTTGCGCGGGATCTCCAGCGCGCGGGCGTCAACGCCGCCGGACATTGTGCGTCCGCCGCCGCCCATCGCGTTGTTGAAGGCGCGGCCGACGCGCGTGATCGAGTCGAGCAACACAAAGACGTGCTTGCCCATCTCCACCAGCCGCCGGGCCCGCTCGATGGCGAGCTGCGCGATGCGCGTGTGGCTCTTAATCTCCTGGTCGTTCGAGCTGGCCATGATCTCGGCCTGCGGGAATGAGCGCTTGATGTCGGTCACTTCTTCCGGCCGTTCGTCAACGAGCAGGATGATGAGCTTCATTTCCGGGTGGTTCTTTACCACGGCCTCGGCGATGTGCTGCAAATAGGTCGTCTTGCCCGTGCGCGGCGGGGCCACGATGAGCCCGCGCTGGCCGCGACCGATCGGCGCCATAAGGTCGATGACGCGGGTCGTGTTCCGTTCGGGTGTTGTTTCGAGCTTGATGAAGTGGTTCGGGTTGACGGTCGTCAACTCGTCGAACATCGGCACGTTGTGGATGGTCTCGGGATCTTCTCCCTCGATCTCGGTCAGGCGGAAGAGCTGCGGGCCACGGTTGCCGCGGCGGATTTCGCCCTTGATCCACGTTCCGTCGCGCAGGGCGTAACGGCGGCAGACCTCGGGGGTTACGAAAACGTCGCTCGGATGTTGCGAATAGCCGCGCTTAGGGTCGCGCAGGAAGCCAAACCCCTTGCCGGAGACCTCGACGAGGCCCTCGGCGTAGACCGGCTCGGGTCTGGGAATTTCGATCGCCGGTTCGCGCGGAGGGATCTCCACGACTTGCGGCTGCTGGATCGGCTGTTCGGATGCCAAAAACTGCTGGCGCGCGGCGGCGATGCGCTCTTCGCGGCTCAGGCCCTGCGATTCGGTTTGCACCGGTTGCGCGGGCGGCGTGGGCTGTAAGGGCTGCCTGCGGCGAGGGATGATGAGCTCTTCGGGCTGCTGGCGGGCGGCGGGTTGCGCGGGCGCTCCCTGCTGGGCCGTGCGGGGCGACCACTCTTCGACGGGCGCTCCGGCGTAAACCGGGGCCTGCGGGTAAGCGGGTTGCGAGGGCTCGCGGTCCCTGTCCCGATCCCGGTCGCGGCCGCGATTATGACGGCCACGGCGGTTGCCGCGATCACGGTCGCGGTCGTTGCGGCGGCCTCTGCGGGCCCCGGAGTCGGAGCGCTCTTCTTGGGAGCGGGGCGCGGGGGCTGCCTCGGCGGCGGCGGGAAGGGGAGTGGGCACCGGCGCGGGGGCTACCGGGGCAACTGGGGCTACGGGAGCAGCAGGAGCGACAGGAGCAGCGGTAACCACAGGGGCAACCGGGGCTATGGGTGCCACCGGTGGTTCGGGAGCCACAACGGGCTTGGCCTTCGCGGCCTTCGGTTCGGGAACCAGCAGCGAGAGCTCCTCCGCTTCGGCCTTTTTGGAGGGCTTGCGGGTGCGCGTGGCCGGTTTCTTGGCCGTTGTCGTTTTCGTGGTTTTTCCCGCGGCCTTGGTGGTCTTGGCCGTTTTCGCCGTCTTCGCCGTTTTTTTGGGCTCCGTGGTTTCCTCGGCTTTTTTGGTCGCCTTGGTCGCCTTTGTGGGCTTGGCGGCCTTGGTGGCGCGAGGCTTCGCGGCCGCCTTGCGGCGGACTGGCTTGGTCACCTCATCCGGGAATAACGACGGGGTATCGTTCTGTTCGCTCATACAACTAAATCCTGGGTATGACCGCTTATGTTGGGGCGGCTCCCAGCTTCTTTCTGAAAAAAGTGTTAGGGTTTCCTTATTCCGAGAGTCTGTTTAATACCTCTTCGGGAATGTCAAAATTCGCGTGGACGGCCTGGACGTCGTCGCATTCATCCAACGCATCGCAAAGATGGATCACCTGCGAGGCGACTTTTTCATCGGCCACCGAGACTGTGGTTTCGGGGATGTAGGTCAGTTTCATGCTATCAACCGGGACCTCCGCTTTTCGGAGCGCTTCGCCGACGGCATAGAGCCGGTCGGGCGCGGTGGTAACGAGGAATGAATCCCCTTCGTTGGAAAATTCTTCAGCTTCGGCCTCCAAAGCCAGTTCGAGGAGGCGGTCTTCGTCGGACGGGTTCACTTTCCCTCCCATCGGTACGCCGATCTGCCCTTTTTTGTGGAACATGTAGGCTACTGAGCCGCTGGTGGCGAGGTTTCCGTGAAATTTGGAGAAAATTTCACGCAAGTTCGCTGCCGTCCGGTTCCGGTTGTCGGTCATTGCTTCAAGGAGCACCGCCACGCCGCCCGGGGCGTAGCCTTCGTAGACCAGTTCTTCAATGGCCTGGCTCTCCAGCTCGCCGGTTCCTTTTTTGATGGCCCGGTCAATCGTATCCCCTGGCATATTCTGGGCGCGAGCCGCCTGGACCGCGCCGCGAAGCCGGAAATTCGTGTTCATATCTCTGCCGCCCATGCGTGCGGCCATGGTGATTTCCCGAGAGAATTTGGAAAACAAATTGCCGCGCTTTGCATCGAGGGCGCCTTTGAGACGCTTGACTTTAGACCATTTATTATGACCCGACATAGGGTAGGGAAACAAAACGACGCGCCGTAGCATTACCACGTACCGCCGCAGTCACTCGGAGGGTTGCGGTAAACCTCTTTTACCGCTGCTGCGAAGGAGGTATTGGCCAAGGAAGTGGCCAAAGAGAACGCGAAGTTGGGAACAATAGATCAGAAACCACCCTGGTTGTCAACGGGTCAAATGGAATTTCATTCCTCTTTCCCCAGGGGCGGAAATAAAAAAGGGAGCCGACTTCGGAAAGGCGGCTCCCTTTTTGAGATGATGGAAATAATTACCCTAGAGCGGGGTTTTGATCAGGAAAACGAAGGCCAAAGAGGCCGCGAAGGAGAGCAGGGCGACGCCAGCGACGGCGAGCGCTGCTGTCTTGGCCGGGGCCTTCTGGACGGTTTTGCGCTTGAAGGGCGACGAGTTGCCGAAATTGCTGGGCCGCTGGCTCTGGGCTGCCGGGACGGCTTCCTGCGCGGGGAGGGGCTCGTTATGCTTGGAGGCATCGGGCTCGAAAACGCCTTCCACGCTGCCGAAACGTACCCGGTCGCCCGGGGTAAGCAGCGCTTCGGAGACCGGTTTGCCGTTGACCCGGATGCCGTTGGTGGAGCCGAGGTCGCGCAGCTGGTATTTGCCGCCGTTTAATACAAATTCGGCATGGTGCACCGAGACGCTGGGGTCGTCGATGTAGATGGTGTTTTCTTCAGTGCGGCCGACGGATACTTGCGCTTCCGTGAGCTCGTGAACGACTTCGCCGACATCCGGCAGAAAAATAACGAGTTTCGACATGGGGGGTGGACCTCTCGGTTTATATCAAGGTTAACGGCTTTCTTCAATGAGTTTGCTGAACTCGTCGAAAAAGTAATTGGCGTCGTGCGGCCCGGGCGCTGCCTCGGGGTGGTACTGGACGCTGAAGATGGGCATTTCCAGGTGGCGCAGCCCCTCGACGGTGCCGTCGTTGAGGTTGACGTGGGTGACTTTTACGTTGGAGGGGAGGGTGTCGGGATCGGTCGCGTAGTTGTGGTTCTGCGACGTGATGGCTACTTTGCCCGTCTCCAGGTCTTTCACCGGCTGGTTGCCGCCGTGATGGCCGAATTTCAGCTTAAAGGTCTTGCCGCCCACGGCGTACGTGAGGACCTGGTGGCCGAGGCAGATGCCGAAGATCGGTTTGCGGCCCATGAGGTCTTTGACGATCGTGTGGATGTAATCGAGCGCGGCGGGGTCTCCGGGGCCGTTGGAGAGGAAAATGCCGTCCGGGTTGAGCGCCAGGACTTCTGCGGCCGAGGTGGCGGCGGGGACGACGGTGACCTGGAACCCGGCCTGCCGGAGCTGGCGCAGGATGTTGAGCTTGATGCCAAAGTCATAGGCCACGACTTTGTGGCGCACGGGCTGGAGCGCTTCGTAAATTTCGCCGTCGGCCTCGCGAATGATGCCGGTGCCGTCGCCTTTTACGATGGTCCACTTACGGGAGAGCTTTTCCGCCGGGTCCCAGGAGAAGGGCTGGGCGGTGGTGACTTCGCGAACGAAGTCCATGCCGGTGACGCCGGAGCCGCTCTGGGCCAGCTCGACGGCTTTGTCGTTGGAGACTGCGGGATCGGTGGACAGGCAGCACTTCATGGCGCCTTTTTCCCGGAGATGGCGGGTGAGGGCCCGGGTGTCGATGCCCTGGATGCCGGGGATGTTCCACTTGGAGAGGTATTCGCCCAGGCTAATCTGGGAGCGCCAGCTGCTGGTAAGGGGGCTGAGCTCTTCGATGATGAAGCCACGGACATGCGGCTGGGAGCTCTCATCATCGACGGGGGTGATGCCGTAGTTGCCGATAAGGGGATAGGTCATCGCCACCATCTGACCCCGGTAGGAGGGGTCGGTGAGCACTTCTTGGTAACCAGTCATTGAGGTGTTGAAAACGACTTCACCAAGGGTCGTTCCGGTTGCCCCGAACGACTCTCCCTCAAAGAACCGGCCATCTTCTAAAGCCAAAATTGCACGCATTGGGGGGCAAGTTACGCGCTGGAGGCCAACCCGAAAAGCGGAAAATTCTTTTGTATTATGATATTTTTTGCCGGAAATATGGAGCGATGCAGCTGCCAACCCTGAATGTGAACGAAATTTTCTTGTCGATCCAGGGGGAGAGCACCTGGGCCGGGCTGCCGTGCGTCTTTGTGCGGCTGACGGCGTGCGACCTCCGCTGTTCCTATTGCGACACGGCGTATGCCTTTACGGAAGGCCGCCGCATGGGGCTGCACGAGGTGGTGGAGGCGGTGCTCGGGTTTGATTGCCCGCTGGTGGAGGTGACGGGCGGCGAGCCGCTCCTGCAACCGGCCGCGCTCCCGCTGATGAGCGCCCTCTGTGATGCCGGGAAAACGGTGCTCCTGGAGACCAACGGTGCGCGCGATATTTCCGGCGTCGATCCGCGCGTTCACCGCATCATGGACCTGAAGGCCCCGGGAAGCGGGGAGTGCGCCCGGAATTTCGGGCCGAACCTCGGGGTGCTGACTCGGCGCGATGAGGTGAAAATCGTGATCGGCTCGCGCGAGGATTACGAATGGGCGCGCGAGCAGGTACGCCGCGAGAATCTGAACTGCCGGGTGAACGCCGTGCTTTTCTCCCCGGTCTTCGGCCGGATCGCCCCGGCGGAGATCGTGGCGTGGATTCTAGAGGACAAGCTACCGGTGCGCTTCCAGCTCCAGATGCACAAATTCATCTGGGACCCGGCTGAGCGCGGGGTTTGATAATTCCCTTCTTTTACGCGAACTGCTTCAGGAGCCGGTCCACGGAGCGGCAGAGATCCTCAAGACCCGTGCGGTAGGGGGACTTTTCCAGGATCGAGAGGCCCTCGACGGCTTCGCCGATCAGACGGCGGGCCGTGCTGATCGTCTCTGAAAGAGCCCCGGTGCTCCGGGTTTCCTCGATGAGGGCTTCCGTTTCGTTGCCTTCGCGGATTGCCTGTTTCCATCGCGCCCGTCCGGCCTCTGTGGCGTGGTCGAGGAGCAGCAGGACTGGCAGCGTCAGCTTGCCTTTGCGCAGGTCGCTTCCCAGGGTTTTGCCCGCCTTGGATTCGTCTCCTGCGATGTCGAGGCAGTCGTCGTAAATCTGGTAGGCTGCGCCGAGTTTCAGGCCGTAGGCTTGCAGCGCCGTTATCGTTGGCTCCGGGCTGCCGTTGAGGCGCGCGCCGAGCTCGGTGGAGGTGGCAAAAAGCGCCGCCGTTTTCATTTCAATGATCCGGAAATACTCTGGGATTGTTAGCTCCAGGTCGAAGCGGCGCTGGGTCTGCATGATCTCGCCCGAGCAGACTTCGGCCGTGGCGTTGGCGATCTTGCGGGCCATTTCGCTGTCCTCAAAATGCGTGGAAAGCTTGAGCGCATGGGCAAACATGCAGTCTCCCAGGAGTACGCTTAGCGCGCTGCCCCACTTGGCGTTGGCCGTGGGCTGGCTGCGGCGGAGGTCCGCGCCGTCGATGATGTCGTCGTGAACAAGCGTCGCGGCGTGGATGAGCTCCATGATCACCGCGAGGTCGATGTGACCTTGCTGGATGCCGCCCGTGGCCCCGGCGGAAAGCAAGGTGAGCGCGGGGCGAAGCCGTTTGCCGGTCGATTCACAGGCATAGGCGACATAACTTTCCACAGCGGGGTCAAACGCACGGGCTTGGGCCCTGATCCTCTCTTCCACACTGTCAAGCGGATCGGCGATGAGTTTGAAGGCGGCTTGGATTTCCTTCGGGATGTTTTTGGCCTTCAAATCAGGCCTCGGCAGGTGTTTCACGGAACGTCCAACAATAGGGATCGGCCGGGGAAAGTCAATCCGGTGGCGCTTGGGATGCAAATAAGAGCGGGCTTTGTGGCAAAAGGACTGGCAAAGAATGATCTCCCGCGCTAAACAATTGCAGGCGGTCCCCCCCTATGAATTCCTCCCCCCAAAAAAGCAATCCTCTTGGGAATCTCAAAAAACGGCTCTTCAATTCCCGTTTCTTTGCCATTTCGGCTCTATTTCATGCCGTCTTGGTGATGGTCTCCGGGACAGCCGTCCTGATGAACCACTTGCCGGAGCCCCCGGATTTTGTTTCGGGCGATGAGGGTGGCGGTTTTGTCGGGGCTGATCCCACGATTAATACACCGCCTCCGCCGACCACGCAGCAGGTCTCCACGGACATCCCCAGCGCCAAGAATACGGCTACGCTCGACGCCATCGTGGCGGCGAACCCGACGGTGCAAAGCTTTCAACTACCCACGATGGTGCCCGCGGCTCCTGTGATGCCGGCCGAGGCGGCCAAAGCCCCGGCCTCGACGCCGCAGATTGCGCGTGGCTCCCAGACGCTTTCTGCCGATCAGGCTAAGCGCATTGCTGCCTTTACCGGGGGATGGGCCAAGGGAACCAAGGGGGGGAGCCGGTGGAACGGTACGGGGTCGATCAAAGACCGCGAGTTTGAGTTCACCGCCTACCTGGCGAAGTATGCCGGGGGCGACTGGGCTTCCACCAACACGATCAAAGATGGCCAGATCGTCAAGGGCAGCCTGCCCAACCTGATCAGCTTCATCCAGAAGTTCTCCAAGGGGAAAATCAAGGCCGGTTCCGAGGCGGTGCCGCTCGATCTTTCCAAGTTCGATGAAGAGATTGCTGTAAAAAAACCGCCGTTCATCTTCTTCACCGGCCACCGCGATTTCGTCCTGACCGACAAGGAAGTGGAGAGCCTCCAGCGCTACGTGCAATCCGGCGGCTGCATTTGGGGCGATAGCTCGCTGCCCGGGCTGCGCTCCCGCTTTGACCTGGCCTTCCGCCGGGAGATGCGCCGCGTGATCCCCGACGTGGATAAGGACTGGGAAGTTCTGAAACCCGATTACCCGCTTTTTACCAAGAACCCCTACTATGCGGAGGTCAAGCTTCCGCCCTCCGGGGTGAACAGTTACAAGGAGTCGGTCTACGCGCTGCGCTTCGGCGGCGAAGTGGCCATCATTTACACGCCCAACGACTACGGCGACATGTGGAAACTGGCGTTGGACGACCAGATGAAGATCGACACGACGCGCGTGGAACGCAGCAGCGATCTGAAGTACTCGGATCTGTATATGTACCAGCGCGTGGATGTTTACTTCCGGGGGTTGGAGCTTCCCCGGGTGGTTGACTCGTACAAGTTCGGTACCAATGTGGTGGTCCATCTGCTGACCCGCTGGGAGGACCGTCTGAAGGCCGTGCCCACGGGGCTCTAGGCCTGACGACGGCGAAGTCTCCTACCACCCCCGGCGCAACTCCGCCGGGTCGGCTCCGTTCTCGCGAAGCTGGCGCAGGCTCAGAGCCGCGTGGCGCTTGGCCAGCCGCATGCCCGTGGCCGGGTCGTTGACGAGCGGTGTGTGGTAAAACCGGGGGGCCTCCGCGCCCAGCGCCCGGTAGAGGAGCAGCTGGCGGAAGGTGGAGAGCAGGAGGTCCTCGCCTCGTACCACCTCGGTGATGCCCATGGCGGCATCGTCCACGGTGACGGCCAGTTGGTAGGCGGGTACGCCGTCGCGCCGCCATACTACGAAATCGCCGAAGTCCACGCCTGCCACGGCGCTTTGTTCGCCCAGCGCGCCGTCGATGAAGGAGATCCGCTCGCCCGGGGGGACGCGGAAGCGCCAGTGGACGCCGGACATATCTGGCGGCGCGACCAAACCCGGTTGGGCGGGGCGGCAGGTGCCCGGGTAGAGCGGCTCCTCCTCGCCCGGGTGGGGGGCGCCCGCGGCGAGCACTACGTCGCGCCGGGAACAGCGGCAGGGATAGATGAAACCGCCCGCGCGGAGCCGTTCCAGAGCGGCCAGGTGGAGGGAGCGTCGCTCGCTTTGCAGATACGGTGCGCAGGGACCGCCGAGGTCCGGCCCTTCCTCCCACGCGAAGCCGAACCAGCGCAGATCCTCGTAGAGCGCTGCCGTGAATGCCGGTTTGCAGCGCGCGGTGTCGATATCCTCCACGCGCAAGATCAGCTGGCCTCCCGCCGCGAGGGCACGCTGCCGCGCCGTCCAGAAGGTCCGGGCGTGGCCAAGGTGCAGATAGCCGGTGGGCGAGGGGGCCAGACGGCCCCGGTAGGGTAAATCGGGCACGGTGTCGCTTTAATCTGGGCTAATTGGGGCAATCTGTGGATAAAATTCCGCGCCAATGGAAACCACCGCTGCCATTCTGCTTCGGCGGACGAAGTTTTCGGAAACCAGTCTCATTGTGAGCTGGCTGACCCGCGACTTCGGCAAGCTCAAGACCATGGCCCGTGGCGCTCGCGGGCCAAAGAGCTCATTTGCGGGCGTGCTCGATCTCTTTTTCGAAACCGAGATTTCATTTGTGCGAAGCCAAAAAAGCGAAATCCACACGCTGCGGGAGGCCGTGCTGACCGATCCCCACGAAGGGCTGCGCAAAGACTACGGCAGGGTGGAGCTGGGCGCGTATTTTATCGAGTTGATCGAGATGACGACCGAGCTGGAAGCGCCCGTGCCCGAGCTTTTCGACTTGCTCCAGCGCGCTTTGCGTTACCTGGAGGGCGCGGCCCCGAACCGCCGTGCGCTGCTTCATTTTGAAAACGAACTCGCTCGGCTCCTCGGCATCCAGGGTGAGGGAGAGGCCTCCAGCGCCATCTGGGCCGTAAGCCACCATCTGCCGGAAGCCCGGCGGCGGCTGTTGGAGAAGCTGAGTTAGTGTGTTACGCCTTTGTCCAAATACGGAGATTCAAACCGAGATCTTCAACGATCCGCGTGATCGAGAGCAGATGGCCCATGATCTTTTCGAGCTGATCCTTGGCGGTAAATGATTCCGTGAGGCTTGGCTCAAAACTGTCAAATTCCATATCCACCGCCAGATAAAGGTTTTTGGAAAAGAAGGAGGCGCGGAATTCACCAAGGCGAGCCCTCAAAGCCTTGAACTTTTCCATCAGCGACGGCGTCATGATGTACCTCGCCTCGACTTGATCGGTCGATGTAACGGTGAACTGTTCATTAAACTCCGGGTCTTCGAGCGCGACGTAATTGCCAAACAGCTTGCGGAAAAAACTCACCACCGTCGTGGGCCTCACCAGGGTTTCCCCGTTAAAATTCTTGTTGAAGTCTGCGACGAAAAACAGTCCGCGAAAAATCGTGCGGTATCGAGTCTCCGTTCGTATTTTGCCGTCGGAGTCGCGAACTACCTCCTCATACTCTTCCTCTGCGTCGACCAGGGAGAAGCGGATTAAGGTCTCGCCAATGTTTCCCTCCACAAAGTCTTTTCCGCTATACCGGTCGGGTTCCTTAAACAAGCCGGATTGAGTGAATTCATCTGCATCAATATATGTCGCTGGGTCATAGCTCAGAGACTTGTCGATAGCCTGTAAGATCTTCGGAATGACTTGGCTTTTGAATGCACTCTCTACCCTCCTTAGCGCGTTTGACGTAAAAACAGCGAAGATAATCCCGCCGATAACCGCCGAGGCGAAGAACGGCACCCAATCACTGTTCACGTGGGAGTAGAGGGCCATACATCCCAGCACCGCGGCGAACACACCAAGACCCATCCCGATATGCTTGAAGGCGGTTCTCCTTGCGGACTCCAGGGAGTTTAACGTCGGAGCGATTTCCGACAGCACTTCCGGCGCTATCTCCATACTTTAACCGGTTGGCGTTCTTCCGGGGGAATCTCAAACAGCGTTTTCAGTTTGTACCCGAGCAAACTCGCAACGATATTTGTGGGAAACATTTCAACCGCATTATTGTAAACTGTAACTGCGGCGTTGAAGGCCCGGCGCGAAGCGGCGAGTTGCTCTTCCACTTCATTCAGCGACCGTTCGAGAATTACGAAGTTATCGACGGCCTTAAGCTGTGGATAATTTTCGGCCACCGCAAAAACCGACCGTAGTTGAGCTGATAGCACGCCCTCGAGAGCGACTTTCTCGTCGTCGCCGCCGTTGAGGATCTTTGTGCGGGTCTCCGTTAGATCCTTTAGGACCTTCTCCTCGTAGCCCATGTATTTCTCGCAAGCCGCAACGAGGTTCGGCACCAAGTCGTAGCGCTTCTTAAGCTGGGCGTCGATCGAGGCAAACGCAAAATTGACCTGGTTCTTTTTGCCAATCAGCGAATTGATCATGGCAATCACGACGATTGCTACGATCAGCGGTATCCCAAGGAGCATCCAAGTTTCCATATTTGTCGGGGGCCAATTTGAACTCACCTATTCCAGGACAGGTGCGCATTTGAGGGTGATATTTCCACCCTTAATAATTTGCAAGCTGATAACAGCTCCCGGCGGCAATTTTTGGCGAACAGGGTGACTCTAAGGCATTTCGTCACGGCAGGCCCACCAGACGCCGGTGAAAAGTGATGTGGTGAAGATGGAGAAAGCTGCCAGGGAAAGCATGGATAATAACTTGAGCACTAGGTGTACCCGAAAAGATGCGGTTTGGTTTTTTTGAAAAAAAATCGCGCCCCCCCTTTGTTGGCAAAAGGGGGGCGCGATGGGGGTTGCTGGAAGGTTTGGTCTTACTCGGTCACGACTCCGGCTTTCACGATTTCCGCAAATGCGCGGGGATCGAGGCTGGCTCCGCCGACGAGCGCGCCGTCGATGTCCGGCTGGCCCAGGAGGGTCTTGGCGTTGTCAGGCTTGACGCTGCCGCCGTATTGGATGCGGACCTTGTCGGCCACGGCCTGGTCGGCGATGGCGGCGAGGGTCTTGCGGATGAAGGCGTGGGCGGCCTGCGCCTGTTCGGGCGTGGCGACGCGGCCGGTGCCGATGGCCCACACGGGCTCGTAGGCGATGACGGTTTCGAGTAGTTCCTTGGAGGAAAGCCCGGCGAGGCTGCCGCGAAGCTGGGTCTCAAGCACTTCCTCGACGCGGTTGGCGTCGCGCTCGGCGAGGGTCTCGCCAACGCAGAGGATGGGCTTTAAGGAGGCTTCGTGAGCGGCTTTGACTTTCTTGTTTACGATCTCGTCGGTTTCCCCGAAGAGGGTCCGGCGCTCGCTGTGGCCCAGGACGACGTAACGGACGTAGAGGTCGCGAAGCATGGCGGCGCTGATTTCGCCGGTGAATGCTCCGTTCTTCTGGAACGCCATGTTCTGCGCGCCGAGCTTGACGGCGGAAGAGTTGGCAAGGCGTTCGCCCGCTTTGGCCAGCGAGGTGAAGGGAGGAACGATGACGACGTCGACTCCGAGGTCGTCGTTGACTTCGAGCAGGAAGTTTTCCAGGAACGCGTCGGTTTCGCCGACGGTCATGTTCATCTTCCAGTTGGCTGCGATGATTTTTTTGCGCATTGAGGTTTGTAATTATTTGTTGGTCAGCGCCGCGACGCCGGGCAGTTCGCGGCCTTCGAGAAGCTCGAGGCTGGCGCCGCCGCCGGTGGAGATGAAGGTCATCTTGGGCGCGAGGCCAAATTGTTTTACCGCGGTGACGGAGTCGCCGCCGCCGACGATGGACTTGGCCTTGGAGTCGGCTACTGCCTGGCCCACGGTCTTGGTGCCGGTGGCGAATTCGGCGATTTCGAAAATGCCCACGGGGCCGTTCCAGAGGACGGTGCCGGCGCTGGCGATTTCCGCAGTGTAAAGTTTGATGGTTTCCGGCCCGATGTCGACGCCCGCCCAGCCTTCGCTGACGGAGTTGAGGGCGGAGATCTGGGTCTTGGCTCCGGCCTTGAATTCCTGGGTCTCGACGGAGTCAACCGGGAGGAGGAATTTGACGCCCTTTTCCTTGGCGTAGGCGAGGATTTCCTTGGCGAGGTCGACTTTGTCGGCTTCAACGAGGCTCTTGCCCACCGGGTAGCCGAGGGCGAGGTAGAAGGTGTAGGCCATGGCGCCGCCGATCAAGATGGTGTCGGCCTTTTCGAGGAGCGACTTGATGACGGTGATTTTGGAGGAGACTTTGGAGCCGCCGAGGATGACGACGAAGGGACGGTCCGGGGTGGCCAGCTCGTCGATGAGGTATTTGAGTTCCTTTTCCATGAGCAGGCCCTGGGCTGCGATGGGGAGGAACTTGGCGACACCGGCCGTGGAGGAGTGGGCGCGGTGGGCTGCGCCGAAGGCGTCGTTGACGTAGATGTCGGCGAGGGAGGCGAGTTTCTTGGAGAATTCGGGGTCGTTGGCTTCTTCTTCGGCCTGGAAGCGAACGTTTTCGAGCAGGGCGACTTCGCCGTCCTTGAGCGCGGCGACGGTGACCTTGGCGGATTCACCGACGGTATCGGTGGCGAACGCGACCGGGGCGTTGATGAGCTTGGAAAGGCGCTCGGCGACGACGGCGAGGGAATACTTGGGGTTCACTTTGCCCTTCGGGCGGCCGAAGTGGGCGGCGAGGATGACCTTGGCCCCCTTTTCGCGCAGGGCGTTGATGGTGGGGAGGCTCTCGACGATGCGGGTGTCGTCGGTGATGCGCTGGGCGCCGTCAACCTCTTCGGTGGGAACGTTGAAATCGACGCGTACGAGCACGCGTTTGCCCTTAACGTCGATGTCGCGAACGGAAAGCTTGGCCATAAAAAGTATGAAATTCAGAACGTTCCCGAGGCGGGGCTGGGAACTTGAGTGTTTGATTGGAAGGTTGAAGCTCTCCCCTCCGTTTACGGAACCTGAAGGAAGAGGTCTGGCCGGGATCGCCGAATCCCGGCCAGTGAAGGACTTTAAGACAAAGAAAACTTTGTCTCCGGCGGTCGGCGCCGCCGTCGGTAATTCAAAGCCGCGAGGGCTTTAAAATTACTTGCCGAGGAGCTCGAGGCCCTGGACGCAACGGTTGGAATAGCCCCATTCGTTGTCGTACCAGGAGACGACCTTCACGAACTTGTCGCCGAGGGTCATGGTGAGCTGGCTGTCGAAGATGGACGAGTGGCGGTTGCCAACGATGTCCTGGAGGACGAGGGGCTCGTCGCTGTATTCGAGGATGCCCTTCAGGTCGCCTTCAGCGGCGGCCTTGAACGCGGCGTTGATGGTTTCAACGGTGGCCGGGTTCTTGAGTTCAACCACGAAGTCGGTCACGGAACCATCGGGGGTCGGCACGCGGAAGGATCCGCCGTTGAGCTTGCCCTTGAGTTCGGGGATGACTTCGCCGATCGCCTTGGCGGCGCCGGTGGAGGAAGGCACGATGTTGATGGCGGCGGAACGGGCGCGGCGCAGGTCTTCGTGCGGGAGGTCGAGGATGCGCTGGTCGTTCGTGTAGCTGTGAATGGTGCTCATGAAGCCTTGGACGATGCCGAAGGTGTTGTTGAGGACCTTGACGAGCGGGGCGAGGCAGTTCGTCGTGCAGCTGGCGTTGGAGACGATGAAGTGCTTGGCCGGGTCGTAAATGCTGTCGTTGACGCCGAAAACGATCGTGGCGTCAGGGTTCTTCGCGGGAGCGCTGATCAGAACGCGCTTGGCGCCGCCCTGGATGTGGAGGGCCGCTTTGTCGCGAGCGGTGAAGAAGCCGGTGGATTCGAGGACGACGTCGACGCCGAGCTCGCCCCAGGGAAGCTTTGCGGGATCGCGCTCCTTGAGGATCTTGATTTTGTGGCCGCGGACGATGAGGTACTCGGCGTCATAGCCGATTTCCCCGTCGAACTTGCCATGCACGGAGTCCCACTTGAGAAGGTGAGCGAGGGTTTTAGTGTCGGTGAGGTCGTTGATCGCGACTACGTTTTCGACCTGGGCGGGAGTCATTGCGCGCAAAACGTTGCGGCCGATGCGCCCGAAGCCATTGATGCCAAACTTTGCCATAGAAATAATTACGGTGTTGGTTGAATTAAGAACCCTCAGGTTAATGGGGGTTCCGCCACAGCGTCAAACCAAACTTTCTCTCAGGTTTATCCGGGATTCCACGGTAAGAGAAAATGTCTGAAATTAGCCGTTTTTTTAGCGGCTATGGGGGTGGTGGCAAAAAATGCACACTTCCCCGGCGAGGGCGGGGGCGCTCGGTGGGGGGCCCAGGGAGGGTGCCCGGGCTGCTACTGGTCGTTGAATTTATCGCCCAGCCACCGGTAGGGGAAGCGGTCGCCGGGGCAGTCGGTGGGCCACTGGGGTGGGTTGATGTCCCGGTGGGGTTTGACGACGGCGAGGTGGTGGTCGGTTTTGCCGACGCGTTTGCGCAGGTAGCGGACGAGCTCGTCGAGGGCTTCGAGCTGCTCCCGGGTGGGGGTGTCTTTATTGTAGTCGCCTACGAGGCAGACGCCCAGGGCGATGCTGTTGAGGTAGTCTGAGTGGACGTGGCCGCCGTTGAGCTGGTTGATCCAGCGCGGGCCGATCTCGATGGAGCCGTTCGGGGTGGAGGTGCCGTTGCCGATGACGAAGTGGTAGGCGAGGCCGTTGGGCATTTTGCGGACGTGCTTGTGGTAGTAGTCGAAGGCTTTGGCGCTGCCCTGGCGGGTGCCGGAGTTGTGGACGACGATGTAGCGCCAGCGGTGCCGGGCGACGTGGGCGTCGTCGATGGCTTCCCGTACGGAACGGGAGAGATACCTATAATGCTGGGTGCTCCCGCCAAAGGGCCACCACCAGCGGGTTTTGGGGGCCGGTTCCTGCTCGGGTTCCTCGGCCGGTTCCTCCTCCTGGACGCCTGATTTGGTAATGACGACGTTGTCGGGCAGGATGGGCGGGGTGTTGCGGGTGGCGGTGAGGCCGGTTTTGGGCGACTCCGGGGAGTTTGGGAAGGGGGTGGGGAGGGCGGCGGTGGCCGGGGGGCGTTGCGCGGGTTTCTGAGGGGCCTCGGGTTTTTCGCTCCGCTCGGCTTTGGGCTCGGGTTTCTTTTCTGGCTCCGGTTCGGAATGGCGTTTGGGGGCCGGTTCGGCGTTCTTGGAGTCGGAGTTGCCTTGTTTGGAGCGCTGGCGCTTCTGGGTTGCGGGCTTTGGCTTGGCCTTGGATTTCTTTTTGGCGGGTTTGTCGTCGGAGGTGTCGGATTTCTCGGTTTTCTCGGACTTTTTGGGGGTGTCTTTAGGCGCGTCGGCTTTTTTGGGGGTGTCGGACGGGCTCTTTTTGGGCGAAGGGGAGGGGGACGGTTTGGAGGTGGCCGACTTTTTCTCTGAAGCGGAGGCGTCGGAGGATTTGTGCGATTTTTTGGCGGGCGAGGGGGACGGGGAGGCCTTTTTGGCGGAGTGGGCCTTCGGCGTCGGGCTGGCATCCGCATCGGCGGCCGGGGTGGAGCGGGGGAGGAAACCTAGTGCCACACTTATCATAAGGGCGGCCACAAAACGTCGGGAGATAAACACGGTCCCCGACCGTAGCAAATGCCGCCGTTGAAGCAAGCGGGGATGACACATTTGACTGCTTGGAAAATTCCGCCGCCCACGGTAGGCTTGGAGGGTCATGTCCGTCGCTTCGTTTATTTTCGATATTGGCAATGTGATCATCCCGTTTGACTTCAACCGGGCGATTCGGCGCATTGCCGCCGAGTGTGTGGACCCGTTTACGCAGCTCCCGCCCGAGGCCCATAACCTGACGTGCCTTTACGAGTCGGGTCGCCTAAAGCGCCCGGAGTTTTTGGAGAAGGCGATGGCGCTCCTTCGTTACCGGGGGACGGAGGGGGACTTCGTGGCCGCGTGGGAGGATATTTTTGAGGAAAACCCGCCCATGAATCGGCTCATTGGCCGGTTGCGCGCCCGCTACCCGCTTTATCTGCTCTCGAATACCAGCGACATCCACGCGAATTACTTCGAGGCCAAGTACCCGGTGTTTTCCCACTTCAGCGGCTCGGTCTATTCGCACCTGGCCGGTTGCATGAAGCCGGAACGGATGATTTTTGAGAAAGCGATCGAGAAATTCGGCGTGGACCCGGCGCGGACGGTCTACGTGGACGACCTCGCGGCGAATGTCGCCGGGGCGAGTGCAGCCGGTTTCGTCGCCATCCAGTATGACCACAACCGGCACGCGGATTTTGTGGCGCGGCTGAAGGCGCTCGGCGTTCAGGGGCTGGAGGAATAGTACCACTCTCGCCTTTTCCATGTGCTTCGGGTAGTGGAAAATACCGCTCGCATCCGCGCCTTCCCGTGCGTTATCGTTTCGGGCGTTATGCGATTGCTCATCACGGGAGGCTGCGGCTTCATTGGCTCGAATTTCATCCGCTATATTCTAGAGCATTACGGGCCGGCCCAAGTGACCAATGTTGATGCGCTGACTTATGCCGGTTCGCCCTCCAACGTGGCCGGGCTCGGCGCGAAGTACGCCGGGCGTTACGAGTTTTTCCAGGCGGATATTGCCAATGCCCAGCAGATCGACGCGCTTATGGAGAAGCACCCGTACTACGGGGTCATTAACTTCGCCGCGGAGAGCCACGTGGACCGCTCGATCGACGCTCCGGGCAATTTCGCCCACACTAATGTGCTCGGCACCTCCATTATGCTGGAGTGCGCTCGCCGCCACGGTGTTCAGCGCTTTGTGCAGATTTCCACCGACGAGGTTTACGGTTCGCTGGGGCCTGAGGGGAAATTTACCGAAACGACGCCGCTCGACCCGAGTTCCCCCTACAGCGCCAGCAAGGCCGGGGCCGATCTTCTCGCTTTGGCCTTCCACAAGACCTTCGGTCTGGAGGTAATGGTGACGCGCTGCTCTAACAACTATGGGCCCTACCAGTTCCCCGAAAAGCTGATCCCGCTGATGATCCTCAACGCTCTGCGCGACGAGCCGCTGCCGGTCTACGGCGATGGCTTGAACGTGCGCGACTGGATCCACGTCGAGGACCACTGCCGGGCCGTCTTCTCCGTGCTGCTCGAAGGCCGCCCGGGGCAGGTCTATAATATTGGAGGCGAGGGCGAGCTGCAAAACCTTGAGGTTGTGAAGCGGATTCTCGCCCAGCTGGGCAAGCCGGAGAGCCTGATTTCGTTTGTGAAAGACCGCCTCGGGCACGACCGCCGCTACGCCATTGATGCTTCTAAGATCCAGCGCGAACTGGGTTGGAAGCCGCTGCACCGTCCGGACGAGGGCATCCGGGCGACGGTTGACTGGTATGTGGCCCACGAGGCCTGGTGGCGGCCGCTTCTGGAGAAGGGACTCTGCGGAAAATGAGAAAACTCGTAGTGCTGGGAAGTGGCGGGCGGCTCGGTGCGGCCCTGGCCCGTTATTGCGCCGCCGATGCCGAGGTGATCGGCTTTGATCACGGGGCGCTGGACCTCGCTTCGCCGGAGGCGCTGGAGCGGGCTCTGGAGGAGATTGATTTCGATGCGCTGGTCAACTGCGCCGCGCTGACCCAGGTGGACTACTGCGAAAAGCACGCGCCGGAGGCCTATGCGGTGAACGCCCGGGCCGTCGGCGTTATGGGGCGCATCTGCGAACGGCGCAAGGCGCGCTGTATCCATATTAGCACGGACTATGTTTTTGATGGCGCGAAAGGCTCGCCTTATGTTGAGGCCGACGAAGCGTGCCCGATTAGCGTTTACGGGGAATCGAAGCGGCGGGGGGAGATCGAGCTTCTCGACGCCTCCTCGGCGCACCTGGCGGCGCGCGTTTCGTGGGTGTTCGGGCCCGATCGGCCGAGCTTTGTCGACCAGGTGATCCGGCAGGCGCGCGAGAGCGACCAGGTGCAGGCTATCGGCGATAAGTGGTCCACGCCGACCTTCACGGGCGATCTGGCTCGCTGGCTTCACTCGCTCCTCTGGGATCACCCGGTGGGCGGGCTGATTCACCTGGCCCAGAGCGGCGCCTGTACGTGGCAGGAGTACGGCCAGTACGCGCTCGACTGCGCTGCCGAGGCGGGCATCCCGCTCCGGGCTCGGAGCGTAAATTTCCAGGCGCTGGCCGACCTCAAGGCCTTTGTCGCCCGGCGGCCGGTCTACACCGTGCTCGATACCGGGCGCTTCGCTCGGCTAACCGGTGTCGAGCCGCGCCCATGGCGTGAGGCGGTACGGGATTATATTTGCCAACACTACGGCGCACGTTGATCCTACCAAGGTTCCCGGGCGGGAGAGGCTTTCTTCTGGAAAAAGCATTCTTGCGCTGGCCATGACCGAGTGCTATGCAAAACGCCTTCATGGCCACGGAGGTAAATTTTTTTAAAAAATAGCATTTTTGCAAAGAACATGGGACAGGGTTCCCATTTTCTGAGCCAGGCTGGCGACAATGAAAAGAAACGAACGATGCATACCCGGGGATCGGACCGCCCATCAATGGAGCGGCTACCGCGCGCGGGCTAAAGGAGATGCCACCAGGGCAGGACGCCCGCTGTTTCCGACATCTCCAGGCGGCGGCTCGCCTCAACAAGTGGCATGTCGCATGCATGCCTATGAAATTGTACGTTCTTTTTGCCGCGCTCGGGCTTTTTGCCAGCTTTTGGAAAGCGAGCGCGGCGACGGTAAGCACCTGGACTTGGACCGGCGGCGGTTCCAGTACTTTGTGGAGCACCATTGGAAACTGGTCTCCCTCCAGCGCACTCTCCGGGACGGTCGCGCTTTCCTTTAAGGGCTCGGCTGGAACCACCAACTCCAATGACATAAAGTCGCTGACTGTATCCAACGTAGCCGTTAGCAGCACCTCGGCTGCGTGGAATTTCTCCGGCCACGCGATTACGCTGACGGGGAGTATTGCGGTCAGCGGCTCCAATGCCGTTGTCTGGGCTATCAACACCGTGCTGGCCCCGTCGTCGTCCTGTATTTTTCAGACAAACGGCGGCACGCTCACCGTCTCCGGCGTTCTTTCCGGAACGGGTCGCCTGCAGACCAAAGGCTCGGTGATCTTGAGCGGTTCCAATACATACTCCGGCGGAACGTTGCTCAGCTCGGGGATCATTCGTTACGATAATCTCAACGCTTTTGGTTCGGGTACCCTAACCATTGCTTCTTCCTGCACCGTGCAGGCCGGTGTGTCGGGAACGCTCGCCAATGCGGTGAGCAATATAGGTACTTCCTGTCTCGTGGATACATTAGGTAATACCGCGACGTTTAGCGGGGTGATCTCGGGTGGCGCGTTCAGCAAAATTGGATCGGGTGTGTTGATTTTGACCAATGGGGCGAACAGTCAGACGGAGACCAAAATCATGGGGGGCATGGTTGAGTACGATGCCATTGGAGCCATAGGCAGTAAAGTGACCTTCACTTTGGGAACCTTGCGGGCCGGGGTCTCCGGGACCGTGTTGTCTGGCGGCATTAACGTCACGTCGAGCGGTAATATGATGATTGATACTCAGAATTACCAAGTAACCGTATCTGGAATGCTTACGGGTGGCCAAGCGAGCTTGACCAAGATCGGCACGGGGACGCTGGTTTTTTCCAAAAGTTCGACCTACGCGGGCACGCTTTGCATTGCCGAGGGAACGCTCGGCTTTAGTGACGCTGAAGCGCTCGGAGTGGGGGACGTCAGCTTCACGGGAAACTCTACTTTGCTGGCGGGAGTCTCCGGGGCGCTGCAGCTTGCCAGCTTGAACGTTGATGCGGGCGTGACCGGTACATTTAACACGGCGGGCTACGCGGTCTCGACTTCGGCGGCGGTCATGGGCTCGGGCACGCTGGCGGTGACTGGCAATGGACTGTTGGAGCTCACCAATGGCGAAAATACGCTCGGTGGGGGATTGGTGGTCTCCGGCGGAACACTGCGCCTGGGCGATGGTACCGGGGATGTCAGTTTCACTGCCGCCACGCTTTCCATCGTCAATAGTGGGGTGATGGAATACACCACTTATTCCACCGGCACGATTGCCGGGAATATCTCGGGAACCGGCTCACTGAAGGTTTCCGGCCCGGGAATCTTGATTCTGAGCGGCAGCAACACCTACTCGGGCAGGACGGTGGTGAGCCAGTCGGGGCTTTCGGTTTCGGGCTACTTGGCAGCCAGCGGTGGGATCGACTTGCTGGCCGCGACACTCGCTGGCAACGGCACCATTGCCGGAACGGTGTCGGGCTCGGATGGGACCATTGGGGGACACTTGACCATTGGGCAGGTCAGCCTTGGTGGTACGAGTTGTTTCTCCGGGACCACCTCGGTGTCGGGCAATGTCAGCGTTGCCTCGGGCACGGCCACGGTCAAGAGCGGTGCACAGGTGTCCTCCTCGGCGGTGTTGAGTGTGAGCGTGGGAGCCTCCTACGTCAATGAGGGCAACACTTCGGCGGCGGCGGTGGGGGTCGATGGAACGATGATCAACAACGGTATTTTGAGCGGGCCGGTGAGCGTGACGGGGCGCTTGAGCGGGACGGGGGTCATTAACGGTGCGCTGACGATTCGCAACGAGGGGGTGCTGGCTCCGGAAAGTGGAACGGCTACGCTTGCGGGAGGGCTCGTTGTTGAAAGCGGCGCGAAGGTTTCCCTGCAAATCACAAGCACCGCCCACGACCAGATTGTGATCCAAGGCGGGTCGGTGATGTTGCAGTCGGGGAGCATCCTGGATCTCGTGCTGGACGGCTCGCTGAAGGCCGGGGACGTGCTCGTCCTCATCAGCAACCACGGGGGCTCGGCGATAAGCGGGACCTTTGGCGGGTTGCTGATCTCGGGCACCGCCGTGAGCCTTGCCAACAATACCTTTCTCTACAACGGCGCCCAGTATCTCCTGGTCTACAATGCCAATGGCACCAGTAACGATCTGGAGTTGGTGATGGTGCCCGAGCCCTCGGTGGGGATTATGCTGCTGACGGCGATGGGCCTGCTTGCGGGGCTGGCCCGGCTCCGTGGCGCTGCTGGCGCTTGTTGAGGTTGGCCGCTTTCGCGGGGCGCGCGGCGGCCAGAAACGCGGGTACGTCCCGACGACCGCACCGCGCGAAATCCTCGCGAAGCGTGGCCTGGATTTCGGCTTCGTCCTGGCCGGAAACGGTTTTGAGAAACTCGGCCAGCGTGCGGGCCCAGGTGTCGAGGCTGATGGAATCGGTGCGCTTGAGCCGCGCGTAGGCCCAGTCGGTAAAGGCCATGAAGGCATGGAAGGGGGATGCGCCGTCGGCTGCCCAGAGCCGTTGGACGGTGCCGGGAAAATTGCCGCTGTTGGCTGCGTGGTCCCAGTATTTCGCGAACCGGCGTAGCCGTTGCATGGTGGAAAAATCAAGGTCGCGGTTGGCCAGCAGTTCGTAGGGGGCGTCGTCGGCGTAGATCATGCCCCACTCGGCGGTGTGCCGGGCGATGGGCGCGCCGCGCAAGCGCTTCAAGATGCCGACCTGAATCTCATGGGGCCGCAGGGCGAGAAGGCGATCGAACCCTGCGGCGAAGCTCTCCAGCGATTCGCCCGGGAGGCCCGCGATCAGGTCGGCGTGCAGGTGTGCGTGGGTATGATCGCATAACCAGACCAGGTTTTCCTCCAGCCGTGCGTAATCCTGGCGGCGATGGATGCGCTCGGCCACTGCGGGGTTGAAGGTCTGCACCCCGGCTTCGAGCTGGAGCGAGCCGGGAGGGAAGGCGGAAAGCGCGCCGCGCAGTTCGCCGGGGACGCGGTCCGGGACGATCTCGAAGTGCAGGAACAAATCCGGGTCCAGCCGTTGGTGGAAGAAGTCGAGAATGGCCAGCGCGGTGGGGATGTGGAGATTGAAGGTCCGGTCGACGAACTTGAACTGGCGCGCGCCCCGCCGGTAAAGGGTCTCCATTTCGGCCAGGAACGGCTCCAGAGGGAACGCCCGCACGGGGGCTTCGAGTGACGAGAGGCAGAATTCGCACCGGAACGGGCAGCCGCGCGAGGCTTCCACGTAGAGGACGCGGTGGGCCAGGTCGTCGCCATCGTAAAGCGCGTAGGGCATTTGCAGCGCCGCCGGATCGGGCAGCTCGGCTTGGATGAAACGGGGCAGGGGGGCTGCGCCGGGCTCCAGCAGCGCGCGGCAGATTTGCGGGAATGTCAGGTCGGCCTCGCCCGCGACGATGTGGTCGGCCAGGGCGCAGATTTCCTGCCGGTCGGCCTCGTGGCTCACCTCTGGCCCGCCGAGCACGAGCGGGATCTCCGGCGCGACCCGCTTGAGGAGCCGCACCAGCTCCAGGCATTGCCGGGCGTTCCAGACGTAGACGCCCAGGCCGATGAGCGCGGGCCGGTGCTCCAAAATGCGCTCCAGGATCTCCATTGGTCGCTGGTTGATGTCGAACTCGGCGATGCGCGTCCGTTCGGCGAGGTCGCCCATATTGACCGCGAGGTAGCGCAGCCCGAAGGCGCTGTGGAGGTACTTTGCGTTGAGGGTGGTGAGGAGGATCGGCTGCGGCACAGCTCCTTTGTCCGGCAAAACGGGGTCCAAGGCAAGCGGCGGCTTTGGCGTGGACATTTTGCGGAGGAGGAGGTTACCTCAAGGGAGCTTTCATCTACCTATGACCATGAACCTTTTCAAGCGGCCGATCCGTCCGGCCTACATTATTCTGGCGCTATGCCTGCTCCTTTTCGCGTGGAAGACCAGCCAGCTCGGCTCGATGCACCGGGAACTGGAGTCGGCCTTGCGCGAATTGCAGCCGAGCAAGCCGCTGACGATGGAGCTTTTTATTCGCGATTACCTCTCTGATCCCTTCGGCAAGGCGGCCGGTTTGTCGCAGCGGCAGTTGCAGCTGGCCCAGCAGATTTCGGCTCGCGTGCCGGGGTACGAATCGGCTACGGCCTGGCGCGGGGATGCTCTGGGCGTCGCGTTCATTACCGTGCTTTATCTGCTCTTTATGCGGTTCCGCTCTCGGCTGCCGCTGGAGCGCTGGCGCGGGGCGATCCGGGGCTGGGTGCAGCGGCTGGCCATCCGTATGGCGCCTCTCATTGCCGAAGCCCGCCGCCGTGCCGAGGAGCAACGCCAGGGACGCCCCGCGGGCGGTTTCGGACAGGCCCGGCCCGGTGCGGCCGCCTCGGGAACTGTTTACGATGTCGTGGCCTGCCCCAGCTGTGGTCAAAAACTGCGCCTCCCCTCGGGCAAAGGCGCGCTTCGGGTAAAATGCTCCGGCTGCGGGGTGCAGTTTGAGGCGCGGACGTAGACGAATTGTACGAGCCTTACCCCACCCGCTGCATTGCGCAGAGCTTCGCATAAAGTCCATTGCGCTCGATCAGTTCCTCCGGGGTGCCGATTTCCGCGATGTTGCCGTCCTGCAACACCAGGATGCGCTGGGCGTTGCGAACCGTCGAGAGCCGGTGGGCCACCACGAAGGTCGTCCGGCCCTGCATGAGCCGTTCGAGCGCCGCCTGCACCACCGCTTCTGAAGCCGTGTCGAGTGCCGAGGTGGCTTCGTCTAAAATCAGCACGCGCGGATTGCGGATCAGCGCTCGGGCAATGGCGATCCGCTGCTTCTGGCCGCCCGAGAGCCGGGCTCCGCGGTCGCCGATCATCGTATTGAGGCCGTCGGGCAGCTTTTTCACGAACTCCAGTGCGTTGGCATTCTCCAGCGCGGTGATTACCGCCTGGTCGGAGACGTTCCGGCTGCCGTAGAGAATGTTGTCCCGCAGCGTGCCGTGGAAAAGGAGGGTCTCCTGCGTTACTACGCCCAGCGAACGCCGGTAGCCGCGCAGGTCGATGTCGTTCATATTGCGCCCGTCGAGCAGAATCCGCCCCGAACTGGGCCGGTCGAACCCGAGCACCAGGTTCATCAAGGTCGATTTCCCCGCGCCGCTCGGGCCCACCACTGCGAGCGTCTCGCCTGGCTTGACCTCCAGGGAAAAATCGTTCAGCGAGCCGCGCGTCGTCCCCTTGTAGGTAAAGGAAACATTCTCAAATCGAAAGCCCCCCTCCACGCAGGTTACCGCCGCCTTGCCGATATTCTGCTCCAGGTCGGGCGATTCGAGCACTTCGCCGATCGAGCGAACCGACTCGAAGCCGCGCGTGATACTCGGGATCATATTGGCGAGCATCATTACCGAATTGCTGATCGAGACGAAAAAGGAGGAAACCATTACCACGTCGCCCGCTCCGAGCGGGATCACCCCCGTGATCGCCGCCCAGCCGCCGACAATCACGCTCATCATGCTGAATATATTGAAGGCCACCCACGTCACCCCGCCGAACACCGCGTTTTGCAGGTCCAGCCGGAACCCGGCGGCCTGCACCTTGCCGAGCTTGCGCGTCGCCCGGGCGATTTCCGTCTCCTCCGCCGCGTGGGCCCGGGTAATCGGGATCATCTCGATCATCCCGTTGACCTGCGCTGCCATCGTCTCCACCTCTTGGCGAAACTCCCGGTTCCCCTTGCGCAGTGTCTCGGTCAGAAACATCCGCAAACCGCACGCCACCGGCACCATGATGAGGAAAACCAGCAGAAACTTGGGCGCGCGGATGGCGGTGATGATCACAGAGGAAAGAATGGCCGTGGCCGCGCCGTAGCCCCCTTCGAAAAGTGTGCGGCTCATCTGGTCCACCGCCTCCACATCGCGCAGCACCTTGCTCTGGAGCGCCCCGGTGCGGCTGTTCTTGAAAAACGAGATCGAAAGCAGCTGGAACTTCCGGACAATCGCCGCCCGCAGCTCCGCCTCCACGCTCCGGGCCACTTTGCTGATTTCCCGCTGGTAGAGCCAGTGCATGGGGATGTTCTGGACCAGGGCCAGGGCGACCACTGCTCCGTTGAGCGCCAGCGAGCGGAAGGGATGCTCCCCGGGGTGCTGCACCAGATTGACCACATTGGCCGTGATTACCGGCATGATCCAGAGCGGCGAGGCCTTAATGGCGTAGAGAATGCCTGCTAAGAGCAGTTTCCAGACATTATTGCCGTAAAGGCTGATGACCGTGCGCCACGGTTTGGCGCCACAGTAGTGGTTTTCAAGAAATTCGGCGATGGATTTGGAGGCGATTGCTTCCATGGAAAGGAAATAGGTCGTGGAATTAGGTTGTGAAGCCTTGATAGGAACTTGAGCGAAAAATGCCAGCGCATTCCTTCGCTACCTCGGTATTTTTACCTCCGTTCGCTCTTGCAGATTCCCGCGGGCTGGCTAGTCTCGGGCCGATGAACTCGACTCCGGTATTTCTCGCGTTGGGTGTGGGCGTCATAGGGCTGCTGGTTGTAGCATACGTCCTCTTTAACTTCTTCAGCATCTGGGTAAGAGCATGGGCGAACCAGGCCGATGTCGGGCTCTTCGATATGATCGGGATGCGCCTTCAGGGGATCCCCGTCGCGCTCATCGTGGATGCGAGGATCATGGCCATCAAAGCCGGCATGGATATCGACCTCAAATCCCTCCAGCTTCACTACCAGAGCGGCGGCAACGTGCCCCAGGTCATCCTGGCTCTCATCATGGCCGACCGCGCGGGTATCGCCCTCGACTTTAACCGCACCTGCGCCATCGACCTCGCTACCAAGGGCACCGGCAAGACCGTCCTGGAAGCCGTGCAAACCAGTGTCAACCCGAAGGTCATCGACTGTCCCAACGCCGCCATGGGCCGCACCAGCATCGACGGCGTGGCCAAGGACGGCATCGGCGTCAAAGCCAAGGCCCGCGTCACCGTTCGCTCCCACCTCGACCGCTTCGTTGGCGGCGCGACGGAGGAAACCATCATCGCCCGCGTGGGCGAGGGGATCGTGAGCGCCATCGGCTCGGCGGATTCCTATAAAGAGGTGCTCGAAAACCCCGACCGCATTTCCAAAGCTGTGCTTTCCAAGGGGCTCGATAGCAATACTGCCTTTGAGATTCTCTCCATCGACATCGCCGACGTCGACGTGGGCGACAACGTCGGTGCGAAGCTCCAGGCCGAGCAGGCCGAGGCCGACAAACGCGTGGCCCAGGCCCGGGCCGAAGTGCGCCGCGCAGCCGCCGTCGCCTCCGAGCAGGAAATGCGCGCCCGTACTCAGGAAATGCGCGCCAAAGTGGTCGAGGCCGAGGCCCAAGTGCCCCAGGCCATGGCCGAAGCCTTCCGCTCGGGCAACCTGGGCGTCATGGACTACATTCGGATGAAAAACGTCGAAAGCGACACCCAGATGCGAACCTCCATCGCCGGGGGCGACCGCTCCAGCTCTGGCGGCGACGAAAGCCGTCCCGTCCAGGGGGCCTAGCCGCGCCCGCCCGAGCGCAAACGCCGTCCCCAACCTTTAAAAACAGGGGAGTTTCACCATGGAACAGCTTATTTTCGTGCTTATTCTGGGAGCGCTCGCCTTGGGCAAGCACTTCCTGGAGCGCGGCGGAAGCTTTGGCGGGGATTCGCCCGACGACATCCCGAACCCGCCTCAGCGCCGACGTCCCATCGAGCCCCGCCCGCCCGCCGCCATGCCTGGCAGTGGCGAGACGGAAGAAGAACGTATGCGCCGTTTCATGGAAGCCCTGGGGCTGCCCCCGACCGCCCCTCCGCCCCAGCCCAAACCGGCGGTCCAGCGCCCGATCGAGCCCCGCCCCGCCGCACCGACGCCCGCTGCGCAAATGCCGCAGCAACCCCGGCCCTCGCGGCCTAATCCCCGGCATCTTGGCGAACCCTTCGGGCGGCCCATGGCCCCGGTATTTCGCCGTCCCAAGCTTCCGCAGCAGCCGCGGCCCGGCCCCGCTCCAGCGCCAGAGGTACGCCGCCCCGAGCCTGCCCCGGAGCCTGCAAAGGCCCCCATGGTTGCGCCGATGAGCGAGAGCGCCCCGGCCATGCAAGTCGCCTCCTTGGAGCGTCTTCCGGATAGCGGAGGTGCTGTAGAACTAGCGGCTGCCGGTGTCGAATCGAGCGCTCGGTTTGCCTCCGCTAGGCGGGGGGGCCAGAGTTCCCGGGATATCGCCGCATTGAAGCGAGACCTGCGGGACCCGGCCGCCTTGCGCAGGGCAATTTTGCTTCGGGAAATATTGGGGCCTCCAAAGGGCTTGCAATCCGCGAGCGGTCCCTCTATTTTTCACCTCCCCTAACGGGAACAAGCCAGCGTGGCGGAATTGGCAGACGCGACGGACTCAAAATCCGTTATCCTCTAAAGATGTGTGGGTTCGAGTCCCACCGCTGGTACTTCTTGAGAGACAATTATTCGAATTGGTCCGGCTGAGTGTTGACCAAAAATTGACTGATTCTGAGGTTTACCCCTGCTGGGTTGGTCCAGGGACAAGGTCTCGCGAGACAAAAAGGGGGCGACCATCTTCCGAGAATCGCCCCAATCACCATGGCCTGCCCCGCACATCTCAGCAATAGTGCGGTCCTACTCCTTGCGGGCAATCTCCTGAGAGGCTCGGTTATTTCGATTCGTCGTTGAACCTCTTGAAGATGTTTAGGCGGCTTTCCCGGGCGAATGACTCCAAATTGCCCGTATTGTCGGAAGATTTCCATGCTATCAATTTCTCACCGTCGTAGGCTTGGATTACCCAGGATTTGATAGTGTATCCCTGCTCATGATGTTCCCCGATAGCTTCAAGGTGCAGAACGTGCATTTTCGAACGGCATTCAAATTGCGCCACTCCTTTCCGGGAGTCTTTAAAAGTCATGGATGCGCTACTGCAATCCAGCAATGCATCGGCGGTTTTATCTCCAAAGAAAAAACAGACTAGCTGAACTGGTTTTACTTGCCCAAATACGGAGACGGTACAGTTGACCGTTCGACGGCTATATAGATCGCGTTCGTACGATCCATAATCGGTTTTCCAGGTATCACTTTGATGATTTCCCGTCGCTCCGCTGCTGGCTTCCATGGTAATACTTACGGCGTTACTTTGTGCTGGCTGCTGAGCCGTCATTTTTGCTGCTTGTTGAGCCCTAAACTTTTCCATCATTGCGGCCTTGCGCTCTTCAAGTGTCGGCGTTGGACTCGGGATCGGTGTCTGTGAAAAGGCCGAGGCGGTCAGGCACAGCAAGAAAGCGATCCCTCTTTTCATGCCGGCTTTTTATCTTTCTTGTTACGAGTCGTCAGTAATTTTCCGTAAGATTTGTGAATTACTTTTTATTTGAGATAGATTTCTGGCTTGGTCGCTTGTATCTCCTGCTTGTGGGAGCGGGGATGGCGGCCGCGCAGGTGTCTGTGGATAGTCCCTTGGTAGTTCTTGGGATGATAAGGTTCTATCCTTTCGCGGACGTTGGCTTTTTTGTATCCCCATCATGCAGACCAACGGGATCGTCGAAACGCAAGGAGGACTTCGACTTTGATGCGCATGTGGTAGGGGGGCCACATGGGTTTTCATACACGGCTACACAGTAATTCCTTCGCGCCACTCGCCGTCGATCATGAGGGTGATTGGCACTGCTGGCAGACCGTGTTGATTGTTCTGAATCTGGCTGATGAGGAACGAAACTGCTTCTTTTCCCAGGGATTTCGGTTTCTGCCAGATACCGCAGCAGTCGCCCCACTCCGGGCTATAGTCGAGCGCAGCTACATCAATATGCCTACGGAGATATCGGAGGTTGTTTTTCAGCCAGTCCTTCACCTGGATATGCATGGTCAGGATGACGTCCGGTTTTTCTTTTTGGACCCACGCGGAGAGGACGTCATGAGGGAATTCATTTGCCGGAAGATAGAGAGGGGTGGGCCGGGCCGATAAGGGAAGTCGCTCGTGAAAAGCTAGGTAGCCTGCCGCCCAGTGTCGGTCCATTTGGTTGTCCATAAACGTAGTAAGCACCAGACCGATTCTCCGGTATCCGGCGCGGCGGAGATGTCGGCAGGCCTGAAAACTTCCCTGGTAATGATTGTGGGCGACCCGGTGCAGAGCGGGACGGGAAACGGAGTAACCTAGCGCAACGGCGGTATAGCTATGCAGAGGCCAAGGCAGGTGGGTTTTGCTTTGTTTGGAAGGGCCAAGCAGCAAGCCTGAGATGGCTCGTGCGCGAAATATCTGGGCCAGACGCGTCGCGCTCATCCCAGGAGCATATATATTAAAAGATTCCACCTGATAGCCCATTTCATGAGCCCTCTGCCGCACTCCTGTGAGGTACTCGATTTCAAACGCGGAGGGGTTGGAGATATCGGACCGCCTATCGAAGGATACATAGGCCAGCACGGATGAAAACTCCGGTTTTTTGAGGGCACGCTTCTGCGCCATCAGCGCGGATACCAAGGGATTGGGCCTGTAACCCAGTCGCTGCGCAACGCGTTGAATTTCGTCCCGGGTGGAAGCCGCCACCTTGCTGGAGTTTCTCAAGGCCAGCGCAACCGTGGTGAAATGGAAACCACATTCCCGAGCGATGTCGCGGATGGTCGTTTGCGTATCCATATCTACGTGTAGGTATCCTAAACGATTGCGAATGGTATGGCCACAGCTAAGTTCTCACTGCTTTCCCCCCCCCCGCCGCGAAAACCAGGCATTCCGCTTAAAAGAACGAAAACCCTCGCTTCCCCCATCCATGAGTATTGATCGACAACTCCATCGATTACGCCACCATGCCGCGCTCTGTGCTGGGCTTGCTTCAGCTTTCCTCTTTGCGTTGAGTGGCATGAGTCTGGCGGGGGCGCCTCTGCCAGAGCCCTCCACCATTAAACTCGATGGCCCTTGGAAGTTCGCTATTGATTCCCAGAAGAATGGTGAGGCTTCCGGATGGGCGAAGCCGGAATTTGATGATAGCGCCTGGGCCGTTGAGCAGGTCCCGGGCAAGCGGTCCGATCTGGGAAAGATGTGGTACCGCCGCGTGGTGACGATTCCCGCAAGTTGGTCGGGTCAACCGCTGATGATCCAACTTCCAGCGGTGGACGATTGCGACCGCACCTTCTGGAATGGCCGCAAGATTGGCGCTCTTGGCAAAGCGGACTTCCAGAACCCTCGCGTGTATGCGATCCCGGCGGACGCGATCAAGTGGGGGGAACCGAATGTCGTGGCGATCGAAGTAACCAATGACTATGGGGACGGCGGATTCGGGGCAGGCGCAGCCAATATTCTGAAGCCGGGGCCTTTTATTCCCGTGAAAGCTGCGGACGCTGATTCCACCCCGGCCCTCCTCCCTTTGGAGGTGACCAAGGATCTGGCCGCGAAAATCGGCAAGAGCTGGACGCTGGGCTGGCGCGACGAGGGAACTTCGGATACACGCCCCGACCTCCAGGTCCGCGCCGGGCCGTCGGCGGGATCGGACGCCCTGGGGTTTGGCGTGCGTTTCCCGAATGCCAACGGCGAGTTTGTGAATTGCACTCTGCCGCCGTCGGTCATCGGCTCCGTCTGGGATTCGCGGCATTGTGACTATATCCGGTTCGACTGCCAAACCAATGACACCGAGGGGGAAATGCGCCTTTATCTCAATGGCGGCAACTATCTATGGAAGAAAGGGACCGCTGGATATGGCGCGTCTTTCCGTGTCAAACCTGGCGGGTGGACTACCGTAGTACTTCCGTATTCCGAGTTTGTCATCCAGACTCCGGGCAGCATCAACTTCATGCCGGACGCGAATACCGTCCGCGGCTTTTCGCTCGGCTACCGCGATCACGAATTGCAGCGCCCGGGCGAAATCCGATTTGCCAACTTTGCGGTGGGCCGCTTCCCCAATGCCAACAAAGTAAACCTCCCGCTGGATGGGATCTGGCGATTTTCGACTGATCCTGAAAATAAGGGCTTCACTGCGGGGTGGCAAAATCCTGAATTCGACGACTCCGCCTGGCTGCCGATGGTTGCAGGCATCTCCTGGCAGCGCCAAGGTCAAAAATACGATGGGGTCGCTTGGTATCGCCAGCAGCTCTTCGTTCCGGCGGAGTGGACGGGACTGCCGCTGCGCTTGCGCCTTGGTAAAGTGACCGATCACTTCAATCATGCGGAAGTCTTTCTGAACGGCAAATCGTTGGGCCGTACCACAAAAGCGGACAAGAAGCTCGACTTCAAGGTTCCGGCGGAAGCATGGCACGCAGGGGCTCTTAATACGTTGAGTGTTCGCGTCGAGGATAACAAATCCAACACAGGGGGCCTGCTCGTTGGTCCCTTTGATGTCAAACCGCTGCCGGTATGGACGGAACTTCGCGAGACCGGTTCCGGTGCCAAGTCGGTCTTGCCCGCTTCTTTCGATCCGGGTCCACTGCCGGGGCGAAAAAAATACAACTTCATTTTCCACATCCCCAAAATCTGCATCTCGGGCCAGAATCTCAAAATCGCCTACGAACTCGGCGATTGTTTTTCGCGGGTCATCGCACGTGGAGAAACGGCGCTGAAAGCCACCGACCAGCCCTATATGGAGGCGGTCGTTTCTCTCACCAGCGAAGAGTCCCGGCGGCTTTACTTTTCGGAAGGATTCGACTCCCACGTGCAGGTGCTATCCGCTGAAGGAACTGTAGTATTCGCAGGCGCGGAACGGGGTATGGCTCTTTCCCTGGCCTCTCGTGACCAATACGCCGCACCCAACCTGCCCGAGCAGTGGGAGGAGACTCCCTACGGCCGTTTGAAGCTGGTTGACGTGGTGGATGCCGGTGTCGATGCGGGTTCTCAAGAACATCCCTACAAAGAAGGAGGCGTCCGTGCGGGCTGGGTCGGCCGCCGCGCGTATGCCACCTGGCAAGAGGGGATTCGCGTGAATGAATTTCAAGGCCGCAAATACCGTGAGGCTACCAATAACGAGTGGTTCGCCTATCGGCTTGGGCGCGGGATCATCGACCCGAACAAAGCCTACGTGGTTCGCATCGAATACCCCGAAGACAAGACCCGCTACTGCCCGATCAATGTCGACGCAGGCCGGAATTATCAAGGCCTCGGATTCAAGACCGGGGTCTCCACCACGGATGTTTTCGATAACTATCCGCTGCGTCAAAAATATGATTTTTACGATCTGCTCGTGAAGCCGGATCAACTGACCTATGGCAGCGGCGGCAGCCGAACCGTGCCCGTGGATAAAGGGTTTTGGATCTTCTTCTTCGACACAGGACGCGCCTACGTTCCCCAATACTCCGCGGGTAGCGCGGTGAGCCAGATCCGTCTCTACGAGATTTCCGATTTGGCGGCGTACAACCCCAAAGTGCGCTTGCCCGAAGGGCTGCCTCAACGGATTTTCATGGCCGACTGGGAACGGGAGCCCGAGGCTATCGCAAAAGACGTGGTGGCTCATGCGCGATTCTCGGGATACAACGCCATTGCGCCTTCAATTCTAAAGTGGGGTTCGCTTGGATTCTGGCATGTCACCGGCATGAATATTCGTCCAGTACAGGGCGTGCGCGAGCCTCTCCCCGACACGGATGTAAGCCCCTACGAAATCTATCTTGATGCGACGCGCGAGGCCGGAATGAAGATCTTCCCGCGGCTCGAATACACCGGCACGGAGGATATTCCGAAGGACCAGCGGGCGATCGGGCCTGAAGGTGGCCCGGCCAAGCCCAATCGTTTTGCGACCTGGTGCGCTGATTTGCTGCGGCCGATGGTCGCCAAGGAGTTTTCCACCATTACCAAACAAGTGATCGGAGATTTTGTTGGGAAAAATCCGCAGATCGCCGGCATTTTATTTCGAATCCGGAGCGACCGGCTTCCCATTAGCTATAGCCGTTACGACGTTGAAATGTTTGCCAGCGAAACCAAAACGGCGATTCCTCCGGATCTTAACGACGCGGCTCTGGCGAAATGGGCCAGCTCGGGTCCTGCCAGCAAGGCTTATGAGGGATGGTGGCAGGCGAAGCGGCGTGACTTTCACCGTTCGATCCTCACCGATCTCAAAAACTATCGCCCCGACCTGAAGATGCTTTATTACAATTGGGATGTCGACGGCTGGGAACTTGGTAGTTATTCAAAGACGCCCCAGGACTACACCGACTTTTACAATGTCGACACCAGCATCGATTACTACAAACGGGCCGAGGCCTTTCAGGCCAAATTTGCTCCGGCGGACTATGCCGCCATGGTGCGCGAAGGGAAGCCCGTGGATTATAAATTACATGCGGAACTTTATTCCGGAATGCCCGATTTCGGGCTGCTTGGGGCGATCAACTTCCACTACCTTGCGGATAATTCTGAATATGTCAACGTCTTCCGGACTGGGGATAATCTGGCCCTTTCAAAAATGTATAATTACGAGGAAAAGGCGCGCTCAAACGTGCAGGGAGATAATTATGAATCCAGCGAAATGGCGACGGGCGGCCATGATTTTGCCATGGCCGAACAAGTGCTGTCGGTCTTTCACGGCGATCCCTTCATCTTAACCGAGACAACCTACACCTATGGCCAGGGCTTTCTCGACATGCACCGCAAGTTCGCCCAAGCCTTTCTCGCGCTGCCTGCGTCTCCAGGCAAGGTTGTGGAAAATCCCTCCAGCAGCGCCGAGCCTGACCTTCGCGTGCGGCGTTACGATACCAAGAATGGCGTATATTTGGAAGTGGTGCACAAGGGTTACGATCCGGCTCACTACGCATTGAGTATTCCCGGCTCCTGGACCGGCAAGGAAGTCGTCGCTGATCTTGTTTCCGGGAAAAATGTTCCCTCCAAAATCGAGAGTGGGTGCCTGGTTTTTGAACTCGAGACAGCCCCTGTTTCGTTGAGCAGCTTCCTCGTAAAATAAACCGCTCGATCACCTGCTTTTGTTATCACTATATCATCCTATGAAAGCCCCTATTGGCTATACGACAATTGCCGAAAACTTCCGGACGTTTTTATTGGCGTCTTTGGTGGCATTTTGCCCAATGCTCGGTCACGCCGCCGATGGAAACCTAGCTCAAAACGGTTCGCTGGTGGGTTTAAAAGATTCCGATAACTACGAGCGACATTTCATCTTTGGCATGGGCACCCATCAGAATTCAGATCCTGATTCTCTGAGCGAGTTGAGCCAGGCCGGAGTGATGTCCAACCGGGACGATTTTCAATGGAAAGACTGCGAGACAACGAAAGGAAAAGTCACGGTACCAGATTCGTTTGGGAACTACATTGAGCGTTGTCGTGCTTACGGAATGACCACCGTTTGCATTCTCGATTACAGCAACCAATTGTATGAAAACGGCGCTTTCCCGAGATCCGAGGAAGCGGTGGCGGGGTTCGCCCGCTACGCGGAGGCGGTCGTAAGAAACCTCAAGGGAAAGGTAAAATACGTTCAAGTGTGGAATGAGTGGGACGGCGGTTGCGGCATGAGCGGAAAGGGACACGGCGATGCTGAAAGCTATGCGAAACTGCTCGCCGTGGTGTATCCCAAGATCAAGGCGATCGACCCGTCCATAGTGGTGATATCCACCTCCATTTGCAGCGGAGACGCCTTTCTCGAAAAGAGCCTCAAACTTGGGATGCTGAATCACTGCGATGCGGTTTCGCTGCACACCTATATTTACAGCAATCCCAAACAGACGTTGGAGACGGATTGGTATCAGAGGATGCAGAACGTCGACAAGATGCTTCGTGAGGCAAACGGCGGAAAGCCCTTTCCGCTATACGCCACCGAGATCGGTTGGCCAACGCACATCGCTCCCAATGGATCTTCCGAGGAAAGCTCTGCCGACTCCATGGCCAAACTATACTTGCTAGCCATCTCCTTTGATTACATCAAGGGACTCTGGTGGTATGATTTCCGCGACGACGGGTGGAACCCTTCCGACTGCGAGAATAACTTTGGAATGGTCAGACATGACTTCACCCCGAAGCTTTCCTATTTCGTCTACAGAGACCTCACTCATTATCTTAAAGATGCAACCTGGGTGGAGCGCCTGGACGCAAAGGATCCCCATGTTTGGGTCATGAAATACAAAAAGGCCGATGGCAAAATTGTGTTGGCCGCATGGAGCGAATCCCCGGATGAGGATGCGCAGATCACTTTTACAAACGTCGAATCCGCCTGTCCTGAAGTGAACACTTGCCATTTGGGTTACGGGTCGCTCCGGCGTAGCTTTGTGAAGGGTGCAGGAAATGATCTCCCAACCTTCAGTCTTATTTTAAAGGGAGCGCGGCCATGGGTGCTGGAGGGCGATCTTGACAACGTGCTCATTGCTTCGATCACAAAGCGCGAATTTCCAGAGTCGAAGCGCCCCGTAAAATCAGTCGTTCCCGCTATCGGAAATGCTGTTTCTGAACCGTTCTGAATGCATGTGGATTGTCCGTGGGGCCTCTGTTTTTCACTAGCAAAATGGTCCGATTCACTGATGCCTCTTTGATCTTCAAGGTCGCCTTCCCGGTCGAATTCCTGATGTCCAGGATCGGCTGGCCATTGTAAGCCGCCAGCAGCCGCCGCTGGTATTCCTTGTCCACCTGACCCGGTCTATCCTTCTGTAAAGATTGCGTATTTGGATGCTGAGAACGCCATCCTTCGTTCCCGTTGTCCAAGTAGGTTCCTGAAATGGCTGATGTCCTGCGATGCACACCGTGATCAATGTCATACATTCAGTTGGCTAATTTTTCTCAATGAGCTCTAGGAGAGCAGCGTATTCGACTTTTTATCATTTGCTAAAATCTAGCGTCGCTTTCACCTTAACAAGTGATTGATCGAGTCTTTGTCCTGATTTTTGCCGAAAGCTAAACACATTGCTGCTCCGTGGCATGAGGCTTGCTAACAGGTTGGCTCGAGATGAAGTTCACGATATTTTCAGTCATCATCCGGTCCTGCCAGACCGAGTTTATATCATAGACCGCCAGCGGCGAGTTCCTTCCTGGGCGCGATTCCGTGCCCGTTCCACATTCTCTATTCACCGATCCGCATTCACAGCGGAACCCAATCGGTAAAATACCATCTTTTGCCTTGGGCCATCCCGTGCCTGTCGCGAATCGGCGTGTGAGGTGTGTTGTCTTTTTCAGTCCGTATAAACAATACCAAAACTAAAAACTATTTATAGATATGATCATTGGAGTTCTCAAAGAAATCAAAGCCGAAGAAAACCGCGTTGCCCTGACCCCGAGTGGGGTTGATGTGCTGGTGAGCCAGGGGCACAAGCTGCTCGTTGAAAAGGCGGCTGGAATCGGTTCTGGCTTCGCGGACGAAGAATACCAGGCGGCCGGTGCCGAACTGGTAGCGACGCCTGCCGAAATTTACGCCCGCTCGGAAATGGTGATGCACGTTAAGGAGATCATGCCCGCCGAGTATTGCTACCTGCGCAAGGGCCAGATCGTCTTCACCTACCTCCACCTCGCCGCTGATGAGCCGCAAACCCGGGCTCTCATGGCCAGCGGGTGTATCGCCATTGCCTACGAAACCATCCAAACCGCCGATCGCCGCCTGCCGCTCCTCCAACCGATGAGCGAAGTGGCCGGGCGCATGGCCGTGCAGGAGGGCGCGAAGTATTTGGAAATGATCGAGGGCGGGCGCGGTGTGCTCCTCGGCGGCGTTCCCGGCGTGGAACCGGCCAAGGTGCTTGTCATCGGCGGCGGCATCGTCGGCACCAACGCGGCCAAGATGGCCTGCGGCCTCGGTGCTGATGTCACGCTGATTGACGCCAACCTTGAGCGCCTGCGTTATTTGAGCGACGTGCTGCCCGCCAACTGCAAGCTTGTCATGTCGAGCCCGCTCACCATCCGCGAGCTGCTGCGCGAAGCCGACGTCGTCATCGGCGCGGTGCTCATCCCCGGGGCGAAGGCTCCGAAGCTCGTCACCCGCGAACACCTCAAACTGATGAAGCGCGGTTCGGTGCTCGTGGACGTCGCCATCGACCAAGGCGGCTGCTTCGAGACCTCGCACGCCACCAAGCACAGCGACCCCGTCTACACGATCGACGGCGTCATTCACTATGCCGTGGGCAACATGCCTGGAGCCGTCGCCCGCACCTCCACTCTTGCACTGACCAACGCTACGCTGCCCTACGCGGCGAAGCTGGCGGGCAAGGGTTGGGTCGCCGCCCTGCGCGAAGACGAAGCGCTCGCCAAGGGCCTCAACGTTTGCGACGGCGTCCTGACCTACGCTCCCGTGGGCGAGGCGCTCAACATCCCCACCAAGCGCTGGGAAGAAGTGGTGCCACAAAGCGCCTAATCACATCCAACCGTAATTAACTTAACCGCAACACCCAAAGAAATATCCATGACGACCCAAGCTTTCTCCACTGTTTTGAAAGAAGAAGATTTGGCACGGCTCAACTACCCCGATGCGCCGCTGATGAAGACCTCCATTCCGGGGCCTCTTGGCGCGGCAAACTTGCAACGTTCCATGAAAGTGGAATCGATGGCACGGGGCGCGGGCAAGTTTCCGTTCGTTTTCGCTTCCGGTAAAGGTTCCACCGTGAAGGACCCGGACGGCAATGTACTCATCGATATTTCGGCGGGGGTTGCGGTAAGTTCCGTTGGCCGCTGCAATCCCCGAGTCATCGAGGCGATTCAACAGCAGACCAAGGAGCTGATGCACTCCAGCGACGTGAGCAGCGTTCGCCGCACGGAGCTGGCCGAGAAGGTTGCCTCCATCATGCCGGGCGGGTTGAAGAATAACTGTATTAGCTATTTCACCCAGTCCGGCAGCGGCGCGGCGGAAACGGCGCTGAAGTTTATCAAGGCCATCACCGGCCGTTCGCAGGTTGTCGCCTTCCACGGCGCTTACCACGGCGTCTGGACCGGCTGTGGCAGCCTCACCACGGGCGAACGTTATCACTATAAGAACACCCATATCCCGGATGTCATCCACGTTCCCTTTCCCTATGCCTACCGGAGTCCGTTTGGCCGTCAGACGCAGGAGGAATGCGAGGAAATGTGCGCCAACTACCTCGACTACGTTCTCAATACGCCGTACACCGGCGCGGACGACGTGGCGGCGGTAGTGATGGAATCGATCCAGGGTGAGGGAGGCTACCTCCCGCCTTCGCCGCGCTTTGTCCAGCGCGTCAAGGAAGCGTGCGAGAAACATGGCGCGCTCTACGTGGCCGACGAAGTCCAGGCGGGCGCGGGACGTTCCGGAAAAATGTGGGCTATTGAATACGCCGGAGTCACTCCTGATGTGCTTCTGTGGGGTAAGGGCATGGGCGGCGACGTTCCGATGGCAGGCTGCACCTTCCGCCGCGATCTGGTGGAAAAAATCCAGGAAGGCTGCCACCCCAACACCTTCGCAGCCAACGGCATCGGCGCGGTGGTCTGCATGACCAACATCGACATCATCACCGAGAACAATGGCGCGCTGCTGGACCGCGTGGCCGCGTTGGGCGCGGAAACTGTGGAATACCTGCGCGGCTCCAACGCTCCCTTCATCGGCGAAGTACGCGGTCGCGGTTTCATGATGGGCATCGAACTGGTGGAAGACAGCAAGACGCGTCAGCCGCTGGCGCAGGAAAAGATGGGCGCTCTGCTTGGCAAGCTGCTCAACAAGGGCGTTATTCTCGTCCCGTGCGGACGCTACGGCAACGTCCTGCGCTTCATGCCATCTTTGACCATTACGAAGGAGTTGCTCTTCAAAGCCTGCGACCTCCTTGTCGAAAGCCTCAACGAAGTCGCCACGGGCCGCTAAACACGGACCCCCTCAACATGCTCAACTTCACTTATTTCAACCCCGTTCGCATCCACTTCGGAGCAGGGACCATCGCCCGGCTGGCAGAGGAACTGCCGGGCGATGCTTCGGTTCTGCTGGTCTGCGGGGGCGGTTCCATCCGCAAAAACGGCGTCTACGACCAGATCGTGGCCGCCCTCGGTGAGCGCAAGCGCACGGAATTTTTCGGCATCGAAGCCAATCCGCATTACAGCACCTGCCTGAAAGCCATTTCGGCCGGTCGACAGGCGGGCGTGACCCACATCCTTGCCGCAGGGGGCGGATCGGTCATCGACGCTTCGAAATTCATCGCCGCCGCTCTCCGGCTGCCGGAGGGAACCGACCCCTGGGGCCTCGTGACAGGCGAGGTCCCGATGGCGGGGGCCCTGCCCATCGGCACGGTGGTCACCCTCCCGGCCAGCGGTTCCGAAGGAAACTCCTTTGCCGTCATCACGCATGACGGTAAGGGAGAGAAGCGGGTCTTCTGCCACCCGGCCCTCTTCCCCGTGTTTAGCATCCTTGATCCCGCCGTGACGGACTCGCTGCCGTCGCGTCAGCGGATCAACGGCATTGTGGATACGTGGATGCATATTATGGAGCAATACTTGACCTTCCCCAGCGACTCTCCGGTGCAAGATCGGCTCGCCGAAGGGCTGCTCCTAACGCTGCTTCGCGAGGGGCCTCGTTCCATAGAAAATCCCGCGGATACCGCCGCCCGCGCCAACCTGATGTGGGCCGCCTCGCTCGGCCTCAACGGACTGGTAGGAGCCGGGGTTCCGCAGGATTGGTCCACGCACTTTATCGGCCATGAGTTGACCACGCTCTTTGGGTTGGATCACGCCCAGTCCCTGGCCGTCGTACACCCGGCGCTGCTGACGCACTGCAAGGAAACCAAGCAGGAAAAGCTGCTGCAACTGGGTGAGCGCGTCTTCGGGCTCCGCGGCGCGGCCAACACCGCCGAGGCGGTCATCGATGCCGAACGGGCCTTCTTGGAAAAACTGAGAGCACCCACCCGGCTCTCGGCCTACGGCTTGAAAGAAGAACAAATTCCTGCGGTGGCGGCAAACATCGCCGCGGTCCTCCACGACATGAAGCTCAAAGGATTGGGCGAACATCAAACCATCACCCCTGAGGACGTAAAAAATATTCTGCGGCTCGCGCTCTAGGAAAACATGAAAACCTAAACTTGGAAGCTTCATTCAAAATGGAACATCAATCTTACTATCTCAAGCCCAAACCCCCGGAGGAAAACTTGCTGCAAAGCGGGGTCCTAGGGGTTGGGGCCATCACCTTCTTCGTCATCTCGGCCGCCGGTCCGCTCGTGGCCATCGCGGGCGGCATTCCCGTGGCCATGCTGCTCGGCAATGGCCCGGGAACCCCGGCCGCTCTGTGCCTCGTCGTGGCCGTTCTGCTCGCCTTCGCCGCGGGCTACACGACCATGGCTCGACACGTCACCAACACCGGCGGCTTCTACGCCTTTGCAGCCCAGGGCCTGGGCGGCGTCGTCGGTGGCGCGGCCTCGATGGTGGCGCTGGTGTGCTATAACTGTATGCAGATCGGGATCTACGGCATGCTCGGCGCAGCGGCGTCCGGGCTCTGTAAAGAGTGTTTTGGCTGGGACCTTTCCTGGTGGGCCTATGCCTACGTGGCCATGGCCTTGATCGGTTACATGGGCTACCGGAAAGTTGATCTTTCCATGAAAGTCCTCAGCTGGCTGGTGGTGGCCGAATATCTCGGCATCCTGATTCTCGACATCGTGATCCTCCACGCCAAGCGGGATAACGGCATCAACCTAACCTCATTCACACCATCAGCATTCCTTGGGGGTTCTGCGCCCATCGCGCTCCTCTTCGCCTTCACCGCCTTCATCGGTTTTGAGGCGACGACGATCTATAGCGAGGAAGCCAAGGATCCGGAGAAAACCATTCCCAAAGCCACCTACATCTCCGTCATCCTGATTGGAGCTTTCTACGCCTTCTCGACCTGGTGTATGGTGCTGGCCGCCGGTTCCGACAAGCTCGTCGATACCCTCAAGGGCCTGCAAGATCCCACCACATTCCTCTTCTCGCTCTCCGATCAATTCGCGGGAAGTGGCTTAACGCTCGTGCTGCGGATTCTCTTCGTCACCAGCGTTTTCGCAGGGTTGCTGGCCTTTCACAACGCCACGGCACGCTACTTCTATGCAATGGGCCGCGACGGCATCCTCCATGCCAAACTGGGGACCACGCATACCCAGTACCAGAGCCCGCATACAGGCTCGTTGCTGCAATCAGCGCTGGCCGTGATCATCGTCGCCATCTTTGCCGCCATCGGCTGCGATCCTGTGATGACCCTCTTCTCCTGGCTCACTAACGTCTGCACCCTTGGGGTACTGCTTCTGATGGTGCTCACCTCACTTGCTGTCATCGCATTCTTTCACAATCGCCCCGAGCTGAACGAAGGGCCGTGGCACACAAAAATCCTGCCTGTCATTTCTGGCATCGCCATCGCCGCAGTATTCGTCCTGGCGGTGGTGAACTTCGATGTCCTCACCGGCGCGTCCAGACATCTCTCCATCGGCCTCACAAGCATCGTCCCCATCGCGGCTATTATCGGAGCCTTGCGGGCCTCCTTGTTGCGTCGGTCTGAGCCGGAAAAATTTGCCGAACTCGGGTTCAGCAAACTCTAGTCGATTCTTGGTAAGGCGCAGCCCAGCGTGGGTGCGCCTTACCTACTAAGTAACACCAATAACCAACGACCACGAACTCATGCAAAAACAACCTCTAGGAGTCCTGATGGCCTGTCTGCTTCTCGCCCGGGGAGCGGCTTATGCCGAAACCGATCCATCCAAAGACGGCAAGGCCGCCGTGGAAACTGCCGCTGCACCTTCACGCATCCAGCTATCCGGATGGGTGGAGGGCGGCATCACGCTCAATCCGGCCAGCCCGTCGAGCCACGAAAACTTCGGCAACTACGTCAACGACCGCGCCAACGAGCCAATCCTGAACCAATTTGTCCTGCAAGCCGAGCGCCCACTCGATCCCGCCGCGCAGGGCTTCGACTGGGGCTTCAAAGCCCAGGGGCTCTTCGGTACCGACGGCCGGTATTACCACAACACCGGCGAATTCGACCGGACGATGCACGAGGGCTATCAATTTGCGCTCACGGAAGTCTACCTGAACCTGCACCTGCCGGTTCTCACGGAAGGCGGCCTCGACGTTAAACTGGGCCAGTTCCCGACCATCGAAGGCATCGAAGGCGTCCCCGCCGTGGTCAACACGTTCTACTCGCATAGCTACATTTACCACTACGGCGTGCCCGCCTATAACCTCGGCGGCATGGGGGTGCTACACGTCAATAAAACGCTCGACTTGTATGCCGGGGTGAATCGCGGCCTGGGAGCAGGCGTTACCGACAACAACAGCACAGCAGCCTTTGAAGGCGGCATCGGGCTCAATCTGCTTGAGGATAAATTGACCATCATTGCCGCCACCAACATCGGGCCGCAAATCCCCGATAACAACCACGATATGCGTTTCATCAACGACATTGCCGTGACCTGGAAGGCCACGGACAAGCTCACGTTCATGACGGACATCAACTACGATGAGGATACGAATAACACCGTCGGCCGTTGCTATGGTATTTCCCAATATGCGACCTATGCCTTCAATAACTGGCTTTCGCTCGGAGCGCGCGCCGAGGTCTTTCGTGATGAAAAAGGTGGATACGTTTTCCAACCTGGTTCCAGCACCGACTTCACCCACATAATGCGCGGCGAAACTGACAAGCTCGACTCCGCCACGAGTTTCGTCGGACCGGCTACCTACAGCGAATACACCGTGGGCATGAACATTCGTCCGCCAGCCTTTGGATGGCTCAAGGGCATCATCATCCGGCCCGAAGTCCGCTATGACCGCGCGCTTAACGGCACCAAAGCCTACGACGACGGCACTAAGGAAGACCAGTGGACCATCGCATGCGACGTAATTTTCGCCTTCTAGGCGGCCATCATTATCCATGAACGAGAAAGCTTAATAGTCTCGTTGTTCAAGCAAAAAGGACAGCCTGGGTTTTTTGGCCAGGTTGTCCTCCCATCAGGATTATTGTAAATCTGATCTCCTCCACCTCTAGGGTGGCTCGGAACATGGTAAAGAAGATTTTGATGAAGAATCGAATTCGTGGGAAAAGGGCAGGGGACTGGTAGTGCGCACGCGGTGGCGCGACAATACTATTTCAGCTTGCGCAGGTAGAAGCGCGCTACCCGGGTGGCCTCCTGCTGGTTTAGCTGTTATTGATGGCGCGCCAGTTGATTTCACTTGCTGCATCCGGGCTGGATTTTCACAATTAGGTGGCCGTTTGTCTGCATTTCATCAATTTCGTTTTTGAATTTCGACTATATGAGTCACCCCGCCACGGGCGAAAATGTCGCCTGACAAAGCGGTGAGAAATTGCCTTACCCTCTATAAAAGGTTGCTGGTCATCATTCGGTCGTAGAAAAGGAAATGCGAATCAACGTATTTACGGCTGGCGCTCTCGGGAGGTAGCCATTCGCGGGAATAATATCGAGGTCCGTAATGGCGAAGCGGAACGAAGGATTGTTATGCAATCGACCACTGAAAGGACCACGACGATGAAAGCGGTGCGAATTCATGCTTTCGGAGGGCCAGATATGCTCGCCTACGAAGACGTGCCCAGGCCTCAACCTGCAGAGAATGAAGTGCTCGTTCGGGTTAAAGCCGTCGGGGTAAACCCTGTAGATTGGAAAATCCGCGAAGGCTCTCTTGGACCACGTTCGTTTCCTTTTATCACGGGGGTTGATTTTTCCGGCGTTATTGAAGGTATCGGCTCGGCAACCAGTATGTTCCGCGTTGGCGATGAAGTCTTTGGACGGACCGCGAGCGGCAGTTATGCTGAATTTGCCGTGGCGCGGGTCGATCAAATTGCCAAGAAACCGTCGAGTATCACATATATTCACGCGGCGGCTCTTCCCGTTGCGGCGGTCACGGCCTGGCAGGCGCTTTTTGATGTGGGGCAACTTGAAGCAAACCAGACGGTGTTCATTCATGCCGCAACCGGTGGTGTCGGCGGTTTTGCTGTTCAGTTTGCGAAATGGAAAAAGGCGTATGTTATCGGAACTGCTTCGGCAGAGAATGCCGATTTCTTGGAAATGCTGGGTGCGGATGAAGTGATTGATTATCGTTCTGAGAAATTCGAAAATGAAACGTCTAATGTTGACTTGGTCTTGGACACCATCGGAGGTGAAACCCAGGCACGTTCGTGGGGGATGCTAAAACGGGGAGGAATGCTTGTTTCCATTGTTCAGCCGCCATCGGAAGAAACAGCGGCGGCTCACGGCGTCCGTTGTATGTTTTGGGTCAGCGAGGCAAAGAACGACGAACTTGTGCAGATTGCCGATCTTGTGGCGGATGGAAAAGTGAAAGTCTATGTAGAAAAAACGTTGCCTCTGTCGGAGGCCCGCCAAGCCCAGGAGCTAAGCCAAGGTGGTCATACCCGGGGAAAAATTGTCCTAGTTGTGCCGTGACCCTGCCAGATGTAAGATGTTTGCAACGCACCGAGGAAGAACACCTATGTCCGGCACCGCACAGTTTCCTAACGAACAGTCACCATCCGGCGAGTTCGAACGGCAGGAGGATTTTTTTCGTGGATGGGTTTCGGTGGACGGTCCATTTCCCTCCGTCGCCAATCGCTATCACCTTTACGTATCGTTGGCGTGCCCTTGGGCAAGCCGGACGGTAATCGTTCGAAAGCTTAAAGGCCTTGAAGCCGCCATTGGTATGACGGTTGTCGATCCGGTGAGGGATGACAGGGGCTGGGCGTTCCATGATGGACCGGGTTACAGCCTTGATCCCGTGAATGGTTTTGCCTATCTATCGGAAGCTTATTCCGCCACAGATCCGGATTACAACGGGCGTATAACCGTGCCGGTTTTGTGGGACAAGGTAAGCAAAAGAATTGTCAACAATAACGAGGATGCCATCTGCCGTATGTTTAACGATGGTTTTGCCGAGGTTGGATCTGGCAACGTAGATCTGTTTCCGCGCGACATCGAACCCGATCACACACAACTTGCGCAATGGATCTACGAGAATGTAAATAACGGCGTTTACAAATCAGGCTTCGCGACTACCCAAGCCGCTTACGAAGGGGCATGCCGCGCGCTTTTTGACGCGCTTGACACCCTAGATGTGCGCTTGGCTAGGCAACGCTACCTGTTCGGCGGCCGTATTGTAGAAGCAGACTGGCGGCTCTTTTGCACTCTGATTCGATTTGATGCCGTCTACTACGGGCACTTTAAATGTAACCTCCGGCGCATTGCCGATTATCCCAACTTGCAAGGCTATCTGATGGATCTGTACCAGCAGCCGGGGATTTCCGAGACTGTAAACCTGGATCACATCAAACGGCATTATTATATAACGCATCACGAAATCAACCCAACGGGGATTGTCCCCATCGGCCCCGAACTTCACCTTACGGGATCACATGGCCGTGAAGGGATGTAGAAATCAATTCAAACACAGAGGATTGGTACGGAAGTATCGGGGATCAGATGCTGAAGGTTTATTTTCGGGAATTAGCACCGCTGCCAAGGGTAGGGGATCTAGCCTTCGAAGCGGGTCGGCATTGCGGCTATGCCTCCGCCGGATTCCGACCCGCCCGGCCCGCCGGTGGTCCAGTGCGAGTCTCGTTTGAGTGGGCTTTTGCGGCCCTATTACCGCAAAGCCGCCTAAATTCGGAAGGAATGTATCCAGTTTAGGCTTCTCGCAAGACGCTGGTATGATGATCAACTCAATGAACTTATAATGGAACGATATTTTTGCGATACATGGGACATCTGCCAAAGCTGGGCCGCCGGGTTTGCGGAGTACCTCGTGAAGCCCTGCAACATTGCCGTCTTGCGGGCGACCATCCATCGGCTCCCTATTCCGCAGGCTCCAGGTAGAGATAGGCGAAGTTGATCATATCGCCGTCAATATTGTCCAGTGTTATCGTGTTTTCGCCGGAATTCAGGTCCAGAAGTACGGGTTTCTCGTCTTTTTTAAGCGTGGTCAGATTCCACTCGTCTGCGGTTTCTCCCTTTCCTCCCGTGGCCGCGAATGCAAAATCCCCCATGTCTTTTTCGTTCACTGTAAGGCGGCGTTTGCAATCGGCGACGGAGGCGATCTGCGCGAGAATACGGTAGGCTCCGGCTTTGGGAGCCTGAATATTCCATATGATTTTGTGACCTGCGTTATCCCATGCGATCATGCATCCATCCGGGGCCAACGGGCGCCCCATCGCCACCATTGCGTTCCCTCTTTCGCTCTTGGAAAATTTGGCGGCAGGCAGCTTGATCGCGTTTGCTTCGGGGGTCTTGAATGAGGTCGAGGTTTTGTAAACCGGCACCTGCGTGCGATAAACCACGGAAGTCTTGCTTTCTTTTAATGTACCGCGAAGCAATGCTTTCTGCGCCAAAATGCCGGAAATGCGCACGTTTTTGACGGCGATCTCGCCTGGCTTGAGGCCGACATCCCATGTTTTCTGATCAAGGGATACTCCTGCCGGTGGTTCCAAGGCGATTGTCCCCGCAATCGGCGCGTGCATGGAGGCGCTCACGGTGACCTGGCATATGGATTCCTCCTTTGAGGCGGGCGTCTTCGGCTTGAATATCAGGCTGAAATTATTCGACTCGAAGGTGGGCATGTAGGGCAGATCGGGATCGCAGTAATATCCCTTGGAATTGATCGCAACCTTCATGCGATACGGATGCTCCTGCATCAGGCATGCGCGGTGATCCATTGCGGAAATCGTCGTGGAATAGATGCGCAGTTCGCCCGGAAGGTTTGTTACGACTTCCTCCCGCCAGTCTCCGAACAGATCTGCAGCCGTCACAACCGTTCCCTTGATCTTGCTGATCGTTCCGCCTCCCGCTGGTGCTTAGCATTTCCCCGAGATTGTTGAAGCGCCAGAACTTGCCCTCCATCGCGATATGCCCATTATGGTCGATACCGAGGATTTCGGGGCCGAAAGGGTAGGATCAAAGTTGACTGCATGCCCTGTGTGAATGTGTTTGCTTGAATCCTGATTGCCCCAAAGGATTTTTCCGGTCTTCGCATCCACCACGCAGACCCCTCCATTGGGCTGCGGTGTCTCGTACATGTAGGCAATCTCTAGGTCGGGGTGTTCTAAAATAATATCGGTCAGAATCATCCAGTCGTTATGCCCCTTGCCGCTTGACCATAGCACGTCGCCTTTTCCATTAAGCCCACAAAAACGTGCGTGTTTGCGGCCAGAGGCGCCTCGCGCACGGTAAAACGCGTTCCTAAAACGCGCGCGTCTGCTTTTTTCTCTCGCCAAGAATGGCTTCATGGCAGGCTGCTAGTGCACCCACTCGCCTTCGAAAAAAATGGCTCCCGCGTACCAATAAAGCCCTTCATATTTCGAGGGATGGGTTTTGACGTCGTCCCGCTTCGACGGCATGAGGATATTTTCCTTGTCGAGAGGGTCGTCCAAAAGCTTGATCCGCACTTCGTGAACTTGGTCGCGGGCCAGGTTGGAGCCCACGTTAACGGACGAGATGCGATAATAGGTTCCGTAGGCGTCGATCCTGTTGGCTTGGCAACTTGTCCCGTCGACGGTGATCTCCAGTTTTCCACAGTCGGGGCCGATAAGATCGTAGATTGCGGCCCGGGTTCCTTTAAAGCGGAAGGCAAGCTCTGCCCCCGGTTCGCCTTTCCAGAGCGAAGCCATAAAGCGGGAAAAATGCATATCCCCCGGCACTTTGCTGTTGGGGGCGGAGCCGGGGCCGGTGAGTTGAGTCCAGGGGCCGCTCATGTTTGCCTTGTCCAGCGGGACTGTGGAGGCGGTTTCCATGTTTTCGGGATCCATGGGCTGGCGTAGGCGATGCGGCTCCAGGTTCGCGGGGATGGCCTGAATCGCCGGGATGGAGCGGGCGATGGCCTCTGTGTAGAGGCGATGGCCGGTGTCGAGGTAAGGATGAACGCCATCGCGCGAGAAGGGAATTTTGCCGTCCGCCCCCACGCGCATATTGGTGCTTGTGTCCAGGCCCTTCCCCTCTACTTCTTCAACCTTGGCCGAGGAGGCGTTGAAGAGCAGCTTGCCTTCCTTATCCAGCCGGGCGACCTCGATGCCAAGATGGATGGATGGTATTTGATAGCCATCCGCCACCTGTTCCATGGCGCTTGCCGTTTGGCTCATTTTACCGTTTTGTATCTCTTTGAGCTGCAGTCCCGTTATGGTGTAGACGAAGCAGATGTCGCAATCGGGAAGGGTCTTGTACGTTTTTCTGACGATGCCTTCCATGTTTTGGATGATCTCTGGAGGTGGCGTTCCGGAATCGTTGACGGCGAATTCTACAAAGAGCAAATCGGGCTTTTGGGCGATGACGTCGTGATCCATCCGAAAGACTCCCATGCCGGAGCCGGTGCCGCCGATGGCCGCGAAGATTTCTTCAAGTTTGGCTTGGGGATAAAGCTTTTGGAAATAGGCCAGACTCTGGACGCGCCATCCGGCCTGGGCTGTGATGCTGCCGCCAAGGTAAGCCACTTTGACGATCCCCCCGCGTTGCAGTTTGGCGAAGAAGTGGGGGAGACCGCCTCGGGGAGTGCATTCCACGGCGTCGCGCAACGGAATGGGGGCGGAAGCCTCGGCGTGCAACGTTGCCGTCGGAATGAAGGCACAAAGCAGGAACGCGATGAAGACTGCGGAACGGTTCATTGGGTTATAGATGTTGGAGGGTAAAGAAATCGGCGATTTTAGTCGTTTTGGAAAATGTGCGCGTGAACGCGGAGGTTGGCCGCATGCCGCTTCTGTCGATGAGGATGCGCCTGTTTGATCAAAGTTTTCCTCTGGCCACGATACGGAACGTATTCTGTACGAAGGCGACATCACACCATTCGTTGGCCCCAAGGGAACCGGAGCCTTCGATATTAAGAGGAGCTTTGCCTGCCGCCAGACGAGTGATCCGGAACCGGGACGATGGCATGGGCTGAATGAGTGGGCCAGGCTGGACAAACCGCACGGTCCGTTCGGCTGAAAGAGTGCCCGTGTAGACCACTTGTTCCGGGTCGATGCCGGAGCGCAATACGAGATCGGCATCCTCAACCGTGCGCACGCCCTCGCAATAACCGTCACTCGGGACCTTGGCGTGGTAAAGGCGAATTTCACCACAAACAAAGCTGTCTTTTTTTCCTTTGATAAACTGCTGGGATGGCTCGTATCCGTAGGGCCGAATAACCAAATAATAGTCTGCCCCTTCAGTGTTGCGCAGAACAAAGGGAAGGGTAATCCTTTGCCAATAGGGTTGCAGCTTTACCATTCGGGAGAATGCTTTTTGGTTCAGCAAGGTTTTGTCCCCGAGGAATGCATGAGCCTTTTCAGCAGATTGAGCAACCGCTTCTGATGGATGCGCCTTGTTAAGGAGCATGATATGTACAAAATCAAGCGAGCTTGATTCGGAAGCTTTGAGTTCGACATCAATAAAACCGACTCTTCCTTCGACGAGGGGATGCTTTTCATCGGTTTTGATTTCAATTCTACCGGCCGGATCGTCAAGATGTAGAGCGACGGCCGTTTTTTCTCCGCGCGGATCTAGCGTTGGGGTCGCCGATACATTGCCAGAACGCGGGGCATTCAGACCGGCTAGGGCAATGATCGGGGTATATGATGGATCGTGCTTCAACGGCCAGGAAGAGGGGGCTTCATTCTGTCCGGCAAAGTTTCCGTAAGGATCCATTACGATAGAATAGCCTGGAAGATTGCTCGATTCAGTGGGAAAGAGGTCGCGTTCCACCCCGTCGCGTTCCTGGGGATAGAAATAGGTGGTATTTCCAGGCGGCCGGTCTGGAAGCCGCCGGATGCCCGGATCGAATTCGATCATGTAAGGATAGGCTCCGCCTACAAGGCAGTTATGGTCGAAGGTGATGGCCGTGTGCGGAACATACGAATAAACGATGCCGTGCATCATTCCCTGCTTGCCCATGAATAAGTTGTCCCGCAGCTTGAATCCAATGACCTGCCGATCCTCGCCGCAAGGTTTCATATCCGGCTTGCGGGTAAGTCGGTCCCCTTCCTGCGTTTCATCTTCGGCGGCAACGAGAATGCGCGGGCTGGCTAAATCGAGGTTTTCGTTGCCAAACTTATTCTCGCAGATCATCGACCCTTGCCCGCTGTTGATGCCGCGGTTCCCTTCAGAGTTTGGAACAATCCAGATGTCCGCTTCCGTTTTTGTGCCGTTAAAAGACAGGAACATATTGCGAGGCCCAATTTGGAAGCTGCCGCTAAGCCGATTCCCCACCTTGATATGGTAGGCGTTTTGCTCAAAGTCACATCGGGTAATTTGTGAATCGTCCACATAACCGCCCCAGGTAATGCCAATGGCTCTGGCCCCATCGCGGCAATGGAAAATGCAATCTTCAACCACTAGATAGGGGGAGTCACATGCATTGTTCCCGATTGCGCATTCCGTGTAGTCGAAGAAATAGCAATTCCGGAAAATGTGTTTCCCACCGACCATGTTTCCTTTCCATGTGCTTTTGAAGACTCCCTTTCCACCGACGAATGAAATCCCTTCAATGAGCGTCGACTGCACCCGTTCACACGTAATAAAATAGGCGTCACTCTCAACCATGATACGCACGCTGTTCACACCGTCTCCGCGCACGTCCCAAGTCTGCGGCGCGTTCTTGGCCCCACCCGTTGTCAATCCCTTGCCCAAGTAACGGTAGACGCCCGGTGGAAAATAAAGCGCCGTGTTAACGGTGGGGAGCTTCTGCTTCCAAAAAAAAGTGGCCTTTGTAGGATTCAGCACATAGGCCCACGCTTTTTCGATGGCCTCGGTGTCGTCCGTTTTGCCATCACCTTTTGCGCCGAAGTCGCGCACATTGGCCACCCCAGCATTGGATGGGGCGGCTATTTGTTGATCTTCGGCATAGCCGGAATATCGCGGAGCTATGAAAAGAATGACAACCAGGCAAATTGAGGTAACGCTTTTCTTCATAAAATGTTGATCTTCGATATATTTGAAGCTTTGAGTGCCCGGAACAGCACAATGTGTTGCGCCGTCGGGGATGGGGTTTGCGACCGCGACAACTGGAAGGGCCGCGCCCTGTTTTTTGAGGTACTGAGGAAGCTAATAATGCGAATCCAGCGGTTCATTTCCAAAGCATACGAGGCTAGCAGGCGACCAGCCGGACCACAGCCTTTCCGTTCGGGTCGGTTTGAGAAGATTCCAGACGATGCTTGCCACAGAATTGTGGCAACAGGGCGGCGTTGGCTTCGAGCAGTTCGTCCAGCATCCGGCTTACTTCCCGGAAATCATTATTGTTCAGTAACGGGTCGGCGATCATGGCCTGGAGAATTTTATTCCGGTCGCCTTCGATGGCTCCCTGCACGCTGAGATCCTGCGTGAGGCAATGCTTGTATACCAGGGCTGAAAGAGAATCCGGCAATGAACCGGAGGCGTGGGGCGAAACTGAATTCCGCTCGAACGTGGCGAGAGTTTCCACCGACGAGCCCATGGGCAGGTTTGGAACCTGTCCTTCGTTGGGCAGAGTGGCGGGCTGGATGGTCGGCACGCCCTCCAACAGCGCGGCGAGAATCGGCACTAGGGATTCGTTGGAAGGTTGCAGCGGCACGGAATCGGGGGCGGCGGCGGTCCACTCGGCGATCCGCTTTTTAAACATCTCCATCCACGTCGTACGGCGATCGGTGATGCTAGTTAATTGCACTCCGAAGTCCGCGCCGTAGCGCGTTTTCTCCGAAAGGAAGTGTGGGAAGAATTCCACGATGTGGCGATCGCCTGGATACGGCATCGCTCCATAAGTTTGGAACAGCGCTAACTTTACGTCGTCCTCACTCAAGCTCTGGCTGAGGTTGACCAAACGCTCGTTTCCGACGGTGTTTTGCGCTTCGTTATTCTCAAAATGTTTTGCCAGTAATGCCAGGCCATCCTTCCCGTTGACGGACATCCGGGTAATCCATGCGAAATGGTTGATTCCCGCGATCGTGGCGGTGACCTCGTTTTTCCAGTTCTTTAGGCCAAGCCACTTTTCCACCTTTTCCATAAAGCCCATATATTCATGGCAAAGGCCGACGACTTTGACGCGGGATGTTTGCCGGATGGCTCGAACGATCTGCCCCATCGGGTTGCTCAAATTCAGCAACCAGGCATCGGGGCAAAGCCGCTCCATTTTTTGAGCCATCTCCACCACCACCGGCACATTGCGCAACGTGCGCGATATGCCTCCTGGGCCGGTGGAATCTCCAACGGTTTGGTAAATCCCGTACTTTTTGGGAATCTCAACATCCGGCTCCATGGCCTCCAGACCGCCTGTGGAAATACACAGCACCACGGCATCGGCGTCTTTGATGGCAACCTCGAATACGTCTTCTGTTGCGATACGCACCGTTGATTTGACTTTCGTCGCAATGGTGCGGCAAATCGCAGCCAGCTCCGCGTTTCGCGCGGTATCCAAGTCGTGTAACACAAAAGTCGAATCCTGGAGGTGAGGGTTTACAGCAAGATCCCGAAACAGGACGGGCACCCACTGGTAGCTCCCGCCTCCGATAAAGCTAATTTTTTTGGACATGGCAAAAAATTCAAAGACGTATTGGAGTTATGGGGTTTTTGTCTTTTCATGTCAAGAGAATGGATTTTAAGTGGTAGAAACCGGCTGACCTCTCCTATATTGAACAACTCGCTGTTTTGACACTCATGACTCGGCGTAAAAAAAACACCCCTTCTTCCATCGAAAATCCGCATCCGACAGTGACGTCCGTGGCAGATCTGGCGCGTTATCTTGGCCTGTCGGATTGGACTGTGTCGCGTGCCCTTAACGGTCACAGCGAGGTGAATATTAAAACCCGGGAACGGGTGGAGCAGGCGGTGGAAAAGCTCGGCTTCCGTCCGAATTTGTACGCTCGCGGGCTGCGAGGCAAAGGCTCCGGTATGGTCGGGGTTTGTATCTCCGGGCTGTATATTCCGGTCCTGAACGAAAAGATTTATCACCTCCAGGAGTCGTTACGCAAGCGGCGGCTGCGGAGCCTCCTGGAGATCACTCTGCACGATAAACGAAACGAATTCCGAACGGTCGCGGACTTTATCCGTATTCGCACCGAGGGCATCGTGTTTTTATACTCGAAGATGAGCGCCAGCGAATCGAGCCGCGTTCTGGGGGGCATGGCTGCCGTTCATATCGACCCGCAATTCACCCAGGAAACTCCGAGCGTCTCGCTCGACCGGCGGCGGGCAATGCAACTGCTGATCGACCATCTGTGGAGCCTGGGCCACCGCAAGATCGCCCTCGTCGGGGCCGATTTCCACGACCTGTGGAGATATCCGGCGCTCGCCGAGTACGTGGATAGCCGTGGGTTCGATCCCGCCGATGTCCTGCAAACGTTGCCGCTGCCTGAAGGCAAGGTTTCGTCGATCGAGACGGGGCGCTTTCTCGTCCAAAAACTGATATCGGAATCGAGGAAACTTCCCACCGCCGTGATCGCGCTGAACGACTTAGTGGCCTTTGGCGCGCTGCAAGCGCTAAAGGACGCGGGCATCGACGTGCCCGGGCGCGTCTCGGTGACGGGTTTCGACAATATCGATGTGGCGGCGCATTCCTGCCCCCGCCTTACGACCATTGACCAAAACCCGGAAGCGGTCATGGAACGCGCCGCGGCTATGCTGGCTGCGGAGATCGCGCGGCCTGCGGGAGAAAAGTCCATAACGATTCATGAACTTGTGGAGCCGTTCTTGATCGTTGGCGAATCCACGGGACCCGCGCGCTCAGACCGCCGGTAAGCCCACCAATTCCAGAAGCCCCGCGGCTGAGCGAAAACTCGTTTTTCGCAACAATTTTATTTCCCATCTGACGAAAAGGCTTGCGGTGTGATATTCCAAGACGTATGTGATTTTTCCAGCCAAAACTGCGTCCCACGAGAATTTCTTGTCAACTCTCTGGGCCTCGGTCTCTCCAATTACCTTTTCTACACACCGCCCTTTTTGGGCTCCGCAAAATATTCCATCCACCGGATGAAAACTTTATCGAACGAGGCTATCCAATACCGCGATTTCCACAAACCGGAGGCTTTGACGGTCGCAAAAGCAGCCAGGATCTGGTGCCAAAACGTGGTTGTTGCATCCCGCGCTTTATGATTCGCGACCCAGGCATGAATCCAACCACGATGCAAACCGAGTCCCTTCCTCAAAGCGAACTACATACCTACCAGATTGGCACCCTCGTTTATACCCGGCGGGGGCTTGTGGCCCTGTTGTTCTGGCTGCTTTGGGGGGATTTTGCATTCACGTTTTTTGAGTCGATTTTCAGCCGGTTTTTTCCCATCTACCTCAAGGATCTCCAGGCTTCCAATACGTTGATCGGCATGATGACCGGCAGCTTTGCCGGGCTGGTTAATGTCGTCTTTCTTCCCGGCATCAGCCGATGGAGCGATAATTTCCGAAGCCGCCTTGGTCGGCGCATCCCGTTCCTTTACGTATCGACTCCGTTGGTGGTTTGTTCCCTCATCCTTACCGGTTTCGCGCCAGAGATTGGTGGCGGGGTCTTTGATCGGTTTGCGGCTCATCTGCCCGGTTCTATTACGCGGGGAGGGCTGATTCTTGGCCTGCTGAGCGCGCTGACGGTCAGTTTCCATTTCTTCAACATGGTGCTGGTGGGCTCATATAATTGCCTGATCCGGGACGTGGTGCCGCAGAGTCTCATTTCGCGCTTTCTCGCTTGGTTCCGCATTGTGGGCACGGTCAGTTCGGTTTTCTTCCTCTGGTATGTATTTCCCCATATCCTGACTTACCGGAGGGAAATTTGCCTGGGGATTGGCCTGTTTTATCTCGCGGCATTTTTCTTGATGTGCTCCCGAGTGAAAGAGGGGGAATACCCGCCGCCCGAATCGGCTGAAAGGCATCTGGGTATTCTCAACACTTACCGTGCCTATTGCCGCGAGTGTCTCCAAATCCCCCTCTACTGCTGGTTTTTCCTGACCTACTTGCTCGTCAGCATGGCGATCAACTGCGCGAATGGATTTACGACTTTGTTCGTCAAGGATACGCTGGGCATCGAGATGACCAGCCTGGGGCAAATCTTTTCGTGGATCGCGGGCCTCTCCGCGATCATATTTTTCGCGCTAGGGTGGCTTTGCGACCGCCTTTCCCCCCTGTGGGTGACGCTTGCCTCCATCATCGGGCTGTGCCTTTGCCCGATTTTGGGATACGTGGCCGTCAACAGCGGGAGGGGTTACCTCGTTTACTGTCTGATCTTCAGCCTTCCGACGAGCGCTTGGGCGCTTGGCTCCATGGCTGCGGCAATGAAGCTTTTCCCCGGGGAGGAGTTTGGCCAGTTTTTCGCCGGCATGAACATTTTCGGGTGCGGGGGCCTGATCATCGGCAATCTTTTGATCGGGGCGTTAATGGACCTGGTTCATAACGACTACCGCATGGCCTTCCTGTGGACTACCGTGGTTTCGGGCCTGGCGATTTTTCCGATGCTGCGCGTGATCCGGGAATGGAAACGCTATGGAGGCCCCAATCGCTACGTGCCGCCGCTTCCGGTAGGGAAGGCATAAAAAGTCAACAGAATTTTCTTGCGGGAAAGCGAATCTTTTTTATATTCACAGACGTCTTAGAATTCATGACCCCCCAATGTCTTCCATATTCTCGACCGGCCGGGACTGACCTCGGTTCGCCTGCTCCGCTAGGGTTTAAACGGGAATCCGTCGTCGTTTCGGGGCTCGGGAGAATGGCTTTTGGGGTGATCCTGGGGAGTTTCGCGCTGGCCCACGGAGAGATCTCGCCTTTGTCGTTTGACGTGGCTTATCCCCAGGCCAGCACTCCGGGGGAGCGCATTTCGGTGGAAATCCTTGGGGATCGGCTGGGCCAGGCGGATGTGCTGCGTTGCGGACGGCTTGAGGTAGCGCTCGGCGGCGAAAAAGTCATGGATTTGGTGATTCCCGAAGATGCCGCGCCGGGCTCGAACCTGCCGATGAGCTTGAAAACGAAAGACGGAATCGAACACCTGCTGCCAGCTCTGGCCGTTGTTCCCGAAAGCAGCAGCTTTGGCCGCGACCGGCTCATCACGCGGCAGCCGCCTCTGGCTAACGGCAATCCGGCTCCGGCGGTTCTGCCACTGCGGGTTGGGGGGGATTTTTGCATCAACGGATTCAACGCGATCCATTCCGGCCCTTGTTTCAACGGTCCCTGGCCGTCCGAAGGGTGTTTCTTCCTGCGAACCGTTGATCACTCCGGAAGATATTCCGCCCCGTTTTGGTTCCGGCCCGTGGTCAGCCGCGATGAAACCCTCGCCGACTTTGGGTTTGGCAGCGAGGGTCCACAACTGGTCGACCGCTGGAGGAGGCATGCGCTCCTGCCGGTGGAAGGCGCGGTTAAAATCCAGGCGGGACTACCAGTGCTGGTCGGCCCGGTGCGCAAGCCCATTAACTTCACCGTAAATGACCTGCCCGCCGGACCGCTGACGCTTTCGTTTTGGCTCCGCCCCGGGCCCGCGTCAAAGCTGCAAGTCATTCGCGCATCGGGCATCCTGGCCGTGGGGATCGACGACAGTGGATGTTATTTTGCTAAGCGCAGCGACGACAGCAGGAATCCGCGCATCGCAACGAGCGCCGTCAAAGCCGCTGATCGTTGGCAACATGTCGCCGCGATTTTTAACGGTGTAGCCGTCCTGCTCTACGTAGACGGCCAGCAGGCGGCAATGGAGGCCTGTGACGGGCGAAAATCAGCGACCCGTGATCGTTGCGAAAATTTGGGATCGGAGGACGGGGGGAAGAATCCCTTCGTTGGCCAAATCGGCGCCTATGCCGTCTATAACCGGGCTCTGCCGCTCGAAACCGTTCGAGAGTTGTCCGAGGCATTCCATAACTCGGAATCCGCTTCTCTCGTAAAACTCGCCTTACCCTAAAGCTCAGCTCTCCCATGAAACGTCTTCTCATTTTCGCCGCATATCTGAGCATCGGCGCAGCAACCTTTCCCGTGGCTGCCGCTGAAACGGCGTCCGTGACACAACGCGGCATCCCCGTCATTTTCCACGCCTGCCCCAGTTGGTGCAACCCGCGTGGGTTTTCCGAACAATTCCGCTTTTGCTACGACCGCCCGTTTGCCCCCGGCGACGAGCCGGATTACGTCTGGCAGCTGCGGACCATGAAGGAAGCGGTGCCCAACAGCGCCTTGGCGATCTATTGCTTTGTCAACGAACGGCGTACCGTGGATTACTGGTGTGACATTTTCCAAAAATACCTGGATGCCGCCGCGCAAACCGGGGCCAAGGTGTTCCCGACCGTACATGCCGTCGATGGGGACCTTTCCAAGCGGCCGCAAGATCTGGAGAACCTTGCGACCGAACTCTTGAAACGCTTCGGCGACAACCCCAATTGGTATCAATGGAAGGGGCGTCCGTTCATGATGGATTACGGAAACGGCGGAATCCAGGAGCCCGAGGTGCTCAACGCCACCATTCAGAAAATCCGCGAGGCAAGCCGCCCTATCTTCTATGTTTCCGAACCGTTGAGCGATGTGGACTGGGCGGTGAAGGGAACCTTTTTGCCCACGGCAATCCAGTCGTTGTTACGGGAAGCGGACGGCGTTTATCACTTCACGCAGCCGTTGGATGGCGGTTTAGGCGGCTACAAGAATCTCAGCGAGGCCATCAGAAGAGCGGGATCCGACAAGATCTATGGCGCAGGCATCCAGGCTGGCTATTACGCTTCCCGCAAGGATGCCCGCAACTTCATTAGCAGCCGTGGCACCCTGACCTTGCGCAAAGGCTTCGCCGCGGCTCAAGCCGTCCCGATCGACCTGCTGCACCTCAAAACATGGAACGATTGGGTGGAAGCCACATCGGTCGAACCATCCTATGACCACACCCATGCCCTGCTCGACCTCATTACGGAGTTTGCGGACATCCTCAATAAGGCTCCGTTCCCTGCCGATACGCAACCCCGGGTGGTGGCCTCCTATCGCAAGAATGTCTTTCCCGGAGAAAACCTCGACGTCGAAATTCTGAACCTCCCAGTGGCGCCCGCCTTCGGTAGGTTATCCGGCAAGGTTAGTTTGAAGACCTCCAGTGGGAAGGCGCTCGGCGAAAAGAATTTTTCGAACCTCGACGGCACCGCTCTCGACGGGGTCGTGCTCTCGTTCCCCATTCTCGGCGATCTCACGCGCGACATGATCGAGGTCAGCGTGGAAGTCACCTCCGCCCGGGCCGGGAAACCTTACCATCGGTTCTATGAAGGTCTTCCTCCGGTTCCCGTGGTCGTTAACTCGGTCCAGGCGGATATGCTGGAGTTCAAGGTTCCGCTCCATCGCCTCAACCCGAACGCCAAAGTTCGCCTGCAAATCAACGGTGCGGACACAGCCCAGGCGAACTTGTCGGCTCCAAATCCCCGCCTGCTTTCGGTTGCTGTGCAAGGCGGCGAGCCGGTGCAGGGCGTGGCTTATTTGAAAGACGGCTCCGTAATCAACGATCCTGACGCCGCCTCGCGAAGCGCCGTGATCGACAACTGGATGAGCGATCCCTCGCTGGAGGGGGCGGCAAGCGGGAATGATTACTACGGGGCCTTGGTGGCCTTTCCGGATGGTACTGTTGCTTATTCCAATGGAGCCTGGGTCAATGAGCCTGCGGCGCAGGGGGGGTGGGCTTCGTATCAGTTTGAAAAGGAAAACAAATTCGCCCGCTACCCGGCTGGCGAAAACAAGCTTCGCGATCTCTCCGGCCACAAACTGCACGGGGATCTCTGCGCGCCAGCGGAGCAAAAACCGCCCCAATGGATAAACGTCGCCCCTCAGTTGGATGTTCTTAAATTTGACGGAAAGGGACAGACGGTGTTGCTGCCTCTTGACAGTGCACTGCCCGGGCCCATGTCCGTGGAGATGGCAATTTGCCCCGATGGCGTGGACCGGCAACAAGAGCTGCTAACCCAACGCGGCGCCTCCATTTCCCTACGTTTGGAGAAGGGAGGCCGCGTTTCCGCCCGCCGCCTCGATGAAAACCGTGAGTTCAAGACGGTAACCTCAACCGAAGCGCTTACGGCATCCCAATGGCATTTCATCACGGCCACGTACGACATGAAGAAGTTGAAGTTGTATGTGGATGGCAAATTTGCGGGCGAGGTGGAGGCGCGTGGACTTCGCTCCTCCGAAAAGGTTGTGCTTGGCGGTCCCCTCGGAACTTCCGATGGCGACGGTCTGGTCGATAAGACTTCCGCGGACAGCTATTTCGCGGGAGTCATGGGGCTGCTCCGCATTCTCGACGGGCCACTTGACGCCGATTCCGTGTCCACACAGGCGCGGCAGGCGCTCTTGGTTTTCTCCGGACTGTAACCCTTGCCGCACGTTATTTCCCCTATTCTCCTCATACTTCAAGAAAACAACAAATCATTAACCCCACGTAAATCATGAAAACCTCCTTACGGATTGTAACCTTATCCCTGATATTACCGGTTCTAAGCCCAGTGCCGAGCGTCTCCGGCGCTGACTTCGTTTGGTCCGGGACGGACAACAATTTCTCGAACGGTTTCAACTGGGGCGGTACCGCGCCCACCCCCTCCACGGTCAATACGTTTACATTTTCGGGCAGCCCCACGAATCTCGCGCCAGCCGTTGACACGTCCTACGCAACCTCGTCCATTACGTTTGCTTCGGGAGCGGGATCTTACACGATAGGATCTTCTTTGGGTTCAACGGCACAGAATTTCAAATTCAACGGCGGATCGGGGACCAACCTCATTACACAAAACTCATCAAACGCCCAAACCATCAATGCGACGGTCTATCTCGCCGCCAATACGTTGAATGTCGCGGGCTCCGGAACCGGCAACTTGGTGTTGAACTCGATGCTGTTCGATTCGACGGCGGCGGCGACGGGCACCATTGCCATTTCGGCCACAAACGTCACCCTAGGTTCGGCGGCCTGGACGGGCGCGACGGGAGCCACTGTCCTGTCCCTTAGCGCCACCAACGGCAGCCTGACCTTCTCGGGCGCAACGTATGCGGGACTGAGTCTTTTGAGTGTTAATCAGTCAAACAATAATTTCACCATTTCTGCCACCAATCCGAGCGGGTTCAGTTCCGCCACGAATTTCTGGTATTATGGCACCACAGTGTTCAGTGGAACCGCCGCCATTGCCTTGACTGGGAACATCCAGATGGCGGCGGCCAGCCAACGTGGGCTCACCTTTTCTAACACGGCCGGCGTGACCTTGGGCTCGGCGGGGTCAACGTTTGGAATCGGGTCCTTCTCCAATAAAACCCTCATGTCAGGTAGTGGCGTGCAGTTATCCGTGGCAAGCGGCTGCATCGCGACCATCGCCGCCAACGTCACAAAGCAGAATTCAACTGGAGTTAATTCCACGGGAACGACGGGGTTATTTTTGGTTAACAGCACAGGTGGAACGTTAATTTTTACGGGCAGCAACTCCTGGGATGGAGGGATAACGTACGCCGGCGCAGGGGGGACCATTCAGGTCGGCAATGGAGGAACGACCGGCTGCCTGGGTACGGGCGGCGTGAGCTTCAATCCTGCCGCCAGCGGTGCTTCATCTTTGGTTTATGACCGCAGCGATACGCTTGCCGATAGCAATAACATTTCCGGCAGGGGCACTGTTAAGCAGATTGGCACCGGCGCCACGATTCTCTCCGGTTCGAACTCGTACACTCAAGCTACCACCGTAAGCAATGGTACACTGCAGTTCGCCAACCGGCTTGCTCTTTACAGCGGTTCAACTGCGGGTTGGACGACATCGCAAATTGTTGTCAACTCGGGGGCGACCCTCGCGCTCAATGTGGGAGGGAGCGGCGAATTCACGCAGGCCGATCTTGATATTCTTAAAGGGCTCGGCACCTCCTCCGGCGGTCTCAAGAACGGTTCATACCTCGGAATTGATACCACCAACGCGAGCACCCCTTTCATTTATAGCTCGAACATCGCCAACACCAATAGCAAGGCCAACGCGATTGGCTTGGTCAAACTCGGTGCCAACAATCTCACGCTTTCCGGTAGCAATAGCTACACCGGCATGACGAAAGTCAACGGGGGCACGCTGCAGTTTGCCAAACAGGTCGCTCTTTACAGCGGTTCAGCAGCGAACTGGACGGCAGCGAAAATGGTTGTTAACTCAGGCGCGACCCTCGCGCTCAATGTGGGAGGGACCGGCGAATTTACGCAGGCCGACCTCGATGTCATCAAGGGGCTTGGCAGCTCCACCGGCGGTCTCATGAACGGTTCTTTCCTTGGGATTGATACCACCAACGCGACTGTTCCCTTTGTCTATGGGTCGGACATCGCCAACACCAATAGCAATGCCAACGCGATTGGCTTGGTCAAACTCGGCGCAAACACCCTCACGCTCTCCGGTAACAACACCTATAGCGGGGCGACCATCGTCTCCGCGGGCGAACTCGACATCACCGGTACATCCTCCAACAGCACGGTGAATGTGAATGGATCGATTCTGGGCGGCAACGGCACGGTGAATGGCCCCACGGTGTTCAACGGGGGCACACTTAACGGTAATGGACTTACACTGGGCGGCTTGGCGACCTTCAATGGAGCCGGCAATAGCCTGACCGGCATCGTAAATGCCAATGGCCACATTGCGATTTCCGCCTCGGGCGAACTGAACGTCAGCGGCACGGCCAACGGCAACATGACGGTCGGCAGCGGGGCGACCCTTACCGGTAGCGGTCAAGTGATCGGCACGGTTTCCGGTAGCAGCGCCACCATCAACGGCAGCGGCCTGAGCATTGGAGCCACCACTCTGAACGGTTCGAGCACGCTGAGCGGTTATAACATCGCCAGCAGCGTAACGGTGGCTGGCGGTACGACTTCTCTGACGGGCACCACCCAGTCCACCAGTACGCTTTCAGTCTCTACGGGCGCCACGTTGAACGCCAACGGCACTATTGCCGGAAGCGCCAATGTCAGCGGCTTGCTCAAAGGCAACAGCACGGTGACGAGCAACCTCACGCTAACCAGTGGCACTCTCTCCCCCGGCAACAGCCCCGGGATCACCACCGTCGAGGGCAACTTCTCCATGGACAAAAACTCCACTTTGGTGGTGCAAGTGAGCGGAACGGTGGCGGGAATTTCCTATGATCAGGTGAAGGTCAGCAGAAATGTGAGCCTTAACGGCACGCTGGATCTGAAAGAACTGAGCGGCCTGACGCTGGGCAACACCATCACGCTCATCGACAACACCGGCAGTGGCACGACGACGGGTTACTTCTCGGAGATTATCACGAGCGGCTCCACCTACACGGTCACCACCTCCGGCAGCACGTTTACGTTCTCGGTTGGTGGCACGGAATACCTCATAAATTACAAGGCCAAATCGGAGAACGACGGCCTGTATAACGACGTATCCCTGACGGTAGTTCCGGAGCCGAGCACGTGGGCAATGATCATTGGCGGCATCTGCATGCTGGGAATAACCCGGCGGTTGCGCAACTGATACGAATAATGCTAATCACGTTAATGTCCGCGAATGCGGGCACCAACGAAGGCCACCACCGTTTCAACAAAGACTATGAATCGGACCCATACTCAGCCTGAAAGTTCCGGTGCCGGATTTCGGTCCCGGCATAGGAATACCGCCGGTTTTTCGCTGATCGAAATATTGGTGGTAACCACCTTGATCTCGTTGATATCCACTCTGACCATTTCCACGTTCGTGGGTGGCGCCGATGTCAACAAAGACGCCTGGGAGATGAGTGGCCTGATCGAACGGGCCCGCGCCTACGCCATGGCCCAAAACACCTATGTATGGGTAGGCTTCAATATGACGGATGTCTCCACGGTTAACCAGTTGAACACGGCTGTTTTCGTCGTCGCGTCCCGCGATGGCTCCAGCAATTCGGCAACGGATAACCTGATTCAGATCAATAAGCCGGAAATATTGAAAAACGTCACGTTGAGCGACTCCCTTCCTGGCTATGGAAGCCGCCCAACCGTCAAGGTTGCTCAGCTTACCACTCAGACGCCGCCTTCTCCTGCCATCTCGCTACCGGGTGGGTTTGCGCAACGTTTTCAGTCGGATAACAACCGGGTCATCGAAATCCATCCCGATGGTTCCATTTCGTTGCCGGTGGACAATCCGCCGCCTGGTCTTCAATGGGTCGAGATTGGGTTGCAACCTACGCAAGGAGTCGCGAAGACGAGCAAAAATACCGCCGCGCTTCAAGTTGGATGTCTAACCGGTCAGGTGCGAGTCTTCCGGCCATGAAGATCCAGCGGACCAACGGCTTTTCTTTGGTAGAGGTGGCTATGGCGCTCGGCATTGCGAGTTTTTGCGTGATTGCGCTCCTGGGGCTTTTTCCCATCGGCTTGAATTCCACCCGCAATGCTTCCGAAAAGGCTTCGGCGATGAATCTCGCCATGGCGGTCGCCGCCGATCTTAAATCGACGCCCCTTCCGCTGACCACCGGAACCACGCCGATCTCATTCCGCTACCAACTGCCATTACCACTTTCCACTAAGGGCACCGTAAACCTCAGTGCCCCAACCTTTTTCGCCGACGAAGCCGGGCAAATGACAACCTTGGCCAAGGGAAATGCCCGTTACCTTGTGACCATTACCATGAGGACGCCCGCAAATCCGCTCGCGGATTCCATCGCGAGTCAAATCGCGCCGACGAACGCTGATATTCGGGTAAGCTGGCCGGCGGCGGCGAGCCTCGACTGCGCCTCCGGTTCCGTCGAAATCTTTACCACTTTGGATCGATGGTAAACGGCATGGATCCATTACAAAACGCGCCCCGAAATGGAAGATGCGCCTTCACGTTGATGGAGATTATCGTCTCCATGGCCGTGATGGCCGTTCTGGTCTGTCTGATTCTGCAAATCACCCACTCGGTCAGCACGGCCATCAATAACACCCACAAACACATGGATGCCGACGAACAGGCGCGCTTTGTCCTGGATCGCATGGCGTTCGACATTGTCCGGATGCTGAGGCGGACCGATATCGATTACACGTTTCAGAACACAGCGGCTTCCTCGGTCAATTCCGCAAACCCCGCCTTTCTCTCCTTCTATTCCACAGCGTTGGGCGATTCGAGCGCGTCGAGGCCCCTTTCGGTCATCGGGTATCGCGTCAATTCCGCCTATCAATTGGAACGGGGCGCGCTGCCCGTCAACTGGGTGCCCAGGGAAACCAGCCCGGCGGGAACCTTGACGGCCTTTTCCGCATGTGCCGTTGACCCGCAAACCCAAGAACTCCGCCCCACCCAAAAGCTGATGCAACCGAATACGCTGCCGAACATTTCGGATAGCGACTACCAAGTTGTGGGGGACCAGGTTTTCCGCTTCGAATTCTGCTACCTCGTTAACGGGGGAACGGGGGCGAAGCCATTCTTGAGCGCGACCCCGCCGACAAGCCTCGATGACGTACTGGCTATTGTTGTCGCCATCGCCGTTCTCGATTTGAAAAGCCGCAGCCTCCTTTCGGCCACCCAGCTGGACGCATTGGCTGGCGCGCTGCCCCCGGCAGCACAGATCGTGCAGAATGACCAGGACATCGCCACGGGCTGGAACAAAAAAGTGACGGACGGAGCCCTTTCCCGGAATAACGTAGCCGCCCCCCTTGCCGCCACGTCGGCCGTCCGGCTTTACCAGCGTTATTACTACCTCCCATGACTTTCCCTTCCCATCGTCAAGCTGGCAGCGCGCTCGTCATCGTTCTTTCCCTGGTTTTTCTTTTGACCGGGGTTCTCGTCGCTTTTCTCAGCCGGTCGATCCTGGACCAACAGATCGCGAGCTGCAGCGCCAGCCAAGCCCAAACCGACATTCTGGCCAAGGGCGCTTTGGAGATCGTCATTGGAGATATTCGCCAAGAAATCGCGGCGGGCTCAAAACCAGACACGGCGGGTGTGTATACGGCTGGAGGCGTGCGAATTTTTGTTCCTTCCAGTAACCAGACGGCAGTTCCTTTTGCGACCGGCGGCGTGGACCGCACGGCGTTTCCAAATGTGCTTAAGGAGAGCTTTGCCGGCCAGTCCTTTTTCTCCGGCACCGGCTACCTCACAGATACCTTTCCCTCCAGCAATCGTGCATCGGCCAGTGTGACGACGGCAGCGTCCCTCAATCATCGTGTGATCAGCGTCGCGCAGTGGAACGCGCCGTTGTTGATGGTCCCGACCAGCTCAACCGATGCCTCGCCGAAGCAGACTTTTACGCCCCCGAATTGGATCATTGTAACAAGGAGCGACGCGGGCGTGAATCAATCGGGCAATACGATCAGTTCCACGGATCTGCCTCATCTTAAAGACAAAGCGAACGCGGATTTCGCGATCGGGCGGTTTGCTTACGTCATCTATGACGAAGGGGGGGGGCTCGATATCAATGTCGCAGGGAACGGCCTTACACCCGCCCAGAACGCCCAGCGGGGATGGCTCCATCAGGTGGACCTGACGCAAATTCCCGGAATCGTACCCGCGGGCATTCCCGCATTGATCTCATGGCGCTTGGCATTGACCGGTAACAACGCGGATACGACGGCGGGCTCGGGCGGTATGTTTGATCCCACACGCTCCTTTTCGAGCATCATTAGCAATGGTGGCAGCGGGGATCAGTGTTTCCTTAGCCGCCAGGATTTGATCGCCTATGCCCGCAATCATTCCGATCAATTCAGTGCCGATTTATCGGCCCTTCAATACCTCTCGACCTTCTCCCGCGAAGCCAACGCGCCCAGTTGGACTCCAGAGGAGGACGCGGGGAACTCCTATAGTTATGCAACAAACGCGGAGGCCAGCAGCAGCGCCAACCGGGATCTTGCCAATGTCCGCGTGACCAACACCGATGGTTTCACGCGCAATGACAATACCGTGGCCAAGGTGGGAGACCCTCTCTTGAAAGCCCGCTTCCCGTTGAGCCGTATCGCATTGCTCAATGGAGCGACGACTCCATCGGCGGATACGTTGACCAAAATCAAAAATTACTTCGGCTTAAGCATCAAAAGCGGCGGAGGGTATCAGACCGTATGGATCTATAATCACGGCAGCGCGTCGAGCATCTATACGCTCGACCAGGTTGCGGGCGCCAAACGCGAACCCGACTTCTTTGAATTGTTGAAGGCGGCGATTCTCGCCGGTTCGTTGGCGCGTGATCCGGGCCCGCTATCCGACCAATCAGGCCCTTGTTTTGGCCCGGCTTCCGATGTCCAGGCCCTAAGTTCTTTGCCCGATGCCCAGATCATTCAAATCGGCGCGAACATCATCGACCAGTACGACTCCGACAGCTACCCCACCACAATCTATTTCCAAGCGATTTCAAACACCGGCTACGAGCCCCGGAATTATTTCTATGGGATTGAAAATCTTCCTTATCTTTCCCGCCTCTTCGCGATTAATCCCTACAATCCCGCCTCCCGGACATTTACGGGATACATTCAACCCGAAGTCTGGAATCCTCATCAGGCAACCAATGTGGATACCAATACCAGCCCCAGTAACTTCAAGGTCGTCGCCCTTGGGAGTGTTCAGACTGGAATCAAATATTATACGCCATCAGGAAGTTACAGCGGCGCGAATGGAAGCACCGTCATCTTCAGCAACTCGCTCGACCCCTCCACCGCAGTCAGTTCGGCGCAAATCACCTTTCCGAAGTCGGCGGCTTTATATAATCCCACGGTGCTTTCGTCCACTATCGGCGCCTCCTCTGATTCGCAAAATATGCCGACTCATTTGGCCGGAGTGCCGAACCCCGTGTTGTTTCGGTCGGGAACGAGCCCTGCCATGCCTACCACCGGAACCTTATCAACCGGAGCCATTCGTCCGTCACCGTCGATGAGTTTCATGATGGAATACCAAGCAGCGGATGGCAACTGGTATCCTTATTCAACGACTTATAACATCAAAATGCCGTCTCTAACCGGCACTGACAGCGGATACAGGTACGCTTACCTTAAAGCGGATCCCCGGACGGACCGGTTCGGCCTTTCCCAACACTGGCACACCACCCCCGGAAGCAGTCTCCGACCGGATGCCGGGGCCGGGCAGGAGATTATCTATTTTAGTCCCACGAACGGCTTTACATGGAATCCAAATCAGAACAGCGCTCATACCTCGGGATTCTATTTGGGACTGCTTAGCAGCAATACCAAAGCTGCGGTTGGCGGGAATATTGGATATTACGAGGATCGGGATGCCACTGTGCGTCCCGGTGACGCGATCTACGGTGTTTCAAACGCCGCCGGAGATGGTTGCCCGCTCGCTTTGACCACAAATGCGATGGAAAGCCGCCGCCCCGTCATTCTCAATCGTCCCTTCCGCTCGGTGGGGGAATTGGGCTACGCTTTCCGTGACCTGCCATGGAAGAGCCTTGATCTCTTTACGACCTCAAGCGCGGACGCGGCCCTGCTGGACGTTTTCTCCGTAAACGATGCGCCGGTAATGGCCGGGCGCGTCAATCTCAACACCCGTAACCGGGCTGTTCTTGAAGCGGCGCTCTCGGGCGGGCTGAAACTTGAAGCGCAGGCAGCCTCGGTCAGTTCGGTATCAGCCCCCGCTAGCGCCGTTCTTTCCACGGATGTCTCGGATATCGCAAACGCCATTGTCAACTGGACCAGTAGCGCAGCGGCTAGTCAGGGACCGCTCTTGAACCGGGCCGATCTGGTAACCAGGCTCGCGACGGTGATCGGGAGCGCGCTCTCGACGACTCCAGACCAAGCCAACAAGACGCAACGGGAAGCCGCCGTGCGTGCCCTGGCGGATGTTTCCAACACCCGCACATGGAATTTGATGGTCGATCTTGTCGCCCAGACCGGGCGTTATCCAACGACCGCTACCAATCTTGATCAATTCCTTGTGGAAGGCCAACGCCGCTACTGGCTTCACTTGGCGATTGACCGTTATACCGGGAACATTGTCGCCGAGCAGCTGGAGCCCGTAAACCAATAATCCTTTGATTTATCCCCGGAAGAGGCGTGGGGCTTTTATGATTTGACATGGGTACGGTTCATGGTCGCGGGCGGCAGGTTGCCCAGCCTCAAAACATAAAGAGAAAACATCCATGAAACAAATATTGGCCCTAAAAACAGGATGTATTCAGAGACCCCAAAAGGCCCGTCATCTACGGACCGGAAGGAATCGGAAAATCGACGCTTGCGTCGCGATTTCCTTCTCCCGTTTTTCTCGATACCGAGGGCGGCATCCATCATTTGGATGTGATACGGCTCTCGGTCACTAAAGGGTGGGGGATGTCACTGATGCTATCGTATGGCTCGCCACGGAGGCGCACGATTTCAAAACGCTGGTGGTTGATACGGCAGATTGGCTGGAAAAATTACTCGTCGATTTTATCTGCCAGCGCGACAACAAAACCTCCGTGGAGGATTTCGGCTATGGTAAAGGATACGTTATCCTTGCCGAGGAATTCACGAAATTCCGCACCTCGCTTGACCCGTTACTCCGGCGCCGGATGCACATCCTGCTTCTGGCCCATTGCTGGATCGTCAAGTTCGAGCAACCGGAGCCTATGACCGCTACGAGCCGGAGCTGACCAAGTAAGTCGCGCCGCTGTTTCGGGAATGGTGCGATATGCAGCTTTTCGCCAACTATTTCACGCGGGTTGCGGAAAACGATGTCGAAAAAAAGCGAGGCGTCGGTGGACGCGGCGCGTGCTCTACACCTGTCACACGGCGGCGTGGGACGCGAAGAACTGGCAGGGGTTTAATGAAAAACTGCCGTTCGCGTTCGCGTCCATTGCTTCCGCGTTCGGAACAACGGCCCCGGTTCAAAAAACCGGCTCCCGTTGATAAACTCGCCGAGCTGTTCAGCGCGCTAATCAAGACGAAACGGTCCGCCAAAATTCCAGGCTCCCATGCACATATTTCTTTGAAATGGATTTTCTGGTTCTTTGTGAATTTATACTCAGCCAGAATGAGTTACGAAAGTTTCGAATCCGTTCTGGTTTTCGATAGTTTCCGAAAAGTCGTTCTCGATTAACAGCACCGGCATTCGCTGTTATGAAAATGCCAGCATTGGCGGCTATCGCGATGGCCTATGGTTAACACAGATGTCCGTCGGTTTCCTTCTAACCGCCTCGGCAACTTGATGCCGCTTTCACGAGTCTTGGGCGGTGTGGTCGTGTTGCGATTAATTGAAAGTTATGGAAATTCTGAATCCTTGTTCGGGGGGCCTGTTTCAGTGTGGTTTTTTTTGGTTTGAGTCATTTCGAAAATGGACCGAATAAAACACAAGCTGGCGCAGGTACTTCAATGCTTTCTCCCGTTGGCGCAAGATCTCCCGTTTCGGTATTGACCTTCATGACTGTTATTTGATGGTCCGCTTGGCCCGCAATAATCATGTAGTGTCCACTTGGGTCAATAGCGAAGCTGCGCGGATGCCTAACCTGTGCCGGGGTATTCTTCTTCCACGTGAGTCGCCCGTCTGGGCTGATGGAAAAGATAGCAATTAAATCGCGGCCCATATTCAAAATATCTCGATTGGATATATATAGCCATTTTCCGGAAGGATGAACGGAAATTTCAGCTATTCCAAAGCCGGAAAGATCTACAGTTTTCGGGAATATGGAAATCGTTTGAATCGGCCTTATGGTTCCGTTTTCTTCTCGGAGAAATACTGTAACTGTAGAACTTAATTCGTTACATACATAAATAAAGTTGCCAATCGCATTGAATGCGAGGTGTCTGGGCCCCGAGCCCGCAGGGACTCGGCCTGATGCAGGGAAATTAGGTGCAAGTGTTCCTATGCTGGGATCGAATTTGAAACTCCAGACATTGTCTGACCCGAGATCGCACGCATAGGCAAAATGATTTGTGGAATCGGTGTAAATTGAATGCCCAAAGGATTGTCTTTGGCGGGTTGAATGTGGCCCTGAACCGTTTATAGGAATAAATGCGGTTTGTTCTTCCAGGTTTCCATCCTTGCCCGCTCTAAATGCAACCACGCTTGCCCCGCGATAATTTGCAGCAAATACATAACGCCCCGTTCGATCTACTGAAACATGGCAGCATCCTGCCCCTCCGGTTGGAAGTTCGTTAAGCCTAGAGAGCGATCCGTTGGCATTTAGTCGAAAAGCAGCCACCGCTCCCTGGGGGCGTTCGATGGCCGCATATAAATATTCTCCGCGGGGCGACAACGTAAGAAAGCTTGGGTTTTCAGCATCGCCCGCCACAATCACTGGGTTCAAATGGCCGGTGTCGATATTGAGACTGCCAACATAGATGCCGCAGCTTTTTAGTGATCCTGTCTGTTCGGGGTTAGTATAGGTGCCAACATAAAAGCGGATCTCTCGCCCGCGTAAATCGTGAGTGAAATTGGTCATGGCGATAAATGAATATCAAAGAGCCTCTTGGACTTTCAGGGCTGCCTGCCGACAGTGTGACAGTAGTTTTTGCCGCATTTGTTTTGATACATTGCCCAGGAGATAGCCTCCAACGGCGGCAATGGGTTCATGACCGCTGGAGAATATCGGAAAAGCGATGCGATAACCTACATTAATCTCCGGGCAATTCGGCGCACAATATCCCAAACTGCGAACTCGATCTAGAAATGTCGCCAAGTTTTCTCTCGTTTCCCATGTCGATTGTCCTTCCAAATCAAAGGGGTGCAGTTTCAGATAATCAGCGATCTGTTCCGGCGTACTATAGGCTAGAAATAGCAGGGAACTAGCCTTGATATAGGGATGAATGCTGAATGCCCGCCTTCGAATCAGCACTCCGGGCCTGGTTGTCTCAACACAAAGCCGCTGCCAGGTTAACGGAAATTCAAATTCGAATAATGCAAAATTTCCTTCGGGCATCTTTGCGGATGTCAACTTGAGGACATCCGCTCCAACGCTTAAGAGATGTCTATCGTTATCGAGTTGGTTAAGTTCGGTAAGTGCATGGCCGAGGGTAAAGCGTATCGGCTGTTCCCGGCGCGAAAGCAGACCTTCATTTTCCAAGGTCCGCACAAATTTGTAGGCAGTGTTGTGTTTTAGATTTGTAGCATCGGCAATTTGTCTGATGGTTCTACCGTCTTCGGCTCCGGCGACTGCGTATAGTATCCGAACCGTGCGCTGGACTGATTGCAAATATTCACTGCTTGGCATAACGGGTGTTTCTTGCGGCGGATCATTGATCCGCGCGTTATATCTATTTTATAGGATCCGGCTTGGAAAGTAGCAACCAAAATGGGATTTTTCAGGCAATGAACGGCTGCTTTGTAGTGTGGCAATACGGGGCGTTCCTCATTCCTTTACGCCACAGAGTAGTTCGAAAGATTCTAGAAACTAGTCAAGACTTCTCCCCCCCCGTCTTCATCATCATTTTTATCTTAACATGTGTGTCGTGAATCCAGTTACCAGTCCAAGCATCTCGTCGTATTCCCTAAAAGGCCGAACCGCATTGATAACAGGTTCGAGCCGTGGCATCGGGGCTGCTATAGCGTTGGTTCTGGCGCAAGCGGGCGCGGATGTGGCTATCCACTATGCGGGGCAGGAGGAAAAGGCGCGCGCGGTTGTGAAGCAGGCGGAAGACCTTGGAGTTCGTGCGGCATTGGTTCGTGGGGATCTTTCGCGGAACGGTGCCGCCGAACAAATCTACAACTCGACCGTCGTCGCATTGGGGCGGATTGATATTCTCGTGCTGAACGCCTCGGTGCAGATTCCGAAAAATTGGCTCGGCATTACGCGGGCCGATATCGACACGCAGTTTTCTGTGAATTTCCGGAGTGGGCTGGAACTTCTGCAACTGGCAGTGCCACAAATGGTCGCCCAGAAATGGGGACGAATTTTGAGCATCGGCAGCGTGCAGGAGAAGGTTCCCAGTTCTGAAATGCTCGTCTATTCATCGTTGAAGAATGCGCAATGCGCCATGGTGCTGAGCCTAGCAAAGCAACTCGCCGCGTTCGGCATCACTGCAAACAATCTCGCGCCTGGCGTAATCGTGACGGATCGAAATAGGGATCGGGTAAGTGAGCCAAAGGATGCAGCCAGAGTGCTTTCATGGATTCCAGCGGGATATATGGGGCAACCGTCCGATTGTGCGGGTGCCGCCCTGCTCCTTTGTTCCGATGCCGGACGCTATATAACCGGTCAGAGTCTCTTTGTAGACGGGGGCATGAGTCTATGAAAGCACCACACGCTTCAACGTATTCCACTTTACATCTATGAGTTCTCAAATTTCAGCAATTCCCGGCGGCCGGTTTTTCGGAGCGAATTTTGGTTTCTATGCTCGCAATGGCTATTTCGGTTCTCCTCAAGCTCGCGAGGAGGCGGACCGGATGGCACAACTGGGGTTTAATTGGGTTTGTGTGATTGCCACGGTCCTTCAAGACAATTTTTCCAGCACCCGGCAGTATCGTGATTTTCGCATGACACCTGCCGACGACGAACTACGCGACATCATTGATGTCTTTCACAAAAAAGGGATGCGGGTTCAGTTGAGGCCGATGCTGGAATGCTGGGACGGTTCGCAGCGTTACGATGTCACTTTCCCTAACGAAGGCGTCGTAATCCCGGGGAAGCAAAAGGACCATTGGTCCCGTTGGTTCGAGAGCATGACGGAGCGTACTCTTCACTATGCTTCATTGGCTCAGCGTGCCGGATGCGAGGCCTATGGTCTTGATAGCGAACTGGATCGCACCGCCGATAAACATGACCACTGGAAGCGGGTAGTCGCGGCGGCCCGCAGTGTTTACAACGGGCATATTACGACGGGGCATACGCGCACCATTGATTACCGCAAGGAACTCAAGGAATGTCCGGATCATTGGTTCTATGAACTGGATTCGCTTGGCACTAGCTTTTATACACCGCTGGCCGACGGTCCCGGAGCCACTGATGCGCAGATGGCCGAACGCATCCAGACTGAAGTTGTTTACTACCGCGAAACGGCCGCACTTTACGGAAAGCCTTTCTACTTTGACGAATGCGGTTGTTGCTCTACAGCGGGTGCTATTGCCAAGCCATGGGGTTGGGACAATCCCGGCGGTTACGACGGGGAGGAACAAGCACGGTATCTCGAAACCGTGTTGAAGGCATTCTGGGATGAACCGTGGTGGGGCGGATTACTATGGTGGAAGTGGGAGGAGCAGAATGAACGTCCGTGGCTGCGAGACGATCCGCGAGGGGAAAAAGGGTTTTCGGTGTGGTGTAAACCTGCGGCTGGTGTTTTCAAACGTTGGTCTCAGAGACTTGCATCGTAGCTCCTATTGAACTAGAAAATTATGTCTGTTGATACTTACAAAAAAGAGGTTGGAATGATGAAGTTGGAAAAGCTGATCGAGCAGCGCGAAGGGGTTTCGACTCAGTCATTCCCTGTTTCTGACAAAGAACTGCTATCGCGTTTTGAACAGCTTTATACCGGAGCGGTAAACGATGTTCTACGAGAATTCTGCCTGCTCGAACAGGCCCTTCCGGGATACATTCTTCCGTTGAGAGAATATCGCACCGTGGCGGGGTTTGCTTTTACTGTAAAAAGTGCTCCCAACGTGAAGATTCGCGGCGAGATGGAGTTTCGCACGCAGATGCTGGATGAAATGGGGGAAGATCATTTTGTCGTTTGGGATACCAGCAAGGACGAAAAGGCAACGCTTTGGGGAGGCGTCATGACGGCAACGGCGGTCGGCAAGAAAGTCAAGGCCGCCTGTATCGATGGCGGGATTCGCGATACTCACCAGATTTTGGAGAAAGATTTTCCTCTCTTTTACAAATATCGCATATCGAATGGGAGCCTTGGTCGATGCCTGATTACGCATTACCAAATTCCAATCAAAATTGGAGATACCACGATCAAGCCTGGAGACGTCATATTAGGTGATATTGATGGGGTGTTGGCTGTGCCGCGCGGAATCGCTTATGACGTTCTGCTTCGCGCCGAAGAGATCAAAGCCAACGAAAAGAAAATCTTCGGATGGGTAGCCGATGGGCAAAGTATCCAGCAGATTACCCAAAAAGGGGGATATTTTTAGGAGATCCCAATGATTATCGCCGAATTTCTTCCCGCCACACCAGACCTATCCTGGAAGCTGGCTCGGCAAATAGGTGTGACTCACGCGATTGTCAAAGCGGCACCGGAATTGACTGGCTTAGAGGCACCCTGGAATAGGGATGCCTTACGGACAATTTGCCAACGATTTTCCGACGCAGGTTTTCAACTGATCGGCGTAGAAGGGGATCAGTTTGATATGCAACGGATCAAGCTTGGGCGCGCGGGACGGGATGAGGATTTGGAAAAGTACGCCGCGATGCTTGGAAATATGGGGGAGTTGGGCATTCCGCTGCTTTGTTATAATTTTATGGCGACGATTGGCTGGTGCAGAACGCGGGTGGATGTACCAACCCGTGGCGGCGCCTTTACCAGTCGCTTTACCCTTAGTGAGCTTTCCTCGGAACCGGTGGCGGAGGCCAAATGTGTGACTCGGGAAAAACTATGGGAGAACTATACATATTTTATCCGCAACATCATTCCGGTAGCCGAAAAATCTGGAGTGGCAATGGGATTGCATCCAGATGATCCTCCGATCAGTTCACTTCGCGGTATTGGCCGCATCTTTACGACCCCTGGCGCATTCGAGAAGGCAATGGCGCTTAGCAATAGTCCGTCCCATGGAATCACTTTTTGTCAGGCGAATTTTGCAGTGATGGGAAGCGAACTTAAGGAATCCATTCAACGTTTTGCCAAAAGAATTAAGTTTATCCATTTTCGCGATTTGCGCGGAACTCCGGACTGTTTTGAAGAGACCTTTCAAGACGATGGTCCAACCGATATGCCGTACGTGATGCGATTGTACCACGAGGCTGGCTTGAATGTCCCCATTCGGGTCGATCACGTGCCAACCATGGCGGGCGAAAGCAATGCCCTGCACGGTTACGCCGTTCTGGGGCGGCTCTTTGCGGTAGGTTATTTGAAGGGAATTATGGATGCCCTCCAGATTCCCTATAGCTAGAAAAATTGAGACGATGAACAGAAGCATTGAGTTTAGCTTGACCCGGGGCGGCAAAGACGCCATTTCTCAAGAGGTAGTTTTTCGTTCGTCGAATAAAGCAACGGGATTCTCGTTGCTGGAGTTGTTGGTGGTTATGGCCATGATGTCATGCCTAATGGGGCTCGTAGTTCCCGCTGTTGTAAATATCGGGAAATCGAGCACGCTCAATGTGGATGGAGAGTTGTTAGGCGGGATGATCAACTCCGCACGCCAAAATTCCCTGTCTAGAAACACGATGACGGCGCTGGTGGTGGCGACGGATCCATCGAGGGATGTATCAAAGCGCGTATTTGCCATCTTGGAACTTACACCACCAACGAATGGCACCCAAGAATTGGCACCCACTGATTGGAAGCAAATCTCCAAATGGGAGTCGCTAAGTGCTGGAATTGACATTAGCCCCGGCCCGGGAACTCCCGCAGCGAATGCCACACCAGTAGCGTTCCCAACACTAAGCTATGGCGGAGGGGCTATATTGGAGCCTCTATTATCCATTGTCTTTATGCCTGATGGCGGTACTTATTACTCCGATGGCCCCACCATCGTCAAACTTGTGGAAGGCTATGGTAAAAATGGCACCCAGTCCGTTGTCACCACATCCCCCAACTATTACCAGCTAACGGTTCTTAACGCCACTGGTCGTATCAGGATTGACCGGCCATGACTAGTCGCCCCCATTCTTGCGGATTTTCGCTAGTCGAAATCGTTCTTGGAATGGGCGTGGTTTGTGTTGCGTTGGTGGCCATTCTTGGCCTGCTTTCTATGGGCGTCACCTCCAGCAGAAGCTCAGTGGATGAAAGCTTGATTGCTGTAATGTCTCGCCAAGTCATTAGTGATCTAAGGTGCCAATCAACGGGTCTTGTCGCAGGGAGCACTTCCTGCTTCTACGACGCGAGTGGAATTCCTACGTCCGAGACAAAGGCGGTTTATCGATGTTCTGTGGTGGTGTCGACCTCGGCGGATCCGAATCTGTTTAATGTCGCCCTGAATTTCTACCGTCCTGCTGGAGCATCGGAACCCAAGACCGTGATGCACACAGCTCAATCCCACTAACCCCAAATGGAACCTTCTGCCTCCCCCAAGCATGACGTTCCCGAAACAACTCGGAGAGATCGCGTAGACGGCGCACAATCTTCCGCGTTCACGTTGTTGGAACTGCTTGTAGGCGTTGTGATTCTTGCTCTTTTGGTAACCATATTGAGCCAAATGTTGAGCCATACCAGCGGAATTTGGCTGATGAGAAATGCGCAGGTGGAAAAGAGCGAAGGTGGTCGGGCGATATTGGAATTCATAAGCAAAGAATTGCAGTCGGCCCAACTTCCCATTGACCGTACTGACACGGCAAGCTTGCAGCTATTGGTCAACCCTACGACTCTTTCGGGGGCGTATCAGAACCCCAACGCTATATTCTGGCAAGCGCCGGTGGCCACCGACTCCACTTTTGGAGATCTCGCTGAAATCGGATATTTTGTGCAGTGGGATGAATCGACCAAGGGCAATCCACACGCAAATCTCTGTCGCTTTTTTGTCAATCCCGCCAATCCCGCAGTGTCAAGTACCACCTATTTGATCTATACGCAACCCACGAATTGGATCAATGATGGAGTCATTAACGCCATTGCTCCCGCAAATAGGAGCAACAATTACCAAGGTCTGCTTGTGGAGAATGTCATCGGCTTCTGGGTTTCGTGTCTCCAACATTCCGGGACAGCTATAAGCTGCGGAACAAGCACCTTCGACTCTCGAACGGGTTATCAAGAGTCAGGAAACACGTTTCATCTTCCTGCGGCAATCGATCTGAGTTTCGTAATGATCGACCGTATTTCGGCTAAACGGATTACATCCTCAATGGAGAGCGCAATAAAAAGTGCCGTAATCAGTTCCACAGACGCCAATGATTTTGTAGGCAAAGTGAAAGGACAGCCCGAACTTAGGGGAATTCTGCCGGGATTAAGCCCATGCGAAACACGCATTTACCTTCAGAACTCCAAATGAAAAGCACCGTTCGACCTTCGGGGAGCGCATTACTGATCATACTGGCCTTTATCGTCCTTATTTCAATCCTGGTGGTCGGTTTGATGGATACGGTAAGGATGGAAAGAGCCTCCGCGCACTCCAATCTCGGCGCGTTGCAGGCGGAATTGATTGCTCAAGCTGGGGTAGAACAAGGCCTTGCCAAACTTCAGCAAACCACCGCAAGCAACCTCCAGTGGATCAGCGGCCCAGGGCAGTTGATTGTATCAGACACGGCGAATAAAGGCGCGCTTAGTCAACCCATTTCGCTTTCCTCTGGCAGCGTTTCGAATTCGATTATATCCGATCCGCGACTGTCCCTCCGCCCCGCGAATCTCAATATTCCGACATTCCGGAATACGTCGACCCATCTGCTTACAGAGCACATAAATTCCACAACGGGGAAGGTGTGCGATATGCCGTTGGCTTGGGTTTACGTTCGCAAGAGTGGAGTATTGGAAAGTGCAACCGCGGTGCAGCCTGTGACGAAAAACGCTTCCAATCCCATCGTAGGCAGGTTTGCCTATTGGGCCGATGATGAAAGCTCCAAGATCAACTATAACCTTGCCTGGGGTCGTTCGCCCAACAATACGGCCCCGATGGGCGATCCTTCTAGGATTGATTTGACCGCATTGCAGTCATCCAGTGGCGCCTCGGTGACTGGTCCAACCGCCGATGCCCTGCGTTCCTACATTTTAACCGGTCAAAATGTCACATTAGCAGGCGCTGCTTTGATGGGGACCGGAACGGGACAAACTTATCACTTTTTTAATACGCCTGAAAGTGCCCGGCTAGTTCCGGGCATGGCCGATGGATTGACGGCGTATAAAATGGAGCTTACGAACTATAACGCGGATCCGGACACCAACTGCTTCAACGAAAGGCGAATTGCTTTAACCACCCAGAAGGCCCATATGCCGGTTACGAGCGGAACTTATCTCTGTATTTTGAAAGACGAGAGCAAAGACCCCGGAGACACCTCCAACGTCGATCCCCAAAAACTGGAGACGACCCTCAAGATGCTCTATGGATATCTGACAAGGAAGGACTGGCCGATGGCGCCGGGATCCAGTTTTGCCTCCAAGTACTACAACTCATCCGAAGGATATCGTGATGCAATACAGTTTGCCGTAAATATTATTGAATATGTCCGCTGCAAGGAGGCGTTCGGTGAAGTCGTCATTCCGATACGCGGAGATTGGGATTCAACTAACCAAAAATGGACTCCTTGGGCAAAGGGTAAGCAGGTGACATCGTGGTCATATATGGGAGTAACCCGAGCTCCCTCTATTACATCTCTGAGCGCTACGCTCAACGCATCCACCCTTACGGTTACGGCACAAGTATACTCCCCGCCTAATTATCATTTACCAGATATCGATCTCAGTAATTACTACTTCTATGTTGGGTTGAATAATCTAAAAGGGCCAAAAGTGACCAACGGAGGTTATGCTCAGGAAAACACAGTTTCAGGCCTATTGAAGAGCGGGAGTTTCGTTATGATTACAAGCACGTTTCCCCCCAACATTTTGCCAAACACATCAAATCTTGTTTGTTCGCGTGTTGCGCTGGGCCCTGCATTTCAAGCGGACCGCGTTGATATCGTCCCCCTTATAGATTCCGGCACAAACATCAGCTTGCATGTAAATGTGGATACATTGGGTGTCAATGACCCGAGGGTAAACAAAAATACAAACGACTGGAAACAATACACCCCGGTTGCGGGAAAAATCGGGCGATATCTGGAACAGGAAGTCACATCAGGAGGACCACAACAGGATACGGTTGGGGGTGGGCTCCCCAGTGCATCCAATGGCTTGAGCGATGCCAGTCTCTATATGCCGTCGCTCAAAGGAAAGGGTGACAATCCGACCGGTTTAGTAACCTCCGTTGCTGAACTGGGGTACATCACCACGGGGGTCCGAATTAACACCGCGGGAGTCCCTTGGCGCTCCATCCGACTGCAGCCTAACAGCGGTTCCTTTTCGACGGTGCCGGACTGGGCTTTTCTGGATCTGTTTTCGGTTCCAGTTTCAGACACCCAGACCAATGCGATTACATACCCCAATAAAAGCTCATTTGGCGGTCGCGTGAACATGAATTCCGGCCTAGAGTCATTTAGTCTGAATCGGATTCTACCACTAGCAGCGGTCTTTCAGGGAGTTGCTCCAACCACCGCTGCCACAGGGACGTTGTCTGCACCCGCGGCGCAAAATATCGCGCGAAATATTTATAACCGAATAGCAGCAACTAGTGGCACATTGTATAATCTCCCGAACGGATATTACTCCCCATACGAAATGGTGGAAATTGAGGATGTAGCGGACGGCGGCGAGCAGAGCGAAGAGCTGGTGCGCGAAGTCTCAAATCTCCTGACAGTTCGGGGTAATGTTTATACACTTTATTCAATAGGCGAGAGCATTCAACAAACGCCTAGTGGCGAACTTCAGGTCACTGGTCAAAAACGACTACAGGCAATGGTAGAACGATATTCCGACACCAGTGGATCCGTTCGCTTTCGCACGGTTTATTACCGAACTTTGTCACCATAAAATACGGGAACATCGACGTAATTACGTAATCTATCCGGATCATTGATCCGCGCGGATTGCAGCCTAAGCCAGCATCGACTTGGCAAGACTCCACCCCGGTGCAAAAGTGGGAAAACGAATTTCCCCAAGCAATTAACCCTACACAACCCCATGAAATCCAAAACCCCTAGTACAGCGATTCTATTTGCAACTCAGACACTCATCTATTTGACGTTGGCTTCAGCCTCATTGGCTGGCAGCGGAACGTGGAGTGGCGCTTCCAGCAACGATTGGATGACGCCCGGCAATTGGAACGGCGGATCCATTACCGTTGGTAATACGAACGGGACGACAAACACAGATATCGCCACGTTCAATTCAACTTCAGCCAACAACGCCGTTGTGATCGGCTCGTACAATCTCAATTTGGGCGGCATGGTGTTCGATACCGCAAATGCCGACGCCTATACGATCGGATCTGACACTGGCGCGTTGTTATTGACTTCTGGAGGAACGACCTCACGCACCAGCACTGTTATTAACAGTCAAGTCATCAGCGCCCCCATTGTTATTGCAAATACTGCAAGTTCCGGAACGGGCGTGTACACAGTCGCGAATAATTCTGCGACGGGAACACTGACCGTTAGTGGATCTATTCATGGTAGTGCCACAACGGGAACCAGTCGCCTGTTCCTGATAGGCGCAAATCAAAGCAATACTGTAATCGCCGGAACGATATCCGATGGCGGACAGGGCGGGGCGCTTACGCTCTCATCATCGGGAGCTGCGACGGTAACCCTTTCAGGCTCAAATAGCTTTTCTGGCGGTGTATTTATCGGAAACGGCTCACAGATCTTGGTGAAGGATTCCCATGCCTTAGGCACAGGCACCGTTACGAAACAGGCTGGGCAGACCAGTGGAATACAGATTGCAGGCGGTATTACACTAGACAATGCCATCCGGCTTTCCGGAGGCGGTGCCTTTGGCGGCGCGGTTGTTCAATCGCTCAGTGGCAGCAATACCCTCACAAACTTTGATTTTCTTGATGGGGCTGGTACAAAAATACAAGTCTTTACTGGATCATATCTGAAAATCACAAACAATATAGTCACAGCAAGTACTGTGCGCGTATTTGGAGGTGGTGCACTGGAGCTGGATGGAAACAATACCGGTATCAATCAAAGCTTTCTACTTGGGGTAGCCGGGACGAGCGGGGCTACCTTGGTGATCGGAAATTCTAAGGCTCTGGGGCCTTCCTCGGTTATCTTTAATTACGATTCGACCATCCAGAGCAAAGATGCTACCGCCTATACGCTGTCCAATTCCCTATCATTTGGAGCGAATTGCACGGCTACCTTGGGCTCCGCGACCACCGGAGCTCTTACATTCACCGGAAACGTAGGGCTTGGGGGCTACTCGGCCAATATAGCCGTCGCGAATTCTTCCACCACATTGAGCGGAACGGCATCTGGAGCAGGCACGCTGACCAAGTCTGGTTCCGGCACCTTGAAACTCTCTGGCACGAACACCTATACGGGTGCCACCACAATTTCCGATGGTGAACTCGATGTGGATGGATCGCTTGCAGCAGCTAGTGCAGTGAATGTCTCCAGCGGTGCCACTCTGGGTGGGCGCGGTACAGTGAACGGAACGGTTAGTGTGAGTAGTGGCACCGTGAATGGTAGCGGGTTGAAAATGGGGGCTACAACCCTCACGGGATCGAGCACTCTTGCTGGAACCAATACAGCCAGCAGCATCACGGTTGCCTCTGGTACCACAGCGGCCAGCGGTACCACGACCTCATTAAACACACTGGCGATCAGTGCTGGCGCCAGCTTGAAAAATACTGAGCGCGTAGTGGCCACTTCAGTAACGGTGGCTAATACCGCTACCCTTACCAACAATGGCACGATATCTGGTGATGTAACCGTGAGCGGGTTGCTCAATGGCACCGGCACTATCACGGGCGCACTGACGATCAAGAGTCGCGGTGAACTGGCTCCTGGTAACAGTCCTGGAACCACTACGGTCGATGGCAGCCTGGCCGTGGAAAGCGGAGCCAAGGTATCCATGGAGTTGGCCTCCCTATCCAGTCACGACAAAATTGTGGTAAATGGCACAGTCTCGCTCTCTGGCGAGCTGGTTCTCACGCTCTCGGACGCTTTTCTCATTCAAATCAGTGCTTTGACTTCCGGCACAACCCTTACGCTAATTGATAACGACGGGTCTGATGCCATTAACCACTTGGGTAACAGCATAGGATATATTACAACCAGCGGCTCATACTCTGTTGCAGGTAACACATTCACCGTTGGGAAGACGACCTGCAATCTCTCCTATACTGGTGGGGATGGAAACGACCTGACATTGACAGTGGTTCCTGAACCAAGCACTTGGGCTATTCTGATAGGAGGCTTGGGGCTACTAGCTGTAGGTCAGCGCTTCCGTCGCAGGCATTGAAGACACCGATCGCGTTGCCGAGAATATAGTTGTGGTGCTGCTGAAGATAGTCTGCAGCACCACCTTCTATTAGTCTTTCGTAAACACCTGTATAAGCAACGGATAATATGGACCATTCCAAAAATACATTCATCCGGCGAAGATAACAGTGGCCAATGACCAACCTATGAAATTTGTCTCCTCAGCACAATCCACCGTAAACTCCCCATTATTGAGTGGTTACTCGGTGGGATCATTGACATATACGCGGCGCGGTATCGTCACGTTGTTTGGCTGGCTTTTGTGGGGCGACTTTGCGTTTACGTTTTTTGAGCAAGTGTTGGGGCGCTTTTTGCCGCTTTACCTTAAGGATCTTAATGCATCAAATACAGTAATCGGAATTACAGCGGGCTGTTTTGCTGGTTTGGTTAATGTGGTATTCCTTCCGGGTATCAGTCAATGGAGCGATAGGTTCCGCAGTTGCCTGGGGAGGCGCATTCCTTTTCTGTTGGTGGTAACTCCACTGGCAGTGATTGCTCTGTTGGGCATCGGATTTGCTCCGGAGATCGGAGGCTGGATGTTTCAGCATGCGGTTATAAAAGTGGCACCGTGGATAACCATGTCCACTGTATTGCTTTCATTTTTGTGCACATTCGCAATCCTGTTCCACTTCTTTAATATGGTTCTTGTAAACGCCTATAATTGGCTTTTGCACGACGTGGTCCCACAGGTCTTTATGGCCCGCTTTTTAAGTTGGTTCCGTATAGTGGACACGGTGGCAAGCGTGCTATTCCTTTGGTATGTATTTCCGACAATGCTTGATCATCGACGCGAAACATTTTCAGCTATTGGTGTGTTTTATCTGCTTGCTTTTATGCTGATGTGTTGGCGCGTCAAGGAGGGCGAGTATCCAGACCCAGAACCTCGGCCATCTGGGAGCAATATTTTGTCCAGGTACTATGCCTATTTCCGGGATTGTCTCTCGCTTCCTATTTATCGCAATTTTTTCATTGCGTATGTTCTTGTTGCGGTAGGCAGTAGTTGCCCCGGTTCATTTGTAATGCTGTATGCACGGGATAATCTGAACCTTGATATGGACAACTTGGGGCGGATTTTTGCCTATGCCGCATTGGCTAGCGCCATTTTGTATGTGCCCGTGGGTTGGTTGTGCGACAAGTTTTCTGCTACTCAAGTTACGCTGACTAGTCTTATATTTCTTGTCACAATTCCGTTGTCCGCATTCTTTCTTGTGGTTGATAAATCGAGTTTTTTAATATATTCGATTGTTGCCATGATTCCCTGGGTATCCTGGACGCTGGGGTCGTTGGTTCTCAGTATGCATCTGTTTCCGGAAGAGGTTTTTGGAGAGTTTTCAGCCGGTCTCAACGTGTTCGGTTGTGGGGGATCGATTCTGGGCTATTACCTCATTGGGATTCTTATGGATTTCAATGGCAGTGACTACCGTGCGGCATTTCTTTGGAAAGTATTCTTTTTCGGCTCGGCCATCCTTCCAATGCTTTTCGTTTTTCGCGATTGGAAGCGCAACGGCGGTCCAGATAATTATATTCCGCCACTTCCGGATCATCTACAGATGCGGCGCATGATTCTGAGAGAACCTGAAACAGAGTAGTAAACGAGGAGGCGAGATCACTATTTTTCTATTTTATGAAGTTATTCACATCAACCCTTGTATTGTTCGTAATGGCTGTCGTTGCGACAATAAGCTATCCATGTCACGCTGAGGGTGAGAATTCAAAGGTCGTCAACGCCGCTGTTGCTCAACCTTGGCAAGTGCTGAGGCCGTGGCGTGATGCGGTTGAGAAGGTTGAATTCTCAAATAAATCAAAGGATTTAAACACGCTGTTTGACGGAAATCTTGGCACTGGGGCTCTCCTCACTAGCATGGAGGGGGGTGTACTTTCGATCGTCTTTAAGGAACCGAGGGAAATCAAAAATCTTGGGATCGTCCAGTTTGAAGCGGCGGATAATTGGTCTGATGTGAAGTCTATCGCTATTTCCGCCGATGGCGGCGATCCGCTCTGCGTCACGCTTGCACAAGCGCCAAGCACGCCTAAAAATCTGATGACGGGCGGCATTCAAGCTGTCCGGTTGGACAAGACCTGCAAACGGCTTAATATTACAATCACGGAAACCTATGACGGCCAAGGCAAACAGGGGTGGGGAGGCTTGGCAGAGATAGGCGATATCTACGATCCTATTGCTTCCAAATTTCCGGCTTTTGCCAACATGGAAGGCATAAAAGCGGTTGACGCTCAAGAAGCTAGGCAAACACAGACGATTAATCCATGGAGGGATTCCATTGAACGAATCGAATTCTCAAATAATTCCAAGGATTTAAGCACACTTTTTGACGGCAAGCTGGGCACCGGGGCGCTCCTCACTAAGATGAAGGGGGGCGTACTTTCGATCGTCTTTAAGGAGCTGAAAGAAATTAAAAATCTTGGGATCGTCCAGTTTGAAGCGGCGGATAATTGGTCTAATGTAAAGTCTATCGCTATTTCAACCGATGGCGGTGAGCCGCTCCAGGTCAACCTTGCGCAAGCTCCTTGTACTTTCAAGAACCCAGGGAAGGGAAAGATACAGACCATTTTTCTGGGAAAGACGTGTAAACGGCTAGATATAGCGATCACGGACACGTATTCGGATGGAAAAAAAGATTCGTGGGGTGGGTTGGCGGAAATTGGTGACGTAGTGGAGGGGGCTGTTTCTTATAAATTTACCCAGCCGCTGCGGCAGAAGCACAAGTCCATTGATTTGGAAATTGAATCTTCTTCTGAAGTAACCGCCGATCTTTCGTTCTTCTTTTTGGCGCCTGGGGCAACTGATTCAACCCGTAATAATAATCACCGGGTCAGCTTTTCTGCCGGGCCTTTATGCCTTCTGAAAGGTCGGCATAGCTATTCCATCAAATTTTCAGACCTGAAATCGGACGGAAACTATGGCATCGATTGGAATCCCGGGCATCTTGCAAATTTGGTGCTAAAAGCAAGGGACGACACCGCCGTAGTTTCCATATCCGCCGTAAAGCCGTTGCCCGAGGGCGCGCCTGAGGATGTGTGGTATCACCTGCCCGCCTTCACTCCGCCTACCAATAAGAGCGATGGAGTTTTATGGACTGAAGGCATGAGTTACAGCAGCGCTGGGAAGTTCGCCAACTGCAATTACTCACCCATCCTCACCGAATTTGTATATGGCTCATGGTTCCAAGTTTGTCTTCCCTACTACAATGGCCGCTCCTGGCAGGTCTTTTCAATGCAGCCTAACAATGCCAACCATGGCATCCCTTACACAGATTCGCTTGATGTGGACTGGGTTACATCCACGCGCACAAGAACCTACTCTGACGGGAATTTTACAAAGCAAATCTGTGGGGCGTCTGCTCCCGGATTTCTCATCGAGAGCACTCTACCTCTGAAACTACGCTCGCGCGGCACTTCAAACTCGGTCGCACGCACCGGCGCGGCGGAAGAAGATGACAAGCGATTTGGGGAAATGCCGGGAGCAGACGGAAAGCCGCTAACGGAATCTTTCCCGGCGAAGCTCCTTACGGCAGACGGCGATTTGCCCCTCGATGTACGTTCTGTCCGGTTTGAATCCCTTTCCGAACCGTGGGTTTTGGCTCTATGGAATATTGATAGCCCCCAAACGCTCTGGGGAGACTGTTATACTGGGGTTTTATTTTCGGGCACTTCCGGTGAAATTAAATTCGATCCAAGTGGAATTGTCCTTCCTGTCGGGATGATCGGGATCAGCACGTCATTCAACGGATTGCTGGGCAAGCAAATCGATCATGAAATTGTGAGAGAAAGGGCCAGTCTGCTTAACCGTATGCTGCGAACCTATCCGGTAAAATGCAAAGAATGGTACACCGTTGCCGGGGATACCCTTCGAATTAAAGACGAATTCAGTTATCTGCATTGGGGTGCCCAAAAATGGCAGGCTGCAGATTATTCTCCGATCCCACCGTTATATAGTTGGATAGCGGATTCACTGGGACGGATTAAAATTCCATGGCATGGCGGCAAAAGCTTCAACACCGCCACCGGGCCCTATCGTTGGACCGAAGGGAACTCCATGGAATATTCAATTCCAACGATTCCGGTGAAACACGCCGCATTTCCGCTTCTCCCGGGGAACGACGAGACTTGCAGGCTCCTTTCCGAAGAAATTAATTCGAAAGAACGCGCTGATCCGAGCGAAGATCTATCGAGAGGGCAGGTATGCTATACGGCATTCAATGTGATTGCATTGCCGTCCAGAAGAATGTGTTGGAATGCGGCCTTGCAGGGCAGTTCCATGCTGACGAAGGAAACTAGGGAATCTTTACTTTCGATGGGGAAAACGGCGATCCAGCAATCGTTGCTTCCCTCCCGTTGGGTTCCCCGAAAAGAACTCTGGACGGGCCGTCCGTACCTGGCTGATGGGTGGCTGGACAAATCAGTTACCCCTGTGATCATGGGCGACATCAATTCATCAAGCGCTTGTGTTTTCTACGGGCAATATATTTATAGCAAATATAGCGGCGATTGGGATATGGCGGCCCAAAACTGGGATAAACTCATGGATTTGCTGAGGTTCTCGGAGGTCGCTAATGATTGGGCATGCCCCACCTCCTCAGCCCGGGAAGGTGCTCGCTTCAGCGGAATCGACATGGATACGATCTCCTATGTCGGCCTTTGCGCGCTGGAGAGAATGGCCGATGTACTTGGCCATAAAGCAGATCGTGATCGGATCGCATACTTGCGCTTAAAGACTGCCTGGACGGCTTTTGCTAGGTTCAACATAGCCCGCTATTTTGACCCGAAATGCGAACACCCTGAACTCTTTGCTCCAACTGCTAGCGAGAATTGCTTCGACTTGGCTTCATTAACGCCTAATAAGAACACTTCAGACCGCCCGGGTTTCTTTTTGTCGACTTATTATAGTTGGATCGGCGTGCAACCGGAGATGTATCAATCCATTAACAATGTATTTTCAGAGAAGTTTTTGACGGAATTTCAGCGCGTTTTTATCGAAAAACAATTGCCTGACTGGCGTAGACAGCCGTATTGGATTGAGGCGGCTCCAAACTTCATCTCTGCCAGGGCTTGGATAAAATCGTGGCCCGAGAAAGATCTCAAGAACGACTACGCTCAATGGATACATTTCATTAGGAATGATGTACGGCGCGAATGGAAATGGAGAAAGGATGTAGAAGGAGAGACTACGCCGCCGTCCTGGGATGCAGGTGTGATCGCTCAGCTTCAGGCTCGAAGCTCAGGTATCTATCTGATTGATTGGGAGCCAGCGAAGCTTGGCGCCTTCAATTATAACCCGATGAATAGGAGCCTGACTGCTGAGTTCTCTACCTCTAGGCCATTCCACGTGAGGCTTCACTCGCCCGCTATAATCAAGCGCATCTTTGTTGACGGTGTTCCATCGAAAGTTCAGGTAAGGGACCTTGGCAACGGCGAATATATTATCGCAATGCCTCCATGCAACAAGGAGGCGACGATTCACTTTGCTGCACTAGATTGATCATTACAGCGCAATAATTAACACCCTGATATCCTGAAGTCTGATATGAATAGGATGGCTTCTACCGCCCAGTTTACCCAATCTTCTGTTTCCGTTCCGCAGGCCAAATCGGGAAGCGCTTTGAATTCGCATAGGCAAGGCAAGACGCTCTATTTGATTGGGAATGCACACCTGGATCCCGTATGGTTGTGGGATTGGAGAGAGGGGATGAATGAAGGCATTGCAACGTGCCGGGCAATGGTGAATCTGCTACGCGAGTTCCCGGATTTCTGCTTTATCCGGGGAGAGGCGGCTATCTATGCGTATATCGAGCGCCATGCACCCGCGTTGTTCGCGGAGATTCACGAACTTGTGGAGGAGGGGCGCTGGGACATTGTCGGTGGTAACTGGATACAGCCGGACACCAATTTGCCCTCAACGGAGGCTCTGCTCCGCCAGTTCGTGCGTGGGAAGAGCTACTTTCGCGAGAAGTTTGGCGTAGAGGTCACTTCGGCCTGGGCTGCGGATTCTTTCGGACACGCTGCGGGGCTTCCTGATATTTTTGCGGCAGTCGGGCTGCAAAACTATGCTTTCACAAGACCGCAAAAGAACATCCTGCCACTCCAGTCCCAGGCGTTCTGGTGGCGGGGGGCCAGCGGTGCACGCATTCTCGCTTATCGTCCTGATGACGGCTGGTACGCCAGTGAGCGGGCAGAGATTGGCAAACGACTTGATGCCTGTCTTTCGCATGCGGATACCGAAAACCTCGATACGGTGGCCATGTTCTATGGTCTTGGCAATCACGGTGGCGGACCGTCGCGGGTTCACTTGCGGGAAATATGCAAATGGGCAGAACAAAATCCCGAGGTGCGTGTGGTTCATTCCGGGCTGCACCGGTTCTTTGCTGCTTTGCGTGAGGAACTAGCTTGGCGTGGTGAGGACGCGATTCCCACACGTGAGGGCGAGCTGAACTTCTGCTTGCGCGGGTGCAGTGCCTCGGTGGCGCGATTTAAGTTCGCCTACCGCAAATCCGAAGCGCGAATGCTGTCCGCAGAGCGCACGGTAGCTGCTGTGTCCACGGTGTTGACTGAGTATAAATCATCCGAGACGGATAAGCCATCTGCGGTAGTTTCGTTCCAAAACGCTTGGGATACTCTGCTTTTCAACGCGTTTCATGATATCCTGCCGGGCTCTTCGATTGAGCGCGCATTTGACGATCAACTTGCTCAAGTTGGCGGGGTATTGGCCAATGCGCAGCGGGTTGAGACCGCAGCCCTTACGGACTTGGCTGCGCACATTGATACAGGGGAGGGGGCATGGCCAGTGCCAGCTCAACACCCGCTGCCGCAACCGGTGTTGGTATGGAATCCTCATCCCTGGAAGCTTCACAAGCAGATTGAAGTGGAAGTCTCCCTCGATTATCGCCCGCTCTGGACCTATCAAGGCAGACACCTCGACGCGCCAGTCGCCGTAGCTGACGCCACCGGGCAATGTTTGCCACACCAGATTATTGCGGAAGAGCACGATAGTATGATTGAGTTGCTCTGGCGGCGGCGTGTGGTGGTGCCCGTCGAGGTTCCTCCCTTGGGCTGGACGCTGCTGCATATGGGACTTGATCCGCTTGGACACCTTCCGCTGGCTCCAACATCGACTAGCGTCAAAACGGTGCAGGATGCTCGTTCCATGTCGATAGGCAACGGGCTGATTTCCGTTTCAGCGGAACTCGGGACGGCGATGGTGGCTTTTACACAAGATGGCTATGAATGGATGCGCGGCGGCTTACAGGTGCGACTTTACGAAGATCCCTGGGGTGCCTGGGGAGGAATGAACGAGGAGCGGGCTTCGTGGGAACTTACCGAAGAGCGCGAACGGTTTACCATTGAAAAGATTGAGTTGCTGGAAAAAGGCCCGGAGCGGGCATCCTTGTGGGTGAGGTTTTCCGGCGAGCATTCCCGTGTCGATTTCACATTTCTAGTGGGACGCGATTCAAATTATGTCGAGTTGCGAGTGCGAGCTTTTCTTGATGACCGAGGCGCCCGCCTGAAGCTGGTATTGCCCGCCGGAGGCATGGCCGAATATTCCGTGCCCGGGGGAACCGTGCACCGCGAGCCGTGCGGCGAAGTGCCCGGCGGACGCTGGGTAAAGGTAGGCAAGGCGGCAAACGCAGTGGGATTTGCCAGCGATGCACTGTATGGATTCGATACAACCGACTCCGAGTTTCGAGCAACGATCGCGCGTACCTCGCGCTACGCAAGCGATGTGAAGCGGACCCCAGCGGAGCGTCCGTGGCAACCCTGTGCGGATCTTGGTGAACACAGCTTTCGCGCGTTGCTAACGCCGGATTTTGATTTACTCCCCCGCCTTGCTGATGAACTGCAAGAGCCCCCTGTGACACTCCCCGTCCCGTTCCATACAACGGAAGACCAAATGCCGGCTCTCCCTTCGTGCGCCTCAATCATTTCGATCAAGGCCCCCGGGCTTTCCTTGCTCGCGCTCACTCCCGTTGCCAATTGCAGTTTACAAAGCATTCAGGTTCGTTTACAAAATAACACGCAAGCTTCTATCGCCAATGCCACGATAAGCATTCTTGGTTATTCAATAGTTTTAGGTGCGCTCGCCGCCGGAGAGATTGCGACGTGGCTTCTGGTCCTCGATAACTCGAAGTCGTTTTCTGCTCACCGGGTCCAAATATAGCAAAACATCCGGTTCATCCGGGAAGTTCCTGCGCTAAACGCCGGAGAGACGGAGGGAAGATTCGTGAAGGGAGTAGAGTTTGAGGACGAAAAAGGTGTGGTCGCGGAAGCCGTAGGCAGAGCGTTTGAGGCAGCCGACCTTGTTGTTGATGCCTTCGAGTTTTCCGCTGGAGATGGGGAAGTGGAAGTAGTTCAAGATGCCCAGAGCGTGGCCGCTGAGCGTCTTGGCCAAGCTCATCATCTGGACGATGCCGCTCTCCAATGCCTTGGCGCACCAGTTTTGCAAAAATGCGCTCATGGCGCTCAAGCTTGGCTGGCTCCAGAGCAGCCGCAGTTCCTCCTTGAGGTAGTAGGCAGTCGAGAGTGGCTTGTTGAATCGCAACGCCTCGGCAAGCTTTTCACGCTTGGTTTCGGGAAGGTTCTCGGCTCCCATCAAGAGCAGGTAGCGGCTGCCCTTGATGGTATTGCGCTTTAAAATGTCAGCCTCGCGCCACAGCGCCCGGCGCAGTTCGTCGAGCTTTTCGTTGACCAGCTTGATGACGTGGAAGTGATCGAAGACCAGCGCCGCTTGCGGCAGGTTTTCCAAGATGGCGCTCCAGTAGGCTGCTGCCATGTCGCAGGCGGCGGCTTCAATGCGTGCCTTGGCCTTGCGCACCTGCCGCCAGAACTTGCGCAGCGCCTCGGTTCCGCGTCCTTTGGCGACGTGGATAATGTGACCGTTCTCCAGGTCGATGACCAGGGTGTAGAACTTGGCTTTTGTGCCGATATGGATTTCGTCGATGGCGATGCGTTTGACCTCCTTGAGCGAGAGGCTTTTGTAGCGTTCGGCGAGGTCCTCTTTGACGATCTCCTTGACCTTGTCCCAGCCCAGGTGGGTCAAGGCAGCCACATCGATAAGCGGCATCAGGCGGCTCAGTCCGCAAACGAGTCGAGCCAGGGATAAGCTGTATCGGACGTAGGCTCGGGCAAAGGGGGGAGACCTCGAAGCTCTTCTGGCAGGCCGGGCAATAGCATTGCGGCACCTTCTACTACCAGCACCGTCTCTTTGAGCCCGATGGGCACGCTGCGGATGCGCCGGGTGCGTCCCCCGCGCCGATGGATCTTGGTGCTCCCGCACCCGGGACACACCATCAACTTCTTTTCAACCCGCAGGTGGAATTCCACCCGCCCCTCCACATACTTTGTGCTCCGATATTCGTAGCCCTCCCGGACTCCAAAGGCGTGATACAACAAACTCTGGCTCATGCCTCCCTTTTACCACATTACCCCTCCCTCAGCAGGAACTTCCCGGATGAACCGATTTTTTCTTGAATTTGTAGGGCTAAAGAATATTGTCATACAAATATTCTTTTTCGATCATCCTTTGTTTCCGTTATGAAACCCCTAAAACTCCTTTGCCGATGTGTGTTTTTGTTCAATGCCTTTTTCATCTTTGGGGGGGCCGTTCGTGGTCAAACGCTTGAGGAGGGGTTCCGGCAGCCATCGCAGGAAGCTCATCCACGCACGTGGTGGCATTGGGTGAGCGGAAATGTTTCCAAAGAAGGCATTACGCTCGACCTTGAAGCGATGAAGCGCGTTGGAATTGCCGAGGCTCAGATTTTTAATGTGAACCAGGGGCCGCAGGGGCCGGTTAAGACGTTCTCTGCTGAATGGCACCAGTTGGTGGGGCATGCCGTCCGGGAATCGGCCCGTTTGGGGATGCAACTGGGGTTCGAAAACTGTCCCGGGTGGTCGGAATCCGGCGGCCCTTGGGTCAAACCCGAGGAAGCCATGCAATTCGTTTTCACGACCGAGGCGATGGTGCATGGCGGGCAGAAAATAAAGATCACGCTTTCGCCCGGGAACCGTATGGCTTGGGGGGATATTGCAACCTGGGCTTTCCCTGCCGTGGCTGGGGACGATGTCGCTTTGACGGGACGGAATGAAGCGCTTTCCGCAAGCGCAGGGGCCGGTGGTTTGGAGAAAATCTGTGACGGCAAGGAGGAGACTTTTGCGGTGATTCCAAAGGCGGAGGGGGCGCAGTTTTTGCAGGTCGCATTTTCAGAACCGCGGAGTTTTGGTTCGTTTCGGTTGATGCTGGATCATCGAAAATGGGACACCGGTGGAGATGTGGCGATCAGCGACGACGGGGTTGAATTTCGCAAGATTGGGCGCATTACGATGAGTGTGTTTTGCCAGGGGGATACGCACGTTTACCTGAGCAGTTTTGCCCCGGCAAAAGCGCGCTATTGGCGATTGGAATTCGATCCCGACTCGGAACACGCAGAGGTGCATGTATGCGAACTGACGTTTGCGGGGGCCCGTATGCCGATGTGGGACCGCAAGGCTGCGTACTGGGCGGATGTGACGAGCAATGACCGTCCTTCGTGGGCCATTCCCGGCGGGATGGTGATTGATCCCAAAACCCTGGTGAATCTGAGCGATAAGATCAAGCCGGATGGGACGCTGGAGTGGGATGCCCCGGCGGGGAATTGGACGGTGGTCCGCTTTGGCTACGCCTCCAAAGGGCAGCAAAACAGCCCGGCCACGGAGGAGGCTACCGGATGGGAATGCGATAAACTTAGCCGCGCGGCGGTCGCCAACCATTTTAACAATGGGCTGATGGGGATGGTGCTTAAGGATGCGGGACCCCAGGCGGGCAAAGCGCTGAAAACGATGCTGGCCGACAGTTGGGAGGCGGGGTGCCAAAACTGGACCCCCGCGATGCGCGAAGAATTCCAAAAACGCTGCGGCTACGATTTGCTCCCGTGGTTGCCGACGCTTTCGGGGCGCATTGTCGGGAGTCTGGAGCAAAGCGAGCGTTTCCTGTGGGATTTTCGCCGGGTGATTGCCGATCTTACCGCCGATAATCACTACGGCGAACTCCGGGATTTGGCGCATCAACATGGGTTGCAGTTTTACGCCGAAGCGCCGGGGATTTTTATGCCGGCGGTGGCCGATGAATTGCAATGCAAAGGCCGTGTGGACATTCCGATGGGGGAATTCTGGATTCCCGACTCGCCGGATAAAGGAATAGCGGATTGCAAAGAGGCTTCGTCGGCGGCGCATATCAACGGACTGCGCTGGGCGGCGGCGGAGGCGTATACGGCCTTCCCGTCGCTGTCGTCGTGGAAAAACGATCCTTTCAGTTTGAAGGCTTTGGGGGACCGGAGTTTTTGCTTGGGGATCAACCGGATCGTGTTTCACCGTTATGCCCACCAGCCGTTTGCAAATCGGTTTCCGGGGATAACCATGGGGCCGTGGGGGATAAACTTCGAGCGGACGCAAACGTGGTGGGAGCAGGGCCGTGCGTGGATGGATTACCTGAGCCGGTGCCAGTGGATGCTCTCGCAGGGAGCGTTTGTGGCCGATGTCTGCTACTTTTACGGGGAGGGGGCGCCGAATACCTTGCCGCTCCGCGCGAAGCTTGGCATTCCCGAGGGGTACGATTACGACGGATGCGACGCGGAGACGTTGCTCAAAATGGAAGTCCGTGACGGTCGCCTAGTTCTTCCTGGCGGGATGAGCTATCGGCTGCTGGTGCTGCCGCCCACGGACCGGATGACCCCGGCTGTTCTGGCAAAAATACGCGACTTGGCGCGGGCTGGGGCTAGCATCGTGGGGAACCGGGTTTCCCAATCGCCCAGTCTGCGGAACTATCCCCAAGCCGACGGGATTCTGAAAAATTTGGCTGACGAATTGTGGGGGATGGGGGCGGAAACGCCCGGGATGCGGGCTGTGGGCAAGGGACGGATATTATTTGGTAAAGCGTTGGATCAATGTCTGCCGCAGCTTGGGCTTGCACCGGATTTCACCGCTAAACCGGCGACCGCGAAACTCCTCTACATTCACCGAGCGTTGCCGAAGGGGGATGTCTATTTCGTTTCCAACCAGGAATACCGCGGCGTGGATGCGGCGTGCCGTTTTCGCGTGGCGGGCCGAGTGCCGGAATTCTGGCATCCCGATACGGGCGTCATTGAAGCCGCGCCGGTTTACACCCAGTCCGGCAACTGCATCGAGGTCCCCATGCATTTGGACGCGGCGGGCTCGGTGTTCGTTGTATTTCGGAAAGACCAGGGTAGGGAAGATCACCTGGTTTCCATTCGTCGCGCCGGGGTGGCCGATGCGCCGGAGGGCTCCCCGGCTTTGTTGGGAACAGGCTTCGATTTATCCCCAAGCGACGGGTGGACGACGGTTCTTACCCCTTGGGTGGAGGGAACCTACACAGCCACGTTTGCGTCGGGGCGGCAATGGCGGCACGAGGTCTCTGCTACGCCCGAAAACCGGTTGCCCGGCCCGTGGAGCTTGAGATTCCCGCCGGGCTGGGGTGCACCCGGTCAAGTCACTTTGGAGCAGCTCATTTCCTGGGCGGACCACCCGGAGGAAGGCGTGAAGCATTTTTCCGGAACGGCCGTGTATACCAAGGACTTCGAGGTTAACGCGGTCCAGCTTGGAGCCGGTAAGGCGCTACGCTTGAACCTGGGTGTGGTGAAGAATCTTGCGGAAGTGAAGGTCAACGGCAGGGATTTGGGAGTACTGTGGAAACCTCCGTTTATCGTGGACATTTCCGGGATTGCAAAACCGGGGCGCAATACGCTGGAGGTGAAGGTGACCAATCTTTGGCCCAACCGGATGATTGGTGACCAAAGTATTGCTCCGGAGAAACGATACACTTGGTCCACGGTTTCTCCATTTCAGGCCGATACGCCGCTGTTGGAGTCGGGATTGATCGGGCCCGTTATCTTACAGTCGGCGCAGATGCTTCGGGTTAACCCGTAAGCCAATCTGGACGCTTCTGTTTCAGCCCCGCCATTTCTCCGCAGCTTCGGCATAGCTCTCGGCAACATTCCAGCAACAAGGATTGTAAAGCTAAAGTTAATGTAAGGTTAGATGTAAAGGCAACAGAACTCGTAATTGTCAGTCAATTAATGTTGATCTGCGATTGCGGTGGGTCTAATTTGGCTGGCAAATCCTAGTTTGAAATGCAATGAAGACCTCTAAAGCGGTAATTCTCGATCGTCCCTTCCATGCTTCCTTCCGTGATATCCAGCTCACGGAAATGACCTCTGATACCATTCTTTGCCGGACAACGATGAGCGCCATCAGTTCCGGAACGGACATGAAAACATGGCGAGGGCAGCAGCATCCCGAGCAGTGTTGGTACCCGCTTGTGCCCGGGTATGAGAGTGTGGGCGTGGTGGAAAGCGTTGGGCCGGAGGCAAAGACGACACTCAAACCCGGCGACCGCGTGATGATTAACGAATGCCGCCAGTTCGGCGACGTTTGCGCGGCTTGGGGCGGCAATTCGCATTACGTCATCAAGAATTCCGTCACCGCACCGGCAGGCTTCGATTATGCGGTCAAAATTCCCGATAATGTTTCCGACAGCGATGGGGTGTTGGCGTACCTGGCCTGTGTTGCGCTGAAAGGTGTACACCGGCTGAACTTCCGTCCCTGTGAAACGGTGCTGGTCGTCGGCGCGGGCATGGTGGGCTTGAGCGCGGTGCAGATTGTCAAAATTCTGAACCCTTCCGCAAAGGTCATCAGCATTGATCCTTCGCCCCGCCGATGCGAAATCGCGCAGCATTACGCCGACAATGTATTTTTAGCCGACGGCGCGGAAACGGAAAAAATCCGCGAACTTACCCACGGCAAAATGGCCGACAAGGTCATCGAGTGCAGCGGGAATCCCGCGGTGGTTGGCACGCTTCATCAATACATCAAAGACGGAGGGTGGGGGGCCGACGACGAACCGGCGCACATTCATCTACAGGGCGATTACCCGGAGCCGATCGCACTCGATTGGTGGCATCGCTGGTTTGTGAAAAACGCCACGATCACAATGACCTGCGCGCTCGCTCCAGGCAATAAGGAGCAAGTGCTGCAATGGATCAGCGAGGGAAAATTTTCGACGAACTGCCTGCCTGTGGAGACGTGGCCCGTTGAAAAATGCCACGAGGCTTTTTGCTACAAGCAGGAAAAAGGCGAGGACGTTTTTAAGATTCTATTCCAATGGGACTAGGGAACATTCAGCTTGGTACGGCGGCGTGGGGTTTTCGCGAAACACCGCTTGAGCGGCAGCTCGAAATTACCCGCGGCTTGGGGCTCTGCGTTTTGGAATTGGGCATTGCGGGTCATGAGAATGACCGGTTGCAAGTCGGAGCGACCAATGAAGCCATCGCCGAGGTCAAAGCCCTTTTTGCGCATTACGGTGTGCAATCGATTTGCGCCTCGACGGGCAACGATTTCACGCAGGCTGACGAGGCTGCGTGTTTCGCCGATCTTGAAAAAATCAAGCGCGTGAGCGAAATCGCGGCGAAGCTTGGCGTAAGCTATCTGCGGATTTTTGCGGGCTTCAGCCCGGCGGAAGAGGTGACCGGAGCGCGTTGGGAACGGATGGTGCGATGCCTTAACGAAGCCGCCGGACATGCGACACCGCTCGGCATTAAGCTAACCGTTGAAACGCACGGCGGCGTTGCGACCCGGCAGGGGGGAGTCGTGCATTTTCACAGCGTCACGACCCGGCCCGAAATGCTGGCCCGTTTGCAGGACGAGGTGGATCAGCGTATCGGTCTTTTGTTCGACCCCGCAAATCTCGGCGCGGTGGGGATGAGCGAAACGCGTATTGCAACGCTCTACCGTGCATTGCGCCCAAGGATATGCACGCTGCATCTGAAGGATTTTAAGACGGCGGGAGCCGGTGCATTGCAACCCTGCGCCTGCGGCGAAGGTAAACTGAATTGGGGAATATTGATGGCCGTGTTTCGCGATTTCGATGGAATAGGTATGATGGAATATGAAATACCGGGCGATATTGAGTCAGGGCTTTGCCGAACTCTCAGCGCGATTAATTCCTGTTTATGATCCGGCACGAATTACGCCTCATCCATTTGCAGCTCACCAAAAAATGCAACCTGCGTTGCCCTTTTTGCGGACAGTGGGGCGAGGCCGGTTACATGGAGGGTGACTCTGCTGCCGACCTTTCTATCGAGGATTGGCTGCGGGCCGTGGATCAGGCGGTGTGTTATCGTGAGGAAACCGGGGTTGCCCCGGAGTTCATCCTATGGGGGGGGGAACCGCTGCTGAGCCGCGCTTTCGAACCGGTCAGCGACGCGCTGCAGGAGGCGAATTTTCGAACCGCGCTGATTACCAACGGAGCCCTTTTGGAGAAGAATGCGGAGGTCATCAACCGGAATATCAAGACGCTCTATGTTTCGATTGATGGCCCCGCTGAAATCCATAATCGGCTGCGCCATTCCAGTCATTTGTTCGAAAAGATCGAGCACGGGATTTCGCGGATTGATTCAAAGGTTTTGCGCGTGGTATTGTTCACGCTTTGCGGAGAAAATTACCACGCGGCAGCCGATTTCCCTTTTCTGGCGGCACGGCTGGGGTTTGACCAGGTGATCTTTCAAAACCTGATCTATTGTACCCCGGCGCAAGCGCGCGATTATCGTCAATGGCTCAAAACCAGCTTTGGGCAGGACGCGCCGCATCTCGCCTCGTGGATTTGCGAAGAGGCTGAAGCCTGGACGGCGCGGTTGCCGGAGGTGACGGCACGGCTTCAGACCGAACACTACCCCATTCCGGTCGAAATCTATCCCAGCGAGATTCATGCCAATAATATTACCCAGTGGTTTGATGCTTTGGTTTCGCTAAAGATCGGAACCGCGCCGTGCCTGATGCCCTATCGTCATCTCCATATCAACCATGATGGTAATGCGCATTTTTGCGTCGATTTCAACGACTTCACGCTCGGGAACATTCGCTCCTGTTCCATTTCCGAACTTTTCAACAACGATTTGGCGCGTCGTTTCCGCGAGGAGTCGCCGAAATGCAACACTCTCTGTGCCCGCTGCCCCTGGTACTACAACAAAACGCTTAAAATCGACACCCATCCTCAATGAATAAAAGACGCATCATCTATATGCCGCATGCGAATATCCAGTATTCGCAGCTCGCCCCGGAAAGACGCCACTGGGTCATGAAGAATTGTTATGAGAAGCTCTTCGACTTGGTTTTGAACGGGGATTACAAAATTGCTTTTGAAGCTTCGGGCAAGACGATCGAGGAAATGGCGACCCAGGCGCCGGAGGTTCTGGAGAAGCTCAAGCAGCTTGTCGCCCGGCGAAAAGTCGAGCCGGTCTCCTCTCCGTACATCCACGTGATGCTTGCCAACATTCCGCTCGAGGTCGCTCTTGATTCGTTGCGGCACGCGTTGGATATTTGGGAAAAATACATCGGCGTACGGCCAGAGACGGGTTGGAACCCTGAATGTGGGTGGGCTGCCCACCTGCCGGAGCTGTATCTTAAGGCCGGTTTTAAGACCTTGGTGATGGATGCCGATTCGTTGCTGCTTTCGTTTGAGGAAATCCGAAACGCCACGGGGCTGGCTTACGATGTTCAAGGGCATAGCAACAAAAACCACCTCTTCAAAATCGAGGACTACATTAAAAACAAACCGCAGTTCCTCAAATATATCACCAACCCATCACGAACTGAAGAGGGGCTGCAAATGATCTTCCGCTCTGATTGCATGGCCAATCCGATGCTTTGGTTTTTGATGGGAGCCACCGAGGGATTGCGAAAAGAACCGGTTTCCATCCAGGAAATCAAAGCCATGCTGGCGAACTGGAAACTGCGTATCGACGGGAGCGGTTCGTTCATTATGCCGTATGCGGAAGACGCTGAGTACATCGGATCATCGGCCTATTTTTATGTGAAGCAATTCAATCAGGCTCGTTTCTTTGAACCTGAGCCGAAGAGCGTCGAACGGTTTGGTCAGTTGCTCGATGCCGCGGTTGAGGCGGGGTTCGAGCTTTCGACGCCTGGCGAAGTGATCGCCGCTGCCGAACGGGAAATGTTTACCAACAACCAACTGCTTTGTATCGAAAACGGAGTGGCATGGCACGGCGGAACGGCGAAGGCTTGGGCGAATACGGAGTATTCAAGAGTCATGGATCCGGTTTGCCTCTCGATTCTCAACGGCATCAAAGCGGTGGCTCAGTATTTAGGGTTTGATCTTGAAACGCTCGATGCCGACCTTTCGATGGCAATGAAAGCGGTAACCAGCGCTTATGTCTCAGACTCGCGCTGGCCTCCGCTGCCCACTTCGCCGGGCCGGTTCAATGTGCGCGAGTCGCTTGATGACATGGCTGCGGCCAATCGCGCAATAAAGGCAGCCATGGAAAAACACGGCATCGCGCATCTGCGTGCTCTCTACTCGCCCGAGTTGATGGCCACGCAGATCAAGGCGATCGACGACAAGCTCATGGCTGGCAATTTCTTCGGCGAATAAAGCGGAGAAAATTTCCGGGTGAGGGATGGGCAAATGCATCCGAATATGCTTAGCTTCGGCAAACGTGGAAGTCAGGGGGACTTACATCGCCAACCGAAGCAGGTCCATCCCGAACCCGGGATATTATTTTCATGACGACGAACGACAATTATATTGAGCTGCTCCTGGCCAGGATGACTTTGCGCGAGAAAGTCGGCCAGATGACGCAGGTTAGCGGAGCCACGGAAGATCACTTGGCATTGGTCAAGAAGGGGCTCGTGGGCAGCCTTCTCAATGTGGTGGACCCGGTTCTTGTCAATGAATACCAACGCGCCAGTGTAGAGGAAACGCGGCTCGGGATTCCGCTGCTTGTCGGGCGTGACGTGATTCACGGCTTTCGTACGATCTTTCCCATTCCATTAGGCCTGGCTGCGTCCTGGAATCTGCCTTTGGTGGAGAAAGCGGCGCGCGTTGCGGCACGGGAAGCTTCGGCAGTCGGCGTTCGCTGGACTTTCAGTCCGATGGTGGATATTTGCCGGGACCCCCGCTGGGGCCGCATCGCGGAGGGGGCAGGGGAAGACCCGGTGCTTTCTGGTGCAATCGGTGCGGCGATGGTGAGGGGGTACCAGGGAAAAGATTTGGCAAACCCCGAATCCATTGCGGCTTGTGCAAAGCATTTTGTCGCTTATGGTGCGACCGAAGGGGGGCGCGATTACAACACATCGGATATGTCTGAGCGCACATTGCGTGACGTTTACCTTCCCCCATTCAAAGCTTGCGTGGATGTGGGTGTATCAACGCTGATGTGTGGCTTCAACGACCTCGCGGGCGTGCCTGCAAGCGGAAATGCGTTCACGTTAAGGCAGGTGCTCCGGAGTGAGTGGAAGTTTAATGGTTTCGTTGTGAGCGACTGGGCTTCCATTGGCGAGATGGTCATCCATGGCTTTTGCGCCGACAAGCGTGAAGCCGCCCGTGAAGCTGCTTTGGCGGGTGTGGACATGGATATGATGAGCGCTTGTTATTTGGAGCACATGGAATCGCTTGTGGCTTCAGGTGAAGTTCCACTCGCCTTGGTGGATGCTTCGGTGCGCGCCATTCTGGGGTTGAAATATCGTTTGGGGCTATTCGAACGCGCGCAAGTGGATTTGTCGCGTGTTAGTGAGGAGCTTGAATGGGAAAGTCTGGAGGCGGCCCGGCACTTGGCTCGCGAAAGTTGTGTGCTATTGAAAAACGAAGGCAACCTCCTTCCGTTGAAAGAAGATGTCGCGTCCGTTGCCGTCATTGGTCCGCTTTCCGACAGCCCTGTTGACCAGATGGGATGCTGGACCGTCGACGGACGCGCGGCGGATGTTTGCACCCCTCTTGCTGCGATTCGCCAAATGGTAAGCCCTGGCACGAGGGTTCGATATGTCAGAGCGCTCCCGGAGGCTTGCAGCGGCGAGACGGACGAATTTGACGCGGCGGTGCGCGCTGCCGAGGCGTCTGATGTGGCGATTCTTTTTCTTGGCGAAAGCGAAAAGCTTACTGGGGAATCCCATTGCCGTGCGTTCTTGGATCTTTCCGGCGCGCAGCAAGCGTTGCTCGAACGAATTTGCGAAACGGGAAAACCCGTGGTGGTGGTTCTCATGACTGGGCGGCCATTGACGATTCCCTGGGCTGTGGCGCATGTGCCTGCGCTGTTGCTTGCTTGGCATCCCGGAACAATGGGCGGACCAGCCATTGCCGATCTTCTTTTCGGGAAACACTCGCCGTCGGGTAAACTTCCCGTAAGCATTCCTCGTTCGGTTGGGCAGATTCCCTTGTATTATAACCACAAGAATACAGGGCGTCCTGCGATTGATTCCGTTCGCAAAATGCCTTTGGGCACTCCGGCTGATCCTGTCGGTTTTTGTTCCAGCTATTTGGATGCGGAGCCAACGCCCGAATTTCCCTTCGGCTTTGGATTAAGCTATACCTCTTTTGAATACAGCCTTCCCAAAGTTGTTGTTCAGGGTTCGTCCATTCGAATTTCCGCCGACATCACAAATACGGGAAACCGGACGGCGGGTGAAGTGGCGCAGCTATATGTTCGTGACGTCGTTGCCAGTGTGACGCGCCCAGTGAAGGAGCTGAAGGGTTTCCAGCGTGTGGATTTGGCTGCCGGGCAAACCAAGACGGTTGCCTTTACGCTCTGTCCAGATGATCTGGCGTTTCACGGTCGCGATTGCCGCCTGCGGGTCGAGCCGGGTGATTTTCAGGTCTGGATCGCTGGAAATTCGCAAGCTGGCGAGGCCGCCGGATTCACATTGCGGGAATCAATGATTTAGTAATATTCTTATCCATGCCGCAGTACTACCTCGGCATGGATGATAGGAATTAAGCAGGTTCTCAGGCTTGCTCTTCCAACAGTGCCACGCCGGGGCATTCCATTTCGAAAACGGCTTTGGTGCCTGTTGGTTCGCTTTTTATCGTGACGGCATTCGCGGGTGCGACGGTAAACGAATTAGCCTCGCGGAGCTGCGAGACTTGGCATGGCGTGGGATAATCCGGCGCACCGAGCTCCTTCCATTTCGCGATGATATTATTTTCCTCGGCTCCGAGGCGAATGAGAGCGGGTTTGCGGAAAGGCCAATCCAACTCAACGCGAATGGATTCGGATGGGCTGCCGGGCTTGTCCGGGTAAGCATAAACCAGTGCGGATGCCAGGCCGTTGTTGCGGGTTGCTATGACGTTGACCAGGGAATTCCCGTTGCGGACGTTGACGCGATCCTCCCCGAGACGGCCAAGCATCTGGTGGGCCAACCAGGCTTGTTTGCGCAGCCCGTGCAAGCTGAGCATTCCGTAATGTCCTTGGAATTCGCTGCTTTGAAACCCGATTTGATCGTAGATATCGGAGAGGCACCAGAATGCGAATGCGTCGGCTTCGTGAGAACATTCAGCCATGGTCTTGACGATAAACGCCGGTTCCAGTGCGGTTTCCTTCGCGGGATCCTGAGGGAACCAAGACCGTCCCCATTCGTTCCAGTGAAATTCGCCGGTCCACCCCAGCTCGCGTGCCGCTTTTCGCGCGCCCCGGATAACGCCTGCCGCAAAATGCGGGGAGTCCGCGGCTCGATCGGCTGCCGGGCCGTCGAAGGGCGAAAATGGCGCTTCCCCGGAGTCATTGTTGTAGACGTGGGTGATGAGGTAATCCGGGCGGGTGCCATCTTTTTCTGTAAAGCGGAGAAAATCGGGGATCCACTCGCCACGAGCGGTCGATGGACCGCCGAAGCGGAGCGATGCGTCGACGGATTTGATGGCGTGCCAGGTCGCGGACCAGAGCCGGAAAAATTCCTCCTGGGTGCCGTTGAAAAACCAATCGAGGTTCGGCTCGTTCCAGCATTCAAAATACCACGAGCGTACTTCATCAATGCCGTAGCGCTCGATGTGGTGGCGAATGCCGGACGCAACGAAGTCCTGCCATTGAGCGAGGTCCCGGGGCATACCGGACGGGTTTTTGTCCGGCCAGCAAGTCGCCGGATTGTCGGTCATGCCAAGGGGGGTGAAGCACGTTGTGTAGATTGGCTTAAGTCCCAAATTTAGCAATGCTTCAATGCTGAGGTCCACCATCTGCCAGTTGAGGTGTTTGGTTCGGTCAGCTTCCGGAATTTTCCAGTCGGCCAGGCGATTGCCAAACACTCTCATTTCCGGAGAATACATCGCGGCAGCCCGGACATAGCGGAGCCCCAGCTCGTCGCGGGCCATGCGCAAGTGCTCTTGAACGTCCCCGCGCGAGAGCCATCGAAATTGATCGATGTTCCCAACATGGGCCCATGTTTTTTGGAATCGATAGGAGGTTCCGGACCATTCGGGGGAGAGCTGGATAGTTCTCATTGTGAGCGTGGTTATTTTTGGTTTTCTTCGAGGATGGTTTTTTGTGCTCCTTTGGGCATATAGCTGTGAATTCCGCCTTGCACAAACTCCAGGCGCTTGGGGCCTTTAAGGTGATTGTACAAAACGCATATCCCCGAAGGCGGGCAGGTATAGTCGCCCAAACCGGCGATGATGGATGTTTTGCAATGGATGCGCTTGGCCATGTTGACCGGGTCGTAGTAGTCGAGTGCGGCAACATAATCGGGCCGCCAGCCTCCGAGTCGGCCTTTGGTGACACCGCCGAGATCGCAGCACCAGGGGATGAAGACGGTGCATTCCGACACGCTTTGATCGAGGCTCGCGGCGGCAATGGCCTGGAAGCCTCCCTGGCTACCGCCCATTACTTGAAGCTCTTTGCCATTCCACTCGGGCTGGGTTTTCAAGAACTCCATTGCCCTGATCAAGCGAAGAAACATCCCGTTGAAGTAGGTCGTCTCAGGATTGCTGTTTTCATCGTTTTTGAATCCATAGCCTTTGAGGGCTCCATCCTTTAGCGCTTCATAATAGGCGGGCTCCTTGCCGTTCTCCATCCCGTGGGCGTTGATATTGAAGAACACAACCCCTTGCGCGCAATGCGGCTTTGCCGGGTCCCACCCGTATCCCATCAGTCCGAACTGCGCTATCAACGATTTCGGCGCGGCGTTTTTCGGTTTGCTTAAATAACCCGAAACCGGCTTCCCTCCGGCGCAATCCACCTTTACATCGAAAACGTCGAACTCGGGATTTTGCGATTCCACTTTCGCGAGGGTAAATTTAAGCGGCACTTGGGCGAGCCGGGCTTTTTGCTTGGCCCAGAAAGCATCGAAGTCAGCCGGTTCTTCCACGCTTTCCAGCTTCGCCACTTCAACGCCCGCGCCACCGCTAAACTCGACAGGCTTATTGTTGCCTGCATCAATTTTGCTCATCAACGGCTGGTCATTTTCGTCAAACGCCGAGACTTGGATTCTCACAAAACCGGGCTGGTTGAGGGAAGTGGTCAGCTTCAACGGTTCTGCCGCCGAAGAAACCGCCTCTCCTGATTCCTCCTTCCCGTCGTCTCCTGTTCGTTTCCATCTCAGCTTTTTCCCAGCCACGGGCGTGGAATCGTCCAGCAACTGGACGAAAAAAGTTATTTTCTCGCCGGCTTGATAGAGGGCTGCCTCCTTATCGGTTGTTCCACGAAGGTTGAGTTCGCCAGCCCACAAGCCCAGGGTAGACACCAGGAGAGCAGTGGAACAAAGGAGGGATTTTTTCATTTCAGATGATTTTAGGGATGCATTGTTAACGAAGGCCGTTCCTGCAGAGTTGGTGGGGGAGCGGCGCAAGAAAAGGGAGGATGTTTTTATTATTTCTTTTAATTGGGCAGACAAATCAAGAAGTATTTTCCTGGTGATGTCCGAAATCCATTCTATGACGCGGATTCTTCTATTGGAAATTTGGATATAACAGAGTAAAAATGACGAAGTTTATCAAAATCCAGCGATCAAAATGGATCCTCAAATCTCATCGGAAATATTTTTCGATAGGAAGAGAAATGGAAAAAATTCAATTTAGTTCTTGATTTGTCACTCCAATAGATGGAAAAACATTGTCCCGAGACAACCCCTAACTATTAACCCCTCAAAAATGCTATGAAAGCTGCAAAACTCCTGCGTGGATTGCTCATCTCTGTGCTGTTTGGAATGGCTGGCCCCCTCAATGCGCAAACTGTGGTGATTACTTCCACCAACAGCGTTCCCACTGAAAACGTGGTTATCAGCCAACCAGATTATTCCGTCAATAGTGGTCAAGCGGATCGTGTCTATTTCAACGGAAAAACTTATATCGACGGGCAAACCTTTACGCCTACGGAGTCCTTTGCGCTGGGAAGTTTTACGATCCAGCTTAGAGCTGTAGATCCTTTCTCCGCGGATGCAAGCACCTTTGCGGTCAGCCTTTTTACTTATTCCTCGGCTAATACCAACGTGCCTGCCTCTCTTTTGTGGACAGCCACCGGGAATCTTCCGCAGACGCTTGCGACTGATTTTGCAGCCCAGCCTGACAGCACCTATCTGACATTTACTCTCCCCACCACGTTGCTCGATGCCGGGACAACGTATGGAATAATGATCTACGAGACGGGTGGCGGGCCTGGCATGTTGCTGGGTATGAACTGGAATGGCGGCTATTCAGATGGCCAACGGACCCATCTTGATTCCTCTACTCAACTGCCGGGCGCTTTAACGGGATTTCCGGAAGATGCCACCAACGCCGACCTGACCTTCTGGATAACTGCGGCCGTGCCCGAGGCCTCTTCTGTTTACCTCTGCTCTCTCGGCGCTTTTGCCGTGCTTCTGTTCAAACGCTGGTCGAGAAAACGGGAGTAATACATCAACGGGAGGGTCGCTCTGCTGAAAGGTGCAGGCTGCCACGCCGTCTATAGTCTATGAAATTCAATTGTCCCTCCTGCGGAACTCACCTGTTGGCGGAAGCGGAAGCCGCCGGGACGGTGGTTCGCTGTCCCGGTTGCAATAACAAAATCCAGGTGCCCCTGACATTCACGGAGCCGGAAGAGGCTCCCGCAGAGCCGCAACCAGGCGGGATGCCGGGCAGCGCGGATGAAACCGAGGGAGCGCCCGGTGATTATGCCCCCCGCAAACAGCACAAGGCGTGGCAGGAGGCGGACCCCACCAACCCGAATGCCTATATCTCTTTCGGGATCGGGCTCGCGGTGACGCTCCTTTGGTTTGCGGTGATCTATTTTCTGCAAGCGCCCGCGGATACCCCCGTTGCCGAGTATTCCTATTCGCAGATCCTCGCGAGCATTTTCTTCAAACATCTCAGCGCAAACTTCGCCAACACATTGCTCTTTGCGTGGGCGGCGACGATTTGCTTTTTGAAGTGGAAAATCCTGGGGCACCAGCGCGAGGCGATGCTACTGGATGTGCTTCCAGTGGAGCTGGGAAAGGAAATTAACATCGGCAACATCAGCTTATTTATCGACCACGTTTACCTTCTGCCGATCCACCTGCGGGACAGCCTGATGGTCAACCGCATCCGCAAGGCGCTTGAGTTTTTCGAGGTGAGGCCGAATGTTACCGACGTCAGCTCCGTGATGAACAGCCAGTCGGCCATTGACGGGGCGCGCATCAGCGCAAGCTACATCGTCGTGCGCGCCTTTCTTTGGGCCATTCCGCTCGTTGGGTTTATTGGCACGGTCATGGGCCTTTCGCACGCGATCAGCGGAATGAGTTTTTCGAACGTGGAGGACGTGAGCCGCATCGTGGGCTCGATTAACAACGTCACCAAGGGACTCGGTTCTGCCTTCGATGCCACGCTGGTTGGCCTCATTTTCGCGGTCATCCTCAATTTCCCCATCAACGCGCTTGCGAAACAGGAAGAGGAGACGCTCAACGACATCGACGCGTTTTGTAACGACGTTCTTCTCCCGCGGCTGAGTGCCGGAGGTGCTGACCGCACCAAGGGAGACATGGGGATGGTGACGGATTTGGTGGTGAAAGCCATTACCGGTGCGCAACAGGAATTCCTCACGGACCTCAACCAACTTTCGACTAAGATCTTCGATTACACGAATAACCTTGATAACCGCGTTCAGGATTTCCAAGAAACGGTGAAGCAGGAATTTGTTTGCAGCATGGGGGAGATGCGCAACGGCGTAACCGAGCTCTCCGATCGTCTCATGGAAGCCACCACTAACTTGGAAAAGCGTAGCGGCGAGTATCAGCAATCGGTCATCAAGGAATTTATCAACAACATGGAAGTGAGCCGCGCCCAGCTCAAAAAATCGGTGGCCGATCCCATGGAAATGACATCGCGATACGTTGCAGGCATCGAGGAAGGGCTGCGGGGGCTCAACAAAGTGCTCGCCGAACTCGGTGAAAAGAAAATCGTGATCCAGAAGCCCGGTCTGAACTGGCTGTTCTGGCGCAAGTAGTCTTCACATTTTGAACCGGTCAACCGTACATTATGGTTAGACATCGCAGCCGCCGCAGCGACGAGATCATGCTGATCCCGTTTCTGGATATTCTCTGTTCTCTCATCGGCGTGCTCGTGCTCATCATCGTGGTTCTTGCGGTGGGAGAGATGCAGAAAATCAACGGCCGCAGCCCGGAGGAAATTGAGCGCGCGCAGAGTCAGCTTGCCTTGCAAAAAGAACTTAAGGAAAACCAACGCATCAACGCGCTGCTCAAGGAAAAGCTTGCGAAGCTTGATAAAGTCAGCAAAAGGGCCAAGGAAAAGGATGCGGAAGTTTTGCAACTGCGGATGCTCCTCCAGAACGCCGCCGACGTGAAACAGCAGAACGAGAAGCTGATCAAAGAACTCGACAACCTGATGCTAGAAATCAGCGGCCTTACCAGTCAAGAAACCGCCCTGAAAAAACAAATCGAAGCACTGGAGGCTGAAGTCAAACAACGCCAACCCCCGGAGTGCAAAGACGCGCGCGTCCTCGTGCAGCCTGGCGGATCGGGCTTTGCGCAGGGATCGAAGGTCTTTGTGATCGAATCTGGCGGCGGGAAGCTCTCGTTCTACTGGAACGAAGCAACCAAAGGTATTGTCAGCGTCGACCCTGCTGTCATTGCAGCCGATGGGCCCTTCAACGCTTTTCTCAAAGCAGTGGCGGCGGTCCCTCAATCGAAGCTGCTCTTTCTCCTGCGCGACGACGGCATGTGGGGCTACAGCCTTGGTGCGGGTTGGGCCCAGGCTAACTATGGCTACGGAGTCGAACGCATTGGCAAACTGCCGATCCCTGGCCGGGGTGACATTGATATGCATCTTTTCGGCACATCCTTGGGGACACTCGAACCGCCGCAACCCACTCCCTAACTCCATAGAATTTCCATGGCCCGCCGCTCCCGATCTGGTGAAGAAGAACTGCCGTTTGTGGCATTGATGGATACGCTCACAAACGTTGTGGGCGTGCTCATCATTGTCATGGTCATGATCGGCATCGGGCTGGCCAAAGCAGTGAACAAGGTGCTCTCCGATCTTCCTCCGGTGACGGTCGAAGAACACGCCAACCTGCAAAAGGTCGTTGAGGATACAAAGCCCGAGCAGGCGCCGGAAACCGTGGATGAGGCGATCGCCAAGATGGAAGAAAATCTCAAAAAAGCGGCTGAGGAACTCAAGCAGACTAAGGTTCCCAATCAGGACCGGATGGCGGCGGCTAAAATCGAGGAAATCGAAAAGAAAATCGCCGAAATTAAAAAGGAGCGGGACCAGAGAAAGGAGACCGTCGAAAAACTTTTGGCTGAAATCGACAAACTCAAAAAACAACTCGATGACACCCCGGCTTACGTTCCGCCGCCCGATGTCACGGTGAAAATTCCCAATCCACGGCCCATCCCTAATAACGCCGTCGCACAACATTTTTTCGTAAAAGGGGACCGTATTCTCTACATCAATACTGAGGATTACAGGAACCTTGTGATTCAGGAACTCAAGCGGAACGAGGCTTCGCTAAGCCCGCACAACGAAACCGTCAAAGGTGATGATGGAAAGCCGGTGATGCAAAAGGACGCCTCTGGACGGGTTGCCCCTCAACGGAGGGCTACCTATGAGCCTCAAAAAATCGCGGAATACTTTTCACGGATGCACCTTACGGGCCGCAGCCTTGGCGGTTCCGGAAAGGACATCGGCATCGAGGTCGCGCCGTCGCCGGATTCCCCGAATATTAATATTAAACTCGCGGTTCCGGCCACGGCGGGAGAAACGGTGGAACAGGCTCGGAAGCTGACTTCGGAATTCCAGACTCTTCTGCGCAAATTCAAGGGGGATCAGCGAACCGTGGTCTGGTTCAATATCGCTGAAAAGGGAATCCCGACTTATCTTGCGTTGCGCGAAGTGGTCGAACGTGCCGGACTACCCGTTGCCTGGGACTTGGACTGGTACTGCCTGCTCAACCTCACGTTGCCGCAGGAATGCGTGGTTACTTTCACGCCTTCGGCGAACCCCTCGGCCACTCCGCCCCCGGTCGTCATTACTCCGCCGAAGCCGACGCTGGATTGATTATGCCGTCTTTCTGCGGACCAGGGTGCCGGTAATGTGGATTTCGTCCGGGGCGGTATTGCCTGAAAGGATGGCGTTCAACACGCGGAATGAACGGTCGCCGATCTCTTCGTAAGGAATTTGGTAGGTTGTCAGGCCGTGCTCGGCGGCAAACGCGAAATCGTCCATTCCAACAACTTTCAATTCTTCGGGAACTCGGATACCCCGTTCTTTGGCTGCCCTCAACACCCCCACTGCCAGGAAGTCACTAGTGCAAACGACGCCTTCAACGTCGGGGTGCTCCGAGAGATAGTGTTTGGCGATCTCGGTCGGTTCTTGGAAAGGGTCGTCGTAGTTCGGATGCATCTCGGGCTCGAGCATAGCGTGCTGGCTGCATTCCTGGATGCCCGCCTCCGTCATCGCGCGGCGATATCCTTGGTACTTGTCGCGCGCAACGGTCGTCCATGCATAGTTAGCAAGAAAGCCGACTTTGCGAAGGCCCAGACCAAGAAGATGCCGAGTGGCAACGTACCCGGCGTCGAATCCGTCCACAATGACCGCCGGTCGGCGTGTTTCAGGAAGGTTGACCTCGACGAATACAATCGGAAATTTGCTCTGTGTGACCATCCGGCTGTAATACGGGTGATTCAGCGGATCGATCACCATGGGAAAGATAACCGCGCCGCGAACATCGAATTCGCCGAGGCGCGACACGATGTCGACTTCCTGCTGGATGTCAGCCCGGGTTGAGAGCAGCAGGGCCCGCTGGTCGAGATTGCTGGCGGCATTCTGAAATCCGCGCATTGTGCGCCAGACGCCTTCGTGATGTTCGCTCGGGTAGATGAAGGCGCATGCATTCAGCAGGAAAGGGGATGAAACCTGCGTCGAAACGTTGCTGATAACGTGGGTTCCGGCCCGTGTCCGCCGCGAGACCAGGCGCCCATGCTCCAGTTTAGCGACGGCTTTGCCAATCGTGCTGCGGCTGCAATGGAATTCCTCAGATAACTCGGCTTCCGTTGGAATCTGGTCGTTAATTTTCCAGACTTTGTCCAGAATTCGGCGTTCCAATTCGGCGAAGACGATATCTACTTTTTTGTTCTTCCGAGAGCCGGTCTTTTGCATACAAATGAGATTTAATCCCGTTAATATCTCATAACTCTGGCGCTCAATCGACTACAATTTTACTTTTTCGAAACGTCATAAGCTTAACAGCATGAGCAGCTAACACGAACCTATGGTGATTCGATGTCATTTTCGCGGCGTGTTGAAGGTAGTTTCGGCAGACAAATCGGAGTTTTGGCCCAATAGAGAAGAACCGATCCGATGGCAGCGCAAAATGCACCGATCACCATCAACGCGCCCGGTTCAAACCAAGTGCTTGCGATTAAGGGAAAGGTGACGACCTCGGGTGCGTTTTGATCGTAGTAAATAAGGTCCGCCGAGGGGAGGCCGTCCGCATCGATGAGCGGGTAGAGCGGTTTTGCCACGCTGCCCACGGGAGCGCGTACTTCCACGCTATGCCCGGTTTCCGTCCGGAACTGAAAGAGATTCCAGAAGATATAGCTGCGGTCATTCGGTTCGAGTTGGGCTTCGAGTTGGGCCGGGTCGGTTAACGCTACATCGGGAAGCCCTTCTTTGGTTTTGACCACGGCGACAACTTCGGCCCGAACTTTTTTCCCGAACAGCACCATTTCCACGGGGTGCCATATCTGACAAAAGCCTGCGATAAAGAGCCCGATTCCCAGCAGGATCATGATGAATTTCGGTTTTGATCCGCCTGGCGTATAGGTATCTATGCTTGGGGGCGGGATGAGTTGACTGTTGCTCATGATGCTGCCTCGGCTTCCTCGACTCCGCGTTTCTGGATATAGCCCCGTTTCTCCAGGTGGCTAAAATAGAGCGTAATTGCAATCCCGATGCTGCCCATGAATAACATCCAGAGATAGCCGCACATATAGTTATATTTCATGGGAACATACCCCGAGGCCACGACGGGGCGGCAAATGGTGAGCCGCTGTGCGTGTGCCGCCTTCTCGACGAGATCGTAGAATCCGCGCGCTTGGTCAATGCAAGGTTCTTCCGCACTTGGGCCTGTTAACATGCGAATGCGGGCCGTGATCGGGTCGGCGGGGCTGGGGCCGAAAGATGCGCCCTCTGGCAGCACGGCCAACACTCGAATTGATCTCGATGTGGGGCCGGGGCTGACTCTAACGTGGTCGATTTTCCCCGGCGTCCGCAGTCCGTGCGCCATCGCGTTGAGCTTGCGGTCGGGGCGGGGGATCGCATCGAACAATCCCAGGAACAGGTTGACGATGCGATGAATGGGAGAAACATAATCATCCAGCGGCGATTCGATGGTCATGAGGTCCATTGCAAGCGCGCGGTGGATTTTAAAAATGGGGACGCCATCGGGATTCGATCCATCGAATAACTCGGCGCGACGTTTGCCAAATGCGGTGGCGATTTTCATGCGCGCGCTTTCAGCCTGCTGAGCGTTATCGGCTCCGGGGTTTGTCAGAATGCTGGCGAGAATCCGATATCCGGCCTCCGTTTTTACCGGTCGCATGTCGATAAAGCCGGGCAATTCGGAACGCAGCTTGTTAAGGGAGGAGTTCATATCGCGAGGGCCCGGACGATCCGCTAAGGGGAGTTCAATTTCGAGAGCTTCCTTAACTTGCCAATCGAGGATTTGATCTCCGTCGGCGATCATGCGGCTGGAAAGGGTTCGGGTGACCTGCTGCTCAAAGTCTTTGGACCGTTGTTCGAGAGTTCGATCAATCCCCTCGATTTGTTGCGAGAGAACCTGAATCTCCCGCGCGAGGTCTTGGACGCTTTTTTGCAGAGCGCTGTCGGCTTCAGTGTTGCCCGCCTTCACGCGAATTTGATCGCGTTTTGATTTTTCCTGCGTAACCGCGGCGGATTTTTTCTTCAGCAGAAGCTCGCGTTCTTTCGCAAGCTTCTCGCTTGAGTTGTCGCGAAGACGCACCTCCCAGGAGCATCCCTTTTGGCTGACAACCCCGTTTGCCTGCCAGGCATTCGCTTCGATGCTTTTGGAGGTAAAACTTGGTTCGTCGTTCGATGAACTCCACGTTTTGGATCGAAGAAATGACTGCACTTCTGCCTTGGGTGCTTCGTTCTTGAGCACGACGCGAGCCATCTCTCCCGCCGCTGGCTGGAAGAGGACGGCAAATGCCCAGATGAAAAGGCCTACGCCATTGAGTGTGATTAACGCAGTGAGCTTTTGAATAATGACGGAACCCGCGCCGTAGGTTCCCATTTTGTTGCGCCGGATATAGTCATAGACGAGCGGAAGATAGACCATATTTGTCAAAATTCCGATGATTGATCCTGTTTCGCCGAACGTGATGATCTCGACTAACGAGGGACGCTGGTCCGGCAACAAATAGGTGACGTAGCAAAAGTAAGCAAAGTTGAGCGCAACCGAGATGCAAATGAGCGTTCGATACGCTTTCATCCGGTTAAGCTTATCGGCGAAGAGGGTTAACAAACCGATGATGAACATATTTAGGACACCGCCAACGGCGACGTTGATGCCCATGTCTTGTTTAGTGTAGTTCCACTGGTCTGTGTAGAGGAGATTCCCCAATGGCCCGAGGCCAGCCGCAAGCACGGCCGATCCGAAAACCAATAGAAACACTGGCCAGAGTTCGCGGTCGGACAATCCGCCGACAAAGCTTCGCAGCGACAGGCGCTCTCCCTTCAGCGGACTCTGTTGATCCATTTCCTTAATGCCTAAGGTAATTAGCAATAGCAGTACCAGCAGCGCTAGCCCCGATATCCAGTAAATCACCGTTTCGCCCACAATTGGAACTCCCGCCATAAACCGAACGTCATCGAAGCGCCCCAATGCGACGAAATAGAATATAATACCTGCGAAATTGTTCAGCCACTGCATGATTCCCGTAGCGCGGCCTCGTTCGTGCGGGGGAATGATTTCCTGGCTGAGCGCCTCCATTGGAGAGTTTAGATCGCAGCACAGGCAGTAGAGCATGTAAACTGCCAAGAGCGCCCAGAAGTTTGGCATCAACGGCATGAGTGCCATGCTCAGGATCATGCCGGACCACGAGGCCACGATAAACGGTTTTCGGCGGCCCAGCCGGGTCCAGATCCGGTCTGAGATGAAATTAACGCAAGGCCCGGCGATCATCGAAATCGCCGTCGGTAGGCTTAGAATCAGTGTGAGCCCCGCGGGATGATCGAGGAACTTCTTCAGGGAAAATATAAACGCTGTTCCTACACTCCCGAGGGTGTATGCGAAAGCTGCGGAAGGCAGCACCGCGAAAATGATCCATCGCGAAGGAATCTCTTTTTTGCAAGTGATAATCATGCCGGAGTAACCGTGTAAAGACTTCGAATTTTCAATGTGCAGCGGCGACTAGGGAGTGAGACTTCTCGAATAAAACGGGATCACGGCAGAGCCATCGGCGTTGGCGGAGACGATGGTTTCAAGGCGTTTTTCTGCAAGTACATTGATTTGTCCCGAGGGGAGCTGTTTGATGGATTGGCCGATGGAGTAGATCAGAAATACATTGCTGCGTGTGGTGAGAAGATCCACGGTATTGCGAAGCAGTTCCTCGCTTGCCTCACCGCTGGAGGTTGCTTGGTCGATCTCGGCGAGTTCCCCTCGCGACCAATAGTAAGGGAGTCCGTAATGGTTGCCCGGGTTCTTCCCTGAGGCGACGGTAAAATGGATTACCGAATCGGCAAGCGAACTTCCGGTCGTTGCGGCAAGGGCCCCGCTTGCGGGGTAGCCGTCGGGAAGTAAACTAGGTACGCCAAGAAAAATAGCTTCGAGCGGCTTTGACCGTATCGAAGGGGTTGCACCATCCATAAATGGGATAATGGAGGCATTCAAATTGACCCGCCCTCCGAGGTAACGGGTGCTGCCGCTGGTGGTGCAGACATTGTAGGGAAGGGAATCGGTGGAAGAGGTTTGCAGGGGAACTGAAAACATATCCAGCAAAGCCCAGTCGGGCAGCGAATCGGGATCGTTCTTGGGCTGGAGCCTGAGGGTCCGCCATGGTACTACAGAATATTGAGACATCGTGTACTGAGGATCGTTCCCGGTGTGGACAAAACCCAATTCGGCAACGCTTTGCATAATGCCTGTGGGGTTTAGCATTTGGCCCGTGGTACTGGCGGTTGTCCCCTTCGGGCTGGGTAACCGCACGCCTTCCGCAAGATGACCGTCCGCGTCGGTGTCTTGTTGCGCGGTGCCGTAAACGTAGTCTTTCGTTCCCAAGGTCCCGAACGGAACATTCGGCGGTGCTCCCACAACTCCGTTCCCGAGGGTCGGCCCCCCATTAAGACCTCCGGCCGTGGAGACCCACCCCCCGTCGTTTGTGTAGGGATCATCAACGGCAAGCGTTGAAATGGAATTCTCGTCAACAGACTCGTCATCAATGGGGCACCTTAATCGATCGGTTCCACCTCGATCAAATTCGTCCGCATTGCCGTGTTGGGAGTACAGAATCACGCACGGCATGAAAGACAACGGCTGGCCCCGGTTATGAGGGGGCTTAAAAGTTAAGGGCATCTTGGTTCCGGTCGAGGGGTCCTCCGTGAACTCGATGTTAATTACCCGGTATTCACCCGCATTGACGACTAGTTTGCTATCGTCACCGCCGACGTTGTCTATGGTGATGTCCGAGAAATTGTCCAGCATTGCCCAAAAATAGCATTGATCAAATACATCTTCCGATGCATTCCCATTAAAGACTTGGAGGTGATGCTTGATTTGCCAACCGGTTAGATTCACTTTGTCGAGCCCGCCGTAGCGAGGCAGGCAAAGCTCTGTTTTTGAAGTGATGCCATATTGCGGGGGATTGGTATCGGGAAGCTTGTGTAGGTAAAATCCAAATTCGGTGACCCTGGGGCCGCTCCTTGTAATGCCCCGCACGTCATTCCGAGAGAAAGTCCACGGCATCGACATCGTAAAGCCGCTTTCGCCGATGGCCTCGCCGCGGATGGGGTCGCATGATTCCCGCGCGGACTCCCGGGACCGGACATAATCCAAGATGTTCACGGCAATTTGTTGAACGCGCACCGGCGCGTATTTATCGACGAAGCTCGTGCCCGGCTTATAGGGCCAATCCCTTCGTGCTAGGATTTTCGAAAGGGTGATAATGACGTTGCTTACTTTGTTTGCGTCAAGACTGTAGATCGAGCCGGGATCGGAGTTGGGGTTGTCGTCGGGGAGGATGTCCAGGAAGGGTGAATTGCCGGCCAGATTTCTCTGCGTCGTCAGCATGATGCGGGGCTCGCCGAAAATGTTTACATCGGGAGTCTGGCTTGTGACGCCAACCGAGAATTTTTCGGCATCAATGGCCGAAGCGATGGCTGGACCCACGGCTCGGGCTTCGGCTAGACTATTGAAATAGTGCCCCTTTGCAGCCGATGTGCCGGTGCGGTAGTTGATGAGGTCCTGAATATTTTCTGCTTTAAGCCCCGTATTTGAAAATGCGAGGAGATTGACTTGGGATGGAAGGCTCGGCGGGGAATTCGGGTCCGGGTTCGGTTTGTAGGAAGCGGTGTTCAGGTTTACCCGGGAAGAGCCGTCATCGGTCCAAAACGCAAGTCGCCCGACCAGCGGGTTGGTGGCGTCGAAGGGTGGCAAGCTGGTCCCGGTAACGGCCACTAGACTTCCATCCTGACGCATGTAGATCCAATTTACAGTCAGCGACACCGGGTTGGTGGTGATGAGGTTTCGGGAAGAAGGTTCGCTGGAATGGTTCAGGTTTAAATCCACGGCAATATCCTTGTCGGTGGAAGTGGCCTTGCCTGAATGCAGCTCGACGATTTTTGAAGTTGCTGTACTCCCCGATACCGTGGTTGTCATGATTTGGCCCGGTTGGGTCGCTACTGCCCCGCCGGGTTGCATCGCCTGTTGAATGCGTGCCATGACAATGTCGTTGGCGGCTTGAGCATAGTAGTGAGACATTTCTCCTTGCAGGTGCGAAAAGGCCGATGAGCGTTCAAAACGCATGCTGGTTAGGAATCCAATCACCACAACCGAGATGAGCGCGATAAAGATGAGCGCCAACATCAGGGTAAATGCCTGCAACTTACCTCGTGCGTGGAGTGGAAAGCGATTCAAAGTCATACAGCGCCTATTGCCCATTTTCCAGGATCACACTGAACTTTACGATGCTGGCATTCGAGCGAATGGATTGGGGAAGATTGGAGAAGCAATTTTGCGCTGTCGAAGCGGCGGCTACCGCCTGCCGGACGGTGGTCGTGAGCTCGTCAGTCAGTCGTTTGGCCGCGGCTGGACCGATGACGATGAGGGAAATGTCCACCCGGGCGGGGAGTTTTTTCGTGGATCGAGAATCCCACGATGTGAGCGGTGTTTCCGTGGGGTTGCCCGACGCATAGGCTTCCATCCAAAATCCGATGACGTTTTCAAGAAATAGCCCTTCGAAATTGGTTCCCGGTGCAAACCCGTTTAGCAAGTCACTAGTTATCCAGTTATCGGGATCGCGATAGATCAGGTAATTGGGGGAGTCTGGATTGACAAAAAAACGGCAAAGGCAGGGAAGGTTATTTTTCCAAGCCACGAAATAACCGACTTCCGCGAAGTCGCCTGAATTTGTTGTACTGGCGATGGGGGCTTGCCAAAAAACCGAATCATGGAATGAATATGGCGCGCCCACTTTGGGTGGGTTAATTAAGAACTGAAGGCTGTTGGCGGTTGAACTGGAAGCATCGCGTGACAACACCGCCTGACGCATTTCTTTTTCTATAAAATTCAAGGCCGCACGTGCTCCGCTCCGCTGCTGTGTTTTGTCAACTTCCATGGGTATAAGGCGGCTGACATGGCCTGAGATGGCCGCCAGAAGCGCCATGAAGACCATCGTGATTGCCGTGGCCGTGAGCATTTCCAATAGCGTAAAGGCTCGGCTATCGGGGGAGCGTAACATGAATCACTTTCTTGTTCTGACTTTCAGGTGGCGCGCCGGCGGGCCAAGTAAATGCCAGCGTCAAAATCGAAAAATGAGCCCCAACATCGGGGAGTTCCGTTTCCTCGGGATGCCGTAGGGATACCTGGCAGGAGTAGATGGTTCCCGGTGCCGATTTAGCGAGGAGCGTTCCCTGATTATCAAAGCAGTAGGGAGAATCGGCAATGGTTTCAGTGGTCGAGCTGATTTCGGCATTGCCGCGCAATTGTGCCACGACCACTGAAGTCATTGCGGTGAGGGTGGTGTCATCACTGGCGCATTTCTCTGAGGCGAAGCCAATGCCTAACAACCCCAGTATCGCCGGGATAGTGACTGCGACCACCCCCAAAGTCAAAACCAACTCCATGAGACTGAACGCCGTTCTATTGGCTCGGTTAAGCATGTTCCTTTGGAGACTCAGCTTCGGGCATTACGGGCGCAACGCCTTGGGGGTGCCTGTGAATTGATTGAAAATGATTTGATAATAGTTTCCGGCATTGCCGCGCTCTGAAACAATATTTAGCGTTGGCGGGGCTGCGATCGCGGGATTGCCACCGGAAGCCATACTGCCATTGGGCAGGAACACTTGGTATCCGTACGCCCCAGAAGAGATTGCTCGTCCGTTGTGGGAGACATTTTCCAGGGTGGGGGGCATCATCGGTGTGTTATCTAAAAACGACGCGCTCTTGGCACCTCGGTCGAATTTGACTCCGGAAGGCAGCGATTGCCATTTCGTAGCGGGTGTCCAAGTGTTGCTTCCTGGCTTGCATTCCATCAAGCAGTAAGCCTTGTAATCAAGCGCGGGATCGTTTGAGGCTGTTACGATAACAAGCGCGGTCATTGAGTTTTGCGTCATCGCATTCTGTCGCGCCTGATTGGCGATATCGACTAGTTGATTACCCGCAATAGTCACGCTGTTGCCTTGGTTGAGGTTATTTAGGGAGGGTAGGGAAACGGCGGCAAATGTCGCTGCGATTGCGACAACCGCCACAAGCTCCAGCAAAGAGAATCCGCCGCTAAGGATTTGCGGATCGCACCGGCGGGGGGGATTTCTTTTCATAAGTTTCCGGGGGCTACACTATAGGAATACTGCCGACGTGAACAGATAGGTTCACACCAATAGGTGGTCCGTTTTTCATCGGTATGCCGGGACGTTACTGGGATTAGGCAGACAAATCAAGGTTTTTTTATTTTGCCGGGCCCCGGGTTTTTTCGTCGTAGCGTATTGAATGGCGGGAGAATGGGATGGATGGGAGTTATTTCCAGGGAAAGAAATGCTTTTCGAGATCAACGCGTTTTGAAGGGGGTGGTCGCCGAAATGGTTGGCGATTGAATACAAAATTTTAAGGATGCGGTGCGAAAACGCAATTTCGGCCTTGATTTGTCAGGCAAAATAATGGAAAAGATTTCCGTAATCAATGGCGGCTTGGCTAATGGAGGCATTGGCAAGAACGCTCGCTTCCCCTTTTTTGATCCCGGCTCTACCCATCATTCCCTGTAGTTCTCATGAAGTTTCCCGCGATTATTATCCTGGCGCTAGCCTCGTTGTGTTTGTCCGTTGCTGCGGAAATTGAAGGCGTCATTCCCGATCCGGGTTTTGAGATATGGAATCCGAAGCGAAATCTTCCGTTTAGTGAAGCGGGACAATGGTGTATTTGGAACCAGGATCGCGGTGTTTTTTCTGTCTTTGAACAAAACGCAACGGAAGTGCATTCGGGCCGTTATTCACTGCATTTAAAAGGGACTCCCAATGTCAATGCTTCGTGCATTTTTTACGAAGTGCCGCCGGAAAAACTTGAAGCGCTCAAGGGAAAAACGCTGGTGTTCAGCGCTTGGATTAAGCGAGTGAGCGGCGCATCGGGGAATGTAGGCATCGGGGTTGGCGGGCACGATTCCGAGGAAAACGGCTTTGGAAAATCCGAATGGACCCTCGACACAGGGGCGCTGCCTTGGCTGCGTTATGTGTTGAAGTATCCGATGCCCAAAAAGCTCAACTATCTTCGGCTTTACCTTACATGTAAGAGCGACAACGAGGGGGTGGGCGATGCCTATTTCGACGACCTATCCGTCGAGACGGAAGATACTCCGAAGGCTTCCGCCATGGCATCGGATTCGCGGGAGTTGAAGGTCTTTTCACCAGAGGGTCTCGACATTGCATGGACCGCTGACAAGTTTGGTAGAGACCTGTTTTTCCAGACGGTGTGGGCGGCGGAGTTTAATGACAAGGTCTTCTACCTGGGCGCGTTAGACGGTCCCGCAGGGCAATTCTCCGGGCTTAGAATCAACGCCGCAGCGACCGACCGGCGCTTGGTAATTGACGCCCCCAATGAGCTTCAGCTAGTCCTCAAACTTAAGAGCCCCATTGACGTAAATGTTCAGCTAAAAGGGACCGATGCCGATTGCGTTGCGCCTCTTTCGAAGACGGGTGAAGAATGGCGCGAAACGGCGGTGCCTCTGCGATCCTTCTCTGGTATCGAGAAGCTCAAGGACTTGAAAGACATTGTGTTTCAGCTTCCTGCCAATCTTTCCAAGGGCGAGGCGTTGGAAATCGCGGGGGTCAAATTAGTCTCTACCGGATCAAGCCCAGCGTTCAGCTGGAAGGAAACCCCCAAAGTGGCTCAAATGCGCCAGGAAATCGCCTCGCACTCGATGGTATTCAAAAGTGATCCGTACAAACGGCCCTCGATCGAAGGCGGCGTATTCCATATGCAGGGGAAGCCCGTGTTTTATACTGCTCCGATTTGCCCCAGCTTCACCTTTCTTGCGGACTTCACGCCCAATGCACGGAAGTATAGCAATGATCCACTATATACAGACTTGCCGAATCCTAAAACACTCGCGCAATTAAGGTTCAATACATTCGGATTTACTTCGGAGCCGCTGTGTCTGATGCCGATGTGGCTCCAGAATTATTGCGTCATTTCCGAAAATCGAATTGCGGAACGCAACATCGCAAGATCATTCCTGGATGGCATGTCAGGCACTCCGTTCTTTGCGGACCTGTCCCAACTTCCCGATGCGGGGATGCGAATTTTGAAGGAGACGAAGTTGTGGCGTCCCGAAATGGAACAGCAAAATAGCATATGGCACGACTTCGTTCCGCTTTGCATGGAAAACCCAGCTTGCGACAAGGTGCTGACTCAGGAATTCAAAGATACAGCGAGAGAAATCCTGTCCAATCATGGGAATCCGTTTTCCTACGAATTATTCAACGAACCTGTTTACAACTGCCAGTGCGAATTCAACCGGGCGGCTTTCGGCAAGGAGCTGGAAAAGAAATTTAAATCCATAGACCAGCTTAACCGCGCGTGGAGTACCGAATTCAGTTCGTTCGACGAGGCTGCATTCACCAAAAGTTTGGAAAAGACCCCCGGCCTGTGGGCGGAATGGTGCAAGTTCTCTGGGACGAAATATGCTGAAACCCTCAAAAAATATATCAACGTCATCAAATCGGTAGACCAGCGGAAAAACGTCTACTTTACTGAGCAACCCGTTGTCCTTTCCATCCTCACCGGGCAAGACGCTGCGGGGATGGATTATCGGAAAGTTGCGGAAGTGCTCGACATTCTTGGCATCGAAGGGGGCTGGAGTTATGGTCGGGACGCGGTGAACCGTCGAGCTGACATTCAAGGAAATGTCCTGGAGAGTGCCCTCAATTCGGTGAACGCAAAGTATTCATTCATCTGCGACTTTTTCCAGAACCTCGCCAAAAATCAAAAACCGGTGGTCGATCACGAGCATTACTGTGCGCGTTTTGAATTCGGCAAGCGCGTGCCTTCCCAAAAGACGGATTTTACCACGACTTTTTGGAACCAGATCATGCATGGAATGGACGGCGCGCTGCTCTATCTCTGGGACAAGCGTTCCTTTGACTGGAGGACTTTCGAAGAAGCCAAAGCGAATGTCTATAACGGAGGTTACAAGGCATATAGTCTTTTGAACCCTTATAACTATACGCGCGAGTCATTGGACGGAATCAAACAGTTTCGGGATGAATTGGATGGGCTGGACACGATTGTCATGCCCAAGCCGCGGCAGCAACCCGCGCGAATCGGCATCGTCTATTCCTATCCTTCGATGCGGAATAGTGCCGTAAACGGACGCAACGTCATCAGCGAAGTGATGAACCTGTATCATTGGCTCCTGACAAAGCATTATCCGATGAGGATTGTGATGGAAGAGGAATTGGGTGATGCCGATATCGCTAGCTTGGACATGTTGATTGCGCCGGCCATGCACTTTTCTTATCCGGAAACCGTGGGGCGTCTGACTTCGTACGTCAAAAAGGGAGGCAAACTGTTCCTTTGCAACGATGCGCTGGCAAACGACGAGAATGGGAGGTTAATTGACAGCGTTGCCCTAACCGGGATCACCCGGTCCGCATGTGCTCCATATCGAACCGAATTGACGGTGTCTGGCACATCCGCTGCGGTTGAAGTTACCCGGCGGGCGAGCGTCAAAAGCGCCAGCGCCATTGATACCGACAACTCCGGGAACGTTCTCTTGAGCATGAATAAAATCGGAAGCGGCCGTGTCTTTTACTTCGCGGCGTCGGGCGATAGTGTTGCCGCCGAGCATGCGCTTGAGTATGCCGTCAATCGCGAGAAGATTTCCAAGTACATTGATATCGTTCCGGAGGACTCCAAGGAACTCAACGAGACCGAAGCCGCTTTGATTGACCGTGGCGACACCAAAGTGCTCTTCGCCGTCAATTGGGAGGACCGCGGATCGCGGCTGGCCAGAATACAAATTCCGCAGAAGGTCCGCGGAACATTCTATGTAACTGATTACGTGACAAAGAAACACTATCTTGCGCCGGATGGAAACCGGGTATGGACGGGAGAAGCGCTTGCCAAAGGGGTGTTGACGATCATTCCACCACAGCAGCGGACCATTTTATTATTGCAGCGTCAGGTACCCTTCGCGGTCATGCCGGTCAGCGAGGCTCAAGTCCGATGCACCTTTGCTGAAATTGCCGCAAAGGAGGCAGACGGCCTCAAGAAACAAACTGCACTTGAATCAGCCGCGATGGCCGAGCGGCTCAAGGGAAGATCGTATCCCGATGTGAATGCTTCGAAATGCGTTCCGTTGGATATTCATCGGCAGGTCAACATGGGTTTCGCCGATGAAGTCGCGGGCGATAAAAAAGGCGGCTGGTCAGACCAGGGTATCAACGACTATGCGCTAATGCCCACCGGGAAGCAGACGCTCGCCAATGTTCCGTTTAAGATCATCGTTCCGGCGGAAAATCAAGGCCGGTCCGCGATCGTATTGGCAGGGAAACCTCGGCCTTATTTTCCGAAGGAAGTCTCTGGAATAGCCGTGGATACTCAAGCCAGATACATCTACTTTCTGCACACCGCATGTTGGGGCGTTGATCCCGGGCAACCCGCGTTCAATTACAAGATCAACTATGCTGACGGCACCTCAAAAGCAGTTGCTCCAGTGATGGATCAGGATGTGGCCGCTTGGGGAAATCCGGAGGTGATCCCCAACGCGAAGATTGCGCACGAGTCCCACAACGGATTTTGTGAGCGAATTGGCATTTACTGTTGGCGCTGGAGTAATCCCTCTCCTGAGAAACTTGTTAAATCCATCGATATATCCTCCCTAAACAACGATCTGGTTCCGATCATCGTCGGCATTACGGTCGAGCGCCCATAACTAGTTCATTCCTCGCACGCTACGTTGTAATATGAAACCTTCTATCGCATTGTCCATTTGGAATCAGGAAACAAAGGCCGTTTCTTTTCAGTGGCCTCAAGGCATCGGTCCCGCAAGAGTTACGGAATCGTTGTTAAACCACGTTGAACTTCAGGTTGAGGTGGATGGTGAAAGACTTAACCTGCATAATTGGGCATCGAACGGTGATCGCTGCATCTCTGCGGAATGCTGCGGTATCCAGGTGACCATCGAACTATCCCTAGAAAATACGATCAAAGCCCTGGTTCGGAACCATTCGGAGATAGTTCATCAACTCGATCGCTTTGTTTTCCGTGCGACTCCGGTGGACAGTAAAGATTTTCTTTCGATCCCAGGGAATCGCTTGCGCATCTATAGGGAAGGCTGGACGATGACCAGCGCTGCGGGCTCAGTGCGCCTTGGTGATTCGGATTTTGCGATCAATCCTGTTTACAAACCGTTTGCTGTATCGGACACAAAATCCTATTGCGAGGACCGTCCCAACCAGTTCTCTGGCGAATATGTGTCGGTCGTCAACGACCGGGAGAGCGGTATTTCAGTGCTCGCGGGATTTGTCACCTCGGCGGATCAGGTGACTCGCACGGCCATTGCGATGAACGAGAACGGTATTTCGTGCTTCGAGGCGATTTCGTATGGGGATGGCATTGAACTGAGCCGTGGAGAATCCGTTGCGTCGGAAGAATTGATTGTTCTTGCCGGTGATGACGGTTATGGATTGCTTGAAGAGTTTGCTCGGATTTGGGGGGCGCGAATGAAGGTCGCTCCCCCTCCCGCTCATCTCCCCACGGGGTGGTGCAGTTGGTACTATTACTACGAGCATGTTACTGAAAATGACATCCTTGAGAACGTCAAATGGCTGAGCGAAAGAAATGATGTATTCCCGTTGGAATATATCCAATTGGACGATGGCTATCAGTCGGCATTGGGGGATTGGCTTGTATGCGATGGCGTGAAGTTCCCCAATGGGCTTGAGTTTCTCGCAAAGCAAATCGCCAGCGCGGGTTTGAAGCCCGGCCTTTGGCTGGCACCGTTTATGGTCGAAGATTGCTCTCGTCTGTTTGCCGAACATCCCGAATGGATGATCCGAAACGAACAAGGAGAAGTTGTCTGGGTCACAGAGTGGCGCAATTCGCGAGTTGCCGTGCTTGACGCTACCGTGCCGGAGGCGGCGGAATGGCTCACCGGAACGTTTGCGCGGCTGAGGAGTATCGGCTTCGAATATGTGAAGCTTGATTTCCTAATGTATGAATGTGCGGCCATAGCGATGGGGGGCCGCTATGCTGATCGAAAGGCCACACGCGCCCAAGCACTGCGCCGCGGATTAGCCGCCATTCGGAAGGGAATAGGGGATAAGTTCATTCTCGGCTGCACGTCCCCCCTTGGGCCAGAAGTCGGCATGGTTGATGGATGCCGCATTGGTACAGATATTACCCCCAACTGGCAGGATGCCGATGCTAAGCCGTATAAAGAATCCTGCTGTGTTCCTAATGTCTGCCGCAACGTCATTAATCGGTCGTATATGAACCGGCGTCTCTGGATCAACGACCCGGATGTGCATATTGCGCGCATTGACAATAATAGACTTACCGAGGACGAGGTGATTCTCTGGACCTCCGCGCTTTGGCTCGTGGGCGGCATGGTTTTGCTGTGCGACCGTTTCAGCACCTTGGCCCCCGAAAGAACCGCCCTTTCGCAAATGCTTCTGCGGGACTTGGGTAGATTCGAGAACGTGCGGCCTCTTGATATTTTCGATCGCGAATTTCCCTCGATTTGGCTGGCTAGGAATCAATCCAAACCTAGTGAATACGCGCTCGGGTTGTTCAATTTTGATGCTGTTGAACAAAACCTTTTGGTCGATTTTTCCAAAGTGCACGGATTGGAACAGACCAGGTTTACAGTGAAGGAATATTGGACGAACACGGATATTGGGCTCAACAATGCCTGCCTTGAAGCAGCCGTAAGACCACATTCCTGCAAGGTTTATCTATTGAACATACAACCTTAAGTGGCAGCGATGGATACCGAACAGCAAATCGAGTCATTGCTAAAGCGAATGACTCTTGAAGAAAAGATTTCGCTATGCCACGCGGGATCGAAATTTTCCGTAAGCGGCATCGCTAGGCTTGGTATCCCCGAGTTGACGATGTCCGATGGGCCCCACGGAGTGCGTCGCGAGATTACGCATGATAGCTGGGACTTCGTCAATACTGATACCGACTACGCCACTTATCTGCCAACGGGCAGTGCGTTGGCGGCCACGTGGAATCTGGACCTGGCGCAGCGTTTTGGCGAAGTGCTTGGTGCCGAGGCTCGCCATCGCGGCAAGGACGTGATCCTCGGCCCGGGGGTCAATATAGCGAGAATACCGATTTGCGGACGTAATTTTGAATACTACGGAGAGGATCCATTCCATGTGGCAGCCATGACGGTACCGGTTATCCAGGGAATCCAGAGCCAGGATGTGGCCGCGTGTGTGAAACATTTTGCCGCCAATTCCCAGGAACTCAACCGCTCCGGGGTGGATGCCCGGATGGATGAGCGGACCCTACGGGAGATCTACCTGCCCGCTTTCCATGCGGCGGTTACGCGCGGAGGTGCGTTGACGGTGATGGGAGCTTACAACAAATTTCGTGGCCAGTATTGCTGTCATAACGAATGCCTCGTCAATGGAATCTTAAAAGACGAATGGAAATTCCAGGGCACCTATATTTCCGATTGGGGCGGAACCCATGACACGCTGGAGGCCGCGCGGTATGGTCTTGATATCGAAATGGGTACCACCGGAGCGTATGGGGATTACTACCTGGCAAACCCATTTAGGCACGCGATTGAGAGCGGAGAACTGGACGTCGCTCTTGTTGACGATAAAGTCCGGCGCGTGCTTCGCGTCATGGCTCGGATCGGACGGTTCCGGCCGGATCGCAAACCCGGAGAACGCAACACTCGCAAGCATCAAGCGGCCGCTTTGGAGATCGCGAGGGAAGCGATTGTCCTCCTGAAGAATGAGGGATCGGTGCTGCCGCTTGACCCTCGCAAGATGAAACGGTTACTAGTCATCGGCGACAACGCTACGGAAAAGCACGCTTTGGGCGGAAATAGCTCCGCAGTCAAAGCGCTGTACGAAGTGACCCCGCTGGAAGGCCTGCGTTCCGCATTGGGCGACAATGTTGAAATCGTTCACTTCAGAGGCTACCCGCCAGCCTATGATGAGGCCGAGCCCATCAAGGCCGAATATCTGGGCGTCGCCGATGAAGCAGCTGGGACCAACGGTTGGAAAGGGTTCTACTATACGGATCGCGAAGGGGCTTGGACGGGTTCGGGCCTTCAGTTCGGCAGGCCCGACGCGGCGATTGATTTTGACTGGAGCCAATCCGCGCCCATTCCCGGGCAGGAGACGGATCAATACTCGGTACGGTGGGAAACAACTATTACTCCGCCGCAAACCGGGGAGTATCAATTCGTCCTTAACGGAGCAAACCATGCCGTGTTGGTTATTGACGACATGGACTTGATCCAGCGCTGGGAAAATGGCGGGCCGGAAGAGGTTGCTAAATCCGTTCGCCTGCAAGCCGGTCGCGCCTACAGAGCGGTAATCCGGGTCAGGCCGGGGCACAAGCAGGTGCGGATCAGACTGGGCTGGATCGTGCCGGGAACGGAGCGCCACAACGAAACCCCAGCCGAGATTTTTCAGGCGGCGGAAAACGCGGATGCCGTTTTGTTTTTTGGCGGATTAGACCATCAGTATGACGTTGAAGGACTGGACCGAAGCGACATGGCTTTGCACGATGGCCAAAACGAGCTGCTCGAACAAATCGCCGGCATCAACCCAAATACCGTTGTCATTCTTGTGAGCGGTAGCCCAGTGGAAATGCCCTGGATTGATCGACTACCCGCCGTAGTGCAGATGTGGTATGCAGGAATGGAAGGCGGTCATGCCATTGCCGATGTGCTTTTGGGAAAATCAAACCCGTCCGGGAAATTGCCGGTTACTTTTCCTCGGCGGTTGCTGGATTCCCCCGCTCACGCGTTGGGCGACTACGGCCCGGAGATCTGCCACTATAGCGAAGGCATTTTTGTCGGCTACCGCTGGTTTGACGCGAAGGGCATCGAGCCGCTCTTTCCTTTCGGTCACGGGCTGAGTTACTCGCACTTTTCTTGGAAGAATTTGCAAGTCTCCAAAAAGCGCGACGGCGTCCGGGTTCGCCTTGAACTTACAAACACCGGCCAACGTGCTGGGGCCGAAGTGGTGCAGCTTTACGTATCGCAACGCAATTGCGCCGTTCTGCGGCCCGTTCGCGAATTGAAAGGCTTTGCAAAAGTTTTCCTCGCCCCAGGAGAAACACGGGGTGTGGATCTTTGGCTGGAACCGTCCGCATTCGCCTACTGGAGCGCTGAACTCAAACAATGGACGATTGCCGCCGGAGAATATGTTATTGAAGTAGGAGCGTCATCGCGCGATTTGCGCCTCCGCCGGTCTCTTTGGGTCGATCGGTTCGAATAATGCCAACTATGAAAATACTTACCTTCCTTGCGTTGTTTGCTCTTTCTGCATTATCCCAAGCAACGGCTGTCCCGGTTCGAGTGGAAGCCGCGAAAGCCAACGGCGGTTTCGACATCGTCGTGGAGGCTTCTGACTTTGCGCCCGGCGCGGCCCTCGCCTTGGGCGACCGTGGCGTGGACGAGCGCCCGCGTTGCGCTTAGGGATTGCGCGACGGTAGGACTTCACCATCGATTCGAGCACACTAGCGGTGGGCAATAGTCATGTGAAACCCGGTGAACTCATATCTTTGTTGGAACGCAGGAAGCGAAAGGTGCTCTTCACCTCCAATTGGATCGGCGAACGTGACTTGATCTCCGCTGATGTTCAGGGCGGCGATAAAGTGACCAACGCCGCCGAGATGAACGCCTACAACGGCAGGCAATCCGATCTCGGGAGAAAAGGTATTTCTGATGTCAAATCGGGGAACTAACCCTTTGCTTCGCACGTAACGTGCCAAATACCAAGCTTCTGTGCCTCCCACGTATTTTTCTGTCTCGCTGGCAGACCGCTATCTATTGCTTCGAAAATTCGCAACCCGAAAAAAGCGATTGAATCTCGCACTCAGTTTTCCTTTTCTTGTGCATGATCATGGATTGCGATGGTGCCGCCCGGACAGAATATGTTACGGAAGCGATGCGAGCGAGGGCGGCGAGGGATACCCCATTCACCACCCTCGACCATGCGCGCAAGTAGGTGGATGGCTTCTTTTGCCATGAGACCTATATCAGGAAGAAGTCCACTTTTCTTTCCTCCCTGAGAGCTGAGGTAAACCACTCCGATGTCCCGAGGGACTCTGGTTTTTGTCTTGGCTAGCCAGCGTGGGATTTGCGGCTCGTAGACCAGCAACACATCAGGCTTCTGATCTCGCAACCAGCGGTTGAGGCCACGTGCACTCCATTCATGTGATAGATGCATTGGCAAAACAGGTTGCATGTCGAGGTGGTTCCGTTCGAAGAACAAGAGCGTTGATTCAGGCATGTGTCGCATAAACTCCAGGCGCATTTTTGGAAGTGCTATTCCAATTCGGCGATACCCCAGATCACGCAAGTAGCCATAGAGTTCTAAGAGATCGTCATAGAAACCGCGCTCCACCCGGTGCAACGAGGGGTTCTGGAGCGTAGACCCTAGTTCGACGCATGCGAAATGTTTCCAGTCCAGCGCAAGAATGGCTGGGCTCCATGTTGTCACGGGGCCAATGAGCAAGCCCCGGATGCCCTGGGTCCATAGGGCGCGGCTCAATTTTTTTTGCGCTGCGAAATCACGATCAATTGTTAGCGGTTTCAATTCATAGCCAAGAAGATGAGCTGCTTCCTTGGCCGCATGGAACATGCCGTGCAACCAAGGCGTCTTAGAATTTGGGGTTCGCCCAATCGGAGCTTCGCTTAGGAACACCAACTCCTCGCGCGTTGTGAGTTGCTCCGGCCTACGCGCACGTGACATTAGGCGCGACATTTCGAGATCGCGCACGTAACCCAACTCGGCCGCTTTCTTGGTAATTCTCTCCCGCGTGGCAATCGGTACCCGTCCCATATTCCTCAAGGCCATGGAGACTGTCGCAACAGAGCACCCACAGGCTTGGGCGACGGCCCGGAGGTTGCATTTCTTTGGTTGTATAAGAGGCATGTTAACTGTTTACATGAAATCATATTGCCGTGTCCACGTCCAGACGGGATATTGCTCACATCAACCAGCGCACCAATCGCCGGTCTACTCAACTGCCTTACAGAAAACACCATCTTCCGACGGTTCACGTAGGACGATCACTAGCTCCAAGCGCAAACGCCGTTTCTATATTATTTTTTGTGAACTCAGACATCTGCGCCTATAGTGTTCTTGCTCAAGGACTTGATTTCGCTGAGGGGCCTGCTTTCGACAACCAAGGGCGGCTTTGGTTTGTTGAGCTGAAGGCAGGAAATCTTTGTTTTTTGGAAAATGGCTGCCTGAGACGCGTTCCTGTTGGGGGCGAACCGAATGGCATTGCGATTGATAGTGAGGGCCGCATCGTCTTTTGCGATGCGAGTAACTGCTCGATCCGTCGGTATGATTCCGAAACCGGAGAGACAACGGTAATTGCGGATTCGGTTGAGGGAGAGCCCCTCTTCAAGCCTAACGATCTGGCCTTTGATCCAGTGGGCAACTTGGTCTTGACCTGCCCCGGAGACTCCCGCACTGTTCCGACGGGCTATGTCTGTGTGCTTACCACGGGCGGCAGCATCCGCCGCGTCGCCTCCGGTTTCTATTTTCCCAATGGCATTGCCTTCTCGCCCGATGGCAGACATCTCGTTGTTGCCGAGACCCGGCGTCAGCGGCTTTGGCGGGGAGGCTGGGATGCCGGGCGTGCTCTTTGGCTGGCACCTCGCCCTTGGGCGAGTGTGGGCGGCACCATCGGACCCGACGGAATGGCCTTTGCCGCCGATGGACGGCTTTATGTTGCCATTTACAGCGGCGGCGCGGTGAAATGCATCGCTGCGGACGGCGAAGTGGAAGATGTCATTGCAGTCTCTGGAGCTAATCCCACCAACTGCGCCTTCGATCCCTCGGGCACACTGGGCCTTGTTGTCACGGAGGCTGAGAGTGGCCGCCTATTGAGCTTTCCCTCGCTCGGAACCGGAGCGCCATTGTTTCCAAAATCCGAATCGCCGATATCCGTATGAACAAAACGCCTACGTTCAACTTTGCATCTTTCACACTGACGGGCCGCCGTGCAGTGGTCACTGGATCGTCACGAGGCATCGGAGCTGCCATCGCTCTCGCCCTTGCTGAAGCTGGGGCAGACGTGGTGGTAACCTACACCGGCAACCGCGACTGCGGTCTCGCCGTTTCCGAAAAAATCCGTTCACTCGGGCGTCGCAGTGCAGCCGTGGCATCGGATCTGAGTGCATCCGATGCTCCTCAACGCCTCTTCGATGCTTCAATGGAGGTATTGGGAGGCATTGATATTCTTGTCTCCAACGTTGCCATCCAACATCCCGAGAATTGGCGGGTTGTTTCCCGTGAGCACTTTGACGAGCAGCTGACGGTCAACTTTCGCAGTGCATTCGAACTGATTCAACTCGTGGCTCCTGCCATGCTGGCGCGCAAGTGGGGCCGTATCGTCACCATAGGTTCGGTTCAGGAGGCCAAGCCACATCCCGACATGGTTGTCTATTCTGCGCTCAAGGCCGCCCAGACCCTCTTGGTGCAAAATCTCGCCAAACAATTCGCCCCGCATGGAGTCACGGTCAACAACCTAGCCCCCGGCGTGATCGGCACCGAGCGCTCTTTCGCCCGGATGGCTGATCCTGAATATTTGGAAAAAGTGCTGTCGTGGATCCCCTCGGGCCGAATTGGTCAGCCAGAGGATTGTGCCGGGGCCGCGCTGTTGCTTTGTTCCGATGCTGGCCGCTACATCACCGGTCAGAGCCTGTTCGTGGATGGAGGAATGAGTTTATGAAGAAAGTTAGTTTAATTGGTGATTCAATCCGTATCGGCTATCAGTCTGCTGTCTCTGGGGGCCTCTATGGCCTAGCGGAAATATGGGCTCCAGAGGGCAATTGCATGCACTCGGTGCACCATCTCTTTAACCTTCAGCCTTGGTATCTGGACCCAGCAGCCGATGTCATTCATGTGAATTTCGGTCTATGGGATTGTCGGCGACTGGGGACCGATAGCACCGAAAACGCCGTGCCCATCGAAATCTTCGCCCGAAACCTCGACTTCATTCTTGGAAAAGTTCGCGCAGCCACATCCGCACCCATCGTTTGGGCCACGATCACTCCGGTCGTGCAGGCCCGTTACAACGCCCGCTTCTGCCAGCCATACGATCCTTGCCGCGTCGCTACCGATGTCGAGCGCTACAACGCCGCCGCTGCATCTATCCTTGCTCGACACGAGGTGTTGATTAACGATCTGCACGCTTTTGTCGAAGGCCACGGCCGCGAACGCATGATCTGTGAAGACGGCATTCACTATACAGAGGAAGGCTGCCGCCTCCTTGGCGAACAGGTGACGCAGGTCATCCGTAGATTTTTATAACAACCTACCGAACAACCACCATGTCCATCGACACCTACAGAAAAGAAGTCGGGATGATGAATCTCGAAAAACTCATCGAAACGCGCGAAGGAATCTCCACTAAGGAGTTTCCGGTGCCCACTAAGGAGTTGCTGGCCCGCTTCGAGCAGCTTTATACGGGCGCGGTCAATGATGTATTGCGCGAATTCTGTCTGCTGGAACAGGCGCTCCCTGGACACATTCTGCCGCTACGCGAATACCGTACTGTGGCTGGGATTGCATTCACGGTGAAAAGCGCACCTAATGTGAAAATCAGCGGAGAAATGGAATTCCGCACGCAGATGCTCGATGTCATGGGCGAGGATCATTTCATTCTTTGGGATACCAGCAAGGATGAGAAGGCCACGCTTTGGGGCGGCGTTATGACCGCTACCGCCGTAGGCAAGAAAGTCAAAGCTGCCTGCATTGATGGAGGCATCCGGGATACGCATCAAATTCTCGAAAAGGACTTTCCGGTTTTCTATAAATACCGGATCTCCAACGGTAGCCTCGGCCGGTGTTTGATCACGCATTATCAGATTCCAATCAAAATCGGGGACACGACCATCAAACCCGGTGATGTTGTTTTGGGCGATATCGATGGCGTACTGGTTGTGCCGCGTGACATTGCATACGACGTTCTCATCCGGGCGGAGGAAATTAAGGCGAATGAGAAGATCATATTTGGCTGGGTTGCAGAGGGCCAGAGCATCCAGCAAATCACCAAGAAAGGTGGCTATTTCTAGTGCATCTGATCGAATTCGTCCCCCCCGTTCCCCATCGGCTGTGGCCTCTGTGTCGACAGATGGGGATCGACCATGTGGTGGTTAAGTGCGCTCCCGAGCTGACGGGCGTGCCAGCGCCGTGGGATCGCGATGCATTCGCCTCTATTGTTCAACGATTGGCCGATGCCGGATTGCGTGTCGTCGCCTTGGAAGGCGATCAGTTTGACATGACCCGCATTAAATTTGGCCTTCCGGGGCGAGACGAGGATCTCGAACTCTACCGCCGGATGCTGGGCAATATGGCCGAATTGGGAATATGCCTGATCTGCTACAATTTCATGGCGGGAACCGGATGGTATCGCGGCTCAGAGCGGATGGGAAGAGGGGGTGCTCGCTGCACCGCCTTCCAGTTAAAAGAGACGCCGTCGCTTTTGCCGGGCGCTCCTTTGGACGCAGAGTGTTTATGGGAGAACTACGAGTATTTCCTGCGCGCTGTTTTGCCAGAGGCTGAACGGTTTGGATTGCGAATGGGGCTTCATCCTGACGATCCGCCGCTATCTTCGCTCGGAGGAATCGCCCGGATTTTCGGTAATATAGAAGGCTTTGATCGAGCCTATTCCATTTACCCATGCCATGCGAATGCTGTTACCTTTTGCCAGGCAAACTTCAAGCTCATGGGCCTGGATTTGAAAATGGCTGTGGAACATTTAGGGAAGCGGATCGCCTATGTCCACGTGCGGGATGTCAGCGGCTCTCCTGAGGATTTCGTCGAACTTTTTCATGACGAAGGCAACACCGATCAACTTGCCTTGTTCCGCCTCTATCGCGAACTGGGCTTGGATGTTCCCTTTCGTTGCGACCACGTCCCGACAATGGCCGGCGAGGGAGATGAGCCGGGCTTCGTTCCCGGCTACGGGGTATTAGGGCGGTTGTTTGCTAATGGGTATTTGAAAGGTATTTTAAAGAGCGCTTAACTTTTTCCATCAGCAATGAAAACAACATCAGTCTTTGAACGATATATCACGCGCGAAGGGAACCGGCTTTACGACGGCGAGCAAGAATTCCGCTTCGTTGGATCCAACGTGCCGGGAGTCATGCTGCCCTATGACTTCACGCTATTCCTTCCCGACCGTATGGAGCTTCCGACGCCATGGGAACAGGAGGACGCGTTCAAAACGCTTGTCCAAATGAACGCGCGCGTGCTCCGGCTCTGGAATCTGCCCGTCCGCGGCCCTAGTGAGGAGGCTCAACCCTGGCATTACGTCCTCGGCCCTGGAGAATTTAACGAAGCTGCCTTCAAATGCCTGGACAACGTCATGGCGCTGGCTAACCGCTACGGCATCCGAGTGATCGTGAATTTCGCTGCCGAGGGAGGGCGTTATCTGGGGAGCATCCAGACCTACGCAGCCCATCGAGACAAAGCGGGGGACGTTTTCTATAGCGATCCCCAACTGAGAGAAGACTACAAGCAGACCGTCAAATTTGTGGTAGAGCGGGTAAACAGTATCACCGGTATTCCATACCGGGAGGACAAATCCATTCTCGCCTGGCAATTTGGAAACGAGCTCAATAACAGCACCCCCGGATGGTCCGGGGAGATGGCGGCGTATATCAAAGGGCTCGACTCCAATCACCTTGTAGAAGACGCGCTCGCCTACAAGCCGACCCCTGTCATCGATCCTAACATCGACATTTATTCATGTCATTTTTATGGAGATGCGAGAAAACCGGATCTTGTGCAGAGGATCAAATTCGAACTCTCGCACCTTCACGGAGAGAGACCGTTGATAATCGGAGAGTACGGGCCTTATGTTGATGGAAAAGTTCTCACGCGAGACAACGTGGTGGATCAAACCCGCGAAATGCTGGACTATGTCTGCTCGGAGCAGTCTGTTGCGGGTGTGCTCTTATGGAGTCTCTATTTTCATCATGAAAAAGGCGGTTTCAAATGGCACCAGATTTTCACATTCCCGTCCACATGGTCCTTTCACTGGCCGGGATTTCCAAGCGCAGAGGCCCAATGCGAACAGGCCCTTCTCGAAACTATCCGTTGTGCTGCATTCCAGATCGAAGGACGGGCGGTTCCTCCGGTGCCAGTTCCCGAAGAACCTGTATTGCTGCCTATTGACGACGTTCCCTTGTTGACATGGCGCGGGTCGGCGGGGGCTTCCGGATACGACATCGAGCGGGCGCCCTCAAATGAGGGTCCATGGGCAATGATCGCTTCAAACGTATCCGATGCCGATGTTGCCTACCGCCCGCTGTTTAGCGACGAAACTGCCGTTGCTGGGGATACATGGTATTATCGTATCTCGGCGCGAAATGTTTCCGGAGTTTCCAAGGCATCCAATGTCGTCGGTCCTGTGAAGGTGCGTTACGCCTGTTTCGTCGATGAGTTGCAGGATTTTTCTAGAGCGGATGCGAAATCAGGCAACCCAACCCTTACCAACGACTTCAACGCGTTCTACGCCGAGTATCTTTTCCGAGCCAAGGGTGATATCGGCGATTCGCTGACCTATCGCGTTCCGGGAGCAATCCAATCGGCCAAGATCGTTGCCTTTCTCACCACTGCTGGCGGAGCGGACGAGGATTTTGAGTTCCAAGTTTCCTGCGACGGAATTCATTTCGAACCGATAATTTTGAATTGTACGGAACACATCCTGCCGAGTCCTCCTTCAGAAGAGTCACAGCCTTCGCGGTTTCGCTGCACCATGGTTGAGTATGGGACTTCTATTCCCACTGTTAGCACTTTTTTCAAAGTGCTTTGGAAAGGGCCCGCTGAACTTGACCGGGTGGAACTGCAACATCTGGGACGGTAAAAATAAACAGCCAGGTGCGAAGATTGGATTAAGGAGTTGGAGGTCGTTGCCGTCGAGAACAACGTCGCATATTCGAGAGTAACCATCGTTTCCCGCCCGGCTGCAATCTCGATGCCAACATCGAAGCCCTTGATCAGAAGATCGTGGTGATAGCCTGTCGCATTGTTGGCATCGGTCACCAAGCCTGCCCGGCCACGTCCATCGCCCGAACGAATCGCCACGTTGCGCACACCACCCCAGTTGAAATCGCCCCCCTTGGCAGGGCTGATGCGAAGGCTGCCCTCCGGCGCTTCCGTCACGCAAAGCACATCACCATCCCCCACTTTCAGATAGCTCAGAGCCTCTTTGGGGAAGACAACGCCCACGGAATTGCCGACTTTGCGGAGTTTGAGTTCAAGCACCATAGAATTGTTTGTGGTTACACATGTAATAACGTCCATAACGGGGAAAAAGCAAGCATCACCTTCGACGGCTTCGGGAAAAAGCCTCACCCGTCCACGAAGGCGATGATCCCGGCATCGTCGGTTTTAATCCGAAGTTTTGAGCGATTTTGATCGAAGAAAATGCGGTGGACTACTTTGGGTAGAAGGCGATCACGGGCGCACTCGTCCAGGGTTTTCCACTTTTCCTGAAAACGATGGAAGGTGTCACGATCCATCCCTGCGGCACCTGAGGGCGATTCGAGAAACTGCATTTTCCCGATGAAATCGCTGACCAGGTGTTCAAGATCGTAGGCAGGAAATGCCGAGCCTTTGCAAGGCGGCCGGCCACGCCACAAAGGAACATCACGATAAGAACCTCCTTTTTAGGTTTCGTTTCCCTGAGTGCTTGCGTCTGCCCCGCCTTCAAAAAAGCCCTGCGTTGTAGGCGAAATAATGAAAACTAACCCTGAAAACTACGCAAGTATCGTAGTTTCTGAACCTTACGAGGATTATCTTGTCGGAATGGCAACCACGCGTCCTTTCTCGACAATGATGAGCGGCAAACTATAGCGGGCATTCTCAATAGCCACATGGCATTGGGCTCTAGCCAATGCCGAGTAGCCTTCAGGGCCAACTCCGAAATGCCGGGCTCTTCAAAGCACTTGGATGGTTTGCTTGTTCTTTTGTCTTCAAATCTCCTTGGAGTTTGCCTCCAGCCAGCAGGCGTATTCTTTTTCTCCGATCTCTCCGGCGGCAAGAGCCAAAGTTTGAATCACTGCATCTACTTCCGTCGCCATCAAGCCTCGCCCGTTGAGTTGAAGAAAGAGCGCACCAATGGCAAACCCAATCCGCTTGTTGCCATCCACAAACGGGTGATTTTTGACCAGTCCGAATGCATATGCCGCTGCGAGTTCGCTGACGGTTGGCTGGCCGTATACAAATAGATTTTCCGGGCGGCTCAATGCGGAGTCCAACAAGCCCCCGTCTCGTATCCCATCCGAGCCGCCAAATTCAGCAAGAAGCTGCTCATGCAGGGCGAGCACCGTTTCACGCAGAATCCACTCCGGGCGCTTCACTTGGCGAGTTCTCTGAGGGTGTTACGGTAGCGTGCGACAACGTCCTGCGCGGCCTGCATTTGGCGGTTGAAATCGCCCCCCTTGGCAGGGCTGATGCGAAGGCTGCCCTCCGGCGCTTCCGTCACGCAAAGCACATCACCATCCCCCACTTTCAGATAGCTCAGAGCCTCTTTGGGGAAGACGACGCCCACGGAATTACCGACTTTGCGGAGTTTGAGTTCAAGCACCATAGATTTGCGTTTGTGGTTACGAATGTAATAACGGCCTTTTTGGGGAGAAATCAAGCCATCCTTTTGGAGCCCCGTCAAAAACTATGCTCGTTCGTGACCTCAATCATTCCAGCATCATCGGTTTCGACCTGGAGCGTCGAGGTTTTCCGGTCAAACGATATTTTGCTGACGACCTTTGGCAAAAGACGATCTCGGCCACTCTCGTCAAGAGTTCTCCAGATCTCTTGGAACCGGCAAAAAGTAGCCTGGTCGAGACTCGTCGAACCTGAAGACGATGCAGGGAATTGCATTTCGCCGATTAAATCGCTGACCATGCGTTCCAGATCGTAGGCAGGAAAAGCCGAGCCCTTGCAAGGCGCACGTCCTCCTGCGAACGAGCGGCAGCGGTAATGCCGAAACCAAATAACTCCCTTTTTGCTGATATGGGGGCTCATTACCCGGCCGCAATCCGGGCATATGATCTTGCCTCGAAGTGACCAGAAAAACGAATGCCGCTTGACGGGAGTTTTTGTATTTTTTCCGAGTTTTCGCCGGGCCGCAATTTTCAGGCGAACCTGTTCAAACAGCTCTTCAGATACAATGATGGGGTGAGTACCTGGGCGAGTCCCCTCTTTGTAAGAAAAACGGCCAATGTAGACTGGATTGGACAGCAGCGTGAGCACTTGCCGTGGCGTCCACAACCCGCCTCCTGATTCTCGTCCCGTTCGACGCGCGACGTACCGCTTGGTGCGCCAGTCGAAAGCATTTGCCTCTGCCGCAATATCGCGAGGCAACATTCCTTCAGCCGCCATCCTGAACATTTCCTCCACGTGAGGAGCTTCTGCTTTGTTAATTAAGAGATGCTTTGTCTGCGGATCGGCGTCATACCCAGGAGAAGGTCGCGGACTCAATGAGCGGCTGAACCGTTGGCTGCAAGCCAAAGGTCTGGCGCTCAACGAACAGAAAACCCAAGTGCCCCAGAGCCGTGCGAGCGGCTTTGAGTTTCTGGGGTTTCCCTTCCGCTGGCAACAATCGAGGAAGGGAACGCCCTACGCGCATACCAAACCGAGTCCTGCTGCAGAGCAGGCCCTACGGGACCGCGTGCGCGAACTTACCCCAAGAAACACCACATAGAGAGCACAGCAAGAGGTCGTGCGCGAAATCAACCGAGTAACCCGTGGTTGGGGCAATTGGCCCACCATCACCAAAATGGAAGTGTTCTTCACCTTCCTCTGGGAACGCTACGAGCGGCGCAGCGTGATGATCAGCTCGAACCTGGTCTTCTCGCAGTGGGACCAGATCTTCAAAGACAAGATGACCACCATGGCCGCCATCGACCGGCTCGTCCATCACGCCGTCATCCTGGAATTTGATGGGGCCCGCCTACGGGTGAAAATAATCCGCTTCCCACGCTTCCTTGGAATTCGACTCTCCCCCCACAGTGAATATTGCATTGTCCTGCCTTGCTGAGGAATAAACATGCGAGACCCGCCGCCCGTGCGGATACTTAACGTTATCTAGGGTTATCTTTCCGACTCGCTCGGCTTGTATCACCGGTCGAAGATCGGCCTCTTCAAGGCTGAAACGAGCATCCTCCACGAGAAGAGTTCCCACGTTCGTTATGTACAATCCCCACGCTGGTAAATGATTGAGAGAATTGTCGGGAGTTTGATCCCTTGATTTCTCTGGCATAACTGACACACCTCCAGAGAATTCTACACTTAGATCTCGCAGAACGATGCTTGATATTGGTGCATGCGCCCAGTTTTGTACGGTAATAGCCGATTGATAAACGCCGTTAGCCGCGAGACCCGCAACGGTGATACGGCCAGCTGTATTGCCGGGCCCGATCCAAATCGTCACCGGTGCGGCAACGTGGTGCATGGTGTTGTTCGAGAGAAGCACGTCATCGAGCAAACCATGAGTAGGGTTCCATGCTCCGGGTTGGATGTTTATGCCACTGAGCATATTGGTGCGGCGCTTTTCGAGAGAGGTCCGGTGCGGATGCCGACCCGGTCCGTGGAAAAGACAGTCGTTGACGATGAGCCTTGTGACGGGGCCGATGACTCGAATGCCATTGCAGGAGGAGTTGATGACGCATCGCGTAATGACCGTATTATCCCAGTAATAACCCGCAATGGCATCGTCTCCGGTGGAAAACTGGCAATCGGTGATAGTCACATCACGGCACCAGAGGTCCGGTGATCCGCGAAAATGTATGCCATCCCAACCGCCGGTAATCTTAACATTGCGAATGTCAACCTCGTGACTCAGCATGAAGAAGATAGCATAGTTCGCAGCATTGCGAATTGAAATATCGCGCAAGGAAAAGCGTTGGCAATTGATAAAAGCGATGGCGTGGGGACCGCGCATTTTTTCCTCGCCCTCTGGGTCGAAAACATGTCTGCCGTCTATCACTCCCTGTCCCGTAATCGCAACGTCTTCGAGATTTTCGCCGACGATGAGCGCGCGGTGCCATTGCCCCAATTGCGCCTCCCACAAATGGTCAGGCACGGCGGGCCGTTGATACTGCGACAAGTTGGTTGTCCCAATCAAGACCGCTCCAGCATCGAGGTTAAGGGTGACTCTACTGCGTAAATGCACCGTCCCAGATAGATAATGGCCAGGGGGAAAGTGGACTTGGCCACCCCCGGCATGGGCACAGGCTTCGACCGCTCGGTTGATAGCCACCGTGTCAGTCATGACGCCGTCCCCTTTCGCGCCATAATGACAAACGTCGAAAATGAAGGGATTAGAATTGAGCCTGGTTGTTTTTCCCATTTTTTAAGGAATGCTTGTAAAGGACGGGCGGAAAAGGGCGGCGTTTGATCGGGATTTCGGCGGAACTAGTCTAGTCAGGAAGAGGTGCCACGTATTTGTCCTGGCCGCCATGCGCTTTCCAGCCACGAATGACTAGCAACATTGGAAGAATAGCAGTTGCAGAAATAACAGTCGTCCAGAGGAAGGCCATCCGGTAGTTGCTGTGAGCCCAGTCCATGAGAACGCCGATGAGGACGTTCCCGACGATCAAGGCCCCGCAACTGAAAACGTTGATTCCCCCGGAAAACTGGCCGAATTTCTTGGCAGGGAATAGCTTCATCGAAGCAGCTCGTAGTCCTAATAACCAAGCCTGCGTTGGCAATGAAACGCCAGCGAGTAAACCAGGTAACCATTCTGATCATTAATGAAAAAAAGGCCAGCAACGACCCGAGACACAGAGTGATGATCGCTCCCAAAACCACGTGCATGGGCGTGAAGCGGTCGTATAGCCAGCCGATCGGATATAAAAAGACGAGAGAGACGGCGGAGGTCCACGCAAAAATATGTCCCATGTTCGCCATATTGATCGAGAGGGTGTCACTGGCGAAGAGAGTGAGGAAACCTCCCGCGCAGTTGAGCGCCGCCGTCACGAGGAGAGAGACGATGAAAAAGTTGCGATAGAGGGGAACCTCCAGGCATTCGCGGAAGTAAACGACGAATGTCTTGAGGATGACTGGACGGTTTTGCGAAGGCGTGTGAGGCGGATACTGCCCTTCCTTGACATTGCGGCACATGAGAAGAAATGCGACAAGATAAAAGAGGCCGACAGCAAGGAATATTCCCCTGCGGTTGGTCATTAAGTGAGGGAAAACGAACCACAGAAAAAGTGTCCCGCTTACGGTTCCAACGATGCTGAACCAGGCCAGGAGGCGGGACATCACCTCCAATGGGACCACGTCGCGGATCAGCCAGTTGTAAGCGTTGACTAGGACCATGTTAAAAAAGTGGAAGCTCACGGTGAGCCCGCAAAGCAGTCCCAGAACCAGCCCCCCTTTGGTTACTGACGGGGGTAGGTGGGCGAATAGTCGGTCAAAAAACCAGCTGGCGATTTCGGGGGCGAACCCGATGGCCACGACGGCAAAAACCGTCAGCGGCGTTACTAGATAAAGAAGTGGAACGCGTCGCCCGATGGCGCTTCGAAAATCATCGCTCCAACGGCTGATGCCGGGAAGAAACAGCACGTTCACCAACCCTGCGAAGCTTCCTGCCATCACGCCTATGAGCGTGTTGGATGCTTGCAGATCCTTGAGATATATCGGGAGGAAGCGTCCGAAGACTGACTCGAAGAAATTGAATGCAAAATCTCCCCACAACAGCCAGAACGAGAGGACGAGTAACCCGCCTTTTGTGTAACAGAGGTTTTCTGTGCGGTAAAGGCGAGGCCCGGCTGTTTTAACGATGGATGGCGAAAAATGATCCATAGGAAGTGTGGTTCTAATACCTGTAGGATAGGGATGAGATAAAAGTGTTAATCCGAACTTCAATATCAACAATCAGATTGGCAGACGGATTCGTGCACCTGAATGCCTTTTCCCTCAAATTCCACGGGGAACAGGAGACGCTATTGCAATTGGCAGGTGTGCTTCCCAGGTTCCAAGTTGTCGAGAAATACGGTGCCATCCTTCGCTGTTACCTTTACGGACCGACCGTCGACCTTCACCGTAACAGGGCCATCCGTGGCTTGGGTGGGCAGCCCGACTCGCGCGGTGGTTTTCTGCGGGATCTCAATTTGCAGCAGAAACTCCGGGCGGTTCTCGAAGCGGACTGAAACGGGTCCCTTGGCCGTCGGCACTTTGATCTGTGCCCATTTTAGCGAACCGGGTTTGGGGGCGATCAGAATTTTTCCAAAACCTGGTTCCAGCGGTTCGATGCCCATTAGCTTGCGCGGAATTAAATTTGCGGGAGCGGTTCCCCATGCATGGTTCCAATCCTGGTTGGGCTTGTATTTTTGATCCCAAGCCTCGTAGGTCAACGTAGTTCCCTGATCTACCATGTGCCTCCAGCTCCGATCTCCATTGGTGGTCATGAGCGCAAGGGCGCAGTCGGCCTTTCCATAGTCAAAGAGCGCATCAAGGAGAAATTGGGCCGCATAGACGCTGCACACCATGTCGTGGCCGCCCAAGAAATCGACGACGGACTTCGTCTTTTCCGGCGGCACCAGCCCGAAGGCCAGGGGAAACATGTTGGCATGGAGCGAACTGTGGCGGCTGCCTTCGCCGTCGACGTAGAGTCCCCTCCCTGCGTCAATGAGGACCGTGTTCAAGCTGCTGGTGGCTTTTGCAGCGGCGGCTTGGAACAGGGCGGCATCTTCCGACTGATTCAATGCCTTGGCTATCTGGGCCATGCATCGAAGCGCCTTGCAATGGAAAGCATTCACCACTGTATTTACCGGCCCCATTTCGTATTGATCGCGCTCGCTGGTCGGCCAGTCGACAAGGTCGCCGATCTTTGCGATGGGGATCAGCTTCTGTATCTCTGCAGGGACTGGAACGACGGCTGTGCGCAGCAAACCATCGGGGCGCGATAGAAACAGCAGGGTGCGGGCCTTGAGTTGGTCATACGTTGTATTAAGCCCCTCGGGGTTGCCGGTGTAGAGGTAGTCATCCCAAGCCAGAATGGGGGCCAAGAGGATGTAATCGGTAGGCCAAGTGGGGTGTTCGATCAGATACTCCCAGGTATGACGCGGAAGAGTGATGTCTGTTGTGCAGGAGAACCAGCCTAACTGATTAATATAGGCATCGCCTTCGTAAGGTTTCCGTTCCCGGTCGCCGTCCACGAAAATGCCACAATAGCTGGTGGCCTTGATTGTGTAGCGGCAAAGCTCCCAAATGGCGTTCAGCTTTTCGTCCGAGCTTTTGAATTGCGCAGCGTTGTCCTCGAAAGGATAGTGAACGGCAAGTTGGGTTATCGAGTTTATGTTGAAACCGACGGGCGCTCCCTTGATTTCGACATACCTGAACGGCATGACCGGGCCGATGGAAGCGGGCATCAGTCGCTGGTCCCGGTCGGGAAGTGGGATGCGATAGACTGGCTTCTCGGGTGTCGGCGTGATTTCGGTGCGAAGGAAGCGCACGGAGCCGGGCGGTTTCTGGTTCACGGTTTGTGGAGCGGAAAGAGCCTCGCCCATGAAGACTGTTAACTTCTGTCCTTCCTGGACTTGCGGCACATTCAATTCAAGGGCAGCAAAGGCCACGCGGCCAAAATCAACAAAGAGATGTCCGGGTTCTTTTTCGACGACAGTCACTGGCTTGATTTGCTCGACTTCCAATGGACGAGGCGGTGTGGTTTCCGCGCTGATGGTCTGGACGAGGGGCAGGATCATCAGGAAGATGCTACGCCCAAGGACAGAAGCGAAGTCCGTTAAATGAGGATGGAGCGATGGAAACATGATGGGATTAGGGAAGAAGTGAGGACTGGAAATGGTAGCTACCCGACTCGATGGCATACACAGCCATACCGGGTTCTTCGCGCAGGAATTTGATTCCAGAAACCTTCGCAACAGGCTGGCCTCCTTCCGTAATCACCGAGTCATTGGCGGCGGGAATGTAGACCGTTCCTGTGGTGTTGGGCGGAAGGGTTATGGAAAGGGAAAGTGCTCCGCCTTGCTTGCTCCAGCGCGTCTCGATACGCCCCCGGACGCTATCGTAACGGGTCTCGGCATGGGTGAGCTTTGCATCCATCTGCGGAGCAATGATCAGCCTTTCGTAAGCAGGGCTGTCGCTGCGAATTCCGCCGATGTTTTCTACCATCCATTGGTAAACGGCCCCGAAGGAATAGTGCGCGAATGAATTCATCTTTGGATCGCCGAAGCCCTTGTCTGGTGTCCAGCCGTTCCATCGTTCCCAAATGGAGGTTGCCCCATTTTTGATCGAGAATCCCCAGGACGGATAAGTGTCGTTAAAAATCAACCGGTAGGCTACGTCGTTGCGACCGATCTTGGAAAGCGCCAGCATCAGGTCCTTGGTGCCGATGAATCCCGTCGTGAGATGCCAATCGCTGTGTTCAACGGCTTTGATAAGGAGATTGCCCGCGAGCTTTGTTTTCTCTCTATCAAGTAAACCGAAGGCTATCGGTATGGCGTAGCTGCCCTGCGTGTTTCCCTTGATGTGGCCGTCCGCGCTGACATATGTTCGGTTGAATGCCACTTTGACGTCCTCATACAAGTTACGGAATCGCGCGGCATCCTCAGGCTTCCCTAGAACTTCAGCGGCCTGTGCGGTTAACTCCGCGCTTTTGGCAAAGTAGGCCACGATAATGACATCCGGGGGCGTTTTCGCGCCGACGCTGAGCCAGTCACCAAAAGTGGGGAATCCTGCTGGAGGCAGACGGTTCGACTGACAGCGCATTTCGTAGGATTCCACGAAGCGCACCATGCTGGGATATTGCCGCGCAAGCACCTCGCGGTTTCCGTAGACATCGTAAAGCGTCCAGGGGCAGATCACCCCAGCGTCGGCCCATGCCGATCCCCCTTCGCCCGAAGTCACTTGACTTGGCGCAACCTTGGGGAAAGTTCCGTTTGGAAGCTGCGCATCGGTCAAATCCACTAGCCACTTGGCGTAGAAGGCTTGCACGTCGGTGTTGAGGGTAGCTGTGCGAATATAAATCTGCGAATCGCCCGTCCAGCCCAGTCGCTCGTCGCGCTGAGGGCAATCGGTGGGGATGTCGATGAAATTCATCCGCTGCGTCCAGTAGATATTATTGTAGAGTTGATTGAGCATCGGCTCAGAGCAGCTAAAGGCCCCGGTGACTGGGGTGTCGCTGCTCAGTGCCACGCCGACCACCGTATCGACCTTTGGCTTGTAACCGAGCCCGCGGACTTCCACATACTGAAACCCGTGAAAGGTGAATCGTGGCTGCCATGTTTCCTCGTCCCCGGTGCCACGGCAGATATAGGTATCCGTGCACCGGGCTCCGCGAAGATTGGCCGTGTAGAGCGTGCCATCCGGGTTGAGTCGCTCTCCAAAGCGGAGTGTGATCTTCTGTCCGCTCGCCCCCTTGACTTTGATGCGTGTAACCCCCGCGAAGTTCTGACCCAGGTCGAGTACATAGATGCCCGGCGTTGGTTCGTCGATGGTTTTGGCCTGGAACTCCTTAATCGCCCGAACCGGTTGAGCCGGATGCGACTCAACTTGTGGATTTACCGGAGCGCCCGTGTTCACGGAGGCCCACGCGTGGTCGTCAAAGGCCGCCTCGCTCCATTTTCCCATGTCGGCGCGGGCATCATAGGTTTCTCCGTGCAGTATATCTCCCTCCTGAACTGGCCCCGTGGCAGCTTTCCATGAAGCTCCCGACGCAATCACTTCGCTGGAGCCATCGGCATACGTGATATTTAGTTGCACCCGCACGCGCGGATTCTTCCCATAGAGATCGCGTTCCCCTCGATAACCCACGTAGCCGCTGTACCATCCGTCGGCAATCACGGCACCCATCGCATTAGCTCCACGATGGACCGCCTGGGTAACGTCGTAGCCGCGGGCATATACGCGCTTTGTGTAATCCGTCCAACCCGAGGTGAAATAATCGTCGGAGACGCGCTGTCCATTCAAATAGATGTCCGCCAGGCCCAGTGCCGCCACGTGCAGCGTCGCCCACATAATGGGCTTGTTCGCGGTGAATTTTGTCCGTAAATACGATGCCGGGGGTAACAACAATGGCTTGGCCTTGGCATCTGGAGTGGCGGGCGGCACGGCGGCTTCAGCTGTGGCGCGTGGCGTGTCGAACCCGATCCATTGCGCCTGCCATGCCTCTGGTTTCATGAGCCCGGCCTGCCAAAAAGCGGGGGTGCTCCACGCGGAGGAGACGCTCTTTTCATCCCACGTCCGCACTTTCCAAAAGCAGCGTTGTTCGGATGTCAGGGGCCGTCCCGTGTATTCGATGCTAAACGTCTCCTTGGAAAGAACCTTGCCGCTATCCCAAAGGTCTCCTTTGTTTAGGGTCAAGTTTTCCGCTGTCGATGCCACGAGAATCTGGTAGGCGGTCTGCTTGCTTCCGCGGGTGGGGGATTGCAGAACCCAACTCAACCGGGGGGCAGGGGCATCGATTCCGCAGGGATCAACCAGCGATTCGCAGCGCAGGTTTTCCACGGGCATCGCATGGGTTGGCGTTGTGCTTAGTGCGAGGTAGGCGCAGAACAGACTTCGGAGGTAAGTCGATAGGTTCATGGGGATTAGTGGGAAGGAAAGTGACTAGTGGACGCCGCTCAGGCTTTTCAGGTAAGTGCCAAAGCCAATGATGATGGTTGAGAGGATAAGCGATGCAATGCCCGAGGCAATGAGCCGGTGAGCTTTATTGCTGCAGCCTTTCCACTCATGGAAAAACCAGCCCCACATCGTGCTAAAAATAATGATGCTCGCCATGTGGAGCGTCCAGCTTGCGAAGCCAAATTTTCCCATCTGGGTTTCGCCCATTGTATAGAAGAAAAACTGGAAATACCATGTGGTACCAGCTAGCGCGGAGAACAAGTAGTTGCGTAGCCGTGGAATTCGCAGATTGGCCACCGCAGGGGCGATGAGGGTGGCCACGCCATATTCGCCGCCTCCTTGGCCTCCGTGATGAAGGTGCTCTGGCCTTACCTCGGTAGCGAGGTATTGGTAGCCGGTCCGGTTCTTGAGGTTAAGCAACATGCACCAGATGAAGTTGGTGGTAAACCCACCAAACATCACTATGACCAACTTCGGCAACCCCGACCAAATCTCGGTTGTCCCGGCTAGTTCGGAGGCATCGCTAATCGGTTTCCCTGCGGTGAGCGCAAACGAGAAACAGGCGCTCATAATGCCGGAAAACGTGGCTACCATAATTCCTTTGGAAAAATTGAACTCCGCCACGGCCTTCTGCTTTTCCTCGGCGGGCATCTCCTTTTCTTTGGTAAGGCCTGCAATCGCCGCGATGCCGATGCCCAGCAGGCAGACGCCCACCCCGGCCAGCGTGGTTTGCCCCGGCGCGGTGGAGGCGATTTGTGCGATGGTCTCCGGAACCGGGATGGTGGAGACAAAGGATTTCAGGATTGGCGGCAATAGCGTGCCAAAGGCAGCGCAATAGCCGAGCGCAACGCCCATTCCCAGCGACATGCCCAGGTAGCGCATCGTCAGCCCGAACGTTAGCCCGCCAACACCCCACATGACTCCAAAGAAATAGGTCCACCACAGTGTGCTGACCGATTGCTTCGCGAGCACCCCCAGCAGATCGTTCGTCATCAATCCGGCAAAGAACCAAGGGCAGATGATCCAGGAGAAAAAACCACCGACCAACCAGTAGGTTTCCCATGACCACTTCCGGACCTGCCGGTAAGGAACGTAGAAGGAACCGGAAGCCAGGCCGCCAAGCCAATGGAAAATGACACCGAGGAGGGGATTGGGACTCATAGGGGGGATGGGTATTATTGAATCGTGTGGATTTGCAGCTTGAGCGTGACGATTTCGAAAGGACGTATGTCCAGCTTCATCGCCCCGTTCGTGACAGCGAGTTGCTCGACGGGATTTTCAAGCATGTCAGTGCGGCTAGCTGCCTTAACCGGCAACGTTGTCGTCAGCTTGAAAGGCCCTCGCGATCCGTAGGCTTCGTAAAGCCGGACCACGATGCCTGTCCCGTCTTCTGCGACCTTAATGCATTCGATGATGATTCCCGCACGATCCGTCGTAAAAAAGGCCCGTTGCGAGGGGAAAGAGCCGGATTGCACTGCTAGCGGAGTGACGCGCAATGGAACGTTTAGTTGATAGCCTTCTTCGATCACGCGGCCTTGATGAATGCCTCCCGTGTGTGGCAACAGAGCATAGGTGAACCGGTGATGGCCCTGGTCCGCCGTCGGATCAGGAGCTCTGGACGAGCGCAAAAGACTGAGCCGCATCACGTGGCCATGGATGTCGTAGCCGTATTTGCAGTCATTGAGGAGCGCCACACCGTAGCCCTCCTCGGAGAGATCGGCCCATTTTTGCGCACAGACTTCAAATCGCGCCAAATCCCAGCTCGTGTTGTAATGGGTGGGGCGTTCCACATTGCCAAACTGAATCTCATACGTTGCTCGGAGGGACTGGACGTTCACGGGGAATGCAACCTTGAGCAACTTGTGCACTTCGTTCCAGTCGACCTCGGTGGTAAAATCTATGCGCTTGGAACTCGCGGTCACAATTAAGTCTTGAACAATCCGCGAGGCGCCAAAGCTTCGCTCGATGCGAACCTTTACGCGCAGCGGATGCGCTTCCACAATTTCGATTTTGTCAACCGCGCGCAGATCCGTGACCTTTTCCTTGTAAAATACATCGATGTCCCAGGCATCCCAATTATTCGGGGTATCCTGGTGCAACTGGAAGAGATTTCCTCCGCCGCTTTCCGCAAGAACCTCGCGGTCGCCCGCTTCCTTGTCCATGATCGACTGGATCACGCCATCCCGCCCCAACCGCAAACGGATAAGTGCGTTCTCTATGAGAATTTCGCCGCCCACTTGTTGAACCGAAACAGTATCGGAGGCTGATTGAAGGCTCGTGGCGTTCTTTGCATCGATCACCCGATAGCCGCACGGCGGAATCTTCGCTTTGACCAGAGTTCCGGGCGCGGTCTCAATCACTTCCTCGCGTTCAATGTTGAGCGTATTGAAAATCTGGAAGGGGACCTTCATTTCCGTCGTATCAACCGCGCCATTTAGTGCGTTGAGCGAGGACTGAATGACGGAGTTTGCGAGAATATCAATCGTATGGTAATCGCGCGCGCTGTCCTCATATACCCATTCGATCGATGACCCGGGGATGATGTCATGAAACTGGTTGGTGAGTAGGAGCTTCCAGGCCCGTTCTAGCGCATGGGCATGACGATTGGCATTGGACTCGCCCAGGCCGGTCACGTCGTAAATCGCACGTTCGGGATCGGCGGCAGATTCCTTGCGGGCGGGGACGAGGGCGCGACTCAGCGCATCGAGGAAATCCGCGTCACGCAATAGGAATTCCGATTTCCGGTTGCTGCGCTTGTTGCGAGCCTGGGTCGTGTAAGTGCCGCGATGAAGTTCCAGGTAGAGTTCGCCAACCCAGACTGGGAGATCTCGCGCATCGGCTTTCGCCTTTTGGAAGAAGTCGCTGACCTTTTCCAATTCCAACTTCGGCAGCCCGTCTAGGTTGTACATTCGTTTCGCCTGCTCCAACATGGCGATCGTCGGACCGCCGCCGCCATCGCCAAACCCGTAGAGATAGAGCGAGCACGTGGCCTGCCCGTGTTCCTTGAAGTTCGAGACGTTGTAGATCAGTTCCTTTGGTGTGACCAATCCGTTATAGGTGTCAGCCGGGGGAAAGTGGCTGAAGATGCCAGTGCCGTCGATGCCTTTCCACAGGAAGGTGTGGTGTGGAAAACGGTTGAACTGGTTCCATGAAATCTTCTGGGTAACGAAGCAATCAATGCCGCAACTGCGGTAAATTTGTGGGAGCGCTGCGGAGTAGCCAAAAACGTCCGGAATCCATGCATCCTTGGTCTCGTAGCCAAACTCCTCTTTAAAAAAACGCTTCCCGTAAAGTATCTGGCGGATCAGCGATTCGCCGGAAGCGAGGTTGCAATCGCCCTCCACCCACATCGAACCGATGGGTTCCCATTGACCTCGCTGGATACGTTCGCGGATGCGCTCGAAAAGGTGGGGATAGTAGGCTTTCATCCAAGCATACTGCAGGGCTTGCGAACAGCCGAATACATATTTCGGGTAGCGGTCCATGTAGTCAACCGCCGTGGAAAACGTGCGTGCACATTTGCGGATCGTTTCCCTTAGTGGCCAGAGCCACGCGGTGTCGATGTGGGCATGACCGATGGCGGAAATCCGATGCGCGGTGTCGCCGTTTTTCTTTGCCAGGACGCCGGCGAGCGCTTTTTGGGCTGCGGGAATTGTGCAGGGATCGGTGATTTCGAGCCGGTTTAGAGATTCGTTGAGCGCATAGCGAAGTTCACCCCGCCGTTGGCCGTCTAGGGGGAGTACCTCCATCAATTCGGCGGCCACTTTAAAGTCGTAATAGAAGTCGAAGGCTTCCCGGTTCACGCATGCCAACTCGGCTTGGGCGAGCCGAAACGAGGGCGTGCTTTTCTTTTCAATGACCCCGCCGTAAGCGTCAGCCACGTTCGCTGCTGCTTCGATGTAGAACTCAAACGTATCGCCGCCGTGTGCCGCTTCGGCTACCTCGATGTCGTTGCGATTTGCGTTCAATGCGCGCACGATTTCGCCGTTACAGTAAACCAATCCTTCGGCGGTAAAACCTTCGCGACCTTGGTCTGACAGGCGAACCAGCAGAACCACGTTGCGTTCTACCCAGGAGGAAGGCACCTGTCCGCGAATCCGGAACCACGTTGTATCCCATTGCGGTCCCCAGGGATCTCCCACGCAAAAGGGGATGTAATCGGCAGCCAGGGCGATTTCTAGAGGAACAGGTTCTCCGCCGACGTGCCAAGCCTCCACACTGACGGGGGCCGCCAGGGGGTGAATCAACGCTTCGATGGCGGGTAGAGCCTTGCGAATACGGCCCTCAATTAACTCTGGGTGTTTGATCATTGGGATGAGCTCCGAATTCATCTATACGCGACTTGGTATTAAAGTAAAGACCAATATCGACGCCAGTGAAATTCGAATGTTCGCCGGATCAGATATGTTCCATTAGTTTCAGATCGGAACCGCGATGAAGTCTGCGAGTGCTGGGATGGCTCCCGCACGACTGGCGAACCACCAGACGAGGCGAGAGAAGCAGGTGGTGGTCGCGGATTTCCAGGTTGGTCTCTTTGAGTTTCGAAATCAGAATCCGTGCTGCCTCCGACCCGATCTTTTCCGCAGATTGGTCAATGCTGGTGAGGGCCAGACCCGCAGCGCGGAAGAGTTCCCGATTGAGATTGTCGTAACCGACCAACGCCACCTGTTCGGGGACTCGTACCCCCGCTGAGCGCAAGGCCATGTAAGCTCCATAGGCCATGTTGTCCTGCATGCAGCACAGGCCGTCGAAACGGGGGCGTCCACGGCCTCCATCGAGCCATTCACGAACGGCTTTTTCTGCCGACGCTTCGTGGTGATGCACACCAAGGCTTGCCTCGAAAACTGGCTTGGGGGGAAGCCTGTAATCTTGCAGCGCGGCAAGAAATCCCTTCCTCCGATCCCTGTCTGCGATACCCCCTTCCGGACCAAAAGCCAGTAATCCCAGCCGTCGGTGGCCTGTCAAGATTAGGTGTTCGGTGGCGATGTATGCCCCCTGAAAATTGTCGGAAAGAACGCAAGCGGATGCGATTTCCGGTGCGTAACGGTCGATCATCACCAGGGGAATGCACTTCTCATCGATGTATCGCAAAAGGTTCAGATATTCCGTGCGCTGAAGATTGTCAGCGGCGGGGTAAACGGCTAGACCGCCTACCTCGCCATCGGTCATTTTGCGCAGTTGCCGCAGTTGGTGATCCTTGTCGTTGTGATCGTAGGCGAGGGCGAGATGAAACCCGTGGTCGGCGGCGTATTGCTCGGCCCCGTGGACGATGCGAGAGATATAGGGCTCGTGTACGGATGGCACCACCAACCCGATGAAACGGAGATCTGGTTTGCCGCGAAATTTGGGCAGCGTGGTGACGGGGCGAACCAGACAGGTCCCGCAACCCTGCCGGGCCTTTAGGACGCCCTGGCGCTGGAAATAATCCAAGGCGCGGCGCAGGGTGGTGCGGCTAATCTCAAGCTCCACGCAAAGGGAGCGCTCGGGGGGCAAATACTCGTTGACCTGCATATTTGCAAGCATGCAGTGCAGACTGTGCAACGCCCTCGGGTAGGGCGCGGAGAGTTTGCTGTTATCGTAGGAGTTACCAGTCATCACAAATTCCAGTTGACCATAAATAGGATCAATGGTAAATACCAAATACCAATTTAAAAAGAGGCAACCATGAAACTGATTTACTCTGATGGAACCAACCGCCTCCCGCAGATTTCGGCAGACGCTTTGAAACTGGGCAGGCGCGGCAGGTCAGTTCAGTTGACGTCATCCAATTAAGATGGAAGGAAGTATCTTATGTATCCCCCCCTTAACTCGTTGCGAAACTCCGCTTGGCGGCGGGACGCTTTCACTCTACTGGAACTGCTGGTAGTGGTCGGGATGATATGCATGATGACATGCCTTACCCTCCCTGCCATGAGTTCGCTTAATCGAGGTTGGTCTATGAACCGGGCAGTGTATGATGTCCCCATGTTGCTGGAGCAGGCACGCGCCTATGCTATGTCGCACAATACTTATGTGTGGATTGGCTTTTATAACGATAGCGCCAATCAGCGTCTGACGGTGGGGGCCATTGCCGGAACCACCGGGGCCTCCGCCGATATCAATTCCGCCAGTACTTATTACCCCATCGGAAAGATCCAAAACTACCCCCACGTCTCTGTGCAGCAAATCGATGCCATGGCCGGGATGACGCCAGGCGAGGATATTTCCAACTCTAACATTGGAAGCTTTACCGTGAAGACAGGGGCCGCGCCGGTGACATTTGAGCAGGTGATCCAATTCGATGCCACGGGCAAGGCGAGCATTGATTCCAGTTCGATCTATCACTCCATCCAAGTGGGCATCAAACCTTCCTCCGGGGCGGCTGTCGATTCCAAGGATATCGCGGCGGTTCAGGTGGTGGGAATGAGCGGTCAGGTCAGCATTTACCGGCCATGAAGCTGTTTCCCCAGGAGATGCGCAAGGACGGGGCGGCGGCCTTTTCGCTGGTCGAAGTGGTGCTAGCCCTTGGGGTGGCGGTCTTTGCGTTGATCGGAATCATTGGCCTGCTGCCGCTGGGAATTAAGTCGACTGGGGAATCGGTCGACGAGAGCCGGGCGGTCGATATCCTCACTTCGATGATCGCAGACCGCCAGGCAACACCGTACGCGGCCACTTCCAAGATTTATGGACTACCCGCGTTGACAGGTTCCTCGGGGGCCGTGACAGGGACGAATGTGTTTGGTATTACCGGCCAGGACAGTTCCTCCGGGAGCGATTTGACCAAGGCTCGCTATCAAATAAGCTATGTTATCACTTCCCCCGCGAGCGGCCGGCCGGACCCGTACCTGATTTGGTTTCGGGTCACATGGCCCGCCCTGAACAGCTCTGAGTCTGCGTCCGTGCTCGAGACGGTCGCCGCCTTCCCCCAGCAGTGAATACCCCCTACATCCATCGTTGCCGACGGATCTGCGCCTTCACCCTCATTGAACTGATGGTGTCGATAGCGGTGGTCGTGATCCTGACCCTCCTTGTATCTCAGATCATTGGTATGGCAAGCAAGGCCATCACGAGCAGTTCCAAACAACTGGACAGTGCTTCGGGGGCGCGTATGGCCTTTAACCGGCTGGAAATGGACCTGGCGGCCTGCTCCATCCGCTCCGATCTGCCGGTCGCTTTTTCCAAGGGGACTGGCAATGACACCATTGGGTTTTACAGCGGTGTTCAAGGCTACAGCGGAACCCGAGGTGTATCGGTGGTGGGCTACCGGATTCAGGAGACAAATGCCAATCGGTATTTTCAATTGGAACGCGGTGTACAGGGGGATGACTGGAGTGGGGCTAGCGGGGTGGTGTTTCAATCCAAGACTCTTCCGAACATTGCCGATGCAAACTACGACGTGTTGGCCGACGCTGCCTTCCGTTTTGAGTTTTGTTACCTGAAAACGGATGGCACCCTGAGTAATACCGCACAGAGCGATCTGAGCGATGTTTCTGCGATTGTGGTGGGCATTGCCGCTGTCGATGGCAAGAGCCGAAAACTGCTTAAGAATGCCGACTATGCCACGCTGGTGAATGCCCTTCACGATCCGGACGAGGGCGAGGCGCCCATCACCAGATGGCATGCCGATATGTCTCAAAAGGACTTTGCCAAAGGAGTTGCCCCTGCGGCGGTACAGGCAATCCGTCTTTATCAACGTACCTTTTATGTTAAATAGACATCGATTTTCCAGGGGGCGCGCGAAGATGCGTGGCGTGGCGCTTATCATTACGCTGGGGGCGGTCGTCATTATTACCGTGATGATTGTGGCGTTTCTCTCGCATGCCACGTTAAACCGGAGCATTTCTCTTTCCAGCGCGGGGCAGTTCCGTTCCGATCGGTTGGCTAAAACGGGATTGGAAACGCTGGTGGGCGATCTGCGTGCCGAAATCGTGGCGGGTTCGACGAGTTCCACTACCAATGGCATCGTGATTTACCAGCCCTCCATCAACACCACCGTGGTGCCTTGCCGGGTGGGGAATGGCGGATATCCCAACATGCTCAAACGCAGTGCGTCTGGGCTAAGCTTTTGGACGGGCTCGGACTACAGTGCCAGCGTCCGTGCGCCGGTTCGGTCGGGTTCAAACAATAGCACCGCTGCCCTGTCGACCAATGGGCGTTTTATCCAAGCAGATCGCTGGAACGCGCCGTACCTGTTGGGCGGCAGCCTTCCTGCGGATTTCGTGGCTCCCGATTGGGTGGTAGTGACGCGGGCCGGGGCCATTGGCGACGCCACCGCGCTGCCTTCATTGTCGGACTTGGCCAACAAGTCGGCATCCAATACCAAGTATGCCATCGGGCGCTTTGCCTATGTTATTTATGATGAAGGCGGCCTGCTGGACGTGAACGTGGCCGGGTATCCTTCCGGGGTAACGACCGACTTCACTTCCCGTCGTGGAGTTTTGCCCCAAGTTGGCTTGGAGAATATCAGCGGCATCGACACCATCCCCAATGCGAGTGCTCTTGTTACTTGGCGCAATCAAACCACCGCATCCGACGTTACCTCCTATACCAACTACGTCCTTAGCGCCACGAATGGGTTTGTCATGGTGGCGTCCGGAGACCAGACCTTTCTTTCCCGTCGGGACCTCATCAACTACGCCAAAGCCAATCCGTCGCAGCTCCAACTCAAAGCCCTCCAATATTTGGGCACCTACACCCGCGCGTTGAATGCACCTTCTTATACCCCGAACTCTACTCGGGCCAAGGTGGGGGCGAATGATGATGTTTTTAACCCGAGCCTGATCAATACGCGCGTGAGCGGCACATTTACGCGGGACAGCGACGGCACAACGGCGCAGGTGGGGGAACCGTTGCTTAAATACCGTTTTCCTCTCAGCCGGTTGGCGTTGATTACTGATGGGACCACGGCCTCGGCGTCATCGACAATCTATAAATACTTTGGCCTGACGCGTTCTTCCTCGTCCGATCCGTGGGTTTACAACCATGGAGATGCCACGCGCATTTTCTCCCTTGCGGACGTGGCTGCGGCGGGCCGCGAACCGGACTTTTTCGAATTGCTCCAGGCCGCCATCGCCTTCGGTTCGCTGGGGCAGGGGCTCAAAGGCAACACGTTCGCCAACCGGTATTCGCTGGATACCGCGCTTTACACACAGATTATCCAAATCGGAGCGAACCTCATTGATCAATACGATACCGACTCCTATCCCACCCGGATAACGTTCAATTCGAACACCTATTGCGGGGTTGAAAACCTGCCCTACATAGCCCGGATTTTTGAGTTGCCCTACTCGACGCCTGGTTCCGGGAAATATGGGTATTGGTTCCAGCCTGAAATTTGGAATCCGCACGTGAACCCAACTGCCGCGATGAGTTCGGGCCCCACGAAGTTCCGCTTCATCTGTTCCGGAACGGCGGAGGTGATCATCCAGAATTCCACCGGTACTAGTTCCGCCAAGACAAAGGGTAATTTTTCGAACTCTTCGGGGCTCACGTTTTCGATTAGTGCCGCCCAGACCTTTTCCACTCCAACTTTGCTGAGCCCTTCGAATGCAACGGCCTCGGGAAGCGATGTCATGAATGACGGCAAAGTCAATTTTATCGGGGTGTGCGCGGGCGTTGCGGCGGGGATTTCGTCGACGACGACGATCCCGTATACGATGGCCTATTTCGCGGCCGGATCGTCTTCGCCGGTAAGCCATCAGTTGCAGTATTACCGGGATAGCGATACGACATGGGTCACTTATTCGTCGATCGCCAATGTGACCGGCGGTGCAACCACTGTGGCTGGCGACGGGTTTTATACCTACCGCAACTTAGTTGATGAAATTCGCAGCGATCCCCGTACCGACCGCTTTGGCGTTTTTGCCGGGTACCTGACGCTTTCCAACAACGAATATCCTGGCCAATCAATCCGCCCGACGACCGCCAGGGGGATTCTCTATTCCAAAGGTTGGCCCGGTTCGAATAACCCCGCTTGGACGGCCGGTTCTCCAGGATATTTGGGATACTTGAGCGAGAACGGGACTTCTTCCTCGATCCATTACGCCGACCCTGATGGCACGGTGCGTCGCGCCGACGGGGCCTATGTTGACGGGAACCTTGCCGACGGGGGGTATCCATTGGCCACGGATTCCGTCAACAACCCATCCAGCCGCCCGGTGGTGCTCAACCGGCTCTTCCGCTCGGTGGCTGAAATGGGCTATGCCTTTCGCGACGAACCGTGGAAGCATCTTGACTTTTTCACCGCAGAGAGCGCCGACGCTGCGCTGCTCGATGTCTTTTGCCTAAACGAATCGCCTGCGCCCGCTCACCCTTCGCAATCGACCGATCCCGTCCCGATTGCCGGGGGGCTGAACCTCAACACCCAGCAGACCGCTGTGCTTGGGGCTGTGCTTGCCGGCGTCATCAAGGCGGACGAGGCTGACAGCACACTTTCCTCATCGGAGGCTGAGGCGCTTGCGAGAAATCTGGCGGCCATGACCAAGGCCAGCCCACTTCTCAACCGGAGTGAACTGGTGATGCGCTGGATTTCCGCCAGCAATATCAAGAGCTGCTTTGGAACGGCGGCAGATGCGGTCATCAAACGCCGCCGCGAAGCCGCTATCCGCGCTCTCTCTGACGTGGGCAACGTTCGCACATGGAATCTACTCATCGACATTATTGCCCAAAGCGGCCGGTATCCAAAATCTCCCAAGTCGCTCAATGATTTCGTCGTCGAAGGGGAACGCCGCTATTGGCTTCACGTGGCCATCGACCGCTATACCGGGAAGGTTGTCTCGCAGTTCCTGGAGCCGGTTTATGAATAGGACGTTTCCTATACGGTGCGTTCCTGGAGGGTGCCTCCGCAGGATTCGCGCACCACGAGGCGTGGCTTGAGGAGGATATGTTGCGCCCGGCTTTGGGTTGGCTGACCTTCGATGCGCTCAATCAAGAGGCGGGCGGTTTCCCGTCCGATGTCCTCCGCGGGTTGATCCACGCTGGTTAGGCTAAGGCCGGAAATATGGAAAAGCTCGCGGTCGAGATTGTCGTAGCCGACCAGACCCACGTTATCTGGCACGCTTAATCCTGCCTCTTTGAGCGCAAGGAAAGCGCCATAGGCCATGTTGTCCTGCATGCAGACGATCCCGTCAAAGTTGGCTCGCCCGCCGTTGGCCTCAAGTTGGGCCACCACGGCCTTGTGTGCCGAAATTTCGTGTTCCTGGGTGCCAAGGGCGACCTCGAAAACCGGTTCGGGTGCTTGGTTGTAATCTTGGAGCGCAAGCAGGAACCCCTTGCGTCGTTCCTGGTCGGTGACGCCGCCTTCCGGCCCAAACGAAAGCAGAGCCAGACGGCGGTGACCCGTAATGATGAGGTGTTCCGTAGCGGCATACATCCCGGCAACGTTATCGGACATCACGCATGGGGTCTCCACGTCGGGGACATAACGGTCAATCATCACTAGCGGGATTCCCTTTTGCTGGATTTTGCGGATGAGGTCGTGAAATTGGGGCCGCAACAGGTTGCCACCGTCAGGATAGACGGCCACACCGCTCACACCGCTTTCTGCCATGCTTTGGAGCTGCTTGAGTTGGTAATCCATGTCGCCGTGATCGTGGGCCAGCGCCATGTGAAAATTCGCCTCTGAAGCGAAACGTTCCGCCCCCTGTACGATACGGGAGATAAGGAGATTCTCCACGGTGGGGACGATCAGGCCAATCAACCGATGCACCGTTAGTTCTTCGGAAACAGGAAGCGAGATCGGCCGCTTAAGCCAGGTGCCGCCGCCGCGCCGGGTTTCAAGAAAGCCTTCGCGATGCAGCACTTCCGTCGCGCGGCGAAGCGTCACGCGGCTGACGCCCAGTTCAGTGCATAACTTGCGTTCGGCTGGAAGGCGGTCCCCCACCTTCATTCCGGCCAGACGACGTTGAATTTCGCGGGCTACCTTGACGTAGATGGGGAGCAAATCACTGGATGTCACAGAAGATAACGGGGCGGCAGGCATGGGAAAAAATTAAGAGTTTGGTTTGGTATTTGCAAGAGAACAAAAGAGGCTCTGGCATGGGCGAATAGCCCGGCTCTATCCTTTTGCGATCTTATGAAAAAACGAAGCGGTCGGATGGTTGATTGGTCTTTACAAAGTATACCAAATAAGCCAAATTTGCAGCACTTGTTGAACGGTACCCTGCCGAGAGCTTCCTTCCCCAAGTTTTTTGTAACGCATGCAAATTTACCTGATCCCCCATTTTCGTAAGTCGGATTCCCGTGAACCGCATTTCGTGTTTCGCTCTTTTTGCTGTAGCTTGCTGGGCTTATTGATTCTTGTGGCTTGCAGTCCATTTGCTTTTTCACAGGAGTCGACAGTGCGGTTCACAAAACCTCGTTTCGAGGCGGAAAGTAATGTAGCGGAAGCCGGAAAACACTGTCGTTTCTATCTCCATTTCGATCCCCCTGCGAGTCCGGGCGTCTTGTTTCCCAATGCCCTTGTGGTTCGGCTGAGCCTGGGCTCTGAGCGGCCTTACTTTTATCAAAAGGTGGAGCTGCGAAACGCTCTGCCCTCGGCTTCCATCGGGCCTTTCACTCTTGATCTACCGTCCGATCTTCCCGGAGGCTGCTATACTGTAGAAGCCGCTTTGGTCGGAGAACCTTGCTCCGATCCTCGGGATCTCACCGTGGGCACGCTGGAGGTGAAAGCGGCGCGCCAAGGGTCTTTCCGCAAGGTTCTCGCTTCCGGTAACTACGTGGACTCCAAAGGTGTGCCTCACCTTTGGTCGTCCAGTCCGGAGCATGCGTTTTATTGGGACGGAGACCCGTTCATGCCGGTCAGTGCGATGCTCGCGGGGCCATACCTGTTCGGCCCTAAATCGGAGCGGGACTTTGCGTTATTCCGAAAGGATGTCGAGGCAATCCGAAGCCATGGACTGAACCATCTCTATCTTTATACCCAAACCACCATGGAAAGGTTGAGCCCGGAACAGTGGCAACGGGTGATCGACTATATCGAGGGTCTGGGAATGACGTACGTGATCGGCTATCCCTGGGAAATGACGAAAAATGGGGCGCCCAAGCTGATAAATGCCCGCCCGATTCGTGTCGGGATGGGGTTGGAAATGAAGACAAAGGCCACGCTTCCCGGAAAGGCGGGGCGTGTCCTGAAGACCGCCGAACTTGGTTTTCCCATCGATTCCAACACGATCAGTTCCTGTCAGGCTATCGCCATCGATGCCTCGGGGCTCGTGCGTGGCCCCGTGGACTGTTCCCTGCGGCGCATTGATTCCAAGCAGGCCGAGGCCGTCGCGTCGTTTGGTGACGTTCCCGCCGGGGGGTATGACGTCATTTTCCTGCCCGAACTCCAGGTTCCCACCCGGGATATGGGCAACCCGTGGTACAACCCGGAAGAGGAACTGGCGCAAATCCGTAACTATTTGGTGCAGGTTCGTTTCGGGCCTGGGTTCCGTGGGTTCATCGACTTTGGAATGGTCAATGAACACGGGATTTACAACCAGCACGAATCGCTGTTTATCGAAACGCCGGAGTTTTTGAAAGAGCGTACGGAATGGCTAAAACGGGCTCATGGATCGCTCCACGCCTTGGGTGCGGCATGGGGTCTCACGACGGAAAAACCGGAATCGTTTGAACAGGCGGCTCGGCTTTATCCTGCGGCCCGGATCTCGGGAACGGGGCAGACCTTGGTTTTGGCCGATCCAGTTACCAACCACCTCTTTTGCGCCAATGGGAAAACGTCGCCCTTTTGGCTGGAATATTTGGAACAACGCGATGCTGTTTATGCCGCGGTTCAAGAGAAGGTGTGCGACGGAGTGCGGGACGTCGTGGATGTGCCCGTGACCTATAAGCGGGTCGCTCTGACGCGGACGTACAACTCGAATTTCAACGTGACCAACCGAGGCTTTGATGGGGTGGGTTACGAGCTTTATTCCGCAAAGGATGGTCTGGTTGGCTATGGCGCGGGATGCGGTTATGCCGAAGTGCTCCAATCGGGGAAGTCGATGATTGGTGCCGTTACTGAAATGAGCCGGGGCTTTTCGAAGGAAATGCCCGCCAATTGGCCCGACCTCCCCTCCTTCATTCAGGACATGACGGTGGGCCTGTTCTTTGACGCAAAGCAGTATTATTTATTCTTTTTCGATGTGCTCCCGGCGGATATGTACCCGCGCAATCACCTCATCATCGATTCCCGCATGCTTGAATGGATGCGCCTCTGGCAGGAGATCCTGGAGACGCACAGAGCTGTCGTTTTGTCGCATGTTCCGGAGGTTTATACCTCGTGGCCGGTGCCCGATGCCTGGTGGCCCCGGCCAAGCGAACGCCGCGCAGGGGGAGTCAACGATGATGCACCGGGCATTCCTCCGGCCAAGGCTCCCAATGGGATATGGGTTCTGCCGGTCAACAAGGCAGCCACACCTGCCCCCGTTACTTTTATTACGCTCTCGGACGATCCGGCGGTTTCCAGGTGGGCTGCCGAATTTGAAAATCTCTTGAGCAAAAAGGATCGGCAAATCGTATTTGTCGGCCTGCGTGAAAATCCCGGTAAGCTGTCGATTGATTCCTACTTCAGTGGCGAGAAATTCGAGGACGGAAACAGTGTCTGCCAGCGGCTGATTCCGACGCGGACTTCCACGGTTCTGCATCAGGACGGCCAAGGCCGTGTTTGGGCGTTGCAGGATGGCCAACTCCAGATTGTGGCCCGGCGGCTGAAGAAAAACGGGACGCTTGAGGCGTCGTTGGCCTTTGCCGTGTTGCCACAGCCTCGTGATGCCGCTAGGGCGTCGTGGCAATCGTTACTCTCCGATGAGCTGGGGATTCAAACCCTGGCTGCGGAAAACGGAGCACTGAAGGGCATTTCGTTTTGGAAGGGCAATCTCCCAGCAGTGGTGATGCATACCACCAGCCGAGCCGGAGGTGAAACCGTGCAGCTTTGGAGCCGTTCAGGGAAAGCGTTCCGCTTCAAGAAGCCTCAATCCACTGAGTGGACCGATGTGAAATGTGGGGAGAAGGCGGAGTTCATCTTTCCTCCAGGGCCGGGTGACGATCTGCGGCGCGGTGCGGGTTTGGGAATGGTTCGGGTTGAGGGAGCCAACGCGGACGACTTGGGATGGCATTTCCTTAAATCAACGCCCCAAAGTTCCGGGCTTGCGGCAAAGGCCACCGAGCTGCCACGGGGGATCATTCTGCCAGAGGTCGAAATCCCGGACTCATTTGCCGCCGCTAACATTGATGAGGAGCGGGCCTCTGCGACGTTGCAGGAAGCCGTGAAAGCTTTCAAGGCGGGCAACCAGGAGGAAGCTGCGCGATTGCTAGAGGAAGGCAAGGTTTTGGCCAGCAAGCCAATGCTGGTGTTTTACGATCTTCTGCAAGGTCGGATTCTCTTGCAGGAGGGCAAGGCCGTAGAGGCCGAAAACATTCTGCGCAAAGCGCAAGAATTGGCACCCGAGGATAAAACCATTGTCCATGCGCTCGGGCTTAGCCTATGCGCGCAGGGGAAGAGCGAGGAAGGGCTTCCTCTTCTTGACTTGGCTTCCAAGGTTCCAGGAAAGGTAGGGAATGCGGCTCGGCAAAATCTCAATCTGCTGAAAAATCGTCCATAACGGCTTGTAAAGATACGCGGAAGGAATGGGAAATGGAATATGCGGCGGAGTGGTTCTGTAGACAATACCAACTCACTGCTGAAGATGAAAATGCATACCCCGCCCAAGGGACGCATGTTTTGCTCTTAACAGAGAAAAATCAGGTAAAAGATGTTCAACAGGAAGTACCGTTTGCAGAAAAAGAAAAGTTGACGCCTGTGGTGTAAGTTGGTATTTAATCAAATACCAACATTGTTTATTCCCCTAAATATGAAAAACCTAACCCCTGTGAAAAATATGAAAACCATCCCCCATCGGACCCCCTTATGCGTTCTCGGAAGTGGGCTGCTTTTAGGTGTTTCCTGTATTACTTTATACGCGGATACGACGACATGGACGAGTACCTCCAGTGCCGACTTCACCAGCGCGACAAACTGGTCTTCGGGGTCGATCTCCAGTGGCTCCGCTGTTTTGGCCAATAACGACAGCGTGGTTCATGCGCTGACCTATTCGGGATCGTCCTTGACGATTGCCTCACTATCCATTGACAACACCGGGGTTGATTATTCAATCGGAGGCTCGGGGATGATTGCCATCTCGAATGCTGCAGGGATCGTGGTCACCGGTGGCGGCGTCACGTCAATTTCGCCCGATGTCTGGTTCCAAACCGGCGGTGTTCAGACGATCAATTCCGGTTCCACTACACTTACGCTGGCTGGCATCAGGTTCAGTTCTTCAAGCAACGCCCTCAATCTGGTTAATAGCACACCTCTCCTGGTTAGCGGGACCGTTCAATCCTATGGCAATTCGAGATCGCTCCAACTCACTGGGGCGGGCGGCAGCATGACCATCAATGGAGTGGTTGTCGATAACACCGGTTCAATCACGACAGGGATCGTTTTGCAAACGGGATTTACCGGGGTACTTACTCTCAACGGCGTCAATACCTACACAGGAGCCACCAAGATTTATAACGGCAAAATGGTGGTGAATGGTTCCCTGGCCAATACCGCGATTGCCCTGGGCGGTGCAATCTTGACCGGCTCCGGTACGATTGGGGGAGCTACTGTGGTCACTGGAGGCACAATTTCCGGCAGCTTGACGTTCAATAACACCGTGAGCGGCACCAATGCTACGATCAACGGCAGCGGGTTGACCTTGGGTGCCACGACACTCCATGGCACCAGCACGCTCTCCGGGGCGAATACCGCCAGCAGCGTGACCATTGCCGATGGTACCACGACCCTCAGTGGTACAACAACAGGTGGCTTTAATGTGAGCAGCGGAGCAACTCTCGCCGGCAGTGGCAATGCGAAAGGAACGGTGGTTGTCACCAGCGCCACGATTAACGGCAGCGGCCTGACCCTGGGTGCCACGACACTCCATGGCACCAGCGCCCTCTCCGGGACGAACAGCGCCAGCAGCCTGACCATTGCCGACGGCACCACGACCCTCAGTGGTACTACCCAGTCCATCAGCACGCTTTCGGTTTCTGCGGAAGCCACATTGAACGCCAACGGCACCATTGCCGGAAGCGCCAGCGTCGGCGGCTTGCTGAAAGGCAACAGCACCGTGACGGGAAACCTCGCGCTGACCAGCGGCACCCTCGCTCCCGGCAACAGCGCTGGGATCACCGCAGTTGAGGGCAACTTCACCGTGGACCATAACTCCATATTGGTGGCAGAAGTGAGCGGAACGGGCGCTGGAATCTCCTATGATCAGGTGAAGGTTATGGGAAGTGTAAGCCTTGACGGCACGCTGGATCTTTCCACGTTGAGCGGCTTGAATCTGGGCGACACGATTACCCTCATCGACAACACCGGTACCGGTGCGACGAGCGGATACTTCTCCACGATCCTTGCGGGCGGCACCACCTACACGCTCACCTCGAACGCCAACTATAAGTTCATATTTGGAAGTACTGAATACCTCTTGAGTTTCTCGTCCAACGCCGATGGAGACGCCAATTCCAACGATGTGACTCTGACGGTGGTTCCCGAGCCAAACACCTGGGCGATGCTGGTGGGCGGCGTCGGCATGCTCGCTTTTGGCCAATGCCTGCGCCGTCGCAGAGGCGAGTAACAGAATCAAGGGATTTCCGCTATAGCCAAAATCTACCTCAACATGAACTCGCCTTCCCAACTTCAAGCCGCTTAAACACACCCCTGCCAGCACATATTTTACAGAAAACTCATTGCGTGGTCGGCCTGATTGCGTTGGGACGTTAATTCCCCCATTTTATGAAAAAAACACCTACCATGGAAAAAATACTAACATTGATTGTCTCTGGAATTTTATTATCAGTTCACTCCTTAATGGCACAGACTGCCGATGTGACTGATCAGGTAAAGGGATTGGTGACTAATAATGCCCTTACTATTCTTGTCACCAACGAGCTAATGCAAAGGGATCCAGCATACGGTGCCCAGAAAAAGCTGAAGGTTGAATATACCATTGATGACGTTCGATCGAGCAGTGTGATGCTTGAAAATGGCTTTCTAGTTATCAAAGCACCCGTTGGCAAGACTTTGACTGTTACTAAGGCGGTCTATGGCAACCTTCCAGACAAAAACATAGATGTGACGGAAAAGTTAGCAGCGGCGATCAAAGCAAATGCGCTTTCGATTGAGGTTAGCAATGATACATTTGAAGGTGACCCATGTTATGGCAGCCCAAAAGAGTTGCGCGTGAGTTATACTGTCGGTGGAAAACCTCATAAAACAACCGTTTCTGAACCCGATAAATTGGTGTTACCACTTGAGGCGGACGGAAAGGGCGACCTTGTCATTATCAGGGCCGACTACGGCTCGTTTAAATAACGGTTAAATCCGGCTCTCTATGTGACAGGATTCACAAAACTGAGCCAGGGGAGAGTTAGGCCGCGGGAATGGTTTGTATGGTTAGGTTGTTTTGATGGGTTTGTCCATCTTCTGCGTAAGGAGGCCGTAGTGCCACGTGTTGCGAACCGACCGGGCATTGCGTAGCGCCGACGTGCTGGAGTGGATGGGAAAAGCGATCCAAGAGCACGGAGCACCGGAATACCTTAGGAGCGATAACAGTAGCGCAGCGTAGATAGCCTGCCGAAGGTAGCCCGGAGGGCGAGCAAAGCGAGGCAATTCATCGCCAAGGAAGTGCAGCGCTGGCTCAAAGAGAACCGGATCAAAACCCTCTACATAGAACCCGGGAGCCCGTGGCAGAACGGCTTCGTAGAAAGCTTCCATGGGCGATTCCGGGACGAATGCCTCAACCGGGAGCAACTCTGGACGCTGACCGAAGCGTGCGTGGTCATCGAAGATTACCGGCGCCACTACAATCAATATAGGCCACACAGCAAGCTTGGATACCAAAGCCTGGCAAGCTTTGCGCCTCAGCGTGTCCATCTTCCGCTCCAGTCGGCCTACGGCCTCCTTACGCAGAAGATGGACAAACCCATCCTCCGCGCATGAAAATTCTAAGTAATACTAAGCAATTGCAAGCGATTCAACGCGGCAAGACGATCTTCGCGATTTTTTACGAGGCAGGAGAGTGTGAGGTGACTGCCAAAAGCTCGCTGGCGGTCGATCGGTCATGCGCTATGATCTTTGAGAATATCAAAGGCAAGCCACGTATTTCCATCGCCAGCCCCGCACAGCAAACAGGTACGGTTGAGGTCAAATTCAACGGCAAGATATACCCTGTTGCTTTCCCAGAAAAAGAGGGGATGTCTGGCGCCAGTGTTCAGTGGTAGAAACTGGTTGATACAAGAGCGGTAGCCGACAAGGCGCGTGCCACGAAGGTGGCAGAGTTCGCCGCATCGTCGGAGAAGTCATCGCAGGCAGGCTACGCGTCGCTTACGACGATACGCATGGCAACCTACCCCGGGCAATCCTATGGTTTGCTGATCTGCACCCGGTAGAATTTCGCTTTTCCTGCGGCGTCTGTGTCAATAACGGTTCTCTGCTGGCCGTTGTCGCTTTGCGAGGCTCCGGCAAGCGGCGTCCATGTGCCGTCGGTGAGATTGTTCTTGTAAACAACCGTATAAGCCCGATCTGAGACCACAGGGCTGAAAACGATTTTCCTCTGACTGGGTTGGCCCGAAACAGGTTGCACTGTGACGCGAAACACCGAGGCTGGGTCCGTGGGGTTGAGCCCGGCAACGTATTTAAAAAGGTTCGTTTGCCCGGAACCAGTGGCGTCTACGTCGGGGGCCGCGTTCGGATTATTTTGACCAAAGTATTGAACCTGCCAATCGTCAGGAATGCCGTCCTTCGCATAGATGCCAAAGTCGTCGGTGTTCACATTGAGGACGGCGAGGGAGAGAGTGCCCGTGAAGCCTTGGTAGTTGAGTCGGACGGTAGCCGAGGTGTTTTGATAGACGAGTGCGGCGGTAGCGAAGCCGTTGGGGGTAATCGAGGTAATCGGGCCGCTTCCAACGCTCCAAGTAGCGAGCGACGGAGAGAACGGCAGAACCGTAGCATCATCAAGCACTTGCAACGCTCCAAGTTGTACTGTTCCTCCCTCAACGATCTCTGCCACAGGAGCGGTGGGGAGCGCTCCCACTACATCAAATAGCTGGCCGATATAACTGCTCTTTACAAGGTAGCCGCAGGTCGGTTCGCTTCCTGTGGCACCTGTGTCGTTGGCGCTCGCGTTAACGGCATAGTTGGCGCTGGTCAGCAGTGCGCCTCCCTGGTCGATGGATTCCGAAGAGATGGAATAATCCGCACTTGTGCGCGGGGCTGCTCCTGCGGCACAGGCGAATGCGATGAGGCCGAGCGCGCTGAGAAAAGGGAATTGCGGTTTCATGGATGCAGCAGATGCCCTGTCAATATCGCTATTGGTGCTGGTAAAGGAACATGTCCAACTCGGGGCTATAATAGAATATATCGTTCAAATCATTGCTGCCATCGTTTCCCCCAAAGATGTATAGCTTGCTATTAAAGGCGTCCACGGAAACAGAGTGCCCATATCGAGCGCTGGGAGCCGAATCGGCCTTGATCTGTGTCCATTGATCGTAAACTGGGCTGTAATACGCGCCATCCCCATAAATTGGCGCGCCGCCACCGGGCGTTCCCGAACCGCCCCACACGACGAATTTATTCGTAATCCAGCTCCCCGTATGAAGAGTGCGCGCGCTGGGTGCGCCGCTGGCGTTCATTGTCTTCCAGGTATTGGTGGTGGGGTTGTAGCGCGCACCGGTATTCGTTGTTGTCGAACTGGAGATTTCTCCGCCCCAAATGAGCATCTCATTCCCGGTCCATGCGGCGGCGGGGTTGATGCGGCCCGCAGGCGCTCCGGTGGCAGGCAAGGCGGTCCAGGTATTGGTGGCGAGGTTATAGCGCGCACCGTCGTTTACAAAGCTACCCCCGTTTCCATTGCCCCCCCACACGATCATCTCCGTACCTGTCCACACAGCGGAATGGTTCATCCTTACCGCGGGCGCGCCACCAGTCGAGAGTGATGTCCAAGTATCGGTGCTGGGATTGTAGCGCGCGCCATCGCTTAAAAGGGCGCCGGTGCTCCCCTTGCCGCCCCAGACAATCATTTCTGTGCCCGTCCATATGGCGGAATGGTTGCTTCGGGCGACCGGTGCGCCATTGGTCGAAACAGCGGTCCATGTGTCCGTCGCGGGATTGTAGCGCGCGCCGGTTTTAAAAACCGTCGAACCATTGCATCCGCCCCAAACGATCAGCTCGGTTCCCGTCCATACGGTACTATATGCTGATGAAGCCGTGGGCGCTCCGGTGGTTCCAATGGCACTCCAATAATCATAAAGTGAAGCTCCTGAGAGTCGCCCATCGGTTAACCAAGATGCCAGAGAAGACGAATACCCGCCCCAAACCAGCAGCGCGTTTCCAGTCCAATAGGCGCGTGCCTGACTGCGGATACCGGGACGGGTTGTCCCCAAAATGGGAGTCCAGGAATTTGTGTTTGGGTTGAATCTCCCGCCATTGGAAGAAGGAGCGCTGCAATTATTCCAAATTACCGTATCTGACCCAGACCATAATGCCTGAACCGGTTGCGAAACATACGATGGGAATGACAGGCCATAGGGTGAGATTTGCGACCAGGAGTCCGTTGCGGGATTATAAGAGCCTCCACTGTCGGAACCGGTAACAACGGTCATCTGGGAGCCGGTCCATGCGACAGCGCTTGGTGAATTATACAATGCTGTGGGGCTTCCCGTCCCTGTAACCAGAGACCATGTGTCCGTCGTGGGATTGTACCGGGCCGCATGACTTGGACTGGCGGGCGTGGGGGTCTGGGAAACAGTAACATTCCAAATAATCATCTCTGTGCCGGTCCAGACGGCGTTTGGTATGGCAGTGTTACTTAAGGAAAAAGAACTATTTGATCCTGATACCGAGGGTATCGCTCCATAGCTCCAAGTGTTGCTTGAAGGATTGTAGCGGGTAAGAGCGTAGCTTTTTGAGGAACCGAAGTTGTACCCCCAAAAAAACGCTTCTGTTCCCGTCCAGACAGTCGCATTTTCAGTTGCGCTGGGCATATAAACCGTTCCCGTGGTGCTGATGGGACTCCAAGTATCCGTGGTTGGGTTGTACAGAGCCCCGTTTTGAATATCCCCGCCAACTCCGTATCCACCCCAGACAATCATCTTGCTGCCAGTCCACAAAGCTGTCTGCAGAAATCTCGCGGAAGGCGCTCCGACCGAAGAAATCGGCGTCCATGCATTATTCGCAGAGTTGAATCGCGCACCGTCGCCAAGAGCTTTCTGGTTGGCATCTCGCCCTCCAAAAATAATGACATCGGTCCCCGTCCAAACGGCAGAGAAACCTTCTCGGAACGACGGTCCCGTTCCCGTGGTGGGAACAAATGACCAGTTTCGGGATGAGGAGTTATATTTTGCAACGACTAACGGCTGTGCTCCCGAATAGTCATATCGCACTCCGACAGCCATCACGTTTGTTCCGTTCAAGAACAAAAACGAGCTTAATTTATCATCCGCAATTCCGCTAAATAAAGATGGATCCGATGAACTATTCCATCCTTCCGATTTCACTTTCTGCTTTCCGACATTGACATAACCCGCATTCGTTAGGTTTGTGGCACTCGGATTATCCGACATGATGAATGCCCCTTGTCCCACGCTGTCGGCCGCAGCGGTGGGCGACAACTGGCTGCCGGTGATTGAGTTAGATGCAATGTTCGACCCTGAAATGGCTCCCGGCGCAAGTTGGGCCGAAGTGATGGCGCCGTTCGCAATCGCAGCGGAAGTCACCGCACCAGCGGCAATCTTGGCGCTGGTGATTGCCCCATCAGGAACTGTTTGAGCAGAATTGGCGGTCATGGCGTACCCCACCGCAGCGATGCGTTGATCGGGAGTAAGTTGTTGCCAACCGTGTGCGGTGCCGTCGTTAAACCATACCCGCAGTCGAACATCGGAATTGCCGAATACTCCATAAGGAATGGCCGTCATATTTGGCAAACTGGTATTTCCAAGAAGCACGGAATAAAGTCCCTGCGCAACAGGAAGAGTCACTGCCGCAGTCGGCGGTGCCCCGGCAACACTTGAGCCATCGTTGCTCCAAAACGACGTGCAAACGATGTTCTGTGGAGGGGCCGCTATCGTCACCGTGGGGTTTGCGGAATAGCCTGAACCGGGGGTTGAAACCGTGACGGCGGTGACCACTCCGCCGGAGACACTGGCCGTGGCCACGGCTCCTGTGCCCGTTGGATCGGTTATGGTCACTTTTGGGGCCGAGGTATAGCCGGAACCGCCGCAGCCATTCGGCACCGTGACAGCAACCAGATATCCATAGGAAACGGTTGGGGTGGCCGTGGCTGTGGATGCAGTGTTTGTGCCTCCATCTACCAGAGCGAATTTGAACTGGCCGGAGCCGGTAAAGTTCGTCCCGCCAACGGCCACCCGGCCTTGATAGTTGATGATTTGCGGCACTTGGGCGCGGATGGTCGAGGTAAACACGCACAATGTGGCGCTCGCCACGGTGGCAAGGCTAAAGAAACTGGATAACTTCATGGGACTCCTTTTGACCAAAACTGACAATTCGATATCGCGCCCAATAAAATCAAAACGAATCTGCCTGCGCAATCTTTTCTGATTTACTTCTTGGTTTGGTGGGAGTTTGAACCGACCGGGTGATGTCGGAATGCCTCATTCGATCTTACTGGATCCTTAATTGCCCGGCCTGTCTTGATGTGATGCTGGGGGGCGCTTCAGGCTTATTCGATAATCAACAACGTCTCTTTGTTGAAGCGTTTGTATCCATACGGCGGATAATGGGCTCTCCATCAAAGAATGGGGAGGGAGGACAAAAGATGAAAAATAGTCCTAATGACCACCCTGCTCAATCGAATTGGAATCGACGGCTACCAGGTACTGCGTACCGAAGCCACAAAGCCTCTTAAAATCCACGTTAAACCCGAGGCGCGAACGTGCTCCTGCCCTTGCTGTGGAGGCGGACGCCTCCACAGCAAGGGCAGGTATCAAAAGCAGGTGCGCCACCTGGATCGCTTTGGCGAACCGACCTGCCTGGTTGTCCATACCCGGCGGTTGCGATGCCGGGATTGCCATCACTGCTTTGTCCCGCCGCTGCCCGGTATCCTCGCCGGGCGCCACAGCAGCGAACCTTTCCGCGAAGACGCCTATCGCCAGTACGACAATGGCATCTGCGTCTCCACTCTCGCTCGGATTCTCCACATCGGCAGCGCCACCATCGAGCGCATCTACCACCAGTTTACCGAGCGCAAAGCCAAGGAGCGTCTCAGCCTGCGTTGCCCAATGGTGCTGGGCATCGACGAGCACACCCTCCACAAGGGCCAGCCTCCCCATGCACAACTCTCTTCGGAATGGTTTCTCTGTTTTTTTCTCCGTTTTCTCTTGTTTTTGAACCACTTATACGACTCGAATCCTTTGTGGTTTGGCTTTCCTCTTTACGGAAAGTTGCTCTCGGTTAACAGCATTCGGATTCTCTAGTTCGAAACGCCGATATGGGCGGCCATTTCGATGGTGCGGAAACGCCCTTTTCTGCCAACACGCTCGACCATTGCTTCGCCTCCGGGCATCTCGTCCACTCGAAGCCGTTCCCTCGGGATTTGAGCGGTATGCAAAAACCTTGTTCTTCCCCACGTTGCCTCTATAAAATCCTTTTTTCGACGGCTCAGAGATTCATATCGAAAAACCGCCTGCTTGACTATCTCCTTCCGTACTTTTCGATGTCCAGAGTCCGTCAAAATCCGCTCCTCGTTTTCCTGATTCACATGACGCAGTCGATCCTTCTGCGCGAGATCTCTTATCTCAAAGCAGAGAATCAGATTCTCCGATCCCGGCTGCCAAAACAGATCCAGACCACTCCCTCAGAACGTTCGCTTCTGGTACGCCTGGGGGCGCCGCTGGGCGATGCG
>DBMP01000022.1 GCA_002298145.1 Spartobacteria bacterium UBA695 | reverse complement strand
TTGTCCACTAGATGCCGCATCCCCTGCTCGATTCCTGACTCGTTGGCCACCCCGACGTAATGCCCAAAGTAGCCATGTGCCAGCGTGTCGATATTCACCATCAGATAGCCCCGCTCTGAGAGAGAACGGTATAGCTCGGCAACCACCGATGGCGTGTTGCCCAACAGAATCACCCCGCCTTCGTTTGCGGCAAAACGGATCTGTCGGCACACCTTCTGAAGCTGTTCCCCCTGGTGCGTATGCTGAAAGAGCAACTGCGCTCCCACACGGTTCGCATGCGCCCCAATATAGTCCAGGCATTCTGCGATAAACCCCGAGGAGTAGTCCGGCACAACAACGGAGACCTGCTGCAAGCTATCCTTTGCCCGCATTTTTTGGATCACCGTGCCAATTCCGGGTCTCCGTTTGAGAAGCCCTTCCGCGGCAAGATCGTTAAGCGCGCGGCGCACGGTTCCCTGCGATATTTTCAGAATCGCCGCCACCTCGTTTTCAGGCAAAAAGTGTTCCCCATCCTTGAACTCTTCCATGATGGCCCGACGGAGAGCGTTCCGCAGTTGGGCATGAAGCGGCAGAGGGCTCCTATCGTCAAGGAAGACATGCTGAAGCCGTTCACGAGCAACTGGGGAGGGAGCCGGTTTCATTTAAAATTTCACTTTCTCCAAAAGAAGTAGAGAAACGTTTCCTTGTTTATCTTACAAGTCTAAAATGTGTCGCATCAGCGACAGCCTGTTGCCTCAAAAGTTATGACACCGGCAACAAAGGAGAATGCCGATGAGTCAGAAAGTGCGAGAAGAGATGTTGCCGAGGCTAAGGCAACGCTATGCGGGCCGAGGCAGAGAGGGCCGCACGAAGATGATCGAAGAACGCTGCGAACAATTTGGCTACAGCCGCAAGCACGCCATCAAGCTGCTGGGAGCCAAGGCAGGCAGGGGCGGTGATCCGACCAAGCGCAAAGGGCGACCGCCGACCCGGGCATGGTTGCCGAGATAAACCGGCTCTACCCGGAAGGTGTGGGAGCCATTGCACAACTACTTCCTGCCGTCGATGAAACTGATCTCCAAGGACCGACACGGAGCGAAAATCAAGCGGCGGCACAACCTTCCACAAACGCCGTGCGATCGGCTCCTGGTCTGCGCAAGCATCCCGAAGAAGACCAAGCAGCGACTGAAGCGGGAGCGGGCCTCGCTCGACCCGTTTGAACTGCACCAACGGTTGGAAGAGGGCCTCGGGAGTCACGCCGACTTCCTCGGAATCGCTCCCGGATTTTACCGTGACTCGCCATTGCAGGCGTTTCAACGATTCCTTGCTGCTGACTGAATCGAGAATGCCTTCGGCCTCTGTAAATGGCGTGTTTTCAACGGCTCTTTTTAGCCGCTTTGAACCGCAAACAACAAAATGGGACTGAACGCGCCAGGCCACATCATCCATCTCTCTTTGGATGAGTGACTTACAAAACATGGACTACATCAACGATTGGGGGGCTACATCAAAAAAACGTCAGTCACGAGCAGCCTGTATTCCAAAATGGAATATGACGAGGCTGTGCGATTTGTCTGAAACCTAGGCGTCATTTGCGCTCCTCCGTGTCATAATTGCACACATTTCTATATGATCGCAGACTAGGTCGCGAAGCTTCTTAAAATCGGACGCGCTACCTTTTCGCGCGTGTAGATTTTCGCTTAGCTTTGAAAAAGCCTCCGTCATAGATGGGAGCACCGCACGCATCTCATTCGAAAACCTTTCGTAGTGTTTATCAATTAACTCCTCACCGCGAATCTGGTCCGTTGTTGGGATACAAAACTGCTCGCGCATGTAATGCTCCGCAAGCGTGCGCAGGTGGTAAAATCCCGCGAAAACGTCTCCCTCGGCCACAGCTTGCTCGGCGTCAGACAGAATCGGCGCCAGAGATTCAGGGACCTGTCGCGACGGAAGCGGCTCGCGGCGCGGTGCACATCCGCACAAGTGAATTCTGGATCCTATGCGGTGCAGTGCGATTGTATGTATTGATTTTCTGCACGATTCACACCGAAAGATTGGGGTGAAGATCTGCTCTGTGCCCGATGGTCCTTTAAGCGGATAAAGCGAATGGATGCTAAAAGTTGAGGAAGATGCGTGCCCAGAGAACGTCGTTGTGCGCTTGCATGTGCCGCATGTTATCGAAACCGCTGGCAGGTAGAAGTAGATGGGCATGTCCTTCGTCTCGGTGCCTAAAGCTGGGCTTCCAATGCTTGCCGCACGATGGAATTGCGAAAGCTCTGGTTTGTCACCAGTATGTCTTGTTTGTAAGGCCCAGGGACGCACGTCGACCTCTTGAGCCATCGTTTTTAACGTTTCGTCTGAGCGCTGCCCGACCGTTGACAATTCGCCCGCCGTTATCGTTTTGCCTGCACCCGGAAGCAGTGCCTTTGCCAGTAGGGGTTGCGTTATTTCCCTTGCGTGATTCAAATCAACGCTGACTTTCTGGTATAGGTATTTGGTCTCAATTAGCACACGGATAGCGTTCTCGATTGCTGCAGCGACAGCCCCCTCAAAGTCGGGAGTTCCGGGGCGAACGTTATACGAGTGAGATGACTGCAATGCGATTTGCTCGGTGATATCCGTGGGCATAATCTTATATGATGCCTGCAATTGCCTGATGCGCGATCAAAGAGTTAAACGGTATCGCTGGGTGAGGCCAAATGCCCTCGCCCAATGCGGGGAGATACCAAAAGGGGAACTCAAAATAACCTTTATGTTAAAAAGGTCACGGAACAGGTTCCGTATTCTGGTGTTTTGTTCTCTTGCCAGTGTCAATTCTGGGCAAAATGAACCTCAAATGGCAAAAGGGAAGTGAACGCACTAGGCTCCACCATTTAACTCTCGTTAAATGAAGAAATTACCGAAGGTCAAAAATGAAACTACACCCCACTGTAGCTTAACCACTGCCTTCGGGGCGGCCTCTCTCCTCTCGCCCTGTTTTTTTAAATTGTATGTTTGTGCACACGTTTTGAACGTCCCTACGGGCTTTTTGTGAGGGGCAAAACTCCAGAACCAGAAAATGAACAGTGGATGCTTCGGCCAGGAGCCCGCGGCGCACCTTTTCGGAGATGCCCCGCAAATGATCGACGACTTTCTGGATGCCGGGCTCTAGGAACCGCGTGTTTGCCGCTCCCGACTCACACTTTGCGATCGAACGGATCTCCAGCATTGCCACTGCTGGCCGCTTGAATACCCACCAGCCCCCTCCCCCCAGCCGCATCGCCGCGCCGGAGGCGAGCCATTCTACGGCTTTTCCAAAAGGGGCACCGCTGTACTTCAAGCCCTAACGCAAAAAGGTAGCCTCTGCTTTTTGATAAGCACTCCAGGATCAATTTACGGGATTGGTTTGGTGATTTAGTTAAGCCGTTGGCAAAAAGGTTTTGACCTGCATTTTTGATCGATTATATTGATCAACGTTCCCCATGAAAAAACTCTCGTCAATCATGCCTGCCCGAATCGGCGGTGAATGCCTTTGCGCGATTTTCCTGATCGTGGCATTTTGCTCCCTCCAGGCCGAAAACGCGCCTCTCCCAAGCCTCATTCCAAATGAGGAGTTTCCGGCTCTAACGCCCGAACTGAAACAGGAAATCGCCGGACGCTCGCCGCTCAAGGCACGGGTGGTCGCGGACAAAGAGGGAGCGGTAAGGCTCCAAGTCGACGGAAAAGCCGAGCCATTCATGGTCGGGGGCGTCAAAGGCATGTGTTCGCCGGAAAAAATGCGGATCAAAGTCTGGAAGCAAGGCGGATACGACGTGGTCTTTGTTTTTTACGATCTGGCCTCGATCGGCATTACGCTCCACTCCTCCTATAACCGCCGGTTCTGGGAAGGACACGAGCGCTATGTACCGGAGGAAGTGGAAAACGTTCTCTGGCGGGTTGTGAAGGTCATGCCAAATGCGCGGATACTCCTTTGGCTCTGGATCGATGCCTACCCCGGCTGGGATAATGAACACCCAGGTGAACTCATTCGAAATGAGCAAGGGCTGCCGTTGGTGGCGGTAGACCATTATATTCGGTTTGGAGAAACGGCCGACCCGAAGTCAAAAGAGCGGCTGGCTTGGTCGATGTATTCCAATGTATTTCGCCAGGAAGCGGGGGAAGCGCTGCGCCGATTTGTGCAGGCGGTGGATCAGTCGACGCCAGGCAAGCAAGTCATCGGCTATGTTTTAGGCGGCGGCCAGGACGGCCAGCTCTACTCCTGGGACGCGCCCAATTTCTACCTCTCCAAAAACGCGTCGGCATGGACCGACTACAGCGCCCCCTCGGTACAAGCATGGCACCAGTGGCTGGAGGCGCGCTATGGAACGCCCAAGGCTCTTTCCAAGGCATGGAATCAATCCATCCCGGCCTTCGACACGGCAACTCCACCGGCGGCATCATCCCTGGTCGGAGAAGCCGCTTATCACGATCCCCTCACGGAGCGTCAGCAAATTGACTGGTTGCGATTCAATGCCGAAGGCCGAGCCGATCTCAGCTCTTATTTTGCAAAAATAGTGCGCGAAACCTCATCGCGTCCCACGGTAATTGGAGTGAGCGCCGGAGATGGCGGCTGCCGCTATGGCATGACCGCCAGCGGAAAACTGCTGCGTGATCCAAACGTCGATCTCTTTTTCCATCAGGCGAGTTATGGCGAAGACATCCGGCTGCCTGGCAACCCCGGCGGAGTCAATGCAATGCTAGCATCGCAGGCGCTGCACAAAAAACTTTTCCTCTGCGATATGGACCAACGGAGTTGGATCATTCCGGAGGGCAATTCATTTGGTAGCACCTCAAAAGCTAGCCTCGGGGTAATTAGCGGTAATGACCGCACCGTGGGAAGAGCCCAAAATATTGAGGAACTGCGGGCGATGTGGCGGCGTGAAACGGCCCGCCTTTGGCAAAACGGCGCGGGGCCGATGTTCCATGCGCTTGTGAATCCGGCGACGTTTGAAGATCCCGCTATTTATGAGGAATTGAAGTTCTTGAAAAAAACCGCCGACCGCATTCCTGTGCCTTCGCCATCGCGCGTGGCAGGTGACGTGGCGGTGATCTACGACGAACGCTCGGTGCATTACCTTCGAGGGGCCCTCTCCGAGCGTCATTGTCAATGGGTGGACCGGCAGCAGCACGAGCTAAACGCCTCCGGAGTTGTCTACCGATTTTACTACGCGGACGATTTCCGCGACGGCTTGGTGCCTCCGGCGAAGCTCTACCTTTTCACCAATATTTTCGAGATCGACAAGCCGTTCCGTAATGCGCTCCAAAAGGTCAAGAATAACGGGGCGACTTTGGTCTGGCTCCAAGGCACCGGATTTGCTCAACGCGACCGGACCAGTGACACGCTCAGCGAAACGACAGGCATCACACTAAAGCCTTTTGATGCAACAGCCCGTCAAACAGAGCTTAGCTCGGCCCCGGGGCTTAAACCCGCGCTCTTTGCGACGGAAAAACTGCTACAGGATACGCAGGCGGGCCTCCAAGTCGATGATCCCAAAGCAACGCCGCTAGCCTACTATGCCAATACCCCGAAAGTGGCTGCGGCTTATCGCGATCACGGCAACTGGCATGCTATTTTCATTGGCGAATACGTTCTCTCTTCAGCCCTGATCCACGCCTTGGCCCTGCAATCGGGAGCGTGGTGCGCCGCACCGGATGGGAACGTCGTTGCCGCAGGCGATGGTTGGATGAGCATTCACCCTCTCCATGACGGGCCGGTAACGCTGCGTCTCCGCGAACCGGCGTCCCTTCAAGCGCTCTGGCCGGAAACCATTGTCTCACCCCAGGCTCAAACTCACACACTCAACCTAAAAACTGGAACCACTTACCTGTTCCAACTCCGCTAACCCTTCTCTTTTTCCCTCTATGTGGATTCAAGGCAATTACCGTCGCGTCTTTCTCGATATGCATATCGACGATTGGAATGAAAAATTCCTCTCAAAGCTGGACCCGCCAGCCATTGTTGCGATGCTCAAGGATGCGGGGGCGCAGTGTTTGGCCGTCAAAGCGAAGTCCCACACCGGTCTTTGCTACTGGCCCAGTTCCATCGGACGCATGCACAAGGGGCTCAAGGGCCGGGATTACGTGGGAGAGATGACTAGCCTTTGCCACAAAAACGGCCTGGCTGTCCAAGGTTACTATTCGAACATCTTCGACAACTGGGCCTACCTAAACCATCCCTCGTGGAGATGCGTCCGGCCTGACGGTAAAACGACGATGGAGCAGGAAGGCAGCGACGGCCGTTACGGGCTGGTATGCCCTAATCATCCTGAATACCGAGATTACGTCAGACTAAACTTGCAGGAACTGGTTACCCGTTATCCCTTTGATGGGATCTTCCTGGACATGCCGTTCTGGACGGAGGTCTGCTATTGTGCGAGTTGTAAAGATCGATTCTGGCGGGAAACGGGGGCCGAAATTCCACGAATCGTCAACTGGGACGATGCACAGTGGCGTCTTTTCCAAACCCGGCGAGAAGCTTGGCTGGCCGAGTTCCTGGCGTTTTCCACCCACTGCATTCATGACCTAAAACCAGACATCACCGTGGAGCACAATTTTGCGGTGAACTGCTTTCCTTGGTTTTGCGCCACCACGGATGCGATCAACGAGGCAAGCGACTATGCTGGAGGCGATCTCTATGGTGGGCTGCTCGAAGAAAGTTTCATTTGCAAATACTACCGGAATGTTTCACGGAACCTGCCGTTTGTTTTCATTACGTCGCGCTGTGACCCGAACCTCAGGTTCCATACGACGACCAAAACTCGCGAGGAGTTGACGCTCCATGGCGCGATATCCCTTGCCCACGGCGGCGCATTCAGCATTTGTGATGGCATCAACCCCGATGGCAGTTGCTGCCCTGATGTCTATTCAAAGGTGGTCAAAAAATCTTTCGCCCATACCCAACGCTATGAACCCTATGCGGGAGGAAAGCTGGAGGCAAATGTCGCGGTCTGGTTCTCCTCTACCGCCAAGTTTCACCCCTCGCAAAATGGGAAACGCGTGGGAGAACCCGGCGGCAAGGAATACCTCGATGGCCCGTTGGGCATGGTGGGCATTCTGCGGGACAACCATATTCCGTTCGACGTGGTTGCTTCCAAGAATCTTGGCGACCTCCAGGCCGATGTACTGGTGCTCTCCGGCGTCGCCGCTATTTCGGATGGCGAAATGCGGGACATCGAGGCTTTCGTCCAGCGCGGTGGCCATTTGTATGTCAGCGGAATCGTGGGCCACCCGCGTTTGGCTGAAATGCTAAATGTCGACCTGTGCGGCATGACGGAAGAGACTTTTACTTACATGAACCCGACTGCGGAAGGCCGGGAAGCGTTTGAGGATTTTTCGGCGCTAAATCCGCTAAGCTTCAGCGGGCAGCAGGTGGTGCTCAACCTAAAGGCTCCGGCTCGCGTTCTGGCCCACACGGTCCTCCCCTATACCAAGCCAGGCACCCGGGCATTCTCGGCCATTCATTCGGACCCTCCCGGCGAGGAAAACGGCCATCCCGCCGCATTTGAAATTCGCCACGGCAAGGGGCGGATTCTCTACGTTGCCGCGCCGATTGAAACCATGAAGCCGTACATGTGCCGGAAGACCGTTAAAAATCTGATCCTCTCCCTTTGCGGAGAACTGAAGTTCACGGCCCATGCTCCGGCCTCTGCGGAGATACTAAGCTGGAGAAAGGAAAACCGCCGGTTCTTCGCCATTCTCAACGAACAGGAGACCATGCCGCCTTCTCCCTTATACGAAGTTTTCATCGAGGTTCCGGCCCCAGTCCATAAAGCCGTGTTGCTTGGAAATGGGGAAGAGTGCCGCGTGAAACCCTCGGGCTCCGGTGCAAGGATTTACTTACCAAAGATCGATCTCTTTGAAATGGTGGAGGTTTTCTAGAGCGCTTTCCCAGGAAGGTCTTTACAAAAATTTGGGAGCGCCGTGGGTGCTCCCAAATTTGTAAAGACTGAAGGATAATCGCTCTATAGCCAACCACGCTCCCGGAGCGCTTGGTTGACCAGCCGGGCAATCATGCGGTATCCCGTGGCGTTGATGTGGGTAATGTCACTCTGCGGCCGTAGCGAAGAAGGCATGATACCCGCAGCTTGATCCCGGAGATCCGCCGCCACCGCTTCGTCCGTGGCTTCGGGGAACCAGTCACGCGTGCGGTATCCGCTTCCAGCATTGCTTCCCGAGGCGGTCATCCATGCTTGAAGATCGAGATAATTTTCGGGGGCCAGTTTCTGGATCACCTCGTTACATTCCCCGATCCATTGAGTCCAGGAAGCGATGGCATCGGGAGAAGACTCCGAGGGCAGGCGGTTGACGAGACCCAACACCAAGACCCGAATCGATCGGGAATGAAGCTCGGCTAGAATCTCGGAAAGGCTTTGCCGCACATCGTCCGCCTGCATGCCGTTGGCTCCCATCCAGATCACGCATATGGCTGCGGCCTTGGGCGAGGGCGATTCTCCGCTGATCTCCCGGCCCTGGCGCACCCATCGCCCGCGAGTCGTCGTTGTGGAATAGATATCTGGACACAAGAATCCGTCTCCATTCGCAAGGGATTGGCTCTCCCAACGATAAACCTCCACTTCGCCTGATTTATCAGAACGGATTTTCACCTGCATTCCATCTTCCAAGAAGGAGCGAACTTGATTGATCTGCGGCTGGTGAATCCGATTTTCATACTCTTGGGGTGGAATTGCCCGAAGCTGCCCCTTGGATAGCACCGGACAATCCTGCAAATAGAAGCGATATTTGAGATGTCGGGGAATCCATCCCGGCGCTCCGCGGTTCACGATATTAGCGCCGCTCAGCTTGCTCAGTTCAGCGGGCCAACTGGTACCATCTCCGCCCACCCCGGCGGTTAAAGAATCCCCCAGGCAGAGAATTTCAACGGATTTTTCATCTGCTTGCACACGCGGCGCAAGAAAGAGTGCCAGGGCCATCATCGTCTGTACGAATCTCATCGGCTACGCTGGGACGTTTAAGCTTAAGACCATCTCTTCATTCACCTTTTTGCCGAGGAGGAAGAACTTTCGCTCCGGATACCAAAGTACCAGCCCCTCCTCGTTTGGTGTCGTGCTCGCGTACATGGCCAGATCGGCACGCAGCACCGGCACTCCGCCGTTGTCCATGAAAAACCAGGGCTCTGAAAACCATAGCGGCTGCCGCGCTCCCGGCCTGAATTCCGCCCGTGCAAGGCAGATGGGCCGCCGATGCTGATTGGAATCCGATGGCGTGTAGTGTTGAAAATGGCCATCGTGGTTATGATAGAAAAAGACGTAGTTCGTCTCGTTAAGCCGATAGATTGGACAAGGACTGCAGGGGTGCGGCAAAACCGGACCGTCATCGTATTGCCGGAGGGGTTCCGGCAAGGACCATGTCTCGCCCTGGTCGTCTGATACCGAATAATACGGGCTCCCCAATGTGGTGCGCATCACGACAAACAGCCGTCCATCGGGCATTTCGACCCAACTCGGTTCCTGCACCACGGGAACGTGCGGATAGCCGATCAACCCGACTTGCAGCGCCTTTTCGCCGCTCATCAGGTAGGTGATTTTTAAATCCTCCGGCGCGGGGTCGTCATCAATGTTTTCAAAACGCATGAACTCCACAACGGCAGCTTCCGCCCACCACTCGGGACGCGGAGCGGGCGGACGAACGGCAGGGCTCACCCAATGCGTCCAGCCTGCAAGATATTTGCCGGTGGATAACCGAACCGGCTTTTGCCATACGATCCAGTTGATTGGAATTTTCGGGTCCGGGTTGTCCCATATGGACCGTGGCATCGGCAGCAGGACTTGGTCTGACCACGTTTCGCCTTGGTCATCACTGTAGATGCACGCCATCAATCCAGTGGTATGGGTGAAGACATCGTTGACGCCAATATGGCGATTGAAGATCACGTAGATCCTGCCCGACCTCGATACCAACGGAAAGGCCCAGCTAGCCATACCAAGCCCCCTTTCCGGCTCCGGCCCCGCAATGGTTTTGGGCGCGGGCCAAGTTTTGCCGCCGTCGAGGCTTTTAGTGAAAACAATGTGCTGATCCGGGTGCCCCTCATAGCTGCTCTGCGTCCAAATGGCAAACAGACCACCGCCAGGCAGCGCTTCCACGAGGAAATGCTCGTTGCCGGTGTCACCCGTGGAACCGTCGCTGCTTTTTGGAATATAGGTGATGAAATCAGGGGCGGTTCGGTTAACTTCGAGGATATGGTTCATAGTTTTGGGGAAAGCGTTTTTAGGACTTGTGCATGGTCGCAAATAACCCTTTACAGTTTTTGATCGATCATGTAAATCTAATTGCAGGTTTCCAAATCTCACCCCCCTCAAGTGATGATCCCTCCATTTCCCAAAAGCCCTACTGTTCGCCAGGGTTTGTTCAGCCCGGACCTTCGGATAAAAAAGGCGGCGTTCACCCTCATTGAACTCCTTGCGGTGCTCTCCATTCTTGGAGTCATGATGGGGCTGGCCCTTCCCGCCATCAACGGGCTTCAAGGGGCAGGAGACACGACCAAGGCGGCCTATGACATCAGCGATGCCCTGGCAAATGCGCGCGCCTATGCCATTGCCCATAATACTTATGTATGGGTCGGATTTTTCGAGGAAGATGCATCCCGTCCTTCCGCCAACCCAGCGCTCGCTGGCATCGGCAGGGTTGTCATCTCCGTGGTTGCATCCAAAGACGGAACCATGATTTATGATCCCGCCAGCTCCGGCAATCATCCGCTTACTCCGGGTAGCCTGAATCAACTCAACCGGCTCATCAAAATAGAAAACGCCCACCTGGCCTCGTTTGCCGATGGCTTAGGTACTGGCGATACCTTCGATACGCGTCCGGCGGTGGGCTCAAACGACGCGCGGATCGGCGGCAGCAATCCTCCAGACTCAACCCGCTATCCCTTTTCGTATCCGGTAGGTGCCGCCACCTCCACGCCCCAATATACCTTTGTCAAAACAATCCAGTTCAACCCCCGTGGCGAAAATATCATCAACAGCACCCTTAGCATGAAGCCCGTGGTGGAAATCGGCCTACAGTCCGCACATGGCGCGACCGTCACGGGTAATAGCCAAAATACCGTCGCGGTTCAAATCACCGGCATCGGCGGAAATGTAAAAGTCTACAGGCGATGAAGTCCACCGGCTCTGGCGCGGATGCCTTTTCTCTTGTTGAAATCACGCTGACGCTCGGCATCGCCGCCTTTTGTCTTATCACCGTTTTCGGGTTGTTGCCTGTCGGCATCACCAGCCACAAGACCGCGCGCGAACAGACAGTGGCCAACGGGATTCTTTCGGCGGTCATTTCCGATCTTCGCAATACGCCGCGGACCATTCCGCGCGGCCAAGCGGCAGGAACCCCGCAATTCGCCATCCAAATTCCAGCCAACCCCGTGGCCGCCGCTCCAGGCGACACCACCCTCTATTTTTCCGAAAGCGGGGAGCGCCTGGGCTCCGCCGAGGCGGCCCGTTACCGGATCACGGTCTCTTTCTGTGCCAACGGCAGCGCGGCGAAGACAGCAACGTTCGTTCGCCTGCGGGCGAGTTGGCCCGCTTCACTTGAGACCGCATCGGCCTCAGGAGTGATGGAAACCTTCTGCGCCCTGGATCGAAACTAATATGGAGCCGCGATCCGACAACGTCTCGTTGAGGGGCGAGCGCAAAGCTTTCACGCTTCTTGAGCTATTGGTCTCGATCGCCGTTCTCTCGCTGCTCGTGGTGATGGTGACTCAGCTCGTCAACAGCACCGCTGTCGTGACGGTTTTCTCCACCAAAAACATGGATGCCAATGAGCAGGCGCGCGTTCTTCTGGACCGGCTGAACACGGACTTCACGCGAATGGTTAGACGCGGCGATGTTGACTATTTGCTAAAGGTCAAGCAGACCACACCGCAGGCGGGCAACGACTTGCTAGCCTTCTTTAGCGAAGTGCCCGGCTATTCCAACGGTTCGCCCAGCCCAGTCTCGCTGGTGGCCTACCGCATCAATACCAACCTCCAGTTTGAACGGCTCGGCAAAGGCCTTCTTTGGAACGGTGCCTCGGGCGCGGAAGCCCCCATGGTTTTCCTGCCGAAAACTATCGCGCTCACCTGGCCTGCCATCACAAACTCCGCCGCCACCGACAGCAATTTCGAAACCATCGGGCCACAGGTCTTCCGCTTCGAGTATTTCTACTTTCTCAAAAACGGTGTTTGCAGCGCCACACCATGGGATCCAACGATCAGCACTGGGATCAATGGACTCCGGGATGTGGCCGCCATTGCGGTCGTCATCGCGGTGATCGATCCCCGTAGTCGAAATCTCATCACCCAGGATCAGCTCAACACCCTGGCGGGACAAATGGAGGATTTCGCCGAGGGAATGAAACCCGGCGATCTTGAAACTCAGTGGCAAAGCAAAATTAACGCAAGCCCCCTTCCCCGCCCTGTAGCTTCGTCCATTCGTGTGTACGGCAGGTTCTTTTATTTAGCCACCACCCCCCAGTAAAATGAATCTACCTTTCCCCAAGCGTCAGCAAGGTATCGCACTCATCATTATTCTGGGGTTCATTGTTCTTTCCACCGGCTTGATCGTTGCTTTCTTTTCCCGGACGGTCACCGACCGCCAACTGGCCAACAGCAGCTTTTCCCAAGCTAAAGCGGATCAACTGGCTTTAAGCGCAGCGAATATCATCCTGGGAGATTTGAAACAAGAGATCCTCATGGGCTCGACCGCCATGACGATCAACAACGTCACCACTTACCAGCCTCGTTCGCCAGGTGGCACCGCAGCTGCAACGGCCTACATGCTGCCCACGCGAGATGCCACCGCCGCCACGCTGGATGCCATTCCTAATTATGTCCGGAGAAGCGGATCTTCGCAGTTTGCCTTTCAAATGCTGGACGGATCGCGGGTCGGAACAGGAGCCGGTTCCGCGGGCGTCAGTTCCACCACGGCCTCGATCAATGGCCGAAGCATCTCGGGCTCTCGCTGGAACAAACACTACCTGATTCCCAAGGCCGACACCACCAATGACAAAACAGACCCTGTCGCCGCTTTCACCGCAATCGTTCCCTATTGGGTGACTGTCACCGACCAGGGCCCGCAAGTGCTCACCACCCCCACCAATACCGTCATTGGCCGCTATGCCTATGTTATTTACGACGAGGGCGGCTTGCTCGATGCCAATGTGGTGGGATTTCCCACGGGAACCTCTGATAGTCAAAAAGGCTATAAAGGTTCCCTTTCCTATTCCGATCTCACCACGGCTCTGGCGAACGCCACCCCACCCATCAGTTTTCCTCAGCTCCAGATGGATAACATTGTGGGCTGGCGCAATTACGCATCGGCTCAGGCATCAGGTTCGTTCCCTGGCAATTTTTCCTTCCACTCTGCCACGCCGTACTACAATGCCGTCGTCTCCAATACGAGCGGATTTCTGAACACGACTGGCACCCTTTGGAACGGCTTCAGCGATCAGGCATTCTTGAGCCGTCAGGAGTTGATTGCCTTCCAAAGCCGCGCTGGGTTCCCTTCAACCGCGCTCCAGTACCTGACCCATTTCACCCGCACCCTCAATGCACCAAGCTGGAGGCCGCTGACGAACTACACCGCTCCCTACACCTACCTCACCTCGGGCACCACTGCGGCCGCTCTCAATCGCGATGTTCTCAGTGTGAGAGCAATGGTGACTGGCACCACCACGCTGACGCATTACGACGATTCGGGGAACCTCAATAACTACAAGGTCGTTCAGGGCCAACCCTTGCTGCAACGCCGCTTTTCGCTTGCCAGGATTAAATGGCTGACGCCCTCAGGTCCGTTAGCAGGGTATGAAGAAGCCGTTCACGCCTGCTTCGGGTTGCAATGGAACAAGACTGCCGGCATTTGGACCTACACGGGATCGCTCGCCACCAGCATCCAGAGCAGCATCAAAACGCTGGATCAAGTTGCCTCGGAAAACCGGGAGCCGAATTTCTTCGAGCTTCTCCAAGCTGGGATATTGCAGGGATCGCTTGCTGTCGACGGAGGCGGCAGTGTCAATTACCCCAGCACTCATCAGCAGAAACTCACACTTCAAGTATTGCGGATCGGGGCGTGCATTATTGACCAATATGACACGGACTCTTTCCCCACGGTGATCGAATACAATGCCGCGGGGGGCACTCCGTATTGGCGCGCGACCGGCATTGAGAATCTGCCGTTGATCAACGCTTTCAAGCCCGTGTTCGGCTTTGCCGCAAATGCGCCCCTTCCCTCGGTTCCGTTACAGTCCTATTTTGTATGGCAGTTGTGGAACCCGAATCGGCTCGTTGAGACGCCCACCTCAGTGCCAAAGGTCCGCATCCATCTTAAAGGATCGTTCCTCATGTGCAATGAGTGGGCCGATCCTTCCAAATACCCTCCCAACCAAGGCTATAACGGCATTCCTGCTTCCAAATTCGCCATAGATGCCAGCTATGAATTTCCCGCTTCGGTTACGAGCGGCTCGGCTTACGCCTCCACTGGTTATATTCTGCCCACGAGTGATTTCACCTCGTTATCAACCACCGCGCCGGGATGGAGCACCACCCCTTTGCTGGGGGGCACCAGCTATTTCGCCTATCGCATGCCCGACTTCGTTTTGAACACCGACCCGACAGTCCACACCGGCACGGGAACCCACGCGGTTCCTACTTCTTATTCGAGCACGGATACCTGGAACGTGGTCCGGTTCTTTAGCAGCTACGACCAGAATAATCCGGTCCAGATGTCGCTGGAATTTCAAAATTCTTCGAACCAATGGATCGCTTATTCCTTCAACTCCGGGATCAATGACCCGGTAACGTCTATTAAAGGGGGGATCAACTGGCCGCTTCTTTTTTCCTTCACCCAAAGCCCCTATCCGGCCACTCCGGCGGCCTGGGCCACGGCATGGCAAGCCAAGCTCAGCAGTTCCTCCTATGTGACTTTTTCGGGGGCAAACCGCATCATCTATGGCAGCACCAATTTTACCAGCGACCCACGAAGCATTCGCTTTAACCAATGGCAATACGACGCGAATTACGGCGCTGCCAATTTGAGCCTGTGGCCTTCAACTCAACCCTGTGGCTATGGCGCAGGCCACAGCCCAGCCTCAAGCGTCAGTTCCATCGCCAGTGATGCCATTTATACTTCCGGCAGCATGCTTACCCCCAATATCGGGGCGCAGGAGATACCCCGTCTTTTTTATGACCCAACGCTGGTCTCCCCCTACGAAGGCGCCTTCTACTTCCCCGCCTGGCTGGCCCGCAATTCCAGCCCCAACAAGGTCACCACATCTTCGACGTGTTCCGGTTATCCCGACCGCGACGGAGTCCAGCGCTGGGCAGATAGTGGGCTCTATGGCTTGACCTCAGGCACCAGCGGAGGCAACCCTTTTGAAAACGCGGCCGATCGCCCCGTGATTCTCAATCGCCCCTTCCAGAGCGTGGCGGAACTGGGTTACGCGTTCCGGGATGACCCGTGGCGCACCCTGGATTTCTTTACCAGCCAAAGCGCCGATGCCTCTCTCCTTGATCTCTTTTCTCTGGCAGATGAAGGGGCGGTCGCCGCGGGAAAGATTAACCTCAACAGCCGTCTTGCGACCTGTTTGCAAGCGGCCCTCGGCGGGGTGATTCAGGAACCGGTGGGCAAAATACCACTCAGCGCGGCGGACGCCCAAAGCCTGGCGCAGCAGTTGGTTGCGTTCACCACCGGCACCACCGGGCCGTTGCTGGATTCATCCCAGTTAGCTACGGCCTTCCTTTCCGTCACCGGCACGGCGGGCACGACCGCAACACCTCTTATCAAAACGACTCGGGAAGCCGTCATTCGCGGTCTGGCCAGCGTGGGGCAGACCCGCACGTGGAATTTATTGGTGGATATCGTCGCCCAATCTGGCCGCTATAGCCCCAGCGCCATTGCGCAAAGAGATCTGACCAAGTTCACCGTCGATGGGGAACGCCATTACTGGGCTCACATTGCCATTGACCGATTCACCAATGAAGTCGTTGATTTGCAACTTGAACCTGTAAACGAATGAACTCCCGATTTTTGACTTCCTGCGCGCGTATCGGTGCCGCACTTGCTCTTGCGTGGATTGCAGAGCTGCCGCTGGCCGCCGAACCTGCCGCAGACGCACCTCCGCAGGCGCCCTATGTTGCGCCGCTGCCAGACCGGTTGCAATGGTCCGTGATCATCAAGACCGCCGGAGAAGAGGCCCCAAACATAACCCCGGACGCCTCAGCCGTGTCTCCATGGGCACCGGTCCGGGTGGATTCCGTCAAATTTGGCATCTATAGGCACGCCATCGAGACTTTTCACAACGGTCAAAAACGGGACTACTGGTTTGCCGGGGAAATGATGCTGGATTTCGACAGTAGCGGAAAAAACGTGATGGTTGTGGATTACAAAGCTTTGCAAAAGGACTTCGCAATCAGCGTCGGCGACCCCCAAGTCATGGCCGGATGGGAAGCGTTCTCATGGATTAACCTTGGCGCTTACAGAGGGCTTGCCGTGATTGGAAAAGAGCCCTGCCATCACTACGTTCTCGATGGAGCGGGTACGGTTGAGGCGTGGATCAGCGTGCGTACCAAATTCCCGCTGGTTTACCGGTTTCACCACCAAACGTATTTGTTCCAATATGGACCGACGCCAACGGATTTGCCCCTTCCTCCGGAATATCAGAAATCGTGGAGCCAATACCAAGACATGGCCACGAGAGCCCGGTTCCTCCAGAACTCAGGCGACCGCTAGGGCGTTTCCTGCCCGTCGACCTGAATCTTTTCCAACACCTTGACTTGGTGTTTGCTGCCAAAAAGGACGTGCTTGCGCATCGCCCGCTCGGCGATATCCGCCTTTCCGGTCAGAATCGCTTCGAGCAAAAGGCGATGCCACCGGGGAGGGCTGGGCCACACTTTGGCGCTCACCCAACTAAAAAACATGAAATGCCGCCGCCAGGAACGCTCCAACTCCCGGAGCAACAAGGCACTGCCGGTTAGGCGGGCAAGCTCAAGGTGAAACTCCTGGTGGATCTGCATATTCTTCATGGAATAATCCGTGCCCTGCACAATCAGATTGTCCACCTGGTCAGCCAGCTCTTCCAAGCGAGGAACATGACTCGGCTTGATGCACCCGGACGCGATGCGGGCGATCTGGCATTCCAGAGCCTCGCGCAGCGCCAGCTCGTCGTTAAGCTTTTCCGTCGTGATCGGCGAGACGCGAGTGCCATACATCGGAGCACTTTCCGCCATGCCGTCCGATTCAAGTCGCCATAGAGCTTCGGAAACAGTCGCCTGGCTCAATCCGAAACGCTTGCAGAGTTCGCGCCGAAGCAACCTTTGCCCAGGCTGGAGTTTGCCGCTTAGGATTTCAATCTCAAGCAAACGGAATAACCGTACCGCCTGAGTTTCAAATCCAAGGCTTTGATTTAGGGGCTCACTCTGGGCTGGAGTTTTGATGTTCACTTAGTTTAGCTACTTACTATGTTGTTGGGTTGAAATCTTAGTCAAGCGAAATGATCGATTAGAATTTTGCGTTGACTGGAGCGGCTGGAAAATTGTCCGTTCGGAACGGAGCGGAGGGGAGTCCCGCGCCATTGTAAAGATTGCAAGTCGGGGTATCCGCCCATCCGTAACGCATGGCAATGGGGGCCGGAATTTTCTCGGGCCAAACCTTCAAGCCCTGTTCTCCAGGATCGGCGATTCCCCAAACGCGAGTGGCAGGCGACCGTTGAAGAATCATGTGGTCGGATAGAATCGCAGGCAAACGAACTTCGCCAAGCGCACCGGCAAACGAAAGCCCCAGAAGCAACGCTACAAGGCAAACCGGTTTCATCCGGGACGAGATATCGGGCAGCAAGAAAACCGAAATCGAATTATGATCGATCATTTTTATCAAAACAGATGGATAATACTTGAACCTCGACCATAGTCAATGCTATATGATCGATCATATCGTTTCTATACTTATGATAACTAAATCCGCCCCATCCATTTCCGCTGCCACACCGCCAGCCCAAGCCGCGACTCTTTTAAGATCGACGATCAACCGCTCGGTGGAGACCGCCCGTGAGGTGCTCGCCGCAGCCAATATTGCGCTGCCCCCCTTCGCCTCCTGGTCCGTGGAGGATTGGGCAAAGGCAGGCGATGAAATGCAGGAGGTCCGCGATTGCATGCTCGGCTGGGATGTCACCGATTTCGGCAGCGGCCGCTTTCATGAACTGGGCCGCACCCTTTTCACCCTGCGCAATGGCCGCACGAACGACTCCCGCTACCCCAAGCCCTATGCGGAAAAACTATTGATCGAGCCGACCGGACAGCGCTCCCCGATGCATTACCACCGTTCGAAACGCGAGGACATCGTGAACCGCGCGGGGGGCAACGTGATCGTGGTGCTGCGCTCGGTCGGGGCTGATGGCAAGCCCGGCTCGGACAATATCGTAGTCCAGATCGACGGCAAAAGGCATCAGGTTGCTTCCGGAAGCGAAATTCGCCTCCGCCCGGGGGACAGCCTCACCATCACGCCCAAGACCTACCACCAATTCTGGGCGGAAGCAGGGACAGGCATGCTCTTTGGCGATGTCCGTTATTCCGTTAGCAGCGAGGTTTCCTCGGTATGCGATGACTGGTGTGACAACGTCTTTATCGACGACTGGGCCTTGCGTTTTCCCACCATTATTGAAGATGAACCCCGCCGTTGCTATCTTTGCCACGAATACCCCGCCCAAGCATAATGCCCACGCCATCCAGCGATCCACGCCTGATTACCACCGGCCTGCCCGTTCCCGGCGAAACGTACTGCGACCAAGTTTACATTGTTAAAGCCGATGACGGGGCCTGGGTCGCCGTGATGACCACCGGCAGCGGCAAGGAGGGCGAGCGAGGTCAGCACATCACCGCGCAACGCAGCACCGACCAGGGGAAAACATGGTGCGACTTGGTGGATATCGAACCAGCCAACGGCCCAGAATCCTCTTATGCGGTATTACTAAAGGTTCCGTCGGGTCGCATTTATGCGTTTTACAACCACAATACCGACGGAGTAAAGGAAGTCCAAAGCGAGCTGGGCATCCCCTTCACCCGGGTGGATTCCCTCGGCCATTACGTCTTCAAGTATTCCGACGACCACGGACGCTCATGGTCCCCTCAGCGCTATGATATAGCTATCCGGGATTTCGACATCGATCGCGGCAACCTTTACCAGGGCAAGCTCAAGATGTTCTGGAACGTTGGACGGCCTTTCGTCAGCAGCGCAGGAAAGGTGTATCTCCCCCATATCAAGATTGCAGCGATGGGAGACGGCTTTTTTGCGCAATCCGAAGGCGCATTGCTTTGCAGCGACAACATTTTGCACGAGCGCATTCCCGGAAAAATCCGCTTTGAAACGCTTCCCGAGGGAGGCGTTGGGTTGCGCACTCCCAACGGCGGCGGACGTATTGCGGAAGAGCAGAGCATCGTTGAACTCAGCGATGGCACGCTCTATTGCGTTTACCGCTCGATCGACGGCTATCCGGTCTGCACTTATAGCCGGGACAAAGGCAAAACCTGGGCTCCGCCCGCCTACAAAAGCTATACTTCCGGAGGTCGGCTTATCAAACATCCACGGGCCGCCAATTTCGTCTGGCGTTGTGAAAACGGGCGTTTCCTTTACTGGTTTCACAACAACGGCGGCGGTACAGCGGCGCGCGGGGATTGGAATGCCTACAATTACCGCAACCCCGTATGGCTAACGGCGGGCCGGGAAGTTCCAACGCCGCACGGCCTCGAAATTGAATGGAGCCAGCCGGAAATCATCCTCTACGCCGATGATCCCTTCACGCGAATGAGTTACCCGGATCTCGTGGAGGAAGGCGGCCACTATTTCGTAACCGAAACGCAAAAGACAATCGCCCGCCTTCATCAACTCGACGGACGGATGCTGGAGAAGCTCTTCTCCCAGCATGAAAGTTGCGAGATAGCCGGTGACGAACTGGCTCTCGACATTCAAGGCGAAGCGCTTCAGCCCGAGATTGCGTTCCCGCGATTCAACGACTTTTTTGTTCCCGACGAATCGAGCGAAGACCGCCCCGGCATTCCAACCCGCACGGGGTTCTCCATCGAGGCCACTCTTGAAGTTGCGCCCGCAACCTCGAATCAGGTATTACTAGATACCTTAAGCTCAAGCGGACAAGGGTTGCAAATCGCCCTCCAGACAGGAGGACGCCTCTCGCTTTATATGAACGACGGCGAAACCGGATGCACCTGGACTTCCCAAGCCGCGATTTTTACCGAAGGGCAACGCCACCATGTCGTCCTCGTCGTGGACGGAGGCCCGCACCTAATTTCCGCCATCGTTGACGGCCAGTTCTTGGACGGTGGCGAAGAGCGGCAGTTTGGCTGGGGGCGATTCAGCCCGCAGCTCAAGCATACCAATGGCAGGGAAACCGCCTCGGTAAACACAGCGACGGTCCTCGCGCTACGCGTATATCGCCGCGCACTTCTCACGAGTGAGGCCATCGCCAACTGGCGCGCCTCTCTTTAGGAGCCATCTAACATTCGGAAAGCCTCACGGTTAGGCTTTCCGAATTTTTATCAAACGGGCCGAATATTTTTGAGGCATCATAACCTCAAGCAAGGCGTTGTCCGCAAACCACGTCAGCGGCACCGGCTTGGAACAGGGATAGATGCATTCAGCCTTGATGATCCTTCCCGCCCATTGTTTGAGGGGAAGCGTCCCGCGCATCTCATCGCTGTCCAGACGCCAAACGGCAAGGTAACTGCTGTCATCCACATCCAGCCCGAAGGCGCACCATCCGTCACCAAAGCGCGGCAAACCCAACGGCCAGAACGGCAATCCGCGCCCGACGTCTCCCCGGATGGCTTTGTAAAGCGCGATCCCCTCTTGAACCAAACCAAACCGGCGTTTGGAGATTTCATGAATCCGGCCGCTTTGGTGAACCCGCATCAAGAGCGCATTCACCATATTAAGGATCGTCTCCTCTTCATCTCCGTCTTTGAGCGGGTAGCTCCACACACCCGCCTGCTCGGGGGTAACCGCCGAGGCGCTTGCCGCCGCGATCACCGCGTTGAGACGATAGTCGGTCTGATCCGAGGTGGACTGGAGACTGTGCACACTCATCTGCGCATAATCCTCCCGCATCCCGCCGCTGCCGCAATTCTCAATCACCAAATCCGGATAACGATGAAAAACCTCGCGCACCCAATTCAAGTAAGCCCGATTATGCTCCAACAAGCCTTCACCGCTGGCATCCGCGGCATAGTCGGTGCCCGGTCCGGCGTTGCAATTGTAATCCATCTTAATGTACCCGGCTCCGTATTCGCGCACCACGCGGTCTACCACGGCGTCGGCATGAGCCCGCACCTCCGGGTTGCGGAAATCGAGCTGGTAGCGGCCATGGTCAATCAGCCGCTTTCCCTGGCGCTGGAAAAACCACGCATCCGGCGCCTTGGCTGCAAGCGGGCAGCCGATGCCCATCGCCTCGATCTCCAGCCATAAGCCGGGAATCATCTTCTTACTGCGGATCACATCGAGCACCTCCCGAATGCCGTTGGGAAAGCGGGTCGCCGACGGAAGCCATTCTCCCACCGTGCTCCACCAGTTCTCCCCCACCCCGGCATACCATCCGGCATCAATCACAAAATACTCGCATCCCGCGCGCGCAGCATGGTCAATGATCGGAAGGAGTTTTTCAGTGGTCGGGTCGCCCACCAGGCAATTCATATAGTCGTTGAAAATCACCGGCAGGGCATCCAGATCCGGATGCGGACGGCGGAGAATGCGTCGGGCTTGGGTAAGCGCCCTGAGCGCTTCCTGTAAACCTCCCGGGACGCGGCCAAAGGTGCACGGGACGCTTTCAAAGCTCTCACCGGATTTCAAATGGCGGCTCCACAACCCCTCGCGGTAGGTGGGGCCGGATGCGCGAAGATAAAGCTCGTAGGCTATGTCGCTCACCTCCCAATGCCAGGAGCCGTTGTGCTCGATCTGCCAAAACGAAGTCTCGCCGGTCTCCGTATTCTCCAGCGCACCCATGGGCAAATGCCCCTCGGTGGACCATGTGCCTTGGCTGGATATCGAAATACGCGACGAGCCAAAACCGGCGGGCTCGGTCCCCATGTAGTTTTGCGAAAGACCGAAATCCCTCAGTGCCCCCGAACGCCACTGGCATTCTCCGCACCAACCATGGTCGGGCAAATGCAGGATCATCTTGCGGCCCCACGGGGCCTTGCCGCCAAGAGATATCCCCCCCAAGGCAAAGCTGCTCACATATTCCAGGGTGATCTCCTTCGGGCCAAGATTCTCCACCGTCGTCCACGAACGAAACAGCGGAAGCTTGCCCAAAAACTGCAAATGCGAGGTGACGACTAGTCCGGCCCCTGTCTGGTGGATCTCAATTTTCGGTCCAAGCGGAGTCCGCTCGCGATGATGACTGGCGTATCGCAGTTGAAACCCCGGGTCCGTTCCGGTATATTTATTGGCGTGGTGGTCGTCCTGATTAAACCCCGTGGCTTGAATCTCCACCAGTTGCATCCACTTGAGGATATTAGCATCCGGCCCCGACTTTCCCTCTTCTTGAAAATAGATCTTCGCGGGAGCATCCTCCGGGAAGAGTAATTTGAGAGAAAGGCCGTTCAGCTTCAAAGAAAGTGATCTCATAAAAAATACGGGGCTGATTCAAAAGTCACGGCGCTACATAATCACGGTCTCCGCCCAGCCGTTTCCATTCCCGGTAAAGCAGGCCCATGAACACAAGGCAGACGATGTGGGAGCCACTCATCCAAACGGGAAGGTAGCGATAGTGATACAGCGGCACGGTCTCGTGCCCTTTAAGCCAATCCAGCCACAAGCCGCCTAAGACACCGCCACTCATTGCCCCCACTCCTTGGATGATCCCCGCGGCGGAACTGATCTGGGCAAATCGATCCCGCGGATAAAGCTTCATTTGCAGCGGTAGAAGCGAGGCATTCACCATCGCCTGAACTGAAATGTGTAACACAAAAAGTGTCATATAGAGTGCAGGCCCCCATGAAGCTGGAATACTGAATATTACAAAAACCAGTTGAATCGGCACGACAACGATGAGCATGACGACGCCGAGGGTCATGGTGCGCACCGGATGCCAGCGGTCGCCCAGCACTCCCGCGGGATACAGCAGAAGAGCGCTGGCCACTCCGGCGATCCCCATCAGTTTACCGTATTCATCCAGCCCCAACCCCACGGACTCGGCAAAGAAAACGCGAAATGACGAAATGGCAAAATTCAGATTCCAAAAGGTGATCGCCAAAAAGTGATACCAGTAAACCTTCACCCCAAAACCTTCTTTGATGTAGGTTCTGGCGTGGTTCATCCATTTACCGCCGACCTGCGCATCTTGAACGGCCGGCGGATAGGCTCCTTCCTTTACGCACAGACACATGGCCATAAACATCACGCCATAGAGAACCCCACTCCCGGCAATCAATTCGGCCATGTGAGTCCGCGCCAAGCCGAAAAAGTAGTATTGAAACAACGACGTTGCGGCGATACCCACGATTCGGAACACCGCCAGAAACCTGGTGATCATTTCCGGGGGCACCACATCGTTGAGAAGGCTGAAATACGACGACGCCATGAACCCGTTAAATAGCGAAAAAAAAGTGACCAAGATTGCCGCCAGCCACAGCGCGCTCAATGCGGAGGACGCAGGCCGTATCGATTGCAACCAGAGGCCCACTTGATCGCTGTAGCCAATCATCACCAACAGCAGCGCAACCACGGGGGTCATGATCAGCAAATAGGGAATCCGTCGGCCCATGTGGGTGCGGGTGCGATCACTGGCCACCGAATAAAACGGGCTCGTCAACATGCCCAGGATCGAGGGAACCGTGGTCAGCACCATGCCCACCAGCCAATCAGGCGCATCCATCCCCTTGAGCTTGAGAGGCAGAAACGACGACACCACCACTTCCATGAAGTTGAAAACAAAATCCCCCCACAACAGCCAACCGCAAAGCGTCAAGAGCCCCAGACGCGTATAGACCAATGTGCCCGCTCGAAATAGCTTGGGAGCGACTGGTGAGGCCGTTTGAAGCGGCGCTTGGGAAGCGTCGGCTTGCTCTGCAGGGTCGGAAGATTTATTCACAAGAAAAAGCGGGGCGTCCTCTGGGCAGGAAAGCAGGTTTTGCCGACCGTGGCGATGCTATTGATGTCGTTACTCCTCAATTTGAAGATTTTTGATACTCACGATTCCACGCCCATTATCTCCCGAAGCCTGAGAATGAATCAGCAAGCTATACAACTGGACTGGCCCAACCACCTCGGCCCCCGTGCGAGAGGAAACCACATGACCCGCCGAATCCTTTACCCCATCATTCCAGCTAACAAAACCGTTGCGCCCTTGCTTTAGCGGAAGCGTATAGGCAGCCCATTCCGTCGAATTTACTTTCGCCAGATTCCACTGGAATACCGTTCCCGTGGCATCGCGAAAACGAATGATGACGAGGCGCGGGCCATCCCCGTTCATATTCGGGTCTTTGAATTTGATTTCAGCCTTTACCTGGCGGGGTAGAGCCGCCCACTGCGGGCTTTTCTCGCAGATATATTCCGCATAGCCGAAACCCCAGGGCGATGTCCCTTTTACGCCTAGAAACGCATAAGTAAAATCCGACTCTCCATTTTTTGGGACCGTCTGCACGTTCAACTGACTAGCATCGGTATCCGGACCGCCCCCGGGCCGCCAGAGATACAGCGGCACCGGCTCGGCGGTCTCTATTGTCTGAGCGTATGTATTCACTGTCCCCCAGAAAATGAATACAAAGACAAAGCCCCAACCGAGCCGGTGCAGAGATTTCCGTTTCATCGACAAACAACCATTTTGCATAAAAAGAAACGTTGAAGGACCGTTATTTTTGGGCAGGCACTTCGGTAATAACGATGGAACAGGCATCGTTACGCCCCAGGGCGGGAAGCGTCAATTCGACATCGCGGGATGTTCGCTTGATCACGCAATCCATTTCCTGCTTTGGCCCGCTGGAGGCGCTCCAGCCTGAAGGGATGATCCGATCAACCCGAACTTGCAGAGCGGCATCTTTTTTTCGAAACCCAATTTTGTCCAGTCCCGTCAATACCAGGCGTACCGGCTCGTCGCCGCCTTTCCATCGCCCCAGAAGGATGCGCCCCGTTTTGTTTGAACCATCCCAGGATGCCAGCCCTTGCACCGTGGCACTTGGCTTCAACTCAAAGAGCTGACCTGAAAAATCGGCATAGGCTTTATAAACCCACCATGTGGCGCGTCGTTCCAAGGTTTTGGAATCCAGCAAACCATCCAGGCTGACCAGATCGCACACATAGTACGTACCGGCTTCCTGCCAGCCGGAGTGGGCCGCACTTTCCACTTTTGCGTCCTCGAGAGCTGCAAAATATCCGACAATGGAGCCCGGAAGATCAACGTTGTATTCCCCAAGATATTCATTAATCGAAAACCGGGTGATGGGGATTTCGTTTTCGGCCAAAAACTTCCTAACTTCGGCTATCCGAGGTTTCAAGTAGGAATAGGGAACGCCGTCGGAATGGTTTTCGTGCCAGCTTATGACATCGGGCAGCACATTGTTGGCTTTGGCAAAAAGAAGGAAATCTTTCATCCATTCCATTTTAAACCAAGCCGCGCTCGGCCCCACGATGACGGCCTTGGGCTGGGCTGCGCGGATCAGTTCCACCGTGTGCTTCCAGAGGTCAAAAAATTGCTGGCGATCGCGCGGCCAGAATGTCGAACTGTCGGGCTCGTTCCAAATGTCGTACTGGACGGAAAATCCGTTCTCTTTCACCGTATCGAGCACCGCCTGAACCTGCCGGTCCCACGCTGACCACGAATCGCCATCTCCGGGCCACTGAGCGGTTTTGGAATAGCCGAACTCGTCGGAAAGGATGACCTGAAAGTGCTTCACGCCGAGTTTCTTCAACCTTGGATAAAGAACCGGCATCTTTTCGGTTTCCTTGCAGCGGAAGGCCCGGAACCGCCACATGCGAGGCTTGAGCGGAGCGATCATCTCATCCCCGGGCGCATCCGCCGCGACCGAATGCAGCAACCCGCAGGCACGCCCTGTAACAGGGCCGTCATTCTTGGAAAAATCGACCGTCACCGTTTCATTGTCAGCTCCACACACGTTGCAGCAAAACGCCACCGCGACACAGAACGCTATAAACTGGGAGGAAAATTTCATTAACAAAAGGTATGCTTACTCGAAATCCGGTGAACCCTCTACTCCACAATCGCGAGTCCCTTGAAACTAACGGTTCCGCTGCTTTTGTCGCCCGGAGATTTGCGGTCGATCACCACGCCGAGAAACTTCACGGGCGGCACCACGTCAAAGGGTTTGACCACGAGCTTGCCCGAGGCGTCCCGCACGTCTGCGTTCCAGGCAGAGAACCCGCCTCCGCTTTGCTTCAGCTCAATGCGGTACGGTTGCCAGTCGGACGAACTTTTTATTGGAAAACCCCAGTGGAATCTCGTTCCAGCGGCATCCTCAAATCGAAAAGCCACCGCACGCCCGCCGCTGCCTGCAGGTTCCTTAATCTCCAAGGTCACAAATTTCGGCATTGCGGCAAACTCGGGGCTGCCGTTGTACACATATTCGTTATAGGCAAAAGCCAGGGCAGCATCCCCCAGGAACCCATAACGAAACTCCAGCACACCCGGCTCCGCACCCGCTTGCACGCCCGCCTTGGCGGCATCCGTGTCGTGCCCGGCGACCACTTTCCAGTTACTGCTGGCATCCGTGGGAACGGGCCATGAAGCGGGAGCCTTGTCCTGAGCTTGAACTGAAAGTGATCCCATCAAGAGCGCCGTCAGGCCAAGGACACAGCTCAGGGTGAATCGTGAATAAGAGGTCAATGTGTTCATATATTTGAAGGTGTTAGTTTAACAAGAGAATCAGAATCGCGATCATCAGGCCTCCAGCCGGTTCTTGCGGAACCGCTGGAGGCCCACGAGCATCCCCATGCCCGAAGCAATGATCGCCCACGTAGATGGCTCGGGCACGACAGTCAAGGTGACGTCGTTGAATTGCCCATCGAGATCGGCGTTGGCCGCATAGTTAAGCACATAGATCGTGCCACCCACCGTAAAGGTATAGGCGCTACCGGAACCACTGACGGAATAGACACTTCCACTGGTGAGAATCGTGGCGAAGTACCCGCTCGTGGTGCCGCTGCCGGTATTGTCAATGAGGGTGATTGTATTGCCCAGCGTCAACCCGCTAAGTGTGGTAAGATCCAGCGTTCCGGCAAGGGAAACGTTTCCGCTAACCTGAACTTGGTCATAGGAAACTCCCGCCACCAATCCGCTCACTTCAGCCACCAGTTTGGAGGCAGCATCCATGGTAAAGTTGCCTTCAACCGTGGTGATGCCAGGGCTGTTTCCGGGAGAAAGCGTGCCACTAGTCAGAGCGAGGTTGCCGGTCACTGTGCTGTTGCCTTTGAGCATGCCGCTAACATTCGCACTCCCGCCGATAGTGCCGTTGGCATTGAGCGTGGCCCCTGCGGAGACGATAAGCGCGCTGGTGGAATGAGTGGTGCCGGTCAACGAGGTGGAGCCGCCGGTCACGGTTACGCTGCTGGCGATATTGTACCCGGAGAGCGTACTGTTACCGGAAAGTGTTGTGGCCCCCATCCCGAGGCCGTTGCCGTTAATGGTAGCGCTGGTGACGTTCACCGTGCCGCCCACGGTACCGCTGCCACCCAATGTACCGCCCGAGGCTACGGTGACGGCACTCGATTGCGCAAGGCTGCCATTGACCGCCAGCACGCCTCCATTGATAAGCGTCGCACCGGTGTAGCTGTTCGAGCCGGTGAGATTCAAGGTTCCTGTGCCGCTCTTGGTCAGGGAAAGCGCACCGGAAATCACCCCGTCGTAGGTGCTCGTGGTAGCCTGATTAACCGTCAAGGTTGCCGCAGAGGCGCTGGTCACGACCCGCGAGCCGGTCTGCCCGAGCGAGGAGCTGCCCGTGCGTAATTCGCCAATGGTTTGGTCAAAGCCGTTGAGATCAAAGGTGCCGGTGCCAGCAGTCCCGGCCCCGGCCCCAAGCTCAATGGCCGCTGTGCTGGAAATCGCATTGGCCGTCGCGGTTTGCAAGGTGCCTGCGTACGCGATGGTCGCCGAGCTGAAGCTGTTGCCCGCGACGCCCAAGCTCACAATGCCCGCGTCGTTGATATATAGTTTGTTCGTGCCGAGATTGAGCGCCGTATTGGTAACGTTGATCAGCGCGCCGCTTAAGGCGTCCAGCGTCACGCCACCGGAGGCGCTGGTGATCCCTCCCGTCAGGTTGAGAACCCCGCTGCCCGCCTTGATCCGGGCGCTGGCTCCGCCAACGGTAATCGCGCCACTCCACGTATTGTTGCCACTTACGTTATACAATGCACCGGAATAGGAGACCCCCTCGCCGCTAAGGTTGAGGGCTTCGGCCACCGAGATATTTCCGCTAAGCTGCAACTGCGCTGAATTGACGCCCGTGCCGCTAACCACGGTGTTGCCCACCGTGCTGCCCAGGGCGTTGGCGTTACTGATGGCCAGGATGCTACCGGAGCCGCTCACCGTAGTGACGCCATCGTAGCTGCTGGAGCCCGTCAGGCTCAAGGTTCCCGCGCCGCTCTTGACCAGCGATAGCGCGCCGGTAATGGCCCCATCATAGGTGGTGGTGGTGGTTTGATTGATCGTCAAGGTTGCCGCGCTGGCGCTGGTGACCGTGCGTGTGCCGCTTTGCCCAAGCGCCGAAGCGCCCGTGCGCAACCAGCCGATCGTCTGACTAAAGCCATTCAGATCGAATACTCCCGATGCGGCGGTTCCAGAACCGCTGCCAAGTTCGACGCCAGCAGTGGTGGGCATCACATTGGCCATCGTTGTTTGCAACGTGCCAGCGTAACCAATGGTCACATAGCTAAAAATATTGCCAGTAACCCCGAGGCTGATGATGCCAGGATCATAAGCGTTGAATTTGCCGGACCCAAGGTTCAGAGCCGTGGTGGTAATATTAATGCGGGCACCGCTCTGGGCATCGAGCGACAGCGTGGTAGAGCCACTGGCAATGCCGCCTGTCAGATTAAAAACCCCCGCATTCGCAAGGATGCGGGCTGAGGCACCAGCGAGCGTAATCGCGCCACTCCATGTATTGGTGCCGCTGGTGCTGCGCAACGCCCCGCTAAACGAGGTGCCTTCCCCACTCACGGTCAGCGCTTCGGCAACATTGATGTTTCCGCTGAGCTGCAACTGCGCCGAGTTGGTTGATGTACCCGAGATGACGGTATTACCCAAGGTGCTACCCAATGCATTGCCGTTGGTGATGATCAAGACGCTGCCGGAACCGCTCACCGTGGTCACCCCATCATAGCTGTTAGAACCGCTGAGGGTCAGGGTGCCTGTGCCATTTTTGGTCAACCCGCCGCCACCTGAAATATTTCCGCTATAGGTGGTGTTGGTGGTGCCGCTCACCGTGAGCGTGTTGCCGCCCAAAACCACGTTGCCGCCAACCGCGCCGCCGCCACTCAGCGAACCAATGGTCTCACTGCCATTGAGCAGGAGGGCAGCTCCGGTCGAATTGGACAAGATGACCGCGCCCACGTCGGCAATCGCATTGCCGCCCGAGATCGCCAGCGTGCCTCCGCTGATGGTGGTCGAGCCCGCGTAGGTGTTGGAGCCGGTGAGTGTCACCGTCCCCGCGCCCACTTTGGTCAGCCCATAGGAACTCGAAGTGCTGGAAACCACGGCATTGATCGTCATATCCCCGCTGCCGCCAATGGAGGCATTGCCGCCCAAGAGAACCTGGGTCAGCGTCGCCGTGCCTACGTTCCCGGTACCGCTGCTGAAGCTCACTGTCGGGGCGCTGGTATAACCGCTACCGGAACTCAAAAGTTGCGGATCCACCACGAAGTAACTTGTATTGCCCGTGGCGGAAGGGTTCGTACCGGCAGAAAGAACCGTGCCCCCAGAGAATGTCAACGTCGGGGCGCTCGTATAACCCGTGCCCCGGTAAGTGATCGTAACCCCGATTACCTTGCCATTGGCATCGAGCACCGCCACCCCCGTGGCCGTGCTGGTGGCGCCGCCGCCGGAAATGGTCACCGTCGGAGCCACGGAATAAGTGGTGCTGCCCCCGTCAATGGTAAAACTTTGGGAGCTTACGCCAAAACTGGCCGCAGCAACCGTCGCGCCCGATCCGCCACCGCCACTGAGTGTGATGGTCGGCAGCGAGCTATTGGCACCAGCCGAGATTGTCACGACGGCCACGCCATTGCCGATGCTGGCCGCAGTGGTGCTATTGTTAACCAGCGCACCATTCCCCCCAACGCCACTGCCGATAATCTGAATCACCTCGTTGACGTTCGTCTGGCCATTTAAGTCCAGCGTTGTACCGTTGTTAACAAACGTGGCGCCAACCCCGTTAACGCCGGTGGTGACACCACCCGCACCCGAGGAAGCGGTAACGCCGCCGCTGCCAAGGCCAGCGGCGTTACCAAGTTGAACCGATCCCGCATTGACGATGGTCGCCCCGGAGTAGGTATTGGAGGCGCTCAAGAGCAAGATGCCGGTACCGGCCTTGGTCAACCCGGCATCCACCCCCAGCGTATTGGTTACCCCTGAGCGAATGGTCCCGGTGATCTCCGCCGTACTGCCAAGCGTATTGACCCCAGAGTTCACCGTAATCGTGCGGGTGTTGCCAATGGAGGTGTCCAAATTGATACCGGAGGTGAAGACGACTTTGCTATCGGAAGTCGAAGAGCCAAAAACCAAGCCCGTTCCAAACGCATAGTTACCGGTAAACTGAAGCTCACCACTCAAGTTGACGGTAAGCTGACCGCCCCGCGCGGCGAAACCGCCAGAAGAAGAAGTGCCGCTCGCCGAGGCTATCTGGCTGGAAGTAGGCGTGCCGTTATAGCTTAAGGTGCGGGTGAGCGTACCATTCCCTTGAATAATACCGCCGTTGCCCAGAAGAATGCCGCCGTTGCTAGTCAAGCTGCCGGCACTGATGGTTCCTACATCGAGAACACCGCCGGTCACCTGGGTCAACCCGGTATAGCTATTGGTCCCCGTGAGCATCATGGTTCCCGTACCGTTTTTAATGAACCCGCCGGTGCCGGTAATATTGCCCGCAAATGTGGTGCTGGTATTGTCGGCCCCGGTTGTCAGCGTGCCGGAGACGATATTCACGTTGCCACCGATGCTGCCGCCTCCCGCCAAAGAGCCGATGGTTTCAGCTCCGCTGACCTGGAAGCTCGCTCCCGCCACATTGGCCAGCACTACCGCACTGGTATCGGCAATCGCGCTGCCGCCTGAAACCGAAAGCGTTCCCGCGTTGATCGTCGTCACGCCGGTATAGGTATTGGAGCCGGTGAGTGTCAACTGTCCTGCCCCCGCCTTGGTAAATCCGGAGGTGCCGGCAATAACCGCGCTGATGGTGGCCGCCTTGGACGCGCCCAAAGTGTTCACTGTAATAGAGGGCGTGCCACCCGCCAACGTCAGAATATTGGCCACAGTGCCATTGTTATCCAAGAGCCAACCCGCCGCGCTGGAGGTGTCGGTATCGCCAAAAATTAGATTTCCAATCGTCCGGGCGGAATCGAGGTGGATCACCGTGGGGTCCGCGGTGATATTAACGTTGCTAAAATCCGCCGTGGAGCCTGAGCCGTCGGCCACATTACCGCCGGTCCAATTCGCGGCGTTGCTCCAGGTTCCAGCGGTGGTGCTGCTCCACGAACTCGAAGCCGCTTGCAGAGGGACCGCGAGAGTTAAGAGGGTGGCTGTGACCGCTCCAAGCAGGGGTTGCGCGGAGACATGACGAAACGAAGGGGATTTTTTCATGGGAAGCTTTGGGGTTAGGAAAGCAGATGACCGCAAGGGAGGATTTGACTGAGAAACTCCGATAGTTTGTGTTTATATGATCGATTAAATTTCCGCAATCTCTTTTTTGAAAATTTGAGTTTTCCGCGAGAATTCCAGCTTTCCAAAGGGTAATTTTGATCGATCTAATAGTTTGTAATTCTATCAAGACCTGATATTCAACTCTCCAGCATGAGCATTTCCGGCGATTCTTTACTTAATCAGCCCCCCGATATCAGCCGCGATTTTGAAGGGCTGGAGAATACTTTCTTCCAAGTCAGCGAGGCTCCCACTTTTGATCCCGCAAGCACCAAGGGCACCTTGCGGTGGCTCCGCTACGGGCTGAAGTCGAGAATGGCCTTCGGACAAATGGTGGTCCCCTACGAAAAGTCGCCCTCCTGGGAGTTTCCCCCGGTCTACGGCGAAGAGGCCGAGTCTCCCTTTTCGCTCAGCTTTATCACGCCGCGAACCGTCCGCTTGCGCATCGGCACCAGTCCCGGCCCATTAACCGACTCCCCTTCCCTCATGCTGGCCCATCCGCCTGCAACGGATTTGGGATGGACCATGAAGGCCAGGGACGGCGCGTTTGAATACCGAGGCCCTTTCGGGGTGATCACTGTCCGACCGTCCCCGTGGCGGGTTGAATTCCGCGATGCCCAGCGACAAACGCTAACGGCTTCCGTTCATCCCGGGGACTGTGCGGGACTGCTCAACCGTCAACCCACGCCATTCTCCTTTGTGCGCCGAGGGGCGGACCTCGCCCGCCATGTGGCGGCAAGCTTCAGCCTCGCACCCGACGAAAAAATCTTCGGATGCGGCGAATCCTTCACACGCCTCAACAAGCGGGGACAGAAGATCCCCCTTTGGAGTTTCGATGCCCATGGCGTGCAGCACCAGCTCATGTACAAGCCGGTGCCGTTTTTTATGAGCAGCCGGGGTTACGGCATGTTCGTCCATACGACGGCGCCCATGACGTTCGACTTCGGGCACACCCACGATGCCACCACGACGATGTTCCTGGGCGACGACTCGTTGGATCTCTTTTTCTTTATCGGCACCCCAAAGGAAGTGCTGGCCGAATACACCGCATTGACCGGCCGCAGTCCGATGCCTCCGACGTGGTCTTTTGGCCTTTGGATGAGCCGCATCACCTACAAATCCGAACAGGAAGTGCGGCAAGTCGCCTCGGACCTCCGCGAACACCGCATCCCTTGCGACGTGATCCACCTCGATACCGGATGGTTTGAAACCGACTGGCTGTGTGACTACCAATTTTCCACCACGCGCTTTGACAACCCGGCCCAAATGATCGCGGATCTGCGCAAGGCGGGTTTCCGAATCAGCCTTTGGCAGCTTCCCTATTTTACCCCGGCCAATCCGCTCTACCGTGAAGCCGTCGAGAAGGGATATGCCGTCCAAAGCTCCCTCCACAACCACTTGCCGACAGAAGACGCGGTGCTCGATTTCTCCAATCCCGATGCCGTGCGCTGGTATCAGCAACTCCTGGTGAACCTCCTCAAAATGGGCGTATCCGCCATTAAAGCGGATTTTGGCGAAGGGGCTCCGCTGTTGGGGCGTTACCATTCCGGCCAAAGCGGCTTCTTTGAACACAACCTCTACCCCCTGCGCTATAATCAAGCCGTTGCGGAAATCACGCGCGAAGTGACGGGAGACTCCATCATCTGGGCGCGCAGCGCGTGGGCCGGGTCTCAACGCTATCCGATCCATTGGGGCGGCGATGCCGAAAATACGAATTCCGCCATGGCGGCCACACTGCGCGGCGGCCTTTCGCTCGGGCTGTGCGGATTCTCCTTTTGGAGCCACGATATCGGCGGCTTCGTTCACCAAAGCCCGGAAGCCATCTACCGCCGTTGGCTCCCCTTTGGCATGCTCTCCAGCCACAGCCGATGCCATGGAGCTCCCCCCAAGGAACCGTGGGCCTACGGCGAAGCGTTCACGGAGGCCTTCCGTCGATGCGCGAAGCTTAAATACCAGCTCCTACCTTATATTATCGCTCAGGCCAAGGCCAGCAGCGAGCAAGGTCTGCCGATGATGCGCGCGCTGTTCCTGGAATACCCAGACGATCCCGGCTCGTGGCTCATCGAGGACGAATACCTCTTTGGCAGCGACTTGCTGGTGGCCCCGCTTTTTGAAGAAACCAACGTCCGCCGCGTCTACCTTCCCCCGGGCCATTGGATCGACTACCAGAGCGGCAGAGTCTACCCCGGCGGCCAGTGGCATCCAATCGCCGCCGGAGAAATCCCGCTCGTTTTGCTTGTCCGCGATGGAGCCGCCCTACCGCAGGCTGCCGTGGCGCAAAGCACTGCGGAAATCAACTGGAGGGCATTGGAAATCAAAGTGTTCGCCGCCAAAACGGACGAAGCGCAAGCCCTTGTCTACCTGCCGGAAAGCAACGCGTTGCATAGCCTGCGCCTCCGGCGAAACGGCCAACAATTTGGCATTGTGGAAAACCCCCTCCCCTCTAACGTTCAACTAACCGTCTCCACCCCAACTGCAGACCTCATCCCGTCCTGATCCTCATTATGGCAACCCTCCTATTCTTTGACGACTGGCCCCTTTGCGTAATGGAAAACGTCCGACGCGTCATGGGCAAACCCCGCTATATTCCCGAAGCCACGCTGGAAGATCCCCTCACCGAGGGAACCTGGAACTTTCCTTTTATCTGGCAGGACGAGGCCACCGGAAAATGGAAAGCCGTTTACTGCGCCGCCATTCCCAATGGCCCCCGGCATGCCATGGGGTTTCTGCCCCGTTCCCAAGCACTGATGCTGGCTGAAAGCGAAGACGGCATTCATTGGACCAAGCCGGACGTTTCCGGGCAAATCGAGAAGGGATTCCGGCAGCACGCGCCCAATCAAGTTTTCGGCGTTGAAGGGCATATCGACGGCGCTCCCATTTTAAGGGACCCCATCGACCCCGATCCGGATCGCCGCTTCAAATACCTCTTTAGCCGCGACGGCAAACAAGGCATGGCGGTGAGCCCCGACGCGGTGCGCTGGAAAATCGATCCCTCCGTGGAGATTGGCGACTACAGCCTCGACAGCCCCATCACCGCCTTTTACAACCACCACCGCCAGACCTACTGCATTTCCCGCCGCCCCCATAACGGCGACCGCCGGATCGTCTTTTTCGAAACCAGGGACTGGCAAAAAATCCTCAATCGGGAACTCATCATCCATCCCGATCCCGAGGACCCTCAACTGATCCAGTTCTATGGGATGCCCGTCTACCGCTACGAGGAAATGTATCTCGGCTTGCTTTGGCGGCTGCATTGCCACCCGACGGAAGAGATCCGCCACAAGGGCATGAGCGGCGGCATCGACTGTGCCCTGGCCTACAGCCTCGACGGCTGGCGGTTTAACCGCGCCACGCACCAGGCATTTATCGAACGCAATCCGCGCGGCGAACACGGCGGCGGCTGTGTCTACACGGGGGCCATGGTGGTCGCCAATGGGCGCGAAGTGCGCTTTTACTCCGGCGGCTCCAAGGCGGAGCACTTCGTCGACCAGGAACTCACCGATGCGGCCTTGATGCTTCACACCTTGCGGCTTGACGGCTTCTTCAGCCTGGAAAGTGTGGTGCGCGGTCGCATCATGACGCGCCTCTTAAAATTCACCGGGCCCGACCTCCGGCTCAATGTGCGCGCTCCTTATGGAAGGGTCCGCGTGCAGCTCACCGACGAGCTTGGCGCTCCCTTCCAAGGGTTCTCTTTTGAGGATTGCGTGCCATTCACGGGAGACGACCTCTTTTGGTCGCCCGTATGGAAGTCGGGCCTCGGCGCCGCCGAGTTTGCCGCGCTTGAGAACCTGCACATCGAAGTGGAGTTGCACGATGCCGAGATCTTCGCCATCCGTGGCGATTTTATGATGAATTTTGGATGGGGACGCGATCAAGCTCCCCTGGCTTACACGGTTTAGCCCCTTCTTCTTCAGTTCGGCAACATGGCAAAATATTTTCTGATTATGTCCCTTGTTTTAGGCCTTGCGTCGCTCCCCTGCGGCGCTGCGGAACTTTCCGTCACGCCCGACACCGCCCAAGGCATGGAGCTAACCCAAGGGAAATATCAGGAACAATACATCCCCATTGCCTTGGATGCCCGGAAGGCCTGGCCTCTTCGGGGCAGCCAAGCTATGGAGAAACGGCTCTATTTCACAGTTACCGACGAGAACGCCAAGGACGGCGCCCGCCCCTCCGTCGTATTCAAAGTGGATTACTACGATCAAGGCACGGGCGTCGTCGGCCTCGAATACGACTCATTGGAGGAGCGCCCCATTCCAGGTGCCTTCAAGCGGGCGGGCTCGATCATCTTAAGTAACACCAAAACATGGAAGAGCGTCACGTTCGCGGTCACAGATGCACGTTTTGACAACCGGTGCGATGCGGCAGACTTTCGGTTGGCCTTGGAGACCGCTCCGGAATTTTTCCTAGGCGCAATCCGTCTGGAACCGAGCACCACCACGAGCGGCATCAAATGGAGCCCCACACCGCGCGGAAAAATAATCGAGGGGATCTTTGACAAAAGCGCCATTTTTCCCGGCACGACCCGAAAATATTGGGTGTACATTCCCCCACAATATGACCCTACCAAACCGGCGTGCGTCTATGTAGGGCAAGACGGCCTCGATCGCCGCTTCACATCGGCGCTCAACCGGCTCATCTTCAACCATCAAATTCCCGCCATGGTCGGCATCTTCATTCAACCCGGCCAGTTGTCAGCAGCCTCCTCCCATGAAAAGGCCGGGCGCGCCAACCGATGCTTTGAATACGATAGCATGGGTGATCGATACGCTCGCTTTCTTCTGGAAGAAATGCTGCCTTATGTCGCCCAGACCCATCAGCTCAACCTCTCTAGCGATGGCAACGACCGGTGCATCGGAGGTTGTTCCAGCGGAGGAATCTGCGCCTTCAACGCTGCATGGGAGCGCCCGGACGCCTTTCGCCGTGTTTACTCGATCAGTGGCAGCTTCGTTTCCTTCCGCGGCGGCAGCGCTCTCCCCATTCTCATTCGTAAATGTGAACCGAAGCCGTTGCGCGTTTTCCTGCACGTCGCCTCCAATGACATGGAAAATACCGGCGGCAACTGGTACCTAGCCAACCAGGAAATGGAGCAAGCTCTCAAATTCTCCGGCTATGACTATCAATTCCGTTCCAGCAACGGAACACACGGAGATCGCTACACCGATATTTTCCCGGAAGCCATGGCTTGGCTCTGGCGGGGCTGGCCTGCGCCCGTCATCAGCGGAAGCGGTTCCCCCCGAATTCAAGATATCCTATTGCGCGACGAGGCATGGCACCTGATCGGCGAAGGCTACCACGACGTGCGAGGGTTGGCGGTAACCCCGAATGGCGAAGTTTTTTTCTGCGACGCCCAGGCTAACCAAATCTTTAAAATAGGAATCGACGGAAAGATAAACCTGTTTCTTGCAGACGCCCGGCATTCCTCAGGCTTGGCGACCAGTGCACATGGACAACTCCTGGCCGTATCCTCAACCACCGGGCAGCTGATCGCCATTGCTGCGGACCAAACCATCCGCGTGCTGGCTCGGGATACCCCGGGGCACGCCCTCGCGGCAACCCGGAGCGGTGGTGTTTACGTGACCGGCCAGAGTCCCAACAGTTTGTCGGGAAGTAACGTCTGGTACATCGCCCCTACGGGAGAAAAAAGCATCGTCGACACCGGCATCAAAGAGGCCACAGGTCTTGCGATTTCACCAGACGAGCATTTTCTCTATGTGGCGGATGGAGGCTCCCACTGGGTCTATAGCTACCAGATCGAAGCTGACGGCACCTTGCGCCATCGCCAACCGTTCCATTGGTTACACGTACCAGACTCAGCAGACGACAGTGGCGTTGAAGGTCTGGCCATTGACCGGCGTGGCGCCCTGTATGCAGCCACGCGCATGGGCATCCAAACCTCCGACTTAACGGGCCACAATCAATGTCTGTTGCCGATACCCTCCGGCAGAGTCCTGAACCTTGCTTTTGGCGGTGCCGACTTTGACGTCCTCTACGCCGCTTCAAGCGACAAGATTTTTGCGCGAAAGGTGAAAGTAAAAGGGATCCACCCGTTTCAATCGCCCCTTACGCCAACCCCTTGGGGACTCTGAGGGGAAAACGAACCGTAGATACTTCAGCCAGAAGCTGCGGCGCACCTGCTCGGAACCACCGTCGCCCGTGCCAGACGGTTGCCCTTGATCCAATGGGAAAAGGTCCAGGCTTGAATAATACCAAAACCCCTAAAGAATGAGCCTTTCGGTCTGGTATGAATTCACGAAGTCGCCTTCTCCTTCTCATCGCCTCCGCGCTGCTCTCAGCCGGATGCTCCACCGTACCGCAACATCGCCGCCCGGCGCCTCCCCTGGTCCAGGCGGCGGCGGATTTAAGAACAGCCCGGCACCGCACCCTTCCCACGGAAAACCGGGCCGCTCTCTACCTGGAGGCGGCGGCCCTGGCTCAGCCCCAGCTCGACACAGCCGCCCCCGCGGCCCGCTCCATTTACAACAGCGCTGCTGCCGAACTGACCGATCTCCTCCAGGAAGCCGACGGCGGCAAGCTCTGGAATCGCCCGATGGTGCTCTCGGCCAACGGCACGAAATATACGCTGCGCATCACGCCCAAAACCCAGCCGGGCATCTGGTCGCCGAACACCTTCACCGACTTCAAGCCAGCGGGTAGCATTTCCTGCCGCCACTTCCGCCATCATTTCCGCCAGGAGGGCGTGGGCGGCACGCTCGTCGGCATTCGTAAAGCCCCCTCATTCCTCATGCTCGGGCGGCGCCCGCAATTCGAACCCCGGACCGGCATCACCGCGCCCGTCACCGCTACGCTCGATTTTCACGGCCGCGACGCTTCTTTGACGCTGCGCGATCCGGCGCTGGCCGATACCGTCCGCCTCCAGGGCAAGCCGGAGCCGCTCGCCGCCGATTTCACCGCGCCCTTCGCCTATTACCCGCAAATCCCGGAGTTATGGTATGGCCTCTTGGGCCTCATCAACGTGGATAAATCCATGGCCTTCTCGGGCCTCTACATGCTCCAGCCCTACGACCCGAACCGCATCCCGGTGATCCTCGTCCACGGCCTCATCTCCACCCCGCATATGTGGAAAAATGTCATCAACGAGCTGGAGGCCGATCCCCTCATCCGCGGGCGCTACCAGTTTTGGGTCTTCTCTTACCCCACCGGCAACGCACCGGTCTACTCCGCCCTGATGCTGCGCCAGGAGCTGGCCCGGGTCCAAAAAAATTACCCGCTTACCCGCGGCTGCATCCTCGTCGGCCACAGCATGGGCGGCCTGGTATCGCGCATGCAGGTCACCACTACGGGCCGGGCCCTTTGGAATGCGAATTTCCGGGAAAAAGCCGCTCGCCTCAATGCCCGGCTACCGGCGACCCACCCCGTCAAACAATCGCTCATCTTCAAGGCCAATCCGCAGGTCAAAAAAGTCGTCTTCATCTGCGTGCCCCACCGGGGCAGCCAGCTGGCCATGGGCTCGCTCGGGGCCCTCGGCCGCCGTTTGATTTCCCTGCCCTCGACCATCGTCACCACGATGCACCAGTCCGTCTTCAATATCCTAAAGACCTCCACCGGGCAGATCATCCTGCCCAACAGCATCAGTGGCCTCTCGCCCAAGAACCACACCCTGATCGCCATGGATAAGCTGCCCATCAACGCGCCGTATTACTCCATCATCGGAGACCGGGGCAAAGGCAACACCCCCAATAGCACCGATGGCGTGGTGCCCTACTGGAGCTCCCACCTGGAGGGAGCCCGCTCCGAGCGCATCGTGCCCGGGCCGCACAGCGCGTACAATCTGCCGGAAACCATTTCCGAGCTGAAGCGCATCCTGGCCGAGCCTCTCCCAGAGGAGCGCCCCGCCCTCACGCTGTAATCCCCACCCAAGCCTACTTCGCGGCGGCGGCCACCGGGGTGATCTCTTCGAAGGTCTCTTTCGTGTCCAGCTTGAGGGTGACCGGCTCCTTTGCGTTCAGGTTGCAGCGGTCGAGATCGACTTCGCGGATGCGGCTGTTGATAAAGGTGCGGATGTAGTAGCGGCGGTGGGTTGTGTCGGCCGCACTGGTCCATTCCGTGTATTCGGAGAACACCTGCCCCTTGTCCTTTTCCCGCACCGAGCCCTTGGGAATGTCAAACTGGTTGAGGATATGAAAAGCCTGCAATAGGCCGTCATAAGCCGTGGCGGAGGGGAGCGCCGTCTGGGTAAAGGCCACCGCACGCACAAACCGCGAGGGCGGCGTGAAATCCCCCGGTAGCCCGTGCATTCCCCCGCCCTGGCCCAGCGGCGAGAGCGTCAGGCCGGGCAGCTTTTCGGGCAGCGCGTTGAATGCGGAAAGGCTGAGGTAGTTGCGCAGGTTGGTCAGGTGCCAGTCGAAGGTGGGCGAGTTGGTAATAACGCCCAGCGGGTCATCGTAGACCCGAGCTTTGCCGTCGGTGAACTCGATGACGACACTCCGTCCGGAGGCGTCGGCAACAACGTAGTGGACGGGCGGCACGATGCCCCAGTCTTTGAAAATCACGTCGCCGACCACGACGCGCTTTAAAGCGTCAAGCGCCTCTTCCACGCTGGCGCTGGTGCTTAAAAAATAGGTGCCGAGATCCCACGGGGCGAGCAGCTTGCTTGCTTGGTCCGGGGTGGCTTTGGCAAAGCTGGCGAACGTGGGAAAATAGAACAGCCCCACGCTAAGGCCTTTTTCGTTGAGCCCGTCGGCAAAGATCGGGTGGCCCAAGACGTTGGCTCCCACAAAGCCGTATTTGCCGGTCCATTTCAATCCGGTTTTGTCGCTGCCTTCCGCGCCGGTGAAATGGAATCCGCGCGGAACAACGACGAGGTCGGAGTTGAGCTTATCGCCAAACTCCAGCGTGCGGGCACGAATGACCGTGCCGTCCTGGGGTTTGATGGTGATCCCGGTGCAAGCCGGGGAGGAGGCGGCGCACGCAAGCAGCGCGCCAAGGGCCAGGGAAACAAAGCGTTTTGTTTTCATAATGAGGGCGATGGTCTGGCACTAAAACGCCTCCCGGCCTCCCGGCGGCCGCGCAAAATTCGCCGCTTAGGCCCTCATCCGAACGGCCAGCGCGCCGAGCGAAGTAAGCGTGGCCATGGCAGTCACAGCCATCCACCCCCACTGGGCCAGCAAGAGGCTCCCGAGCACCGCGCCGCCCGCCATTCCCGCAAACATGCAGACGAAGAGCACGGCGTTGAGGCGGCTCCGCGCGCCGGGATCGAGCCGGTAGATCACCGTCTGGTGGGCGATCAGCGAAGACTGCACCCCGAGGTCGAATCCGACCGTGGCCGCCCCAAGCAGCCAGAGCTGATGACTCACCGAAAGCAGCGGGGAAAAGGAGAGCGCTGCAAAGGAGAAGGCCGTCAGAGCCGCGCCGATCTTTGTTACCAGCTCCGGGCCGCGCCGGTCGGCCAAGTGCCCGGCGAGCGGAGCCGCGAGCGCCCCAGCCGCCCCGGCCAGGCCAAAGGCTCCGGCCACGGCGCTTCCCAGGTGAAACGGAGCGCCGTGGAGCATTACCGCAAGGGTCGACCAGAAGGCGCTAAACCCCAGGGAGAGCAACCCCTGCGCCCAGGCGGCCCGCCGCAGCGCGGGGTACTGCCGCCAGAGGGTGAAGAGGGAGGTCAAAAGCGCGGCGTAGGAAAGATCCGTGCTCGGCTGGAACCGGGGAAGACGCCGCCACGCCGCCACGCCGATGAGCGCAATGCTGGCGGCGGCTCCGATGAACATGGCCCGCCAGCTCAACTGCTCGGCCACCACCCCGCTCACCACCCGCGACAAGAGAATCCCCAGCAGCAGGCCGGTCATCACCGTACCGACCACCTTGCCCCGCTGGGCGGCGGGCGCGAGCGCGGCGGCGGCGGGAACGATGTCCTGGGCCAGGGTGGCGGCCAGGCCGATGGCCAGGCTTGCGGCGAGCAGCGCGGAGAGCGAACCGGCGAGGCCCGCCAGCAGCAGCGCCGCCGTCAGCAGGGCCGCCTTGAGGAGAATAATGCCGCGCCGGTCAAAACGGTCGCCCAGGGGGGCCAGGAGCAGAATGCCCAGGGCGTAGCCGAGCTGCGTCAGGGTCGGGATCAAGCCGACCGCGCGCTCGGAGGCCCCGATATGCTCCCCCAGAATGCCCAGCATCGGCTGGCTGTAGTAAAGCGTGGCCACCGAAAGGCCCGCGCCGGTGGCCAGCAGGAGCACAAGAGAACCCGGCAATTCGCCAGAGCGCGGGTTGCTTTCATGTGTCGTTGGAATAAAGGATGTAGCTGTGTTCACGAGATTGGTTTTTCTATGGGTTGATCCTACCCCATGCGCCACAAAGCTTGTAGTAGCACTCATGGAACATTTGCTATACGTTGAACGCATGAAACCAACCCCTGATCCCTCCCCGGCGACCACCGGAGACCGCATCGAGTTGATGCAGACTTTCGTCCGGATCGTCGAAGCAGGGAGCCTCTCCGCCGCCGCTGCGCAGATGGGGACGACGCAGCCGACCGTCAGCCGCCGCCTGCAAACGCTGGAGAAATCCCTCGGGCTGCGGCTCTTGCAACGCACGACGCACACCATGCGCCTGACCCTTGATGGCGAGCGCTGCTACGAGCGGGCCAAGGAGCTGCTCTTAAGCTGGGCGTCGTTCGAATCCGAGCTGCGCGGCGCGGGCGAGGAGCCGGAGGGCGTGTTGCGCGTGGTCGTGCCCCATGCCTTCGGCCAGGAACGCTTAATCGGGCCGCTGGCGGAGTATCTGCACCGCCACCCGCGCATGAGCGTCGAATGGCTTCTGCACGATGACCGGGCCATTCAGGACTACATCGCCGCCGGGATCGACTGCGCCATCCAGGTGGGCGAGATCACCGACCCGGGCCTCGTGGCGATCCGCCTCTCGGAAGTCCACCGCATCGTCGTCGCCGCGCCGGAGCTGCTTGGCGGCGCGGCTATCCCCCAGGAGGCATCCGAGCTGGCCGGGCTCCCCTGGCTGGCGCTGCGCACGTTTTACCGCAACGAAGTGACCCTCACCCACGAGGAAACCGGCAAACGCCGCCGGATTCCGATCACGCCCCGGTTCGCCACCGACAGCCTTTACGCTCTGCGCAACGCAGCGGTACAGGGGCTCGGGGTGTGCGTCGGCTCGGCCTGGGTGCTGGCGGATGACCTGACCCAGGGGCGGCTGGTGCGCCTGGCTCCCCGGTGGCGCGCCGCTCCGTTGCCGGTGAGCCTGGTCTTCCCCTACGCGCGGTTTTACCCGGCCCGACTGCGGCGGTTTGTCGAGCTGATGAAAGCCGAGGCGGCCTCCATTTTCGGCGACGCCGCCCGGGGCGAAAATCCAGTGGGCAGAAAGGGCCCTCTATAGTACGCTGCGCCCCCGTATGCCCGCCGATATTCTCATTTATCATAACCCGCGTTGTTCAAAGAGCCGCAAGGCCCTGGAAATCCTGCGCGAGCACGGCTGCGAGCCGACAATTATAGAGTACCTCAAGGAGCCGCTCAGCGTGGAGAAGCTCCGCTCGCTGGGGCTGCCTCCCCGGGAGATCCTCCGCGAGGACGAGGACGAATACGCGGCGCTCCAGCTCGGCGATCCCGCCAAGACGGATGACGAACTTTTTGCCGCCATCGCCCAGCACCCCATTCTCCTCCAGCGTCCGCTGGTGGTTTCCGGCAAGCGCGCTTTCGTGGCACGCCCGCCGGAAAAGGTGAACGAGCTGCTCGGCTAACCGGCGGCTAGCTCGAGACCGGCTCCGGTTCAACGGCCTCCGCCTCGGCGAGCAGGCTCTCCAGGTCCAGGTAATCCGTGGACATCGAAAGCTCGCCCTCCTCGTTGCGGGGCCATTCCTCGCGCGGCTTGTCCCAGTAAAGCTCCACGCCGTTGTTGTCCGGATCGCGGAAGTAGACGGCCTGGCTCACGCCGTGATCCGCCGCGCCATCCAGCGTCACGCCGGATTTGACGAGCCGGGCCGCGGCCCGCGCCAGCGCCACCCGCGTGGGGTAGACGATGGCGAAGTGATAGAGCCCCGTGGTCCCCGGCGTGGGAGAGCTGCCGTCGGCACTCTGCCAGGTATTGAGGCCGAGGTGATGATGGTAGCCGCCGAAGGAAAGGAACGCCGCCTGCCGCCCGAAGCGCTGGGTCAGTTCGAACCCAAGCACGTCGCGGTAGAAGGCTATCGAGCGCTCCAGATCGGCAACTTTAAGATGGATGTGTCCGATTCCGGGTGTGGGCCCCCAGTCGGGGGCAGTAAGGTTCTTTTCCATAAGATTTGTGGCAAGGGAGTGGCCCACTGGGCCGGTGGTTGGTTTTTTCTCAGGTCAGACTAGTCTTTTAAATGCTTCGCGATGAGGCCGTCGATGGAGGCTTTACCAGCCCCCGCTACTAATACGACCAGGGCCAGGCCGAGCGCAAGCAGGTGATACTCGAATCCCTCCCCTTTTTGCGAGCCGTCCCAGTTCATAAAGAACCCGTTCGCCGCATGGCCACTGTTGATCGCCACGATCATGACGACACCGATGCCGAAGGCCGCCACCCGGCTCAGGAAGCCGAAGATCAGGCCGAGCGAACCGGCAAACTCCGCCAGAATAGCGAGGAACGCGAAGAACGCAGGAATGTGCAGCACGCCGGTGAAGAACCCCATGGTGCCGGTGAACCCGTGGCCGCCAAACCAACCGAGGACCTTCTGGGCCCCGTGAGGGAACATGACGATGCCAAGCGCGAGCCGGGCAAAAAGCGGGGCAAAGGACGGAGTGGTTTTAAAGAGTAGTTCGAGTGCTTTCATGGTGTGGTGGATTGGGTTGGATCAAAACGTTGTGAGATTATTTGGATAATTTTGCCGCGATGGAGGCCACATGGCGGCCTTGGAAGCGGGCTTGCGCCAGCTCCTTTTCGCTCGGATGGCGGGAACCGTCGGGTCCGGCGATGGTGGCCGCGCCCCAGGGCGAGCCGCCTTTGACTTCGCTCGTATCCGCCAGCTCGGGGCAGGAGTAGGGCAGGCCGACGTAGACCATCCCTTGGTGGATCAGCGTGGTAACGAAGCTGATAATCGTGCTTTCGTTGCCGCCACCGGTGCCGGTGCTGGTAAAGACGCTGCCCACCTTGCCGATGAGCGCTCCCTTGGCCCAGAGGCCGCCGGTCTGGTCGAGAAAGTTGCGCATTTGCGCCGTCATGTTGCCAAAGCGGGTCGGGCTACCGAAGATGATCGCGTCGTATTCGGAAAGCTCCTGCGGCGTGGCAACCGGAGCAGCCTGATCGAGCTTGATGCCGATCTGTTTGGCAACGTCCGGGGAGATCGTCTCCGGCACGCGCTTGAGGGTGACTTCCGAGCCTTCCACCGAACGCGCGCCTTCCGCAACGGCATGGGCGAGGGTTTCTACGTGACCGTAGCTGGAATAATAGAGAACGAGGATTTTGCTCATAGGTTGATCGAGTTACTTGGTTGGTGTTATTTTAAATCAAAGAGAATGGCTTCGGTCCGGTGGACCGCTTTAAGGAGCAGTTCGCCGGGCTGCTCGGTGCTGGCTCCGTCGCCCGTGGCCAGCGCGGCACCGTTGAGGCGGGCCTCCCCGGTGGCGATCTGCACCCAAGCGCCGCGCCCGGCTTTGAGTTCGTGCGTCACGGTCTGCCCGGGGGCAAGCCGGACGCGGTAGACGTCGGCGTCCTGGCGGATTTTGAGCGATCCGGCCCGGCCATCGCGCGAAACCAGGAGCAGCTTGGCGGCCTCGGCATCCTCAGGGCGCCAGTCGGCGTACTCGGGAGCGAACCCCCGCTCCTCCGGTTCGATCCAGATTTGCAGAAAATGCACGGCTTCGTCCGCCGACGGGTTCCATTCGCTGTGCCGAACGCCGCTCCCGGCGCTCATATACTGCACTTCCCCCGTCCGGATGATCCGGCCATTGCCCATGGAGTCCTTATGCTCCAGCAGACCGCTCAAGACGTAGGTCACAATTTCCATGTCCTGATGCGGATGAGTGCCAAAACCTTTTCCCGGCATCACCAAGTCATCGTTGACGACCCGCAGGCTCCGGAACCCCCTCCAGCGGGGATCATAGTAATCCGCAAAGCTGAAGGTGTGATAGGAGTCCAGCCAACCGAGGCTCGACTGCCCGCGTTCTTTTGCTTTCCGAATGATCATGATCGAACCATGCCACGGTTGCCCCCGGTTTGTGAAAGACCGTGTTTCTTGCCTAAGCATAACTTTCGTGCATACTCGGGGGCGACCTATGGAACTGCGCCACCTTCGCTACTTCATCGCCGTCGCCGAAGAGGAGAACGTCTCTCGGGCCGCGTTGAATCTGCACGTCTCCCAACCCGCCCTGAGCCGCCAGGTGCGCGACCTGGAGGAGGAGCTCGGCTTCCCGCTTCTGGAGCGGAGCGCGAAATCCGTAAAGCTTACCGAAGCGGGGCGGGTCTTTCTTGCCGAGGCGCAGGCGGTCATCGAACGGGTGGAGGAGGCCGTTGCAAAAGCGCGCTCCGCAGCGGAGGGCGCGGCCGGGGAGATCCACGTCGGCTACGCCATGTCGCCCACGGTGCGGATCTTGCCAAAGGCGCTGCGAGCCTTTCAGGACGAGCTGCCCAACCTAAAGGTAAAACTGCACGATCTCTCCACGGAAGAGATGCTCGTCGGCCTGCGCGAAGGCCACCTGGACATGGCCATCATGGTGCACGCGCACGCAGCCATCCTGAGAGGGCTCCACTCAGAGGACCTTTCGCGGCAGCCGATCCGCCTGGCGGTGGCCCCCCGGCATCCGCTTTCCGAAAAGAAAAGCGTGACGCTGGCCGAAGCAGCAGAGTTTCAGCTGGTATCCTTCAATCCTACGGAATACCCCGACTACGGCGACGTGATCAACGACACCTTTTCCCCGGCGAAGGTAACGCCGCACATCGGCGAGGAGCACGACAGCGTGGCGAGCCTCATCGCGGCGGTGGAGGCGGGCAGCGGCGTGGCGCTGGTAACAGACTCACTCGCGTGCGTCGTGGGGACGCGCCTCAAGCTGCTGCGCATCTCGCCCGAGCCAAAGCCGCTGGTGATCGCGGCCGTGTGGTCCGAGAGCGGGCTCTCCCCGGCGGGGCAGCGGTTTCTTGCCTGCGCGAAAAAAGCGGCGCTGGAGAAATAGAACCGCACCCCGGATGGGAGCCCTAAAGATCGCCGAAGTTAGCGAACTTCCGCAGGGCCGGATCGTAGCGCACGGGGGAAAGGAGCGGCCAGACCAACGCCAGCCCGGCGCGGAGCCGCGGGCTCAGCGGCTTGACGTAGAGATCCAGCGGCACCAAGCGAAGCCCGAGGCGGAACTTCGGCTCGTAGTTGAGCTGCCCCGCCTCGATGGATTCGAGCCCCTGCTCCAGCGCCCAAGAGACCAGCCCGCGCCAGGCCCAGAAATAGAGGTGCAGCTCCAACGCCTCGGGATAGGCCATTCCGATATTGAGATAGCGAAAGTCCTTCCCGTGGATCAGCCCCGCAGCGAACGCCAATAACCGCCCCTCGCGCCGCCAGAGGAAAAAGCGGGCGCTCCCCGGGAAGCGCTCGCCCAGGCCGGAGAAATAACGCGAGGTAAGGCATTCGAAGCGGTACGGGGAGCGCCAGTAGGTCTGGAGATAGAGGGCGTGGAGTTCGCTCAAGACAGCAGAGGCGTCAGCGGTCACTTCGAGCGTCAGGTTCGCCCGCGCGGTGTCCCGGATCTTCCGGCGAAGATTGCCGCGAATGTTCCCGCTGAGGCGGGTTTGCAGGTATTCCTCGAAGGTGGCGAAATTGAGATCGAGCCGCGTGGAGGGCATGCTGGCGATCCGCCGGTACCCCCGAAGCGCCGCCATCGGTTCCCGGCAGCTTGCGGGGAGGTCTTTAAAGACCACGAGGCGGGCCCCCTCGCCCCGGGCGTAACGGGTAAGCGCTTCTTCCAAGGCCGCAAGCTCAGCTCGGTCCTTCGTAGCCAGGTGCCCCTCGCCCGCCGCGCACCCGGCCACCAGGACGCAAAAGCGGGTCAGCCGCGTCCAGCCGGGGACGGTGTGGGAAAGCGCCAGGCGCACCCGCCGGGGCAGGCCGGAGGCGATGTCGAGGTTCACCAGGAAAAACGGCTGCACGGCCTCGTTCAAAACAGCGTAGCGGAACTCAAACTGCTCGCCCTGCGAGGCCTCCAGCAGTTCGTAATAGCGCCCGTCGAGGCCCTCCCCGGAGAAGGCGCCCCGCCAAAGGGCCGGGTCAATCCGGCTCGCACTTTCTAGTATCTCAACCTCGCCATTTGCCATCCTGGAGGCCTCCCCTTCTGGGAATCGGTTCCCCTGGTGGCTGTGATTTGGCCATTCCACACCCAAATTTGCATTTACTTGCGCGGGCAAAGCCGATCCGGGATAATTTTTCCCCCTTTTACTTTACCAGAGGCAGGGTGAGGTGGGTCGCTTCTGAGGCGATGCGCCGTTCCCCTGCCCTTGGGCGCGATTTTGCCATGAATAGAAAACTACTCCCGATTCTTTTCGCCGCCTTGATGACCCTGCCGGGCATCGCCTTGCGCCTGAGCGGCCTGCCGTGGGGCTCCCCGCTCGTGGCGCTGACGGCCGGGGCCGCCATTCTCGGGTCCTCGTTTCTTTTGCTCTGGGCGTGCGACGCCGCGCAGGCCGATATCTCCCAGGCGCTCGCCCTGGCCGTGGTGGCGCTCATCGCCGTGCTGCCCGAGTACTCGGTGGATATGTACTTCACCTGGATGGCCGGGAAAAACCCCGATAGCGGCTACGCTCACTACGCGATTGCCAATATGACGGGGGCCAACCGGCTCTTAATCGGCGTGGCCTGGGGGTTGATCGCGCTGATCTGCTGGGTGCGCTTTCGCAAGCCGGTGCGCATCGAGCGGGAGCGGCGCACGGAGCTTTTTTTCCTGGGGATCTCGACGATCTACGCGCTAGTGATTCCCTTCAAGGGAACGCTGGAATGGTACGACGGCCTGGTGCTGCTGGGGATCTACGTCTGGTACATCGTGGTGGCGAGCAGGCGGCCCTGCGGTGAACTGGAGGCAGAGGGCCCGGCAGAGGTGCTCGTCGCGCTGCCCAAGGCCCAGCGACGCCTGGCCACGCTGGCGCTTTTCCTCTTCGCAGGCGGGGTAATTTTGCTCAACGCGGGGCCGTTCTGCGAAGGGCTCATCGGCACCGGCACGCATTTCGGCATCAACCAGTTCATCCTGGTGCAATGGCTCGCGCCGATCGCCTCGGAAGCACCAGAATTCATCGTAGCCCTGGTCTTCGCCTGGCGGGGACAGGCGGGCATGGCCCTCGGCAGCCTCCTCTCGGCGAAGCTCAACCAGTGGACGCTGCTGGTGGGGATGATCCCGGCGGTTTTTGCCATCTCGCACGGCACGTTGGAGCATCCGCTCCCGATGGGTTCGCTGCAAATGCATGAGGTGCTGCTCACCGCCGCGCAATCCTTCCTGGCCGTGGCGCTGCTGGCCTCGCTGCGGCTGACCATCGGCGGGGCGATCCTGCTCTTCGGGCTTTTCGTGGGGCAGTTCATCCTGCCGGAGCTCGTCACCGCCAATCCCGCGCTCTTTTTCGGCCTGAAGCCGGAGCAGATTCACCCGGTCTTCTCGACGCTCTACTTCGCGGCCAGCGCACCGTTTTTCGCCTATCACCCGAGCCGCTTTATCCGCTTGGCCGAGGGCTTTCGCCTGACGCCGCCGCCGGAGGCGAGGCACCCGGAAAAAATTGCGGCGTAAAAGGGGACCCCTCCGCGCGATTCCCATCGCAGGTCCCCTTTGCATGATCACCGCACCGCTCACCACAGGCCTCTCCATTCTCGTCGGGCTACTGCTGGCCTTTTTCGGACGGAGGCTGTTCTGGATTTTCGTGGCGACGGTCGGCTTTTACGCAGGAGTGCGGCTCGCACCGATCCTCATAACGGCCCATCCGCAGTGGGTCATCCTGGGCAGCGGCCTCTTCATGGGAATTCTCGGTGCGATCCTCGCCATCCTGTTCCAGCGCGTGGCCGTGGCTATCGCGGGAGCCGCGGCAGGAGGCGCGCTGGCGGGTCGCCTCGTCATGGAGCTTGGGTGGCCAGACCCGTTTTTCTGGGTCGCGGTGATCGTGGGAGCCATCATCGCGGCGGCGCTGGCCACGGTGCTCTTTGACTGGGCAATCATCTGGATCACTGCCGCGACCGGCGCAATGCTGGTCTGCGACGCCGTGGTGCTCGCCCCGTCGCTAGAGTGGGCCATCGGGCTCACGATCTTCATTCTGGGATTTCTAAACCAGGCACGGAACGTCCTTAACCCGCCCGCGTCGGGGACTTAGCCGCCGTTTAGCAAACCTCGAAGCGGTAGGTGCCCGAGCCAACCTCGAAGATTTCTGCCCCCGCCTCGCGCCCAACGTAGCGCACGGCTTCCCGGGCAAGCTGACCGCTTTCCAAAACCGTCCGGCCCTCGGCCGCCTGAAGGTGCACCGTGGCGGTCGTGTTGGACGGGACGGTGAGCGTCATCTCAAACTTCCCGTCTTTAAGCTCCCAGCGGTTGGCCAGGAGCCCATGCGGCGTGTGCAATGACGCGGCGGCCCAGGTCAATTCGCCGCCCGGAAGCGGCTTCACGATCGCATGTTTGAACCCGGGCCGCGACGGGTCGATCTCCAGCCCCGCCACCGACGCGTAGAGCCATTCGCCAATCGCCCCGTAGGCGTAGTGGTTGAAGGAATTCATCGTGATCGTCTCGAAGCCGTTTTCTTCCGTCCAGCCGTTCCAGCGCTCCCAGATCGTGGTGCCGCCCTGCGTCACAGCGTAAAGCCAAGACGGCCATTTCTTCTGATGCAGCAGGCGGAAGGCCACATCCGCGCGGCCCCCCTTCGTCAGCACGAGCGGAAGATAAGAGGTGCCGACAAAGCCCGTGCTTAAGAGGTTGCCGTTGGCCTCGATGTTGCGAACCAGTTCGCTAACAATCGCCGGGCGAAGGGCCTCCGGCGCGAGGTCGAAATGAAGCGTCAGGACCAGGGCGGTCTGCGTCCCGCCAGCGACGATCCCCTCTGAGGTAAGGTAGCGGGCTTGGTAGGCCTTGCGGATCGCCAGGAAGAGCGCCTCGTACTCCGCCGAGTCCGCCGCCTTGCCGAGCACCGTGGCGATGCGGTTCATCAGCCGCGCCGAGTAGGCAAAGAACGCCGTTCCGATCAAATCCAGAGGCGTGCCGCCTCGGTTTCCGCGCGAACCGTCCAGCGCCAGCCAGTCGCCAAAACCTTCCCAGTAACCGCACCCCGGCAGGCAGCGAATGAAATCCTTCGCCGAGGCCTTGAGCGACTCCAGAAAGCGCTGCATCATCTCGTAATGCTCGGCCAAAATCCCCGAGTCGCCGTAGCAGAGATAAACCGTCCAGGGGCAGATAATGCCCGCCTCCGCCCACGCCGGGCCGCCCGAGTTCGCCTTGGTTTCGCCGAACTCGCGAAGAATGTCGGGAGCCACCGCCGGGAGATCGCCATCGGCCCCCTGCGCGTCCGAAACGTCATTCATCCATTTGCTGAAAAACCCAGCCACGTCGAAGTTGAACGCGGCCGTGCGGATGAACACCTGCGCGTCGCCCATCCACCCGAGACGCTCGTCGCGCTGCGGACAGTCGGTGGGGATATCGACAAAATTGCCGCGCTGCCCCCACTGGATATTCTTCTGAAGCTGGGTGACGAGCGGGTCCGAGCATTCGAAATCGCCCGTGGGCCGGATGTCCGAATGCAGCACGATACCCGTCACCATGCCCGGCTCCGCCTTGCCCGGGAGGCCCTGGATCTCGACATAGCGGAAGCCGTGGAAGGTAAAGCGCGGCTCCCAAGTCTCCTCCCCGCCGCCCTTGCAGGTGTAATACTCCGTAGCACGGGCCGAACGGAGGTTCGCCGTGTAGAGCGTGCCGTCGCGCTCCAGCGTTTCCCCGAAGCGAATCCGGAGCGTCTTCCCCGCCGGAGCCGTCACTTTCAGGCGCACCCAGCCGACCATGTTCTGCCCCAGGTCAAAGATCGGCAACCCTGTATCCGTGCGGGTCAGCGCCACGGGAACGAGCTCCTTCACGCGACGCACCGTCGGCCCGCGCATCCCGACGCGCTTCGCTCCCGCGTCAGCAAGCAGCATCACGCTCCACCAGGATCGGTCGTCAAACCCGGCCTCATCCCAGCCCGGCAGCTCGCGGCGGGCATCGTAGATCTCGCCCTGGAGAAAGTCGGCTTCGAGGATCGGGCCGACCGTGGTTTTCCAAGCGCCGTCGGTGGAGATGCTCGCCCGAGAGCCGTCGGCGAACGTGATTTCGAGCTGCGCCAAAAGCGACGGGCGCTCTCCGTAATACTGCCGGTCGCGCCAGCTGAGGTAGCCGCAATACCAGCCGTCGCCCAGGATCGCCCCGGCAGCGTTAACGCCCTTTCGCACCAGCCCGCTAACATCGTAAACCTGATACTGAATCCGCTTTGAATAGTCCGTGTCGCCGGGCGTGAAGAGGTCCTCCCCCACCCGCTTTCCATTGAGCGAAAACTCGTACAACCCCCGGGCGGTGACATAAAGCCGGGCCGAGGCAACCTCGCGATCCAGCGTAAACTCCCGGCGCAAGTACGGTGCGGGAACCACCGAGCGGGCCCCCCCCGCGAGCGGCGAGGCGATCCACTGCGCTTTCCAGTCGGCGTCCGAGAGCAGCCCCATTTCCCAAAAAGCGGGGTCCGACCACTCCGAAGCGCTCCCGGCCTCGTCCCACACCCGGACCTTCCAATGGACCGTGGTTCGCGAAGCCAGCGGCGCTCCGCCGTAGGAAATGTATACGGACTCATCCCCTTCGACGCGGCCGCTGTCCCATAGGTCGCCGTCATCGGCGGCGAGGCGGGCAGAAGTCGAGGCAGCAAGCACGCGCCAGGCGCTTTGGCGAACGTCCCGCCTCGGCAGAGCGGGCAACATCCAGCTTAAACGGGGGGTGGGAACATCCAGGCCGAGGGGGGAATCAAGCGTCTCGCAGCGAAGGGTTTCGGGCTTCATATGATGGACGTTAACTTAACTGTCCGGGAAAATAGGTGTTACCCAAAAGGGCGCTTGCTATTTCCCATTTATTGACATCCAATCCCTTCCCGTGCCAGACCCAACGCCCCAGAACGACGGCTCCCCGTGGATTATTGCGCCCGAAAAGTTCTTTTACATGAACCACATGGCCCGGCAGAACAACACCGGGGCCCATTACCATGAATGGCTGGAGATGGCCATCGTCGTCCATGGGAAGGCGATGCACCGGACCACCTCTGGAGAAGCGCTCTGCAAGGCGGGTCAGGTATTTATGATTCCCCCAGGCGTCTGGCATTCCTATACCCAATGCCGCCAGTTCGAACTCTACAACTGCCTCTTCTCGCCGGAGCTGCTCGGCGGTCCGCTGGCATGGGTCTGCCAGGACCCGGCAATGGGCCCGCTAATGACCCCGGCCCCATGGAAATGGGGTTCCCATGTATTGGAATGGCGGCTTGCCGAAAGAGCGATCCCCGGGGTGCGGAAACTAGCGGCCGTTTTGTTAAAAACATACAAGAGGGGCCGCATTCTGCGGAAGGGCATCCTGGTAGCCGACCTGCTCCGGTTGATCGACTACGTGGCCCATGAGGGCGCTCCCGCAACCCCTGGCGAACTGCTTCCCGTCCATTCCGCCGTGCGCCGCGCCGCGGAGCGGTTGCGAGCCGAGACCGCCCGCGCATGGACGCTCCCCGAACTGGCCAGGGAGCTGCACATCGACCCAAGCTACCTCGTGCGCCTGTTCCGCCAGGCCACCGGCAGCCCACCCATGAAGTTTCTTTCCCAGGAACGGGCCCACAAAGCGGCCCAGCTGCTCCTCGCTTCTGATTTGAGCATCGGCGAAATCGGCACCGAAGTCGGCTGGCCGGAGCCGAAACATTTTGCCCGCTGCTTCCGAAGCCATTTCGGCGAGAGCGCCACGGCGTTCCGACTGAGGCTGAAAAACGGAGCCTAGCAGAGCCAGCAGCACTCTTTTGCCTAGTCTAGATCTTAGGCCTACGCCCTGTGATGAAGGAAATAATGAACAGGACGAGAAACACCACGAAGAGGACCTGGGCGATCCAAGAGGCGGTGCCCGCGACACCGCCGAAACCAAAGATCGCGGCGATGATCGCGATGATCAAAAATACAACGGCATAGTGTAACATAGGAAAAGAGTTCTATAAGTTAGCAATAAGTTTGCGGATCTCGTCCTGGGTTTTCCCAAGTTTCTTCTGCAAGCGCCCGAGGAACTCCTCATCCTTCCCCTCTGAATAGGTCAGGTCGTCGTCCGTCAGGTTGCCATATTTCTGTTTGAGCTTCCCTTTGACTTCATTCCATTGGCCTTTGAAGGTGAGTTTGTTCATGTCCTGTTGCTTCGGATCTCGCACGGCATGCGGCCCGGTCATTAGGCGACAGCCAAGAAAATTATGCGCTTCGTTTAATCAAGGCATGAAAAATATCCTAATCGTCCTCCTGATTGCCTCGGCTGCGTTTGCACAGGCACAAGATCAACAACCGGTTAAGCCGGACAATACGAAGAAAAACGCTACCGAACAATTAACCGCCGAAGAGCAGGGCGAGTCGGCATCAGATCGAGAAATAACCAAGAACATTCGTCGCGAGATTGTAAAAAACGACTCTCTCTCGGCGACAGCAAAGAACATCAAGGTGATCACCATCGATGGGAAGGTGACTCTCCGTGGTCCGGTTCACTCAGAACAGGAAAAAACGGCGATCGCTACCATCGCGGAAAAAGCCGCGGGGAAAGACAAAGTAGCCAATCACCTTGAAATTAAGAAATAGCATAAGCCATATGAAAAAATCCGTATTCGCAATTCTGAACAACCGGCAGCAGGCCGAGAATGTGGTGGAGCGCCTCAAGACCTCGGGATTTTATCCCAAGGATATCTCGATGCTCTTTGCCGACACTGCGGGAAGCGAAGACTTCGCCATTGAACACGAGACCAAGGCCCCCGAAGGAACGACGACGGGCGGCACCACGGGCTTTGTCGCAGGGGGCGTCCTGGGCTGGCTTGCTGGCATCGGCGCTCTGGCTATTCCCGGCCTTGGGCCGTTTATCGCAGCAGGCCCCATCATGGCTGCTTTGAGCGGAGCCGCGGTTGGCACGGCTGTGGGGGGAGTGGTTGGGGCGCTGGTCGGGATGGGCATTCCGGAGTTTGAAGCCCGCCGCTACGAGTCAAAAGTCAAGGATGGGAAAATCCTCGTCTCGGTCCACACAGAAGATTCCGGCGGCATCGACCGTGCGACGGGGGTGCTTAAGGAATTCAATGCGGAGGATATCTCGATCGCCTCGGAATCCGCCGTCCCCGAAGATCAGCATCATACTGAATCCGATCGCCCTGAAGGGAAAAGATTCTAGAAACAACCGAACCGATTCCGTGATCCGTGCCGCGCCTTCAGCCGGCACGGGTTTTTCGTTTCCCAAACAACCACCCCGTTTACGCCATGATCAGCTCGACGCCGCTTTGCTCCAGCGAAGTGCGCGCTTCGCCGGGCAGGCCAGCATCGCTAATGAGTGTGTGCACGGCCCCGACGGGGGCAACTTTGATGAATGCGCCCCGGCCCCATTTGCTGGAGTCGACCAACAGTACGACTTTCCGCGCGGCGTGGATCATCGCCCGCTTGCTCTGCGCGATCTCCGGCGTGCTGTCGGTGATCCCGTGGCGCATGTCGAGCGCCTGCGCCCCGAGGAAGGTCTTCTGAACTACCATGTCCGCCAGCGTGCGCTCGCCGATGGGCCCCAGGGTGCTGCACGATTCACGGCTCAAGTTTCCGCCCAGGAGCAGTACCTTGGCGGTGGTCTTTTCGTTGAGCGCAAGGGCCACGTTGAGCGCGTTGGTAACGACCGTCAGGCGCTCAATCCCGGCGAGGAAGGGCACCATTTCGACCACGGTTGTCCCGGCATCGAGTATGATCGTATCGCCGGGCTGGACGAATTGCGCCGCGGCCTGGCCGATCCGCTTTTTGGAGTCGTTGTTAAGCTGGCTGCGAAGTTCCATCCCCATGAGCGACTGCACCGGCACCAGCAACCGCTGCGCGATGGCGCCGCCCCGGTCCCGCATCAGCTCGCCCTCTTTTTCGAGCGCAACCAGGTCGAGCCGGATGGTAACCTCCGAGACATGGAAGCGCTCGGCCAGTTCGCCAACGCGGACGGACCCGTTACGACGCACCATCTCGGCAATCTGCCCGCGACGTTCCAGGATCATAGGAGCTTTCGACGAATCTTTGAAGGTTTCGTTCATGGAAGGGGGAATCTATTTCTAAAGAGAGCATACTTCGAAAGCTTAGGCAAGGTATTTTCTTCCATAACGAAAGTTTTCGAAAGTATATGAAAGAAATTTATTGATTTTCCGGAGCATTTTGTTAACTTTCGATCATCTTCGGAACCGAATATCCGAAAACTTTTTCACTCGTTCACCTCCCCCCTCTGGTATGAAACGCATCATCGCTATTACCTCCTGCCCGACCGGCATTGCACACACTCTTCTCGCTGCGGAAGCCCTCAAAAAGGCAGCCGAAGTGATGGGCCATTGGATCAAAGTCGAGACCCAGGGTTCCATTGGCACCAAGAATCCCCTCTCCGAACGCGAGATCGCCGAAGCCGATGTGATTATCCTCGCCACGGATATCAACATCGACACCGCGCGCTTTGCCGGAAAGCCGATCTACCAGGTTGCCACGAGCGAAGCCATCCGCAACACCAAGGCAGTCATCACCACGGCGCTGGCCAAGCTGCCTGCCGAACCCGCTCCGCAACCGACCCCGGCTCCCGTGGCCCCGGCCAAGCCGGAACCGGCCGCGCAGGAAGTGAAAAAGCTCGTCGGCATTACCTCATGCCCCACCGGCATCGCCCACACCTTCATGGCCGCCGAGGCCCTCAACAAAGCCGCCCGCGCCCTCGGCTACCAGATCAAGATTGAAACCCAGGGCTCGGTCGGCGCCAAGAACGGGCTGACACCCGAGGAAATCGCGGCAGCCGACGCGGTGGTGATCGCCGCTGATACCAAGGTCGACGCCTCGCGCTTCACCGGCAAGCGGCTCTACATGACCTCCACCAGCGAGGCCATGCGCAACGGGCAGGAAGTCATCAAAGCCGCGCTCGCCCTGCCGATTCCCGCCGCGGGCACGAACCTCGTCGAGGCGGTCGAGGCCGCCAAGGCGGAACGCTCCCGCTCGCGCACCGGCCCCTACAAGCACCTCATGACGGGGGTCTCCTACATGCTTCCCGTGGTCATCGCGGGGGGACTCGCCATCGCGCTCGCCTTCGCCATCGGCGGCATCTATGCCGGGGAAGCCAAGGGGACACTCGGCGCGGCGCTTTCCATGATCGGCGGCGGCACGGCCTTCCATCTCTTCGTCGCTGTGCTCTCCGCGTTCATCGCCTTCTCGATCGCCGACCGGCCAGGCATCGCCCCGGGGCTCGTCGGCGGCATGCTCGCCCAGAATCTCGGCGCGGGGTTCCTCGGCGGCATTGTTTCCGGCTTCCTCGCTGGGTACCTGACCCTTTTCCTGGCCAATAAAATCAAGCTGCCTTCGACGCTGGAGGGGCTCAAGCCGGTGCTGATTTTGCCCTTCCTATCGACGATCATCGTGGGGCTGCTCATGATTTACGTCATCGCCCCGCCCGTCCAGGTGGTGCTCGACACCATGACCCACTGGCTCAACACCATGCGCGGCGCCAATGCGGTACTCCTCGGGATTATCCTCGGCTCGATGATGGCCTTTGACATGGGCGGGCCCGTTAACAAAGCCGCCTACACCTTCGCCGTCGGCCTGCTCGCCAGCAAAGTCTACACGCCCATGGCCGCAGTCATCGCCGCCGGAATGACGCCGCCGCTCGGCCTGGCGCTCGCCGTGTTCCTGTTTAAAAACCGCTTCGACACCGAAGAACGCGAAGCGGGCGGCCCGGCCCTGGTGCTCGGCCTCTCCTTCATCACGGAAGGGGCCATTCCCTTCGCCGCCAAGGACCCCTTCCGGGTGATCCCCGCGACCATGATCGGCTCCGCCCTGGCGGGGGCCATCTCGATGTCGGCTGGCGTGCAATTCCTCGTCCCGCACGGTGGCATCTTTGCCGCGCTGATCCCTGGAGCCGTCACGCCACTCATCCCCTTTCTCGTCTCCGTCGTGGCCGGAACGCTCCTCACGACCGCCGCCCTCTTTGTCTTGAAAAAACCGGTGAACACCGATGTTCCCGCAGCAGTCCCAGCCGCCGCCGCTGCCACCCCCAACCACTAACGCACATTTCATTATGATCCAGCTTACGCCCAAGGACATCGCGCTACGGTCCCGCGCCACCACCAAGGAAGAAGCCATTCGCGAGGTGGGCAAGCTCCTCGTCAAGAGCGGAGCCATCGCGCCCGGCTACATCGAGAGCATGCTGGGCCGCGAGAAGCAGGCCAATACGTTTCTCGGCAACGGCATCGCGATCCCCCACGGAATGCAGGCCGACCGGGAACTCATCCACCACACGGCCATCGCCATCGTGCAGGTGCGCGACGGCGTCGTGTGGAACTCCAACCAGGTCGTGCGCCTCGTAGTCGGGATCGCCGCCCGCTCCGACGAGCACCTGGGCGTCCTCGCCGCGCTCACGGACGTGCTGGACAACCCCGAGCTTTCCCGCCGCCTGGCCGAGGCCGAGGACCCGCAGATTATCATCGCCGCGCTACGCCGCCACCCCGCCGGGGAAAGCGCCCAGCCGGAGCAACTCGCAGGCGCGGTGAGCGTGGACGTCTCCCTGCTGCCCGGCGCGGGCTTGCACGCCCGGCCCGCGACGGTGTTTGTTGACGAAGCGGCCCAGTTCCAGTCCGAGATCCGGGTGGAGTTCAACGGCAAGACGGCCAACGGCAAGTCGATGGCCTCGCTGCTGAAACTCGGCATCGACGGCGGCTCAACGCTGCGCATCATCGCCAGCGGCGCGGACGCCGAAGCCGCGCTCGCGGCGCTCAAAACCGCCGTGGAAAACGGGCTCGGCGAGACCGAGGAAGTCAAGACCCACGTCGACGAGGTCATGTGGAGCCCGGCCTCCGAGCTGAGCCCGCGCGTGAGCGGCATCTCCGCCTCGCCGGGCATCGCCATCGGGCCGCTCTTCCATCTCCAGACCAGCCGGATCATCGTGGAAGATACGTTGCAAACCCAGGAGGCCGCCGAGACCGATATCCGCAGCGCGCTACAAACCGCCCACGATCAGCTCTCCGATATTTACGACGCGGTCAAAGACCGTTGCGGCAAACAAGAGGCCGCGATTTTCCGCGCCCACCAGGCATTTCTCACAGACCCCGATCTCCTCAACGCCGTCCTGGAGCTGATTGAAGTAGGCCATGGGGCCGCCTGGAGCTGGCAGCAAGTCATCAACCAGCGGGTGGCCGAGGTCGCCCAGGTTAGCAACGAGCGCCTCTCTGGTCGCGCCGTCGATCTTCACGACGTGGGCCAACGCGTGCTGCGCATCCTGGCTCCCTCCGAGCAGGGCGCCATCACCCTGCCGGATCACCCCGTCATCCTGGTCGCCGAGGACCTAACGCCCTCGCACACCGCCCGGCTCGACCCCAAGCGCATCCTGGGCCTCTGCACGGCCCTGGGCGGGGCGACCTCGCACACGGCCATCATCGCCCGCTCGCTCGATCTGCCCGCAATGGTCGGCGCCGGTCCGGCCTTGCTGGAGCAGACCGACGGCGTCCTCTGCATCCTGGACGGCAGCGCGGGCAGCCTCTACGTAGCGCCCAGCGAAGCCGACCTGCGTTCGGCGGAGAATTTCCAGATCGACCTGCAACACCGCCGCGACGTCGAGTACCAGACCCGCTACCAACCGGCTATCCTGACCGACGATCACCGCATCGAAGTCGTCGCCAACATCAGCAAGCCCTCCGAGGCCGCCCTGGCCGTGGAAGCCGGAGCGGAAGGCGTGGGGCTCATGCGAACGGAGTTCCTCTTCCTCTCGCGCGACACCCCGCCGACCGAGGAGGAGCAGTTCGAGTCCTACAGCGCCATGACCTCCGCGCTCAACGGCCTGCCGCTCATCATCCGCACCCTGGATATCGGCGGTGACAAAGCCGTCCCCTACCTCTCGCTGCCGCACGAGGACAACCCGTTCCTCGGCACGCGCGGCATCCGCCTCTGCCTGCGCCAGCCGGAGCTTTTCATCCCTCAGCTGCGCGCCATCTACCGCGCCTCGGCGACCGGCCCCATCAAGATCATGTTCCCGATGGTCGCCACGCTGGAGGAGCTGCGCGAGGCAAAGGCCACCGCGGAGCGGGTTCGCAAGGAGCTGGGCGTCGCTCCGGTGGAGATCGGCATCATGGTTGAGGTCCCCTCGGCGGCGCTAATGGCCCCGGAGCTGGCCCGCGAAGCCGACTTTTTCTCCATCGGCACCAACGACCTGGCGCAGTACGTCTACGCCATGGACCGCATGCACCCCGTGCTGACCAAGCAGGTCGATGCGCTCCACCCGGCGGTACTGAGGATGATCGAAATGACCACGCGCGCCGCGGCCGCCGCCGGGAAATGGGTCGGCGTATGCGGCGGCATCGCGGGCGATCCGCGCGGCGCGATCATCCTGGCGGGCCTCGGCGTCACCGAGCTAAGCATGAGCCTGCCGAGTGTCGCCGCCATCAAAGCCCGGCTGCGCAAGATCTCCCTGGCCCAGGCCCGGACGATTGCCGCCAAGGCGCTCAGTTGCCAATCCGCAGCGGAAGTTCGCGATCTTATTATCCCTTAGTCTTATCGAATATGTCCACCACCGCACCTCTCTCCTTCGACGCCGTCACCGTCACGCTCAACCCCGCGATCGACCGCACCGTCTCCATCTCCGGGTTCAAACCCGGGGCCGTCAACCGCGTTGAGTCCGTCTGCAACACAGCGGGCGGCAAAGGAGTCAACGTCGCGGCGTCCCTGGCCGACGCTGGCAGCAACGTGGCCGTGACCGGCTTCCTGGGCCGCGAGAATGCCACGATTTTCGAGCGCCTCTTCGCCTCCAAGAAAATCACCGACCGCTTCGTACGCATCGAAGGCGAGACCCGCATCGGCATCAAGATCACCGACCCGGAGGACTCCTCCACTACCGACATCAACTTCCCCGGCATCGCCCCCGAGCCCGGCGACATCCAGACGCTTTGCATCAAAATGGAAGCGCTCAAAGCCCCCTGGTTCGTCCTGGGCGGCAGCGTTCCCCCAGAAGTGAGGCCCTCCATTTACCGGGACATCATCAGCTTCCTGAAGGAACTCGGGCGCAAGGTCCTCGTGGACACCAGTGACGAACCGCTGCGGCTGGCCCTGGAGGCCGCGCCCACGATCATCAAGCCGAACATCCACGAACTGGAAGCGCTGCTCGGCATTTCGCTGCCCGACGAAGCCGCAGTCATCAAGGCCGGACGGACGCTCGTGGAGAGCGGCATCGAAATGGTCGTCGTCTCCATGGGCAAAAAAGGCGCCTGCTTTGTGACGAAAGACGACGCCGTCGTCGCCCGGCCGCCAGACATCGAAGTCCGCAGCACCGTCGGCGCGGGAGACGCCATGGTGGCGGGCATCATTTCCGCGCAGCTTCAGGGCCTTCCGCTGGACGCCTGCGCCGAGCTTGGCACGGCATTTTCCGTCCAGGCCCTCACCCGCCAGCTCAAGCCCTGCGCCGATTTTTCCGCCGCCGTCGCCAACACCCGGCGGCAAATCAGACTTTCCTAAGCCCGCACCTTCCCAACAATCACAACCCATCGATCAACAACCCCCATCATCACAACACTCCCCCATGAAATCACGCATTGCATCCACGATTGCCGGCGCCCTCGCCCTTTCGGGCGTCATGGCCTGTGCCGATCCTGCCACCGCAACGGCAAGCACCACTCCCAACGGCTGGGATGAATGGCTCAATGGCAAGTACGCCACTGGAAACTGGGGCGGTCTGCGCGACCGCCTCGAAGCCGACGGCGTCCAGTTCTTCGGCTACTACACGAGCATCCCTGCGGGGGTTGTCAGCGGCGGGATGCGCCGGGGCGCAACCTACGTTGACGACTGGTATTTCGGCGTCAACCTGGACCTCGAAAAACTCGTCGGCTGGAGTGGCGGCAAATTCACCGTGAGCGGCATCAACCGCGACGGCCTGAGCCTGACCAACAACTACATCGGGAGCCGCTTCGACGCCCAACAGTGCTACGGCGGCCAGAATGTATTCCTCTACGGTGTTTTCCTGGAGCAGAAAATCGCCGACGGCAAAGTAACCTTCAAGCTGGGCCGTTTCAGCGCCAGCGACGACTTCAACTGCTCGCCGCTCTACGGCTATTCGCTCAACAACGCGCTCAACGGCGACATCCGTGCGGTGTTATTTGATACGCAGTTCTCCGCCTACCCCTACTCGACCTGGGCGACCAGCATCAAAGTAAAGCCGACCGACGAAACCTACGCGCAACTCGGCGTATTCCAGGGCGGCGACCGCCTCTTTAACCCGCGCTTGAACGGCGTGAACTGGGACATCACCAGCAGCGACAGCGCGTTTGTGATCGGCCAGGTCGGCTGGACCCCGGAGTTCAACAAACAGGCCGTCCCCGGCACCGGCACCGGCGAGGGGAAACCGGCCGAGATGAAAGGCCTCCCCGGCCACTACTGGGTAGGCGCATCGTACTCCTCCTATGAGTACCCGAAGTTCAACTCCGCGACGGAAAAAGGCACCAACTCCTACGGCGTCTACGCCCACGCCGACCAGATGGTCTACCAGGAGGGCCCCGGCAGCGATCAAGGCCTGACGGTCTTTACCGCAGGGTGCCTTTATCCGCAAAAGGAAATTTCCATCATGCCGTGGCAGGCCACGCTGGGGTTCAACTATAAGGGCCTCATCCCCGGCCGCGATGACGACCACACGATGCTGCACGCTTCCTACGGGCGCTATAGCAGCGTCTATGCCGAGAGCGTCGCGGCAACGGGCGGCGGGTGGCCTCAATACGAGGCGATCCTCGAAACGGGCCACCGAATCGCGCTGACGAAGTTCGCCTATATCCAGCCGGACGTTCAGCTCGTCATGAACCCGGCGGGAGCCCACCGCATCCAGAATGCCGTGGTGCTCGGAGCCCAGATCGGCGTGACCTTTTAGTTAGTAGACAGACAGGCAGCATGCATCGCCGTCCCCGTGGCAAGCCGTTTCTTGCCATGGGGCGGCTGTTTTTTTAAGCAGGGTTATTTGGACTCCGCCTCGGTACCGCGCCCGCGCAGGAGCAGCCCGGCCACGAGGGAAACCAGGAACATCAGGACAACGACCCGCCGGACCAGGGTGGCGGGGGCGATGCCGACCGCCGTGGGGATCGGATTTGAGCGCGGGAAAGCGCTTCAGCAGTTTTCCCGCAGGCGGCAGACCAGCGAACTGCATTTGCCGGGCTCTTCCAGCAGTTCGATGGAGGCGCCGATGAGCCGGGCGCGCGAATTGAGGAGGTTGATCCCCACCCAGGAGTTGGACCACGGGATGCGCTTCTGGCCCGTTAAGCAATGGGAGATCTCGATCCGGGAACCGTCCCCGGAGCCGAGGCAGGCCACGACGACCCGCTTGGAGCCAAAGTTCTGGACGGCCCGCAGGATGCCGATTTCGACGATCCGGTAGATGTGGATGGCGTCCTGCTCCACGAAATGGAAGCCGCTGTCGCTCTCTACCCGGCAAGAAATTTTTAGGTGCGACTCGGTCCGCAAGGCTAGCGCTTCGAGGGCTGTGATGAGCCCGCCGACTTCGATATCCAGCGGGTAAACGCCTTTTGCCAGGCTTGAGGCCGTGATCATGCACTCTGAGGTGAGCCTGGAGAGTTCCGCCGCCTTGACGGAAAGTGGGTGGGCCTCCAGGGTCAGGTTTTTCTGCAAGATGCCGCCCAGGAGTGCGATGCCGGTAAGCTGCTGCGCGATGTCCTCGTGGAGGAAGTGCATGAGGAGGTGATCGTGCTTGTCGTTGGATTCGTGGATCAAGCTTTCCGTCTTCCGGCAAACGTCGATCTCTTCCTCCAGCCGGACGCGGGTCGCATGCTGCTTGCCCATGTCGAAAACGATGCCGATGCCGCCCTCGACCTGGCCCATGCCGTCCCGCAGCGGGCTGGCGTTGACAAGTGCATGCACCATCTCGCCTCCGGCTTTCCGGAAGGTGATCTCGCACTCGGCGCAGTCGTTGCCGGACCGGAGGACGCGGGCCATGAAGCCCTCCTCCGGGGTGAGCACCGCGCCGTTCTCGAAGAGCACTTCGCAGGGGCCGAAATAGCGGTGGGCCTCGCTCTTGAGCTGCGGGGTGCTTCCCCACAGCTCCAAGGCGCGACTGTTGAAGGCGGTGATCCGCCCTTCGCAGTCGCAGGTATATGCGGCGGCCGGGAGGCTCCCGAGCCACTCTTGGAGGCGCTCATCCGACATATTCGTGATCTCCGGGCGTTGCATGAGGTGCCCGCCCACGCCGTGCGAGCGGATCATTTGCGGCCGATCAGTACCCGACAAGCATCTTCTCCCAGGCTTTCTCTAGTTCGAAGATACGGTCCAGGTAGGCCTGGGCTTGCTTCGGGTTCTGCCGGTTGGGCTGGAAGGGCAGGAAGATTTCGAAGTGCGCTCCTCCTTCCGCGCTCTGGCTCACGGACATCGAGCCGCTGTGATGGTAGACGATGAAGAAGCAGGTGAGGAGGTTGAGCCCGTATTCGGCCGGGTTGTCGCGCCGGACGAAGAAGGGATCGAAGATGCAGTTGACGTTGTCGGCGGAAAGGCCCGGGCCGTTGTCGACGACTTCGATTTTGATGCCGTCTTCCCCGGTGGCGTCCTTGGCCAGGCTGGTTTTGACGGTGATCTTGCCGCCTTCGGGGACGTTGGCCAGTTCGTCGGCGAGCAGGAGGTTGAGGCCTTTGTCGAGCAGGGCGCGGTTGCCGCAGATGGCGGGGACTTTCCCGGAAACAAAGTCGAGCTTGATGCCCTTGGCGATGAATGCGCCGCGGTTGGTCTCGCTGGCGTTGACGATCACATCGTCCACGACGACGGTGTCACCAAGTGAGACTCCGGCGGGCTCGGGGATTTCGTTGATGTCGCCCAGCAGGGTGACGATTTTGCCCATCTGGGACTGGACGGTCTCGTAGAAGTCGCGCCAGTAGTTCGGGTTACGCAGTTGCTCGATGTTGACGTTCTCTTGCTGGAGCTGGAAGGGGGCCAGGTCGAGGAAGGTCTTGATCGCGGTCAGCGAGTTGCGGATGTGGTGGTTGAGGCCGGCGGCGAAAATGCCGAGGCTCAGGAGCCGGTCGGTCATCATTAGGCGCTGCATGGCGGCCATTTTCTCGCGCATCAGGGAATCGAGCTCGCGCTGCACGAGGAAGAACTCCATGGCGCGCTTGAGGAGCATTTCCAGAATGGGCGGGTCCCACGGTTTCGGGACGTATTTGTAGATGGCTCCTTCGTTGACGGCGGCGATGGCGGCATCGAGGTCCGAGTAGGCGGTGGCCAGGATGCGGATGACGCGGGGACGAGCGGCACGGACTTTTTCGAGCAGTTCCACGCCGGAGCTGCTGGGCATCCGCTGGTCAGTCATGACGACGGCGAAGCGGTCTTGGTTCGCGGAAAAGAGCTGCCATGCCTCTTCGCCGCTGCTCGCGACTACCACGTCGAATGTGTCTGAGAAGTACGCCTTGAAGTTCGAGATGGTTTGCGCTTCATCGTCCACGTACATGATGGCGAATTTGCGGTATTCGAAGTTGGAATTCATGGTTTCTTTGGATTGAGGGTTACGAGAAATCTGCAAAATTCATTTTCCTGGCTCTCTACGTTTAGCTCGCCCTTATGGTTCTGGACGATCCGGTAGCTGATGTTCAGGCCCAGCCCCATGCCAGAGCCCACTGGTTTCGTCGTGAAGAAGGCATCGAAGATTTTTTCTTTGTCCGATGCATTGATTCCTTTGCCATTGTCTTCACATGTCATCAGAATCCGGCCGTTTTGCAAGCCTGCTTCAATTTTGATTTTCTTTTCCGGGGCTCCTTTATCGCGCAGGCTGTCGGCGGCGTTTTGAAGCAGGTTGATCATTAAGTGGATAAGCTGGTTGCGGTTGCCCCATACGGTCAGGTCTTGCGGAATATTCACCTCAAGGGAGATTTCGCCCGCGGGGATCTGGACGAAGCGGATGGAGGTTTGCACGATTTCCAGCAGGGAGACTTGGCTGAAGTTGCTGGTGTCGGGGTGCAGGAAGGAGCGCAGGCTGGAGATGATGTCGGCTACGCGGCGGATGCCTGCCTGTAAGTCGGCAAGGGGGGCTTTGAGTGGTTCGGTGTATTCCTCGGGGATGTTCAGTAGGCGCTTCTGGAGGAGGAATGAGGCGGTGTTGGCGAAGTTGAGCGGGTTGTTGATCTCGTGCATGAGCCCGCTGCTCAGCTGCCCCATGGAGGCCATTTTCGCCTGGTGTACCATCTGGGATTCGGTGGCTTTGAGCTGGATGAGGGTTTCTTCGAGTTCGGCGGATTTGCGCAGCAGGTTCTCCTGTAATTGGCGTTGCTGATAGAGGTTGTGGCAGCGCACCATGAGTTCGCTTGAGACGAAGGGCTTGGTGAGGAAATCGGTGACGCCTGCTTCGAGGGCCTGCATTTTTGAGCCTTCGTCGGCGCGCGCAGTCAGGATGATAATTGGCACAGACGCGGTCCGGGGCTCTTCGCGCAGTTGGCGGGTTAGGGTGATGCCGTCGATGCCGGGCATCATTAGGTCGAGCAGGATGAGCGAAAAATCCAAGGCCCGAGCCATTTCCAGGGCCTCGCTGCCGTTGCGGGCTTCGTGGACGGAGTAGATCTCTCTGAGCTGGGAGTGGAGGAAGCGGCGCATCTCGGGCTCGTCGTCGGCGATCAGGATGCGCGGTTTGCTTGAGTCTGGGTTGTCCACCAAGGCGGCGGGCTCGTTGATGCCTGCGATGTGCGAGGGGAAAAGCTCGGCCCGCCGGTAGAGCTCATCCATCCATTCCGGCTCCTCTCCGGCCGGTTCGGAGGCTCTGGGAATATCGGGCACGCTGTCCACTTCGGGTTCCGGTTTCCCCTCGGCGTCGACGAGGACGGTAAAGGCGGTCCCTTTGCCTAGTTCGCTCTCTACGTCGACCCGGCCGCCGTGGGCTTCGGTCATTTCTTTCACGAGCGCGAGGCCGATGCCCACGCCCTGGTAGCGGCGGGTGGCGGCGGCTTCGGCTTGCCAGAAACGGTCGAAAATACGGGACAGTTCATCGCAGGCAATGCCCTTGCCGGTGTCGGTGACGACGGCTTTGAGCATTTTACCCTGCATGGAGATGCGCAGGGAGACGCTGCCGTTTTCGGCGGTGAATTTGAAGGAGTTGAAGAGAAGATTGAGGATGATTTTCTCCACTTTGTCCCGGTCGATGTAGACATTGGTGCCGGGCTCCGCGTCCAGGTGGCCCTGGAAATTGAGGTTGCGCTGCTTGGCCATCGGGGCGACGGAATTGACGATCCCTTCCATGAACGGGACTAAGTCGGTCTCTTTGCGCTTCACCCGGATGGTCCCGGAATCGAGCCGGACTAAGTCGAGCAGGTCGTTGATGAGGCGCAGGAGCCGCATCGAGTTGTTGTACATGATGTCGAGCATCTCGACGGATTCATGGGAGTCGCTGGGGGTGTTGCGAAGCCGCTCCAGCGGGCCGAGTAAGAGGGTGAGCGGGGTGCGCAGTTCGTGGCTGACGTTGGCAAAGAAGGTCGATTTTGCGCGGTCGAGCTCTACCAGTTTGGCGTTGTTTTCCTGAAGCTGGCGGCGGTTGATGTCGAGCTCGGCCCGCACTGAATACTCCCGGTAGCGCAGGCGGTAGATCAGGAAGCTGCCGCTGACGGCCACGACGCCGGTGAGCGCGATGAAGTAGAAGTTATTGAAATACTCGGCGGCGGTCCCCCCGCCGTGGGCGACGCAGGCGGCGAGGTAGCTCAGGACGGTGAGGCCGACGGCCACGAGGCATTCCCAGAAATCCGCCAGCGCCACGAAGGTACCCGCGATCAAGACCAGGTTGAGCCCGGCGTAATACGGAGAGCGCGCTCCCTCCGTATAGTAGATCATCAGGCACATGAAGAGGATGGGGAGCATGAACCACCCCATGCCGATGATCTGGTAGTGCCGCCGACCGAAGGGCGAGGTGTTGACGCCCCAGAGCACCAGGGCCAGGGCGGAGCAGGCGAGCCGCAGGGTGAGAAAGAAGCCGAACTCCTCCGGGTAGATGAAGTAGTCCAGCGACGCTCCCACGGGCATGAAAATCACGACGAGCAGGTAGGCGATCTTCGAACACGCGATGCGCAAATCGCGGTTGTATTCGAGGAACGCGGCTCTGATTTCCTGCTCTTGAGCAATATCCATGCGGAGCGAATCGGGCTTCCGCCTAGAGGGGCTTCTTGATTTCCAAGAAGATATTGAACCCGGTTTCGTCGGCCCGAACGTGGGACTCTGCTCCGGCGGCCGATTGCGGGATCAGTGTTTCAAACTGCGCGGCATCGCGGTAGATGAGGTGCCAGTCCATGAGGTACTCCATGATCATCCGGTTCGGGTTGGAGGCTTCGACGTTGGTGGCTACGAGCGTCCCGCCGGGGGCGAGCATGTCGTAGAAGATTTCCAGCAGGCGCGCGCAGATCCGGTCGGAGAGGTAGTCAAAGAGGCCCGCGCAGTAGACCAGGTCGTACTGGGTGCCGGTGTCGGTCTCGCCGATGCGCGCTCCTTCTTTGAGGATTTGGTGGACGGAACGCTTGATGAGGTGGAGCCGGGTGGTGCGGCTGTGTTTCATCTTGATGTCGGTGAGGATGCGCTCGGTTTGCTGGAGGGTCTCGTCGTTGAAGTCGAGCAGCGCCAGGTCGGCGCGGTCGCTGATGTCGTCGTAGGCGAGGAAGCGCTGGACTTCCATGGCGGGGCCGCAGCCGAGGTTAAAGATGCGGGTGCCCAGGCCCTGCTTGGCCCGCCGCCGGGTCTCCTGGCTGAGCAGCGAGGTGAGGTATTTGACGCGGTTGCGGTGCGCTTCGGCGGTGGGCAGTCCGGCGAAGTGGCAGTTGAGCATTTTGGCAAAGAGCGAGGCTCCCTCGATCGGGTTGCGCAGGATCATGTTCACCATTTCGTAGTCTCCGGCGTAGCCCAGCGGCTTGTGGTAGGTCCGGTGAAGGATCGGGGAGCACTGGATGAGCGGGTGGAGCTGGCGGCGGGCGTAGGCGCGGTGAACGGCTACGACTTCCTCTTTGACGCCGTCGGCGATGGATTCGAAGCGCTCGAAAAGATCCTGGGTGACGGGCATGATGAGTGCGTTGAGCTTCTCGATGATGCTCAGCTCGATCTTGGTCCGGTCGGGCGGCGGCGAGGAGCGGACGGCGAGCTCGACCTGCTCAAGCCAGCGGCGCATATCCGAGAGCAGGGTCTGCATGTCGGATACGATGACTTTGAGCTTGGGCGTGATCTGCTCGACTTTTTCCCATTCGCCCAGGAGGCGCTGGAAGTCGTCGGCCAGGCGCTCTACCTGCCCCGAGGGGGAGAGGAAGTCGATTTCAAGCCAGTTTTCCTCATCCAGGATGGCCTCGCAAACGAGCACGATGCCCGTGTTGACCATGTTGCTAACGATCGCGCGGCCTGAATACAGGATCTTGCCGCTGACCAGGATGCGGAAGTCGCTCAGCACCTCTGATAGCTGGAGGATGCTGTAAGGGTTGTACACCTCGAAGCTGACGCTGTAGCGGGTCATCCGCAACAGCGTGCCCCGGACAGGGGTACCCTGACTATTTTCACAAACAATAATACTATCGTTCTCAGTCGTCGTCTGGATCGAATCAGTCATAGAAGAAGGGGTATTTTAATGGAAAAGCGGCTGCCATGCCCGAGCTCACTATGGAGTGTGATATCGCCCCCCATGCCGGACATCAAGTGTTTCGAGATATATAATCCTAAACCGGACCCGTCGGTCTTGGTGGAAAAGCGGCAGTCGAAGATCCGTTCGCGGAGGGTTTCGGGGATGCCGGGGCCATTGTCGATGACGGAAAATTCTGCAAAACCATCTACGGCGGCGACCTTTAGTGTGACCCGGCCTGTTTCGGCTGGAACTGCCTCGATGGCGTTGTGAAGGAGGTTCAGGAGCACCCGGGCGAGCGCAAACCGGTTGACGGCGATGGTGGCCTCGGGGTTCTGGAGGTGCAGGCCGACGGCGATTTCGTGTGTCTCGGCTTTTTGCTTGGCCAGGGAGAGGGCGAGGTGGGCCACTTTGTGGAGCTCGATCTCGGAGGAGGGCAGGCGGCCAAGGCTTTCGATGTAGCTGTTCTGCTCGAAAAGGGAGGAGATGAACCCGACGGAGTTCATGAGGAGGTCGGCCATGGCCTTGGCGTCTTTGTCGGAGCCATGCCGGGTCTCGACGAGGTCACAAAGGTAGTGGACGGCGGTGAGGACGGTGATGACGGGGCTGGCGGCGTCGTGCAAAAAGATGTCGGCGGCGTCGGCCTTGAGCTTCAAGGCGGCGATCTGGCGCTGGGCTTTGTCGAGCTTGCGCTGGACTTGGCGCTCTCTGGATTTGCCTGCGCCGTGGGCCTGGAGGAGTTCCTCGATGCGGCCTTTCAGGGAGAAGCCGTCGAAGGGTTTGTGAAGGTAGTCGGAGGCGCCGAGCCGGAGGGCTTCTTCGGCGGTGCGCATGGAGGAGTAGCCGGTAAGGACGATGACGGGGGTTTGCAGGTCGCCGCGGCGGATTTCCCGCAGGACTTCGAGGCCGTTGCCGTCGGGCAGTCGCAGATCGAGGATGACCAGGGCCGGGTTCATTTGCTGGAACTGGCTGATCCCCCCGGCCACGGTGGACTCGGAGGAGACGTCGTAATCCGCCTTCAGCAAAAGAGACAGCGACTCCACAACGGAGTGCTCATCTTCGATGAGCAGCAGCCTTGGTTTGGAGGCGGTCTGGAACCGGGTATGGGTTAGGTCGATCATTCAGGACCCTTAGCAGGAGTCGAGATACCCTACCCTCCTCTGAGTAAGCTATTCGAACATCCTTTTCGCATTGGGCCCGCCAATTTTGCGGGAGAACCGCGATTTGACAAGGGTTTATCCCACTCCGAGGCGAGATTCACCTATTTTTCGTACAGCTCGTGCCAATAAATGGTCTTTAGTACGTGCTTTACCGGAGCTTTTTGGACTCGAAGTGCTCCCCGGCGAGGGCGCGCTTGACGAAGTCGCCCCAAAATGGGGTCGGCTCGTAGTTCCAGTTCTTGATGAGAATGGGGGTGCTCTTGGGGTGGAGGCAGAAGGCGGTCCAGTTGAGCTGATACTTCTGGATCATGCCGAGGGCGTCGGGGACCCAGGTGTACGGGTCTTCTTGTTTGTTGGCGGCGACGAAGGGCATTTTTTTGATGTCCGCGCCGGTTTCGCCGACGAAGATCGGGTATTTGTCGACGAGGGCGAGGAAGTGTTTCTGCCAGTTGCCGTGCCAGTTGTAGAAATGCGTGGCGTACATGATGCCGTTGCCGCCTTTGTCGTCGAGGGCGAAGCCCTGGAGGATGCCTTCAAGGGAGTAGGCGCTGCCGACGCCGCCTGCGATGATGATGTTGTGGGCTCCGGCTTCGCGCACGAGGTTGACGAGGCCCTGCATGCCGCAGGAGACAAAGAGGAGGCGCTGTTCCTCGCCTTTCTTCGGCTTGTTCTTGATTTCGCCGCCGTTGCGCCAGATGTCCCAGGCGAGGCCGCCCGGTTCGTTGAAAATATCGAAGAGGACGGCCGGGTTGTTCTTGTACCGGAGCGCCGCGTCTTTCCAGAACTCGGCGTCGAGGTCCTGCGGCGCGCCAAAGCGGTGCAGATCGAGGATGAGGTAGGCTCCCTGCCCGGCGGCCATGGCCACGGCGTCGTCGACGATTTTGCGGTAGGCTTCGGCGTCGTTGGCGGTGGATTGCGGCGGCTTGCCCTGCCCGAACCAGAAGCCGGGGTGCACCGGCAGGCGCACGGCGTTGGCCTTCCAGTCGACAAGGGAGACTTTCATGGATTGCAGGATGTTCTCGCCCTTGGCGGACCATTCCAGGCTGGGGACGTTGACGCCTTGGAGCCAGACGCGCGTCCCTTTGGCGGTGACGAGCCGGTTGCCGGAGACCTTGAGTTCTTCGGTTTTGGGCGGCAGGCCGAGCATCCGCTGCACCTCGGCCTCGTCCTCGGCTTTCTTTTGCGCGGCAAGGACGGGGGCCATGACGAGCGCGGTGACGTCGGCCTCGCTCATGGGCGTGAGCTGGACTTGGGTGACGTCGAGGGTGCCGGAGGCGGCCCGGTTAAGGCAGAGGGTTACGAGGAGGCGGGAGGCTCCTTCCGGGACGAGGAAGTGCCGGTCGATGCCGGTCCAGGTCTTGGCGTGGGAATCGAAGATGGCGTCGCTGGGCGAGGGCTTTACCGGCTGGCCTTGTTCGTTGAGGAAGCTGAAACGAGCCCGGGCGTCGTTTTGGAAGGACTTGCCAAATTTCACGCCGTTGGCGCGGAACTGTGCGGTGAAGTCGAGGCCCTTGAGCTCGGGCCCCACGGGGATGGACTGGATGATGCGCACGAGTTCATCGGGCTGCTGGGAAACCAGGCGGGCGAAGGGCTTGCCCTCCTCCTGCTCCCGGGTGACGAGGCCCGGGTTATCTTTGTCCCAACCGGCGGCCCACACGGGGTCCTGCGGGGAGACCTGGGCGAAGTCGCCATTGATGACTAGGTTCGCCGGGGTCTGCGCCCGCAGCGGGAGGGCTGCAAACGCCAGGGCAAGGGAGAGGGCCGCCGTTAACCAACGGCCCGGCAAGGAAGGGAGGAAGTGGTTCATGGGAACAGGGGCTAGCGCATGCGCTTGATGCCGAACTGCTTGCCGTTGAGGGCGTCCTTGGCGAACGCACCCCAGAAGGGCGAGGGCGTGTAGTCCCAGTCGGCCAGGAGGACCGGCGTGGAGCGGGTGTGGAAGGAGAAGGCCGTCCAGTGGAGCTTGTATTTCTGGATCATGCCGAGGGCATCGGGCACCCAGGTGTACGGGTCTTCCTGGAGGTCGAGCGGGATGAAGTTCATCTTCTTAATGTCAGCGCCGCATTCGCCCACGAGGATCGGGTGCTTCTCGGCAAGGAAGAGGAAGTGTTTCTGCCAGTCCTTATGCCAGTTGTAGAAATGCGCGCCGTAGATGAGGCCGTTGCCGCCTCGGTCGTCGAGTTCGTAGCCGTTGGCGATGCCGGTGAGGTCGAAGGAGTAGGCCAGGCCGCCGACGAGCACGATGTTCCGGGCTCCTGTCTGGCGAATGGTATCCAGGAGCGCCTGCATGCCGGGGGTGTGCCACGGGGCTTTGTTTTTTTCCTCGACCATGCCGCCGTTTTTCCAGAGTTCCCAGGAGATGTCGTGCGGTTCGTTGAACAGCTCGAAGATGACCGCAGGGTTGTTCTTATAACGGTTGGCGGCGTCGGCCCAGAAGGCGAGGTTCGCGTCGGTGGGGGCCAGGAAGCGGTGCAGATCGAGGATGACGTGGGCGCCACGGCCCGCGGCGAGCTTGATGATTTTATCCACCAGGAGCTGGTAATCCTCGGCTTTGTTCGGGATGCCGTTCTTGCCGCGTCCGAACCAGATGTCGTCGTTGACGGGGACGCGCAGGACGTTGGCGTTCCAGTCGGTCAGCGCCACCCAGGAGGAATAGAGGATATTGGCATCGCCCGCGGCGTTCCATTCAAGGCTGTCGATGTTAACGCCCTGGAGCCAGACCGGTTTGCCGTCCGGGTCGAGGATCTGGTTGCCGGAGACTTTCAGCTCGACGGCTTTGGCCGGTTTGGGCAGTTCGCGCTCGACGACGGCTTGCTGGTCGGCCTTCTTTTTCGCGGCGGCGGCGACGTCGGCGGCCAGGGAACTGGCGTCCTGCGAGTCGAGCGCTACCATGCGGATCTCGGCAAAGTCGATGCTCCCCTCGGCCACTTGGAAGAGGGCGGGCATGAGCTGGATTTTATCCGTTCCCGGGGGGATGAGGAAGCGCTTTACGGCGGTGGTCCATTCGGTCGCTTTGGGGTTGAAGCCGAGCGTTCCCGGGTCGGGCTGGATGGATTTGCGCTGGGAGTCGAGGGCGTGGATGATGGTGCGGGCGTCGAACCACGGTTTTTCGCCCTTCTTGATCCCGGCGGTGCGGTAGCGGATGGCCAGTTCCACAGCCCGGACTCCAGCGGGGATGGGGACTTCGCGGTAGGCCATGAGCATCTGTCCGGGCTTCTGGGAGACCAGGCGCAGGAAGTGCTGGCCGTTTTCCTCCTTCCAGGTGATTCCGGAGGCTTTGCCCCAGCCGTCGGGCCAGCCGACGTTCTTGGAGTCTTTGGAGAAGTCGCTATTGGCGATGAGCGCGCGCCCTTCGGCGAGGACCACCGGAGCGGGGGGTGGCGTGGGCGTCGCGCCCGAGAGCGTGGCCCCTACGCCGCCGGGGGCGGTGTCGGTGGAGTTCTGCGCGCGCAGGAGCGCCGGGCTCGCCAAGAGCGAAATGCAGGCCAGCGCGGCCAGAACGCGGCGAGAGGAAGGGATATGGGGGATTATCATAGCAAGTGGAGCAAAAGCGGGATGGGGCACAGGGCAAGCTTACTGAACGGACGAGGGATCGATGACGACCAGCTTGATTTCGGCAAAATCGACGCGGCCTTCCGCCACCTGGAAGAGCGAGGGCATGAACTTGATCTTACGCGTCCCCTCGGGCAGGAGGAAGCGCTTGGTCACGGTGGTCCAGTCGGCGACTTCGGGCTTTAATACCAGCGGGCTGGCGTCGGGCTTCACCGCCTTGCGTTCGGCGTCCATGAAGTTGACGATGACGCGGGCGTCGAACCACGGCTTCTCGCCTTTCTTGATCCCGGCGGAGCGATAACGAACGGTCAGCTCGGCGGCCTTGACGTCGGCAGTGACGGGGATCTCGCGGTAGAGCATGAGCATCTGCCCGGGCCGCTGGGAGGCGAGCCGCAGGAACTGGGTGCCGCTTTCGGTCTCCCAGGTGATGCCCTCTCCCCTGCCCCAGCCATCGGGCCAGCCCGCGCCCTTGGAGTCGGCGGAGAAGTCGCTATTGGGGATCAAGGCGGAGCCGACGGTCTGCGCCTTCGCCGGACCGGCAACGAGGGATAAACAGGCCAACGCGGCAAGGATCGAAGGAATCTGGGGGAGTTTCATAAATAAGGAAATGGATTGGCGGACCCGGAAGCCGGCTCCCGGGCCCGCCTTGCTCTCAATGGAAGTAGCGTGAATATAGCTCTATGCGTTCTTACGGCGCAGGTGTTGCAGGCCGACCAGGCAGCCGAACCCGGAGAGGACCATAGCCCAGGTTCCCGGCTCGGGCACGACGGTCAACGTAAGGTCGTTCCCGGTGCCGCCCGTGTAGTTGAGTTCGTAGATCAGGCTGCCGTAGGTAAAGGTGGTGGAGGTGCTGGTGCTGTCGGCGATGGTCACTGTCGAACCGCCCAGCGTTACCGTTCCGAAGGTCCCGGAAATCAAGGAAGCTCCCTCGTTATCAATCAGAACGTAGGTGCCGAGCGTGGTTCCCAGCGTCAAGTCGAGGGTTCCGCCGCTGAGGGTCACGGAGTTGGTAGCGGTGATGTGATTATAGGATGCGAGGGAATCCAGCGTGAGGGAGACCAGCGCTCCGGATTTCACGCTCAGGCTGCTGACGGTGCTAGCGCCTACCGTGAAGGTGGCCCCGCTTTCAATCGTCAACGCGCCGTTGACCGTGCCGGACCCCCGGTAGGTTCCCAGCACGTCCACATCGCCCTTGACGGTGCCGCTGTTGACCAAGGTGGCCGCGGCGGATACTGACAAGGCTGAATTGTTGGTGGTGGTCAGGCCTGTAACCGAAAGGATGCCGGAGGAGGCCGTCACGCCAGCGGAAAAGGTGTTGGTGCCGCTCAGCGTGCTGTTGCCGCTGAAGGAGGCCGCTCCCGCGATCTTCAGGCCGGAGCCCTTGACGGTGGCGTCAACGCCGGTCACGGTGCCGTTGACCGTGCCCGTGCCGCCCAGAGCGCCGCCCGAGAGAATGCTGACCGCGCTCGATGCGTGGGTGGAGCCGTTGACGTCGAGTTCACCGGCGGAAATGGTGGTCGCCCCGGTGTAGGTGTTGGCGGCGGTAAGGATGGTCGTTCCCGAGCCGACTTGATTGAAAGCGCCAGCACCCGCAACCACTCCCGCAAAGGTGTTCCTCTTGGCTGAAGCGGCATAAACCGTGCCGTTATTGGAAACCGTACCGGCATAGCTTCCGCCGTCTCCTTGGTTGAGCACAAAGGCCGCTCCCGAGGCCACTGAAACCGTGCCGCTGGTCAGCGAACCGGTGGAGCCATTGCCTAATTGCAAGGTGCCGGTGTTGATGGTGGTGACACCGGTGTAGGTATTGGCCCCGGCCAGGAGCAGCGTGCCCGCGCCGGACTTCGTCAAGCCCGCGCTAGCAGCCCCACCGGAGATCGCCCCGCCCACGGCCAGCGTATTGGCAGTAACGGTAACCGTCCTTGATGCGGAACCGAGGGAGACCGCCCCGGTGCCCAGATTCAAATCGTTGGTACCCACAAACGTGAAGCCGCCATTCCATGCCTGGACGTTGTCGGTGGCTAGCGTCAAGGAGGAGCCGGTCTTGTTGTCGATGGAGCCGCTGTTCAGGGTCAACGTCCCCGAACCCAAGGCCCAGGCGCTGCCGATGTTCAGCAAACCGGAGGTAACGCTTACTCCGCCAGAAAAGGTGTTGATGCCAGAAAGCGTGGCATTCAACCGGACATTGACGGCAAGGCCACCGGAGCCAACGATCGGGCCGCTGAAGACAATACTCCCGGAGCTGGTTGATGGCCCCTGAAGCTGAAGTGCGGCGGTGTTATTCAAAGTGATCGTGCCAGTGTAGGTCTGAACGTGGGTACCGCTCGAATCCCCCTCCCGGATGATTGAAGTTCCCCCACCCTGCACCACGATGTTGTTGGCAATGGTGGTGGTGTTGTTAACGGCGATTGACGCCGTTCCCGAGGAAGTCGAGGTGTCGCCCAGGGTAATCGTGCCCGAGCCAAAACTGCCGTTATAGAAGGAGATCGAACCATTCTTAACCCACAGCCCTCCACTGAATACATTCACGCCCGTCTTGGTGCTGGTTATGGAAGACCCTCCGTCCACTAAAATAGAGAGGGAGGAGCCGCTTCCCTCGGAGAAATAAGAGGTGGTGTTGTACTGGGCGGAATAAGCGCCGCCCGAGAAGGTCAATGTAACGGCCCCCAGGTTCGATCCCGTCGTCACGGCATTGTATACCACGGAGGTGCCGCTGGTCCACGTTTGGGACGAAGCAAGCGCAATCGTCGACCCCAGCGTCACGGCTCCCGCACCGCTGCTAACCGTCAGCCCTCCGCTCCCCAAGGTCAACGTCCCGGAAGAAAACGCAGTCGCGGAGGTGTTGTTCACCACTACCCCCTGCGCTGCGGAAGATCCGCTCAGAGTGATCGTCGCGGCGCTTGCGGTATTGAGAAAATACGCCGTGGAAGAAACGGTCGGGACTGTGGTTGTAAACCAGTTAGCCGTCGAATCCCAACTGCCGCTCGTTACCGTGCTATTCCATGTAACCGAGGCCGCATGAACGGCCTGACAGGCAAATAGCAGCGAAGACAGAACCAGAATATGGCCGCGCACAGAGGCGGTGGATTTGTGCTGAAGAGGGGAGGAGGTTTTCATAATGGGGTTAAGAGGAAAGTGCTCTATTAATCGGGGTTTGCAACAGGGTGAGCAGAACGACCAGGCGCTCTGTGAGCTGCCCCCTATCTACCGCAAGCCATATAGCTATGCAAGGACTTTATTTTTTATTTCGATCAATGCCTTTCCAGAGCGCATCAATCCATGATTTTGCCCTATTTCGCCTCCAAAAGCTCCTGATTCCCTTGATCTTAGCCAGATTGCTTTAGCACAACAAAGCAACCGCTCCCTTCTGGGCCGCGACCAGGGAAGCAGCAAAATCCAGCATCAACAGAGGTAACTGAAGAGAAATGTCGGCAATTTTTTCACATTGTTGAACATTTTTTATAGTTTTATGCTGACAAAAGTGACGCGATTGCTATATTGTCCTCTCAAGCGGACTGCTATTACCTGTTTTGAACCCTCCACATCCAATGAAAATTGCTCGCACCCAATTGAAACACCAGCGAGTCGAAGCCGAGATCCGGCGATTGGTGCAAACCCTCCCCGTGGGAGCCAAGCTTCCTGCCGAACGGGATATGGCGGAAAGCTATAACTGTAATTTCCTCACGGTGCGGAAGGCGCTCAAGCAGATGGTCGACGACGGCAGCATCGTTCGCCGCGTGGGCAGCGGCACGTTTGTCGCCAGGACCGCCGAGGCGCTCCCGGCAGGCAGGGGCGGCAAGGCGGTCGGAATGCTGGTGGGCAATGAAAGCAACGCCTACGCCTTCCGCGTCATCCAGGCCGTGGCCCAGGCGGGCCAGGAACAGGGCGTGGACCTCAAGTCGGGATGGGTTCGCGATTTCTCCGACGAAGCGCTCGCCCAGGCGCAGCAATTTCAAAAAGACGGCTGCGTGGCCCTCACGCTGCCATGGTTCCCGCATGAAAAGACCGAGGAAGTGCGCGATTTCGTCCAGCGCTGCCCGCTTCCGGTGAGCATCGCCATGCTCATCCCGGGCCTGGAGCGCAATTGCTTTACCCGCCCGGACACCTTCGGCACGAGCACGAGCGAGGCCATTGAGAGCCTCTGCAACTATTTCAGCCTGCTGGGGCACCAGCGGATCGCCCTCATCGGGCCCGATTCCGCCAGCGACGTCCTGCTGCAAAAGCGCCTGAGCGCCTATGCCTGCTTCACTTCGCGGGAGAACCTCGTCAGCCTTTGCGGGCTCGTCGCCCCCGGGGCGCAGGCGATGGATCAGCTCGCGGAGCGCTGGAAGGGCTACCAGGGCGATCTCGCCATCATCAGCTACGACGACGAGCATGCGCTGCGCTTCATGACGGCCATGCATAAGCTGGGCCTGAGCGCGCCGGAAGATTACACGATCATCGGCTACAACGACACGGAAGGCAGCCGCTACAGCGACCCGCCCCTGAGCACGATCCACCAGAATTTCGACCACATCGGCACCTGGCTCCTCAAAAGCGCGCTCTCTCTGGCGCAGGGGGAGACCTGCCAGTCGCCGGAAAATCCGCGCCCCATCATGCTCGTGCGCTCCACGTGCGGCGGCCGCGAAAAGATCAACGACGAACTGCGCAGCCAGCTTCCGGATATCGACATTACGGTTGACGAAAACGGCCACACCCCCGAGTTTCCTCAGGCGATCCTGGCGAGCTAAGCGCCTCCCCATTTTAGTCTAGTACGGAAACCGGATCGCCCGGTTTCCGTGCCTGCGTTCCATGAACCCCGTCCTTATCCCCTTTCTGAACAGCGGCCTGGAGACCGATCAAACCACAGCCATCCTGGCCGGGCACCCCGGGAGTCCGCTCCTCCCGCCGTTGGGCTCGTTGGCCCGCTTCGAGTTCGATAAATCGGCAGGGTGTCTGGTAATTGCAGACACTTTTAACCTAAGCCGCGCCGACGCCTTTGAGACCGCGCTGATCAGCCCCCACCCCTTTTCCATCGCCGAGGGCCAGGCCACCGTCGCGGCGGGCGGCCTCACGCTGGCCATCCTCCCCGCCCCGGGCCTCCGGGCCGTTCGCGTCGGGACGCTGCGCTTTCGCAATCACGACGGAAAGACGATCAAGCATTCCGGCTCATTCTGGCACCGGAACCCCCCTCCAATTCTCTCGAATTGGCCATCAGAATAGAATTGCTATAGCACCGCGCCAGCGCATTTATCAGGGCAAATCGGCAATATGCTTTACAAAAAAATAAAGTGCTTGCATAGCACGCACCTCCATTGCATTATCCAGGTATCAAGTTAAGTTGAATTAACCAAGATGCCCATCCTCCCCCCCATTTCATCGAGAGCGCATCAGGACTCCTCCCGCCACAACGTGCGTGGCTTCAGCCTGTTGGAACTGATGGCCGTGATTGCCATCTTCGTCGTGCTCATGGGCCTCTCGATCTCCGCGCTCACGCGCAACCGGACGGCCAACATCACCAACGCCGGGTATCAAATCGCCAACGTACTGGAGCTGGCCCGGGGCTACGCGGTGGCCAACCACACCTACACCTGGGTCGGGATCTTCGAGGAAGACAGCTCGAAGACCAGCACCTCGCCCGCAACCTCCGGCGTCGGGCGGCTGATCATCTCGGTGGTGGCCTCGCGCGACGGCACCTCCATCTTTAGCGAAGCCGCGGCAGAGACCACCGGCACCGCCACCCCGGCGGTCCAGACGCTGACGGCCTCGCGGCTTGTGCAAATCGGCAAGCTGGTCAAAATTGAAAACGTGCACGTCTGCACCCCCACGGCGGTCACCCCCACCTTCGCCAAGCGGCCCGGAGCGGCCATCGCCGCCAAAGACCGCGTCGGCCTGAGCCCCGCGAGCAGCCCGCTCCTTTTTCAATTCCAATACCCACTGGGCGGCACCGCACAGTACACCTTCGGCATCCGGCCCGCCCCCACCGCCACCGGCGGCCAACCCGTCCCCAGCGGCATCGTGATGTTCAACCCACAGGGCGAGGCCACCTCCGACGCCGGACCGCAGCCGGGCGTCGCCCCTTGTAAAGAAATCGCCATCCAGGCCACCCACGGCACCAAGCCCGACCAGGGGACCAACGTGGCGGCTATCGGCATCAACGGTCTCACCGGCTTGGCAACCCTCTATCGCCCATGAAACGCTTTCCCTCCCAATCCTCCGGGTTCTCGCTCGTCGAAGTGGCCCTGGCCATCGGCATCGCCGGGTTCTGCCTGATCTCGATTTTGGGGCTCATCCCCGTCGGCCTGAACGTCGCCCAAAACGCCTCCTCGCAAACCGGAGCCGTCAGCCTCATCAGCGCCATCGCCGCCGATCTGCGCGAAGTCTCCACCACCGGCACCGCCTCCCCTTATTTTAAGATCACCATCCCCGACACCACTGGAAAGACGCTCTACGTGGATGACGGCGGCCAGTACACCACTGATTTGCAGAAGCTGCCCAATGCCCGCTACCGCGTGGAAGTCAAAACGGTCTCGGCTGTCTCCGGCTCGACGGGAAGCCCTACCATGCAAAAAGTCGTGGTGACATGGCCCGCGCGCGCCTCTGGCAATAACGTGGGCATGGCTGAAAGTATTCTCGCTTTGGATCTCAACTGACCCATGATTCCCCCGCCTTCCATCACGGCCGCCTTCCGGGGTGGCTCCGGGCGAGCCGTATCGAAGCACGGCGCATTCAGCCTGCTGGAAACGCTGATCGTCATGACGATCCTGGGGATGATGGCCCTCATTGTTTCGCAAATGGTCCGCAGCACCACCAGCACCATCAAACAAGCCGAGCGCCGCATGGATGCCGACGCGCAGGCGCGGCTGGTCTTTAACCGCATGGCCCGCGACTTCGAGGGCATGGCCCACCGCGGCGACATCAACTTCCTGCTCCAAAGCCAGAGCGGCAACGACGCCTTCTACTTCTTCAGCGAAGCCACGGGGCACTTCGCGGAAAGCGATCCCTACGGCGTCGGCTCCACGGCCCGCAACACCCTTTCGCTCATCGGCTACCGAATGAACGACAAGATCAGCGGCGGCGCTCGCGTCGAGCTGGAGCGGCTGGGCCGGGGGCTCCACTGGTTTGACTACGCTCCCGGCTCGGGCGATTCCACCGCCGTCTGCTACCTTCCCGCGACCATCGCCGTCAACTTCGCCACCCCGCTGGCCGACACCTACAACAACTCGTCCAACCTCTACCCCACCTCCACCGCCACCGCCACCGTGCCGCAATGGGACGTCGTGGGCGACCAGGTGGCCCGGATGGAGTACTGCCTGCTCTTGAAAGACGGGACCTTCTCGGTCATCCCGGTCATCGCCCCCTACCACACCGCCACCACCGCTCCCCTGGCCACGGACGACTCCGGCAGCGGCTATAGCATCGGCTCGCGTTGGTACGACGAGACCAACAAAGTCGGCTACATCTGCAAAGCGGCCACCTCCGGGAGCGCCGTCTGGGGCCCGCTGGGCATCCAGGACATCAGCGCGGTGATCGTCGGCCTGGCCGTGATCGACGGCGGCAGCCGCATCGTCGCCGACAAAACCGCCCTGGCCAAGCTCACCACGCTCCTGCCGGATTTCGACCCCGCTAACCCCGTCCTCATGAGCGCCGCGTGGCAAAGCGTCGTCAGCCAGACCACGTTCGCCAAAAAGGCCGGGCTGCCCGCCTCCACAGCCTCCGCCGTCCGGATTTACCAGCGGTATTTTTATTTCTAAGCACCCCATGAACGCGCGCATTCCAACAGCATCGAAGCGGGGCGTGGCCATCGTCATCGTCCTGGCGGTCATCGTCCTGCTGGCGGGGATGGTGATGGCGTTCTTCTCGCGCGTTAGCAACGAACGCACCGTGGCCAACAGCGACGCAGGGACGCTCAAGGCCGATCTCCTGGCGCGTTCCGCCCTGGGGCTCGTCGTCTCCGATCTCAAACAGGAAATCATCCTCACCTCCAGCGCCACGACCGTCGGCTCCGGCACTAACACCGTCACCCTCTACACCCCCAAGAGCGCCTCCGCCATGATGCCCGCCCGCACGGGAACGAGCACCGGCATTGCGAACCTCATCCGGCAAAGCCTGCGCTCCGATGGGCTGAGCGTTTCCAGCAGCGCCTCGGCGGTGAACTCCGCGAGTGACGTTTCCGCCAACGGCCGCTCTGTGAGCCCCGCCCGCTGGAATGCGCACTACCTCATTCCCCGGCTCAACGGCACCAGCACCGCCATCGACACCACCCCCATTGACGCCTACACCGCGCCGGACTGGGTCTTTGTAAACCGCAACGGGCGCGTCGTCCTCACCACCCCCGGCACCACGATTTCCAACCCCGAGGCCACCAACTCGGACTTCGTCGTGGGCCGCTACGCCTACGCCATTTACGACGAAGGCGGGCTCCTGGATATCAACGTCGCTGGTTGCCCCGCGACGGGAAGCGCAGCGGACCTCGGGCGGAAAGGCTCCGCAGCCCTGGCCGACCTGACCCAGCTCCCCACGGAAGCCGGCACCCTCGCGCAGAGCGTCGTCGATCAGCTCGTCGGCTGGCGCAACTACGCCACCGTCCAGCCCACCGGCGTCTACCCCAGCTTCACCATCGACGCCAACGCGGCCAGCCGCTACCTGAGCTACGTCACCGGCAACACCAACGGCTTCATCACCATCTCCGGGAGCACCTACAACAACCGCTCCGACCAAGCCATGCTGACCCGCCAGCAGCTCATCGCGCTGGGCCGGGGCATCGGCCTGAGCCAGAACGTCTACCAGTACCTGGGCACCTTCTCGCGCGATCTCGAAGCGCCCTCCTATTACCCCAACCCCAACCGGCCCCAAGTCCAAGCCTCGGCCAACAACAACATCAACGTCTTCGGCACCGGCAACGACGCCTACGGAGCCGACCGCAACAGCGATTCCGCCATGGACATCAACCCGCCGTTGCTCAACGTGCGCGTGGGAACCAGCTTCACCCGGCCCGATGGAACGACAGCCAAGGTGGGCGATCCGCTCCTTGCCAAACGCTTCCCGCTCTCGCGCCTCTCGCTCTTGACCTCGTCCGCCACGGCCTCCAAGAGCCAGAGCGACGCGATCTACCGCAACTTCGGCCTCTACCGCTCCGACGCCACCAAGCCCTGGATGTACGACCACGGCAACAGCACCGGCATCCTGCGCCTCTCCGACGTGGCAGCGCTGAGCCCCGGCCGCGAGCCCGATTTCTTCGAACTGCTCAAGGCCGCGATCAACGTCGGCAGCCTCGGGAAAGGCTCGGCCTACGACTACAGCAACGTCAACGCCTCCAGCTTTCTCACGCCCGGCACCTCCGGCTACCTGCAACAAGCCAAGGACACGCTGACCCAGCTCCAGCTTCTGCAAATCGGCGCGAACATTATCGACCAGGCCAAGAGCGATAATTACCCAACGCGCATTCAGTACTCCGGGGACACGACCGTCCCCAAGAACGAAGTCCGCGGCGTCCAGGACCTCCCCTACTTCTACGGCTTCCGCAACTGGGTAACGCAATACCTCGGCACCAGCGGCACCATGGCGGCCATTTGGATGCAGCCCGAACTGTGGAACCCGCACGCACCGCGCGGCGTCACCGAATCCTCTCCCACCACCTTCCGCGTTCGCGTTGAGCCGGACCCCTCCTCCACGGCGACCACATCTCCGATCATCACGCTTTCCGCCTTCTACGCCTACACGGGCACGGACAAAAAGACCAACTACGATACCCTCGACATCTCGGGGACGGTCTCGTTAAACGGGAGCAATTTCCTCTCGGCTTCCTCGGGCGGCGCGAACCCGCGACCGCTCGTTTTCAACTCCGGCAGCGCCGCCGGGTACTGGGATTTCAGGGAACCGACGCTGCTTGGCGTCACCTCCAAGCCAGCCGCCGCCCGCCTGGACTCGTCGGACTTCGCCAATACCGTCTTTAACGACATCAACACCAAAACGGCAGACACCGGCATTCTCCTGGCCACCACACCTTGGACTTACTATGCCACCGTCGCATCGGGGAACAACACGGGCACGCTGCCGCGCACGGATGTCCTTGAGAAGATCTGCATCTCCACGGATTCGTCCAACTACGCTTCGTCCATCCACATTTACCTCGACTACAAAGATGCCAGCAACAGCTGGATTACTTATGATGATCAGGTATTCGAATACCAACAAGGCGCGGCTGGCACGAGCGTTAAATGGATCGCCAGCTATACCGACTACCAGTCCAAGGTGACCGGGAGCAACGCCGAATATTTTAGCGCCACCCGGACTGATCCCCGGACATCGCGCTGGGTCGCCCAGTATTATCAGTACGCCTATTCGCGGGCGGTGGTGGACAGCGCCAATAATACCTGGTCGCCCATGCGCTATAACAGCACCACCTCCAGCTCCGTCACGCTAACAGGAGCCCACCTCGGCCGCGCACGCGACATTGGCTGGTACCTATACGGTTCCTACGGGAAACAAGGCCGCGGCATGCAGCTCCCCTACGTGCAGGAGAACAGCGTCCGCCAAACCTACCAGCTCGACGGCAGCTCCTACCGCTACGTGCGGGACCCCGACGGCGTGGTCCGGCGCGGTATGAGCGGATACGTTACCGATACCACCAACGGGGGCACCGCCGCCACCGCACAGCTCACCGGCACGGGCCTGCCCATGGAGGCGGGCAACTACACCAGCCGCCCCACGCTGCTGCACAGGCCCTTCCGCTCCGTGGCGGAGCTTGGCTACGTCTTCCGCGACACGCCGTGGGCGAACCTGAATTTCTCCTTCCCCGAAAGCGGCGACTCCGCGCTGCTCGACGTTTTCTGCATCAACGAAAACACCGAGTCCAGCGCCCTCGTGGCGGGCCGGGTCAACCTCAATACGCGCCAGGCCCCCGTGCTTCAGGCGCTCATCGCCAACGCCCTGCGGGACAAAGACGACGCCTCCAATCCGCTCCTGAGCGGCCCCGTCGCCGCAGAGCTGGCGGCCAAGCTCGTCAACCGCACCACCAACAGCACCCCGCTAATCAACCGCGCGGATCTCGTTGGCCGCTGGGTCTACTCCGGCGCCAGCCCGGCCGCAGCCAAGACCGCCCTCACCGGCACCGACCCGACCGCGACCACCGGCGGCCCAAATCCCGATAACTACCATACCGGCTTCTCCTACGACATCGGGACGGTATCCAGTGTGACTGGTCAATCCGCCAACCTCCCCATCTCGCTCATCCCGAGGCAGCGCGAAGCGGTCATCCGCGCCCTGGCCGACGCCGGAAACACGCGCACGTGGAACCTGCTGGTGGACGTCGTGGCGCAGAGCGGCCGCTTCCCGGCGAACAGCTCGAACCTTTCCAATTTCGTGGTCGACGGCGAAAAACGCTACTGGCTGCACGTCGCCATCGACCGCTTCACCGGAACCGTCCTGGACAGTCAATTGGAAGTCGTGAAATGAAAATGAAGCTCTGGCTCATCCTCGCCGCATGGACGCTGACCGCGCTCGCCGCGCCAGCACAGGCGGTTAGCCCCGAAGATCAGCAACTCCTCGCGGAGGGCCCCGCGTGCGTTCGCGCCCTGCCCGAGCTCGCCCAGTGGAGCATCGACTTTAGCTACACCTCCCCAGCGGCTCCCAACGAACCGCTCCGCCCCAAGCGCGTCGTCATCACCAAATCCGCCGTCCTCCGGCATGTGGAAAAAGTCTACGAAAGCGGCCTCAAAGGCGACGTCTGGAGAACCGGCTACATGGAAGTGGAAAGCCGCTCCAACCAGCCCCGGCTGCTCACCCGCGTCGTGGCCGGAGACGCCGTGCCCGACTTCCCGGAACTCGACTGGGTCTCGGCCAAAAACTTCGTCGGCGTCCGCACCGAGGGCGACCGGAAGTGCCTGGTCTTCCAGGAAGAACGCTTCACCGAGTTCCACGGTTCCCTCGGAATGGCCGTGGCGTTCATCGACGCCGAGAAACGGCTCCCGGTGGGCTATCGGTTCCTCAACGAGATCCGCCGCTACACCATTTCGCCCGCGCCCCCGGCCACGCTGACGATGCCCGCCGAATTCGCCGCCGCAGGCAAAGCGATGCTCAATCACATCGAGAAAACCACCCCCCACCTCTCGGCTCCGTAACCTTTTCCCCTGCCCTCAACCCGTAGTCAACATCCTGCTTACCCCGGCAAAAACCTTTTTTGCGCCCATGCCAAACCTAGCCACCTTCTCTGGAACCGTTCACGTCGTCTTTAGTTCTCACTGGGACCGCGAATGGTATTTGCCGTTCCAGAAATTCCGGGGAAAACTCGTCGCCATGCTCGACCGGATTTTCGACGAGCTCGAAAGCGGCCGCCTCGCTGCCTACCAGATGGATGGCCAGTTCATCCCGGTGGAGGATTACCTGCAAATCCGCCCTGAAAAGGAAGCGCTCATCCGCCGCCTCATCGCGGAGGGCCGCTTCAAAGTGGGCCCGTGGTACGATCTGCCAGACGTTTTTCTGGTGAGCGGGGAGTCGATCATTCGCAACTTCCAGCTCGGGATGCAGCGCGCGGAAGCCTTTGGCCAAACCGCCAAAGTCGGCTGGCTGTGCGACATTTTCGGCCACAACAGCCAGATGCCGCAGATCCTAGCGCAGCTCGGCATCGACAATGCCATCCTCTGGCGCGGCGTGGACCCGTCCATCAAGAGCCCGCTGCGCTGGGAAGGGGCCGACGGCACGCAAATCCTGGCCCACCGCTTCCCGGAAAACGGCTACACCGATTTCGCCTTCGACGTTCGCAAGGCCAACAAAGCCGACGAGATCCCGACCATGGAAGAGATGGTCTGCAACGCGCTCAAGCATTTTGAAAAGCTCGCCGGGAGCAGCACCGCGAACGATTTGCTGATGTTCGACGGCGCGGATCACATGGAGTTTAACCCGGTGATCGTCGAACTGCTGGAGCGGCTCAACCAACAAGCGGGGCGCGAAGTTTTCAAGGTCTCCACGCTGGACGCTTACCTCGCCGCGCTGCGCCTGGAGAAGCTGGAAACGCCCGTCATCCGGGGCGAACAGCGCCGCACGGCTACGATGGAGACCTTCGGCTGGCTCATCCCCGGCGTCGGCAGCAGCCGCATCCCGCTCAAGCAGGCCAACCATGCGAGCGAGACGCTCCTCACGCTTTGGGCTGAACCGTGGTGCGCCACAGCCCGGCAAACCCTCGGGGCCGAGTACCCGTTCCGCGCGCTAGAGCTGGCCTGGGAGTATTTGCTTAAAAATCATCCGCACGACAGCATCTGCGGGTGCAGCCCGGACGCGACTCATGATGCGATGCCCTACCGCTTCGAGCAAAGCCGCCAGATCGCCGAATTCCATCTCGACGCCGCGCTCAACGCTGTCGCCGCCGCCGCGCTGCACGACCAGCTCTCGCCGGGAGAGATCGGCCTGAGCCTCTTCGCGCCCGCCGCAGGCCTGCCGCAGAGCGCCCCGGAGGCGCAAGTCCGGCTGCCAAAAGACTGGCCGCAATTCAGCGAATTCTTCGGCTTCGAAACCAAGCCTTCCCTGCGCATCGTCGACACCGAGGGCCGCGACGTCGCCTACCAGCTGCTGCAAGTGACGCCCTCCAGCGCGCATCTCCGCATGCCACCGATGCACTTCCCGTGCGCCGAGGACCGCCAGGGCATCCGCCTCGCGCTGGAGACCATCGTCACGCCCGGCGAAGTCCGCCACTTCATCCTCAAGCGCGCAGAGGGTCCCACGCGCAACGCCAGCCAAAGCCGCATCGGGATCGGCCGCGCCACGCTGCGCAACAAACGCCTGGTAGTCAGCGCGCAACCCGACGGCACGCTGACGATCACCGACCTCGCCACGGGCCGCGCCTACCCGGGCCTGCTCGCCATGGAGGACACGGCGGATATCGGCGACGGCTGGTTCCACGGTATCGCTCTCCAGGATCGGCCCTGCCTCTCGACCGGCGGCAACGTCAGCTTTGGCGTCATCGAGAACGGACCGCTGCTGGCACGCTTGCAGATCCGCGTGGAATGGCAGGTCCCGGCAGAGTTCGATTTTCACGCCAACGTTCGCGGCAGCAGTTACGCGCCGCTAGTCGTCGAGCACGTCGTGACGCTGCGCAAGGGGGCGGACCACGCCGAGGTGGAGACGACCGTTGCCAACACCGTGCGGGATCACCGCTTGCGCCTCCTCTGCCCAACCGGCCTCGCTGCCGCTGACACGTTCTGGGCCGATACGCCTTTTGACGCCGTGGAGCGCCCCATCGCGCTTGGCGATACGCACACGCAGCGGGAAATCCAGGTCGAAATGACGCCGCAGCAAAACTGGGTCGCCCTATCGGATCATACCCAAGGTTTGGCTCTTCTGGCTCCCGGGCAATACGAAAGCGCTGTGCTCGACCAGCCGGACCGCCCGCTCTGCGTCACGCTGCTGCGCTCCTTCCGCCGCGCTGTTTTCACCGATGGCAACGACGGCGGCCAGATCCAGGGGACGCACCGCTTCCGCCTCGCGCTGAAACCCTTCTCGGGGGAGGTTCCCGCGACCGATCTTTTCCAGCTCGCCCAGGCCATCGCGGCTCCGGTTCGCACCGTCACGACCGAGCTGCCCGACCTGCGCCACCTCGCGCCCATCACCACCAAGAGCGCCTTGCGTCCGCGCGCCGAAGGCCCCGTGGTGCTCACGGCCTGCCAGCTTTCCGCGCCGGATCAATGGACGTTGCGCGTCTTCAATCCCTCGGACGAGCCGCAGACTGTCCAGCTCTCGGGAGCAAGGGCCTGGAGCGTCGTGAATTTCCGTGGCGAAAACCCGGAACCCGTCAGCGAACCCACCGCCACCGTTCAGCCGCGCCAGATCCTTACCCTACTCGCCTCCGCGTGACCCGCCTCCGCTCGTCATGATCATCACTTGTAAGAAAGAGGTCCCGTTCCGCTGGATCTTCTTCACCGTCTTGCCGTGGATCTCCTACGCTTTCAACAACCAGACGATGAGCGTGGCGTTCTTGTTTTCGCTCAAGAAGTTTGTGGAGAACCCGGCGGGGTTGACGTTCATCATCAGCCTGCCGGGGTTCATCTCGATCCTCGTCGTGCCGGTGGTCAACTTCACCTCCGACCGCATTTGGACGCGCTTCGGGCGGCGAAAGCCCTTCGTGCTCGGGGCGTGGGTCGGCACGGCCACGGCGCTGGCGCTCATGCCGCTGATGCCGAATTTCTGGGGCCTGCTGGCGGTCTATTTCCTCTACCATCTTTTCAACGACATCTGCGGCCCCACGGGCCCGATGGACCCGCTTTGCCAGGAGGTCGTGCCGCCCTCGCAGCGGGGCCGGGGCACGGGCATGAACCAGTGGCTGGGCAACCTGACGACGATGGTCTTTTTCTTCTTCGCGCTCGGGCGCTTTGATGATGTGCGCTACATGGCGGGCCTGCCGATTTCCGGCGAAAAGGCGATCTACTGGAGCGCGGCGCTCATTGTCGCGGCGCTGTTTATCTGCGTCTCGCTGGGCATTAAGGAAATGGACCAGAAGAGCCGCCTCCGGGGCGAGCGCCTGAATATCCGCAACTTTTTCTCCGGCATTTTCGACCGCGATTTGTGGCCCGTGTTTCTGCTTGTCTTCAGCGTGACGATGCTCAACTCCAGCCTCGGCTCGCTCGGCAATCTGCTCTACACCGACCAGTGGAACTACACCAAGCAGGAGATGGGCGTCAACGTGGTCATCGGCGGGCTCATCAACATGTTCGTGATCGTGTTCCTCGCGATGATCGCCGACAAGCTCAACCGGATGCGCGCCTACCAAGTGCTCATCTGCATCGCGCTCTTTATCAAGGCGGCCTACTTCGGCTATATCAACTACATCCTGCCCGATCACCGGCCCTCGCTGGTGGAGCTGGTGGTTTTTGGCGAAACGCTTTCCATCGTCGGCATCCTCACCGGCATGATCTACACGCCGCTGGTCTACGACTACGTGACGCGCAACAAAATGGGCACCTACGCGGCGGGCGCGGGGATGCTTGGCAAGATCACCTATCTGATCACCCTCAATGGTATCGGCCTATTCGTCTGGGGCTACGCGCTGATGTTTCAGCCCCCGGCGGGTGAGATGGCCTGCGTGGTACTGAAAGACGAAGCGGCGCAAGCCGAGGTGCGCTCGCTGGTGGCCTCCCACGCGTGGACCGATCCGCAAACCGGGGCGGCCATTTCCGCCGACAATCTGCACGTTAAATCCTGGATGGCCAACGGCGTCGATCTTCCCGCCGGGCATTGCTGGGAAATCCGCCTGCGCGATAAGAGCAGCGAGGAGCTGGCGGCCAGCAAGGAGCGGATCAACAAGGAAATCGCCGCGATCGGCGTGAAGGAAAACGTGCTGCGCAATTCGCTGGCCAGTGCGCCTTCCGCCGACTCCGCCGTCGCCGAGGCTAAGCGCCAGGAAGCCGACGGACACAAGACCCGCATCGAGTCGCTCGCGGGGGAAATCCAGCGCGTCAATGAAGAGCTGGCCACCCGTGCCCAGGGGCTACAAGCCCAGGCGGCCCAACTCTTCGGCGAGCGCATCCTCTCCGACGGCGGCCAGATCCTCGGGGCGAAATTTACCGATGCACTGGTGGCCGAATTCCCCGTCACCGAGCGGCCCCAGGGGGCGTATCTCGAAAAACTCCTCACCGAACTGCGTGAGGAGCGGGGCGACGTCATCGACCTGCGCCCGATCAAGCGTGAGGAAGGCTACGGCCTCGCCGTCAGCTTGCTCGTCAACGCGGGTTCCGACGATCCGCAGCTCGCCCGAGACGTCCTGGCCACGCTCCGGCGGCTCGCCGCGAAACGCGCCCTTTTTCCCGCTGACGCCGCGCCCACCGCGCTGCGCCACGAACGGGCGCTCGCCATGGATTTGATGGTAATCGAGGAACCGCTCGACCGCCGTGTTTCGCCCATCATGAAGGTGGCCAACGGCGTTCTGCGGTGGTTCGACGCCGCGCCGCGTCCCGAGCGGCGGCTCTCGGCCATCGCGCGCGTTCTGCGGCTCCCCGAGGAGACCGATCACGTGCGGGTCTACCCCGGCCCGGACGGCTCCAAGACCATTTCCGTCATCGCACTCATGAAGCCCAATGCGGCCCAAGCCCCGAGTGCGCAAAACCTGGATGATCCCATCGCCAACCGCTTGCGAGACCTCCTTGCAGGTGAAGCCCCGGCGCTGGCGCCGCAGGTGAGGGCCTTCTACGACCGCGTGGTCACTGCCGGAGCAGCCAAGCAGATCACCGTCGCCCGGCCCTTTGTGCGCACGGCTTACGCGCCGATGAAGTACGACTACATGGCGGGCTACATCTGCATGTTCGTCCTCGGCTTCATCGGCCTGGGGCTGACGTTCCAGTTCCAGAAACTCGAACGCAAAGGGCTCATTCGCAAACGCGGCATGGAGGAGGCGCAAGTATCATGAACGCACCCATTACGCCCGGGCACGCCGGGGAACAAATCGCGGCGACTTACACGCCAGGCTATGCGCGGATGAAGCTGCTCGCCATCGTCCTCGGCGCGCTGATCGCTGCCGCCGGGGTCTCGCAAATGTGGATTCCGCTCCAGCTCCTCGCCATCGGCGGGCGGGCCACGGCGGAGGCCACGCAGGTCGTCAAAACCACGCCCGGGATGCGCGACCAGGTGTTCCGCACCGACCTGGAAATCCACGCGCACCTGGAAACGCGCGACCGCGACAGCACATTCTGGAATGAGTTCCGCTTCACCGACGCCCAGGGGCGCGAGGTCAACGTCCGCTCGACTGTCGGCAGCCAGCTCAAGCCGCTCGCCCCGCTCATCGACGAGGACGGCCTGCCTACCACGCTCCCCGTTCACTACCACCCGGCGCGGCCGGAGCTGGTCTCGTTCCCAACGCTCTTTAGCACCTGGTTCGTGCCCGGCCTGATGACCCTCGTGGGGCTCGGCGTCGTGTTCGCCGGATCGGTCCTGCTTTACTGGTCCCGCAAGCCCATCGAACTGCCTCACCTCGGCTCAAAATAAACATCTATGATTCTCACCCGTCACCCATCCAACCCGATCCTCGACGCTTCAAAGATCCCCTACCCCGGCTCGCTCATTTTCAACGCGGGCGTGGCTAAGTACCAGGGGCAATACGTCATGATTTTCCGCAACGACTACTGCGCGGAGGGCGAGGCCGCCTGGGCCGATCTCCGCGCGGGGCGGCGCACGACGAGCCCCGGCTTCGAGACCTCCATCGGCATCGCCACCAGCCGCGACGGCATTTCTTGGGACGTGGCTCCCAAGCCGTGCTGGAAACTTAAGACCGACGAGATTCTGCGCGTCTACGATCCGCGCCTGACGGTCATCGACGGCGTGGCCTACGTCTGCTTTGCCATGGATACGCGCCACGGCATTCGCGGCGGCGTGGCCAAAACGGAAGACTTCTCTGCGTTCGAAATCCTCACGGTCAGCTCGCCCGATAACCGCAACATGGTCCTCTTCCCCGAGCGCGTCGGCGGCAAGTATTTCCGCCTGGAGCGGCCCTTCACGGTCTACAGCCGGGGCTGCGACCGTTTTGATCTCTGGTCGTCCCGCTCGCCGGATCTCCGCTACTGGGGCGATAACGAGCTGGTCTTGGCCGTGGAGAATGTCCCCTTCGCCAATGACAAAATCGGCCCGGCGGCCCCGCCCATCAAAACGGCCCGGGGCTGGCTGACGACCTTCCATGCCGTCTGGCGCGACCCGGAGGCCAACTACGGCGGCTGGGAGCCGAAGTGGAGCAAGAAGTACATGGCGGGCCTGATGCTGCTCGATCTCGAAAACCCCTCCAAGGTCGTCGCCATCAGCGACCAGCCGCTGATCGACACGGAAGCGCCCTACGAGCGCAACGGCTTCCGCAATGACGTGATTTTCCCCGGCGGCATGATCCTGGAAGACTCGGGCGAAGTGAAAATCTACTACGGCGCGGCCGATACCGTCGAATGCCTGGCCACGGCCCACGTGGATGATCTGCTGGCGCTCTGCAAACCGGTCCAATGAAAACACGCGCCCTCCCCTGCAACGATGGCGGCGAACTCTGGGATGTGATTGTCGTGGGCGGCGGCCCAGCCGGATGCGCCGCGGCCATTGCGGCGGCCCGAGAGGGGGCCAGGACGCTGCTGCTGGAATCCACCGGCGCGCTCGGCGGCAATGGCACGGGCGGGCTCGTCCCGACCTGGTGCCCGTTCTCGGATAAGGAGAAGATCATCTACCGGGGGTTGGCCGAGGAGGTGCTCAACCGCTGTAAGGCCGGGGAGCCGCATGTCGATCCGAAAACGCTCGACTGGGTGCCCATCGACGCCGAGCTGCTCAAGCGCATTTACGATGACCTGGCCACCGAGGCCGGGGTGCACCTGCTTTTCCAGACCTCGCTGGCTGCCGTGACGCGGGAGGCCGACGGCAGCCTCGCGCTCGTGGTCAATAACAAGGCCGGGCTCACGGCCCTGCACGCCAAGGTCTACATCGACGGCACGGGCGACGCCGATTTATGCGCCTGGGCCGGAGCGGAGTTCCATAAAGGCGACGACGACGGCGAGCTGATGCCCGCCACCCACTGCTTCCTCCTCGGTAACGTGGATGAGTACGCCTACCGGACGCTCTATGGCGGTGGCTGGGTACTCCACCCCAATAACCCCGGCAGCCCCATTTACCAAATCCTCGCCTCCGGCAAATACCCACTCATCACCGACGCCCATTTCTGCACCACGCTGGTGGGCCCCGGGCTGGTCGGCTTCAATGCCGGGCATCTCTGGGAGGTCGATAACACCGATCCGGAGAGCGTCAGCCGGGCGCTGGTGCTCGGGAGGGCGATGGCGGCGCAGATTCGCGACGCGCTCGCCGAGTTCTGCCCCCGCGCCTTTGCCAATGCCTTCCTGGTGGAGACGGCGGGGATGATGGGCATCAGGGAATCCCGCCGCGTGGTGGGCGACTACGTGCTTTCCTTCGACGACTACCTGGAGCGCCGCTCGTTCGAGGACGAGATCTGCCGTAACGCCTACTACATCGACGTCCACTCTGCCAAGGCGCAGGCCGCCCGCGACACCCAGGGCTCGGCGAGCCACGAGACGCGCACCTTCCGCTACGGCCCCGGGGAATCTCACGGGCTCCCCTATCGCTGCCTGCTCCCCCGGGGGCTGCGCAACGTCCTGGTGGTCGGGCGGTCGATCTCCTGCGAGCGGATCGTCCAGGGGAGTGTGCGGGTGATGCCGGTCTGCCTGGCCATGGGCGAGGCTGCCGGGATCGCTGCCCAGCGCGCGGCCTCGGAGCATGAGGGGGATGTGCGCGCCGTCAACGTGGCCGCTCTGCGCGAGCGCCTGCGGGCCCGGGGCGCTTATCTTCCTTGAGGATTCATCAGGAACGTGAGGAGTGGGCCCACCAGCCCGCAGCTAAAGCCGTGGTGTCGCGGATTTTACACCCTGGTCAGCAATCACCAGTTTTTTTGCCACCCGGTTCCGGCCCCGTCTGCGTATTTCTCCTGAATCCAGAAGTGCTTCAATAGCTGGCATGTGCTATGCTAATGGCTCGAACTGGATTCAAACCACGTCATGAACCTGGCCAACTATAATGTCGACGGATTTTTCGATGAAATGTTGCAATCCGACGGGTCCCCGCGTCCCGGCGCGTTGCATTTGGTAAAAAGCCTGGCCTGCTTGCCTCAGGGCGAGCTGGAACAACGCCAGCAGGCTGCCGACCGAGCCCTCATCCAATCCGGTATCACGTTCAACGTCTACAGCGACAACCGAGGGGTGGAAAAAACGCTTCCTTTTGACCTAATCCCCCGGATCGTCCCGGCCACTGAGTGGTCCCGGCTGGAAAAGGGCTTGAAGCAGCGCATCACGGCGCTCAACCTCTTCATCGACGACCTTTACCACGACCAGAAAATCCTCAAGGACGGCGTGATTCCGCGCGAGGTCATCGCCTCCTCCCAGGGCTTCCAGCCCAAGTGCGTGGGGCTCAATCCTCCGCGCGGCATCTGGTGCCACATCTCGGGAACCGACCTCGTGCGCCACGGCGACGGCGAGATCTACGTCCTGGAGGACAACCTCCGATGCCCCTCAGGCGTCTCCTACGTGCTGGAGAACCGGCGGCTGATGAAGAGCCTTTTCCCGGAAATCTTCAACGTCTCGCCCATCCGGCCCGTGACGAACTACCCGAGCCGCCTGCGCGATTTGCTGGAATACCTCGCCCCGGACGGCACCACCAAGCCGCGCGCGGTCGTGCTCACGCCGGGCCGCTATAACTCGGCCTACTTCGAGCACTCGTTCCTGGCCCGCCAGATGGGCGTTGAGCTTGTGGAAGGGAGTGACCTGGTGGTCTCCGACGACAACCGCGTCTGGATGCGCACCACCGCCGGATTCGAGCGCGTGGATGTCATCTACCGCCGCCTCGACGACGATTTCCTCGACCCGGAGGCCTTCCGGCCCGATTCGCTCCTCGGCGTCCCCGGCCTGATGCGGGCCTACCGCGCGGGCAACGTCGCCCTGGTCAACGCCCCCGGAACCGGCGTGGCCGATGACAAGGCCGTCTACGTCTATGTACCGAAGGTCATTAAATATTACCTGGATGAAGAGCCGATCATCCCGAACGTCCCCACCTACCTCTGCTCCGAGGAAAAGGAGCTCGCCTACGTGCTCGAACACATCGGGGAGCTGGTAGTCAAGGCCGCCAATGAATCCGGCGGCTACGGCATGCTCGTCGGCCCGGCCTCCACCAAGGCCGAGCAGGCGGATTTCGCCGACCGCATCAAGGCCAATCCGCGCAACTACATCGCCCAGCCCACGCTCTCGTTGTCTCGGGTCCCCACGCTCTGCGACGGCTCCATCGAAGGCCGCCACGTCGATCTGCGACCCTACATTCTCTACGGCAAGGAAATCTTCGTGCAGCCGGGCGGGCTGACCCGCGTGGCCCTGCGCAAAGGCTCGCTGGTCGTCAATTCATCCCAAGGTGGAGGCACCAAGGACACCTGGGTCCTCTCCGAAGACTCTCAAGAGGAGGAAGCCGCATGTTAAGCCGCACCGCCGAGGATATCTTCTGGATGAGCCGTTACGTGGAACGCGCCGAGAACGTGGCGCGCTTCGTGGACGTGAACTTGAACCTGATGCTGGAAACGCCCTTCAGCCAGCAGCAGTGGATGCCGATCGTCGCAACCACGGGCGATGAAAAGCTCTTTACCAAACGCTACGGCAAGGCCACCCAGGAGAACGTCATCCAGTTCCTCACCTTCGAGGAAGAGAACCCGAACTCCATCATCTCGTGCCTGCGGGCCGCGCGCGAAAACGCCCGGTCCACCCGCGAGGTGACCTCCTCCGAGATGTGGGAGCAGCTCAACACGTTTTATCTATTCGTCGCCGACGCCGCCCGGCACGGTGCGCGCATCGACAGCCTGCACGAATTTTTCACCAAGATCAAAGAGGGCAGCCACACCTTCAACGGCATCACCGACGCCACGATGACGCACGGCGAAGCCTGGCACTTCCTGAACATGGGCCGCATGATCGAGCGGGCAGACAAGACCTCGCGTATTCTCGACGTGAAGTACTTCATCCTGCTCCCTTCCTCGCAGCAGATCGGCACCCCCGTGGACGAAATCCAGTGGGCGGCGGTGCTCCGCTCGGCCAGCGCGTTCGAGATGTACCGCAAGCAGAATGCGCGCATTTCGCCCAACGGCATCGTCGATTTCCTGCTCTTCAACCTCGAATTTCCGCGCGCCGTCCGCTACTCGCTGGGCGCCGCCCGGCAGTCGCTCCACGCAGTCTCCGGCACTCCGCTGGGGCAGTTCCGGACCAACCCGGAGCGGCTCCTGGGGCAGCTCTGCTCCGAGCTGGCCTACCAGTCCGTAGACGAGGTGGTTAATAACGGCCTCCACGAATTCATCGACCAGCTTCAGACCAAACTCAACCAGGTGGGTAGCGGCATCCACGAAACTTTCTTTGTTCGCCGGGCTCCGCAGAGCACGACCAACGGTTTCCAGAACGCCACCATGCAGTAATTTGGGGCCTTAAGTTCCCGGAAAAGATTGCCGTGAGCCCAGGGGGGCTTCTACGCTAACCCCCTAACCCAACCGAATGTTTGAGCCAACCAATCCCCAGCTAACCTTCGCGGGGTTTTCTGAAGAGCCGATGAGCGCCGAGTGGGCACCGCTCATCCGGTGCATCGACGGCCTCGGGCCCTACGAAATGACCTCCCGCATGGCCACGGCGCGCCGGGCCTTGCGCGAGCAGGGCGTGGCCTGCCATGTCTCGGGCAGCGCACCGGAACAGGGGATCGACCGCCCCTGGGAGCTCGACGTCCTGCCGCTGGTCATCGCCCCGGCGGAGTGGAAAACGCTCGAAGTCGGCTTGCTCCAGCGCGCCCGCCTCCTGAACCGCCTGCTGGCCGATCTCCACGGCACCCAGCACACCCTGCGCGACGGTTGGCTGCCCGCGCCGCTCATCTACGCCAACCCGAACTACCTCCGCGCCTGCCAGGCCGTGCGGGTGCCGGACGGGAACTACCTCCCCTTCTACGCCGTCGATCTCGCCCGTTCACAGGACGGCCGCTGGTGGGTCCTGGCCGACCGCACGCAGAACCCGGCCGGGCTCGGCTTCATGCTGGAGAACCGGGCGCTCGTCTCTCGGGTGCTGCCGGAGGCGTTGCAGGCCGCCCGCCCCCGTTCGCTCGACGGCGCGCTGCCGCTCCTGCGCGAGCGGCTCCAGCGGCTCTCGCCCTCCACCAACGGCGGCAGCACCGTCGTCGTCCTCACCCCCGGGCCGCGCAACGAAGCCTACTTCGAACACACCTTTCTCGCCCGCAAGCTCTGTTGCACGCTGGCCGAGGGGGCCGACCTCACGGTGCGCGACCGCCGCGTTTACCTGAAAACCCTGGACGGCCTGCGCCCCGTGGACGTCATCCTGCGCCGCGTTAACGACGCCTACTGCGATCCGCTGGAGTTCCGGGGCGACTCGCTCCTGGGCGTTCCCGGGCTGCTCGAAGCCGTCCGGGCCGGGAACGTCGCCCTGGCCAATGCCCTCGGAAGCGGGCTTGTCGAATCCCCCGCCTTCCTGGCCTTTCTGCCCGGCCTCTGCCGACTACTGCTCGACGAAGACCTCGCCCTTCCCTCGGTGGCCACCTGGTGGTGCGGCGGCGGCAGGGAGCTGCGCGAAGTGCGCTCGCAGCTTCAGCGCCTGGCCGTGCGCTCGGCGTGGTCCCTCTCGGGCGTCTCCGAACGCGGCGGCGGACCGCTCGAAATGCGTCTCTTGGCCGCTCCGCACGAGTACGTCGGCCAGGAGGAGGTCCTCCTATCGCGCATCCCGGCCTTCCGGCCCGACGGCACGCGGAGCATGGAGCCCTTCTTCATGCGCGTCTTCTTGACGGGCGACGGCACCAATTACCAGCTCCTCCCGGGCGGCCTGGTGCGCTTGCCCGGGCGCGAATCGCTCACCTCCGGCCTCTTTCCGCTGGCCCAACGGAGCAAGGACGTCTGGGTCCCCTCGGAAAACGCCGAGGCCCCCGCCGTGCCCCAGATCGTCGTGGAAACGGCTAGCACCCGCACCCCCATCGACCTGCCCAGCCGCGTGGCCGATAACTTCTTCTGGCTGGGCCGCTACGCCGAGCGCCTCGAAGCCACCGCCCGTATCCACCGCTGCCTGCTCGGCTGGAGCCTCGAAGCCGGGGGCGCCCCACGGCTCGACGCCCTCAACGCCATGTCCTGGCGCATGGGGATCGAGCTGCCCGGCCACACCGCCCTGCGGGATCTGATTGGCCGGATTCACCTCGCCGCCTTTGCCGTGCGCGACCGCCTTTCGGCCGACACCTGGCGGCTCCTCAACCGCCTGCCCACCCGCGCCGAGTGCATCCCCTCCGCCCCCCTCGACGCCCTGGAGCTGCTCAACACCCTGGTCCTCGACCTGGCGGCCTTCAGCGGCATGGAAATGGAGAACATGACGCGCGGCCACGGCTGGCTCTTCCTGGACATCGGACGGCGCATGGAGCGCTCGGCCAACCTGCTTTCCCTCGTCCAGTCCGTCACCGACGCCCCGGCGGGCACCGACCTGCTCTACGAGCCGATGCTGGAAATCTGCGACAGCGTGATCACCTTCCGCCGCCGCTACTTCACGGCCATCCGGCTCGTCGACGCGCTCGATCTCCTCCTCTTCCACCGCGACAACCCGCGCTCCCTCGCCTTCCAGATCGAAGCCCTGGAGCGCTCGGCCGGAATGCTGCCCGAGGAAACCAACCAGACCGGCGTGGAGCAGATCCGCTGGCAGATCACCGCCCTGGCCGCCAAGGTCCACACGACCCGCCTGGAAACCGGAGCAGGCGGCCCCGTCGTCGATGGCAAACCGCTGCGAGAGACGCTCCTGGGCTTTACAGGCCAGCTGCGGAAGGTCTCCGAATTGCTCACACAGACCTACTTCAGCCACAGCATCCCCAGGGTCAACTAGCCACTCTCCCCCCGCCGTAAACCAGGATGAAAGCGCAGCTTTTCGAGATCACCCACACCACGCTCTACCGGTACCACTCACCGGTGCTCTCCTCCTATAACCTGATGCGCCTGACGCCCCGGCGCGACGAGCGCCAGAAGTGCCTCGCCCACACCATCGAGATCACCCCCACGCCCGGCGCGCAAAGCGTCCATACGGATTACTTCGGCAACGAAGTCACCTTCGCCAGCCTCGCCCTGCCCCACCAGGAGCTTTGCATCACCTCCCGCAGCAAAGTCACCGTCAGCCCGCCCTACATGCCCGATTCGTCCGAAACCCCGGCGTGGGAAACCGTGGGCGCCTACTGCATCAGCGACCGGAGCCGTCCCGCGCTGGAAGCCGCCGAGTTCCTCTTCGCCTCCCCGCAAGTCCCCATCGGGCCCGGGTTCGCCAACTACGCCACGCCGTCATTCACCCCGCGGCGGCCGATCCTGGAGGCGGTACTCGATCTTACTGAACGCATCTTTCACGACTTCACCTTCGACCCCACGGCCACCACCGTCGCCACGCCGCTGGAGGAGGTACTCGCCAACCGCCGGGGCGTTTGCCAGGACTTCGCCCATTTCCAGATCGCCTGCCTGCGCTCCCTGGGCCTGCCCGCCCGCTACGTCAGCGGCTACCTGGAGACCGTGCCGCCGCCCGGCTGCCCCAAGCTGACCGGCGCCGATGCCTCGCACGCCTGGATCTCCGTCTACTGCCCCGGCATCGGCTGGATCGACATGGACCCCACCAACAACCTCGTCCCCTCCATGAGCCATGTCACGCTCGCCTGGGGACGCGACTACGGCGACGTCTGCCCCGTGCGCGGCGTCGTCAGCGGCGGCGAATGCCCCACCCTCTCCGTAGCCGTGGACGTCGTGGCCCTGGAAGAGCCCGGCATAGGGGTACTGTAGCGCACCCTGCCGCGAGGTGGCAGCCTGTTTATTTGCTTTGACGCAAGGCTCTTTTGTATTATTTAGGGGGCTCAACAAGCCACGATGCCTATCGAAGCACCTCTTCCCGCGAACGAGAGTCAGCGGCTGAAAACACTGGATAGCTACGCTATCCTGGACACACCCCGCGAGGAGAATTTTGACCGAATCACCCGGCTCGTCAGCCGCATCCTGAAGGTCCCCATAGCAACCGTCACCCTCGTAGACAAAAACCGTCAGTGGTTCAAAGCCTCCTGCGGCCTCGAAACCCGGGAGACCCCGCGCAACATTGCCTTTTGCGCACACGCCATCCTTTCGGATGAGATGATGATCGTCCCTGATGCTACCCAGGACCCGCGCTTTGCCGATAACCCCCTCGTCACCGGTCCGCTCGGCGTCCGTTTCTACGCCGGGATGCCGCTGAAGGCCCACGACGGCAGCAATATCGGCGTACTCTGCGCCATCGACCGGGCCCCCCGGAAATTCACCGCCAAGCAGAAGGAACTCCTGAAAGAACTGGCGCATATTACCACCTCGGAACTTCGCCTGCGCCGGGAAACCCTGGAAAAAAACCGCCTGGCCACCGCCATCGCGCACATCGCCACGCAGATCGTGGTCATCGACTGCCACCAGCCGCATCACCCCATTGTCTTCTGCAACCCCGCATTCTCGGAAATTACCGGCTACCCGCAGGAGGAAGTCATCGGGCAGCCCATCGGCATCCTGCAGGGCGAAAAAACCGACCCCGCCGCCTACCACGAAATGACGGCGGCCATGGCCAAGCAACAACCCTACAAGACCACCCTGCTGCATTACCGGAAAACAGGCGAGCCCTTCTGGAACGACATCCACATCACCCCGGTCTTTGACGAAAAGGGCCAAGTGCAAACCTACGTGGGCATCGGGTACGACGTCACCGAGCGCAAGAAATCCATCGACGAACTGAGCGCCAACTACGAGCAGCTCAAGGAAATGGAGACCCTGCGCGACAACCTCACCCACATGATCATCCACGATCTGCGCGCGCCGCTCTCGTTTATCATGGGGTTTCTGGAAATCGTCGAGCAAACCGCCGTTGAACGGCTCAACGAAATGGAAATGGAGGCCCTCCAGAACGCCCACGACGGCACCCGGCAGCTCAACGAAATGGTGACCTCGCTGCTGGACATCAGCCGCCTGGAATCGGGCAAAATGCCGATCACCCTCGCCAAAGCGGACTTGAACCGCGTCATCCATGACGCGCTGAAAAAGCAAGTCGCCCTGGTCGGCGCATCCCGGCTAATCCTGGAGTTTGGGGAAATCCCCATCCCCATCCGCTGCGATACCGGCGTCACCGCGCGGGTCGTCACCAACCTGGTGGGAAACGCGCTCAAGTTTTCGCCCGAGAAAACCGCCGTGAAAGTGCGCGTCACGCTGAAAAGAGGGCAGGCCCTCGTCTCCGTCACCGACTCCGGCCCCGGCATCGCCAAGGAGGCGCACGCGATGATCTTCGAAAAATTCGGCCAAGTGGCGGGCATGCGCCAGCTGCATTCCAGCGGGCTCGGGCTGACGTTCTGCAAGCTCGCCGTGGAGGCGCAAGGCGGCAAAATCGGCCTGGAGAGCGACCCCGGCCACGGCAGCACCTTCTGGTTCACGCTCCCGCTGGCCAACCCGTGCGACCCGCCCCGGAGCCGAAAACAGGAAAAACAGCCATGAACAAAATCAGTGCGGGCATCGTGCTTTTCCGGCAGACGACCGGGGGAATCGAGGTCCTGATCGTCCATCCCGGGGGCCCGTTCTTTGCAAAAAAAGACGCCGGAGCCTGGTCGATCCCCAAGGGAGAGACGGAGCCTGGCGAGGACCTGGAGGCGACGGCGCGGCGCGAATTCCAGGAGGAACTGGGCATCGAAGCCCTCGGCCCGCTCATCCCGCTCGGCGAGGTCCGGATGAAAAGCGGCAAAACCGTTCACGCCTGGGCTCTTGACCGCTCCGGAGACGAGATCGACCCGGAGCAACTCCACAGCAACACCTTTTCTCTGGAATGGCCGCCGAGGTCCGGGCAGATCCGGGAGTTCCCGGAAATCGACCGGGCCGCCTTTGCCACCCTGGCCACCGCCCGGGAAAAGCTCAACCCGGCTTTGATTCCGTTCCTGGACCGGCTGGAAAACGCCCTCGGCTAACCGGCAGCGAAAAAAACGCTATTGCCCGAGAGCCGTCCGCGCGTCTCGCCACGTCTCCTCCTTTTTCGCCAGCTCGACCAGCGCGCGGCCCGCGCACGAGAGATACTGCCCCCGCGGCCACGCCAGCGCGGGGCTCCAGTCGATCACCGCATCCTCGATCTCCACCACCGCCACCCCCGGCGTATCCCGGATGACGAAATGCGGCAGCAGCGCCACGCCCGCCCCGCTGCCCACCAGCGCGGCGATAAACTGCGGCTGGCCGCTGCGGCCCGTGATCTGCGGCGCGAACCCCGCCCGGCGGCACACCCCCGCGATCCGGTCGTTGAGCGTAAACCCCTCGGGAAAGAGAATCAGCGGCACATCCTTCAACGCGGCCAGCGGCACCGAGCGCTTAAAGGCCCAGGGGGAATCCGGCGGCACCACCAGCGCGAGGCTGTCCTGGAAAATCGGCGCGGATTCAAAACGCTCCTCCGTCACCGGCTGCAAGAGCATGCCGATCTCCACCTCCCCGGACGTCAGCGCCCCCTCGATCGTATCCGAACCGCTCTCAAAAAGCCGCAACTCCACCGCCGGATACAGCTCCTTAAATGCCCGGATGAGCGGCACAAAAAGCATCCCCGCCAGCGGCGGCACCCCGAGGCTCAGCTCGCCCCGGCGCAACCCGGCCAGCTCATCAAGCTCCGCACGCAGCCGGGCCGTCTCGCCCAGCAGCGAGAGCGCGCGCTGGTAGACGATCTTCCCCGCATCGGTCAGGGAAATCGCGTTCCGATCCCGCACAATCAGCACCTGGCCCAGCTCATCCTCCAGGAGCTTGATCTGGCGGCTCACCGAGGGCTGGGTGAGCAGAACGTGTTTACCCGCCGCGGTGAACCCACCCTGGCGGATCACTTCGACGAAGACTTGCAGAGATCGGAGTTCCATTTGCACCATACGTATTTCAAATGGTAGCCATACTTACAATCTATTTTTCAAATGACCGGCGATTTGGTATTCCTGTTCGCCCAATGAAATTCCAAGCACGTCAACACCTTCGGCCTGCTCTCGCCGCGTCGCTTCAAATCGCTTTTTTCACCCTCGTGTGGATCGCGGCCAATTTTCTCGGTCATAAATTCGGATGCCGCATGCCGGCCAGCGTCCTGGGCATGATCGCCGTCCTGGCCCTGCTCTTTTCGGGCATTCTCAAGCCCAAGTTCCTGCACGACGGCGCGCACCGGCTCCACGGCGAGATGCTCCTGTTTTTCATCCCCGCCGTGGTGGCCATCATGAACTACTCCCACCTGCTCGCCGCCCAAGGGCTGCGGCTGCTGGGCGCCATCGGGCTCGGAACGGCTGTCGTCATGGCCGGAACCGTCTGGACCGTGGACAAAGTGTTCCGCTGGGAGAGCCAAGCCGCCAATGCCGCGCCCGCGCCGGAAAGCGAGAGCTAAAGGCCATGGCGCTTTTATGTTTGCTGATCACCCTCGGAATTTACGCCCTCGCCAAACGCCTTCACCTCTGGCGGCCCGCCATCTGGACCATGCCCGCGTTGATGGTCCCGACGATCCTGGTTCTATTGCTCGTCTGGCTGCGGATTCCCTTTGCCGTTTATAACCAATACAGCCACTGGCTGGTCTGGCTGCTGGGCCCGGCCACGGTAGCCTTCGCCCTGCCCATCTACCAGCAACGCGCCATCCTGCGCCGCTACCCTATCTCGATCTGCGTCGGCGTCCTCTCGTGCATCGTCCTCGGGGCGGGCGGTTCGTGGGCGATCTCGCGCCTCTTCAGCCTGTCGCCGGACGTGGAGCGCTGCATGGTCCTGCGGTCCGTCTCCACCCCCTTTGCCCTCGAAGCCGCCGGGCTGGCGGGTGCCTCGCAGGGGGTCACCTCGCTGGTCGTCATCCTGACGGGCCTTTGCGGCATCATCATCGGCGAAACCGTGCTCGGGTGCGTCTCATCCCGTTCGCGGCTCGCGCGCGGAGCCATGTGGGGAGCCGCCGCCCACGCCTTCGGCACCGTCAAAGCGCAGCATCGGCACACCGACGAAGGCGTCGTCTCCAGCATCGTCATGATCCTCGCGGGCGTCGCGATGGTCCTGCTATCAGCCTGCGTTTTCTAGGCTGGCGCGCGCCATTCATCGCGGGCGGCGCTTGCGGTCCCCTCGCAGCCGGGTGAGCCGGAGGCGGTTGTATCGTTGGGTTAAAATGCACGGAAGATTCGCCAGGATCGCGTAGGCGACCATGATCAAATCCACCCACCAGGGATTCCACAGAAAAAAGACCGGCGCCGCGGCCATCGTCACCCAATGCGCCGCCTCGCCCCGGCAAGTTTCCTGAATAAAACGCTCCAAATAGTCCGGGGCGAACGCAGTCAGCTTCCGTTTGGGGAAGCCCTTGCGAAACCAAGATGCGGCGTCAGGCAGGAACGCTTTCCATTGTTGGATGGCAAAGAGACGCTTGTAAATCTCTCCGCCATGCTCCCAGCTTCGCGGTCGGAAAAGCCAGCTTTGCGGGTTGAATGTATTGGGAGGAAGTTGAGTGACGCCCCAAGACACGGCGAGGTGGATCACGGGCCAGCCAAGGACATTGATTGCAACTAACCAGGCAACGGGAAGTTCAATCAGCATTAACGATACGCCCTTTCCATTTGACTGGCCCTTGGGAGCGGGTTGCGGACCAGGCAAACACCGCACAGAAAAAAATCAGCGGCACGGGGTAAAGCAATGCCGTGACCCAGCGGAACGCCCCGATGCGCCGGAGCATGGCATAAAGCTGGAGCGCAAACAGCAGGTAGAGGCCCAGCGAGGCCGTCGAGGGCTGCCAGACCAGGAGATTCAACGCAAAAAACATTCCGCACATCCAGGCGACGATCAAGGCCAGCAAGGGGCGCGCCGTGCCGCCAGCCCCGGAGGCAAAGGCTTTCGTCCAGCCTTCCACGAGTTCCTTTAGCCCATGCGGATACATGCGAAAGGCGAGCACGCCCTTGCCCCCGTAACAGTGCAGAGGCACCCCGGCGGCTTGAAAATGCCGGGCGAGGGCGAAGTTTTCCAAGATCCGATCTTTGACCGCTTCGTGGCCTTTCACGCGGAAGTAGGCCGCGCGGTTGACCATCAGCATCTGCCCAAACAAACCGCGCGGAAAGAGGGCGGAGCCGCGCAGGGTGAAAGCGCCCATGCCCGCCGTCATGGCAAGGTTGAAGAATGCGGAAAGCTCTTCGTAAGGCCGCTGGACGGCATGATAGGGGCCGACCGAGAGCACGCCTCCACCGGCAAGGTAAGCATCGAGGATTTTGCGCAAGCCCCCGGGCTCGAACCAGGTATCGGCATCCAAAAACAGCAAGAGATCGCCGCTTGCGAGCGCCGCGCCTTGATGACAGGCCCACGGTTTGCCGCGCCAGCCGTCGGGGAGCGGCGGAGCCTCCAGCACCGTGGCCCCCAGTTCGCGCGCCACGGCAGCGGTGCGATCCGTCGAGCCATCGTTGACCACTATCACTTCGCGGGGTTGCGCGGTTTGCAAAGCCATCGAGCGCAACAGCGTGGGGAGATTCGCTTCCTCGTTGCGCGCGGGGATTATGATGGAAAGCGATGGGTACGGTGCCGGGCGGGGTGCGCCCTGTGGAACCGGCAGCCGCCAAAACACCCCGAACCCGACGAGCCAGAGCCCCAGCGTTATCGCAAAGAAAATCATCCCCGATCCCATTCCACGATTTTCCGGCAGACGTTCTGTCCGCAGAGCACCACCATCGGCATCCCACCGCCCGGGTTCACCGAACCTCCGACGAAAAACAGATTCGCGTAACGGCTGCTCTGCTTGGGGGCTTTGAAGGCGAAATTCTTGAACCGGTCGGATACCACGCCGTAGATGGAGCCTTGGTTGGAGTAATATTGAGCCTGGATATCCAGCGGCGTCCAAACGTGTTCGAAGACAATGTGCTTGCGCAGATCCGCCAGGCCCATGGCTTCCAGCCGGTCGATGATCCGGTCTTTGAGCGCGAGGTAGTCGGCGCGACTGAAGGGATGCCGCGGGTCGATGCACGGGATGTGCGGCAGGATTTTGAGGCAGTCGCAACCGGCGGGGGCCACTGTCGGATCGGTCTTGGAGGCCGCGACGAGGTAGATCGTCGGGTCGTCCGGTAATTGGCCTTTTTCAAAGACGGTGCGGAAGTGGCGGCGCTGGTCGCTCGAAAAGAAAAAATTGTGATGCGCGAGCTGCGGGTACTGGATGTCCAGGCCGAGATCCAGGATCAAGCCGGAACAGGCGGGCGCGAATTTCTCCAAAGTGCGCATGAACTTCGCATCCTCTTTGAGCAAGTCCCGGTAGGCCGGGATCACCTCCATGTTCGACACCACGATGTCTGCCGGTTCAACCCTGCCCCCTTTGCACGCGATGCCCGTGACGCGCTCGCCCTCGGTGAGGATCTCCACCACCTCGCTCTGGAGATGAACCGCGATGCCCAGCTCCTGCATCAAGCGCCCGAGCCCGAGCGCGATCCCATAAAGCCCGCCGTCCACGTACCAGAGATCGTAGCGAAACTGGATCGTCGGCAGGCAGTTCATGAAGGCCGGGGCGCGGTAGGCCGAGGAGCCAACGTATTTGATGAAGTAGTCGAAGATGTCTCGGTAATACCGGGTACGCAAATAGCGGGCAACGCCGCCGTGCATCGTGCGGAAGACATCAAACCGCAGGCAGTCCCCAAGGCTGTAGAAACGCGCGAAGTCCCGGGCGTTGTCCAAGCCCTGCTGAAAGTACCCCCGGTCGACGAGGTCGTAAAGGCGGGCGGAGTATTCGAGGTAACGCCGGACAGCTTCGGGAGACTCGCCCACTTTCCGGGCCTCCGCCGCCATCCGGTCGGGCTCGGGAAATAAGTCGATGGTCGTGCCGTCTTCAAAAAAATTACGCCAATGCGGACGCAACGGGCGGATCGAAATATAGTCGGCAAGCTTGCGGTGCGAGCGCTCGAACAACCGCTCGAACAGATGCGGCAGCGTGAGAATGGAAGGCCCGAGGTCAAAGGTATAGCCGTCCTGTTTTAAGACGTTGAGCTTGCCCCCGATCTTGTCATTCTTCTCGTACACGGAAACCGCGTACCCCTCTTGGGCCAACGAAATCGCCGCCGAGATCCCGCCGAGCCCGGCTCCGATGACGATCACTTTTTTTGGTTGCTGGTCCATCGACACTCCCCTCGTTCCGGCGGTGAGCTGCGATTCGGAGGAAACCCTCAACGCCTCTATGAATTGCGCCGCCCTTGTGGAACGTCAGCGGGCCTATTTTCGGTCTCATGCAACCCGGCCCCTGGAATTCCGGCGCGCGCGGTTGCGTGAACTCCAGGCGGCCATTGAAACCCGCGAGAGGGAGCTGCTGGAGGCATTGCAGGCCGATCTCCACAAGCCGCCCCAGGAGGCTTATGCCAGCGAGCTTGGCATGGTTTTGGGAGAAATCCGCCATACGGTGCGGTGCCTGCCAAACTGGATGAAGCCTCGACGCGGCCACCTGCCCCTGCTCACCTTGCCGGGGCGCGCCTCCGTTCAGCCCGACCCCTACGGCGTGGCCCTGATTGTGGGTCCGTGGAATTACCCATTCCAGTTGCTTTTCACGCCCCTGGTGGGCTGCATCGCCGCGGGGAACTGCGCTTGCCTGAAGCCGTCGGAACTCGCCCCGCACACTTCGGCAGTCGCGGCCAAGCTCATCCGCGCAACGTTTTCCGAGGAATATATTGCCGTGGTGGAAGGGGGCCGGGAGGCAGCGGAAGCGCTGCTGGAACAACGCTTCGATACGCTCTTTTTCACCGGCAGCCCTGGCGTCGGGCGTTCGGTCATGGCGGCGGCGGCCAAGCATCTGACGCCGGTGACGCTGGAGCTGGGGGGCAAATCTCCGTGCATCGTTTGCGACGATAGCCCCCTGGAAATCACCGCGCGCCGCATCGTCTGGGGCAAGACTATGAACGCGGGGCAGACGTGCGTCGCGCCGGATTATCTGCTCGTGGATCGCAGTATCCGCGCCCCGCTAGTTGCCGCAATGGCGCGGGCTATCGGCGCGTTTTACGGCCCCGATCCGCTCTCCAGCCCCGATTACGGGCGCATCGTCAACCGGTGGCATTTCGACCGGCTGGCGGCGTATCTGCCCCAGGGCCACATCGCCCACGGCGGGCGCACTTCCGCCAGCGAGCTTTATATTGAGCCGACGATCCTTACCGACGTTCCGTTGACGGCCCCGGTAATGGAGGAGGAAATTTTCGGCCCCATTCTGCCGGTGATCGACTTCACGGATTTCGAGGAAACCCTGGCCTTTCTGCGCGACCGCCCCTCGCCTCTCGCGCTCTACCTTTTCACCAAAGACCAGCGGACGCGGCAACGCCTGGCAGCCGAAACGCGCTCCGGCGGAATCTGCGTGAACGACACCGTGGTGCACCTGCTCGGCAAAGACCTCCCTTTCGGGGGTGTGGGCGAAAGCGGCATGGGCGCCTACCACGGGCGGGCGAGTTTCGCGTGTTTTACGCATTCCAAACCTGTGGTAGAGCGCTCCCTGTGGGGCGATCCCGGATGGCGTTACCCGCCTTTCCGGCGCGCTTTTGGAAGCTTCAAGCGGGTTTACCAATGGATGCTGGGGCGGTAGGGCTGCGGCGGGCTTGAAGTTCGCTACCCCTCATCCGGCGGCACCCTGCGTTTACAATCAGGAAGGGATCACCGTATGGCGCGAACCGTATTGATTGTCGGTGCGGGACCGGGCGGGCTGGGAGCCGCAATGCTGCTGGCCAAGGCAGGGGTGCGCGTCACGGTCGTCGAGCAAAGGGAACGCATTGGCGGGCGCACCTCGGCGATTGAAGGGGGCGGCTATCGGTTTGATGTCGGCCCGACCTTCTTTATGTATCCGCGCGTCCTGGAGGAGATCTTTGCCGCCACGGGGCACGATCTGCACCGGGAAGTCGAGATGGTGAAGCTCGATCCTCAATACCGCATCACCTTTGGCGCGGGCGGCGATCTTCTTTGCACCCCCGACCTCGAACAAATGGAACGCGCCGTGGCCGCTCTGGCTCCGGCGGACGCGGGAGCGCTGCGCCGGTTCATGACCGACAACCGGGAAAAACTCGCCCGCTTTCGCCCCTGCATGGAGAACCCGTTCTTGAGCTGGCGCGACGTCGTCACCCCGCGCATCCTGCGGCTCCTCCCGTTCCTGGCTCCCTGGCGCTCGCTCAACGACGAACTGGGCCGCTATTTCAGCGATCCGCGCGTCCGGCTTGCTTTCTCTTTCCAGTCCAAATACCTCGGCATGTCGCCCTACCGCTGCCCGAGTCTGTTTTCCATCCTCTCGTTCATCGAATACGAATACGGCGTCTATCATCCGATCGGCGGCTGCAATGCCATCACCGCCGCAATGGCCCGGGTTGCGCGGCGTCTCGGTGTCGAGTTCCGGCTCAACGAACCGGTTGAGGAATTACGGCTCGAAGGGGGGCGCGCTGTGGGGATTCGCACCGCCTCGGGGGAAACCCGCGCGGACGCCGTCATCGTCAACGCTGACTTCGCCGATTTCATGACGCGCCACGTCCCTGCCAGCGCGCGCCATCGCTGGACCGATGCCAAAATCGCCCGCAGCAAATACTCCTGCTCCACCTTCATGCTCTACCTCGGCATCGAGGGATGCTGCGATCTGCCCCACCACAGCATCTACATTTCCCGGGACTATCCCCGGAACCTGGAAGAGATCGAGAAACGGCACGTACTCTCCGCAGATCCGTCGTTCTACGTCCAGAACGCCTGCGTCACCGACCCGTCCCTGGCACCTCCGGGGCACAGCACGCTGTACGTTCTTGTGCCCGTCAGCCACATGCACCCGAATATCGACTGGAGCTGCGAACGGGATCGCTTTCGCGCCCTGGCAATCTCCAAGCTGGCCCAACTCGGGATCACGAACCTCGAAAGCCGCATCCGCTTTGAAAAAATCACCACGCCTGCCGACTGGGAATCGCAGGGGCCCATCTACCGCGGGGCCACCTTTAACCTCGCCCACAATCTCGGCCAGATGCTGCATTTGCGCCCGCGAAACCGCTTTGAAGACATCCCCGGAACGTACCTAGTCGGCGGCGGCACCCATCCCGGGAGCGGGTTGCCGGTGATTTTCGAATCCTCCCGCATCACCTCGCGGCTGGTCTTGGAGGACCTCGGGATTTCCTCCGCGTCTCTTGCCCCCCGCTCACAAGATACCTGAATGCCATCCTATGAGCGCGGACCTCATTTTGGTAACTGGAGCGACGGGCTATGTGGGCGGACGGCTGGTGCCCCGCCTGCTTTCTTCGGGTTACCGAGTGCGTTGCCTGTCGCGCGACCGGGCGCGGCTGAAGGGACGGCCCTGGAGCGACCAAGTGGACCTGGCCCAAGGCGACATGATGCAGCCCGATTCGCTGATCGCGGCGATGCGCAATGTTAAGGTTTTGTATTACTTAGTACACAGCCTGGGCGGCGGGAGCGATTTTGCAGAACGGGATGTGGCGGCCGCGCGCAACTGTGCCCAAGCGGCCCGGACGGCGGGCGTGGAGCGCATCATTTACCTCGGCGGTTTGGGCGACCCGGCATCGGACCTTTCGCCCCACTTGCGCTCCCGGCAGCGAACCGGCGACGCCTTGCGCGAAGCGGGCGTGCCGGTAACGGAGTTCCGCGCCGCGGTCATCGTCGGCTCGGGCAGTCTGTCGTTTGAGTTAATCCGCTACCTGACCGAGCGTCTGCCGGTGATGATCTGCCCCAAGTGGGTCTTCACCCGGGTCCAGCCAATCGCGATCCGCAATGTGCTCGACTACCTGGTCGCCGCGCTCGCGTGCCCGGAAAGCGCGGCCCAGATCCTTGAAATCGGAGGCAAGGATGTCCTGCCCTATGCCGACATGATGACGGGTTACTCGCGGGCCAGGGGGCTTAAACGGCGGTTGATCGCCGTGCCCGTGTTGACCCCTCGGCTCTCCTCCTACTGGGTCCACCTGGTCACGCCCATTCCCGCCAACATCGCCCAACCCTTGATCAAAGGCCTGGGCAACGAAGTGATTGTGCGCGACCACACCGCCCGCATGCTCTTCCCCGACATTGATCCGATGGACTACGAGACCGCCGTGCGTCTCGCGCTGGACCGGGTGCAAAGGCATGGGGTGGAAACGGCGTGGAGTGACGCGCTGACCTCCAGCCAGGGCCACCGGACGCCCCGGGAATTGACCACGCGGGAGGGGATGATCATTGAGCGGCGGCAGCGGACGGTCCCCGCCTCGCCCCATGCGGTCTACCGGAGTTTTGCGCGGCTGGGCGGCGCGCGGGGATGGCTTTATATGGATTGGGCATGGAAGGCGCGCGGAATACTGGATCGTATTTTCGGCGGGGTCGGGATGCGCCGTGGGCGACGCGATCCTGAGGATTTACATGTGGGCGACGCTCTTGATTTTTGGCGTGTGGAAAGGGTGGAGCCGGGCCAGCTCATCCGCTTGCGGGCTGAAATGAAAGTTCCTGGCCGGGCCTGGCTGGAGTTTGAGGCGCGCCCCGAGGCCAATGGGCAGACGCTCCTCTTGCAGACGGCGTTCTTTGAGCCAAAGGGTTTACTTGGCCTGCTTTATTGGTATGCCCTGTATCCGATGCACAGCCTGATCTTCAGCGGCCTGATTCGGCGAATCGCCCAGCAAGCGGAGACTTAAAAAAACAGCTCTGCCACTCCTGCAAAAACAAGCAGAAAAACAATCAAGATCCAAAAGGGCTTTTTCATTCACAGAAGCTTCTCAATTAGCCAATCCAATTATCGGCCCCAAATCCATCCGAAAATCATTCCGCTTCAACTCCTCGGCATAAAGGCTCGAAACAGTACCGTCCAAAAAAAGCGCATTGCGGCAATGAAGCTTGTCCCGGAACAGCTCGGCAAACTCATAAAAATTCACCGGAACATCGCTGATTACAAAAATCGCAATCCCGGGCGAGGGCACCCCTACCCCATTCCGAAATAGCCGGGACTCCGAATTGGGACTAAAGGCCGGGTGAATCCGCCCGTTCCAAACAAGAATAGGGCCAGACTGCGTTGCGAGAACGCTTCTTTCCCGCAGCTTGGGATACTCAGACGATTCGACAATCTGCGCTCCGCTCTCCGTAATTGAAAAAACACCATTCGGTTTTAGGAAAAAGTTCCCCTGTCCGTTGGCCGTATTGAGCGGTGACCGTTGTTGCCCATCAACAACAGCGAGTCCCACAGCAGACAAATCCCCGTGGTACATCCCCGCATTCATTGCAAACACTAGCTTCTTGCCGTGCGACTGGAGCCAACTGGCAAGCCGGTCAAAACGCCGAAACGGCTGCCCCGCTTCATCCCGGTAAAACAACTGGAGCCGCTCCTTCCGAACATCCACACGACAAACCGTTACGCTTTTACCTGCAATCTCCTCTTTAGTGAATTCAACGGCAGAAACATTTCCGTTCACAACAGACCATGCAAACCCAAGAGCCAAAAGCCGCTTGCCATACCACACAATACTCGAAATTTTCTCCAGACCGAATTTCAGTTGCGGGCTATGGTTCATCCTATCTCGTTGTTCTTGTGATCAGGCCGCTATTGGGCCTTTCCGGGAGAGAGTACCTTAATCGCTTCAGAGCTGCCAATCACAGTGATCGATGCAATGGCTTCGAGACGCTTTGGTTTTGCCCCTGAATAATCCGGTGGGTAGAACCTGCGTGGCATGTTTGTAAGTTTTTCAAACAAATAGGCCTCCTCGGATTCGACGCCGATATTCGGGGCATTCGGCCTATGGATCTTTACTTTAGCGTATGGTTCATCGTCCCGGCTGATTTTAAACCTGCAATCCGGCTGATTCGTCTCGATTAGGTATACGGTCGGTCTATTTTGTTCGTCGTAAGCGGTTGCTGTCCATTTCGGATTTTCACAATCACTCACGTCTGTTTTCCAAGTTCCGAAGGGCCCGAGAGACTTCCCTTTTGCCCCCCAATACGCCCATTCCGCCCAATCTGCTTTGCGGCCAGAAGCCCGAAGCAGCCTTAAGTAGCCGTCTACCGTTTCAGGTTTTCTGTCACTTCGAGCCAAAACTCTTAGCTCCCCCACCCGCCGATCAAAATCCAAGACATAAAATGCCTGTCCCCAGCGATCCAACGCTCCCGCAACGATGATTATAGGCGAACCGTGAACTTTTTCGATCCAGAAAGGCCGGACAGATGGCGTTGCAGGAAGTCTATCGGTTTCGGATTCTCTCCAACCTCCCGGCCTCCATACAGGGCCGATTCTCCAAAACCCCTTGGGGTCCCACGTTTTTCCATTCCATACAGAGAACCCTAGGCCTATCTGATCACCATCTTCAGTTTCGCCAGAAGCAGATTGAGCCAAGTCAACCAAAGCGATGCGTTTTCCACACAAATCTACACAAAGAACATAACGCCCATCTGCCATTAAGCTTCGTTCATTTTCCCCTTTCGGAGGAACCACAGTCGCAAGAGTTTTACGCAGCAGCTCTTTGGCCGTGGTTACCTGCTCCGATTGATCCGCCGCTGACACAGTCTGCTTTTCTTTCCAATCTGCCGGTTCCTGAGCAATCGAAGCCATCGGGAGGGCCATTGTCAGCACCATCAATAAAAACAGCCACAATGCCCAAGTGAATCCGCTAACGAGAATCGCCCGCATCATAGTTCCATGTTAGAAATCGGGAGCCGAAAACACAAGCGAACGGAATCGGTAATTTTATATAAATACCTCGTAAGGATACACACCGATGTAGGCGAGGGGAGTTGAACCCGCACCCACACGCCCTGTTTGCTCTGAATGGCGGCCTTTTCGCGCAAATTATGCACGCCGTATGCATATTTGAGCCGCCTCACACCATACCTTTGGGGTGTCTCCTTATACTGATCCACATCCCCTCCCCTTCACATAAGGGTACCGCCAATTTGTCGTAATTCAACACGGGGCTACGGGCTCGCATTTATCTTCCCCCGGGAGATTTGCCTTGGTATGAGGTTCTGATGAATCTTGATGGAATCAAGTGCGTCTGGCTTTCTTTGATGCTCTCGGTCTTCGCTCCGGCATTGCCCGCCGAAGAACCAGCGAAACTCCCCATCCTTTACCCCTTCGTCCGTGACGGCAAATGGGGATACATTGACGGGACCGGGGCATGGGTCATCGAACCCCGTTTTCAACATTGCCGTCAACTCTTCGAGGGGGACCGCGTCAGTGTCAGCGAGGGTGAACGATGGGGTTATATCGACCGCTCTGGCCAGTGGATCGTCAAACCCCAATTCACCTCCCCTATTCTGGGTTTCAATCAACCGTTTGAGGTTGTCAGCTTGGGAAAAAAGCAGGGCATTTTGGAGCACTCCGGCACCGTGCTTCTCCCGCCGAAATACGACGCTGTGGAACTTCTGGGGGATAGGGCATGGGTGCGCGATGGTGAAAAGCTTGGCCTCTTCGGGTTCAACGGTCGGTGGATTCTAAAGCCCTCGATTAAATGGCCCCAAGGTCGAGAGATGCCAATTCCAACCGAGGATGGCGTTTCGTGGTTCAAACTTGGCAACAAGTGGGGGCTTTTCTCCCGAGACGGCAAAGTGCTCTTTGAGCCACAGTTCGCGGAGCACGTCATGGGAAGAAAGGAGTCCGAAGACTGGAACCATCCAGAAGGGCTGGATTTCAAAAATGGTCGGGCGTGGGTAACCGTCGGCAAGGAATACAGGCTCATTACGGCCGAGGGCAAGGTGCTCGTTCGACAGCCCTTCCAAGGGGTGCGTCCATGGACGGAGGATTTCTATATCTTTATAAGCAACGAGGGCAAACAAGGTCTGATCTCCAAAGACGGCGAGATCGCGCTCGCTGCTCGTTTCACCGAAATCACGCGGCCAAGTGAGGGATTGGCCGTGATCGTGGAACAAAAGAATCGGAAAAAGCCAAACGGCGAAACTGATACTTGGTGGATTTACGGATACATCGACGAACACGCCAAAGTCATTGTTGAACCAGGCATATATGCTGGCCCAGGCGTGTCGGGCGGCGGTCAAGTCCAGCTTGCTCCCTTTTCGGATGGGCTTGCGCCGGTCTGGAATAACTCTCCGGAAGGGACCCGCACCTCAACCTCTGACCGCTGTGCCGGTTACATCGATCACACCGGCACGCTCGTAATACCTGAGCAGTTTTCTCGAACGGAACCCTTCTCTGATGGATTGGGAGCGGTCAGTGAAAAGATCAAAGGGCGCACCTCGGGCTATTATTATGATTACCAATGGGGCTACGTAGACAAAACTGGAACCCTGGTCATTCCACCGCAGTTTGGCTGGACCACGCCATTTTGCCGGGATCGCGCATGGGTCTTAAAGGCCGGGTGCAATCCCCAAGACCATTACTGGGCGATGATAGACCGGACCGGAAAGGTGCTGACGGATTATGCCTACGTTCCGCCTGAGAAAAGACACACTATCTCCGAGTATGATTGGGACGCATCTCCCCCCCGGAAATACAGTGATGCCGAGTTTTTGCAGAAAGCGCGCTGGCGCGGGAATCTTGCGGTTATCTGCAAGGGAGATTTTCTCAACGGCCTTGCGGATATCGATGGTAAAATCCTCGTCGAGCCGATGTTTAACCGGATCAACGAATTCCACGATGGGGTGGCAGTTGCAGTGGATAGCAGAGGGAGGGACGACAAAGGGAATGTGACATTCGCCACGGCTCTTATTGCGGAGGAAGGCAAGATTCTCGCATACGACACCTACACCACGATCAGCGACTTCCATGGGGGCGTCGGATGGGCAACCCACCGTTGGACCGACCATCGCGGGCCATATCAGCACGAAGGATGGGGGCTGATCGACCCGAGCGCCCGCGAAATATCCGAACTCAAATACGTCAGCGCTGGTTGGGTCTGGGGCTCGGGAGAAAAATACACAGACAACCGATGCCCTACGTTTTACGGGGATCTCGCTCCGGTGGCGCTCGCTGAGGGCTATCAGCCCTACGGGGAACAAGTCTGGCTCCAGAATAGCTGGGGATACATAAACCGCGCCGGAAAAATCGTGGTATGGCACGAGAAAGATGCCGGGAAATAACCTTCCATTGACGCTACTCTCCCCTGCCAACCACGGAAGGAATCCGTGGAGAAGATGAGGTGAAAAGGATCGAGGACTTTAGAAACGTCCAATTCAGCGCCTAATTGGACTTTATGAAAGGCCACTTCGGTTGTGTCGCGGCCCGGTCACAATGGTCCGAGTGCCATATCGTTTTCAGAAAACCGGACTCGAACTGGCTGGCAGGTGTCACGGTGATGTGATTCCACGGAATTCGCCCGAAGAACCAGATTCGCTCCCCAAGACGCATTCCCTTACTGATGCGCAGGAGCTTTGGCGACGCAATACGATTGAGAAGTCGCCGATTACGTTCCCACCGATAGAGATTGTTTTTCACCCAATTTCACCGCGGCCTCAAGAAGCTTGTCGCTGTTTCCTCTGATCATGATCGTTCCTTGCTTATGCACTATTCTCCCCAACCACATTTATGAGGGAGAAATCGGATGCGCGATGCTTGACACCTACAGCCCCAAACATCCAGGCTTGGTAGCCGCGTAGCAACGGCGTCCTCTGTGCCCCAAGGTCCTCGATAATCTTTTCCAAATGATGAAAATGCACCATTTACTTCTCACCGGCATTGTCTTTCTCTGTTGCCTTGCCCCTTGGATTGGCAAGGGGAAGCCGGTCGTCGAAATATCGAGTCCGTCGGACACCCCGCCTCAGAAGTGGGTTGCAAATATCGGCGGCAACTTTCGGACTGCCAAGATAACTGATGACATCAAGGACACTTGCAGTCAGGCGATCAAGAAAATGAAGATTGCCAAAACTGTCACCGGGGGAAACCCTGTTCAGACAATGGAGGATGCGCAACGGCTTATTTGGCAGAACATATCCATTGCCGGTCACGGTCCTCGGGCATGCACGGAGTATGAAGGGTGGTTTATGATATCCAGACTCAATTGGGCCAAACTGGATGACGGATCATTCAAGTCTGGCCTCGCCGTCAAGAAGGGCACGACGGATATTTATGAATGGGATGAGTGAGCGGATTTTGCCGTCCAATTTTGGTTCTGTGGCTGTGGATTGCTTAGTATTTCGCTTCCTGTCCCTGATCGTCTTGTAGGAAAGACCGGACTCTAGCAGGCATAATTCTAGCAGTCGGCCAAAGCCCATAATCCTGTATAGGCCGAAGGCGCTTACTCCATTCTTCTGCCCCGTAAGGCACCAAAGTGTGTGCAACCACCACCTGAGCGGCTTGTTAGTGCCCTCAAACAAGGTGCCACATTGAATGGTGGTTTCGTGCTTGCACACCTTGCACGCAAAACGTCCTCGGCTCTTGCCATGATATTCGCCGTTCTTACATCGAGGGCAGGCAAATCCGGCGGGCCACTTGGCCAGGAACAGGAATTTCGCGCCGCTGCCATGGCGGTCATCATAATTTAGCCGATTTTTAGGGCAAGGGGAGAATAGTGCATAAGCAAGGATCGTTCTTCGTTTGCTCAACAGGGGGAAGAGATCAGGACAAGTTCCCTTTGCCGCCCTGCGGGTTCTTCCAATCAACCTCCATTTCCTCCCGCACAAACAATGATGGTATGGAAACGTGTTAATGAGATGGTATGAAAAGATGCAGGCGTAAAGGTATGGTATAGCGGCAAGAGTTTGCGCCAAAATAACTTGCAGCCACGAGAACGATGTTGCGAGCAGTAACGTTGCCTCGGATAACTGGACCAGTGGAATCAAAGCCGCCGAGTTTCCATAGAGCGCAAGATAGCTGGCCATCCTGTCGCAGGACAAGCGCCCCACAAGAAGAAATGGCTTCGCGCTTACCATCGGTTTGGCAGCAAATCCGGGGCAGACGCAAGCCGCTTCGTCTGGGAGTCGGAGGTGCTTCACTCCGGGCAGCACTGCTTCTTTCCTGATTTTGTGCTCCTTCACCAAAGCGGACGGCGCGTATTCCTAGAAATCGCCGGTTTCTGGACGCAAGCCTATTTCAAGCAGAAGCGCAAGACCTTGGAACTGTTCGCCGACAGGGAGATCATCCTCGCCGTGCGCGCAAGGAATGCCAGCCATTTCCTGGGGCTGGGAGTCCGCCTCCTGGAATTGCGAAAGGCTCTCAGCGTGGAATCCGTGCTCGCCGCGCTCCGCGAAACGACTCGCTAAGCGGTCGGCCCGCGCACATCCGAGCATACGAATATGAAAAAAACAACATGCCAAGCAAGTCTGCTGGCCGAAACGATACGTCAAGAATCTCCTCTTTCATCCAGGCGCAGGGGGTTAGAACCTGCCTTACCGGTTGTGATTGGAGTTTCAAGTCTGCCCTGCGCCGCGACATCACCGAGACCGAGTTCCTCTCCGAATTTCGGACCTGACAATTTGTGGCGGGTCCTTTGTCGAACATGTAACAACGCCTCGATGCTTGGATCTGCCGGAATCTGAGACGGGGCGGTTTGAGGGCCGAAACCGGGCTTCCGAAATTCAGGCTCTGTCGCGGGAAGACGCGCCCAGATCATAGAAAACACTGATATCGCCCCTAGAATCTGAGCTTCTCAGTAAGAAAATCGGCAACCTTGGGCGCCAGGCTGCGGAGCCGCAAAGTACGTGGATTCCAAGCCAAACAAATCACTCGAGACCCTATCTTTGATGGCAGCGCAACCTTTGCATACTCACTGGAAGGAAGCTCGTGGGCGGCAATCGTCGGCAAAACGGCGGCATAGCGTCCCGTCTTGAGAGCGCATAGGGCTTTTGGCAAGGAGTCACACGCCAGTTTGACCGAAAGCAGAGCCCGGTTCTTCTGTATCCAAGCGTTAAAGTCACGCATGAAATCTCCATCGCTGTCCAGTAATGCCAGTGGCGCCGTTTGAAGGACTTGCAGCAGGTCGGTCTTGCCGCACTTATTATAAATCGCCTTTGGGCAGTAGAGGGCGTATTCAAGGGTCCCAAGCGGATGGTATTTCAACGGGGACCTCTCCGAGTTTTTTCGGATAAGCCCAAAATCAAGGCTCAAATCCTGCAAGCTCGAAACAATCGCGCGCGTTCGGAGGTTTCGGAGCCTGAAGGTCGCGTTGAGACCAACTCCAGCAATATTCGGGACGACCAGCCACTCCAGGAGGCTATCCCCCGCCCCAATTGAAAACATCTGGGGCCGGTCAGTCCATCGGAGTCGAAAATCTTGCAGGCCAAGGAGTGTCTCTCTTGCATGCCGTGCGAGATCCTCGCCAGCTTCCGTAAGTTCCATCCCCTTACCCCGTCGTCGGGTTAATTCAGTTTCGAAGAAGTCTTCCAGTTCCTTCAATTGGCGACTGATCTGGCTCTGTCGAGTGGGGTCGCCAGGCGCCGCTCGCGAAATACCGCCAGCCTCGGCCACCTCGCACAGCATCCGCAGCCGATCAAGAGACAATCCTGCCTTGGAAAAGAGGTCTTCAAACATGACTGGTTAGTACAGTATCCTGCAGTCTTCGCCATAGCAACAACTCAGTTCTTTTGGGATTATCGCACCCGAACCCAAACAGAAGACCAGCCATGAAAGAATTTGAGATTACCTGCGTTGTGAAGCCCGACCGTTTCAGCCCCCACGAACATATCACCCATCTCGGCAACATCGCCGGTAAATGGATGCTGACTCGGGAGAGCGTAATTGCCCGAATCGACTCGAAGGAGGAGCGGTTTTTCACGATGGATCGAGTCACCGGGAAAAGGGCTTATGTCGCAGTAGTTCGGGAAGCCGGAAAGGTCCCATTCCTCCGTACGCACGCGGATGGAAAGTGGAACAATAACCTTCTCTCGTTGGCTGAATGCAACGGCTCCTGCCAGATTATCGCCTAATTAACCAGCCGTGAGCAAATTGCCCGTACCAAAGCAATCCGCACTTGAAGAAACCGAACGGCAGAATCATGGTCAAGAGCTTGGTGACCGAGAGGCCGGGCTTTCCGACCATCTGTGGAGAACGATTCAGAGGTTTGACTTCTACATTGGCTCAACCAATGCGAAAGCCGCATTCCTCATCGCTTTTAATTCGGCGCTGCTTGGAGGAGGACTTCTGAAGTGGAGAGATATTACAAGCCCACTGGACCAGAATTCCTGGCCTGCATGGATTGCAGGCTTCGCCCTCGTATTGCTTGCCGCCGGATGCATTGTTTCGACGTGGCTGACATTCCGGGTGGTCAACCCGTTTCTCAGTTCTCCGAAGCACCCCGGAATCTATCATTCGACCGTCTTTTTTGGTCACGTCGCGGAACACGACTCCCCAGAAAACTTCATTACATGTTTGAACCAGTCCAACGCCGAATCCCGGACGGAAGACCTGGCTCACCAAGCCCACGCACTGGCGGTTGGGCTTAACGGTAAGTTTTCCAATCTGCGGAAAGCCATCGCTTGGATATCGAAATCGCGCAGGCTTTCGACGGCCACGTCCATCGTCTGCAGGGGGATTCGGTAATGGCCTATTTTGGAGGAGTGGACCGTCCACCCGAAAACGGAGTAATTGATGCTCTGAATTGCGCTTCGATGATTCGCTATTTTGTCGACAAGATCGTCATTCCGAAGCTGAAAGAGGAAGGGTTCGATGATCCTCCGGGAATTCGAATTGGGTTCCTATTCGCCAATTGCGCAGGCGGACACGGACTATGTGATTGGCTGCACCGCTTCTGGAATTATGCGGGTGACGGCGGAAACATCTGCCGGGGCTGTCGTTAACCCGTATTTTCCCGCGTCGCAACTTATTACCAAGGGGAAAGACATCCGGTTTGGCATAGAGCTTCCTTACATGCCGAAGCTCCTCTTCAAAAGGTCGGAACTCGATTTATGGGTCCGTCTTTACGAGACGAAATCACGCGAGCAGCCGTAGCTTCAGGGCCGCCGCAATTTTTTCCGCGTAATCCGGCGGCGGCATCAGCGAAAACCATCGATCCGCATCCTGGTCGGTCACGTCTTTTTTGTAGTGCCCTATGATCTCCTCGGGGCTGTTCCCCATTTCTGCGGCCAGCAAATTGAGATCGTTTTTCAGGTGCCGGATCCTGTAGCTAGCGTAACTGTGCCTGAGGCCGTCAGCCACGACCTTCAGCGGCCTCTGTGTATCGCTAGCCTCCTTGTTGAGCTTGTCGACCAGTCGCCGGAGCCTGTGGTTGTAGGAAGCCCCCAGCGGCCAGACTCTCCCCTCCATGCACTTGAAGGGTTCCAGCCAGGCAGACAACACCGCATATATGGGCAAATGGCGGGTCTTGATATTCCGCACCTTTTGGTTTTTGACGTCCAGGGTCCCCTGGGTCTTAAACCCCTTTTTTCGGGTGGGCGTGGGCGTTGGGGTGTTCCACTTGAACGCATCCCAGTGGATCGGCTCGTAGCGGGCCTTCTCCCCATGGATCTCGGCGGGCCGGAGCCCCCCGAAGCCGCCGGTCGCCAGGGCGGGAATAAGGAGGACGTCGTGTTCGATGGCCCCACAAAGCAGCCTTTGGTATTCCTCGACCAGATAGATCTCGACATCCTCCTCTTTCTGCTTGTCGGTCACGGGCGCTTTGAATTTCTCGGGCGCCGTATTTCCCGGAGGGATGGCGTTGAGGGTATCTCGGGCATATTTGAACAACGTGACTAGGGAGCCCCTAACATTTTTGCGCGTCTTCGGCCCCGGGTATGTCGTGGCGAGCCACTTCTCGAGTTCCTCTGGCGAAATCCGGTGGATGTCCCCCTTGAAGTGGGAGCGGAATTTTCTGAGATGCTTCTTGAGCGTCTCAATGTACCCAGGGCTTAGATTGCGTGCCTCCTGGGCCTCGATGAGCTTCTGAACGCATTCATCAACCGAGCGGGGCTTGAGCCTGTTCTGCTCATGGTTCATCAGGTAGTAGTCGACCGCGTCATGGAGGGTTGCCCCGTTGGAGCGTTCTCGCAAAAGCTCCTCCAGTTCGTGGTATACCCTTAGCTCGTGCCGCGCGGGGTGGAGCGTGGTGCTGTTGGCCTGGTTGTTGTCTAGCCTCGTGAACTCGGATTCGAGGAATGCCGTTGCCCCCTCAAGGGTGGCGAAACTGTTGCGCCGGGCTTTTCCCCCAAAGCGGAAATAGGTCCCATACACCCCCGACTTCCAAAGCGAGACGTGGCCGATCCGTCCGTTCTTTTCGACGGTGATTGGAAATTGGAGGGGGACTCCAGGGCGCTTGGCTGCCATGGTTCCAATATGCACTTTATGCACAAATAGGCCACCCGAAACACCCCTGCACCCGACTTAATGGGTTTTGCCGACCGCGCTACAACCCCTTGTAAGACACCCACTTAAGATCGTTTCGCGATCATTTTGAAAAGTGGAGGCGAGGGGAGTTGAACCCCTGTCCTTCAAATCAAAGCCGTCTGTCACTACATGTGTATTTGGCTTTTAATTTAGAACGACGGCTGCGAACCAACGCGCGTCCGGCTTTCGAGCGGCCACGAAATGAATCTCACTCTCGGGCGCGGTCACCCCACCCTAGAGCCAGCCTGCTGTCGTCGCTTCCATCCGCAGCAGGCGTCCGGTGAAAGCGTCACGGTCTAATTAAGCCGCGAGAGCGAGTTCTTCAGTCTCAGCATTTATTTGTTTGGTTCGGTTATTTACGAGGCCAACGAACCATCCTCGACATGCAACATACGTCTCAAACTTGGAGTCGAAACCAGTACGCCCCCATTTTTGCGAAGTCCCCTTAATCTACCTCCCTTCGCTCACTTTGCAAGCTCCCCCTTTCGGCTCTTTCTTCACCGCCAAACCAGCCCCGTTCTTCGATTATGAAAATGAGACTCATTCGCATTTTTGTAGTTGACTTCCCTCGCCTCTTCCCACAGCATCGCTAATGTAAAGTTTATCCAATACCTGTTATGGCTTATCAATTACCCGCACTTCCGTATTCCAACGACGCACTCGAACCTTATGTGGATGCGCTGACAATGGAAATTCACCACGATAAGCATCACGCGGCTTATGTGGCGAATCTCAACAATGCCGTGAAGGACAAGCCGGAGCAGGCGAAGTCCGTGGAGGAGCTGATCACGGATCTCGCGGCGGTTCCTGAGGGAATCCGCACGGCGGTTCGCAATAATGGCGGGGGACATTGGAATCACTCGTTTTTTTGGACCATTATGGGGCCCAACGCGGGGGGCAAGCCCTCGGGGGCGCTGGCGGCGGCGATTGATGCCACGTTTGGGAGCTTTGAGGCGTTCCAGGAGAAGTTCCAAGCCGCGGCGACGACTCGCTTTGGCAGCGGCTGGGCCTGGCTCGCGGTAAAGCCGGACAAGTCACTTTTTATCTCCTCGACTCCGAATCAGGATAATCCGCTGATGAAGGGGGTGGCTGAGGAGACGGGCACTCCGATTCTCGGGGTGGACGTCTGGGAGCACGCTTACTATCTCAAATACCAAAACCGCCGCCCTGATTACCTCAAGGCTTGGTGGAATGTGGTGAACTGGCCGGTCGTGGAGGGGCTCTACGCGGCGGCGGTTAAGTAACAATTCCGGGCGGTTAAGAAGAAGGAGAGCGGCTCCGTTGAAAGACGGAGCCGCTTTTTTTGCTGGGGACGGGCCGCGCTCCAAAATCGATTTCTCCCCGAGGAGCAGAAACTTTATGAAACCCACTACGTCTTTCATCACGGTCGGCGAGGAGAATTCCCGTCCCATTGAGCTTTTTTACAAGGACTGGGGCTCGGGCCACCCGGTGGTTTTCTCCCACGGCTGGCCGCTGAATGCGGATGTCTGGGATGATCAGCTCGTTTTCCTGGCCTCGCGGGGGTACCGGGGCATCGCGCACGACCGCCGGGGCCATGGGCGCTCCAGCCAGCCGTGGAGCGGCAATGATATGGATACTTATGCGGATGATCTCGGGACGCTGATCGAAACGCTGGACTTGAAGGACGTGACGCTGGTGGGGCATTCGACGGGCGGGGGCGAGGTGGCCCGCTATCTCGGCCGCCATGGCACGGGGCGCGTGGCCAAGGTGGTGCTGCTGGGGGCGGTGCCTCCGCTGATGCTCCAGACGGAGGCGAATCCCGGCGGGCTGCCGCTCGCGGTGTTTGACGCGATCCGCGCGGGGGTGGCCGCCGACCGCTCGCAGTTTTACAAAGACCTGAGTCTGCCTTTTTACGGATACAACCGGCCGGGGGCGAAGGTCTCGGAGGGGGTGCGGGATGCGTTCTGGCTTTGGTCGATGCAGGTGGGCTTGAAGGGGGCGCTGGATTGCATCAAGGCGTTTTCCGAGACGGACTTCACGGAGGATCTCAAGCGCATTGACGTGCCGACGCTGATCCTGCACGGCGATGATGACCAGATCGTGCCCATCGACGCTTCGGCCCGGAAAACGGCGCAACTGGTCCGCGATGCGAAGCTGAAAATCTACCCCGGAGCGCCGCATGGGCTGAGCACCACGCACCGGGAGCAGTTCAACGCCGATCTGCTCGCGTTTCTGGAAAGCTAGAGGCTTTTTCTGCGGGGGCGGCCTAGAAGACCTCGGCGTTGATGCCGGTTTCCTCCCGGACGCGCCGGGCGATACCGGAGATCTGGGCCAGGGGGAGGTGTTTGCAGCCCGGCTTGGCGGAGGGACGGCAGGCCGAGTAGACCTGGACGGAGGAAATCTGCGCGCCCGCGGCTTTCAGCTCGTTGAGCCGGGCGATATAGGCGGTGATCTCCTCCTCAGACGGGGCGATGTCCTGATGGATGAAGAAGAGGCTCTGGATGACGACGGGGCGCTTCTGAGCGATGGCGAGGATGTTTTTCAGCGTCGTTTCGAGGTTCGCCTGGGGGCCGTTGATGCGGGTGGTGGCGGCCTGGGTCCCGGCGTCGAGCTTGATCCAGACTTCGTCCTCGGGCCCGAGGCGGTCGATCCCCCGCTGGACGCTGGGGCGGTGCAAGCCGGAGCCGTTGGTGATGACGACGACTTTGAAATGCGAAAGCAGGTGGCGGATGACGAGGACTTCTTTGACGATTTCGTCGAAATTGGAGACGAGGCTCGGCTCGCCGTCGCCGCTCAGGGCGACGTTTTTGAGGGTCAGGAGTTCGTCGGGACAGGCGGCGAATTGCTTCAGCTCTTTGATGCGCCCGCACTGGGCAAGGGCGACGACGTGGATGAGCTCCCGCGTGAGGACCTTCAGGTCGATCTTGGCGTCAGCCATTTCCCCGGTGCGCACAACTTCGCAGTACGGACAGCCGTAGTTACACGCCTGGTTGGGGTTCATGTTAACACCAATGGTGAGCCCCCGGGCGCGGGAACTGATCACCGCGTAGACGAAACGGTTACCGAGAAATTCGCGGGGCCGGTTGCGGTAAGCTGCACCTAGGGTTGACGTGGGCATTTCAATCCGTTCTGTTTAAAATGGTTATCGGAATGGTGTTCGAGGCGGAAATCGGATTACGCGCGGGTATACACCCCGTCTCCATGAAACCGCTGTCTAATTAATAGAACGAGGTGGATCATTTCTCCACACGACATTTGGCAGCCCCGCACCCTTTGTTGCGGGAGGGAATCAGCAAAAAACAGGCCCGAATCCACCTTTGGGCAGGCGGATTCGGGCCAGAATGGGTTTCGCGGACAAGCCCGAGGGGGCTTTTTGAGGCCACGCGGGGCCTCGGGTAAAGCCTCTTTACGCGGCGCGCTTCTCGGCGTCGGCTTTAAGCTCCGTCCAGAGGCGCTCCAGGGAGGCTTTCACCTCGACTTTGATGGCGGCGAGCTCTTCGCGGGTGAAGGGGCGCTCGGGGCTCGGGTTGCGGCGACCGAAGAGGTAGTACTTGATCTTCGGCTCGGTGCCCGAGGGGCGGATGGCCACGCGGCGGCCATCGGCCAGGGTGAGGATCAGCATGGCTTCCTTCGGGATGAGGTCGCCTTCCACGTCGCGGATGTCCTGAGTGCCAAAGTTGGTAACGCAGGTGACAGCGGAACCGTCGATGGTCTTGGGCGGGTTCTCGGCGTAGGATTTGGCCAGGGCTTTGATCTTGGCCGCGCCTTCCGCGCCTTCGAAGACGAGGTTGGTGCCTTTTTCCAGGAAGTAGCCGAACTCGGCGTAGATTTCGTCGAGCAGGACGTCGAGGGTGATGCCGCGGGTCTTGGCGTAGGCGGCGACTTCGCAGAACATGACGGTGGCGCTGTTGGCGTCTTTGTCGCGGACGAAATCCGACCCGCTGTAGCCGTAGCTCTCCTCGCCACCGAAGACGTAGTAGCTCGATTTATCAAGCCGCAGGGCGCGCGTTTCGAGTTCGGAGAGGTTGACGTAGTTTTCCTGCACTTCTTTCGGCAGAGCGCGCTCGTACTTGGTCAGCTTCGCGCCGATGTACTTGAAGCCGGTGAGGGTCTCGACGCAGCGCACGCCGTATTTCTCTGCGATGACCTTCTGGAGATCGGTCGTGACGAAGGTCTTGATGATGACGCAGTTTTTGAGGTTCTTCTCGTTGATGACGCCCTGGCGGAGCAGCGTCGTGGTGCGGTACCAGGCGAGCAGCGAGCCAATCTGGTTGCCGGTGATAAGCTCCATTTCCCCCTTGGCGTTGCGCAGGGCCACGCCCATGCGGTCGCAGTCGGGGTCGGTGGCCAAGACGAGGTCCGCGCCCTGGGCGTTGGCCAGTTCGATGGCGAGCGTGAGGGCCTCGGAGTTCTCCGGGTTGGGGCTCTTGACGGTCGGGAAACGGCCATCGAAGCCTGCCTGCTGCGGGACGACGCTGAACTGGAAGCCGAGCCGGGCGAGCATGGGGCAGCTGATCTCGCCGCCGGTGCCATGGATGGGGGTGAAGACGATCTTGAGATCGCGCGCTTTGTCGATGAGCGAGCGGTCGAGGACGAGGGTTTCGAGCCGGGCCATGTAGGCGTTGTCGATTTCCTCGGCAACATCGGTAATGGTCCCCTGCTGGTCTTTGGGCAGCGGGGTGTAGGTGTCGCTCTCGATGGCGTTGACTTTGTTGATGATGCCGGTGTCGTGCGGGGCGATGACCTGGCCGCCGTCGCAGAAATAGGCTTTGTAGCCGTTGTCGTGGGGCGGGTTATGGCTCGCGGTAATGACGATGCCCGCCGTGGAATGGGTGTAGCGAACGGCGAAGGAAAGCTCGGGCGTGGAACGCGGGAGGGTGAAGAGGAAGACGTCGGCCCCGTTTTCGGCGGCCACTTTGGCGGTCAGCTCGGCGAAGTCGCGGGAGAAGTGCCGGGTGTCGTGGGCGATGGCGATTTTCGGGCGGCCCGGGAGGTGATTTTTGGCGAACCACTCCTTCAAGTAAGCCACGAGGCCCTGCGTGGCCCGGGAGATGTTGAAGTAGTTCATGGCGTTGGTGCCCACGCACGGGTATTCCGGGCGGTCGAGCGTCTGCGGGGTCCCCCGCTCTGCCTGGGTCACGATTTTCCCAATGGTGCGGCCACGGAGACCGCCGGTGCCAAAGGCCAGGGTGCGGAAAAAGCGGTCATTGAGTTCGCCCCAAGCTCCGGCATCGACCAGTTCGGTGATGCTCTTTTCGTCCACCGGCGAGCTGCTGCGGGAAAGCAGTTGAAGAATGTTCCGGGCGCTGGATTCGGGAAGTTGACCGCCCGCCACGGCGGCCTGAATGCGTTCAGACAGGTTATTCATGAGTTTTAGAGGGGAGGGAGTGTAGTGAGTGTTGGGAAAAATGGCAACGCACCGTTGTGCTTAAGAAGAAATGGGGAAGACACGGAGACCAGGGGGATGGCAAGCCCGTAGCGGTTGCTCCCCCTCTCCAGGGTCTTCTTCATCAAGGCCTGGTCAAAAAGGGGTTACTCGCCCGCTCGCGGCCGATGGTGGAGCCCGGGCCGTGGCCAGGGAGGACCCGGACGTCGTCGCCCAGAGTCAGGAGCTTGCCGGTAATGCCGTCAATTAAGAGGTGGCGGTCGCCGCCGGGGAGGTCCCAGCGCCCGATGCCACCCGCGAAAAGCACGTCGCCACAGAACAGAAGCCGCTCGCCTTTCAAAAGGAAGCAAAGCGAGCCGGGGCAGTGGCCGGGAACGTGCTGGACGGCGAAGTCCAGGCCGCCGAGGCTTACAGAGGGCGTTTCGTCCACGTAGAAATCGGCGGCAATCGGCTCGGTATCGTAAGGGATGCCGAGGCGGCGGAAGAAATGGCGCTCGGTGAGCATCGCGATGCCATCCCGGTGGTAGCCGACCTGGCAGTTGAAGGTCTTCTTCACCAGAGCCGCGTCCGGCACGTGGTCAAAGTGCCCGTGCGTAATCAGCAGCGTGCTGACGCGCTGGCCCCGCGACTGGAGCCAATCGCACACGCCTTCAGCGGCATCAATCAGCACTCCCCCCTCCTGGGTCGGAATAAAATAGCTATTGGTTTCGAACGCCCCGCCGGTGTAGGTGTCTATTTGCATTGCTGAGGTGGAGGTGACGGCAATTTGATTCTCGACGCAAGCCAGATTTGCGGCGAAGTTGGGTTTTGGTGGCAAAAAGGATTGCGAACCCATCCATTAAGGCATTGATTTACACTGACTAATCTTTCATGAAACGACTGCGCACCCTACTCGCCCTCGCCTCGACCTTTGCCTTGCTCGCCGCCACCGTCACGAGGGCTGGAGCGGATGCCGATCCCGGCCAGATCACCAGTTCTATTGGCCGGGTGATGGAGCAATTCCACTACAGCCGCCACAAGCTGGACCAGGAGTTCTCCAAAAAGACGCTCCTGCGTTATATCGACACGCTCGATTACGCCCACATGGTCTTTACCCAGCAGGACATTGACGCGTTCGTGGCCAAATACGGCGACGCGCTCGACGACGACATCCTGCTCGGCAACCCGACCCCGGCCTACGAGATCTTCGACCTCTATCGCAAGCGGATGGAAAGCCGCATTGCCAAGGTCAAGCAATGGCTGGCGGATGAGAAATTCACCTTTAAGAGCGACCACACCCTGCTCATCAACCGCCAGAAGGCCCCCTGGCCCAAAGACGAAGCCGAGGCGGAGCAACTCTGGCACGACCAGGTGGAGGGCGAGTACCTGACGCTCAAGCTCGCGGAAAAAGCCACCGAGCCCCCCCTCAAGGTCCTCAACCGCCGCTACGACAACCTCCTGCGCAATCTGCACGAACAGACCAACCGCGACGCGGTCAACCAATTCCTCTCGGCCCTCGCCCAGACCTACGACCCGCACTCCGAGTACATGAGCAAGGAGGAGTACCAGAACTTCCTGGTCATGATGAAGCTCTCGCTGGTGGGCATCGGTGCCGTGCTGAAAAAGAACGACGACGGCTACACCAAGATCATGGAACTCGTGGTCGGCGGCCCGGCGGATAAGGAAGGCCACCTCAAAGTGGGCGACCGCATCGTAGCCGTGGCCCAGGGCGACGGCGAATGGGTAGAGGTCGTCGATATGAAGATCGACAAGGTGGTTTCGCTGATCCGCGGCAAAAAAGGCACCAAAGTGCGGCTGCTGGTGATCCCCACCCATGCCGACCCAAGCACGCGCAAGATCGTCGAGATTACCCGCGACAAGGTGGAGATGAAGGACCAGGAAGCCAAGGCCTACCTCATCGAACGCCCCGACGCGAACGGCAAGCCAGAGAAGATCGGCTGGATTACGATTCCGAGCTTTTACGGCGACGTCGATAGCGGCGCGAAGAGCACGACCGACGACGTCCGGATTCTCCTAAAGCGCCTGAAAAAAGAAGGCATCTCGGGCCTGGTCATCGACATCCGGCGCAACGGCGGCGGCTATCTGACGGAGGCCACGCGCCTGACGGGGCTCTTTATTAAAAAAGGCCCGGTGGTCCAGGTAAAAGACGCCAACGGGAAAATCGACGTCCTCTCGGCTGACGAAAATGACGCGACCTACGACGGCCCGCTAGTGATCCTCACCAGCACGCTGAGCGCCTCAGCCAGCGAGATTTTCGCCGGTGCGCTCCAGGACTACGGCCGGGCGGTGATCGTAGGCGACCACCACACTTTCGGCAAGGGAACCGTGCAGCAGTTGATCCCCGTGGACCGCTTCCTGCAATTCCTGAGCGGCGGCGGCGGCGAAGGCGGCGCGCTCAAGCTGACCATCCAAAAGTTCTACCGCGTGGCCGGTGGCTCCACCCAGTTCCGGGGCGTGACCTCGGACGTGGCGCTCCCCTCGCTCTTCGACCGGGACGACATCATCGGCGAATCCGCGCTGAAGAACCCGCTCCCTTACGACGAAGTTCCGCCCGCCGACTACCGGAAAACCGCCGCCTTCAGCCAGCCGCTCTTCCTGGACGAGCTAAGGACCCGTTCGGCGGCCCGTGTGGCGGGCAACCCGGAGTTCAAGTACATCGACGAGGACATCGCCCGCCAGAAGGAGACGTTTGACGGCAACAAGATTTCGCTCAACGAGCAGACGCGCCGCAGCGAGATGGCCAAGCGCAAGACGGAGATCGAGAAGCGCAAGCAGGAGCGCGAAAAGCGCAAATCCGAACCGCTGACGGTCTACGCGCTGACGCTCGACAACGTGAACCAGCCGCTCCAGCCCGCGGTCAACGACGGCAAGAAGCGCAACTCAATGGATCAGTGGGTAGAGCCGACGCCGGAAGCGAAGCAAAAGGCCAAGGCGGAAGCCAAAGCCGAAGCCAGCGCCACGCCGACTCCGAGCCCGACGCCTGCGAAATCGCCCGCCAAGGCCGATAAGAAGGCGAGCAAGGGATCCAAGACCAAGACGCCAGCGGCCTCGGAAGATGTTGCCGAAGATCCAGAGGACGATACGCCTGATACCGACTCGAATGCGCCGGTGGTGGACGCCACCCGGATGGAGACGCTCAACATTATCTCCGACCTGATCGACCTGCGTCGCCTGCAAAACACGCAGAACACGGCCAAGGCCAGCGAGTAGGCCCTAGAGGGCTCAAAAGGCCATTCCATTCAACAAAGCGCGGCTTGGGAATTCCCTGGCCGCGCTTTTTTTGTACTCAAACGCCACTAAAGGGCCTCTCCCAAAAAATATCTCACGCAAAGACGCAAAGGCGCAAAGGCGCAAAGAAAGAGACGCACCTGCCTTCTTTGCGCCTTTGCGTCTTTGCGTGAGCTTAATGGCTTCTGTTTGTGTAAATCAGATTATATCCGAGCCCCGGCCAGCACGCCGGGGCACAAAAAAGCCGCACGGAAACCCATGCGGCTTTTTAAATTTCGGTTAAACGCCGGTTATTTCTTCGGTTCGAGAACGGGGCGGCCAATGGCGCGGTAGGTGAAGCCGAGCTCTGCCATGGTGACGGGGTCAAAGAAGTTGCGGCCGTCGAACACCAGCGCGGTGTGCATGACTTTCTTCACTTCTTCGAGCGGCACGGAGGCGAACTCTTTCCACTCGGTGGCCAGGATGAGCGCTTCGGCTCCCTTGGCGGCTTCGAGCGGGCTCGAGACCAGCTTGACGCCGGGGCAGAGTTTGTATTCCTCGGCCTTTTCGGCCCCCTTCGGATCGTAGGCGGTGACGATGGCTCCCTCGGCGACGAGTTCGTTAACGAGCTCGATCGGCACGGAGTTGCGAACGTCGTCGGTGTCGGGCTTGAAGGTCAGGCCCCAGACGGCGATCCGCTTGTCGCGCAGCACCCAGAGGGCGTCGCGGATGCCCTTGATGAAGCGCTCTTTCTGTTCGCGGTTGATGCGCTGAACTTCCTTAAGCAGGGTGAAGGGCACGCCCAGGTCATCGCTGATGGCGATGAACGCGGCAATGTCTTTGGGGAAACATGAGCCACCATAACCGATGCCCGCGTTCAGGAAGTTGCGGCCGATGCGGCGATCCATTCCGATGCCGGCGGCGACTTTCTCCACGTCGGCGCCGCTGGCTTCGCAAATCGCGGAAACGGCGTTGATGTAGGAAATTTTGAGCGCCAAAAACGAGTTGGCGGCGTGCTTGATGAGCTCAGCCGAGGCGACGTCGGTGACGAGGATCGGGGCGTTGAAGGGCTCATAAACTTTCTTCATGAGGGCCAGGGCGCGGTCGCTGTTGCCGCCGATAACGATGCGGTCAGGCTTGAGCAGATCGGGCACGGCGCAGCCTTCACGGAGGAATTCGGGGTTGCTGACGACGTCGAAATCGGCCCCGCCGTTGTAGCGCTTGATGGTGTCGGTGACCTTCTCGCCGGTCTTGACCGGAACGGTGCTCTTGTCGACGACCACGCGGTATTCACCGGGCTTGAGGACGCCGGCGATTTCGCGGGCAACGCGCTCGATGTAAGTCAGGTCCACGCTGCCATCGGCCTGGGGAGGCGTCGGAACGGCGATGAAAACGATCTGGGAGTGATCCACTCCGTCTTCAATGCTGTTGGTAAACCGGAGGCGCTTGGCAGCGACGTTGCGGTGAACGAGTTCTTCGAGGCCGGGCTCGTAAATGGGAATCTTCCCAGCCTGAAGGGAGTCGACTTTACGCTGGTCGTTGTCTACGCAGACTACGCTGTGGCCCACTTCGGCGAAGCAGGCTCCGCTGACGAGGCCGACGTAACCGGAACCGATGATGCAGAGATCCATGTGTTGTTTTTGGTTTGTCGTTGGTTGTTTGAAGGAAATTATTCCCCTGAGGGATGGGCGGATATGGGCAGCCGCAGAGAGGGCAGGTCTTTCAGCGTGAAGGCGAGGGAGACGATGGTGTCGCGAACGGTTTCGTTGGTGGTGCTGTTGCGGCTCTCTTTGATGGTGACGGCGAGCGTTACGATCCAGCTCGATAGGTCGCGATGGATTTCGTAATCCTGCCGCTGCAAGGTGCTGTCGGAAAATTCGTATTGATCGACGAAGCTCACCGCCCAGTTATCGTTGATGCGATAGTAGGAGCCAAACCGGAGGTTGCTGCTGTTGTCGAAGTAGGGGTTGTTCTCCAGGTAGCGATGCCCGACGGTGAAGCTTAGGTCCTGGCTGGCCAGGAAATGGGCGTCGGTGTTGACCTGGGTGAAGCCGCTGGCGACCATGGGGACCTGGGTGTCCATCGTCAGGGAGACCCAGTTGACGGGGTTGTAGGTCAGGCGGTTACAGAAGTTCGAAAAGGTGCCCTGTTCGATGAGGCCGGGGTAGTCGGCGCTCTCCAGGTTGATGTTGAAGAAGGAATCCAGCTCAAGCAGGTTGATGGTCTGGTCGTCGCGGCGGGTCTGGATGAAGTTGCGCACGCCCCAGCGCCAGATGGTCCAGTTGGTCAGGGCGTCGGTGGCGGTGAACTGGGTGAAATCCAGCGAGGCCAGCTCGGTGGAGGGGTTCAGGCGGTCGAACTGGAGAATTTTGTTCGAATCCTGGCCGGTCCGGACGAAGGAAAAGTTGCTATAAGGCTGAACGACGTGACGCAGGCCGTCGAGGCCGAGTGTGCGGCTCTGGAGGTCCTCCCATTCGCGGGAGAACTTGAAGGAGGTCTCCACACCGGCATGGAAGACGGGCTGGAAGACGGAGCCGTCGCTTTCTTTCTGGAGGAGGGTCTGAGCGCTGTCCCGGAGATCGAGGCCGGAGACCTGGTCGTAATTGATGAGGGTGCTGGAGGCTCCCTGAGAGTAGTAGGAGGCGCGGACGCCCACGCGAGGGACGACGGAGAGCCAGCCGAAGTAGGTCTGCGGCAGGGAAAGCAGGTGGCCCGAGGTGAAGCGTTCGGCGGTGTAGTCCTGCAAAAGCGTGCTGGTGGGCACGGGGTTGACGGCGTCGGTGTTCGAGAGGGAGCCGTAGCGCCGGGCGTAGCGGCCGCCGCTGGTGTCGCTCTCGTAAAAGAGGGAGGTATCGCCGGGGAGGGGCAGGATCGGCTGCCGGGTGATGTTGACGACGGCTTCGAGGCGCTCGGTGGTGTCGAAGAATTCGTTGACGTGGGCGCGCCAGACGCCGCCGATGGTGTAGCGTTCGTCCCACTTGGTCAGCGAGAAGACGTTGTCGGGCTGCGGGTTGTTATGGTACTCGCTGGGGTAGAAGTCCTTCAGGAAGCGGTAGTCGCTGAGCTTGGTGAAGGTGGCCGTGGTGTAGAGGTCGTCGGTCAGGTAGGTACGGGTGTCGTAGCTGACGCGGTAGCGGTCGGAGGAAACGGGGAGGATGGCCTCCGCGGTGTTGTTGACTTCGGTGTCGGTGTCGTGGGCGTAGTAGCCGCGGAATTTGGACCAGCTCTTATTTTCTGCGCCGTAGTGGCTGACGGTTTCGAGCCCCAGGGCCACGCCGCGTTTGCTGCGTACGTCGAACTCCAGCGCGCCGTGGGTGCTTTCGCTGATCGGGAAGCCGTAGCGGGTGAGCAGGTAGGCGCCGTAGTCATTGCCGTAGCCGGGGATGAAGGCCAGGCCGCTGTCCTCTTTAAGGGACTGGTAGAGGACGGGGAACCAGAAGACCGGCGTCTCGCCCACGTAGGCGGTGACGTTGGTCATGGTGACGTAGTCGCCGGGGTGGACGTAGGCTTTGCTCGCGGTGACGTGGTAATCCGGCTTGCTGGAGTCGCTGGTGGTCAGCGTGGAGTTGGTGGCTACGTAGCCGTTGCCGCTGAGCAGGGAGTTGACGGTCTCGCCCTTGATCAGGAAGGGGTAGGAGCCGGTGCGAAAGTCGTTGGTGCGAAGCAGCTTGGTCTCGAGGTTATAGAGGCCCCGGTCGCCCTCGATGAGCCTGCCGTCGCGGTAGACGCGGATATTGCCGATGGCCATGACGTCCCGGGTCTCGGGGTTGTACTGGACGTAATCGGCGTAAATGGAGGTGGTTCCGTAGTGGATGACGACGTTGTTTTCCGCAATGGCGACGCCGCCCACGAAGCGAAACTCGCCGTCGGCGGTGATCTCGATGGGGATGTCGTTGAAGCTCCCAAACTGCGCCCGGGCGGTGCCTGCGCCCAGGAGGATGCCCAGAAGGATAGAGGCTGGCAGCAGGAGAGATTTCTTCATTTGGAGAGTGAAGAACCTAGCCAACGCCTAACGGCCTTGCCAAGAACAAATCCGGGTTTCGCCGAAGCAGGACCTTCCGGGAGTACGGGCGGCCGGGGCGCAAAACCGGGCTAAGGGGGCCTATTCCCCTTGCCGCGCGGGGATATCCAGGGCCACGGGGCCGCGATCGCTCCGGCGGTGGACCCAGACGCTGTTGACGATGCCCAGCCCGAAAACGATGACGAAGACAAAGGAGCCGCTGTAGCTAATCAGCGGCAAGGGGACGCCGGTGACGGGCATGAGGGAGACATTCATGCCGATATTCTGGTAGGTATGGGCAAAAAGCAGGCCGGTCATTCCCCCGGCAAGGAGGACGCCCAGGCGGTCCCGGGCATGGGCGGCCACCCAAAGGCAGGTCCCCAGGAGGATGCCGAAGGCCCCCACGAGTGCGACGCCGCCGACGAATCCCCATTGCTCGCCGATGGCCGAGAAAATGTAGTCGTTCGGGACGGTGGTGGCGGGGACGTAGCCCATTTCGACCTGTGTCTCCCGGGCCAGGAAGCCCTTGCCGGTCCAGCCGCCGGAGCCGATGGCGATGAGGCACTGGTTGACGGCCCAGGCCGAGCCCTGGGAGTCGATCTCGGGGTCAATGAAGGCGACGATGCGCTTCTGCTGGTAGGGCTTGAGCTTAAAGTAATAGGCCACCGGCATGGCCGTGGCGGCGAGGAGGACCAGGACAATGAGGTAGCGGACGGGGATCTTGGCCAGAAAAAGCATGAAAAAGAGGACGGGAATCCAGATCAGGCACTCCCCCATGTCCGGCTGGATCAAGATGAGGAGCGCCGGGGCCCCCGCCAGAAGGCCGCAGGCCGCCAGTTGCCAGAGCGGCTTGAGCCGGGCGTACTGGGTCAGGAAGATGGCCATGATGAAGATGCCCGAGAGGACGGCCAGTTGTGCGGGCTGGAAGAGGAGCGGCCCGAGGCGCAGCCAGCAGCGGGCGCCGTCCTTGGAGACGCCCATGGCGAGCGTCATGACCAGGAAGACCATGGAGATGCAATAAAGCGGCAGGGCTCCCCAGCGAACCCAGCGGTACGGGATGAGGCTGATGACCAGAAATACGGCAAAGCTGATCCCCACCCAGGCGGCCTGCTTTTTCCACATCAGGGAGTAGGCCAGGTTATCGCGCATGTAGGTACAGCTATAGATGGCGACGACGCCGAAAACAGCCAGGCCGAGCATCGTGACGATGAGGACCCAGTTCATCCCAAAAAATTTTCGCAAAAGAGGGGTCATGAAAATAAACTTAAGCTCCAGCCTCGGGAGTAGAATCGTTTCCTACGAGCTTGCCGAACGGCCCGGATATGGCGATGTTTGGCGGCTTCGTCACAAACCTTTCTTTTTTTAGACATGCACCTGACGCCAGAAAAGCCGCTCGCCGGTATCCTCGCCCCTCTCTTCGCCCTTCGATCAGAAAAAGACCTCGGCATCGGAGACACCCAGTCCCTGCGGCAATTTGTGCTCTGGGCGGCGGAGAACGGCTTCCGGCTGGTGCAGCTTTTGCCGGTCAACGAAACGGGGTCGGATAACTCTCCCTACAATGCGATTTCATCCGTGGCGATCGACCCGTGCACGCTCGACCTTTCGCCGGGAACGGTGCCGGACCTGACGCCCCGCGCTTTTTCGCAGGCACTGGAAGGGGTTTCGCCCGCATCGCTGCGCGAGGGTCCTGTAAAGTACAGCGCGGTAAAGGCACTCAAGCGCCGCATCCTGGAAAACGCGTTCGAGGGGTTCATGCAGGCAGAGTGGCGGCACAATACAGCGCGCGCCCGGAAGTTCCGCGCCTGGCTAAAGGAGCAGGCGGGCTGGATCGAGGGGTACGCCCTCTTCCGCGCGCTGATGGACGAGCACGGCACGGAGCAGTGGGACCGCTGGCCCGAGGCGCACCAGACGCTCACCACGGCCCTGGCTTGGCTGGAGGAGCAGAAGGCAGCGTTCCGCAAGACCTTTGAGCGCAAGACGCGCTTTTTCCAATACGTTCAGTGGATCGCCTTTACGCAATGGGGCGAGCTGAAGGCGGAATGCGATGCCCTCGGCGTGGCGCTGATGGGCGACGTACCCATCGGGGTCAGCTACTACAGCAGCGACGTTTTCTGTTACCCGGGGATTTTCAATTTGAAATGGAGCGGCGGCGCGCCCCCCGAACCGGCTTACAAGGACGACCCGTTCATCGAAAAATGGGGCCAGAACTGGGGCGTGCCGATCTACAACTGGGAAGCGCTCCGGGCGGAAAATTTCGCCTGGTGGCGGCAACGCGTCCAGCGGGTCCGGGAGATTTTCCACCTGTTCCGCATCGACCACGTGCTCGGTTTTTACCGCATGTATGGCTTCCCCTGGCGGCCGCAGCTTAACGCCGAGTTTGCTCCCCTCACCCACGATGAAGCGCGCGCCCGCACCGGCGGCGACCTGCCACACTTCATTCCGCGGGACGACTCGACTTGGGAAAACCGCGAGGCCAACCGCCGCGAGGGCGACGAGTACCTGCGCGCGCTGCTCTCGGAGGTAGGCGAGAACCGGCTCATCGCCGAGGACCTGGGCGTGGTGCCCGACTACGTTCGCCCCAACCTGACTGCGCTCGGCATCGCGGGGTTTAAGATTCCGCAATGGGAACGCCGCCAGGACTGGCACCTCGTCGCGGGCCGCGACTACCCTCGCCTTTCGGTAACGACCTACGCCACGCACGACCACTTTCCGCTCGCGGCCTTTTGGGAGCAGATGCGCCGTGCCGCCGAGGCAGGCGACGGCCACCAGCGCTGGGAAATGGAGCAGCTCTGCGGTTTCGCGGGATTCGGCCTCGACGGGCTCAAGCCCTTCACAGACCAGATCCACGAAGCGCTCCTGGCCGGGCTTTTCCAAAGCAACTCGTGGCTGGCAGTGGTGATGATCACCGACGTCTTCGGCGAGACCACACGCTTCAACGTTCCCGGTGCCGTGGCCGACTCCAACTGGAGCAATCGCGTCAGCGGCACACCCGAGGAGTGGCGTAAAGACCCCGAGCGCGCGGCCAAAATGGCCCGCATCCAAGCGCTCATCCACGCCAGCGGCCGGGCGTAGCCGGAACGGACCGGGTATTCAAAAGCCCTCGTTAACGTCGGTGTCTGGGAATCTCCAGATTCCATAACCGTACGGAACGAATCAGAGATTCGCAGACAAAAGACGTTCCCAATCTGGAGATTGGGAACGAGGGAATCCTGTCAATCCTGTCTAAAACTGCCGAGCCTGTGTTCTCTAGAAACTCATTGACTCCTAAACGCGGTATTACCGGATCACTTCCGGTTCGCGAAAGGATTCCCAGACAAACAACGCTGCGGCGATGAAGATGCACGAGTCGGCGACGTTGAAGGCGGGCCACGGATCGGCGAAACGGACATGGAGGTCGAAGAGCAGGAAATCGACCACGGAGCCGTGCAAGATCCGGTCGGTCAGGTTGCCGAGGATGCCGCCCAGGAGCAGGCCCCAGGCGATTCCGCTCAGCCGCCCGCTGAATTTCCCCAGCACGGCCAGCACCACCATGACGACGACCGCGACGACGGAAAGCCCAATGAAAAACCCGTTAGAGTTGCTCATGAAGCTGAAGGCCGCGCCGGTGTTGCGCCAGTGAACGAGGCTGAAGAAGCCGGGGATGACCGGAATTTCAGCCCCGTATTCGAGGTTGAGCAGCACCGCCCATTTCGTGGCCTGGTCCAGCAGGTACGCCGGAAGGGTCAGGAGGAGCAGCAGTCGCGCAATGCGGAATTTCATGCGATTTAGCACCGTAACCGGAGGCCTACCCGACGACCTGCGCGCAACGTTCGCACAGTTCCACGTGAGCCGGGTTGGAGCCGACTTCGGGACGATGCCGCCAGCAACGGCCACACTTGGCGTCGCTCGTGCGGACGAGAGCGGCTTTCGTCTCCTCCCCTGCCTGCAAGGTGAGCTGGCTCAAGATGAAGAATTCCTCCAGCTCGCTTTCCAGGCCCTTCAATGAGGCGAGCAGGTCGCAGTCGCCGATAGTCAGCGTGACGCTGGCTTCCAGCGCATTGCCGATCAGCTTCTCTTTGCGGGCCGGTTCAACGGCCTGGGCGATGGTGCCGCGCAGGGCGAGGAGTTTATCGAAGAGTGCTTCGAGCTTCGCGTCGGCGAGCGTGGCATCGGCGACCGGGAAGGTCTGCAAATGCACATCGCCCGCGGCGTGGCCCGCATATTCCCAGGCTTCGTCGGCGGTGAAGGCGAGGATCGGAGCCAGCAGGCGCGTGAGGGCGTCGAACACAGCGTACATGACGGTCTGCGTGGCGCGGCGGCGCGGCGAATCGACCTTGTCGCAATACATGCGGTCCTTGGTGATGTCGACGTAGAGCGCGCTCAGATCGACGGCGCAGAATTGGTTGAGCGTCTGGAAAACGCGGCGGAATTCGTAAGCGTCGTAGGCCTCGCGGCAGGTGGCGATCACGCCCTGGAGGCGGGAGGCCACCCAGCGGTCCACGAGCGTCCACGACTCGCGCGGTGCGGCGTCCTTGGCCGGGTCGAAGCCGTTGAGGTTGGCGAGCAAAATGCGCAGGGTATTACGGAAGAGGCGGTAGGCCTCGCCGAGCCGCGTGAAGGCCTCCTCGGAGAAGGGCACCTCGTCGGTGAACTGCACGCTGGAAACCCAGAGGCGCAGGACGTCCGCGCCGTACTTGCCGACGAAATGCCCGGCGTCCATCGGCTTCTGGTAGCTGCTCGATTTGGAGATTTTCTTGCCGTCCTTATCGACGACGAAGCCGTGGGTGATGACGGTCTTGTACGGGGCCGCTTCGTGCATGGCCACGCTGGTCATGAGCGACGACTGGAACCACCCCCGGTGCTGGTCGGTGGCTTCGATGTAGACGTCAGCCGGGAAGCGCAACTCGGGGCGCTTCTTGAGGACGGCCGTGTGCGAAACGCCGGAGTCGATCCAGACGTCGATGGTGTCGTTGCGGCGAGTGGTTCCAGCGGGGAGGCCGACGGTTGCAGCCCACCAGGCGTCGTCTTTTTCAAACCAGAGGTTCGTGCCATGGGCCTCGACCTGGTCGGCTACTTTGCGCACGACTGCGGCGTCGAGGATCGGCTCGCCGTCTGCGGTATAGAAAACCGGCAGCGGCACGCCCCAGGAACGCTGGCGCGAGATGCACCAGTCGGGACGGCTCTCGACGGTGCCGTAGATGCGGTTGCGGCCCCAGTGCGGGATCCACTTCACTTTGTCGATTTCGGTGAGGGCGGCCTGGCGCAGGGCGTCGATGCGGATAAAGAACTGCTCGACGGCGCGGAAGACCACGGGCGTCTTGGAGCGCCAGCAATGGGGGTAGGAGTGGGTGTACTTCTGCACACCCAGGAGCGCGCCGATGGAGGCGAGCATTTTGACCACGTCGTCGTTGGTGTCGAAGACGTACTTGCCGGTCCAGAGGGGCATCCCGGCTTCCTCGGTAAAGCAGCCGTTCTCGTCCACGGGGGAGAGAATAGGCAGGCCGTACTTGACCCCGGCGATGTAGTCGTCGGCGCCGTGGCCGGGGGCGATGTGGACCCCGCCCGTGCCGGTCTCCAGCGTGACGAAATCGGCCAGGATGATGGGCGAGGTGCGGTCGAGGAACGGGTGGCGGGTCTGCGTGCCTTCCAGCTCAGTGCCGGTGAATTCGTGGGTCTCGCCCGCAACGGGTTTCCAGCCGGTCAGCTCTCCGAACTGGGCGACGAGCGCCTCGGCGACAACGAGCACTTCGCGCGCCCCGGTCTCCTCATGCTTAAAGGTGCGGGCCACGTACTTGTGGCGCGGGTGGACGGCGATGGCGACGTTGGCCGGGAGCGTCCAGGGCGTGGTGGTCCAGATGACCATGCTGGCCTGGCCGGAAAGCGGGCCGGACATGATGCCGAATTTAACAAAGATGGCGGGGTCGGTCCGGTCGGCGTACTCGACTTCGGCCTCGGCCAAGGCCGTCTGCGCCCCGGTGCTCCAGTAGACCGGCTTTTTGCTCTGGTAGACGTACCCTTTTTCAACAAAAGTGGCAAATCCACGCAGGATTTCACATTCATACTGCGGTTCGAGCGTCAGGTAGGGGTGCGCCCAGTCGCCAAAAACGCCCAGGCGGCGGAACTGCCCGCGCTGGATGTCGATGAACTTGCGGGCATAGGCCTCGGATTTGCGGCGGATCTCCAGGGGCGAAAGGCCGCGCGATTCCTTGACCACCTTGAATTCGATGGGCAGGCCATGGCAATCCCAGCCGGGGATGTACGGGGCGCGGTGCCCGAGCATCGTCTTGGATTTGACGATGAAATCCTTCAGCGTCTTATTGAGAGCGGTGCCCATGTGGACATCGCCATTGGCAAACGGCGGGCCGTCGTGAAGCACGAAGAGCGGGTCGTCCTTGTGAGCCGCCTGAATGCGGGAGTAGAGCGCCGTTTCCTCCCACTTCGCCAACCGGGCCGGTTCGCGGGTAATCAAGTCGGCCTTCATAGGGAAGTCCGTTTTAGGCAGGTTCAGCGTATCTTTATAGTTCGTGCTCATCGGATCGAAAAAGAACAAGTAGCCTAACAGCCCCGGCCCGATTCCGCAATCGGCAATCCACGCGGGAATATTTTCGGCCCCGTCTCCGGGCGCAAACTCTGCTCCAGGCCTCGTTTCCCCCGCTTGCGCGGCCCGTTAACCCCTGCGGGACAAAATAAAACACCTTGCACCCGAGGAAATTCCGGGCTAAAGGTTCGGTGTTGTGGGGTCAGCCAAGTGCCCAGCCCTGCGGCTTTGTGCGCTCGCGGAAATCGACACCGATTCGCCCCCCGGATAGCCGGAACGAATCGAAGCCCGCGTTTCCCGCCCTTGCTTGTGAGCCGGTTCGCTCGCCACAAGTCAAAGGTTGGCCCGCACTCATGCTGCTGCCGGGCACCGGTTTAATGACCCTCGCATGATACGGCGGAGTCCGTCAGACTTCGGTTTTCGTCCTGTAAAAACACCAGTGGACGCCCGATTGGCTGACCCGTGCATCTCCAAATGCGCTCCGCCGACACGAGGAAGCGCCGATTTTTTTAGTTTATAAAGATGGGAATGAAGATGGCACCGCAGGAAGCCTTGGGATTGTCGCAAGACACCCCCGGGAAGAACGCTCGCGCCCTCTGGAAACCCGGTTTATCGGCATCAGATCTGCGCTTCCCCTAATAGAAAGCCCCCCGCACGCCTTTCAAGAGTGCGGGGATAATGGAAAGTCAGACCTAAACATGAGATCAGAAAGTCAGCAGACTGGCCGCCGCCGCCGTGGTGGACGCCGTCACACCTCCCGCGGTCCCCGCGATAACGCCACATTCACGACCAAGGCCCCCGCCAAGAAGCTCGGCTTCTTTGCCCGGCTCGTCGCCTTCTTCACTGGGAAACCCGCCCAAGTCAAACCGGCCGCCCGCGCCGCTTCCTCCGACCGCGCTCGCGTGGCCGTGGAATCCAAAACGGCCGAAACCGCCAAGCCCGCCCGCAAACCGGAGCTTCTGGAAGTCACCTCGCCCAAGGTTTACGTCGGCAACCTCTCCTTCGACGCCCTGGAAAGCGACCTTTTCGAGCTTTTCGCCGGAGTCGGCTCCGTGCAGAACGCGGAAATCGTCAGCCACCGCGAAACGCAGAAGTCCAAGGGCTTCGCCTTCGTGACCATGGCCAGCATCGAGGAAGCCAAGCGCGCCGTCGAGGAACTCAACGACAAGGAGTTCATGGGCCGCCGCCTCGTCATCAGCGGGGCCAAGACCAGCGACGTTCGCGACGCCCGCTAGAGCGTTTTTAAAATTAAGAGGGCTCTCTGGAAACGGAGAGCCCTTTTTTTGTGCACTTTTAGATTGATCGCAGCCCACGGCACGGGGCTATTTTTACGCCTTTCCAATACCCTCCCCCATTCCTTTACCCATCATGCCATCCGCACCCTCCGTCCACACCTCCCCCTTCGGCACCACGCCCAAAGGCGAAAAAGCCACGCTCTACACCCTCGCCAATGCCCACGGCATTACCGTTGCGATCACCGATTACGGGGCCCTCATCGTTAGCATCCTGACGCCGGACCGCGAGGGCCACTTCGAGAACATCGCGCTCGGGTTCGACTCCATCGAGGCCTATTTCACCCCGGAATACCACTCGGAGAACCCCCACTTTGGCGCCAGCATCGGCCGCTTCGCCAACCGGATCGCCGGGGGAAAGTTCAAGCTCGACGGCGTCACCTACGAACTCCCGAAAAACGACGGTCTCCACAGCCTGCACGGCGGCACCGAGGGCTTTGATACGCGGGTCTGGAAATCAGAGATCCTCGAAGGCAAGACACCCTCCGTGCGGTTCTCGCTCCACAGCCCGGACGGCGACCAGGGCTTCCCCGGGGCCATGGATGTGAGCGTGACCTACGCCCTGAGCGACGAAAACGAGCTGACGATGGATTTCGAAGCCGTTTCGGACAAGAAAACCATCGTCAACTTCACCAACCACACCTACTACAACCTCGCCGGAGCCGGTAACGGCACCATCCTGGATCACGAATTGACGATCCCCGCCGTTCACTACACCCCGGTGGATGCAACGCTCATCCCCACGGGCGAATTCAAGAAAGTGGAGGGCACCCCGCTCGACTTCCGCAAGCCGCACTCGATCCGCTCCCGGATCAACGAAGTCGGCGGCGAACCGGTCGGCTACGACCACAACTACGTGCTGCCGGACGACGTGGGCTTCCAGCTCAACGGCGAAGTTTACGAGCCCAAGAGCGGCCGCGTCCTCGGGATCTACAGCGACCAGCCGGGCGTGCAGCTCTACACGAGCAATTTCCTGACCGGGAAGCTCGTCGGCAAGAACGGCAAGGCCTATGTGCAGCACGGCGGGATTTGCCTCGAACCGCAGCACTTCCCGGATTCCCCGAACAAGCCGCAATTCCCGAGCGTGGTGCTCGGCGCCGGGGAGACCTACCGGACGCGCATCGCGGCGCGCTTCGGAGTGCGGTAGGGCGCGGGATTTACCAGCCCTTGTCCGCGAATCTCTGAGGGTTATGTCCGCTTTAGAGG
>DBMP01000012.1:43257-90273 GCA_002298145.1 Spartobacteria bacterium UBA695 | reverse complement strand
GGGCCGCCGCTGGCTGACGGCGGGGGGATGGGCGGCGGTGGCGCTGGCGGCGTTTTTCATCACCCGCCCGCCCCAAACCGGAGCCCTTGAGGCGCGGAGCCTGGACGACTTTAACAGCGGCCGCCTGGCGCTGGAACATGGCGATCTCTTCACCGCCCGAGTGAAGCTGGAACGCGCCGCCGAAGCCGCGCCCGGCAACGCCGACATCCTCACCGCCCTGGGAACCTACTGGCTGGAAATGCACAACCCCGAGAAAGCTCGCAGCTACTACAACTGGGCGCTGAGGGTTAACACGCGGATGCCCACGACCCTCAATAACCTGGCCATTCTGGAGATGAATGAGCGCCACTGGGCCCGCGCGCTGGCGCTGCTGACCCGGGTGCTGGAGATCGATCCCGACGACACCAAGGCGCTGGAACTTGTCAACTGCTGCAACCTGAGGCTGCAAAAAGAGGTCCCCGCAGAGGCATCCAAAGCGCTTACCCCCCTCCCGGGAGAGCCCGCCTCCACGCCCGCACCCTGAGCACACCCCGAGAGCCCTAGCGGGGCGAGGGAGGGGCCCCTTCATCTGATCCGCGAGGCTTCGTTCAGGGGTTTCCGCCGCGTTTTTCCTTGGGCGAGAACGCTTTAACGGACGACATTCCGGAATATGAAAAAGACGCTTCTGGCGGGGGCGCTCCTTCTTTGGGGTGCAGTGGGTGCGGGGGTGATCTGGAATCTGGAACGCGCACGGCAAGTCAGCGCGGCCCAGCTGGCACCCGCCGAGGCGCTCCTGGTAGCCGAGTTCCCGAACCTCCCCTCAACGGCCATGCGCTGGAAGGGGACGGCGCTTTCCCAGATCTTTGCCGAGCCCGAGCTTCGCGCCTTTCTCTCCAAGCCCGTGGCGGGAATGGCCCCGGGGGCCGATTTGCCCGACGCCATGGAACGCCTGAAGCGCCTCCGGCCCCGCCAGGCCTTTCTGGCGGTCGCCAGCCTGGAGGAGAACCGGCCCCGCGCCGTGGCGGGCCTGGAGTTCACCGGAGACCGCCGCGAACTCGAGCCGCTCATCTCTCAAGCGCTCATCCGGGCCCAGAACGCCTCACCCCAGGGGGGCATCCGGCGGCTCCACTACCGGGGCTACCGTCTGCTGACCTTTAACGACCGGGGCGTCACCCTGGCCGGGTGTTTTGCCAAAAACTGGTACTTCGTGGCCAACGACGTGGACCTGCTCAAGGCGACCCTCGACCGGCTCTCGGGCAGCGGCCACCCCGTCCTGGCGAAAACCGCGGCCTACCGGGTCAGCCAGCTGGCGCTGCCGCCCAGGGCCGATTTCCGCCTCTTCGTCCAGTCCCCGGCCCCGGCGAACCGCTTGCTCGCCCGCTTTAGCGCCGATAAGCCCACCACCCCGGCGCCCAAGTTCGCCTCCGCCGCCCTCGCCTCCCGCATCGAGGGGGCGCTCATCCATGACACGCTGGTCATTCGCCTGCGGGGCACCCCCACCCGAGTACCCGCCTTGAACGGCCGCACCCTGGCCCTGACCACGTCTGACACCCTCTTTTACGGCGCCATGGCTCCGCAGTTGGAAAGCTGGCTCGGATCCAACGCGCCGGGCACGAACCGGCTGATCCCGACGCTGCTGGCGGCCATCACCCCCCCGGGCAAGCCGGACCTCGCCCGCTTCCAGGCCGCCTTCGGGCCGGAGCACGCCCTGCTGCTCGACTGGCCGCGCCCGAGTCCGCAGCCGGACCTCTTCCTGGCCTCCGAAATCCGTGACCCGGCCCAGGCCCGCCGCTTCACCGAGGCGCTTCTGCAGCGCTGGGACCGCGAGGATGCCGGTGGCGTGCCGATCTGGACCTTTTCGCTGGCCCAGCCAGCCCTTTTCCACCCGGCGGTAGCTCTGGCGGGCGGCCACATGGTAGCCGGGCTTAGCTCCGAGCGGCTGCGCCCCTTCGCCATGCACGCCGTTCACCAGCCCGAGGGGAAAGGGGAGACGCTGGAGCGCTCGCCGGTCTTCCGCAGCTCGGTCGCGCTGCTGGCCCGGCCCGAGACGGCCCTGGCCTACCTCGACGCCGCCACGGTCTTTGAGCGCATCTACACCGCGCTGAGGCCCGCCGCCGCCATCTGGGGCCCGGGCATCCCGTGGCTGAGCGCGTATGCCGACTTCGACCGCCTCCCCTCGCCCCAGGCCGTGAGCCGCCACCTCTCGCCGATCACGCTCAGCGCCCATCAGGCCGAGGAGGGGATCGTCATCGACACCGCCGGACCGGTCTCCTTTGTGGAGCTGGCCGCCGGGCTGGGCCTGGGAGCCTTTTACGCCGCCGCTCCCGCGCTGCGGCCCCCGAATCCCAACCCCCAGTCGATCCTGCCGCCCGCGCCGCCCAAGGCACTCAGCGCCCCCGCCGACCCCTCAGACCCCTGAGCCTAGGGGATCCCCGGATGGAACATGGCAGGCAGGTTAAATTTGGGGCCCGCCTGAATTTTTCCATTAGTTTTTCTGGAAATAGGTGGTAAATTGTTGGTCTATGCCTATTCAGAAGAAAACTGCGTTTTCCCGTCGCCTGCCCGACCTCGTGACTGAGGAACTCGTCAGCGTCCTTTCGCGGAAAAGTTCTTTGGAATTTAAGCAACTCTTCGACATCGTCCATGAAAACCTGCGGGCCCGCAACGCGGCCAGCGGCGGAGAGGAAATGCTCCGGCTGCGAGCCTACGAGAAACTGCAAAATCTCGTCGCCCGCGGCATGGTAAAGAAGACCGGCAAGAAATACCGCGGTCTTGCGGGTCTCTCCACGATGCAACCGGCGGCCGCAGCCCCCATCCCCGCCCCGGCCGTCGCAGCCTAGGCTCCCTCCTCCATTCCCCGGCAGCCGGTGGTTAAGGCTGCGCCCAACGAAAAACCATGCTTACCTCCTACATACCCGTCCTGGTTCAAATCGTGTTTGCCATCGCGTTCGTCGTGATCGCTTTGAGTTTCAGCGTGCTGCTCGGCAAAAGCGGCAGGCGCAACCCGGTAAAGGACAGCCCGTATGAGTGCGGCATGTTGCCCATTGGCAGCCAGCAGCCCCGGTTCTCGGTCAAGTTCTACGTGGCGGCGATGCTCTTCATCCTGTTCGATCTGGAGATCGTCTTCATGTACCCCTGGGCCGTTTCCTTCCGGGAGTTCATCAAACACCAGGATCTGACCATCCTCTGGAGCATGGTCAGCTTTATCGGTGTGGTGACCGTGGGGTACATCTACGCGATCAAGAAGGGTGTGCTCAACTGGCAGCGCTAGCCGCGCCAGCCACCCCGAAACGATCCCAACGTTTTTAAAGAACTCAGGAGCCTGGCGCTTCTGAGTTCTTTTTTTTCCGCCCACGGCCCCTGATCCCCGGCCCCGCTGAAAAAAACTCCCACTTCGGCCCCCCTAGGGGGTGCAATCCTGCCCCCCGGTCCGAATCCATTTTGATGGGCATGATGAGCGTGCTGATGTGGAAATGGCTGGGGATCTGGGAGTGGAGAACGTCCATCGCCTGCGTGGGGCTGGTGGTGCTGGCGGGCTGCCTCACGGTCGTCATCGCGCCCGACCCCGAGGAGGAGGATGACCGCACCTTCCCTCAGACCACGCTCCCGGCCGTCATTATCGACGCGGGCCACGGCGGCGTCGACTCCGGCGCCAAGTACAAGGGCGTGGCCGAAAAGGACCTGACCCTGGATACCGCGCTGCGGCTGGAGAAAATCCTCAACGCCAGAGGGTTCCCAACGGTGCAGACCCGCACGGACGATAACTACATTTCCCTCTCCGACCGCGCCACCATCGCCAACCGCGTGCGCGGCCCGGCGCTTTTCGTAAGCATCCACTTCAACCAGGGAAGCGGGAACGACCAGGCGGGCATCGAGACGTTTTATGCCGACTCGAAGGTACCCATCCCGAGCGACTGGAGCTGGATGGGCTTTTTCACCCGGGCCGACCCCGTGGAGACCGGCGAGGACCTGGCCGCGCGGGTGCAGACGGCGGTGGTGCTGCAAACCGGCGCGAAAGACCGGGGCATCCGGGCGCGCCATCTCTACGTGACTCGCCACACCCGCCTCCCGGCGGTGCTCGTGGAGGGGGGGTTTATTACCAACCGCATGGAGTCGGACCTCCTCAAGCAGGACAACTACGCGGAGCGCCTGGCCGAGGGGATCGCCGACGGCATCGAGGCTTGGTGGCGCGCTCGCCACCCGCAGCCGCAGCCGAAGCTGGCGCAAAAACGCTAGGGCAGATCGTGTTTTTTTGGAGCAGAGGCCCGTTTGGTGCTATAGGGTGATGCTAGTTCTCGGATCACTCTGTATGAAAAAGCTTTTCCTTGTCTCCACCCTGGCCCTGGCGCTCACCGCCCACTACGCGGGGGCCGATGAAGAAGTTCGCGCGGCTCAGAAAGCGCTCCAAAGCGCCGGTTATTACGGCGGCGAGCTCTCGGGCGAACTCAACGACGACACGCGCGGAGCTCTGCGCCGGTTCCAGATTCGCGCCCAGCTCGAACCCTCGGGCAACCTGACGCCCGAGACCGAAGCGGCCCTCCAGCGCGAGACCGGTATCCCAGTGGGCTCGGCCGCTGCCGTCGCCCCCGCTACTCCCGCCCCGGCTACTCCCGCCCCGGTTGCTCCTGCGGCTCCCGCCGCCCCCGCGGCTCCCGTGACGGTGCTGCCGCCCGCCGCACCGAGCGCTCCCTTGCCCCCGCCGCCGGACGCCGTTGACCCGCGTTACGCCGCGCTCTTTGCTCATTCGCCGTTTGAAAATACCCCGGTGGAGGTGCAGTCCGAGACGATCCGCAAAGCCCAGGTGCTGCTTTCTGAAAAACGGCTCTACCTGGGTCGGGTGAACGGGCGGCCAAGCCAGGAACTAGAGGCCGCGCTCTACCGCTACCAGGCCAAGGCCGGGCTGCCGAAGACCGGACGCCTGGACATCGACACGCTTGCCGCGCTCCGGCTCCTGCCGATTGCGAAGATCAAGCGCCCGCGCGTGGAGCCCCAGCCGTACATCCCGCAAACGCCCGCCGGGGCCGTGCGCGGCGTGCCGCTGGATTAATACCAACTAGGCTCACGCAAAGCCGCAAAGGCGCAAAGGAGGCAGATGCGTCTCTTCTTTGCGGCTTTGCGGCTTTGCGGCTTTGCGTGAAATATTTTGATTCCCTCCGGGTAAATACCTCGGTGTTTGCGGCAGGGATGGTTTATTTCCCCCGCCGTTTGCCCCCTTCGGAGCGGCGGCCATGGCGGCCCCTTCGCCGGGAACCCTGTGCCTCCTGGGGGGCCTGCGACTGCTGAGGCGCTCCTTTCTTGGCGCGCCCAGGCTGCTGCTGCGGCTGTTTCGCCTTGGGGGTTGCCTCGGGCTTGGCGGGCTTGCCGCCGCGTCCTTTGGATTTCTCCTCAATGGGCGCAGGCTGGAAGTCGATCTGCTGCTTGTAGAGATCGACCTTGGCCACGGAGACCTCGATGTGCTCCCCGGCGGCGAAAACGCGGCGGTTCTTGCGGCCCATGAAGCGCATCCGGGCGGGGTCGTAGACGTAGAAGTCATCCGAGAGTGTCGAGACGTGGATAAGGCCCGTGATGAGGTACTCCGGCAGTTCGACGACGAGCCCGTAGTTGCGCACGTCGAGGATGACCGCTTTGAACCGGTCGAGGCGCTGGGCGGCGAGGGCGAAGAACTCGATCTTCTTGAGTTTCACCGAGTCGCGCTCGGCCCCGTCGGCGGTCCGTTCCGTCTGGGAAATGTGCTCGGCGACCACGGGCAGGGCCGCGGCGGCGAGCTGCTGGCGCCCGTCGCCGATGTGCCCCAGGACGCGGTGGACGACGAGGTCGGCATAGCGCCGGATCGGGCTGGTAAAGTGGGTGTAGTTCACCTTGGCCAGGCCGTAGTGGCCCAGGGCCCGGGTCTCGTAGACGGCGCGCTTGAGGCTCTTTAAAAAGGCGATCTTAAGCGCGTACTCCTCCGGCTTGCCTTTGATGGCCTCCAGTAGCCGCTGGACTTCCGAGCGCACGGTCAGGTCGCCCACGCGATAATCGTAGAGGCGCACGAGGTCGCGGAATTCGTCGAGCTTCTCGGCGTCGGGGCTTTCGTGGACGCGGTAGATGGAGGGGAAATTCTTCACCTTGGTCTCGCGGGCCACGGCTTCGTTGGCGGCGAGCATGAACTCCTCAACGAGCTGGTGGGAGATGTCGTTGTCGAGCTTCTCCAGCTTGACCGGGGTGCCCTTGGCGTCGAGCCAGACTTTGACCTCCGGGAAATCGAGGTCGAGCGATCCGGCGGCAAAGCGGTTTTTGCGCAGGATGGCGGCGAATTCCCAGGCGACGCGGATATTCTCCACGACGGCCTGGGGGATCTCCTCGGTGCGGTCGGGCACGGTGAGGGGGAGCGGTTCGGGGGTGTTGCCGGAGAGGATGGCGTAGGCCTGCTTGTAGGTGAGGCGCGCTTTGCTGCGAATGACGCTCTTGGAGAAGCGGGCGGCTTTCAGGCGGCCGTTGCGGGTGAACTCCATGATGGCCGAGCGGGTGAGTCGGTCGACGTTCGGCTTGAGCGAGCAGATGCCGTTGCTCAAGCGCTCCGGCAGCATCGGGATGACGCGGTCGGCCAAGTAGACGCTGTTGCCCCGTTCGTAGGCCTCTTTGTCGAGCGCGGTGCCGGGGCTGACGTAGTGGCCGACGTCGGCGATGTGGACGCCCACGCGCCAGCCGTTCTTGAGTTTCTCGACTCCGATGGCGTCGTCGAAGTCGCGCGCGTCGTCGGGGTCGATGGTGTAGATGAGCGAGTCGCGCAGGTCCTCGCGCCGGGCCGCTTCCTCGGGCGGGACGATCTCGGGGATGGAGTGGGCTTCGCTGAGTACTTCCTCTGCAAAGACGGTGGGCAGGTTGTACTTGCGGATGATGGAAAGCATGTCGACGCCCGGGGTGGAGGCGGCGCCGAGGACTTCGATGATCTCCCCCTCGGGGTTGATGTGGCGGGAGGTCCATTCGTCGAGCTTGACGACGACTTTATCCCCCACGACGGGCGGCTTCGGCAGCGGCGCGGAGCCGGGGTGGACGTAGATGTTATGGCCGATGCGCGGGTCATCCGGGATGACGTAGTGAAACTTCTGCGAGCGCTGGAGGGTGCCCACGAGCGTCTCGCTGGCGCGCTTGAGGATGCGGATGATGCGCCCCTCGCGGCGTTCGCCCGGCGCGGGCCTGCGGCGGCGGAAGCTCTCGACGCCCTCGATCCCCTCGTGGAGGATCCGGGCCACGACGCGGTCGCCGTTGAAGGCGGTCCAGCAGTTCTCGGCGGCGATGTAGAGATCGGCCTGGCCTTTGCGTTCGCTCAGCAGGTGGGCATTGCCGCTGCCGTGGACTTGCAGGATGCCGGTGACGAGCTCGGCCTCCTCGGGGAGCACGTAGCGGTCCTTGCGGATGCGGGCGATTTCGCCCCGCTCCTCCAGGCTACGGAGAAGGTCGCGCAGTTCGCCTCCGTCATCGGCGGGCAGGCCGAGTTTTTTGGAAAGGGCGATTTTATCGAGGGGTTGGTAACGGGGGGAGCGCATGAACGCAAGAAGGCGCTCAGCGAGATCGGGTGTGCTCATACGGCAGAATATTCCTAAGAAGGGAACTTACGCCCTCTCTGGGGTTTGGCCCAGCATTATCAAAGAATTTACCACAGAGGCACAGAATAAAAAAGACGCGGAGAATCAATGATCCTCCGCGTCCGGGCCGCGTTGGAGGCGGGCTTCCTACGACGGTGTGTTTCTTAACACACAAAAATGGCAGCGAAGCTCTTACTAAGAGCAACTTGCATTTTTTTTGCTCCTTTCTCGTTCCCTAATGGAGTTTGGGAACGAGACTGGGTGGTGAACCTGATCCTCGTTCCCAATCTCTAGATTGGGAATGCAATTGGGGGCGAATCTCTGATTCGCAGGCGTGGGGGAATCTGGAGATTCGTAACGAGACTTTTTTAGCTTCTTGGCCTTGGGCTGTAGAAATCGTCTACATCCCGTACAAAAGGAAACGGACGGTGCCGGTATACCCTCCGGCACCGTCCGCCCAACCAAGGAACAATTAATTTTCGATTTTCACCACCCCGTAGGTCTTCTGTCCTTTGCGTTCGAGGAACAAAAGTACGGCTTTTTTTCCAGCCTGGGCCCCCAGGACCGTGTGCGCGGCGGCGAGGTCGGCGATCGGTTTGGAGTCGATTTCGGTGATCACGTCCTCTTGCTGGATGCCCGCGATGGCGGCGGGGCTGTTGGGGGTGACTTCGGTGACGCGCACTCCGTGGCCGGTCAGCTTGCTGTCGCTTTGGGGGAGCTCGCCCAGGCGCAGGCCCATTTTCCCCTCGATGTCGCCCGAGCTGGCGGGCTTCTCGGAGAGCGGGGAGCGGGTGCCGGTGGCGGCGGTTTTGGGCAGTTCGCCCGTGGTGACGGAGATTTTCAGCTCTTTGCCACCGCGCCAGACGCTCAGCGCCACGGGCTGGCCAAGCTTCTTGGAGAGCACTTGGCGGCGCAGCTCCTGGGCGCTGGCGACGGGCACGCCGTCGATGGCGGTGATGACGTCCGCCGGGCGCAGGTCGCTCTTATAGGCCGGGGTATCGGGTTCGATGGTGGTAATGACGGCCCCTTTCTCGACGCCGCTGATCTGCTCGCGCAAGCTGGAGTCGGCCCCGAGGGTCTCGATCCGGATGCCAAGGGCCGGGTGGGAGACGCTCCCTTTCTCGATCAGCTGCCCGCTGATGTCCTTGATCAGGTTGGCCGGGATGGCGAAGGCGAGGCCCCGGTTGAGGCCGTTGACGAGCGTGTTCATGCCGACGACCTTGCCGTCCACGTCGATGAGCGGGCCGCCGGAGTTGCCCGGATTGATGAGGGCGGAGGTTTGCAGGTAATCCTCGTAGGGGGTGACTTCGGGGGTCAGGCCCGAGCGCCCTTTGCCGCTGACGCAGCCGATGGTGAAGGAATACTCCAGCGCGTAGGGGACGCCGATGGCGCAGACGAGCTGGCCGATGCGCACCTTGTCGCTGTCGGCCCAGGCGGCCACGGGCAGGCCGGTGGCGTCGATCTTGATGACGGCGATATCGGTAAAGTCATCCACGCCGACGACCTTGCCCGGGAGCACGCGGCCGTCGCGCAACTTGACGGAAAGTTTTTCCGCCCCGTTGATCACGTGGGCATTGGTAACAATATAGCCCTCCGAGCGGACAATGATGCCCGAGCCCTCGCTGCGGGCAGGCGGCTCCTGCATCCGGAGCGGATTGCGCAGGCCCGCGTCGGGCGCGCGGAAGAAAAAGTCGAACCCGCTCCCGCTTTCCTCATCCGCGGGGGCCCCTTTTTTCGAAACATCGATAACGACGACGCTGGGCGCGGTTTTATCGAAGACCTGGACAAAGCCCTCGTCGAGCTGGTGGAGAAGATCCCGGGGGGCTTCGGCTGCGGTGGAGGGCTGAGGTAGGGCGGCCAGCGCCAGGCCTGCCAGGCCACCGGCATAACCCAGGGAGTAAATGGCTTTTCGGAAGGATGCGATCATAAGCGACACTGCCTTTTATGACAGACTCCCGCGGCATCCGTTCAACCCGAATCTACCGATTTCGCTATGGCCAGTAAAAAAATACCTCAATACACCACATTCCCGATAGACAATAAGATGTTTTCCCGCGCCCGTGGTTGACAAACCCGCGTCCGGGGGTAACCTGCCCGAAAACCATGCACACGAACCTAAAGGCGTTTGAGTCTCATACGCCTGGCTGCTGGCCCGATGTGGATGCCGCCCAGTGGAATGACTGGAGGTGGCAGCTCAAGAATCGGATCCATTCCCTGAAGCAACTCGAAGACCTGATGGAGCTGACGCCCCAGGAGCGAGCCGGAACTCTTCTCTCCGGCAGCAAACTGGCGCTGGCCATCACGCCCCATTTCTTTAACCTGATCGACCGCAACGATCCAGCCTGCCCGATCCGCCGCCAGGTCATCCCGCGCCTGGAGGAAACGCACATTTCGCCCCAGGAAATGGCCGATCCGTGCGGCGAGGACGGCGATATGGTGGCCCCGGGCCTGGTGCACCGCTACCCGGACCGCGTGCTGCTGCTCGTCACCGACCGCTGTGCCTCCTACTGCCGCTACTGCACGCGGAGCCGGGTCGTCAGCGGAGCGGGCGAACAGGAGCTGCACATTGATTTTGAAGCCGCCTTCCGCTACCTGGAGGCCCACACGGAGGTTCGCGACGTGCTGATTTCCGGCGGCGACCCGCTGCTCCTCTCCGATGATCGCCTGGAGGGGATCCTCTCGCGGCTTCGATCCATCGAGCACATCGAACTCGTCCGGATCGGCTCGCGCGTCCCCATCTTCCTGCCGCAGCGCGTGACGCCGGAGCTCTGCGCGATGCTCAAGAAATATCACCCGCTTTGGATGAGCGTGCATGTGAACCACCCGCGCGAGCTGACGCAGGAAACGCGCGAAGCCCTTGGACGGCTCTCCGACGCGGGCATCCCGCTCGGCAACCAGAGCGTGCTCCTCAACGGCGTCAACGACAACCTGGAGACAATGAAGGCGCTCGTGCACAAGCTCATCATGTGCCGGGTGCGGCCCTACTACCTCTACCAGCTCGACTTGATCCTCGGCTCCTCGCACCTGCAAGTGCCGGTCAGCAAGGGCATCGAGATCATCGAAGGTCTGCGCGGGCACACGTCGGGCTACGCGGTGCCGCAATACGTCATCGACGCCCCGGGCGGCGGCGGCAAAGTGCCGATCAACCCGGATTACGTGCTCTATAGCGATGCGGAAAAAACCGTGCTGCGCAACTACGAGGGCCGCACCTTCGAGTACCCGGAGAAGGAAAACGACCAGGCCAAGTGCGGCTGTTGCCGCCAGTAGGCGCGGGCCCGGCGAGGTTATTTGGGGAGCTAATCCGTGGAAGCGCCCGGATCGGTCGAGGCCGGTTTGGGCTCGGAGGCCGTCGCGGGCGTGTCCTGGGTAAAGGCAAAGCCGCTCATGAACTGCACGACCTCCCCCAGCGGAGCCTGGAAGACACCCCGGGAGACCGCGTAGCCGTTGGTCAGCCCCGGCGAGCCTTTCGGGGCGAAGGTCTGCCCGTGCGGATCGCGAATGGTAACCAGATCCGTCGCCACATCGTAGCCCAGCACCGCGTAGGCATGCATCCGGGCCAGGGAGGGGACTTTGAGGCCCTTGTTGCCCGCGCCCACCGTCGCGAGGCGATGCGCGGCCACATTCTCGGCCAGCATCGCGCGCAATTCCTTTAATTTGGCATTCAGGGCTTCCGGCGACTCCTGGCCGCTGTGCCACGGCGCGCAGGAGAAGCGCTTTATGGCCCGCCCGGTCAGCACGCTTAACATCGTCCCCGCCGATCCGCCCTTGGAGGCCACATCCAGCGGCAGCCCCGTCTTGCCATCGTAGGTAATCCGGTAAAGGCCCACCGCCTTTTCGTAGACCGAGGCCCAGAGCCCGTCGCCACCCGTCGTCGAGGTCATTGCAATCTCGCCGTCCGTCAGCGCTGGAACCGCCACCACGCGGTCCTGGCCGAAGCGCACCGTGTAGCCCGTCGGCGTCACCGCAAAGCGCGCCGCCACGGCCGCCGGGTCCCGCACAATGCAGGCCGCCAGGGGAGCCAGGCTAAAGCAGGTCCCCAGCTTTGCCTGCCGGAAACCCTCCACATGCGGCACGCCGTTGACGAATAAATCCCGGGGCGAATCCATGATCGTCGCATAAGCCTTCGCATAGGAAGCGACCAGCGAAGGCGCGCCAGGCTTTTCCCCGCCATCCGGTTCCTCAGCGACCTCCGCACCCACCGGGGAATGCTGAGCCGCCGCCGTGAGCGCCTCGCGGGTCAGCGGGAGTGGGAGCGCGTGGGTCTTGCGGGTCGCGGCCCGGCGAAGCGCCACCGCAGCGGCGGCTTGCGCACCCTTGACCTCCGGCGAGGCCACGGCCTTTTGCAGCTCCTCCAACGTCAGATGGCCGTCTCCATTGGCATCCCACGCGGAAAAACCCGCCAGCGCCTCCCCCAGAAAAGGAGGCGGCTCGGGAGCGGCCAAGGCCACCGGCAGAGAGGCCAAAAGCAACGCGCCGCTCCACGCAATCAGTCTCGTCCGATAGCTCAGCATGGAGGCCAACTTTACCGCATTTTGGGAAAAAGGATAGCTCACAGCGTGGGGGGCAGATACCGGTCAGATTTCCTAAAAATCCAGCAGCTCAATATTCCGTCAATCCGCAGATCCGGTCTAACGTACAGAAAGTTTGCAACTGATGAATAATCACGACCGTTTACGCAAAGCGGCATTCACATGCGCGTTCCACTGTATTTAAAAGCATTAAGTGCTTTGTATAAGACTTATCGAATATCCATTTCTTGAAACTGATAGCGTCAACAGATTGCACAAAATCACATTCACGGGCCTCTACCGAGGTCAAAAGGACCACGTGGGCATCCAATAAAATCCATTCCGGGCTGAATTTCCTAAATGCTGCCCTTATCGCCAACGCACATTCTATAGGGCATATCTCTTCGTCATAGATAAAAGCTAGATCTAGATCGCGTGGAGCATCGGTGGTCAGACAAGAACCGAATAAAAACAACTGGCCACCAAAACTATCCTTTGTTCTTATCATTACGCTTCACGTATTTCCAAGGCTCTTCTAGATTCAATGCACCCATGAACTCGCTCATTAGTCCAATGCCGATTTTAGCGGAATTCGCATGCTCTTTTGCGGCGGATGTATATCCATTCCAGTTCGAAATAGTCACAATATAATTAATGTCACAAATTTTTGTGCGAGCATCGACAACATCAGCAATTCCAATGGTATAAATATCTGTCAGGAAAACTACCACCGGGCTGTATTTCCGGCGCTGCACAACATACACGTTTTCACCGCGACGGTCCAATCTACTCACGGCTGAATGTCCGGCTATTGTAGCCTCAAAATAAGAGACACTTTCGGTCCTCGGGATTCCTGAATTATTTGGCATAATTTTCAATCATTTGTTGAAAAGATTGCGGAAAACGGGGCACCATATCGCAATCCATCCTTTGGTATGTATTTCTTTCAAAGGCTGCGGCGTGTTCTCTAAATTCCGCAAAAACCTTCCATTCCTTTAGATCAAAAAGGTCTTTATTTCTCATAAATGCATCAACGATCTTTGTGTTGTTTGGAATGATTTGATCGCACTTACGCAAATCCCACAGGAGAGATCCTTCACTAATGGGATTAGCTTGAGCAGTAGGTGACTCGGGCCCAAATTTTAAGAAAATTGCATAGTTCTCAACGAGTATTTTCGCCACAAAGCTACAGATCGCACCGACGTCGGCAAAGACAGGGCTGGTTAAGGCTTTACCAACGTTCTCCTCATGAGTTGTTTTCCACCCTCGCAGGAGTACAGCAGGGAAGTCTATTGGTGCCTTATCGACTGTGGTGTGATGTGTAGGACAAAGTAGAATCAAATTCTCGTAAGTATCAGCACCTTTAGCCCCGGTTGCCCTCGGCCCTGTTTCTCCTTGAGGTATTATGTGGGCCATTTCTCCTATGACTGTGGTTCCGGCCTTTTCGAAAATTTCAATGCAGTTGGTCGTACAACCAGGATAGGAACAGCGCCCTGCCGCCTTCGCCCAGAGCTTCTTAAGATCGACCTCGGAGATATTCATTTGATATAACCTCCACACCCCTGCACGTATTTCCAAATATGGTCAAGAACAAACAAATTCGTTTGACCGTCGAACCCAACGACGAGGCGCTGGAACAGGCAAACTGTTGCAATTATCAGATCCACAGATTCCGGTCCAGCGTGCGGTACTGGATCGCCTCGCTCAAGTGGGTGGCGGTGATCACCGGCGCTCCCTCCAGATCGGCGATGGTACGGGCTACTTTCAGGATGCGGTCGTGCGCCCGGGCGCTCAGGTTCAGCTCGCTCATCGCGGCCCGCAGCAGTTCGCGGCATTCCTCGTCGAGCGCGCAGAAATTCCGCAGCTGACGCGGCAGCATCCGCGCATTGCATGCGCCCCGTCCATTACCACCCGCGAGACGCTTTTGCTGGATGGCCCGGGCCGCCATGACCCGTTCGCGAATGGCCTCCGAGGGCTCGGAAGCGCCGTTGCCGGTGAGGTCCCTAAACGGCACCGCCGGGACCTCAACGTGGATGTCGATGCGGTCCAGGAGCGGCCCGGAGATGCGCTGACGGTAACGCTGCACCTGCATTCCGGTGCAGCGGCATTCGCGTTTCAGATCGCCAAAGAAACCGCACGGGCATGGGTTGAGCGCGCCGACCATGATGAACTCCGAGGGGTACGTCACCGTGCCCGCCGCGCGCGAAATCGTTACCTTGCCGTCCTCCAGCGGCTGACGGAGCACTTCCAGCACGGAGCGCTTGAATTCGGGAAGTTCGTCCAGAAACAGCACGCCGTGATGGGCCAGGGTGACTTCGCCGGGCGAGGGATTCGTCCCGCCACCCAGTAATCCGGCATCTGATATGGTATGATGCGGTGACCGGAAGGGCCGCTGAAGCAGCAGCGAGCGTTTGGGGGCGAGGAAGCCGCAGATGCTGTGGATCTTGGTCGTCTCGATGGCCTCCTCGAAGGTCATCGGCGGCATGATGGTGGGGATGCGCTTGGCGAGCATCGATTTACCCGACCCGGGAGGCCCGACCATGATCAAGTTATGCCCGCCCGCGACGGCGACTTCGATGGCCCGCTTGGCGGAATGCTGCCCGCGCACGTCGGCAAAATCGACCGCGTAATCGGGCAAGGCATCGGCCACGGCGATGGGCTGCGCCGGGATGAGCATCTCGTTGCCGCGCAGGAATTCGCACGCCTGGCGCAGGGTGCGCACGCCGTAGGTGGCGATGCCCTCGACGACGGAGGCTTCAGACGCATTCTCCTCGGGCACGACGATGGCTCGCCGCCCGCGCCGCCGGGCTTCGAGCGCAATGGGGAGCACGCCCTTGGTCGCGCGCACGGTGCCGTCGAGCGCCAGTTCGCCCACAAAGCAAAACTGCTCAAAGCGGGTCAACTCGATCTGCTCGGAGGCGGCGATCATCGCCAGGGCGATCGGCAGATCGAAGCTCGGCCCCTCTTTCTTGATGTCAGCGGGGGCCAGGTTGATGGTGGTCCGGCCCCGGGGCGGGCGGTAGCCGCTGTTGCCAACCGCCGTGGTGACGCGGTCCCGACTCTCCTTCACGGCGGCATCGGGAAGCCCCACAATAACGATCACGGGGTTTCCCGCACTTGCGTTGACTTCGATTTCGACTTCGTAGGCATCCACGCCATAGACCGCCCCTGAATAGACCTTTGCCAGCATCCGCCCAGTGTGACAAAGAACGGGGCCTAAGAAAAGGCGGAAGATGCTACAAAAGGCCTCAAAGACTTTCAGCGATCAAACGCTGTTACCGCAGTAGTTCCGGCCAACGGAAAACGGACTGCGGCAAGGTCAGTGACTGATTACAAGGATGGGAGAGAGGCCATCCGTGATGCAAGAGCACTTAACGAACGCTCATAGAATAGATTTAACCCGGTGCGGATCTCATCGTGGAACGGGGCAAGCCAGCGTTGGCCGAGATGTCCGGGACCAAAGAACGCGCCGAGAATGGAGCCGGAGGTCGCCCCGAAGCTATCGGTGTCATTCCCCTGGGACACTTGTTTGCAGAACCCGTCATCGATGCTTTCCGCAAAGCGCAGGGTATTCACTAGCGTTCCGCATTCCTGGTAAATATGGCAGTGCGTGTATTGTTTGTATTTGCCATGGATTCGCGCGTAACCATCCTGCCAATCGCGAGCCACGGAAATTTCATGCAACGAGTCCGAGACAATCTGGTAGAACCGGCTGCGGCGCGGAACGAATTGCGCGGCGGTACTAAATACGCGGAGCGGGTCTCTTTCCACAAAGGCGGTGGCAATAGCGGCGGCGGCAAACATCGTGCCATATACGCCGGTGCGGCGGTGCGTAAAGCTGGCGTCGCGCCACGCTAATTTGGCGGCTTGGGCGGGATCGCCAGGGCAGGCATAGCCGTAGGCATCCGCCCGAATGAGGGCGCCGCACATCTCGTCCCCCGGGTTGAAAATCCGCACCCATTCCCGTTGATCCGGCGACGGATAGTCCGGGGTTCCTTCCCCAAGATGATCGAGGATGCAATGCGCTAGAATCCCGCGTTCAGGGCCCCAGGTCATCGAGGCAGAAAGATGCTTCAGCCAAAGCCCGCGCATTTGTTGCCAGGTGAAGTCGCGGCCGTTTGTTTCCAGATTCAACATGCCCAGAATGGTATAGTTGAGATCGTCATCCGGCGCCACATAGTGAATGTTTTCGCGACAGGTATGCCACGCATCTTCGTGAAGCGTGTCGCAGCCAGCCACTCGGACGGCCTCGGAGATGTAGTCCTTCAACGGCCAGTCGCCGTGCGCTTCCAACGCGGCGCGAAGGGTTGGCAAGGTGGGGTTTACCGCACCGTTTTCCACCGGTTTTCCGAGGATGCACCCGCAAACCGATGACAGAAAGGCGGTTTCCACACGCGCGGCAGCGTCCTGTGACGAGAGGACCCCGATGGCACTCGTGGGCCGCTCGGGATCGCATTCCTTGAGGATGTCTTCCCATTCCTCCGGTTCCACGTAGGGCCAATCATCACGCAGCGGGAGATCGGCAAGCCGATGGGCAAATTCGTCCAGCGCATCATAGCTGGATGGAAGTCGATTGAGCGCATCATGCATGCCGTCGACAGCATAACCCTGCGCCCGGAGTGAACTAATAACGCCTTTCAGACGGCTTTTAAGAATGGATGGATGCGGAAACATGATGGGGATTTTGAGGTTGAGACAGAAGGTAAAGAAACATCTCTGCGGCGTGCCATGTGTGCGGACTGCACCAGCGTTGTTGGGCCCATTGAGGGGCGACCATCTGCATCCGTCCATAATTGCCCTCGCTGGACTCGAGTTCCCGGGTCAGCGGGAATTGATCCGCCGAGACGGCTTCCGGTGGCGGGTCTCCATAAAAATGCGCTTCTGCCCAGTTGAGGTAAGGATATTTGGCTAGCGTGTCGGCATCGAAACGCGGGTGCTGTTCGTGGCTGTCGCGGAAATCCATCCAAAACAGGGAGCTGTAGCGATCCGGGATGGCTGGAATCCTATAGGGATCGTCCAAGCCGAGCTGCTGGAGACCAAATTTCAGCCACTTAGTCTGGTATACGGGATGCTCGCTAAAGTCAGTGAGGCCTGCCAGGGAATGGCCTCGGCGCACGCGTTGCGCCTCCTTGAGCACGCGCTCTACAATCGGATGCTTCCTGTCGATGGTAAGGCTTGCCAACAGAAGAACCTGACCAAGGTTGTCCGGTTCAGCCTGTCCGCTGTTGTTGAAATCATACGGCTGAAAGAGGTTATCGATCCAGGGAGCGATCTGATCGATGTTCCCTGTTTTTTCCAGGCATAGCGCTACCATCGCCGCATCCCGATACCACGGCCTGGGATACACCCAAAGATTGGGCACCGGTCCCCATGGCATCACATTGACCAGCATCTCCGCGTGCAAGGCCCGCAGCAAAGCGGCATGGGGGCCGTCGAACTCGGGCAAATGCACGGGATGCCGTGTCAGCGTTTTTCTCTCTTCCCCCTGCTCCAGCCAAACACCCTCTTCGTCTTCTGAGATGATAACGAGGCCACCGTCGGTCTCCAATTCCACGCGGTATTCCGATGGAATAACCTTTTCCATTCGGACATCCCATCGGTTCAAAACTTCGCCCGAAAGAGCATCTTTCAACAAACCCGCTTGATAAAGTAGCTTGCGTCGCATTCCAAACCCGAATAGTTGGAATCTTGGAACAACAGATACCGGGGGATTCATATAACACAGGATCCAAACACAAAACTTGCTGTTTCGCCATGTTCTCTCCAGACAAAAACATCATTGAAACGAACATTTCCGGAGCGGGCGTGATCCAGTCTGGAATCTATGGAACCGAGTGCCCGGCGCTGCTCGATCGGGGAATTTTCGGGGTCGGTTGTGCTCGAATCGCTGGCCCCTATCATATCGTGCGGCTTAATCCGGATTTCGAGCACATCACCTACTGCTTCGAAGGCAAAGGCGATGGGCTGATTGACGGGGAGTGGGTTCCTTTTGGCCAAGGGGATATTGTGTTTGCCCCGCGTTTGGCCAGCCATGGGTCGCGGTATAACCCAAAGGCGAAGCGTCCTTGGGGGTTGGCGTGGATTATCTTTGACCGGAACCGGAATCCCAAGCCCAGGCTGCACCTCCAAGAGGCCACGATTGTCCGCGGGGGTTATGCTTCCCCGTTGCCGATGATTGAAGGGTTGGAGCAGGAGGTGGTATTTGGACGGGATGCTGTGACCATCGGTTTGTGGATCGAATTGATTGTCCAATGGGTTGCGCGCCTGCTTGCGCGGAAACCCGAGGACGAACGATTGCGTCGCCTTTGGCAAGAGGTGCAGCGGAATCTGGCAAGCTCATGGTCTCTGGCCGACATGGCTTCGGAAGCGGGACTTAGCGAAGGGCATCTGCGCAGGCTATGCCGGGAGCAACTGGGCACCAGTCCCCGCAGTCAGCTTGCTCGACTCCGAATTCGGAAGACTTCGGTGCTTTTGTCCACCACCGACCGTACGCTGGAGGCAATTGCGGAAGAAGTGGGCTATTCCGATCCCTTCGCCCTTTCCACCGCCTTTCGTCGCCTCACCGGTTGTTCGCCACGCGAATTCCGGAGGTCACTAAGCGGTCCTTAGCAGGAAAGGAAGGGCTTTGCGCGTTGCCGGGAAACACGCGAATGTCGCCAGGCTTTCGTCAAAGCACTTTCCTTTTGCGGAACGTAGACTCCAGCCCACCAACCCGTGCTGGCACCCAAACTCCATCGACTTGAGATCCAGGAAAACTGTTACCAAAATACTGCCATAGGGGGCTAATATTACCGCCAATGATGCCAATGCGGTTGGCGCGATGGGGCCAGGAGTGACTCGGGCAGTGCCGGAATGGATCGGGATGTCGGTGCGCCCCGCGGCGCGGCAAACGGCGTCCGCAAGCGCAGCGCGGGTCTGAGGTTCGCCGCTTAGCATAACCGCACGCCATAGGCCTAGGCCGCCGCTGAACCCGCGCTATTTGACCCAGCGGAAAATAAACGGGTACCGGTAGCGCTTGCCCTCGTTGGCCGCGACAGACGCGATGATGATCAGGACGAGATCGACCAGCCAGACGATGCCAAACAGGACGAACCCGATGAGGATCGGCATCAGGAGAACAGAAATGATGAAGTAGATCGTAAAGCTGATCTGAGCATTGAGCGCTTCCTTGGCCTGGTCGTTCACGAGCTCGTATTCGTCGCGCTTAAGGATCCAGACCACGAGCGGCCCCAGGATCTGCCCCACCGGCGGAATGAAGTGCCCCGAGAGGGCGCTGAGATGCGCAACCATGGCCCAGGTGCGCTCTTCCTTGCTCGGAACGGGAGGGGGGAGCGGGGCTTCGGGAGCGGGGGTGGCATCTGAAGGGGGGATGGGTGGCGTTTCCATGACGGTGGTTTCGTAATCCGAATCCCTTCCGGCGGCAAGCAGCTTTCCCGCCGCAAAAAGATTCGCGCCCAACGCCCCGGCGCGTAAAGTCCACTCCATGCGCTGGTTTTTCATCCTTTTCCTTTGTTGCGGGCTCCGGGCTGCGGAGGCGGCCTGGCAGGCCGAATCCACCCCGGCCCAGGCGACGGCTGCGCCCACGGTGAGCCACCTGACCCTGACGCTGCGCGGCGATGCTCCGGAGGATGCCCCGTTGCAGGCTCATTTGGTGAAGTTCGACCGCGCCCGGTGCCGTCTGGAGGTCATCGATCTCGCCCCGGGGCAATCCGTTGCCGACGGGGCCGCGGCGGCTCACGCGCTGGCGGGGGTCAACGGCGGCTATTTCCTGGCCGACCGCACCCCGCTCGGCCTGATGATCCACCGGGGCGTCACGATTCACCCGTGGGAGACCTCGAAAATCCTCACCGGCGTCCTCGCCGTGCCGCAACGGGGCGCCGCTCGGGTGCTCCGCTCCGCCGAGTTCCGCCCCGCCGGGGTCCGGGAGGCCCTCCAGTCCGGCCCCTTCCTGGTGGATCACGGGAAGGCCGTTGCGGGCCTTAACGCCGCCAAGGCCGCCGAACGCACCGTACTCCTGGCCGACCGCAAGGGCGTCGCCGCGCTGCTGACGACGGGGCCGGTGACGCTGGATGGGCTGGCCCACATCCTCGCCACGCCGGGGCTGCTCCCGGGGCTGGAAATCGACCGGGCGCTCAACCTGGACGGCGGCAGCTCCACGGCGCTCTGGGTGGCCGGGAAGGAAGCCCCTTTTTCCCGGCCGGAATGGAAGCAGGTGCGCAACGCCGTGGTCGTGGTGCCACAACCGTAGGCTCGGGAGTGGGTCGGTATACGTAATTCGTCTCATTCGCTTAATTTCGTACGTGACAAGGGCGAGTACTCCCTGGTAAGAGAGACTTATCATCCCCATGAAAACGCACATACTGGCTTCATCTTTAAGCGTGCTCTGCGCTCTGTGGGGGTTTTCGTCGGCCATGGGCAGCGTGGTTTCCCCGGTTCAGTCAACTGCCGATCCTCTGAAGCTCCCGCTCGCCGGGCTGGTCCAGACGGCTGGTTCGGACGCCGATGCCGCCGCATTCCAAAGCTCGCTGCCCGCCATCAAGGCGCTGGTCAACAGCACGCTGCCAGAGTACCGGGCGTTGAACTCCTCAACGCTCAGCTCGCTGGCGGTCAAATTTTCCGAGCTCTACCTGACGGCCGACTCCGCCGTGCGAGTTTATTTCATCAGCGAGGGCGCAGCCTACCGGAGCAGCCTCGGGGTGAACTACCTCACCGGCTACTCTTCCCTGCCAACGGCCTCCACCGCCAAGATAACCAGCTCGGCTGAGCTGATCTTCCCCGACGCTTCGAGCAATGACCCGACCTCCTACTACTCGAGCGGGAACTCGGTGCGCACCTCCACGGCCCCCCTTCTGGCGGGCGATTTCGTGAACCTCGGGACCGTCAGCGCGGGCACGTTGCTGGACTTTTTCCTGATCCCCAACGGGGCGGCAGGCAGCACGACGCCCCTTGCAGCCGAGGCCTCGCGCAACGGCGACTCGCTTCAGCACGCGGTGGCCCAAGTCTACGGCAACTACCTGATTCTCTCCTTTGAGGACGCCACTAACGGGGGCGACAAAGACTACAACGACGTGGTCCTGGCGGTGGAAATCACCCCCGCCGTGCAGACCCCGGAACCGGGTGCCTGGGCAGGCCTGCTCTTCATCGGCGGCCTGAGCAGCCTGGGCGGATGGCGCCAATGGCTCCGCCGGAAGGCCGCCCCTCTCGCCGCGTAACGGCAGTGTGACGGCGGCAAAAAAAGAGCGCCCGAGGCTTCACCGGGCGCTTTGTTGTATCGGAACCGCTAAATCCGGGGCGGGCTTACGCCTGCGGCTGCTCCTCGGCGGGCTGCTGCGGCTGAGCGGCCTGCGCCTCGGCCTTGGCGATCATCTCCTGAAGCTGCGCCAGCTCCTGCTCGCTCGCTTCGCGGACTTCGATCACCTCGACGTCGAAGGAAAGGTCCTCGCCCGCCAGCGGGTGGTTGCCGTCGAGCACCACATGCGTGTCGGTGATCTGCTTGACCGTGAAGGGCAGCGGGCTCTTGTTGGACTGGAAGAGATCCCCCTCTTTAATGTCCTGCTTGGGCAGGGACTCCCGGGGCACCTGGATGAATTTGCTGAAATCAATGAGCCCGTAGCCGTCCTCGGCCTTGACCTCCACGCGGCCTTTCTGACCCGCCGCGTAGTTGATGATTTCGCGCTCCAGGCCGGGGACAATCATCCCCATGCCGGACATGAAGGAAACCGCCTCGCGGTCTTTCGACGACTCGATGACCACGCCGTCGCAATCGCTCAGCGTGTAGTGGAATGAAATGACTTTGTGAGACATGGGAAAGCAAGCAACATGCACCAAACGGTGCGTTTTAAATAGAAGTATTTGGTGAAATCTAGGTCACTGATGGGGGCGCTTTCAGGCTTGGGCGAGCGTGGAAACGACCTTGCCCAGGATCTCCACGCCCCGCTTCAGTTCCTCCTCGGTGCCCCGGGCGCAGTTCAGCCGCACATGGGGCAGCGGGCGCGCGCCGCCCTCGGCCACGGCATAAAAGCCGGTACCGCTGGCGAAGGCCACTTTTTCCTCCTTGGCCCGGGCGACCACAGAGCGAATCTCCACCTGCTCCGGCAGGCGCACCCAGAGCATGTAGCCGCCCTCGGGCGCGTGGACTTCGGAGCCCGCAGGGAAGCTGCCGCGGATGCTCTCCAGAGCCAGCGCGCGCCGACGGCGGTTGCGCTCCCGCAGCCGCTGAAGGTGGGGATCGAAAAGCCCGGCGGCCAGGAAACGGCGCAGGATGGCCTCGGTAAGGACGGGGCTGTGGATGTCCTGGCGACACTTGAGGGCGGCCAGCGCATCCTCGATCTCCGGGGTGCCGGGAATACAGAAGCCAATCCGCAGGCCGGGGGAGACGGTTTTTGAGAAACTGGTGACGTAGGAGACGACCGAGCCGTCGTCGAAAGCGCGGCAGGGGGGCGGGGCTCCGGCGTCGAGCAGCTCGGAGTAAATATCATCCTCCACCATGCGCACGCCGTGCTGGCGGCAGAGGGCGACCAGGCGCTCCCGGGCGGGCACAGGCAGGGTGGCCCCGGTGGGGTTGGAAAGGGAGGTGCAGATGACCAAGCAGGTCGGCTTCCAGCGGGCGAAAGCGGCTTCGGCGGCGTCGAGATCGAGCCCCTCCCCGCCCCGGATGGGCAGCGGCAGCGCACGAGCCCCGGCGTCGGCCAGGATTTCGAGCATCCCGTAGTAAGCCGGGGCCTCGCAGGCAACGACGTCGCCCGGCTTGATGAGGACGGAAAGGATGGCGTGGAGGGCCTGGGTGCAGCCGGTCGTGGTCACGAGATTATCGGGCCCGATCCCCCGGACGCCCCTCGTAGCAAGCCGCTCGCCCAAGAGCGCCCGCAGCCGGGGATCGCCCGACGGGTGCTGGTAGCTGAACAAGGCGGCCCCTTCCTCCTCGAAGGCTGCCTCGGCGGCGCGGCGCAAGGCCTCAAACGGGAGGGCGTCGAGTCCAGGGACCCCTGCGCCCAGGTTAATGACTCCCGGCTCGGCGGCCTGCCGCATGTGATCGACCAACCGTGCCGGGGCGTTGAATGGGAACGGAGAATGCATGAATCGCCTATTTTCATCCGAAATCCGGCTTTCGCCAGTCGGATTTTTCAAATAGGCAATTCGAAACTGCGGTGCGGGCTCGGCCTACGCCCATGCGCACACCCCCCCTAAGCACACCGCTGCCTCGTTACGAATCTCCCGATTTGTAACGTCCCTTGTCTTGGAATCTCCGATTCCCCTCACCGCTGCGAAACAGAGTTTCGCCCCACAAAGACGTTCCCAATCTGGAGATTGGGAACGAGGCAGCTTTTACGCGGTTACAGCGATTCCGGAGCGGTCTTACGCTTCTTCTTCGACAATAATCTTGTCGTAGAAGGCCACCAGGTCGTCCTTTTCCTCCGAAGCATTCCACTTGATGGCGGAACGCGGGTGGCGGTTCAAGAACCCGGTAAGCATGTACGGGACGCTGAAGCCCCAGCCGAGCTTCTCGCGCATCGGCTCGATCGCTTCCTGGATGCTCTTGAGCACCGGGCGGACGTTGTACTTCGGGTTGTGAAGGAAGCGCAGGAGCAGCTCCATGGGGCAGTTGCCCGCGCCGCGGCCGAGACCGGCGAAGGTGGCGTCGAGGTAGTTGGCCCCGCTGATGATGCCCTGGATGGTGTTCGCGAAGCCGAGCTGCAAGTTATTGTGCATGTGCAGGCCGACCTCTTTGCCGGTCGCCCGGGCGTAGTGGAGGTACTTGTTGACTAGGTAGTCGATCTGCTCGCTGTAGAGCGCGCCGAAGCTATCCACGAGGTAGATGGCCTTGGCGTCGCACTGCGTCACCAGCTCCAGGGCGCAATCCAGCTCGCGCTCCTGGACGTTGGAGACCGACATCAGGTTGATACACGTCTCGTAGCCCTTGTCGGTGGCGTCCTTGACCATGTCGAGGGCGATGGGGATCTGGTGGATGTAGCAGGCCACGCGCACGAGGTCGATGACGCTCTCGCTCTTGGGCAGGATGTCAGTGTGATAGTCGGTCTTTTCGGCATCGGCCATCACGGAAATCTTCAAATTGGACGGGTTATCGCCCAAGACGCGGCGCAGATCGGCCTCGTCGGAAAAGCGCCATGCACCGTATCGGTCCCGGGCAAAAACCTTCTTGGACGCTTTATAGCCGACCTCCATATAGTCGATCCCCGCCTCAACACAGGCGTTATAGACCGACTTGACGGTTTTGTCGTCAAAGTGGCTGTCGTTCATGAGCCCGCCGTCGCGGATGGTGCAATCGAGCACCTTGATATCCTCGCGGTAGGAAACCCAACGTCCGGCAAATCCGGATGTTTCTGTCGTATTTTGCATGGCGACCGCTTTGGTATTCTGGATTGGCTTCGGGATCAATCCGAAAAGGGAAACGTTTTGGCCGCACACCCGCCCCACAAGCGGGATTGACTCCGCGCCGCGCCCGGCGCATCAATGAGCGGAAGGGTTATGACGCCAAAAACGGAAAAAGACGTGCTGGTTTTCAAAACGGGGAGTTTTTCCACCGGGCTGATCTACCTGCTGGCTGCGCTGGCCCTGGGCGTCTACGGGCTGCTGATCCACTTCATGCACAGCCCGGGTGAAATCGCCCTTTGGACGGTTGTTTTCCTAGTGCTAACGATGGGGGGCGGCTGCGTCATCTGGCATCTGCGGAGCAGCCGCATTGAGGTCGACATATCGGAAGTGCGCCTTCTGGGGGCGTTTCGCTCCACGGCCATCCCGTTTGAGCAAATCCGGGGCTTCCGGCTATTTCACAGCCGACGCGAAAATCACATGGAGCTGGTCATGAACGGCGGAAAACGCCAGCGAATTGGCCTCGGTTTCAAGCAAGCCCCGCTTTTTCTGACCTATCTGGAAAAAAGAATCCCCAACCTGGACCGGGCGGAGCGGGAAGCGGAACTCCACGAACTTTTCCGGCAGGAAAGCCTCGGCCAGGGCAGCCCGGAGGAAAAGGCCGCCACGGTAAGACGCCTCCGGCAGCTCTGCCGGGCGATCAACCTGGCCTCCATCGGCCTCGCCGCGTGGGCTTATTTCTACCCCCACCCCTACGGCTCCGTTGTTTCGACCTTGCTGGCCTTCCCGATGGTGGGGCTCGTCCTCCTTCGCCGTTACGAGGGCGTCATCCGGTTCTATCCCCAGGCCAGAAGCCTCTTTCCCCGGATCGACGGCGCATTTGTGTTCCCCGCGCTGGCCCTAGCACTCCGAGCCGCGCTGGACTGGCACGTTCTGGAATGGGGCGCATTCTGGCCACCGTTTGCGGCCATCCTGGCGGGCGGCTGGCTTTTCTGCGTCGTCACCGCCCGGGAACTGCGTCGGCGCCCCATCGTGGCAGCCCTTTTCGCCATCGTTTTCACCTTCTACGCCTTTGGCGCGACCGGCACCCTCAACGGGCTCCTGGCCGACTTCCCCGCCGAGACCTTCCCGGCCAAAGTCCAGGACCGGCATTCCAAAAACGACCAGATCACCGTCTACTACCTGACCGTCTCCCCATGGGGCGACCGCCCGGCGATCAACGACGTGCTCGTCTCCGAGGAAGTTTACAACCGGGCCAAACCGGGCGACACGGTGGAAATCCAGGTCCGGATCGGGAAATTTGGCATCCCGTTTTATTCGGTCCGTTAGCGAATCTCTGGCGGGTATGGCGGGAGCGCCGCGTCATCCTCGTTCTTCAGCTTCTGGAAGGCAAAAGTCCCCAGGATGCCTCTGAAGTAGAAGTAGAGGAAAAACAGCCCGAACACGAAGCTCGATCCGTTGACCGGGGAGATCCCCCTGATCTGCGCGGACCATTGCAAGTACTTGCAAATGACGAAGTAAACGAACATCAGCACGGCACAAACGCGGTTCTTCAGGAAAAGTCCCACCGTCAGACCGGCCATTAAAACGACATCGACAAAGCTGAAGATCGAGATATGGACCCCCGTAATCTCGTAGCTGCCTCGGGTCAGGGCCAGCAGCGTGGCAATCAGCGTAATGACAGTGGAAATGACGCCGCACACGGCGGCTCCCTTAATGGCTTTTTGGGCTTGTTCGCGGTTCATGAGGTGCGTTTCTTTCCGTCCAGATAACCTTTGCGATTAGCCAGCCAGCGAAAAGCCCCCGTGACAAGCAGAAAAGCGCCTCGCCGCCCAACTTCCTCATTGAGCGCGGGGCAAACCGGGACCAGAATACCGGCGTTCGGTAACACCTACCTTTTCCACCTTTTAAATCCTTAAAACCATGGACATCGTCACCCAACTTTCCGTTTTCCTCGCCAACAAGCCCGGAACCCTTGCCGAAGTCCTCGACGAACTCGGCAGCGCGTCCATCAATATCTACGCTCTGACGATCTCCGACACCGTCGACCACGCCGTCGTCCGCATGGTGGTGAGCGACACCCAGAAGGCCCTCCACATCCTCGGCGAACGGGGCGTGCTCGTCGTGGAGAACGACGTGCTCATGGTCAACAACGTCAACAAGCCCGGCGCCCTCTCCCGCATCGCCAAAAAGCTCGCCACCAAGAAGATCAACATCGACTACGCCTACCTGGCCACCACCCCCGGCTCCAAAAAGGGCCTGCTCATTTTACGCGTCAACGACAGCAAAAAATCACTCAAGATCTTGACGGCTCCCGGTACGCGGCAAGAGTTAGGGCTTTGACTCCCGCTCACTTCCCTTGTTCCGCTAAAAAATGACGCCGCTTAAGGTCTGGCTTGGTGAACCGTATCCGCTCGGGGCCACTTGGAATGGCCACGGGGTGAATTTTGCCCTCTACTCCGAAAACGCCACCGGAGTGGATCTCTGCCTATTCGACAACGCCGACGACCCGCACGAGCAGATCCGGGTGCGCATGACGGAGCAGACCGACCAGGTCTGGCACGTCTTCCTGCCCGAGATCCGGCCCGGCCAGCTCTACGGCTACCGAGTTTACGGCCCGTATGCCCCGGCCAAGGGGGCGCGGTTCAACTCCTCCAAGCTCTTGATCGACCCGTACGCCAAGGCCGTCGCGGGCGAGGTCCGCTGGGACGAGGAGATGCACGGCTACGAAACGGCCTCCCAGGAGGCGGACCTCTCGCGCGACTACCGGGACGACGCCTGGTGCGTGCCCAAGTCCGTCGTGGTCGACCCGCGCTTTGAATGGGAGGGCGATACCCACCCGCGCACGCCGCTCCACGAATCGATCATCTACGAGGTCCACGTCAAGGGCTTCTCCAAGCTCTGCGAGGCGCTGCCCAAGGAGCTGCGCGGCACCTACGCTGGCCTCGCGAGCCCGCAGGCCATCGAATATTTCAAAAAGCTCGGCGTCACCGCCCTTGAACTCCTGCCCGTCCACCAGCATTACGACGACCAGGCGCTCTGCCAGCGGGGCCTTACCAACTACTGGGGCTACAACACGATCGGCTACTTCGCCCCCGAGGCGCGCTACGCCTCCGGCGGCGTGGCGGGCCAGCAGGTGGCGGAGTTTAAGACGATGATCAAGGCGCTCCACGCCGCCGGGATCGAGGTCATCCTCGACGTCGTCTACAACCACACCGCCGAGGGCAACCAGCTCGGGCCCACGCTCGGCTTCCGCGGCATCGACAACCAGGCCTACTACCGCCTCGCGCCCGAGGACCCGCGCTACTACATCGACTACACCGGCTGCGGCAACACGCTCAACGCCACCCACCCGCGCGTGCTTCAGCTCATCATGGACTCGCTGCGCTACTGGGTCACCGAGATGCACGTGGACGGCTTCCGCTTCGACCTCGCCTCGACGCTCGCCCGCGAGAGCCATGCCGTGAGCAAGCTCTCGGGGTTCTTCGATATTATCCACCAGGATCCGATCCTCTCCCGTGTGAAGCTCATCGCCGAGCCCTGGGACGTGGGCGAAGGGGGCTACCAGGTGGGGAATTTCCCCGTGCTCTGGGCAGAGTGGAACGGCAAGTACCGCGACTCCGTGCGCCGCTACTGGAAGGGCGACGAGGGCCATGCGCGGGAGATCGCCCACCGCCTGGCGGGCAGCCCGGATCTATACCAGAACAACGGCAAGCGCCCGTACGCGAGCATCAATTTCGTCACCAGCCACGACGGCTTCACCCTCACCGACCTCGTCAGCTACAACGAAAAGCACAACCAGGCCAACGGCGAGGAAAACCGCGACGGCGACAATACCAACAACTCGTGGAACTGCGGCGCGGAGGGGCCCACCGACGACCCCGCGATCAAGGCGCTCCGAGCCCGGCAGCGGCGCAACTTCCTGGCCACGCTTTTCCTAAGCCAGGGCGTGCCGATGCTGCTCGCGGGCGACGAATTTGGCCGCACACAGAACGGCAACAACAACGCCTACTGCCAGGACAACGAATTCAACTGGCTGCCGTGGAAGCTCAGCGCGGATGCCAAGCGGCTCCAGGACTTCACGGCCCGCCTCATCCACCTGCGCCGGGCGCACCCGATCTTCCGCCGCCCGAAGTTTTTCCAAGGCCGCAAGATCCACGGTTCGGAGATTAAGGACATCATGTGGTTCACCCCGCAGGGGCGGGAGATGACCGACGAGGAATGGCGCTACGACTACGTGCGCTGCCTGGGGATGCTCCTTTCTGGCGACACCATGGACGTGCGCGATGCCCACGGCGAGGCGATCCACGACGAGAGCTTCCTCTTGCTCCTAAACGCCCACTACGAGCCGGTCAGCTTCACGCTGCCGGGCCGGGAGGACGTCCACTGGGAGCTGATCCTCGATACCGAGGCCGACACCGGTTTCGCCGAGGCGGGCTGCATCCTGCACGCCGGGGCGGCCCTGGAGCTGCTCGACCGCTCACTCTGCCTGCTGCGGCTGCACACGGGCTCCCACTCGCACGCCCGTAGCGAATCCTGGCAGCGCCCCCGGCAGAGGGTCTAGCGGGGAAGACGGGGAAAAGAGGAGACCCGGCGAGGGGGGAGATGGGCTACGCCTCGGGCGCGTCGGTGACCGTGACCTCGATGCCGCCGGTGAACTTGGCGACGACGTTGTAAACTGCCGCGCCGATCACGCCGCTGATGAACCCCATGATCGCGTACAGCACCGGCATCGCCAGCAGGAATATCCCGGAAAAGGGGAAGGCCGGGGTGGCCGAAGTGGCGCTCCCCACCGAGTGGTGCCCTGAGAACAGGAGCCCCATCGGAACAAAAACGATCAACGAGAGTAGCCCGTAGAGGACGGCAAGAACGATTCCGAGTTGCAGGGGGGAGATGCGGGCAAGTCTCTTTTTCATAAAACCTCGGCCCGTTTGTACCCACGCCCGGGGCGTTTGTCACTCTCTCATCAACGTTTCAGATTTTTCCGGCGCAGCAGCATCTCTCCCCGCATGAGATGCACAATCCAAATCCGCCTTTCGTCAAAACGATAAAACACCCGACAGGGCGGCTCTACAATCTGCCGGTAACGTTTTCCCCGCAATTCCTTTGGCACCGATCCGCTCTCCGGGTGTTCTTCCAGTTGCTCCACCCGGCGGAACACTTTTTGCACCAAACCCTTGGCTGCAGAGGGCTTGTCGAGCGCAATATAGTCGGCAATAGCGTCCAAATCCGCCAAAGCCGGTTCGGTCCAGATTATTTCAGCCATCGGGCCATCCGCTGCCGTGCTTTTTCATGGGTGAGAACGCGCCCCGCTTCGATGGCCTGTTCCCCCCGGGCAATCCCCTCCATGAGCGCCAGCCGCTTTTGAAGCAGTTCATAGCTTTCCACGTCTACCAGATAGGCCGCGGGGCGGCCCCGTTGCGTAATCAATACGGGGCTGCGGTCCTCCCGAACCTCGGCGATCATTTTCGTGGCTTTCCGTTTAAGCGTGGTCACCAGTTCGGTTCGCATAAAGTGACACTAAAGGATCACTTTCCGCTTTGCAAGCACCTGGGCACAGGCGGCAATTTCCGCCCGGCCACCCGGAGGGGCTTTCCCGGAATTGCTTTGAATGAAGGAGGCTATCATGCACAAGGTCGCTGAGCCGGTGCGGATGATCGGCGGCATGGTTTACCTGGGCCTCGACATGGTGCGCGAGGGGCTCGACCATACGCTGCGCGGCTTCGCCCCGTTCCGCGCCAGCCTGCTTTTCTGGCAGACCAACCGCGCCGGGGTCGGCTCGGTGCCGCTGGTCTCTCTGATCTCCTTCTTCATGGGGATGACCATGGCGCTTCTGACCGGCTACCAACTCCGCAAGCTCGGGACGCAAAACCTCGTGCCCGGCTTGGTGGGCATCGGCTTCACCCGCGAACTCGGGCCCCTGATGACGGGCATCATGGTGGCAGCCCGCATTGGTGCCGCCTATACAGCGGAGCTGGGGACGATGACGGCGAGCGAGGAGGTGGAGGCCATCGAGGCGATGGGGATCGGCCCGGCGCGCTTCCTGGTAGCCCCGAGGGTCCTGGCCGTGTTTTTCCTGCTGCCGTGCCTGAGCGTCATCGCCGATCTCGCGGCGCTCCTGGGCGGGGCGCTGGTGTGCGAGCGGCAGTTCGGCATCGCCTACCCCTATTTCGTCCAGCTCGTCCTGGATAACCTCATCGTGCGCGACATCATCGCCGGGGTCATGAAAAGCTTTGCCTTCGGGCTGATCATCGGGCTGATCTCCTGCTACCGGGGGCTAACCGTCAAGGGGGGCTCGGCGGGCGTCGGCGCGGCCACCACCTCCAGCGTCGTGGCGGCCATCGCCGTCGTAATCGCCGCCGACACGCTGATAAATATCGCGCTGGTCGCCATCTATGAATGAGCGGGAACAACGCACGGATGAAGAGGATGAGCCGCCGATGGTGGAGATGCGCGGGGTGTGCCTCGACTTCGAGAACAAGCCCGTCCTGCGCCAGCTCAACCTCAGCGTCCGGCGTAAGCAGCGCATGGTCATCATGGGCCAGAGCGGCGCGGGCAAAAGCACACTGCTGCGGCTAATCCTGGGCATCCTGAGGCCGACCGCCGGAGGCGTTTACTTCCAGGGGCGCAACATCGAGCATGCCTCCCGCCGCCAGCTCAACAACGCCCGCGCGCGCATGGCCATGGTTTTCCAATCCTCGGCGCTCATCTCCTCCATGACAGTGCACGACAACCTCGCCCTGCCGCTCCAGGAGCTGACGCACAAACGCCGCGCGCAAATCCACCGGACCGTCGAGGAAAAGCTCTCCATGGTCGGCATGGAGGAGACCGGCGCGCTAATGCCCGAGGAGCTCTCCGGCGGCATGCGCAAACGCGTCGCCATCGCCCGGGCGCTGGTCATGGAGCCCGAGCTGATCCTTTTCGACGAGCCGACCACAGGGCTCGACCCCGTCCTTTCGGCGGTCATCGACGAGCTGATTATCGACCTGACGGAGAAAACCCACGCCACCTCCATCATCGTCACCCACGAGCTTAAGAGCGCCTTCCGCGTGGCCACGCGCATCGCCATGCTTTTCCAGGGCCGCATCATCGAGGAGAGCCTGCCCGAGGGCTTCCGCGGCAGCCACAACCCCGTGGTGGAGCAGTTCATCGAAGGCCGCACGGAGGGCCCCATCCATAATGGCAGCTAACCCAATTTTATTGGAATGAGAGGCACACATGGCAGTTGTCCGTGACGAGTTGCGAACCGGTCTCCTGGTGGTCTTCACCTCCACCATCCTGGCAGCCGTACTGATCTACCTGCAAGCCCCCGGGCTTTCCGGTCAGCGAACCATGTACCGCGTCTACTTCGACAACGCCAACGGCATCAACGTCGGCGCGCCGGTCATGCTGGCGGGGCGCAAGGTGGGGCAGGTCGCGCGCGTCGTCACGCCCGTGCCCGACGAGGACCGGCCCAAGCCGGGGCTGGAAGCCATGGTGGAGGTGGCCGTGGACCCGCGCGCGCAGATCTTCTACGACGAGCAGGTGACGATGATGCAATACAGCCTGCTGGCCGAGCAGGTGATCGACTTCGCCCGCGGCAACCAAACCTCCGGCCTCGCCCCGACGAACACCGCCTACATCGGCCAGCGCCAGCTCGGCCTCACCGAGGCGGGCGCGAAAGTGCTCGAAAAGATCGACCCCGTGATCGCCGACGCCCGCTCCGCCATCCAGAGCATCCAGGCCACCAGCGACAACGTCAAAGGCCTCACCGCGCCCAACTCCGACCTGGCCAACGCCCTGGCCCAGTTCCGCCAGTTCAGCGGCGACATGGTCTGCCTCTCCGGCAGCAGCGGACCGCTCCGCTGCACGCTGGATAACCTGAAATCGCTGACCTGCGACGACGGCCCGCTCAAGATGACCCTGCAAAACGCCCAGCGCTTCACCGGCCAGCTCGCCGACAACCCGGACGTAAGCGCCTCGCTGCACAACTTCCGCCGGGCCAGCGAGAACCTGCGCTCGACCACCCGGGGCATCAAAACCAGCGTCAACTGCATCCGCCCGTGCATCTCGAAAACGGTGCAAAACGCCGAGCAGTTCACCGACACCATCAAGCGCGAACCGTGGCGGCTCATCTGGCCCTCCAAGAAGACCTACCCCGGCGATGAAAAGGCGGCCCAATGCTCGCCCACCCCGAAGTGCATCCCGGTGAAACTCCCGGCGCGGTAAGCGGGTCCGGTCACGCTCGGCGGCGGTAATCGCCCGGGCTTGACTGGGTGAACTGCCGGAAGACAGCCGAGAAGTAGTACTCGTCCTTAAAGCCGCAGAGTGTGGCGATCTGCTTGAGCGGCAGGCGCGAGTGGTGCAGGAGCGTCTCGGCCCGTTCGATGCGCACTTCGTTAAGGTGGCGGATGAGCGAGATCCCCCGCAACGTCTTAAAAACATGGCGCAGGTGGTCGTGCGTCACGCCCAGGTGGGCAGCCACTTCGTCGAGCGAGCGGATTTCGGCAAAGCGTTCGCGGATGAACTGCTCGGCTCGCAGAACATGCTGTTCGGCAGCCGGGGCTTCGTCATGGTCGCGCCGGGAGCAGGCCAGGTGGATCAGCTCCAGCAGCAGCGCCGTGGCCCGCAGGTTAAAGAGTGTCTGCTCGGTCTTCGTCAGCCGGGGCAGGCCGAGGGAAAGCAAGTGAAGCTCCTCGCGCAACGACCGGCTTTCAAAATGCGGCAAATAAAGAGCGCCCACGGGCAGCTTTTCCGAGGCGGGAGCCGAGATTTGCACGCAAAGGTCCTCCCCGCTGGCCTCCATCTCCTGGTTGTGCCCCACGAGCGGGGCGTACACCACGACACCGCCTTCCTTAAAGGGCAGCACCGTCCCGTCCCGCAGCACAGTCACGCCGCGCCCCCGGGGGTGGTAAACGATCTCGAACTCCGGGTGATCGTGCAAGCCGCAGGAGGTCCCGCCCTGCACCGGGTGGCGCATTCCGTGGACATACTCCAGCGAAGGGCACTCGCTCTGCCGGGCGAGAAACCGGGACCAGGAATCAAGAGGGATCATGCACGGAAAGGAATATCGCCGTTCACCGGAATTTACAAACCGTTAATCCATTTCTCGATCAAACCGCTCCAGTAACCGCCGAAATCCACAATAAAACGCCATTTATTCGAATCGCTAAACCGGCGGGAAAGGTGGTTTTTGGAAGTCATGCCAAACGCATCCCAAACCGCCGCCCAACGCCTGGTTTTTACCGGCAAACAAGCCGTCCAACTCGAAAACCACGAACTCCCCCCCATCGCCGAAAACGAAGTCCGGATCCGCACCCACGTCTCGCTGATGAGCATCGGGACGGAGAACATCGTCTTCAACCGCCTCTTCGACCCCGGCACCCACTGGGACAACTGGGTGAAGTACCCCTTCTACCCCGGCTACTGCAACGTGGGAACCATCGAGGCCGCCGGAGCCGCCGTCACGACGCTCAAGCCCGGCGACCGCGTGGCCTACCGCTCCGGCCACACCTCCCACGCCAACGTGAACGCCGCCTCTTGTTACCCGATCCCCGATGGGCTCGACTTTGAAAAAGCCGTCTGGTTCGCCCTGGCCAAGATCGCCTTCCACGGGGCAAAAGTCGCCGAATACCGCCTCGGCGACAGCGTGCTCATCATCGGCGCGGGCCCCATCGGCCAGATGTCCGTGCGCTGGGCGCGGGCGGCGGGCGCGGCTGCTATCATCGTCGCTGACGGCCTTTCCAGCCGCCTTTGCATGGCCCAGGCGGGCGGGGCAACGGCCACCATCGCCAACACCATCGAGGCGGCCCGCGAAGAAGTCCTGGCAGGCAACGGCGGCCAGCTTCCCCGGTTGGTCATCGACTCGACGGGCAACGCGGCAGTCTTCGCGGCGGCCCAGGGGCTCGCGGCCCAGTACGGGCGCGTCGTGGTCCTCGGCGACACCGGGCGGCCCGGCCAGCAGCACCTCACCCCGGACGTCATCACGCGGGGGCTGACAATCGTCGGCGCTCACGACTGCCACAACACCCCGGAGTGGAACGAAGCCTCGATCACGCGCCTTTTCTTCACCCTGGCGAGCAGCGGCCGCTTCGCGCTCGACGGGCTCAATACCCATGTCTTCAAACCAGCCGACTGCGAGGAAGCCTACGCCGTCGCCAACCGCGACCGGGCCCACACCATGGGCATCCTCTTCAACTGGAGCCTGTAATGACTAAAATGAAACAGCTGCAATTTGGTTTTTCCTGGTGGTGCTTCGCCAACCGGGGCGTAGAGCCCGAGGTGCTCCTTTCAGGCGCGGCCAGGCTCGGCTACCGCGCCGTGGACCTCATCGACGAAGCGCTCTGGCCTCTGGCCCGCGACCACGGGCTGCGCATCGCGGCGGTCAACGGTCACGGGACAATCGAGGACGGCCTCAACCGGAGGGAAAACACCCGGCGCATCGAAAACGAGCTGCTGGCCAATATCGACAAAGCGGCCCAGTGGCAGATCCCGGTGCTGATTTGCTTCTCCGGTAACCGCAACGGCCTGGACGACGAGACCGGCCTGGCGATTTGCGCCGAAACGCTGGGCCGCGTGGCCCCGCGCGCCGCCGAGGTCGGGGTAACGCTCGCGATGGAGCTGCTCAACAGCAAGGTGGACCACCCCGATTACCAGGCCGACCACTCCGCCTGGGGCCTGCGCCTCTGCGAGCGGGTCGGCTCGCCCGGGTTCGGCCTGCTCTACGACATCTACCACATGCAGGTCATGGAGGGGGATATCATCCGGACGATCCAGGATCATCACCCGCGCTTCGTGCACTACCACACGGCGGGCAACCCCGGCCGGGGGCCGATCAACTCCACGCAGGAGTTGTATTACCCAGCCATTTTCAATGCGATCATGGAAACCGGCTATACCGGCTACGTAACGCACGAGTTCATCCCGCCCAAAGGGAGCGATCCCCTCCGGGAGCTGGCGGTGCTGATGCAATAGGCGCGCCCAATAGACTAGCGCGTAAAAAAAACGGGCCCATGGGAAATCACTCCCATGGGCTCGTTTTCTAAGGATCTATGAAGATCGCGGCGGGCGCGTTTTACGCCTGGCCGTGAACGCGGGCGGCGACTTTCAGGCGCAGCGCGTTGAGGGCGATGAAGCCGGTCGCGTCGTCCTGGTTGTAAGCCTGGGTCGGGTCGGCCTCCATGGTCGCGATGTGCGGGTTGTAGAGGCTGACGGGGCTCTTGCGGCCCGCGGTGATGAGGTTGCCCTTGTAAAGCTTGAGGCGCACGGTGCCGGTGACGTTCTTCTGCGACTCGGTGACGAGCGCCTGGAGCGCGTAGCGGTCCGGCGAGAACCAGAAGCCGTTGTAAACCAGCTCGGCATACTTCGAGATGAGGCCGTCGCGCAGGTGCATGACCTCGCGGTCCATCGTGAGGGTCTCCATCTGGCGATGGGCAAAGAGGAGGATGGCCCCGCCGGGGGTCTCGTAGACGCCGCGGCTCTTCATGCCGACGAAGCGGTTTTCCACGAGGTCCACGCGGCCAATGCCGTGCTTGCCACCGAGGGTGTTGAGGACCTTCATGATCCAGAGCGGGGACAGGATGACGAATCCTTCCGCGTCGGCCTTGGTGTCGCCGGTGTAGCCCTGGGAAGCGAGCAGTTCGGCCAAGCCGTCCACCTTGAGGGCGCGGGCGATGCCTTTTTCAAAAGCGATTTCGATATACTCGGCCTTGTCCGGGGCATCCTCGGGGCTGACGGAAAGCTTGTACATGTCCTTGGACTCCGGCGCGCTGGCGTCGAACCACGGGTCCTCCAGAATGCCGCTCTCGTAGCTGATGTGGAGGAGGTTGCGGTCCATCGAGTAGGACTTCTTGGCCGAGGCGAGGACGGGGATGTTGTGGGCTTCGGCAAAGGCGATCATCTCGGCGCGGCCGGGGAACTGCTGGCGGAAGCGGTCCTGACGCCACGGGGCGATGACCTCCAGCTCGGGAGCCAAGGCGGCGGCGGTCAGCTCAAAGCGAACCTGGTCGTTGCCCTTGCCGGTGGCGCCGTGGGCCACGGCATCGGCCCCTTCCTTGCGGGCGATCTCGACCATGCGCTTGGCGATCAGCGGGCGGGCGATGGAGGTGCCCAGGAAGTACTGGCTCTCGTAAACGGCCCCGGCCTGGATCATCGGGAAAATAAAGTCGCGGGCGAATTCCTCGCGGAGATCGTCGATGTAGCACTTGGAAGCGCCGGTGTTAAGCGCCTTGGCTTCGAGGCCGTCAAGCTCCTCTTCCTGGCCGACGTCGGCGCAGAACGCGATGACTTCGGCATTATAGGTTTGTTTCAACCACTGAAGGAGGACGGACGTATCGAGCCCGCCGGAGTACGCACAGACGATTTTCATAGAGGGGCCGATTGAAGCATCAATGCGCCCCTTCGCCAAGAAATTCGTAAAAGATTGCCAATCGCCGGGGCTCAATTAGCAATAGATTGCTCAAGCCTACCGCCATCCGATGCAATCCGTCTTCCTCGTTCCGCCCGACTCACTGGAGTATGTTCCCGAGAATTACTGCGTTCCCCTCGATCTCGCGGCGGTGTTCCCGGGCCGCTCGGACCTTCCGCTGGAGATCGACCTCGGCGCGGGCGACGGGGATTTCATCCTGGAGATGGTCAAGCGCCACCCGGAGCGCAACTTTCTGGCCGTGGAGCGCTTGCTCGGGCGGCTCACGAAAATCTGCCGCAAGCTGGCCCGCATCGCCGCGCCCAACGGCCGGGCCCTGCGTATCGAGAGCCACTACTTTGTGCGCTACCTCCTGCCGCCCGGGTCGGTGACGGTCTTCCACATCATGCACCCGGACCCGTGGCCCAAGCGCCGCCACCACGGCAACCGCTTGATTCAGACGGAGTTCCTGGACGTGGTGCACCGGGCGCTGGTCCCCGGGGGCGAACTGCGCCTGACCACCGATAACGAGGACTACTTCAAGCACATGCGGGCAGTCTTCGAGCCTCACCCGGGCTTTGTGGAGGAACCGTGGGACCCGGGCGAGGAATACCCGCAAACCGACTTCGAGCGCCAATACCGCGCCAAGGGCCAGCCGATCTTCCGGGCGCTGCTCCGGCGGGGGTAGGGGAATTGCACCACAGATTCCCATGCACCACAGGGGGGGCACCACGCGGCGTGAAAAAAGAGAGGGGATATTGATACTCACGCAAAGGCGCAAAGGCGCAAAGAAAGGCAGGACTCTTTGCGCCTTTGCGTCTTTGCGTGAGCCCTCTGCCTTTTTTATAGGGCACCTATTTTCGAGTCAGAGGACACGGAGGGGGGGAAGAGGGTTGCGGGGTGCGCTGAAAGCGCACGGGGTTCTATAGCCCAGGGCAACGCCCTGGGACCACCGGGAAGAAAAAGGTTCGCGCCCTGAAGGGGCGCTGGCAGGCCAGGGGGGAACCCGCCCCCTCGGGCATTCCGGCACCAAAGCTCAAAACCTCCGTCTCCTCTGTGTAAAATCCTCCCCCTTTTTTCACAAAAAAAAGCACAAGCCCCTCTAAAGGAGCTTGTGCTCTTAAAATCTACAAGCGGTTTGCCTTAAGCAAGCGCGGCCAGCTTCTTGGCGAGGCGGCCCTTGCGGCGGTCGGCGAGGTTCTGGTGAACCCGGCCTTCCTTGGCGGCCTTGTCGAGGGCCGAGGTCAGCTTGGCATAGGCGGCTTTGGACTCTTCCTTGTTCCCGGCCTTAACGGCGGTGTCGAAGGATTTGGCAAAGGTCTTGATGGTGCTCTGAACGGCACGGTTCTGCGCAGTCCGGACTTCGGTCTGGCGAGCGCGTTTGGCTGCGGATTTGGTATTGGCCATGGCTTATCTTTTACGAAAGGAAAGGACGCGGAAAATGCACTTCCCGGGGGCGCTTGTCAACACCAGACACAAAGAATTTACTCTAATCGGTTTGACTCCTGACCCTACAGACCGCATATTCCCGACCCTTTTGAATAAGAATTTACCGACTACACTCATGGAGAAAATCCGCAACATAGCCATTATCGCCCACGTCGATCATGGCAAAACTACCCTGGTGGACCAGCTGCTCAAGCAGTCGGGCACCTTCCGCGCCAACCAAGCCATCTCGCAGGAGGTGCGCATTATGGACTCCATGGACCTGGAACGCGAAAAAGGCATCACCATCCGTGCGAAGAATGCTTCCTTTGAGTGGAAAGGCTATCACGTTAACATCGTCGACACCCCCGGCCATGCCGACTTCGGCGGCGAGGTCGAGCGCGTTATGAAAATGGTGGACGGCGTGCTGCTCCTGGTGGACGCCAAAGACGGCCCGCAGGCCCAGACCAAGTTTGTATTAAAGAAGGCGCTGGCCAACGGCGCCACGGTGATCGTGGTCATTAATAAGATCGACCGCGAAAACTCCCAGCCCCACAAGGTGCTGGACCAGGTGTTTGAGCTCTTCCTCGAACTCCACGCCACGGACAAGCAGCTCGACTTCCCCGTCGTCTACGCCAGCGCCCGCGACGGCTACGCCATGAAGGAAATCGGCGAAAAGTCCGAAAACATGGAGCCGCTCTTTGAGGCGATTGCCAAATACATCCCGGCGCCCGCGAAGTCCGACGTCAACTACTTCCAGATGATCGCCTCCAACCTCGACTACTCCGACTACCTCGGGCGCGTTGCCTACGGGCGGATCGTCAGCGGTCGGGTCAGCGTGGGCGACACGGTGGTCTGTATTCACGCAGACGGCCGCCGCGAACGGAGCAACGTCACCGCCCTCTTTGGCTACAAAGGGATGCAGAAAGTGGAGCTGAAACACGCCGCCGCCGGAGACATCGTCGGCCTGACCGGCTTTGAAGACGTCTACATTGGCGAAACCATCACCGACACCGAGGAGCGCCTGCCGCTGCCTTTCGTAGACATCGACCCGCCCACCATCACCATGGGCATTTGCATCAACGACGGCCCGCTGGCCGGACGCGAAGGCAAGCTCTTAACGGCCCGCCAGATCCGCGAGCGGCTCGTGCGCGAGACCCGTACCAACGTCTCCATCATTTTCAGCGACACCGACATCGCCGGGCAATTCGAGGTCCAGGCCCGCGGCGAAATGCAGATCGCCATCCTGGTGGAGCAAATGCGGCGCGAAGGCTTCGAGCTCCTGGTTTCCCGCCCGGAAGTCATCTTCCACCGCGACGAAAAGGGCAACCTCCTGGAGCCGATTGAAAGCGTCTACGTGGACGTCCCCTCCAACGACTTGGGCGCGATCCTGCAATCGCTGGCCACCCGCAAGGGGAACATCATCAGCATGAACCACCAGGCCACCACCGTCACCGTGGAGGCGGAAGTCCCCACGCGCGGCTTGATCGGCTTCGAAACGGACCTGATCAACTGCACCAAGGGCCTCGGCATCATGTCGCATATCTTCAAGGAATACGCCCCGCACAAGGGCGACATCCCCACCCGCTACAACGGCGTGCTGGTATCCATGGAACAAGGCGTCTCCATGAGCTACTCCCTGGAAGCCATCCAGGAGCGCGGACGGCTCTTTATTGGGCCGCAAGAGGACATTTACGCCGGGATGATCATCGGCGAAAACGCCCGTCCCGACGACATGCCCGTGAACCCGTGCAAGGCCAAGCGGCTCAACAACATGCGTTCCAGCGGCGACGGCAAAGGCATCGCCCTGGCGGCCCCGGTCATCATGACCCTCGAGCGCGCGCTCGAATACATCGGGCCGGACGAATACGTCGAAGCGACCCCCAAGAGCCTGCGCCTGCGCAAGAAGATCCTCGACGCCAACGCCCGCAAACGGGCGCAGAAGGCGTAAGAACGATTTTTATCAGGAACTCAGGAACTTGAGGAAAAAGACATGGAAGATGTTTTCACCGAGGCTTGGGATTCTGAAATTCGAGCGCGGCTGCAAGCGCTTGATGATGGACGCGCCGAAGCAATTCCCGTCGAATTGCTTCGGCAATCCATGGCCGAACGATTTCCTCGTTCCCAATCTCCGGATTGGGAACGTCTTCTGTCTGCGAATCTCTGATTCGTTACGGGTGGGAAAGCCTTCGATTTATATCAAGGATACCCATTGATACTTGAAAATAGGTACCCTGTAGTATAGGCAGCTACACATGGAATCCCCCGAGTCGCACTCTCCCGATGTTGTCGATATTTTCGGCGTGATGGGGCCTGATGGCGTAACAGGAGTAAAGACGCGAGGGGAGGAGCTTTGGACGCTGCAATTCACCCTGGCCGCATGGAAATACCCTGATCAGACATTACAAGAGAAGGCATTGAAGGTTTCCAAAAAGGTTCAGGACGAAATCATTGGCATCACACAGGAACGTTTTCATCCCTACGATGTTGTCCACATTAAAGGCCGCATAACAGAAAATGGAGCCCAGCTCGTTGAACTCGTCGGGCCATATTCCCCGGCCCATGACCTCAATGAGTATGCACGAAAGCTTCAAGAACCTGTGATTTTCAAAGATTCGACTTTTGGGTCATTGAAGCTAAATCAGCGCTATGGCTGGTATGAAGCAAACATAGATTGGATGGGCCACTCGATCAATTTGACCATTCCGGCGAAAAATACGGAACCGGGAAAAGAGGCTCTTGCCGCTGCTCATAGCCTTTGGAAAGCGCAAGCAGAGTGGCAACAAAGGATGACTAATTATATCCTTGAAGAGCTTCTGGAATTAAAGAACACGGCATGGTTGGGCGAAGACGAAAAAGAACTGGCTGGAGAAGATTTTGCCAACGCGCTGGAGCTTGAGACGATTTCACTAGATGCCGAAGGAGGATTCGAGTTCTGGTATAACGACGGCAATCTTTTTTGGGGGCACTCCATTTTCGTAGTAGGCAACCTTCAAGATGGTCCCACGCGTGCAGATCTCGCTGGCTAAGGTGGTGATTTTCTCCCCATGAATAAAGTCCGGCTTTTACGGCGTCTACTGCACCTCATTGTTGGAGTGAGTGGGCTTCTTTGCATGCTGCTCGTTTATGCGTCTACTGCGGCCACAGACGGTATTCTTGTAAAGATGATGCTGGAGTTGGGCCTTGTTTCCACGGAGCCGAAAGCAAGTGAAACCTTCCGCTATGCGGAACATGCGTTTCATGGCTATTTCATGCCTTTTTGGTGGATAGGGCTATGGCTCGTTGCCATCAGTTTTTGCCTCTCGTTCTGCGATGGGAAAAGAGACCCGTGAAGCCAGCAAAAGGGTGTGATGATGGAATCAGAGATTTCCAAAGGCACGAAGAGCACCTTGTTCTTCGTGCCTTTGTCGTTGGGGCATAGGGTGTTGACCGCTAGGGGAGCTGGATTAAACTCCTTAATATTCGAACATTTCACCCCCAGACGCTGTCTGAAAACGATACATGACGAAAACCACTGAAGAAATCACGGCTGAAGTCCGGCACGCGGGCCGATGGATCGCCCCGTTGCTGGCGGAAGTGTCCCGCGTCGTCGTGGGCCAGAAGTACCTTGTGGAAGGGCTCTTAACCGGGCTCCTCACCAACGGCCACGTGCTGCTGGAGGGCGTCCCCGGCCTGGCCAAGACGCTGACGGTCAAGACGCTGGCCCAGGGCATCCAGACAGGCTTCCAGCGCATCCAGTTCACCCCCGATCTCCTTCCCGCCGATCTCGTCGGCACGATGATCTACAACCCGCGCTCGGGCGATTTTTCCGTCAAGCACGGGCCGCTTTTTTCCAACCTGATCCTGGCCGACGAAATCAACCGCGCTCCGGCGAAGGTCCAGAGCGCGCTCTTGGAAGCCATGCAGGAACGCCAGGTGACCATCGGCGAGACCACCTACAAGCTTCCCGATCCGTTCTTGGTCCTGGCGACCCAGAACCCGCTGGAACAAGAGGGCACCTACCAACTCCCCGAGGCGCAGCTCGACCGTTTCCTGCTCAAACTGCGCGTCGGCTATCCGACCAAGGCGGAGGAGCGGCAGATCCTCGACCTCATGGCCACCTCCGCGCCTAAGCTGGACGTGACGCCGGTGGTTGATCCCTCCGACATCATTCAGGCCCGCTCGATCGTGAACGAAATCTACGTGGACGACCGGGTGAAGGACTACATCGTGGACGTCGTCTTCGCCACCCGCACCCCGGCGGATTACAAGCTGCCGCTCGACGGGATGATCCGCTACGGCGCTTCACCGCGCGCGACGATCGCCCTGACGCTGGCAGCCCGCGCCCGGGCATTCATCGCGGGCCGGGGCTACGTGACGCCGCAAGACGTCAAGGGCGTGGGCCAGGATGTGCTGCGCCACCGCATCATCGTCAGCTACGAGGCCGAGGCCGAGGAAGTGACGAGCGAGAAGATCATCGAGCGCATTTTCGCCGGTCTGCCCGTGCCTTAGGGGAAGACTAGGGAGAAACGGAGACGCGGAGACGAGGGAGATTTTCCATGCAGGAAGCCAAGCGCATTCTATCCAAAATCCAGCACCTGGAGCTTAAGACTCGGGGCCTTGTGGAGACGGCCTTCGCGGGGCAATACCGAAGCGTATTCAAGGGGCGCGGGATGAATTTCGAGGAGGTCCGCGAGTACCAGCCGGGCGACGAAGTGCGCACGATCGACTGGAACGTCACGGCACGGCTCGGCCACCCTTACGTGAAGAAATTCACCGAGGAGCGGGAGCTGACGGTGATGCTCATTGTGGACGTGAGCGCATCCGGGGCGTTCGGCAGCGTGGAGCTTTCCAAGCGCGAACTGGCCGCCGAGGTGGCCTCGGTGTTGGCCTTCAGCGCGATCCGCAACAACGACAAAGTGGGCCTCATGCTGTTCTCGGATCACGTGGAGCTCTACATCCCGCCGAAGAAGGGACGCATCCACACGCTGCGGCTCATCCGGGAGATTCTCTTTTTCGAGCCGAAGGGGCGCGGGACGGCCCCGGCGGAGGCGCTGCGGTATTTGAACCGCGTGCTAACGCGCAAATCGGTCGTTTTCCTGCTCTCCGATTTCCAGACGGCCCCGTTCGACCGCGAACTGGGCGCGACGGCCCGGCGGCACGACTTGATCGCCATGCCGGTGCGCGACCCGCGCGAGGGGGCGCTGCCCGACGCGGGGATCGTTATTTTCGAGGACGCCGAATCGGGCGAACAGATCGAAGTCAACACCTCGGACGCCTCGGTACGAGCGGCCTATGTGAACCTGGTGGATCGGCGGCGCGAGGAATGGCGCAAGACCTTCCGACGCAAACGCATCGACGCCATCGCCCTGGCCACTGACGAGGATTACCTCCCCTCGCTGCGCACCTTCTTCCGCACCCGCGAAAGGAGGCGGAGATGACAAGCGTGACGCTTGACCCAGTTCGCGCTAACGCGCGAGAAGGCCATACGCCTGCTCCTCGTGCCCAAACTCCATTTGGGCACGCGCTTGCGCCCGCAACTCCATTGCGGATTGTCTCTTCTCGTCTTCCTTCGTGCCTTCGCGTCTTCGCGCCTTCGTGTGGAATCCTAGCCGCCTGCCTGCTCACCGCCGCCGCCGCCCGCGCCCAGATCACCCTGCCACAAAACCCCGGCAGCAGCGCCGCACCCGCCCCCTCGCCCACGCCCGTGGACCTGGCCCCCATCGCCCCACCCGTGCCCGTCTTTCCCTACCCGATGTGGATGGTCGCCATTGCCGCGACCCTCGCCGTGCTGCTCCTGGCCGGGATCGTCTGGGCCATTGTGCACTACCTGCGGAGCCGCCCGGGCCCGCCGCCGCCCACCCCGCGCCAGCGTGCCCTCGCCGTCCTGGAGAGCCTGCGCGAACGGATCGGCCAGATCGAACCCTACCCGTTCAGCGTCGAAGTTTCCGACGCCTTGCGCTCCTTTGTAAGCGAAGAATTCCGAGTCCGCGCCACGCGCCAGACCTCGCCCGAGTTCCTCGCCGCCGCCGCCGCCAGCCCCCGATTCTCCGAAGCGGATAAGGCCCTCCTGGCCGCGTTTTTGGAAAAAGCCGACCTCATCAAATTCGCCCGGCTCGCCGCCACCTCCGCCGACAGCGAGGGGCTCCTGGAACAAGCAGCCCGGTTCGTGGAAGGAGGGCGCGCGCAATGAACCCCTTCGACGGCTTCGGCATCAGCTTCGCCAACCCGTGGTGGCTCCTGGCGCTGCTTCTCATTCCGCTTCTCTCGTTTTTGAAAGGCCAGCGCGGCGGCGCGCCCACGGTCGTTTTTTCCAGCACCGAGGCGCTGCGCACCCTCGGCGACCCGGTCCGGAGCCGCAAAGGGTGGTTTCTCACCGGGCTGCGTTTCCTGGCCCTCGCCTGCCTGATCACCGCCCTCGCCCGGCCGCAGAAAGGCCACACGCTCAAGCACGTCGAGGCGAGCGGCATCGATATCATGCTCGTCCTGGACGTCTCCGGCTCCATGAAGGCCGAGGACTTCACCATCGGCAGCCAGGCGGCGGCCCGCATCGACGTGGTCAAAAAAGTGACGCAGGACTTCATCGAAGCCCGACCCAGTGACCGCATCGGCATCATCGCCTTTGCCGGGCGGCCCTACTTGGTCAGCCCGCTGACGCTCGACCACGACTGGCTTTTCCAGAACATGGACCGCGTGAAGATCGGGCTTGTCGAGGACGGCACGGCCATCGGCAGCGCCATCGCCTCGGCCTGCAACCGCCTGCGCGGCGACAAGAACGCCAAGAGCCGCGTCCTAATCCTCCTCACCGACGGCGACAACAACGCGGGCAAGATCTCCCCGGCCACTGCGGCCGAGGCGGCCAAGGCCGTCGGCGTGAAGCTCTACGCCATCGGCGCGGGCAGCGACGGCGACGCGCAGATCCCCTCGGGCCAGCGCGACATGTTTGGCCGGATGATCTACGGCAAGGTGGAGCCGCTCAATGCCGAGGGACTTAAGGAAATCGCCGACAAGGGCGGCGGGCAATTCTTCCGCGCCACCGACACCCGCTCGCTGGAGTCCATTTATAAACAGATCGACCGGCTGGAGCGCTCGACCTTCGAGATGAAGCAATACCGCGAGTACAACGACCTCTTCGCATGGTTCATCGGCGCGGGCGCGGGGCTGCTCCTACTACAGCTCGTGCTCGGCCAGACGATCTGGAGGAGGCTGCCATGAACCTGGAACACTGGATCACCTGGGGGGCTCCCCAATGGCTTTGGGCGCTGGCGCTTCTACCGCTGGCAGTCGGCCTCTTTGTCTGGAGCGAACACCGCCGCTCCGCCACGCTCTCCAAGCTCATCGCCGCCCGGTTACAAGCCGAGCTGGCGGGCAGCGTCAGCCAGATTAAGCGGCGGCTGCACTTCGGGCTCATGCTGGCGGCGCTGGCGTGCTTCATCGTGGCCCTCGCCCTGCCCCGGCACGGGTTCACGCTGGAGGAGGCCAAGCGCAAAGGCCGCGACGTGCTCCTCGCCGTGGACACCTCCCGCTCGATGCTCTCCACGGACGTCAAACCCAACCGCCTGGAACGGGCGAAGCTGGCCGCGCAGGACTTGATTTCCTCGCTCCAGGGCGACCGCGTGGGGCTGCTGGCCTTCGCCGGTTCCTCCTTTCTGCAAGCCCCGCTGACGGTGGACTACACCGCCGTGCTCGATTCACTAAAGGAGCTGGACACGAAGATCATCCCGCTGGGCGGCACGGACATCGCCGAGGCGATCCGCGCGGCGGTGAAAGCCTTCGGCAAGGGCGAGAGCGAGAGCCGCGTGCTGGTGATCTTTACCGACGGCGAGGACCTCTCGGCCGACGCCATCGCAGAGGCTAAGCGGGTGGCGGGCAGCATGCATATTTTCACGGTCGGCGTCGGCTCGGCGGACGGCTCGCTCATCCCGGTGCCGGGGGAAAACGGCGGCACGGAATTCGTGAAGGGCCCGGACGGGCAATTCGTGAAATCGCACCTCGACGAGAAAACGCTCACCGCCATCGCACAGAGTGCCGACGGCTTCTACACCCACCTGCAAAACAGCCCCGCGGAGATGCGGCGGCTGGTGGACTCAGGGCTCGGGAAATTGAAGGAGGCGGAGATCGACTCGCGCCTGGCCAAGCGGCCCATCGAGCGCTACCAGTGGCCGCTCGGCTTCGGCATCGTGCTCTTCATCGGCTCCATCTTGATCAACGAGCGCCGTCGCAAAGCGCCAGGGCTGCGCGTGGGCCCGGGAGCCGTGGCCGCCTGCCTGGCCGCGCTGGCATTCGCGCCGGGCTCGGTGCGAGCGGACGAAGGGGTCGAGCTGTATCAACAGGGGAAATTCGCTGAAGCCCAGGCGCAATTCGAAAAACTGGCCAAGCGCCGCCCCGGCCTGCCAGCGCTGGAATTCGACAAAGGCACGACGCAGTACGCACAGGGCGACCTCGAAGCAGCCTCGGTGGCCTTTGGCAAAGCCCTCGCGAGCGACGACCCGAAGCTGCGCAGCAAAGCGGAGCACAACCTCGGCACCACGCTGCTGAAGAGGGCCCTGGGGCGCGACGAAGTAAAGCAGGAAACCGAGCGCAAGACCGACCTCAAAAACTCCATCCAGCACCTGGAGGAAGCGCTCAAAGCCGACGCCTCCAACCCCGACACCCAGAAGAATCTCGACCTCGCCAAGCGCGAACTGGCCAAGCCCAAGCCGACCCCGCCGCCCCAGCAGCAAAAACAGGACGACCAAAAGAAGGACGACAAGCAGAACCAAAACGATCAGAAGGATCAGCAATCCAAAGATCAGCAGTCCAAAGATCAGCAGTCCAAGGATCAGCAATCCAAGGATCAGCAATC
>DBMP01000012.1:0-43153 GCA_002298145.1 Spartobacteria bacterium UBA695 | reverse complement strand
CAATCCAAAGATCAGCAGTCCAAGGATCAGCAGGGGCAGGATCAAAAGGACGAAAAACCCCAGCAACAACAACCGCCGCAGGGCGCTCCGTCCCCCACCCCCGGCCAGGACGAACAAAAAAAACTTTCCGGCGACATCAAGGCGAACGATTCTTCCAAGCATGAGGAGGAACAACAGGCCGCCGAAGAAGCGCAAGCCCAACCCGGCGAAATGACGCCCGCCCAGGCCCGCGCCGTTCTCGATTCCCTCAAAGGCGAAGATGGACAACCCTTCAAAATTCAACAAAGGAGCGCCGCTCCTGTCTTAAAAGATTGGTGATGAAACCTTCCTGCCTTAGCGCCGTTTTACTCGCGTTCCTGCTCTTCTGGTGTGGCGGCGTGGCCCGGGCCGCGTCACCCTCGGCCACGGCTTCGCTTTCGAGCGACCAGGCCGAGGTGGGCGACGAGCTTTCCCTCGAAGTGACCGTCCAGGGGGCCCAAAACGCCGAGCGCCCCCAGGTGCGCGTCGACGGCCTCGACATCCGTTACCAGGGGCTCGCAACGCAGTTCCAGATGAACAATTTCGACGTCACCCGTAGCGTCAAAATGACCTACATCGTGGTGCCGCGCCGCGAGGGGACCTTCACCATCCCCGCCCTCACCCTCGACGTGAGCGGGAAAAAAGTGACCACCTCGCCGCTGACCCTCAAAGTGGCCAGAGGCGCCTCTTCCTCCTCCAGCAGCAGTAACAGCAGCGGCGGCAGCAGCAGCCTCGCGGGCCAGGGCTCGCAGCCTCAGGACACGCGGGATGAGAGCGCCAAATTTGCCTTTGCCCAGTGGGTGCTGCCCAAGACGAGCGTTTACGTCGGCGAGGCGATCCCGGCGGAGCTCTGGCTCTACGTTGACAAGCGGGCCCAGTGCCAGCTCCAGCAGGTCATCGCCAAGTCCGACGGCTTCAGCATCACGCTGCAAAAAATGGACCGCCTCCAGACGAGGGACGTCGAAAAAGACGGGCGCGAAATGATCCTGGCCGTCATCAAGCTCGCCATCACCCCCGTGAAAGCGGGCAAGCTGACGCTCGAACCGGCGGAGATCAACGCCATCGCCGTGCTGCCACAGAAACGCCCGCGTCGGCCCAGAATGCCCGGCGGCCTGGACGACTTCCTCAACGACCCGTTCTTCAACCAAGCCTTTAACGTGCAGCAGCAGGTGACGATCCGGCCCGGCGCGGTGGAAATGGAGATCAAGCCGCTGCCGACGGTGGGGAAACCGGCTGATTTCTCCGGAGCCATCGGGCAGTTCACGCTGGAGACCAAGGCCGCCCCCACCCGCGTCAAGGCGGGCGACCCCGTGACCCTCACGGCGGCGGTCAAAGGCATCGGCAGCTTTGACCGGATGAACGCCCCGGCCATCGCCGACGTGCCCGGCTGGCGCGCCTACCCGCCCAGCGGCAAGTTCCAGCAGGACGACGCCGTCGGCATCTCGGGGACCAAGACCTTCGAGGCGGCGCTCATCCCGGAGGAAAAACAAGCCGAGCTGCCACCGGTGACCTTCAGCTTTTTCAATCCCTCCTCCGAAAAGTACGAAACCCTCAAAGCCGCTCCCATCACAGTGAACGTCGAGGGAGCTCTTCCGCCGCCCTCGCCCGTGACGGCGGCCGCCGCGGCGACCCCGGACCAGCCCGCCGCCGCGCCGACGCCCACCCCGGCCCCGCGCGACATCCAGTACCTGCGCACCGACCTCGGGCACCTGTCCGCAAGCGGCTTTGCACCCGTCTGGCAAACGCGCCTCTTCTGGCTCTCCCAGGGAGCCGCCGCGCTGGCGTTCGTGGCCTTCGGCGGCTGGCAATGGCGGCGCGCTCGCAACGGCGACGGCCTGCGCCAAAAGACCGCGCGCCTGCGCCATGAAAAGGAAAAAGCCCAAGCCCTCATCCGCCGCGAGGGCGTGGCGGCACCGGAGTTTTTCGACGCGGCCATCCGCGTCATCCAGGTTGAAACCGCCCTGGCCCGGCTGCCCGAGGCGCTCGAACCGGCCACGATCGACGCCGAGCTGGCCTGCGCAAGCCGCGATCTCGATTGCGAAACCGCCGAGGGGGTGCGCCGGATCTTCGCCGCGCACGACGAGCTGCGCTACGCCGGGAGCGGGGCCGCCGCGCCCATCGCGCCCGATCAGCGCGGGCAAGTACTGCAAATCCTCGAAGCCTTTGAAACCTGCCATGTTTAGAGCGTTTCTCCTTTCATTCCTGATCGGCCTGAGCACCGCCGGGGCCCTTTTCGCCGGGCCCTCCTCCACCACTTTTGACGAAGCCAACCGCCGCTACGACCAGGGCGACTTTAAGGGAGCACGCGCCGGTTACGAAGCCCTCGTCGACGCGGGCGAGCGGCGGGCCAATGTTTTCTACAACCTCGGCAACGCGGCCTTCCGCCTGGGCGACAAAAAGGCGGCCTGCCTGGCCTACGAACGGGCGCTGGCCCTCGACCCGGGCCACCCCGAGGCGGCAGCCAATCTGCGCTTCTTGCGGCAGGAGACCGGGGCCAAGCTCCCGGCCCGGCCATGGTACGCGCAGGCGTTTGCGTGGCCTTCGCCGCAATGGGCCACATGGCTCGCGGCGGCGGGGTTCTGGGGGCTCTTGCTGAGCTTCGCGCCGAGGCTTTGGAAGCGCGAAGTGGCGCTGGCTCCGGCGGTTTTTTGCACGCTCGCGCTCGTCTGGGGCGCGGCGGTGGCGGCGTGGAACGGTACGCGGGGCGATCTCTGGATTGTCACCGCCGACTCCGCCCCGGCCCGGACGGCTCCCGCCGACGGTTCGCCGCTCCAGCTCACGCTGCCGCTGGGCAGCCACCTGCGGCTCCTGCAAGAACGCGGCGCGTGGGTCCACGTGCGGCTCCCGGACGCCTCGACCGGCTGGATCGCCCTCGATGCCGCCGCGCCGGTCCGGATTAACTGACGCTAAATGCAGAAATAGCCGCAAAAAGGCACAAAGATCCTCTGCGTGGATCACCCTAAAAGGGTGAAGGCTCTATAGCCTAGGGCAACACCCTGGGAAATGATGGCACCCATCGGTTTGCGCCATGAAAGGGCGCTGGCTGGCTGCACTTTTTGCGGCTAACAAAATACCCTACAGCGTTTCCGGCTGCGCGAGCAGTTCGGCGATGCGGCTTAGCAGGCGACCCGCCGCCCCGCCGTCCAGCACGCGGTGATCGAAGCTGAGCGTCATCCCGGCTTCTTTGAGCGGCTCGAAGGTCTTTGTTTCGGGGTTCCAGTTCGGGACGATCCGCGCGGAGCTTAGGCCCAGAACGAGCGTTTGCTCTGGCAACGGGATCGGCGTGGCCCACATGAGGCCGAAATTGCCAAAGTTCGTGACGGTGGCGACCGAGCCGCCGTTGGCGCTCGGCGGGATGCGCCGCTGCCGGGCCTGGGCCACGAGTTCGTTGTATTCGCCCACCATTTCCGCGAGCTTGCGGGCGGCGACGTTGCGGATGACCGGAACGAGCACGCCATCCTCAGCCTCAACAGCAAAACCGATGTCGATGGAGGCCGGGTGGACGATCCGTTCGCCGATAAGGCGGCCCGCAGGGGCGCTGTTTTCGGACAGGGCGATGCCGAGCGCGCGCAGCAGGTAGAGGGCGGGACCGGGTTTCGGGTCGCGCGTTTTGCGGTGGCTCAGGATGGGCTCGACGTTGAGCGGGCGGCCCACGGTGGCAATCGGCCGGGTGGCGCTGCGGCGCATGGCGTCGGCGACGGCCACGCGCATGGGCGAGGCCGGGGTGAGCGATTGATGGTCGAGCTGACTTAAGAATTTCTCCAGGTCGTCGATGGTGACGCGGCCCGCCGCGCCGCTCCCCGCAATGCCGGAGAGGTCGGCGGCGTGGAGGCCGAGCTCCTCCATGCGCGCTTTCATGCGGGGCGAAAGGTAGCTGGCCCCCGTGGCGTGGACCGGGACGGGCAGGCCGTGGACGGTCGGCTGAACGGCGGCGTGCCGGGCCGGTTCGGCAGCCTTGGCGGGCTGGCCGTCGAGCGGCGCCTCGGCCGGGGCCGGGGTTTCTTCGGTCTCGGGCGGGGGGACGTCCAGGCCGTGGCGCTTGGCATCCTCGACGGTGGCCTCCAGGTAGCCGAGGGTGGACCCCACGGCATAGCTCTGGCCGTTCTCTACCAGGATGCAGCTCACGCGGCCAGGGCACGGCGTCGTGACGCTCATGACGGCTTTGTTGGTTTCCACTTCGATAACGTCCTGGTCGGCCTCGACCTGGTCGCCGACCTGCACGGCAACGTTGACGATGGTGGCCTCGGCGATGGATTCGCCGAGTTGTGGCATGATGATGGGAATTTGCGGCATCGGGATGAAATGAAGTTTCGCTCGGGTTGGGGGGGAGAGCTACAGCCGCAGCAGATCGCGCAGGGCGCGGGCCACGGTGGGAGCGGTGGGGCGGTGAGTGCCCCAAAGATTGGGATGGAAGGGAATGGGGGTGTTTTTGGCGTTGAGGCGGCGGGGCGGGGCGTCCAGGAGGGCGAGCCCTTCGCTGGCCACGCGGGCCACGACTTCGGCGGTGACGCCGCCCCACGGCCATGCTTCGCCGACGGCCAGGAGCCGCCCGGTGCGGGCGACACTGGCGAGCACGGTGTCGGTGTCGATGGGCTTGATGGAGCGCAGGTCAACGACCTCCACTTCGTAGCCTTCGCCCGAGAGTTCCTCGGCGGCGGCCAGGGCCTCGTGGACCATGGCGCTGTAGGTGACGACGGTGACGTCGCGCCCGGGCCGCGCGATGCGGGCTTTGCCGACGGGGAGCGCCTCGGTGGGCAGCCCCTCGGCTTTAAGGTGGTAGTAGAGGTATTTGTGCTCGCAGAAGAGGACGGGGTCGTCGATGGCGACGGCTTCGAGCAGCATGGAGTAGGCGTCCTCGACGGTGGCGGGCGTCAGGATGACCAAGCCCGGGTACTGGGCGTAGACCCCCTCCATGCTCTGGCTATGGAAGGGCCCGGAACCGGCGGTGCCGCCGGAGGGAAGCCGGACGGTGATGGGGCACGGGACCCGCGTGCGCCAGTAGAGGGAGGCGGCGTGGTTGACGATCTGGTTAAAGCCGGGCGTGGAGAAATCCGCGTACTGGATTTCCACGATGGGGCGCATGCCTTCGATGGCGGCTCCGATGGCGGAACCGACCATGGCGTCCTCGCTGATGGGGGCGTCAAGGACCCGGCCCGGGAATTCGTGGGCGAGGTTCTTGGTGGCTTTAAACGCGCCGCCAAACCGGCCGACGTCCTGGCCGTAAATATACACACGGGGATCGTCCGTGAGCGCCTTGGCCTGGGCTTCGCGAATGGCTTCGAGGTAGGTAATCATGAAAAAAACTGATCTTTTTTTAGGCGCAAAAGGTGTCGTCCAAGCCGGGGGTGGCGAGCGCGCACCACGTTTCGGTCGCGGGGTCCGGAGCAGGTTCGCGCTGGACGGTGGCAATGGCCTCCTCGACCTGCTGCTGGATGGAGCCCGTCAGCTCCGCCAGCTCCTCGGGCGAGATCCACTTCCGGTCCAACAGGGTGCACTCGGCGGTTTTCAGGCAGTCCTGGCCAAGGTGCGCGGCTTTCAGCGCCTCGGGGATGTAGCTGGCGTCGTCGTGTTCGCCGTGACCGGAGAGGCGCAGCAGGCTGGCGACGACCATCTGCGGCCCATGCCCCTCGCGGGCTCGGGCGACGGCGCGGCCCACGACGTCAAGGCAGGCGTCGAGGTCGGTGGCGTCGACTTTGTGGCCTTCCACGCCATAGCCGATGGCGCGGTCCACCAGGTCATGGCAGGCAAATTCGCGGTCGTTCGGGGTGGAGTAGGCAAATTGGTTGTTGGCGATCAAGAGGACGAGCGGGAGCTTCTCCACGGCGGCGAGGTTGAGGGCCTCGTGGAAGGCTCCCGTGGAGGTGCCGCCGTCGCCGATGCACGTGGCCCCCACAACGCCCTTTTCGCCCTTGAAACGCCGGGCGATGAGGCCGCCGCAGACGACAGAGATCATGGCTCCCAGGTGGCTGATCATGGCATAGTAGCCGTCCTTGGGGCGACCCCGGTGGACGTTCCCCTCGCGGCCTCGCATGGGCCCCAGGGCGGAGCCCATATAGGTGCGGACCGCTTCCAGGATATCCTCCCCGAAGGCGAGCCGGCCCGCCTGGTCGCGGATGAGGGGGGCAAAAATGTCTCCTTTTCGCAGCGACATGCCCAGCGACGCGCTCAAGGCTTCCTGTCCTTTGCCCAGGAATACCCCTCCATTGATCTTTCCAGCTCGGTACAGACTTGCCAGCTTCTCCTCCAAAACACGGGCGAGAAGCATCCAACGGTAAGCTTGGACAAAGGTTTCTCGCGCCGCCGCTGGTGCGGAACAAAGTGCATTGTCAGGCATGAGGCGGAGTTTAACGACGTTATGGAGCCGCACGCAATCGTTCTTTCTACCGAGGCAATCCCTGCCGTTCGCTCAGGTTTTCCTTGATCATCGGATCGGCGGTGAATAACTTGACGCTCGATTAAAGCGGTTGCTATAATCCGCCGCAACCTTCTACCCCGTGAAACCACTCTTAAAACATCAACATGTCGAAGCCGAGGTGCGGCAGCTCATCCGCGGCCTGCCGGTGGGGGCAAAGCTGCCTGCGGAGCGGGAATTGGCCTCGATGTATGGCTGCAATTTTTTGACGGTACGCCGGGCGCTCAAGCAGCTTACCAACGACGGATGGATCGCCCGACGGCCCGGCAGCGGGACGTTTGTGGCCCGCAATGCCGAGGCGGCCCGGCCCGGTATGGGGCCGGTGGGGGTGCTGGTTTACAAGGAGGGCAACGCCTATGCCTCGCGGCTCCTCCAGGCCATCGCCGAGGCGGGAGGCAGCGCCGATCTGGAGATCCGCTCCGGCTGGGTGCGCGACTTGGCGGGCGACGCGCTGGCCCAGGCGCTCCGGTTTCAGCAGGAGGGCTGCACGGCCTTGACGCTCCCCTGGTTCCCGCACGAACAGAGCGAGGCGGTCCGGGCGCTGGTGGGGCGCAGCCCGTTGCCGATCAGCCTGGCGCTTTTGATCCCCGGCCTGGAGCGGCATTGCTACATTCAGCCAGAGCTTTTCGAGGCCAGCACGACGGGGGCGGTGGAGGAAGTTTGCCGCTATTTCCAGGGCCTCGGCGAAACGCGCATCGCCTACCTGGGGCCGGATTCGCCCCACGACGCCGTGCTCCAGTACCGCCTGGCGGCCTATCACCACTTCACGGCCCGCGAGAACCTTCCGCGCCTCTGCGGTCTGGCAGGCCCCGGCGCTCCGGCCATGGACGAACTGGCGGAACGCTGGCGGGAATTTCGCGGGCACCTGGCCGTGGTGGCCTACGATGACGAGCACGCGCTGCGCTTCATGACGGCCATGCACAAGCTGGGCCTCGGCGCGCCGGAGGATTACCGCATCGTCGGCTACAACGACACCGAAGCGAGCCGGTTCAGCGATCCGCCGCTTTCGACGATTCACCAGGATTTCGACTTCATCGCCCACGGGCTCCTGCAAAGCGCCCTCGGCCTGGCCGGGCCGCAGCCGCGTCAATGCGACCGGACGCCCCGGCCCATCCTGCTCGTGCGCTCGACCTGCGGCGGGGCGGGCCGCGTTGACGAAGCCCTCCGCGCCCGGCTGCCGGAGATCGACCTCGCCAGCGAATAACCCTTTTTTCCCCATCCACTCCCATGCAAAATCCCTACGGACACTTCGACGACGCGCAACGCGAATACCTCATTACCAACCCGGCGACGCCGTTGCCGTGGATCAACTACCTCGGCTGTGAGGAGTTCTTTGGCATCATCTCCAACACGGCGGGCGGCTACTGTTTCGACCGCGATGCCCGGCTGCGCCGCCTGACGCGCTACCGCTATAACAACGTCCCGCTCGATTCCAACGGGCGCTACCTCTATGTAAAGGACGGCGATACCGTCTGGAACCCCGGCTGGAAGCCCACCCGCACGGCGCTGGACCGCTACGAGTGCCGCCACGGCATGGGCTACAGCATCATCACGGGCGAAAAGAACGGCCTGGAGGTCAGCGTGCGCTATTTTATCCCGGTCGGCGAAAAGGCCGAGGTGTGGGATGTGCGGGTGCGCAACCTGGGCGCAGTGGAAAAATCGGTGAGCCTCTGGGGCTTCGTGGAGTGGTGCCTGTGGGACGCGATGGACGACCAGTCCAACTTCCAGCGCAATTTCTCCACCGGGCAGCTTGAGGTGGAGGCCAACACGGTATTCCACGTTACCGAATACCGCGAGCGCCGGGATCACTTTGCCTATTTCTCGCTCTTCGGAACGCAGGCGAGCGGGTTTGAAGTGAGCCGCGACCGCTTCGTGGGCGTGCACGAGGGGCTTGAGGCTCCCCGCGCGGTGCTGGCGGGCAAATGCTCCAGCGAAGTCACGCTCGGCTGGGCCCCGGTGGCGGCGCAGCAGATCGACCTCACCCTCGCCCCCGGCGGCGAAAAGCGTTTCCACTTCCTCCTCGGCGTGGCCGAGAACCCGCACGAGGAGAAATTCTCCGCCCCCGGCGTGGCCAATAAAGCCCCCTTCCGCAAAGTCGCCGAACGCCTCGGCACCTCAGAAGCAGTGGACGAAGCCTTCGCAAAGCTCAAGGCCCACTGGGACCGGCTCCTCTCCATCTACCACGTCGAAATCGACAACCCGCACGTCTCGCGCATGGTCAACATCTGGAACCAGTACCAGTGCATGACGACCCTCAACCTCTCGCGCTCGGCATCCTTCTACGAAAGCGGCATCGGGCGCGGCATGGGCTACCGCGACAGCAACCAGGACCTGCTGGGCGTCGTCCACATCCAGCCGGAACGCGCCCGCGAACGGCTCCTGGACCTCGCGGCGACCCAATGCGCCGACGGCTCGTGCTATCACCAGTACCAGCCGCTGACGAAGAAAGGGAACACAGCGCTGGGCAGCGGCTTCAACGACGATCCGCTCTGGCTGCCGCTGGCCGTGGCCGCCTACCTCAACGAAACGGGCGACACCGCGATATTATCCGAAAAGATCGGATATGCAGATAAGGACAACCAGGACAGCGCGACGCTACTCGACCACCTGGAGGTCTCCATCGCCTACACGCTCCGGGAGCACGGGCCGCACGGGCTGCCGCTCATTGGCCACGCCGATTGGAACGACTGCCTTAACCTCAACTGCCACTCGACGACGCCGGGCGAGAGCTTCCAGCTCGCGGGCGACGTCTCCGGCGCGGCGGCGCGCGTGGCGGAGTCGGTGATGATCGCGGGGCTTTTCTGCGCGGCCACGGAGAGCATGGCGGGGATTTACCAGCAGATCGGCCAGGCGGATAAAGCCGCCGAGTCGCTGGCCCGGCGCAAGGCGATGCAGGAGGTCATCGAAGCGCACGGCTGGGACGGGAAATGGTTCCTGCGCGCCTACGACGCCTTTGGAGAAGCAATCGGCTCGGCCAAGAACGACGAGGGGCAGATTTTCATCGAAAGCCAGGGCTGGGGCGTGCTCGGCGGCGTGGGCCTGGAGAACGGCCATGCGCTGGCGGCACTCGACTCCGTGGCAGAGCGCCTCGCCACGCCCAACGGCATCATTCTCCAGCAACCGGCCTACTCCACCTACCAGCCGCGCCTGGGCGAAATCAGCAGCTACCCTCCGGGGTACAAGGAGAACGCGGGCATCTTCACGCACAACAATACGTGGATCCAGGTTGCCGAGGCGATCGTGGGCCGGGGCGACAAGGCCTTCGAGTATTACATGAGCGTCTGCCCGAGCGGCAAGGAAGAGCAGATCGACACCTTCCGCTGCGAGCCCTACGTCTACAACCAAATGACCGCCGGGCGCGACGCGCTGACCCCGGGCGAGGGCAAGAACTCCTGGCTGACGGGCACGGCGGCATGGTGTTTCGTGGCAATTTCGCAATACATCCTGGGCGTGCGGCCCGGGCCCCAGGGGCTCGTGGTCGACCCGTGCATCCCGCGCGCATGGAAGGGATATAAAGTGGACCGCGTGTTCCGTGGGGCGACCTACCACATCGAAGTCAAAAACCCCGACGGCGCATCCAAGGGCATCAAGACCCTCAGCGTCAACGGCCAGCCCGTGAGCGGCAACGTGATCCCGATCCAGCCGAAGGGGGCCGAGGTGAACGTCGTGGCGGTGCTGGGGTAGCGGCAGCTGGATTTACAGCCGTGAGGAAGCGCGTGCCCGAGTTCAACTCGGGCACGAGGGGGAGGGCAGGAAACGCTCCGCACCCTCCTCAACCCACGCGACAACAAAGCGCCCCTCGTTACGAATCTCCAGATTCGTAACGCACATTGTCTTGGAATCTCTGATTCCATCCGCGCACGGAACGAATCAGAGATTCGCAGACAGAAGACGTTCCCAATCTGAAGATTGGGAACGAGGCCCAAGGCCCTTTTTAACAAGAACTTTTTGAGCTTCTTGGCCTTGGATTGTAGAAATCGTATTACGCCCGCTGGTGCGATTGCGCCCGGTGGGCCGCCAGGTTGATCCGCTCCGAGAGGGCCGTCAGCTTCTTATCCACCTCGCCCTCCTCGTGCAGCGTCTGGTTGAGGAGTACCTCATCCTCCTCGAAGCCGAGCTGCGTGGCAAACGTGCGCGCACAGCCGTACCCGGCAATCTCGTAATGCTCCACCCGCTGCGCCCCCGCGATGATCCCCGCGTCCATCACCTCCGGCGCGGCGTCCTCCATGATCCAGTCCTCCACCTCCTCCAGCACCCCCTCCATGCCCTTGCACTTGGCCCCGCGGGTGGACTTCCCGTGGCGCTCGAAGATCTGCTCCAGCCGCTCCGCCTGCAGGCGCGTCTCCTCCCGGTGCTGTTCCAGACTGTCGCGCAGCGAGGCCGACGACGCGTGCTTGGCCACCTTCGGCAGCGCCCGCAAGATCTGTTTCTCGGCGCTGTAGAGATCCTTGAGCTCGTGAAAATAAAGGTCCTGAAGAGATTCGTAGTCCATACCGGTATTCCGCTTAAGGGTTTCCAGGGAGGGGGCTATACCTAACAGATACGGTCCCGTGCCGCGCCCCGGCTGTAGGACAAAAGAACACGCCGCCGCGCAATTCGCGCCTTGCCTCCGCGCCCCCGAACGGGCTTCAATCCACCCAGCTCCAAAAGGAAACCCTAACCGCCAGCCCTGGCCCCCTCTTTTATGAAAGCACTCCTTCTTACCAACGAATACCCCCCCAACGTCTACGGGGGCGCGGGCGTTCACGTCGATTACCTCAGCCGGGAACTCGCCAAGCTCCTCGACGTGGAAGTGCGCTGCTTTGGCTCTCAGGACGAGACCCTCGACCACCTCCGCGTCCGTGGCTTCGGCATCGACGAAGCCCGCCACACCGAGCCCAAGCCGCTGAAATCCGTCTTCGGGGCCGTCGAGCGCTGCACCTCCTTCAACAGCGCGGGCATCGACGCCGACCTCGTCCACTGCCACACCTGGTATACCCACCTGGGCGGCATCATGGCCAAGCTCAACTACGGCATCCCGCTCATCCTCACCGTCCATTCCCTCGAACCGCTCCGCCCGTGGAAGCGCGAGCAGCTCGGCGGCGGCTACGACTTCTCCCTCTGGGTCGAAAAAACCGCCCTCGAAATGGCCGACGCCGTCATCGCCGTCTCCCAAGAGACCAAGGCCGACGTCCTGCGGCTCTACAACGTCGATGAGAAGAAAATCCACATCATCTACAACGGCATCGACCTCGACGAATACCAGAAAACCGACTCCACCGGGGAACTCATCCGCTACGGCATCGACCCGAACGTCCCCTTCGTCCTCTTCGTCGGCCGCATCACCCGCCAGAAAGGGATCGTCCACCTGGTCAACGCCATCCGCTACCTCGACCCCAAGATCCAGGTCGTCCTCTGCGCCGGAGCGCCCGACACCCCGGAGATCGCCGCCGAGATGAAAGCCGCCGTGGACGCCGTGCACCGCCCGGGCGTCATCTGGATCCAGGAAATGGTCGCCAAGCCGACCGTTCGCCAGCTCTACTCGCAGGCCGCCGTCTTCTGTTGCCCCTCCATCTACGAACCCTTCGGCATCATCAACCTGGAGGCCATGGCGTGCGAAACCGCCGTCGTCGCCAGCGCCGTCGGGGGGATTAAAGAAGTCGTCGTCCACGGCGAAACCGGCTACCTCGTCCCGCTGGAACAGATGAAAGAGAGCCCGTTCGAGCCACTCTGCCCCGACCAGTTTGCCCGCGACCTCGCCGCCCGCGTCAACGAACTCATGGCCGACCCCGCCCTGCGCGAGCGCATGGGCAAAGCGGGCCGCCGCCGCGCCGAGGAAAAATTCAGCTGGGCCGCCATTGCCCGTCAAACCGCTTCCCTTTACGAGCAGTTAGGCGCATAAAAAGAAGCTTTATGGTTACCAAGCAAGCCGCCTTTCGTCTCTGGGAAAACGACGCCCCTGGCGCCACGGGCATCTGCCTGACCGACATCCCCAGGCTCACCCCCTACCTTCCCGAACCCGCCCACGCCACCGGAGCCTCCATCGTCGTCCTGCCCGGCGGCGGTTATGGCGGCCTCGCCGACCATGAAGGCGAAGGCTACGCCCTCTGGCTGGCTGAGCATGGCATCGCCGCCTTTGTCCTCCAGTACCGGCTCGGCTCCGCCGGGTACCGTCACCCCGTCATGCTTCAGGACGCCGCCCGCGCCCTGCGCACCATCCGGGCCAAAGCGGAGTGCTGGGGCGTCGATCCTCAGCGCATCGGCATCATGGGTTCCTCCGCCGGGGGCCACCTCGCCTCCACGCTCCTGACCCACTTCGAGCCGGGCGACCCAAAAGCCGCCGACCTCGTCGAGCGCGTCAGCTCGCGCCCCGATTTCGGCATCCTCTGCTACGCCGTCATCACCCTGGGCGGGAATACCCACAGCGGCTCGCGCGACAACCTCCTCGGCGAGAACCCCGCCCCGGAGCTGGTCGAGCTGCTCTCCAACGAAAAGCAAGTCACCCCGCAAACGCCCCCCTGCTTCGTCTGGCACACCAGCGAGGACGGTGCCGTGCCGGTCGAGAACTCCATCGACTTCGCCCGCGCGCTGCGGGCCAACGGCGTCCCCTTCGACCTCCACGTCTACCAGAAGGGTGGCCACGGCATGGGCCTGGGCACCGACGGTAAGGGTGGCCTTCATCCGTGGGCCGCCGACTGCCTCTTCTGGCTGCGCGAAAACGGCTTCTTAAAATCCTAGCATCCTCCGAACCCTCCATGAAACCCAAACGCTCCCTCCTGGCCGGTCTAGTCGCCGCCCTGCTCCTTCCCGTCGCCGCCTTTGCCCAGCAAAAGCAGGATGAATTCCCGCTCTGGAAAGACGGCGCGCCCGGGGCCCTCGGCACCGAGCCGAAGGACATCCCGACCCTCACCCCCTACCTGCCCGACCCCGCCAAGGCCACCGGCGCGGCCATCGTCATCTGCCCCGGCGGCGCCTACGGCGGCCTGGCCAATCACGAGGGCGAAGGCTACGCCCAGTGGTTCGCCGACAACGGCGTCGCCGCCTTCGTCCTCAAATACCGGCTCGGCTCCGCCGGGTATCGCCACCCCGTCATGCTCCAGGACGCCGCCCGCGCCCTGCGCACCGTCCGCGCCAACGCCGCGCAATGGCAGGTCGATCCCGGCCACATCGGCGTTATCGGCTCCTCCGCGGGCGGCCACCTTGCCTCCACGCTCCTGACCCACTTCGACGCGGGCAACCCCGCTTCGCCCGACCCCATCGAGCGCGTCAGCTCGCGCCCCGACCTGGGCATCCTCTGCTACGCCGTCATCACGCTCGGAGAGAACACCCACACTGGGTCCAAGAAAAACCTCCTGGGCGACAACCCCTCGCCCGCCCTCGTCGAGCTCCTCTCCAACGAAAAACAAGTCACCGCCCAAACACCCCCCTGCTTCATCTGGCACACCTGGGAAGACAAAGGCGTCAAAGTCGAGAACTCCCTCGCTTTCGCCATGGCCCTGCGGGAAAAAGGCGTCCCCTTCGACCTGCACGTCTACCAGCAAGGCGGCCACGGCATGGGCCTGGGCAAAGACGGCAAGGGCGGCCTGCATCCGTGGACGGCCGACTGCCTCTTCTGGTTGCGCCAGCAGGGCTTTGTGAAATAGTGTTGTCACCCGATCCATAATCCATTATTGCTTGCCCCTGCCTATATGAAGCGAATTCTCCTTTGCTCGCTACTATCCTGCGCCCTTCTGGCCGCCTGTGCGCCCCACAAACGGACAACGGTTTACAGGGCCCCGTTCCCGAGAGAGGAAACCCAGGTTGAAGTGCCGCCCGCTCCGGTAGCCCCGGACACGACGGCCGCCACGGCTTCCGCTCCGGCACCCACGGCCACGCCCACACCCGCGCCGAAAAAGCGGGACGTCCTCTACGGAGTTCCCGAACCCGGCAGGCCCGGCTTCGTGCGCAGCCCCTACAATCCCCAGGGAGGTCTCCTCGATTGCCGTGGTTATCCCCCGGGAACCGAGATGAAAGACGAATACGCTCCCGGCAGGACGTTCCTGGTTCCCTAACAACCTCAAACGTTACAAAGCGGATTTTTTGGAAACAAGCCGCCCTGACCGGGGCGGCTTGTTTTTTGTATCGGCCCCGGCTATCACAGACACCTTTTTCAATGAACCACCTCGCCATCTTGGGACCCGGACTCCTTGGCGCCTCGCTCGCCCTGGCCGTTCGCGCCCGTGCGCCCCGGTGCCGCGTCACCGTCTGGGCCCGGCGCGAGGCGGCGGCTGCGGAAGCGCTTCAGGCGGGCATTTGCGACGCCGCCTCCACCGAGCTTGGCCCCGTGCTTAAAGGAGCCGACACCGTCGTCTTCTGCATCCCCATCGGAGCCATGGCCGGCCTGGCCGAGCAGGCCGCCCCGCTCATCGAGCCCGGCGCGCTCGTCACCGACGTCGGCAGCGTCAAAGCCCCCGTCGTCGATGCCCTCGCGCCCATCTTTGAGAAAGCAGGCCGGGGCCACTTCATCGGCAGCCACCCCATGGCCGGGTCCGAACAGGCCGGGCTCGCCGCCGCCAGCGCGGGGCTCTTCCAGGGCACCGTCGCCCTCCTCACCCCGCACCCCGGCATCGCCCCCGGCGCGCAAGAGCAAGCCGCCGCCCTCTGGAGCCTCGTCGGCTGCAACATCCGCACCCTGCCCCCCGGCGAACACGACGCCGCCATCGGGCTCGTCAGCCATCTGCCCCACCTCATCGCCTCCTCCCTGGTCGATTTCGTCTGCGCGCAAAACCGCGACGCCATCGATTACTGTGGGAACGGCCTGCGCGACACCACCCGCATCGCCTCGGGCCTCCCGGAAATGTGGACCGAAATCCTCGCCACCAACCGAGCCGTCCTCGGCGCACAGCTCGACGCCTTCATCGCCCGGCTCCAAGAGATCTCGCGGGATATTGCTGGCGGCAACGACGCGAAACTGAAAGAATTCCTCACCAACGCCAAGGTCGGCCGCGACCGTCACATCAAGCGAAAGACACCTTAAAACTCATGGAACGCTGGACCATCCACAGAGGCCCCATCATCCGGGCCGAAATCACCGTCCCCGGGGACAAGAGCATCTCGCACCGCGCCGTCATCCTGGCCGGGATCTCCAACGGCACCTGCGTCGTCACCGGGTTCCTGCCCAGCGAGGATTGCCGCTCCACCGTCGGCGCCATGCGCGCCCTGGGCGTTGAAATCGAAGAGCCCGCCCCCACCACCCTCATCGTCCATGGCCGGGGCCACCACCTTGTCGCTCCAGAGAGAGACATCGACTGCGGCAACTCCGGCACCACCATGCGCCTCATGTCCGGCATCCTGGCCGCCCAGCCCTTCCGCAGCCGCATGGTCGGCGACGCTTCCCTTTCCCGCCGCCCCATGAAGCGCGTCATCGACCCGCTCACCCAGATGGGCGCCCAGCTCACCGCCGAGGGCCCCAAGAGCGCCCCGCCGCTCGTCATCGAAGGCGCGGCCGAGATCAAGCCCCTTGAGTACCAGTCCCCCGTCGCCAGCGCCCAGGTCAAGAGCGCCGTCTTGCTCGCGGGCCTCTTCGCTCACGGGCGCACCAGCGTCACCGAGCCCGAGCAGAGCCGCAACCACACCGAGCGGATGCTCCAGTGGTTCCTGGCCGCCCCGCACATCGAGGGCCACACCGTCACCGTCGTCGGGCCCAAGACCCCCGAATCGCGCGACTTCCACGTCCCCGGCGACCTCTCCAGCGCCGCCTTCTGGCTCGTCGCCGCCGCCGCCCAGCCCGGCAGCCACCTGCTCGTCACCGACGTCGGCCTTAACGAAACCCGCACCGGCATCCTCGCCGTGCTCGTCCGGATGGGCGCGCATGTTCGCGAAATCGTCGAAATCGAAGAAGGCGAGCCCTACGGCACCGTCGAAATCGAAGGCTCGGAACTCAAAGGCACCGAAATCCGCGGCAAAGAAATCCCCAACGTCATCGACGAACTGCCCATCCTGGCCGTCGCCGCCGCCTTGGCAAAAGGGACCACCGTCATCGCCGACGCCGCCGAGCTGCGCGTCAAAGAGACCGACCGCCTCGCCGCCATCGCCACCAACCTGCGGGCCATGGGCGTCAAGGTCAACGAGAAGGACGACGGCCTGGAGATCTTCGGCGGCACCCCGCTCAAAGGGGCGCGCGTCTCCAGCTACGGGGACCACCGCATCGCCATGGCCTTTGCCATCGCGGGCCTCTTTGCCGAGGGCGAGACCGTCATCGACGGCATCGAGTGCGTGGCCACCTCCTACCCCACCTTTTACGAGACCCTCGGGCGCCTCACCTCCCCCTCCGAACCGCAGATCCCCGTCGTCGGCGCGTTGCCGAAATAGGGGCCCCGGTTTTCGCTTTCCCGGGGGCGGTTTTTTGTGCCAATCTGAGCGGCCAGTGGAAACCACTCCATCACCTCTCCCGCATAAAGTCGTCGCCATCGACGGCCCCGCCGCCTCGGGCAAAAGCACCGTGGCCCGGCTGCTGGCCCGGCGGCTCGGCTACGTCTACGTCAACACCGGAGCCATGTACCGCGCCGTCACCTGGCTCGCCCTGCGCCATGGGGTCGCCCCATCGGATGCCGCCGCCGTCGGTGCGCTGCTCGACGCCACCCCCTTTGAATGCGGCGTCGCCGCCAACGAAAGCACCCTGCGCGTCGAGGGCGTGGACCCCGCGCCGTTCCTTAACGGCCCCGAGATCACCGCCAACGTCTCCGCCATCGCCGCCATCCCGCACGTGCGCGAAGTCCTCGTCGCCCGGCAGCGCGAATTCGTCCTCCGGCACGACCTCGTCATGGAAGGCCGCGACATCGGCACCGTCGTCTTCCCCCAGACCCGCCTCAAAGCCTACATCGACGCCTCCGAGGAAGTGCGTGCCGCCCGCCGCTCGGCCCAGGGCATCCGCGATAACCTGGCCCACCGCGACAAGCTCGACTCCTCCCGCGCCACCGCCCCCCTCAAAGTGGCCGACGGAGCCGTCGTCATCGACTCCACCTTCCTCACCATCGAGGGCGTGGTCGACGAGGTGGTCCAGCGCCTCGGGCTCTAGCAAAGCACCGCGCAAATCCTCTTTTCGTTTTGGAATGAAACCGCTTTATCAGCTTGGCCATCGGCTCTTCAAATTCTTCGGCAGCACCTTCTTTTCCTTCCGCGTCGTCTACCCGGAGCGGATGATCGAAGAGGGCCCCGCCATCCTGGCCATGAACCACCAGAGCTTCCTCGACCCTCCCATGGCCGGGATCAGCACCGAGCGGGAACTCTACACGCTCGCCCGCAACACCCTCTTTAAAGCCCCCGTGATGGGCAAGCTCCTCCCCAAGGTCAACGTCCTGCCCATCGACCCCAAGGGCGGCGACTCCTCCGCGCTCAAGCTCACCATCCGCGTCCTGCGCGAGGGCAAGGCCACGCTCATCTTCCCCGAGGGGACCCGCTCCAAGGACGGCCACTTGCAGAAAGCCCAGCCGGGCGTCGGCCTGATCATCGCCAAGACGCTCGCCCCAGTGGTGCCGATGCGTATCTTTGGCTCCTTTGAGGCGCTGCCCCGCAACGCCAAGTGGTACGCTTCCCTTAACGCCATCCCGATCACCGTCGTCCTGGGGCAGCCGCTATACTTTACCAAAGCCGACCTCACCGGCAGCCGGGACGACTACCAGCGCCTGGCCGACCGCGTCATGGAGGCCATCGCGGCCATCGAATACGTGGACGACTTCCCGGCGAACACCCGGCGCTGAAGCCGCGCACAAAAAAACCCGCGAGTGGCACGGGGCCAAACGCGGGCTTGATTGGAAAGAGAGACGCTCTACTTCGCGGGAACGTATTTGTCCACAATCGGCGCGATTGCGTTGGCCCAGATTTCGTACCCCGCCGCGTTGGGGTGCAGGAAGTCCGGCATGATGTCGCGGCTCAGCGTCCCGTCGGGCTGGAGGAATTTATCGCCAAAGTCGACGTAGATCACCTTCTTGCCGTCGGCGAGGGTGGAGATGGTCTCATTGATCTGCTTGATCTTGGCGCGAAGGGGGTTATCCGCCTTTTCGCCGCGCGGGAAGATGGCCTGGAGCAGGATCACCGTATCCGGGCAGCGCTTCTGGTAGTCGGCCACCACCGTCTTGACCCCCTCGGCGATTTGCTCGGCTGAGTTGGCTCCGGTGTTGTTGGTGCCGATCATGATGGCCACCAGCTTCGGGTGAAGGTTGTTTACCTGGCCCTGGGCGAGCCGCCAGAGGACGTGCTCGGTGCGGTCGCCACCGATGCCGAAGTCAAACGCATTGCGGTTGCCGTAGTACTTCTGCCATACATCTCGGCCGGGGCCCTGCCAGTTATCGGTGATCGAGTCGCCGTCAAAAACCAGCTCGATCTGCCCGGCGATCGCCTGGGCCTTGGTGTTATTGTTGAGAACGCGCTGGAACCAGTCCACCCGCGGGAACGGGACCGCCGCCGGGTTGGCGCCCTTCGGCACTGCCGGGAGCGGCGAGGGCATTGGCCAGACACTGGGAGCATTCTGGGCCATCGCGCTGGCGGCGCAAAGGACCAACGTGGAGAGAACGATAGGAAACTTCATACGGTCTCTAGAATGCCGGTGCCGCGCTGAGGAGTCACCAAAAAACATGCGTTCTTTGTTGAAGCTAAAAGCAGCCAGAAGGTGATTCCCCTGCGATTAAGCCCCCGTATAACCCGATCCCGCTCTCATCCATGAAATTAGCCTCCTTTGCTCTCTTCCTCGTTACCTCCATCCTTCCTTCTGCGGTATTTGGGGGAACCCAGCTTTCCTGTCCTGTCACCACCGCCGTGGCCCCCTTCGATCCTTTTGTGAAGGGCCGTAACGAAGTGAACCTCGTCGGCGGCTACTTCTACTCCCCAGTCATGGCCACCGGGGGACGCCCGGTGCTCAAATACGTGCAGGGCGATCTCATGTTCGGGTGGATGCTCACCTCGCCCGCGCCCGGCTTGGGGTGCGACTGGCTGCGGGGGAACTGGGAGGTCGTGGCGAACCTCTTCGGCGCGAATTCCGTCGACGGGCCCAGCGGCTTCATGGCCGGGGGGCGCTTGTTATTTCGCTATAACTTCGTCCAGCCTAGAGCGCGGCTGGTCCCCTTTATCCAGCTGGGGGGCGGGGGCTTGGGCGATAACATTTACAAGAACTACGACCAGCGCGTCGTCGGCAGCGGCTTTGAGTTCACCCTCGTAGCCGACGGCGGGGTGCGCTACTTCATCACCCCCACCGTGGCGGCCTTTCTGATGGCCGATTTCGAGCACGTCTCCAACGCCAACACCGCCTGCCGCAACCTGGGCGTTAACGCCGTGGGCGGGATGGCGGGTGTCGGCTTCTTTTTCTAGCGCTATCCCCATCCGGAAAAGGCTCGAAGGGCGAAGTAACCGGTTGGCGCACATCACCTACCGACTTTTTGGAAAGTGGGTAACAAAGGCGCTTTCTGGCACTTGCGAAGAGACAGGGACTCGTGCACAGTTCCCTACGAGCTATTTGCTCCAGCGCTATGAACGTCGAGACCAACCGAATCCTCATTGCGGAAGACCACTTCGTATCCCGGCATCTGCTGGAACGCAACCTGGCTAACTGGGGCTTTCAAGTTAACAGCGCCGAGGATGGGGAAGCGGCGCTGCGCGTGCTTGAGGCTCCCGACGCCCCGTCTATCGCCATTATTGACTGGATGATGCCCAAAGTGGACGGCCTGGAGGTCTGCCGCCGCGTGCGGGCGATGAAAGATCGCCCCTACCTTTACCTGCTGCTCCTCACGGCCAAGAGCCAGAAAGAGGAAGTCGCCGCTGGGCTGGAGGCGGGAGCCGACGACTACGTCATCAAGCCCTTTGACCCCGACGAACTCCGCGCCCGGCTCAAAGTCGGCCAGCGCGTGGTGCAACTGGAGCGGACGCTGGCTCGCAAGATCACCGACCTGGAAAAAGCGATCACCGAGGTGCGCAAATTGAAAGAGCTGCTCCCCATTTGCAGCTACTGCAAGAGCATCCGTGACGACAAGGACTACTGGCACCAGATAGAGGAATACATCCACACCGAGACCGGCACGGACTTCACCCACGGCATCTGCCCGAAGTGCCTGGCCCGGCTCCAGAGCGAAGTGGACGCCAAAAAGCCCGGCGCGAAAGCGGAATAAGCGGGGGCCGCGCCTCCCCTCAGCCCCGGAATTCGTCCCCCAACCGGCCCAGGCCGGCAAGTAATACCGGTGATACGGTCCCCTGTGGTTTTTTATCAGGAACTCGGGAACTCAGGGAAAGGCAGAAATTCTTTCTTTTCCTCAGTTCATGAGTTCCTGATTCTATTCTTTTCGCTACCATCCCGTGGCTGTGATCTCATTTTCCGAAATCGACTGGACCCACTGGACGCCGGGGCAGCGCGCCGTGCTCTGCTTCATCTTTGAGCCGGGCCGCGTCCTCCTCATTCGCAAAAAACGGGGCCTGGGCGGCGGCAAAATCAATGCCCCCGGCGGCAAGATCGAGCCCGGCGAGACGCCACTGGAAGCCGCCATTCGCGAGACCGGTGAGGAAGTCGGCCTGCTCCCGCACGCGCTCCGGCCCGTGGGCGACCTCTCCTTCCAGTTCACCGACGGCCTCGCCCTCCACTGCGTCGTCTTTCGCGCCGAGGGCTGCGAGGGCGAGCCGATCGAAACCGACGAGGCCCTCCCCCTCTGGACCGCGCTCGACGCCGTGCCCTACCACGAGATGTGGGCCGATGACGTCCGCTGGCTGCCTCATGTCATCGCCGGGAAGTCCTTCCGGGCCCGATACCTTTTCAACGACGGAATCATGCTGGGGGAGTCCCTCGAGCTTTTCCCCGGCCCTGAACTGCCCCCGCTTTTATGAACGTCAATCCGCCCGCGCCCGCCCATGAGCTTCCCTGCGAAACCCGGCAACGCACGGGCCGCGTGCTCGTGGCCGGATGCGGCTATCTCGGCCTGGCGGCGGCCCGGCTGCTTCAGGCCTCCGGCTGGGAAGTCGTGGGCCTCACGCGTCGTACGGAATCGGCCCTCGCCCTGCAAGGCGAGACCTTCCCGGTCATCGCCTGCGACCTGGGCGACTGTGCCACGCTCTCCTGCCTTGGCACCTTTGACGCCGTTCTCCACACCGCCAGCTCAGGCCACGGCGGGCCCGATGCCTACCGCCAGGTCTTCCTGGAGGGGACGCGCAACCTCCTGACGGCTTTCCCCAAGGCGCGCTTCGTGCTGACCGGCAGCACCTCGGTTTACACCCAGAGCGACGGCTCGTGGGTCACCGAGGAGAGCCCGGCTGAACCGGCGCGCGAGACCGGCAAAATCCTTCTCCAGGCCGAGGCCCTCGCGCTGGAGGCTGGCGGCAGCGTGGCCCGGCTCTCCGGCATCTACGGGCCAGAGCGCTGGGTACAGCTCGCGCGGTTCCTCTCCGGCGAAGCGCGGATCGAGGGCGACGGTGGGCGCTGGATCAACCAGATCCACCGGGCCGACGCCGCCTCGGCATTGAGCGCGCTGCTCGCCGCCGCGCCGGGTCTCTACAACGTCGCTGATGGCCAACCGGCCACCCAGCGCGAAATCTACGCCGCCTTTGCCGCCCACTTTCAGCGCCCCCTGCCGCCTACCGCTCCGCCTGACCTTGCGCGCAAACGCGGCTGGTCCAGCAAACGGGTCGCCAATACGCGGCTAGTCGCCCTGGGCTGGCAGCCGCTCTACGCTTCGTTTCGCGAGGCGCTTCCGGCGACAGGGTCGGTCCCTGGGCTAGCTGGGTAGAGCCAGCTCCAGGCGTGCCACCACCGGCGCGTAATCGCTCACCGGAAGCTCCGGAGTTTCGAGCCCGGTATGGAGCCGGATCGCCCCCGCGAGAGAGGCGGCCCGTGGGTTGAAGCCGTAGTCGAAGACCGCGAGGCGCACGTCCCCCGCCGATTCGAGATCCCAGACGGTGAGCGGAAGCTCGTCGATTAGCGGGGCATCGCCGTTATTGTCCGCTGCAACGCGCGCGCTGATGGCGACGGCGAGCGGTTCAGCCCAAGCTCCTGCGACGCTGCCGAGCCCGATGCATCCCGCCAACAGCGGAAGGATTGCGCGGGGAAATGGAAACCTGGTTGAGTATTTCATATCCTTGAATAGGTCTGAGATTAATAGGTGCGCCGGTTCCTGATGACTTGGGTCATGACAAGCAGCCCCAGCCCGCCCATGAATACGGCGTAGGTTTCCGGTTGCGCCGTTTCCGCCACTGCCGCAGCAGTCGCGTGATGAGGTAACCCCAATTCGCCAAGCGCCCCGAGGAGGAGCGCCCACCTGCTCTGAATGACTTGCCGAAGTCTCAGACTGTTCCGGGGGGACGGAGACAGTTTGGTGTGCGTCATTTCTTACGTTCTATAGGTTGTTGGTAACAAAGTTGAGACGTTATCTCAAAAAAGCGAGGTGGTGTAAATGAGTACAAGTACGCATACCAAATGTGAGGGAGTTCCCGAAAATCCGCCGAAATCCGGTCCGGAAATGCCTAAAATACGAAGAGCCAACGTTCTCACAAATGAGAGAGCGTTGGCTCCGAAAGTGCGCTGATCCTAATGGACCTTTGCTAGGCCTCCCCTGGCCCTAAATGCCTTTTGTGGGAAGGATCTCCACCACCGAATCCGGCGCGGGGTTGCCGTTGATCGTCACCTCGACCGAGGCCGGGTCGGCTGTTTTGATCCAGAAGTGCTTGCCGACGAACGTCAGCGGCTTCATCAGCGGGTTGATGTTGCCGTGGTACACCGAGGGCGACTTGGGGTCGTCGCGAACCACCCGCAGGCGGGTCTTCTTTTTGGAGCGGATCACGATCTCCTGCTCCGCGCCCTCCACCACAGGCGTCGGCGAGGCCTCGGGCGTTGCCGAAGGGCTGGGCGAGGCCACGGCGACGTCCACCGGCACGGGGACCTTCACCGGTTCAGGCTGCGGGTTTCCCTCCGCGACGGCGGCGGGGGTGGACAAAACGGGGTCTGCCGTGGTTGCACCGACGGCCACCGGTACCGCGCGGATCACCGGCTCGGGCGTCCCGACCTTGGCGACCGGCGAGCTTTGGGCCGCGACCACCGGGGAAGCAACGGGCGCGGGCAGGCCCGGGAGCCCCGGCCTGGGGGGCGCGGTTGCGCTCGCAGTCGGCGTGGGCGATCCCTTTGCCGGTACGGCAGCGCCCACCGGGCCGAGCCGCTTGACGGTCATCACGCCCCACGTCACCAGCGCGGCGGCTGCGAAGAAGACCAGGAAAATGAAAAACGAAATGAGCCACTGGGGCTTCTCTGGCGGGGCCGAGGACTCTGCCCGGCGGTGCTTCCGGGTGGGAGCGCCCGCCGTGGTGTCGTTCTCCCCCTGCTGCTGGAGGTAGGAATAATCGCTGACCCCGGTGTCGAACCCGATCTCCACCGTCGGGTAACGCGAGATATCCACCCCTAGGTATTTCGCGTAAAGGATCAGGAAATTGCGTGCGTAGACGATGTTGGGGAAGCCCATGTAATCGTCCGCTTCCAGGTCCGAAATCCGTTCGGGCCTGATTTTGGTCGCCCTCGCGACCTCTTCAATGGTGAGTTTTTTTGCCAGCCGCGCATCGCGCAGGGCTTGGCCAACACTGCCGTTCATAAAGCTGTTTTTTTTAAATTAAATCATCCAAATCAACCAGGATCTCGCGCGGCTTCGCGCCCTCGCCCGCGGCCACGTAGCCGCGCTGCTCAAGAATATCGACGACGCGGGCCGCGCGCGTGTAACCAAGCCGCAATCTTCGCTGGAAAAGCGACGTGCTGGCCTTGCGCTCCTGCTTCATGATCTCGATGCACTTCTGCACGAGCTCCTCGTCTTCCTCAGAGACCTCCTCGGCCTCGCCGCCCTCGCCGGAGAGCCGTTCGTGGGCCTCTTGGTCAAAGCGCGGCTCGCCCTGGGCGGAAACAAAATCCACGATCCGCTTGATCTCGTCGTCCGTCACCAGTACGCCCTGGGCGCGGGTCATCCGCGAGGTGCCCGGCGGCTGGTAGAGCATGTCGCCCTGGCCCAGCAGGCGCTCGGCCCCTTTTTCGTCCAAAATGATGCGCGAATCGAGCCCGCTGGCCACCTGGAAGGCGATCCGGCTCGGGATGTTTGCCTTGATCACGCCCGTAATAACGTCCGCCCGGGGCGTCTGGGTCGCCACGATCATGTGGATGCCCGCCGCGCGCGCCATCTGCGTAATGCGGGCGATGCCGCTTTCCACATCAGCCGGTGCGGTCTGCATCAGGTCGGCCAACTCGTCGATAATCACCACGATGTAATGCATCGGCCCCTCGGGGATCTCCACCTCGTCGTCGCGCCGCACGCGGATCGGCGGCTTCGTCTCCTCTTCCTCCTCCGCGGGTGCCTCATGCTCGTCGCCCTCTTCCCACGGGGCTTTTTCGGCCCCCTCGGCGGCAGCTTTTTCCTCCGCCTCGGCGTCGAGCTCCTTTTGGCTCTTTGGCTTGGGCCGGGCGTTGAAGCTCGTGATGTTGCGCACGCCGGTTTTGGCGAAAATCTTGTAGCGCTTCTCCATCTCGTCGATGACCAGGCGCAGCGCGAGGAGCACCTTCTTCGGGTCGCTCACCACCGGGATCATCAAGTGCGGCAGCGTGTTGTAGACCTGCATTTCGACCACCTTCGGGTCGATCATGATGAAGCGCAGGCTATCCGGCTTAAAGTGAAAGAGAATGGAGGCGATGATCGAGTTAATGCAAACGCTCTTGCCCGAGCCGGTCGTGCCCGCCACGAGCAAGTGGGGCATCGCCGCCAGGTCGCCGATAATCACCTTGCCGTAGACGTCCTTGCCCAAAACGAGCGGGATCTTTGCCTTGCTGTGGCCGAGGTCGGCGGATTCGATCAGCTCGCGGAAGGTCACCTTCTGTTTGCGGCTGTTGGCGATCTCGATGCCCACGGTGTCCTTGCCGGGGATCGGGGCCAGGATATTGATCCGCTCCGCGCACGTGGCGCGGGCGATGTCGCGCTCGCGGCTCACGATCTTATCCACGCTGACGCCCTTGGCCGGGTAGATCTCGTAGCGCGTGATCGTCGGCCCGCGCGTGATGTCGCCGGGAGCCACCGCCACGCCAAACTGCGAGAGCGTTTCCACCAGCGTATTCTGCACCTTGAGAAGCTCCTGCGGATCGGCGGCCGCGGCGTCTGCCGGGACCGGTTCGTCGAGCAGGTCTAGGGACGGCAGCTGGTAATCCTCCAAATGCACCGGGTCCTTGGCCTGCAGCGGCTCGGGAGTCTTTTCCTTCGGCTGCGGCTTCGGGCGAGCGGGCGCGCTGGTGTCGATGACCTGCGGCGCGGGGCGGTCCGGGTCGAATAACGGCTCGTCAGCCGCCGCATCCGGTTCCCCCTCGGGCTGCGATGTTTCTTCCCCCTCCGCTTCCGGTTCCTGTGCCGCCGCGGGCTTGATGCCCTTCTTTTTGAGGCGCTTCTCCAGCTTGCGCGCTTCGGCTTCGAGCCGCTGGCGCTCCATCTCCAGGCGTTCCTGTTCGTTCGCGCGCGCCATGCGCCATTGGCGGATGCGCTCCAGCAGCGCCGGGATCAGGTCCACCGTCTTGCGCACCACCAGGGCCGGGTGAATGCCGGTCATCAGCACCAGGCTCACCAGGTAGAGGCCCGTCAGAATAATGAGCGAACCGGGCCGGTCGAAAAGCGCCTTGAAGGTCTGGTGAAGCAGGTAGCCGAGCATCCCGCCGGGGCAGAGCACATTGCCCGGGCCGTGGAGATTCATGCTCGCCGCGTACTTGGGCAGAAAGTCGCTGCTGAGGAAAATCCGCAGAAACCCGGGTCGGAAATGGGCCAACGAGGCCGCGCTGAGCACAAACACCGCCGCCCAGGGTGTCCGGCGCAAGATCCGCCAGCTCGGGCAGATCAGCTTCACCGCGCCCAGGCCAAAGAGCACCACCGCCACGAAAAACGAAGCCGCTCCGACCAGGAAATTGCAAATGCTGGCGATCACCGCCCCCGTCGCGCCAAACATCGTCTGGTGCACCGGGTTGGAGGCGCGCGCCAGCGGGAACCAGCTCGGGACGTCGCTGGGATCGTAGGAAATCAGCGCCAAAAACAGGAGGGTTCCGCAGCCCAGGAGGATCAGACCGATCAACTCATGAGTGAAGCGATTGTCGGGCTCACGTGACATTCGGGCCACTGTATCCTCCCCTGCCCTTCTTTCAAGCAAACGTGACGTTTGATCCATTTCGCGCTGCTGCGCGACCGTCGGCTTACGCGCGCCGCTATGGCGCACGGTAGCGTGTAGAATCCCCCAGCAGGGCTGTGGGCTAAATTTTGTGCCGGATGCCGCGCACGGATTCGGAGAGCTTCCGCAGGCCCAGCTCCAGCCGGGTCTTGATCGTTCCGAGCGGCGTTTCCGTGGCCACGGCGATCTCCCTTTGGCTCATGCCTTTGAAGAACGCCATCTCGATCGCCTCGCGCTGAAAGGGGGGCAAATTTTCGATTTTCGCCTTGAGGAACGTTCGCATGTCCTCCAGGTGAATATCATCCTCGATCCGGTTATGAACCCACGACTCCGGCTGTCGATCCGTCGTCACTTCGAAGCGGTCCTTGGCGCGGCAATACGCCTGGCGTTTGCGCAGGCGGTCGATGGCGCGGCGGCGCGTCAAGGTCACAATCCACCCGAGCGGTTTGCCCTTGTCGGACGAATAGTTATGGGCCTGCTGCCAAACCTGCATGAAGACCTCTTGCAATAAATCGTCAGCCTCCGCCTCGTCGTGTACGACCCGGATCGTCAACGCCTTCAGGATGGAGGCGTAACGGTCGTAAAGTGTTGATAATGCGGCGGCATTGCCATGCGAAATCGCCTCCATCAGGGCCTCGTCGCCGATGGCGCCTTCCTCCACGATCGGCGTGGGCAGGGGGACCGCCGTTTCGGGGTCAGCCAACACATCGTCGAGCGTTTCTGGTTCCGTCAGATCATGGATTTCTAGCATGGCGTTCCTTTCGGTTACCCCCCAGCCTAGAAGTCCCGGCGTTCTCCCACAATCGGAGCCCCCCCGTTGGGCCGGGGGGTGGAAGAATGACGTGACACTACGTGACCCCCCGGTGCCAAAACGGCCTGTGAATAACTTGGGAATATCCTGTACATTAGCGTGGAAAAGGCCCTGTTTGGGGCACCGGGCCGTCCATGAACGCAGGAAAGTTCTTCTCCCTAAAACGCTCCCGTCGTGACATATTCAAACCTTTCCCGTCATGCCCAGCTCTAAAAATCCACCCCCGATCACCGGGACGGCGTTCCTTGATACGCCTCTGAAAAACCTGGAGTGGTTTCCCCCCCAGCGGGCCCGGGCGCTGGAGCGTTTTGGGCTCCGGACGGTGGAGGATCTCCTGACCCACTACCCCCGGCGTTACGAGGACCGCCGCGAGTTCGACCGCTTTCCGCACGACGAAACGGAAAAACCTGTCTGTATCTGTGGACAGGTCATCAAGACCGCGTCCCGCCGGTTCAAGGGCTGGCGCTTCATGTTCGACGCCACGATCCAGGAAACCAGCCCCGACGGAGAGCCCAATATGCTCAGCCCGCAGATCATCTGCCGCTGGTATAACGTCCACTTCGTGCGCAAAATGATCGCCACCGGCATGCGGCTCGTCGTCTACGGGCGGCCCCGGCGGCGCGGGCGTCAGATGGTCATTGAGCACCCGGAGTTCGAAGTCGTCGAGCCCGACGCCGAGGAAGCTTCCATTCATTTGCGCCGGATTACGCCCGTCCACCCGGCCACCGAGGGAATTACCCCCCGGATGCTCCGCGCCTGGATTCATCGGCTCCTCGCCGTGCTGCCCGATGTCCCCAGCCCCCTCCCGGCGGGCATGGCCGGAATGCCCTACGCCGACGCCCTGCGCGCCGCCCACTTTCCCGAGGACTGGGAGGCTCTCCATGCCGCCCGGCGCGATCTCGTGCTGGCCGAGTTTTTCCAGATGCAGCTCTTTATCTGCGCTCGGCGCGCCGAGGTCGTCCTCCAGCCCGGCCAGGCCCACTGCGGCGCGGGGCGGCTGCTCGAAGCCTTCCAGAACGAGCTGCCCTTCCCGCTCACCGGGGCTCAGCACCGGGCCGTGGCGGAGATTCGCGGCGACCTCGCCTCGCCCCGTCCGATGAACCGCCTTCTGCACGGCGACGTCGGCTCCGGCAAGACGGTCGTGGCCCTCTCGGCCATGCTCCTGGCGGTTGAAGCCGGGTTCCAGGCCGCGCTCATGGCCCCCACGCAGATCTTGGCCGAGCAGCATTACCTCAATTTCAAGAAATGGCTGGAGCCCCTGGGCGTGCGCATTGCCCTGCGCACCGGCTCCCGCAAGGAGGAGACCGGCGCGATGCCCCTCTTCGACGACCAAGCGTGGTCCGCCGCCGTTCGCGAGGGCGACGAAGCCCAGCGCGCCGAGCTGATCCAAAAAGGCGCGGGCAGCGAGCCGCAGATCATCGTCGGCACCCACGCGCTGCTCTACGAGGGCGCGCCGCTGGCCAATCTCGGCCTGGCCGTGATTGACGAGCAGCACAAATTCGGCGTCCTACAGCGGGCGGCGCTCACCAAGCGCACTCCGGTGCCCGACGTGCTGGTGATGACCGCGACGCCCATCCCGCGCACGCTGACGATGACGCTTTTTGGCGATCTGGACGTCTCGACGCTCGACGAGCTGCCCGCCAACCGGGGCAAGATCATCACCGCCGCGCGGGACGGCACGAAGCTCCCCGACGCGATTGCTTTTATCAAAGACCACCTCGCCCGGGGGCGGCAGGCCTACGTGGTCTACCCGCTCATCGACGAATCGGCGAAGCTGGAGGCGAAGGCCGCCGCGGCGGAGTTTGAGAAGTGGCGGGAAGTTTTTGCCCCCTTGCGCTGCGAGCTGCTCCACGGCCGCATCCCGCCGGAGGAGAAGGACGCGATCATGGGCCGCTTCCGCCGCAATGAGAGCCAGGTGCTGGTGGCGACGACGGTGATCGAGGTGGGCATCGACGTGCCCAATGCGAATATCATGCTGATCGAGAATGCGGAGCGCTTCGGGCTCGCGCAGCTCCACCAGCTTCGCGGGCGGGTGGGCCGTGGCACGCACAAGAGCTATTGTATTTTGATCCACGCGCTAGCCGACGACCTGACGCCGGAGGGGAAGGACAAGATGGCGACGCTGGAGGCCACTTCCAACGGGTTTGAAATCGCCGAGGCCGATCTACGCCTACGCGGTCCGGGCGACATTCTGGGCACGGACCAGAGTGGCCTGCCGCCGCTGAAGATCGGCGACGTCCTGGGCGACACCGATCTCATGCAGACGGCACGCGAGACGGCGCAACGCCTTTTCGCCGCCGACCCGCAACTGGCGCTCCCAGAAAACCAGCGTTTCCGCAAACGCCTCGCCGAGACGCGCAAAATGATCCTCTCCCGGGTAAGTTAAGGGCCCCTTAAGAAAATTTATCAGGAACCCAGAAACTCAGGAAAAAAGACAGAGACTTTCCAAAGGGAATCGACAAGAAGCTAACTGCCTGAGGCGGCGCGCGAAGCCGACGCTATCGCGCGGTAGCGCGTCATGGATCAAACGTCACGTTTGTTTGCGGGCTGTGGCTTGGTCGGGAAAGATGCGGAACACCTGGTCGAGGCGCGCAATGTGGAAAATCGTCTCCACCGTATCGTGAATCCCGAAGAGCGCGAGCTGGCCCCCATCCGCGTTAATTCGCTGCATCGCCTCGATCAGCACCGCCAGGCCAGAGCTGTCGATAAACGTCACCCCCGAGAAATCCACATAAAGCGTGCGGGGATGCTTATCCAGCACCTTGCGCACCTCCTCACGCAGGCGTGGAGCCTCGTGCAAGTCGATCTCCCCCTCCAGCGCGAGCACATCCGGCTCCGGAATAAATAACGTCGCCATTTTTCCAGCAAACAAAAGCGGGGGCCTCTATCTATTAATACCGCACCCCGCCCCGATGCCGGACTTGCCACCGCGTTATTGTCTTAGCGCCGTCTCGATCTCCGCCAGCTCCTTGGACGAGAAATCCAGCCGCGTCAGCGCGTGGAGATTCTGCTCCAACTGCGCCACCGAGCTGGCCCCGATAATCGCGCTCGTCACCACCGGCAGCCGCAGCACCCAGGCCAGCGCCATCTCCGCCAGCGGCTGGCCGCGCCGCTCCGCGATCGCGTTGAGCGCCCGCACCTTCGGCAGATTCGTCTCCACCTGGTCCGCCTTTAGAAATAACGCTTTCGAAGCGCGGGAACCCTCCGGGATCCCCTGCAAATAGCGCCCCGTTAGCTGCCCCTGCGCCAGCGGCGAGAACACCACCGCGCCCATCCCTTCCTTCGCCAGCACATCCGTGAGGCCGTCCTCGATCCAGCGGTCCAGCAGATTATAGCGGGGCTGATGCACCAGGCAGGGCGTCCCCAGCTCGCGCAAAATCGCCGCCGCGCGCCGGGTCTGCTCCGCCGGGTAGTTCGAAATGCCCACGTAAAGCGCCTTGCCCAAGCGGACCGCGTGAGCCAGCGCCCCGAGCGTCTCCTCCAGCGGCGTCTCCGGGTCGAACCGGTGGGAGTAGAAAATGTCCACGTAATCGAGCCCCATGCGCTTGAGGCTCTGGTCGAGGCTGGCCAGCACATACTTGCGCGAACCCCACTCCCCGTAAGGCCCCTCCCACATGTGGTAGCCCGCCTTGGTGGCGATCACCAGCTCGTCCCGGTACGGGTGCAGGTCCTCCCGCAGCATCCGGCCGAAATTCAGCTCCGCCGAGCCGGGCGTCGGGCCGTAATTATTGGCCAGGTCGAAATACGTCACCCCCAGGTCGAACGCCCTCAGCGCCACCTCGCGGCCCGTCGTGTAGCGGTCCACGTCGCCGAAATTCTGCCACATCCCCAGCGCAATGCGGGGCAGCTTCAAGCCGCTGCGGCCACAGCGGGCATAGGGCATCGAATCGTAACGGGCGGGGGAGGCGAGGTAGCTCATAGATGGTGTGTCGTTCTACCCCCGGTGCGGCCAAAAGGCTATGCCTTTTCCAACACCGCCAGCACCGAGAGGAAATAAGGGCCGCGCAGCTCGACGCGCCCGGGCCAGCCGGGATTTTTCAAGGCCGCCAGCGCGACATTGCGCGTGATCCGGGCTGCTTTCGCTACGATGCGATCCCACAAACGGCCCGTCGCCGGGTAGGCGTAGGTTTCGGCCAGGAGCGTCCCGAGCACCTCGCGCGGGCCGCCCAGCGCCTCCAGGCTCAGCGTCTTGAGCCCGTGTTTCTCCGCGAACGTCTGGAAAGCGAACGGCGTGGGCCGCCAAAAATCGTACGGCGTCTCGTGGAGCGGGTAAAAGTGGGGGCACGTAAAAAGGATCCGGCCGCCGGGCCGCAGCAGCCGCGAGAAATTCGCAAACGCCGCATCCCACCCGGCCACGTGCTCCATTACCTCCGTGCATAAAATAAAATCATACTGAATCCCACGAGTGAGCTGCTCCGGCGAGGGCGCATCGAGCGTGGCGATGAATTCAACCGTTCCCGCCTGGTTCTGCACCACGTCCAGCGAGGCATACTGGTAGCCCGCCTCCTCCAGCATGGCGCGGAAGGGTTGAAGCCCGCATCCGGCGTCCAGAGCGCGCGCTCCCGGGCGGCGAGGGGCGCCAAACTCGCGAAACAGCGCGGGGATCTTCTCCGCAAGCAGCGGCACGACAAAAGTCTCCGGTCCCCACCCCGGAACATAGGTGGGCCGGTGCCGTCGATTGCGTAATGCGTCCACGCGCCCCGTTGTAGGCGCGTCGGGGTCCGGCCGCAATCCTCATTTTCGCGGGGAGGGGCTTTTTCGCGCGCGGCCGGGTGCGAAGGGGCTCCTGAGTATTACTGATGATGCGCGCGCAAATAGTCGCGGATCGGCTGGCCGTCGATGACCAAGTCCACCAGCGCCGCCTTGCCATGGCGCAGCCGGACGACCGCCCAGCTCGGCTTCGCACCGTCGCGCCGGTTGGCCTCGCGGTAGGCCGCCTCGGCCTTGGGGGCGAGCTTTTCGTCCATGAAGAACTCCTCGAAGGGGAACTCCAGACGCACCGTTTTGGAGCCCAGCCCGCCCTGGGCCTTGGCGCGAAAAACGTTGTCGCCCGCGATCGGCGTCAGGCTGTAGCGCTCGATCTCCGCGAACCCCTGCGCATTCGGCTTCACCGCCACGTAAACCGTGCTGCCCGAAGGAATATCCGGGCCGCCCTTGAGATCCAAGTCAGCCGCCTTGAAGCGGAGCGCCACGTAACGGCCCCGGAAAACATCGTACGGGTCCACCGGCTCCGTTTGGAAGCGGTACTCCACGCCATGGCGCAGCGTCTGCTCTTGGTCGAAAATCACCCAGCCCGGCACGGCGCACTGGATCAGCAGCACCGCGCAAAGCAGCCCGGCTCGCAGGTTCATCGCGCCGCCCCCTTTCCGCGCAGCATCCAGAGGTTGGCCCCCAGGATCAGCGCGCCTGAAAAGATAAAGGCCACGGCCCGCTCCAGGATGCCAAATTCGCTGTCCATGAACCGCGCCAACAGCAGCGCCGCGAAGAGGATCAGCCCGGCGTTAAGCGTCAGGGCCGCCCGTTCGCGCAGCCCCCGGAAGGCCGTTGCCAGCGCCAGCAGGAAGCCGTAGAAATTCATCACCAGCACCGCGAAAAGCGCGCGGCTCGGGTCCTGGCAGAAAATAAACACCACCGCTGTCAGCACCGGGAATGCCGCTGCCACGCGGTTGAAATCCGCCTTATTGCGGAACGGCCAGGATTCCAGCGCGAACGCCACGCAGGGGAGCGCCAGGGCTGCCGCGCCGCCTGCGGTAAAGATGCCCGGCCAGCGGAGGTGCAAGTCGCTCCACAGCGGCTTGAAGGCCAGCGCGAACGTCAGCCCCGCGATCCCCGCCGCGCCCAGCAGGCGTACTGGGTGATACCGCCGCTCCGGGAAGCCGAGCGCCCCCGCCAGGTAGACCACGCCGGAGAATCCCGCGAACGCCGGGATCCAGGCTCCGTCGGGGTCCGAGAACCCGAGCCCGAAGGCCGCGCTGATCACCCCGACTGAAGCGAGCCAAGCCGTCGAGCGCCCGAGGCGGTTTTCACGGACCACCGAAACGAAAAAAGGCACCAGCGCCGCCAGGAAAAGCCAGTAGCCCGGCGCGCCGCCGGACACCCCCGCCGCCGAGGCCCGGCACCCCGCCCAGACCGCGATCCCCCCGAGGTAAATCAGCGCCGGGCAGATCGCCCGCAGCAGGTAGGGCAGCGGCAAAATTAGAATGAGCCAGGTGAAGAGGAAATCGCCCAGGTCGCCCACGACATGGTAGGTCTGCGAAACCAGCGCGATGGAGGCCGCCACCCCGGCGCTCTGTGCGACGCCCGTGCTCTCCCGCCAGGCCACGGACCCCGACCGCCGCCAGGCCGCGAAAATCGAAAGCGCGCCGGAGACCAAGAGCGGCAGCATCGAGAGGACCGTGCGCGCGGGCCGCCCGAGCGCGTCCCAGTTGTGCGCGACGAGCAGGATCACTCCCGCGCCGATCAGCGCCGCCCCGATCACCGAAAGCACCACCGTGCGCCCGGTAGTATCCGTCCCGGCCAGCCGCTCGCCGTAATGGCGGCGCAGCGCCTCGCCGCATTCCGGCGGGATCACCCCCGAGGCGACCAGCCCCTCCACCTCGCCCAGAATCCATTCAATGGCGTTTCGTTGGTTCATTGGGGTGGAATCAGGTCCCCTGAGCGCGCGAGTTGCGCAGCCCCAGGCTGGCGAAGATCCGCCGCGTGGCGTCGGATTTGTTCAATGTGTAAAAATGGATGCCGCGCACCTCGTTCTCCAGCAGGTCCAGGCACTGCTCCGAGGCATAGTGCACCCCCACGGCCGCCACCATCTCCGGATCGCTCCCGCAGCGTTGCAGCGCCCGCAGGAGCTTCGCCGGGAAATGTGTGCCGCCCGAGAGCTCTGCCATGCGCTTCAAGCCCCCCAGCGACGTCACCGGCATAATGCCCGCGATGATCGGCACGCGGATGCCCGCCAGCTCGCAGCGGTCGCGGAAGTCGTAGAAATCGTGGTTGTCGAAAAAGAGCTGCGTGACGATGTAGTCCGCCCCCGCGTCCACCTTGGCTTTCAGGTAATCCAGCTCCAGGAGCCGGTTGGGCATCCCCGGGTGCCCCTCGGGGAACCCGGCCACGCCGATGCCAAAGCCGCGCCGGTCCGGGTGCGCGCCGCTTTCATTGAAGCGCTTGATAAATTTCACAAGATCCGCCGCATGGTGGAAGTCATCCTGCCCGCACTCGTAGCCGGGAGTGCGCGGCGCATCCCCCTTGAGCGCCAGGATATTGCCGATCCCCTCCGCCGCGTAGCGTTCCAGGATCGAGCGGATTTCCGGCTCCTTGTGGCAGACGCAGGTGAGGTGGGGGATCGGGTCGAGCGAAGTTTGCGTCTTGAGGCGCAGCACCAGGTCGTGCGTCAGCTCGCGCGTCGAGCCGCCCGCGCCGTAGGTCACGCTCACGAAGTGCGGCAAGTAGGGCTCCAGCTCCAGGATCGTCCGGAAGAGGCTCTCGGCGGCCTCCGGCGTTTTCGGTGGGAAAAACTCGAACGAAAACGTCGTCGGATTGGAGGCAAAAATGTCCTGAATGTGCATGAGCGAGTGGAGTGCAAGCCTAGGGGCTTTGAGCGCGTCTGGCAAGCCGGGGTTCACCCGGAGCGTCCACCGGTATTTTGCTCTGATATTCGGGAAAAAAACTGGAGTTTCCGGCGCAAGGCTTTACCCTCGGACCATCTCTTTTTCTTTCCCGTTTTTTTCCCGAATTTTCCCGAGTGAAACCCAACGAACCCTTTCTTGACCTCCCTGAAGGCGACGACATGTCGACCGAACAACTGGACGCCCAGGTACAGCGCGCCCAAGAGCAGCTTCTTTCCCTTAAACGCCAGCAGGATTTAATCGAAAAACAGAAGCGCGAACTCGAAGAACTCTCCCGCCGCCAGGAGCTGCTCCACCAAGGCAAAACGGAGATGATCGAAAAGCTCACCCGCGCCGCCGTCGTGCTGGAGCGCGAGCTCTACGATGCCCAGAAACGCGTCGAGCAGCTGCGCGAAATCCAGACCGCTTTTTCGCAGCACTATAACATCCTCGAATCCATCAACCCCAAAGCCTGGGGCGAGGGGGGCGACCTTAACCGCGAACTGAGCAAAGCCCTCAGCGCCGTGGACGACGCCAAGGCCGAGTTCAGCAAATCGCTGCCCAAGATCCAGCCCGAATCGCCCGCCGAGGCCTACACCGGCGAGGAAGAATCGCTGGACGGCGGCGACGGCCATGACTTCCTCTACTGGCTTAAAGCCGGGTTCGCCTTCACCCTGCCCATTTTCATCCTTGGCGTCCTGGCCTTGATCGCGCTCGTCGCCCTGCATTGATATGTTTGGGAAATCCTCCAAATCCTCCAGCTCGCGCTCCGGCAATCCGTTCGACCGGAAGGCCCGTGCCTTGCGCGAAACGGAGGAGAAGCTCCGCCGCGACAAAGAGCGCCTGGAGCGCCTCCTGAAAGAAGCGCCCAAGCTCAAAGAAGAGCAGACCCGCCGCCGCCGCGAGGAATTCGCGCACGACCCTCGCTTTTCCCGCACCTCCACGATGGACCGGCATGTCTACCACATCTCGGCCATGGCGAACCCGGCCTTTGGTCGGCGCAAGCTGCGCAGCGAAAAGCAAGACGGCCTCTATCTCTTCCTGTTCCTGGTCGGCGTCCTGGCCTTCGTGGTCTTCTGGATCTGCCACCTGATGATGTGAGCCCTTACCGGCGCACGAGCCACAGCACCAGCGTCAGGACGAGGCTCAGCAAAATGCAAGTCGTCAGCGGGAAATAGAACGTCATTCCCGGCTTCTGCACGTAGAGATCGCCCGGGAGCCGCCCGAGCGGGATTTTCCCCGAGAGCTTCCAGAGAAACAGCCCCACCAGGGCCAGCACGATGCCCGCGCCCAGGAGCAGTTTGCCCAGTTCCGCCGTGCCGGGGCCCATAAAGCTAGTGCTCCTCCCCTTCGCCCCCGCCCGTGCCTTCGTCGCCTTCTTCGTTGGACTCCTCAGCCATCTTGCGGAGGATCTCGCTCATGTCCTCCACCTCTTCCCACACCTCCCGGGTCACGTAGATCGGGGCGTGCTGGGCGATTGCGAGCGCGATGCCGTCGCTGGGCCGGGCGTCGAGCTCGATGATCTTGCGGGCTTGCAGCTCGTTTTCCGCGCTGACGATGAGCCGGGCAAAGTAGGTCGCCGTCTTGAGGTCGTTGATCACCACGCGCTCCACCTTTGCGCCGAGAGCGGCCATGAGGTTGCCCATCAGGTCGTGCGTCAGCGGGCGCTCCTTGTGCACGCCGCTCATGAGCATGGTAATGGCCGTGCCCACGACGTCGTCGACGTAGATGACGAACGACTTGGCGTCGTTGCCGAGAAACACCGCGCGCCCCGCAGCCGTGGGCAGCACGGCGCGAACCTTCACTTCAACGACGGGCTTGTTCATAGTTGCAACCTAACAGCGCAGGCCTTGAAAAACAAGGGATCCCGCAGGGCGTCATACTGAGTTTAACGCCTGGTTAATGCGGTTTAGTAGGGGGTGACGATGTACCGCTTCGAGGGGTCCAGAGCGGCGGGGCCGTTGCTGAAGATCGGGGCGGGCGTGGCGTTGCGGAGCTGGTAGCCGGTGAGGACGAACTCCGGGTAGAAGCCGTTGCTGGCCGGTTCGTACACGGTGGCTCCGGAGAAGTACCCGCTGAGCTTGTACTCGTAGCCGTTGTCCATGCCGAGCGTGCCCCCCTCGCGGTCCGGCGCCAGGTGCTTGTTCTCGTTGAACATGACCATCTTGGCCGCGCTCCACGGTTCGCCCGGCTTGCGGACGTAACCCCAGAACTTGTAGTCGTTCTTAAAGTAGCGGCGGCCAACGAAGTAATTCCCCCGCGGTTCCGCCTGGATCTGGGCGAGCATCTCCTCGCGCGCGGCGGTGGCAGAGCGGTCGAAGGTGGCGCAGCCGGGCAGGAGCGTAAGGGCGCTCGCGGCGGCCAGGGCGAGAAGGGCAGTTTTCATCGTGGGGAAGAGTCTCCTAGAGCCCGAAGCCTTCCAGGATCGGGGTGATCCACTCGCCCAGGTCCTGTTCCTGGAGCGACGGGGGCTGGGCCACGCCGCCGACTAAGTACCAGTTCTCGGTGTGTTCCACGGATTGTCCGGGCTCCAGGGTTTTGAGCGGGCTCAAGCTCTCGATTTCGAGCATCTCCGGGTTGGTGAACGTCTCGAAGTTACAGCCGAAGTCGGTATAGACCGCGCCGGGAACGTAATCGATCGTTTTAATAAAGAGCGTCTCGCCGTTGAGGTAGGCGACCCATTTCCCCGTGTGCCGCAGTCCGAGCTTGGTCGGACCGCCCTCCTGCGTCTGGCGCAGGGTGATGAAGTCGCTGCCGAAGCGCCAGCGGGCGTCGGTCATGTCGGTGTAGGGCCACGGGACCAGCAGGCGGTTGGGGAGCAAATCGCGCGGATGCTCGCCCAGCTCGGGCAGCGGGATGATCTCCAGGCCGCCGGGCGCCATGACGCTCAGGCCCCAGGAGGAGATTTCAACGGGCTTCTTGCTTTCGTTGACCAGCTTGTGGTGCAGGGTGACGTGCGTGGAGTTCTCATCCAGCGTAATGGTCAGCAGTTTGCGCAGGTCGAAGGGAGCCGCCGCCGGGGTATCGAGCTTGATGCCGTTGGGGAGGAGCTCATGGACCACGGGCGAATTATCGAGCGCATAGCTCACGTCCGCCTCCGGGGCAACCCAGAGACGGTGGCCACCGCGGATCATCCATTCCGACTCCCCGCTGCCGCCCAGTTGGTCGGGGTAGTTTTTAAAAACGTTCGCGCCACGGGGCGTGTTGTAGGCAATGACGCGGGGACCGACGTCGAGCGTGACGATGAGCTCCGCGTGGTCATTACTGATCGAAGCGTTGTGCTGCCAACCTTCGTAAGGAACTTTCTGGATTTGCATGGCTCTTTTTTAAATTGGATGCGGAGGGGGAGGCCGCAATAGTTGCCCGGCTTGGGGGCGATTGAAAAGCACGAATTCAACGGGAAAACCCCGTGAGCCTTTGCAGGTGCTCCCGCTACCGGGCCGGGCGCTTGCGGCTCTCGACCGGGAAAACCCAGAAGTGATAGAGCAGGAACTTGAAGCCGCCGACGAAGAACTGCGTGGCCACGATGTCGAGATCGAGGGGGATTCTCCCCAGGGCCAGGCGGAAATTAAAGTCCGTGTGCTTGAGGAAGGAGAGGAGGCTGGATTGCGAAGCCCACATCAGCACCACGGCTGCGAGGTAGCGGGCCAGGGCGTCGCGCCGCCGGGAGTCGCCCCGGAAGTTGATGAAATAATTCCAGACAAAGAAAAAGCAGGTGCTCACCCCCACGCTACATGCGGAGATGGCCGTCACCGAGAGGTCGGTGTGGGTCTTGAGGTACTTGAACGGGGTCGAGATCACGAGGTAGTTGACTACGGCTCCCGCGAGAAACCAAAAGATGCGGGAGCGCAGGGTCTGCTTCGTCTTGGCGGCCGAAACGGGGGCCGCTTGGAGGTCTTGATCCATGGTTCATCTAGAGCATGGCCCGGGGGAAATATCCAGCAAAGACCGAGAGCCCGCCCACGGTTCCCGCCTTGCGCTTTGGGGCGGTCTCTCTAAAGTAAGGCCATGCCTTCCCGCTCCGCGAAACCCCGCATCCTCCTCGGAGCCCTGCTCCTGCTGGCGCTCGCCGTGGCCGGGGCGTGGTGGGCGTGGCCCCGGAAGGCCCTGCCCGCCCGGGGTGGCCTCTACCTCCCCTGGAGCCTGGAGCTGGCCGTCCCCTCCTACCGCCAGGGCGATCCCCGCTGGGGTAGGGACCCGCTGGGCGACACCGCAGGAACCCTCGCCGGAGAGGGCTGCGCCGTCGCCTCCGCTGCCATGGTGCTCTCCGCTTACGGCGTCGATACCGACCCGGGGCGGCTCAACCGCTTTCTTACCCGCAACGGCGGCTACGTCGGCCAGGGCTGGCTGGTTTGGGAAAAAGCCGCCGAGTTCACCCCCGGCCGCTGCGAAAAAGCCTACGAGGACGCCCCCTCCTTTGCCCGGATCGACTGGAACCTCCTGCGGGGCAACCCCGTCATCGTCCGGGTCCGTTTCCCGGGCGGGCCGACGCACTTCGTCGTCATCGCGGGCAAGCGGGGCTGGGATTACCTCATCCGCGACCCCGGCCGTGGGGCCCAACGCGGCCTCTACCCGCTCGCCGACCTCTCCCCCCGCGTCGAAGCCCTGCGCTATTACCGCCGTTTGTAGCAAACCTATGCCCCGCCCCCCTCAAAAGCCCCGCCCCAGCGCCGACCGCTACGTCGCGGCCTTCCTCGAGGCCATCGACTCCGAGCGGAACCTCTCTGCCCACACCATCGAGAACTACCGGCACGCCCTGGAGCTCTTCCGCGCCTGCGGCACCCCGCCCCCGTGGCGCGAGTGCAAGGCCGAGCATTTTCGCAAATTCCTCTACGAAGAAATGAAAAGCGGGCTCTCCCGCGCCTCGGTGCGGCTCCACTTCGCCGCGCTGCGGAGCTTCTTCCGCTTCCTGGTCGAGCGCCACGGCTTCAAGACCAACCCGCTCAAGGAAGTCCAGCTCCCCAAGGCCGAACAGAAGCTCCCCATCGTGCTGACCCCGGCGCAAGTGGACGCCCTGCTCGCCGCCCCGCTCCATGTCAAGCCCACGCCCAAGGCCCCGGCCTGGCTCCCCCTGCGCGACGCCGCCATCCTGGAGCTATTCTACTCCTCCGGCCTGCGCATCGCCGAGCTGGCCGGGCTCAACATCGCCGACCTCGACCCCTACACCGAGACCGTCCGCGTCATGGGCAAAGGGCGCAAAGAGCGCGTCTGCCCCGTCGGCACCCCGGCCCTCAACGCCATCCAGACCTACCGCCTCGCCGCCAAGCTCGAAGGCGGCCCCCTCTTTTTATCCAAACTGCGCAAGCGCCTCTCCACGCGCAACATCACCGCCATGCTGGAGAAATACGTCCTCCTGGCGGGCCTGCCGCGCGGCATCACCCCCCATAAACTGCGCCACTCCTTCGCCACGCACCTCCTGGACAACGGCGCAGACCTCCGCAGCGTCCAGATACTCCTCGGCCACGCCAGCCTCTCCACCACGCAGATCTACACCCACGTCTCCGTGGAGCGGATGAAGAAAGTCTACAACAACGCCCACCCGCGCGCCTGAGTTCCCGATAAAAACCAAAGTGACGGTAAATCATTCCGGCATTGACCGGATTGCGCCGGGGGTGCGAATCTGGGCGCGCTCCGCATGAACCTGCCCAACCGCCTCACCATAGCCCGTTTCTTCCTGACGCTCGGGTTCGTCTTTCTGCTGAGCGTGGACTGGCCCTACAGCCACACGCTGGCCCTGCTGCTATTCATCGCCGGGAGCGCCACCGACTACGCCGACGGCTACATCGCCCGGCGCGATGGCCTCGTCACCGATTTTGGCAAATTGATGGACCCGCTGGTGGACAAAATCATGATCACCGGAGCGTTCATCTGCCTGGTGGGGCGATGTATTCCGGCCTGGGCGGTGGTGGTCATCATCAGCCGCGAGTTTTTGATTACCGGGCTGCGCCTGCTGGCGGCGTCCAAGGGGACCGTGCTCCCTGCCGAAGCCATCGGCAAGCACAAGACCGGCTGGCAGATCGCCACAGTCATTTTCTTTTTACTGATCCTGGCCGCGCGGGAATTCCACGGCCTGGGCCTGAGCCGGGAAATGCTCGACCGGATTCAGTTGGAAATCGGCACGCCCTTAATCGGCGTCGCCCTAGGCCTGACGCTCTACTCCGGCGTCGGCTACCTCTGGAAGAACCGCACACTGCTTAAGACGGAGTAGAGAGAGCCATGAAATACGCCGCGCTCGTCCCCTGTGGCCCCGGCCCCCTGGAGGTAATGCGGGCAGTCGATCTTCTGGAGGCGCTCGCTTTCCATGATCCCGAGGATTGCTTGGCGGTACTGCTCCTCAACGATGGAAACCCGGACATTGCAGCGCGCGTGGCGGGATTTCCGCGAGTTTGCGTCGTCGATCACCCCCGCCAGGGCAAAGGCTGGGGCTGGGGCGGCGGCCTGATTGGCGGTGAGTTGTGGGCCTTCGAGTGGCTTATGCGCGAATTTCCCGGCGCGGGCTGCGTCATCAAGCTCGATACCGACGCCCTCATCATCAAGCCGCTCGGCGAAGCACTGGGGCGGATATTCTCCGATCCCACCGTGGGCATCGCCGGTTCCCGAATCGGCCTGGAGCCGCTCCCCGCGTACAAGACCACCAACCCCCTGGGCTACTTTGCCACCAAAGCGCGGAAACTGTGCGCCCCGGTCAGCCTCTGGCGCAAGCCCCGCTGGCATCTGCGGTTCACGCTGGGCGGGCCTCACCGCTGGGTAGCCTCCTTGTTTCATGAGGCGCGAAGCCGGGGATACCTTCGGGGGGAGTTGATCGAAGGGGGCGCCCTTGCCTTCGGGCGGGAGGCGGTGGGCGCACTGGTCGAAAAGGGAGTCACCGCCCGGTGGCGCGATTTTCTTGACGCCCCGGTCAGCGACGATGTGATCCTTACCATGCTGGCCTATTACGCCGGGAGCCGGGCCGTGGATGCCCCGCTGTTTTGTATCGAACCGGCAACGCTGCGCCAAGCCCCCGCCGTTTTGATGGCGGATCCCTGCGTGGGGGTTGTCCACAGCCTCAAGGCGTTTGAGGGGACAGACGAGCCTGCGCTGCGCAAGGCTTTTCGCCAAGGCCGGGTGAAATCGTAATCCCGCGTCGCCCGCGAACCTAATGAATCTGATGCATAGCGGGCGAGGCCATGCCCCGGAGCGCTACGGATTGAGGGCCGGTCCGTCGATCCCCACCCGGAAAACTTCCTTAAGCTGGCGCGCCTTGGCGAGAGAGGCCGGGGTAATCATTTCGCGCTCCACCGGAACCTTCCCTTGGACGGATTTGATAAACCCCGTGTAGGGCTTCCAGTCCAGATCGCCCAGCGCCTCGATCTTCCCGAGTTCCTCGCCCGTGGCTTTTTTGAACGCCTTGTAGGGCAGCTCGGAACAGTAAATCGCCTGGTCCGAAAGGCTATAGTCGAAGTCGTACGGATACCCCGTATACGCAAGAAGCTCCTTTTTGAAATTCGGAATGGCCCCTGCAAACCGGGGGGCCAGCCGGTAGGCGGCAAAACCGCCGCTTCTTCCCCGTGTCGCCCACCGGAGCAGCGGGGTTTCATGCACATCAAAGATCGACTCGATGACTACCCAATCCTCCCCGCTCTTAAGCACCACGCCGCAGTGGGAATACGGGGAGTGCGTCACCCCCTCGATGGCATCCACCAATGGGTCGTGGGGAAGCGACTGAAAGAGAATGTCGCCCTCCCGGGGATGGTAAAAAGGAGATAAAGCGCCGACTGGACATGGAACGCATAACTAATGGCAATAAGGACCACCACGAGCACCAACAAGCGGAATCGGGCCGCGCGAGAGGAGGGGAAGCATTTCATATCCTTGTGGCGGTAGTGAATAGCCTGACGCCAGAGAGCCGTCGATTTTTTTTCAGGGATTCGAGTTATCTCTTCATCCTCGTTACGAATCTCCAGATTCGTAACGCAAGTTGTCCGGGAATCTCCAGATTCCCCCCCCGCGAATCAGACTCGGTTTCCGGCTTTACTTCTCGCCCCGGAAGCAACAAATTCTCGGTAGCTAGCGAGAGCCAGCCGGGACTTGATAACCCCGTGACAAGCGGCTGGCAATAGCCGAAAGAACTATTGCCGTTTCCGGGCTATACTCATATGGCCGGGGGGCGGCGGCGTATGTCCA
>DBMP01000010.1 GCA_002298145.1 Spartobacteria bacterium UBA695 | reverse complement strand
CCCCCACTGTCCCCACGGCCCCCGCTGCCCCGGAAGCCTCGGCGACGCCCGAGCCCGCCGCATCCCCGGCCACCCCGGCCACCAGCGTGCCGGAAACGCCGGAAGCGCCCGCCCCCACGCCGGATAAATAGAAGGTTGATTCAGCAAATCGCTCCGGCTAACCTCACGTTTGGTAGAAAGCTCTCTCCATGAAGGTCTCCAAACGATGCCACTACGCGTTGCGGGCGTTGGTCGATTTGGGAATAGCCCAGGCCCTGGGCCGTCCGCTGGTGCAGATCGGCGACCTGGCGCAGGAGGAAAACCTGCCGGTCCGCTTCCTGGAGCAGATTTTTATCCAGCTTCGCCACGCCGGGGTGATCGAGAGCAAGCGCGGCACCCTCGGCGGCTATCAGCTCGCCCTCCCGGCTTCTGAAATTCACTTCGGCGAAGTGATCCGCCTGCTGGACGGCGAATCGCTGGATACCGCCTGCGCCGATTGCGGAGAAAACGCCGCCTGCCGCTACCCTGAACCTTCCGTTTGCGGGATCCACGCCCTTTTTTGCCAGGTGGACCGGGCCGTTTCCGACATCGTCGACCAGACCACCGTCGGCGACACCGTCCGGCGCACTTTGCGGAAGATCAGACGCAACAAAATCGCGGTTCCCTTTGTCAAAATGTTAATGAGGCGGACCCCTCGGAAGCCGTCCGCCGCCCGTACCGTTCCAACCAAGAAAACGGCCAAACCCGTGCGGGTCAAAACGCGCCGGAAGCCGATTCGCAAAAGACATGGCCTATGAAACCGGAGAAATTCAACCTCTGCAAATTCGCACCTTTCCTCCTGCGGGCGAGCCTCCTTATTTGCCTCGCGTGGGGCCTCTGCGGGGTCGCGCGGGCGCAGCAACCCGTCGTGCGCTTTGGCCATTTTCCCAACATCACCCACGTCCAGGCGCTCGTCGCCCAGCACCTTTCCCGGCAGGGGAAGGGGTGGTTTGAGGAACGCGCCGGGGTGAAGGTGGAGTGGTATATTTACAACGCGGGCCCGAGCGCCATGGAGGCGGTATTCGCCAACAGCATTGACATCACCTACGTCGGACCGAGCCCGGCCATCAACGCCTACGCCAAGTCCAACGGCGCAGAGGTGCGGATCGTCTCTGGAGCAGCCAACGGCGGGGCGGCGCTCGTCGTCCAGCCCGGCCTCGGCATCGCCACGGGGGCCGACTTCCGGGGAAAACGGATCGCCACGCCGCAGTTAGGCAATACGCAGGACGTGGCCTGCCGCGCCTGGCTCACCGCCCAGGGGCTGAAAATCACCCAGCTCGGCGGCGACGCCCAGGTGATCCCGACGCCGAACCCCGACCAGCTGTCCCTCTTCGTTCAGAAAAAGATCGATGCCGCCTGGACCGTGGAGCCGTGGGTCTCGCGGCTGGAAAGAGATGCCGGGGGGAAGGTATTCCTGGAGGAAAAGGACGCCGTCACGACGGTCCTGGTTTCGAGCGTCAAGTTCTTGAACGAAAAGCGCGATCTCTTGCGCAAGATCACCGCCGCGCACCGGGAGCTGACGCAGTGGATCAAAGACCACCCCGAGGAGGCGCAGGCGATGGCCGTCGAGGAGCTTTACGCCGAGACCCGTTCCAGGATCGCGCCCGAGCTGGTCGCCTCGTCGTGGAAACGCATCGAGCTGACCAACGATGTCTCCATGACCAGCTTGAACACCTATGTTGCCAACGCCCAGAGCGCCGGATTTCTGAAAAAAGTCCCCGACTTGAAAGGGCTCGTGGTGACGCCTTAGCTGGTAGTTAGTGTGATTGGATCAACTTCCCCATGTCGCTTCAAGACGAACTCCGCAGCGTACCGGCCAAGCTCCTTATCGAAGGCGTGAGCAAGGACTTCACGGCGCGAGGCAAGGTGGTTCGCGCGCTGGATCAAATTTCGCTCCAGGTCAACGAGGGGGATTTTGTTTGCCTGGTGGGGCCGAGCGGTTGCGGTAAATCAACCCTGCTCAATATCATCGCGGGTCTCGAAAAACCGACCGAGGGCCGCACGCTCATGGACGGCAAGGAGGTCACGGGGCCGGGCCGGGACCGCATGGTGATGTTCCAGGAAAGCGCCCTCTTCCCGTGGCTCGACGTCATGGGCAACGTCCTCTTTGGCCTCAAGCTCAAGCCGAACCTGACGCCCTCCGATCGCCGCGAGGTCGCCCAGTATTACCTGAAGCTCGTTGGCCTCGACGAGTTCGCACATTCGAACATCCACGAGCTCTCCGGCGGCATGAAACAGCGGGCCGCGCTGGCCCGTTCGCTGGCGCCCAACCCGCGCGTGCTCTTGATGGACGAGCCCTTTGCCGCGCTCGACGCCCTCACGCGCGAGCAGCTCTACGGCGATATTCAGCGCATCTGGGCTCAGCGCAAAAAGACCATCGTTTTTGTCACCCACAACGTGCGCGAGGCCGTCTGCCTGGGCGACCGGGTCGTTCTCTTTTCGCCGCACCCGGGCCGCATCCGTGAGGAATTTCATATCGACCTGCCGCATCCGCGCGACATCAATTCCGTGGAGCTGGCTAGTCACTCAAGCCGCATCACGCGAGCCTTGCGCGGCTACACCGCCGAAACGCCCGGAGCCGAATACGGAGCCGAATAAATGAAACGCGTGCTTTCCTCCCTCATCTTTTTCGCCCTCTTGATTTTGGCGTGGCACCTGGTGGTACTCTCCAAGCATTGGTCCGTTGTGCTGCTGCCGGACCCCGCATCGGTGTGGGAATACCTTAAGGGCGCGGCGGCCGACGGCACCCTGGCCGAGGCGACGCTGATTACCCTGCGGCGGCTGCTTGTCGGCTACTTGATCGGCGCGGTGCTGGGGATCCCCATCGGGCTGCTGACGGCCCGCTTCCAACTGGCCGAGGACACCGTGGGCGTCCTGGCCCTGGGGTTGCAAACGCTGCCGAGCGTCTGCTGGGTGCCGCTGGCGATGCTTTGGTTTGGCCAGACGGAGGGGGCCATGCTCTTCGTGGTGGTCATGGGGACGCTCTGGTCGGTCATCATTTCCACTGACAATGGCGTGCGCAACGTGCCCCCGATCTACGCCCGGGCGGCGCGTACCATGGGGGCCAAGCAGTTCTACACCTGGACGCGTGTGATTCTCCCGGCCTCGCTCCCGTTCATCGTCAGCGGGATGAAGCAGGGCTGGGCCTTCGCCTGGCGCTCGCTGATGGCGGCGGAGATTTTTGTAACGATCCTGACCGGCTTTGGCCTGGGGCAGCTGCTCCACTTCGGCCGCGAGCTCAACGCGATGGACCAGGTCATCGGCATTATGTTTGCCATCGTGGTCATCGGGCTCCTGGCTGACAAAATTTTCTTCTCCCCCGCCGAGCGTTTCCTCCACCGCCGCTGGGGCACGGGGCGTTCTTAGCCGCCCCCCGGCAATCTTTTCCCGGCCGCTTTTTCCCGAAAGCCCGAACGCCGGTTAAATAGGGGATTCGCCAATTATGAAAACACTGGGATTTTGTGGACTGGGGGCGGTGGTGGCATTGGTTTCGGGCTGTGAATGCACTCCGCCGGTAAGAGAATGTGTGATGACCCGGGAGTGTGTCGCGCCCGCGCCGGTTTTGGAGGCCAAGGAGGTTTGCAGGCCGGCTTGCGCAAGCACGATGACTACGGTAATCAAACGCGACGCGGCCTGCCCGGCGCTGCCGCCGGTGGGGGAGATCAGGGTGGAAAACAACCCCTGCGCGCCGCGGACCAAGCTGGTGTTCGTCTCGGTGCGTCCGACTGACGACCGCTGCTACAACCCCGAGAGCAATAACTTCGAACGGCCCTGGCCGTGGGGCCCGAATAATATCGGGTCCTGCCGTATTTGCAGGTGAATGGGTAGATTGGAGACGCGGCGGGGATGGCGCGAGCCATCCCCGTATTTTTTTGCCGGTGTTCCGCGGAGGGTATTGCCGGTAATATTACCGGGAAATATCGAGCTGGCTCAAGATTCTGAAGCTGTGGCTTGTGAGCACGGCCACGGCGCAGTCGTTGTCCTCCACGTGCAGCGCCATTGCTGTGTTGCCGCGGGGGCGGGGCAGCAGGCCGTAGCTGCCGTGGATGTTGACCTCGGCCATGAGTAGCGCGGAGAGAAGCTTCGAGAGCTCGCTGGCCCCCTCGCGCAGTTCCACCACCAGGACGTTGCTGACGGAAAACGGGACGTCGTGCAGTTCGAAAAGCTCCTGCGCCTGCTCGGGATCGCTGACGATAATGCGCACGATGGCACAGTCAGCCGAGTCCTGGATGGCCAGTGCCAGCACGTCGATGCTCCGGTCTTTCAGGAGCTTCACAATCTCCGCCAGAATGCCCACTTTATTGGGCAGAAAGATGGAGAATTGTTTTACTCTGGGGCCAGAGATTTTTTCAGTAGTCTTGGTTGCGGATTCCATGGATTCCCCTCTCTCTCTTCAAGTATCTTTGGGCTTTGTAGGGCGCCTGATTATTTATAGCTATAGAGCAGACAAACGGTGGCCGGGTCGCCTTCAAGCTCCTGGATGCGGAGGATGTACGGACCGCTGGCCTGGGGCGAAAAGCCCGCGGCCGCTTGTGCTTCGTTTTCGTAGAATTCAGTCGGCACCGGCTTTCCTTTTTCGTCGAAAACCGTGACCGCGATCTTCCGGGCCGGGCCCGCTCCGGCGGCGATGAACCAATACTGGTTGCCGCTGTAGAGGTTGACCTGGACAAACTTGGGTTCCTTGCGGGAAACCGGCAGGAAGATGTGGCTGTCGCGCGTTTTAAAGCCCTCGTTGGAGAAGGCTCCGGCGACTTCGAGCGCGCTGGAGCGGGCCTTGACCTCGATGTCGGAGGGCCCGGCGGGGTCGGTTTTGGCGGGGTCGGCCTTGGCCACTGCCAGGGTCAGCATAAAGAGGAGTGCCAAGGTGCTTCTCATGGCTTTTTCTCCTTCGTGGTGGGCTTGGTGGAAATCCGTTTCATGAGCTGGCTGGACGCCTCTTTTATCTCTTTAACATCGTTGAGGGAAGGCGTTTTGTCGCTGGAAAAAGAGACGAGCGCCTGGAGCTGGGGCAGCCCTTCGGCGAGCTCGGCGACGACCGGGTCGTCCTTGGCTTTTTGCGGCAGGCCTTCGAGCTTGGAGCGCATCAGGGCGATGATTTCCGGCTGGCGCAGCAGCTTGGCGGCCGCCGGGGTGTAGTTGTCGGCGATCCAGCCGCTGACGATCTCGGTCCCGCGAATCCACGCTCCGATGCTGACGAGGCTGACCAGCCCGGCGTCGTGCTGTTGCTGGAGGGAGAGCTTGACCTCGTTCTGTGTGGCTTCGAGCTCCTCTTTGAGGGTGTTCCACTCGTTGCGCTCGGCGAAATCAAAGATGCTGTTGCCCCGGGCGATGACGCTTTCGCTCACGGCCAGGTTCTTGGCCAGGGCGATGATGTCTTTGCCGGTGTTTTTGACCTGCTGGGCGTCTTCGGCCTCGATGGCGATGTAGCCGTCGGCGACCAGGCCGCCCAGGTTGAGCGCGATCTGCGCCCGGCTGGAGAAGCTCGTCGGGATCGGCGTTCGATAGCGCGATTGCCAGTTCGGCTTGGCGACCTTGTTGAGGGCGGCCATCAGCTCGGCAGGGGTCGGGATGGAGATTTCCTCCACCTGCATTACGGAGGCTAGCTCCTTGGGCGTCAGCGGGGCGGTGCCGGTGGCCATGGCCAGGCTGGCGCTTGCCAGGAGAATCACGATAGAACGACGAAAAAACATCATAAAGAAGGTTCGGGGATGGCTGGGGGTGGCGCTTTCCTTTGAGGGCGGCGCGCTAGTGGGCTTCAGGCATCCTCGCTGTTTTTGCCAATGCCGAGGATGTCCTCCAGCTCGGCCGTGCGGGCTTCGGCCTTGGCCCTTAGCTCCTCAGCGGTGTTGCGAAGAAAACGTTCGTGGACGAGGGCTTCCTCCAGTTCCCTGACGCGGGCTTGCAGGCTGTCGCGGGCGCTGACGCGGATGGTGGCGGGGGAGGGGATTTCCGGCGGCTGGAAGACTTGGGTGAATTCCTTGAGCGTCCGGGCTTCGCCGGTCTGGCAGTTGGTTAAAGTGGTATCCAGGGAGATTTCGCCGCTGTTGTAGAACTCGCGGATGGCGCCAATGGTGGTCGGCCCGTAGAAGGACCCCGGCTCAACGCCCACCAGGTAGTCCATGTGCAGCTCGGGGATCATGGGCGCCTTAACCCAGGTGGTTCCGTCGCTGGAGACTTTGTCCAGCGGCGAGATGAAGGCGTCTACGGCCCATTGATGAAGCTGCGAAAACGGCATCGGTCCAAACACGTCGTCGCCGTCCTTTTTCATGAGGTACCATTTGGCAATGTCTTCCATGTTCTTTTTTTTGGGGGGTTAAGGGTTGTTTTGGGGGGTGGGGGAAGTTGAAGCGGAAGGGGCTGCTTGCGGCGTGGCACCCTTGGGGAGGATCAGCGTCTGCCCGACCTGCAATTTCCGTTCATCCTCGATCTTGTTGACGCTGAGTAACTCCGAGACGCTCGTACTATGCGCCCGGGCGATGGTCGTCAGGGTTTCTCCCCGTTTGACCACATGTGTGAGCTGCCCGGCGGCGTTGGGCGCGTCGCTATGAACCGGCTCGGCTCTCGCGATTGCAGGGACGCTGGAGTCGCCCGCCGCGGTGGTGGGGGCGGAGGTCTGTACGGAGGGGCCAGAAAGGTGGCTGGCGGTATCGGGAACGGGCGCGGCGGAGGGCCGGGCGAGGAGGGCGGTATTGAGGCGATTGAGCTGGTCGTTCAGGGTCTCAATCTGCTTTGCCTGGAGCTCAGTCTTTTGTGTAAGTGCCTCAAGCTGTTTGGCTTGCGTATCTACAATCTGCTTCTGGGTATCGGCCAATGCGGTGAGCTGAGCCGCGATCTGGTCGAGGCGTTTATTCTGCTCTTCAAACCCGTGCTGAACCACCTGCGCGGGGGTGGGCCGAAGCTGGTGTTTAGAGAGGGGGACTTGGTCCTCTGCCTGGGCAGCCGGGCGTTGGGTAAAAGCCATAAGCGCGATCAAAGCGCAGAAACGAAACCAACGATGCATGGCTCTACCTTTCTCATGGCTGCACGGTGAAGGCAAGCTCTGCGGAGAGTTTTCAACGAGAACAAAAGATATGCCAGAGAGGACTCAACAACCATTGGCCCCTACACCCTGGGGCCCGAAACAGGGAGACGGCGGTGGACCCCACTCGCCGGATGTGTCACGGCCCGATACCCGGGATTTGCTCAAACGGATGCGCCGGGTGGACCCCGACCAATCCAAACGCTACCGCCAACGCACTGGCCAATGAATACATTTCACCCCCAAGCGGAGGAAACCTTTGCCCGGATGCCGGATTTCGCGGAGGTGCTGCGGCGCCATGGTGTGCTGCAGGAGCCGCCGCCGATTCCCGCAATGAACGCCTCGGCGGCCTCGGCTGCCGCGACGATCGGCGGCGTACCGGTCACCCAGGCAACGACAATCCTGGCCTTTAAATTCTGCGGCGGCGTGCTCGTGGCGGGCGACCGCCGGGCCACGGCCGGGAATCTCGTGGTCTACGACCGCGCTGACAAGGTGTTGGAGATCGACCAATACTCACTCATGGCCATTGCCGGGGTTCCGGCCACGGCCTGGGAAATGGCCCGGATGCTGGAGCACACGTTCCAGTTCTACCGCCGCAGCCAGCTCCAGGAGCTGAGCCACGAAGGGAAGGTGCGGGCGCTCTCCAAGCTGCTGCGCGATAATCTCGGCTTTGCCATGCAGGGGGTGGGGGTGGTGGTGCCGCTCTTTGCCTCCTACGATATCCAGGCCGCGACGCCGCGCCTCTACTTCTACGATGTGATGGGAGCCCGCTTTGAGGTGGCCGACTTTGCCGCCTCGGGGTCCGGTTCGCCGTCCGTCCGGGCAGTGTTGCAATACGCCAACGCCTATGGGCCGCGCCCGCTGCCCAAGATGAACGAGGAGGAGGCCCTCCTGCTGGCGCTGCGCGCACTCGACACCGCCGCGCAGAACGACACGGCCACCGGCGGGGTGGATCGCCATGCGCAGGTTTACCCGATCATTAAGATCGTCAACGAAGGCGGCATTACCACCGTGCCCGAAGCCGTCCTGGCGAAAGCCTATCAACGCGACCTCCAGTCGCTGCCAAAGAACGCCGTGCTCTTAACCACCGAAACCGAATGACCGAAGAACCGTACCGTTGGGTCGAGGCGATCCAGAACCGCCGCGAATACATTCACGAGCAGCTTGCCGCCGGGAGCCCGATTGTGGCTCTGATTTGCGCCGACGGGGTGCTTATGGTGACCGTCAGCTACGGCCAGAAGAAGCTCTTCGAAATCTACGACCGCATTGCCCTGGGGGCGATCGGCCACCCGGGCGACATCGAGCGGCTGCGCATGAGCGCCATCGAGGTGGCCAGTGCCGAGGGGTTTAACCGCTCGGCCTGCGACGTCTCGCTGCGTCGCATGGCGGCCTATTCGCTGAGCCCCGCGCTGAAAACCGCCTTTGAGCAGATCTACGGCTCTCCTTTCCTGGCCCGGCTCCTCTTTGTGGAGCTTGGCCACCATGATGAGCCGGATTTACTGCTTCAGCTCGATTACGACGGGGCCTTTAAGGTTAACAGCAGCGCCATTGGCGACCGCCCGGAGCCCTTTGCCGTGATCTCGGGCCGGGAAAGCTCTGCGCATGCCATGGAGCGCTTCCTTCACGACCGGGCCAGCGCCGATCTGGGGCAGTCCGAGGCGCTCGAACTGGCTGTCGAGGCCTGGACGGTGGGAAAAATCGCGCTTTCCGATGAGGACGGGGCGGACCTTCCGGATGCCGAAGCCATCGCCGCCTGCCGCAAGGACGAATTGTCGCGGGGGGCCCTGGAGGCGGTGATCCTGGAGCGTAAGGCCTCGGGGAACTCAACCTTCCGGCATTTGTAGGGCAAAAATGATCCGGCCATTGCGGCGCGGCCCTGCTTTGGTATGTTGGGCGGGTGCGTATTGATATTTTGACCCTGTTCCCCGGACTTTGCGAAGGCGCACTGGCCGAAAGCATGATGAAACGAGCCCAGGAGAAGGGGCTCGCCTCGCTGCACGTCCACAACATTCGCAACTGGGCCACCAGCAAGCACCTGACCACGGACGACGCCCCCTATGGCGGCGGCCAGGGGATGGTGATGAAGTGCGAGCCGGTTTTTGCCGCCGTGGAGGCGCTCAAAACTCCGGAGAGCCGCGTCATCCTGATGACCCCCGCCGGGCGGCCTTTCAAGCAGCAGATCGCGCAGGAATACGCCTGCCGTAACCAGCACCTCATCCTCCTGTGCGGGCATTACGAGGGGATTGATCAGCGAGTGATCGACCAACTGGTGGACGACGAGCTTTCCATCGGCGACTACGTGTTGACCAATGGGGCCATTGCCGCCGTGGTCGTTACCGACGCCATTGTGCGGCTGATTCCCGGCGTCCTGGGCGACGAAGCCTCGGCCGCGGAGGATTCTTTTTCTGACGGGCTCCTGGAGTTTCCGCAGTACACGCGCCCGCTGGAGTTCCGGGGCTGGAAGGTGCCGGATATCCTCCTTAGCGGCCACCATGCCGAGATCGCCAAGTGGCGGCACAACATGGCGCTCGAAAAAACCCGTAAGAACCGGCCCGATTTGCTGGGGGAGTAGTGGGGGGAGCCGGGCCGTCATAAGACGCTCTCGTATTCAGGTCGCCAAGATGGGGATTCGGTGCGAGATTGTGGCATGCTCGGCCTTCTGCGGATCTTGCGGGGAGAAGTTTCCATGCCGGAAGGGCTTTCGGCAGTGCACGGCTTCGAGCCCGCTCGCTACCTGGGCAAATGGTACGAAATCGCCCGGATGGATCATTGGTTCGAACGCGGCCTCACCCAGGCCACGGCGGAATATTCGCTCCGGCTCGATGGTTCGCTGGAGGTCCTTAATCGCGGCTTCGATCCGGGAAAAGGCTGCTGGAAGCAATCGCGGGGCATCGCCCGGTTTTGCGGTTCGCCAGACCGGGGCAGTTTAAAGGTCTCGTTTTTTGGACCCTTCTGGGGAGCCTACCATATTATTGCGTTGGACCAGGAGCACTACCGGTATGCCATGGTGGCGGGGCCGAGCTACTCCTACCTGTGGATTCTCGCCCGGGAGCCGCAAATCGACCCCGAGGTCAGAGACCGCCTTTTGGAACAGGCGCGCGCCAGCGGCTTTGACACCGCCAAGCTGATCTGGCCTGGGTAAGCCGCCCTTTGCTACTTCTGCACCTGGGCGGTGTGAATCTCCCCGACGCTCAGGCCGAGGGCCTCTTCAGCCACGGTGAGGAAAACGTCGGCCGGATCGGTGAGGGCCACCTGGAGCGAGCCTTGAGCCTCCTTAGGGGCGCTCAGGCGGTGCGTTTCCAGCAGTTCGCCCACGGCGATGGCGCAGTTTTCTCCAGAATCGACCAGCCGGATGTCGGGGCCGAGGTAGCGCGCGAGCGCCTTTTTCAACAGCGGGTAATGCGTGCAGCCCAGGACGAGGGTGTCGATGCCGCTTTCCGTCAGGTCACCCAGGTATTCGGCGATAATCGCGTCAGTGATGCTGCTCTGGAGCCAGCCCTCCTCGATGGTTGGCACCAGCATGGGGCACGCCTTGCTCGTGACGCGGACTTCCGGGGCGAGCGCGTGGATGGCTTTCTCGTAGGCGCCGCTCCGGACGGTGGCCCGCGTGCCGATGACGCCGATGTGGCCGTTCTTTGTCCGGGCCACGGCGGCCTTGGCTCCCGGCAGGATCACGCCCGTGACGGGCACCGGCAGGAGGTGCTCCAACTGCGGGAGCGCCTGAGAGGAGGCGGTGTTGCACGCCACGACGATCATCTTCGCCCCCCGGGTGAGGAGCAGTTCGCTGATCTCGACGGAGTAGCGCTCGATGGTGGCCTGGCTTTTATTGCCGTAGGGGACGCGCGCCGTGTCGCCGATGTAGAAGATGGCCTCGTGCGGCAGGCGGCGGCGGAGCTCGGCGACGACGGTGAGGCCGCCGATGCCGGAATCAAACACGCCGATGGGCTGGTGCGAGGAAATGGGTGTGGTGGTCTGGTCCATCTGGAGTAGCTATTACGGACGAACTCGCGGCGAAGTTCAACCCGAAAGCCGCCTGATGCCAACTACTTGGTTCCCCGAGCCGGGGAAGCGGGAACCAGGATGGGGCGGTCGAGCCAGAACGGATTGGCGACGCCCTGGCGGTAGGCGGCAAGCGATTCCGGGGAGGAGTTGGCCCGCAGGTTGGAGTATTCGCCGTTGGGGTTCTGCCAGCGTTCGTGCCAGAAGACGGCGGCTTTGATGCGCGGGTACTGGGCCTCGATGGTTCCCAGGGCGTCTTTGACGAAGCAGGCTTTGTTGCCGAACTGCGGAAACTCGCCTACGCCCCATTCGGCCAGCATGACCGGTTTCGTCGGATCGAGCGCGCAGATCTCCATGTAGGGCCAGCTGATGAGGGGTCCGAAGCCGCACCAATCCTCGTCGGTGAACTGCATTCCGTAGACGCTGTAGCCGAGCCAGTCCACGTAGTCGGGCCCGGGGTAGTACTGGCCGATCATGTTCCAGGTATCCTGGGGCGTGGAGTAGTTGACGGTGTGGAAGACCCAGAGCACGTTGTGGGCTCCGCGTGCGCGCACCCGGTCGACGACGTGGCGGTAGGCTTTCTTGAAGGTCTCGGGTCCCTGGAACGGCCCTGGGAGCCCCTCGGGGAATTTTTTGCCCGGCTGGATGTAGGGCGACGGGGTGCCAGGGATCTTGGTGCCGCCTCCGTAGAAGAAGCCGGACCACGGGAACCAGGTGCCGTTCATTTCGTTGGCGAAGGAAACAAAAATCGGGTGCCCGTAATCGCGCGCCGCGTCGCCCCACTTGTCGATGTAGGCGTCCCACTGGCCTTCGATGATCGAGGTGAGCGAAAAGCGATCCGGGCCGCGCTCCTGCTCGTAGGGTTTGTCCCACGGCGACCAGAAAACCAACGGAACGCAGTTGTGGCGGCGGATGATGTTCAGATTGGCCGATGGGAAGCTCTGTTCACCCCAGTAGCTGGAGGAAGCGATGATCGCCTGGTGTTTGCCCACGAGCTTTTCGAAGGCCTCGATGCCTTCGAGCGTCACCTCGTCTTCGTTGTCGCCGAAGTCGATATAAGCCCCCGTGTAGGCCCCTTTTTCCGGCACGGCCACGGTGAGGGGCCCCTCGTCCTTGGGTTCGGGTGCGGAGGAGGGCTTGCACCCGGAGAGCGCCAGGGAAAGCCCCAGAGAAAGGGCCAACACAGGGGTCCTCATCAAGTGAAAAATGCCCTTCGTGTGAAAACCGAACGTCCTCATCTGATTTTGACCTCCACGCTGGCGGTGCGTTCGAGCTTACCCCAGGTGACCCAGGCGCCCTTGCACGCTTTTAAGATCGAGAGCCAGACCACCCAGCTCAGGAGTGGCCGGTAGATGAATCGCATCGGGATGATCAGCCACGATTTGCGGATCGGCTCGTCGTCCATAGCGCACGCGATGACGGCCAGCAGCATGTCCATGGCCAGGAAGGCGGCGAAAAAGACCGCCATGGCCGCGGCGTCGCCCGCCAGGATGGAGAAAATGAGCAGCACGTCGATCAGCGGCGTGATGGCCACGAGCAGGATCTGGCAGAACCAGACGCTCGGGATGGCGAACCACCCCAGGGCCTTGAACTCGGGGTTGAAGAGAAGGTCAGCGTGCTTCCAAAGGCACTGAAGGGTACCAAACGCCCAGCGGAAGCGCTGCTTAGCCAGGCTGCGGAGGGTCTCGGGCGCTTCCGTCCAGGCCACGGCGTTGTGGGCATAGGCGACCTTGTATCCGAAGCGGTGGAGGCAGAGTGTGAGGTCGGTGTCTTCGGCCAGGGTGTCGAGGCTGAAGCCGCCCGCCTCGTCCAGCGCGGCGCGGCGCAGCGCGCTCACGGCCCCGGGGGCTACGGTGATGCAGTCCCAGACGGCGTAGGCGCGGCGATCCAAGTTAAAGCCGCAGGTGTACTCCAGGCTCTGGCAGCGGGCGATGAAGCGCCTCAGGTTACCCACCTTGGCGTGGCCAGAGACCGCGCCGACCTTCGGATCGGCCAGCGGGGTGACCAGTTCGCCGATGGTCCGGGGCTCAAAACGGGTGTCGGCGTCCAGGAAAACGAGGATTTCGCTTCGCGCCATGCTCAGCGCCGTATGGAGCGCCTGCGATTTGCCTCCGTTGGGCTGGCTGCGGAAGCGGATGCGCGGCTCGGCCTGGGCAAGGCCCTCCAGAATGGCGGCGGTTTCGTCGCTCGATCCGTCGTCCACGATGACGACCTCCATGGCTCCCGCGTAATCCGTATTGAGCACCGATTCGACCGTGCTGGCGATCACCTTGGCCTCGTTGTAGGCGGCGATGATGACGCTGATGGGCGGGGTGAAAGCGGGAGCGGCCACCTTGTTGCGGCGGTGATGAAAAGCGGCCAGCGCGGCGACGATGAGCCCGCGCACGACGACGAGCCCGGTGGCTGTGATCATGAAGGCCCAGAGGCCCTGCAAAATGCGGTGCCAGATAGCAAAGCCGACCCCCGTGACCATGCGCGCATAGGGCTGCTGGGTTTTATTGAGCGGCGGCATCAGCTCGTCTTTCGGGATATGGAGCAGTTCGGAAAGCGGGACGATGCGGTCGCCGCGCTCCTGGAGGTAATCGATGATCTTCGGCAGGGCTTCGACGGTCTGGGCGCGGTTGCCCCCCGCGTCGTGGAGCAGGATGATGTTGCCCAGGTCCCGCTCCTCCTTGACGTGTTCGACGATGGCGTTGACGCCCGGCTTGGACCAGTCCACGGTGTCGATGCCCTCCATGACCATCAGGTAGCCAAGCTCGTCCTGCACTTGCTTGAGCGGGAGGATTTCCTTGAGGCGGCTCGGGCTGGAGTCGGCGTTGTAGGGCGGGCGGAAGAGGATGGTGCTGTGCCCGGTGATGCTCTGGAGGAGGAACTGCGTGGCGTTGAGCTCCAGCTCCAGTTGTTTTTTGGAAATTTCGGCGACGTTCGGGTGCGTGTAGGTATGGCTGCCGATCTCGTGCCCCTCGGCGACGATCCGTTGGACCAGCCCGGGATTAGCCTCCGCCTGCACCCCGAGGATGAAAAAGAGCGCCTTGATGTTGTGCGCTTTGAGGATGTCGAGGATCTTCGGTGTCCACTTCGGGTCGGGCCCGTCATCGAAGCTCAGCGTGATGGCGTGCTCGTCGCCCGCGCCTTCGTGGAAAACGGTCGGGTAGGTGGGAAAATCCGCCGTGTAGGTGGCGGCGTAGCGCTCGTTGATCTTCTTGATGACCCGCACGCCGTCGTCGCGCGTGTCGTCCACGGTGATGACTTCGCCCTGGCCCACGTTGGTGACGCAATCCGAGGTGTGCATTTTTCCCAGCGCCTCAAGGGCCGCGGGGGCGGGGGCGTCTGGGTCTTTCCAGTTGAGGACGTCCCAGATTTGCGGGTCCTCCTCGCCCAGGCGCTGAATGGCGACGCCGGAGAGGTCCATTTTTTTGACCGCCCGGAGCTCGTTTAAAAAGGTGATGGCGTCCAGGAAGCAGACGGTGTGGTTGCCGCCCGGCTCCTGGTAGCTGAAGGTGGGGTTGAAGCTGACGGTGCCGGTCTCCACGGTGCTTACCCCGGCGTAGCTGGCGCGGCTCATGGCGTCGCGGAAGGAGATTTCCTCGCCGCGCCGTTTGCCCTCGGTCCAGTCGTAGCCGTAGGAGCCGAGAGTGGCCACCCAGAGGTCGGAGCAGTCGTAGTCGTCGATGACTTTGAGCCAGCCTTCGAACCAGTCCTGCGAGGCGATGGGCCCGGCGGGCTCATCATCAGAGGTTTCGTCGCAGAGGCTCGCCACGAAGTGATCGACGGTGCCGGTGAGGCGGCCCAGGTCAAAGTTGTTGATCTCCTCGCTCATCGGTACCTGGAGCCAGAGCTCCTTGCCGACGGCGTGGAGCGCGTGGGCGATCTGTTCGACGAGCATCGTCAGGTTGGCCCGGTTGGCGGGGTCCACCTGTTGCCAGTCGAGCATGATGCCGCCCGCCTTGGCTTCCTGGATGGCGGAAAGCAGCTTGATGACGAAGTTGGCCCGGCGCTCGGCGGGGCCGTTGGCGAGGCCCTCGACCGCCTCGGGAACCCACTGGCGGCCGTTGAGGTTGGTCAGGATGGGCACCAGCGTGACGTTCTGCCCGGCGGCCGCGCGCTGGACCTTGCTGATGTCCTGGAAATAGGCGTTGCCCTCGCCGTCGAGCATGGTGCCCCACTCGGCGAAAAGGTGGGTGATCTGCGAGCCGTGCTCGGTGAGGGAGCGGAGGCTTTCGGGGTCCCAGTCGCAATAGTAGGCGGCCCGGATGCCTTGCGAACCCTTGGGCCGGGGGGCCACGGCGGCTTGGCGCTGGGCGGCGGCGCGGCCAGGGCCGTAGGGGTTGTTGGAGAGGTTGGTTTTGGTGAATTTCTGCCAGTCCATCACCTTCGGCTGGGCGAGGTCGGCCTGCTGGGCGATGGCACGCAGCTGTCCCTTGATCTGCCGGACTTGCTGTGGCAGGCGCAGCTGCGGCTTGACGAAAAGCGACTGGGTGAACCCGGTGAGCGCTGTCAGGATGACCAGGGCGGCGAAGATCCCGGAAAGGCGCAACCGCGACCAACGTTTGCCCGCCGGGTCGTGGAATACAAACGGTTTGGGGGAGGCCATAGACTACGAGGCGAAGCGGAAGAAGGCGCTGGCGGCCGCTTCGGTGTCGGCGGCGACCCGTTCGAGGGGCTCTCCGCGCAGGTCGGCGATTTTCTCGGCGGTTTGGCGGGTGAAAGCTGGTTCGCACGGTTTTCCCCGGAAGGGAACCGGCGCGAGGTAGGGGCTGTCTGTTTCGACCATATAGCTCCCGCTGGGAATGGAAGCAGCGCAAGATTGCATAAGGTGGCCGTTTTTAAAAGTCACAATCCCGGTGAACGAGATGAGGTGCCCCAGGGCGACGAGGCGCCGGGCGTCGGCGGGCGAACCGCCAAAGCAGTGGAAGACGGCCCGGAATTTCCCCGCGAAGGGTTCCATCAAGGCGAGGGTTTCCTGAAAACATTCGCCCCGCTGGTGGATGCAGACGTTGAGGCCCCGCTCGGCGGCCAGTTCGAGGTGGGCCGTGAAGAAGCGGGCCTGGGCGGCCTTGATTTCCGCGACGCCCGTTTCCGGCAGCCGGTAGTAATCGAGCCCTGTTTCGCCGATGGCGACTACTTTGGGGTGGGCTGCCACTTCCCGCAAACCGGCGAGATCGGCCGGGTCGGTTTCGTGGGCGGAGCCGGGGTGGATGCCGACGGCGGCGTAGATTTGCGGGTGCTTTTCCGCGATTTCGAGCGCTTTGCGGCTGCTTTCGAGCGTGGTGCCGATGGTGACGATTCGCGTCACACCCGCCTGGGCCGCCCGTTCAAGAACGGCGTCGATTTGCCCTTCGAACTCGGGGAAATCCAGGTGAGCGTGGCTGTCGGTGAGCATTCTCTGGAAGAATACCTACCACTGAATGGCGGAGCAAGCCCACGTGAGGCCGCCACCGAAGACGACGAGCAGGATGTAGTCGTCTTTCTTCATCCGGCCGGTGCGGTTGGCTTCGTCGAGGGCGATGGCTACGGCTGCCGCGCTGGTGTTGCCGTAGTTTTGCAGGTTGACGAAAACTTTGTCCTGTCCCAGTCCGAGGCGGCTCCCAATGGCGTCGATGATGCGCAGGTTGGCTTGGTGCGGGATTACGCAGGCGAGATCCTTGGCGGTGAGGCCCGCCGTTTCGAGGGTCTGGTGGGCTGCGGAGACCATGGCGGTGACGGCGTGTTTGTAGACGTCCTTGCCGTTCATCTTGATGGTGTTGGGGCGCGCTTCGATGTTCTCCTTGGTCAGGGGGAGCTTGCTGCCGCCGCCCGGCATGTGAAGGATCTCGGCGTAGTCGCCGTTGGCCCCGAGGGTCGTGTGGATGATGCCGTGCGAACCGGGACGGTGGCGCAGGATGGCCGCGCCCGCGCCGTCGCCAAAGAGGACGCAGGTGTTGCGGTCGGTCCAGTCGACGATGGTGGAGAGCTTATCGGCGCCGATGACCAGTACGGTGTCGCACGAGCGGCTGGAGATGAACTGCTGGGCGATCTCGATGCCGTAGAGGAAGCCGGAGCAGGCGGCGGAAAGGTCGAAGCAGATGGCGTGTTTGGCGCCGATCTGATTTTGCACGAGGCAGGCCGTGTTGGGGAACTGCATGTCGGGCGTGACGGTGCCGACGATGATCATGTCGATCTCCTCGGCGCTGATCCCGGCCTGGTCCAAGGCGGCCTGGGCAGCCTTCGCGGCCATGTTGCTGGTGGTCTCCTCGGGCGCGGCGATGCGGCGTTCCTTGATGCCGGTGCGCGTCGTGATCCACTCGTCGTTGGTGTCAACGAGCTTTTCCAGGTCGGCGTTGGTGAGAACCTTGTGCGGAACGTAGCTGCCGGTGGCGATGACGGAGACGGTGCGCTTGGGTTTATGCAGGCGCGTGGTGCGAGGCTGCTGCTTGTTCATTGTAGCGTTGGATTTGCTCCACAATCAGGGGATTGACCTGTTGGGAAATGCTCTGTGTTGCCATGCGGATGGCGTTCTTGACGGCGACGGGCGAACTGCCCCCGTGCCCGATGATGCAAACGCCGTTGATGCCCAGGAGCGGCATCCCACCGTACTCGTCGGCGCTGGTCCGTTTGCGGATGCTGACAAACGCCCCCTTGGCGAGCAGCGCGCCGACTTTGCGGACGGGGCTCTTGCAGATTTCCCGTTTGAGCCAACTAAAGATGGCTTTGCAAATGGCTTCGCTGGTCTTGAGGATGACGTTGCCGGTAAAACCGTCGGTGACGACGACTTCCACCGGGTTTAAGAAAAGGTCGTGCCCTTCGATGTTGCCTCGGAAGTTGAGGCCGGGGCAGTTTTTGATGAGGTCGAAGCTGGCCCGGGTGCACTCGTTGCCTTTCTCGTCCTCGGTGCCGATGGACATGAGGCCCACGGAGGGATTGTTGTAGCCGAGGACGTACTTCGAGTAAACCGAGCCCATGATGGCGTTGTGGACCATCTGCATGGGGGTCGGCTCAGGGTTGGCTCCGGCGTCGATCAGGACGAAAAGCCGGGTTTCGGTCGGGATGGTGGCGGCGATGCCCGGGCGTTCGATGCCGGGAAGCATCCGCAGTTTGATGGTTGTGGCGGCGACGCTCGCCCCGGTGTGCCCGGCGCTGACGACGGCTTCGGCCTCGCCGCTTTTGACGAGATCGACGGCGCGGGCGATGGACGAATCCTTCTTTTTCCGCACGGCGTCGATGGCATGGTCGCTCATTTCGACGACCTGGGTGCAATGGACGATCTCGATGCGCCGGTCGTTGCAGCCGATGCGCTTGAGCTCGGCTTCGACCCGGGGGGTGTCGCCCGTCAGGAAGAGGCGGGAGATGGCCGGAAATTCGGCGAGGGCCAGCGCGGCTCCCTCCACAAGCTTGGCGGGGCCTTCATCGTGGCCCATGGCATCGAGCGCGATTTTCATGCTTTTGGTTTTAAGAGGGATTTAAGAGTAAAATGTCCGCGGATTAGCCCGAAAAAGGGCACAGTACACCCCTCTCCGCGGAGAAAAAGACAGCCGCCCCACACGCGGCGGGACGGCTGAATTTAAGATGGGGCTGGGGAATTACGCGGCCTCAACCGTGACGACCTGACGGCCGGCATAGTACCCGCAAGCGGGGCAAACCGTGTGAGACCGGACCGTGCTGCCGCATTGGCCACATTTCCCGAGCTTGTCGGCGTGCCAACGGTTGGCGGCCTTGCGGGTGCGAAGGCGCATTTTCGAAGTTTTGCGTTTTGGGACTCCCATATCGAATCTTTCTGTCTATTTGTTGGCCTGTTTTGGACCTATTTTCAGGCCTCTTTATCGGCCTTTGGTTTAACGAGTTGGTCGAGCTTAGCCCAGGGATTTCGTTTCCCAGGCTCGGGCGCCGGTTCCGACTCTTCTATTTTAAGCACTCCGGCGCAACGGTTTGCGCCATTCCAGTCACAATGCGGATGGGGAGGCAGGGCGAGGAGAATATCTTCACGCGTTTCCTCCGTCAAGTCCACTGTCTCAGAAGTGCCCAGCTCTATTTGAACCGCGAAGTCGGGAATCTCGACGGTGTAGGGGAAGGGCGTCAGGCAGCGCACGCACTGGAGTTCGAGATCGACGGATAGGGAACCGGTGGCGAAGAGGCCGCCTTCGGAGACTCCGGCGTCCAGGCTGTAGCGCACGGGGCTCAATACGCGGACGATCTCGTCCTGGATCGCGAGAATTTCGTGATCTTCCTCTCCCTCGATGTGGAGGGTGCTTCCCGGAGGGATTTGGTTCAGGTGAATTTTCATGGCTTGGGACCCGGGCGGGGATGGTTCGGGAAGGGGCGGCTTCTTGGCTTCTAGTCGTTGGGAGCTTCGACGCCGATGACCTTCTTTCGGGAAAATTTTTCCTTGAGTGCCCGGGCGATACAATCTGGCACAAACGCCTCGATGTCGCCACCCAGCCTTGCGATTTCTTTTACCAGCCGGGAGCTGATGTAGGTGTACTCCTCTTTGGGCATCAGGAACATGGTCTCGATCTCGGAGTCGAGCTTGCGGTTCATGAGGGCCATCTGGAATTCGTACTCGAAGTCGGATATGGCGCGCAGGCCCCGGATGATGACGCTGGCTTCCACGGAGCGGGCGTAGTTGACGAGGAGGCCCTCAAACTGGCTGACTCGGACATTCGGATGCCGCTCGACGGTTTTTTCCAGGAGGTGCATCCGCTCGGGAAAGGTGAAGAGGCCGCTTTTCTCCTCATTGTAGGCGACGGTGACGACCACCTCGTCAAAAATACGGGCGGCCCGCTCGATGACATCGAGGTGACCGTTGGTGACGGGGTCGAAACTGCCTGGATATAAGGCGCGGCGCATGGGGTAAGTCTGAATGGCCGCCGCGCGCACGAAAAGAAAATTCCTATGTCCATTTTGCCGCCGGTAAGAATTGCTTCTTGGAAACCTGGGCGAAGATTTTAACATCCCGGTTTTTCTCCGGCGGCATTGGCCCCCGGAAACCCGCTTGAAGTACCATGACCGACCGATTTCAGTTACCCCGCTCCACGCCCGAGGCTCAGGGCATTTCCTCCAGGACTGTTCAGAAGTGGGTGAGCCTGCTCGACGAGCTTGAACACCCCCACGGCTTTATGCTTTCGCGCCACGGGACGGTGATCGCCGAGGGGTGGTGGACGCCGTATGGGCCGGAGGTGCCTCACCAGCTTTTTTCGCTGAGCAAGAGCTTTCTCTCCGTTGCGGTCGGCTGGGCGATCCGGGAAGGGCGGCTGGGGCTGGAGGACCGGGTGTGCGGGTTTTTTCCCGAGGAAAAGCCGCGGCATTCCCAGGAGCGTTTCGCCCAAATGACCGTGCGGCACCTGCTGACGATGTCGAGCGGCCACTCGGAGGATGTCGCGGGGCAGCTCCGGTACGCGGCGAGTGGCGATTATTTTCGGGCGTTTTTTGATTCCACGCTGGATTACGACCCAGGGACCCGGTTTGTTTACAATTCCGTGGCGAGCTACATGCTTTCGGCGATTCTCAACCGCGTCACGGGCGAAACGCTGGTCGATTACCTCAACCCGCGCTTGCTCCATCCGCTCAATATTCAGAACGCCTTCTGGGAGAGCTGCCCCAGGGGGATTGCGTTTGGCGGATGGGGGCTCTACCTGACCACCGGGGAGGTCGCCTGCTTTGCGGAGGCGATCCGCGCCAAGGGGCTCTGGGAGGGCAGGGAGGTGATCCCGACGGAATACCTGGAGCTGGCGACTTCGTGGCAGATCGACAATTCGATGAACGAAAACCCGGACTGGAAGCTCGGCTACGGGTTCCACTTCTGGCGTGGCCAGCATCAGAGCTTTCGGGGCGACGGCGCTTTTGGCCAATACGCCCTGGTGGTTCCCGAGGCGGGCTTGGTTCTGGCCATGAACTCTGGGATGGCCAACATGCAGTCCGTCTTGACGCTGGTTTGGGAGGTTCTGCTGCCAGGGCTCCACAATGAGGCGCTGCCGGGCGATCCCGAGGCGCTGCGGGAGCTGAGCGCGTCCACGGCTTCGCTCGCGCTGCCCATTGCGGGTCCCTGCGCGGCCCAGATGCATGAGGCCCGGGAGCGTGTGGCGTATCAAATGGCCGAAAACTCCGCTGGAGTCCGGCGCGTCGCCCTGGCTTTTTCCGGCGAAGCTTGTTCCGTGACGCTGGAAACCGCCACCGAGAGCGAGACCTTCCGAGCCGGGTACGGGAAGAATTTCTTTGGCGTGGAGACGCTCTTTTACCAGCGGCCCCGCAAAGTGGCCTGCTCCGCCGCGTGGAAGAGCCCGACGCATCTGCAAGTGATCTGCCACTATTACGAAACCCCGTTTTGCGTGACCTTCGACTTTCAGCTCCACGGGGCCGAACTGACCTTCGTCAGCCAGAGCAGTCTTCAGTTTGGCACCACTGACTGGGAGCCTCTCAAGGGAACGCGTCTATTATAACGAGAAAGCGCTGGAGGGAAATCCCCCCAGCGCCTCTCTAGCGTTAGTCAGTTGTCTGTTTGGTGACGCTGCCTTGCCACTTCCTCTACATATCGAGGAAGTTCTGGAGCAGCTTCTTACCCTCGAGGGTAAGAATGGATTCCGGATGGAACTGGACGCCGTGAATCGGGTATTCGCGGTGCCGCAGGCCCATGATTTCCCCCTCGGCCGTTTCGGCAGAGATTTCGAGGACGGACGGAAAGGTTTCTCTCTTTACCAAGAGCGAATGGTAGCGGGTGGCTTCGAACGGGCTCGGAATTCCGGCGAAAACGCCCTTCCCATCGTGCAGGATGGGGGAGGTCTTACCGTGCATGAGGCGGCCCGCGCGCACGACGTCGCCGCCGTACACATCGCCGATGGCCTGGTGGCCTAGGCAGACGCCCAGGAGCGGAAGCCGGGGCCCAAATCGCCGGATGACCTCGCAACTGATCCCCGCCTCCTTGGGCGTGGCGGGCCCGGGGGAAATACAGATGCGCTCGGGCTTGAGCGCCTCGATTTCCTCAAGCGTGATCTCGTCGTTGCGTTTCACAAGGAGGTCCGCGCCCAGTTCGCCGAAGTATTGCACCAGGTTGTAGGTGAACGAATCGTAGTTATCGATGACTAAAAGCATGGGTATTCCTCCTTTGTTAATGGTGGTGATGGCAGGAGGTGTCCACGCTCTTGGCGTGCTCGATGGCCCGCACGACCGCCATGGCTTTGTTCACGGTTTCCTGGTACTCGCCCTCCGGGGTGGAGTCGGCCACGTTGCCGCCGCCCGCCTGGATGAACGCCTTGCCGTCCTTGAGGAGCACGGAGCGCAGCGTGATGCATGAATCGTGGTTGCCGTCGAAGCCGAAGTAGCCGACCGCCCCCGCGTACGCCTTGCGCTTGCTCTTTTCCTGCTCGTTGATGATCTGCATGGCCCGCACTTTGGGCGAACCGGAGACCGTTCCAGCCGGGAAGGTGGCCCGCAGCACGTCGTAGCCGTTGGCCTCGGGCTTGAGCTTCCCGACGACGTTGGAGACGATGTGCATGACGTGGCTGTAGCGTTCGACGGTCATAAAGGCCGTGACTTTCACCGAGCCGAACTCGGAGACCCGGCCTACGTCATTGCGGGCGAGATCGACGAGCATGAGGTGCTCGGCTTTTTCCTTCGGGTCGGCGAGGAGGTCCTTTTCGTTGGCGAGGTCCTCCTCTTCCGTCGCGCCGCGTTTGCGGGTTCCGGCGATGGGGCGAATGGTGATGTTCCCGTCAATCGCTCGCACGTGGACTTCCGGCGAGCTGCCCACGAGTGCGAACTCGTCGGCGAACTTGAAGCAGAAGAGGTACGGCGACGGGTTGATGTAGCGCAGCGCCCGGTAGATTTGCAGGGCGTCGCCTTCGTAATCGGTCTCGAAGCGCTGGGAAAAGACGACCTGGAAGATGTCGCCCGCCTCGATGTATTTGCGGCCGCTGCGAACGATTTCGTAGAACTCTTCCTTCGTGGTGTTGCTCCGGACTTCCTGCGGCGGCACCTCCGAGTGGACGTTGACCGGCGGGAGGAACGCGGGGCGGGAGAGGCGCTCCATGAGGGCCTCGATCTTCTCGCACGCGACGTCGTAGGCGGTATCCGGGTCCCCGTCGACCAGCGTATTGCAAAGGATGCGCAGGCGGCGCAGCAGGTGGTCAAAAATGAGGAGGGTGTCCGTGATGAGGAACACCATGTCCGGCACTTCGTTGGGCGGATTTTTCTCCGTCGGGAGCGCGCCGATGGTTGGCTCGAAGAAGCGCACCATGTCGTAGGCCATGTAGCCGACCGCGCCGCCGGTGAAGAGGGGCAGGTCGGGCTGCTTGACCGGCTTGAAGCGCTCCATGAGTTTCTCCAGCTCCTTGAGCGGATCGCCCGGGGCCTGGTAGGTGCGGGTTTCCCCGGCCTCGGTCAGCGAAATCTCGCGGTCTCGGGCCGTAAAGAGGATGCGCGGATCGGTACCGACGAACGAGTAGCGGCCTCGTTCGTTGACGTTCTCGGCGCTCTCCAGCATGAAGGTGTAGCCTCCGCGGTCGAGCTTTTGGAAGGCCGAGATGGGCGTCTCGGCGTCGGCAATCAGCTCCGTGCTGACGGGGATGAGGTTGCCTTGTTTTGCCAGTTCGCGGAATTCCTCGCGGCTGGGCTTGATAAGATGGGTAGTCACTTTTTGTAAACTTGGTTTGGATCGAAAAGGCGATTTTCGGTAATCGGCAGGGGCGATCCATCCTTGTCGAAACCTTGGTAGAAACACGAGGCGTAGCCGGTGTGGCAGGCGCCGCCTTCCTGGTCTACTTCGAAGAGCAGGCAGTCTTGGTCGCAGTCGGCATACCATCGAATCACCTTCTGGGTGTGGCCGCTTTCCTCGCCCTTAAACCAGAGCTTCTGGCGCGAACGGCTCCAGTAGTGCATGAACCCCGTTTCGAGCGTCTTTTCAATGGAAAGCTTGTTCATCCAGGCCATCATCACAACGCGGCCGGCGGTCGGCTTGTCGTTGTTGGTCTGCTGAACAATGGCGGGGATGAGCCCGTCGGCGTTGAATTTGAAGTTGAGGTCCATGTGTGGGTCGGTTTGGTTCGGGATCAGTCTGGGATATAAAAAAAGCCCGACGATTCAGGGTTGGAATCATCGGGCAAAGAGTTCGACGCAAGGGTGGAAAAGCGATCGACCGCGGCGAGAAGCCGCGAGCCCGTCTGCTAATGCCACCAATGCAAGGAAAGTTTCACGGAAAAACGGTTACACCATGGGGCGAGGGGGAGGCAAGTGAAAAGTGTCTTTGATTTTTCTGAACTTTTTGGTTTCCGATTTTAAAAATCCGCTATAAAGTCCTCCTCCCTTCACCGCCCAAGCGGGCGTTTGAACCGGAAAAATGGTGGTCGTAGTTCAATGGTAGAGCTCCAGATTGTGGTTCTGGCTGTTGCGGGTTCGAGTCCCGTCGACCACCCCATTTTCCCTCCGTCTTCTTCGATGACGCGAGTTTATTAAATTCCCGCGAAATTCCCTCGTCCTTTTCCGGCGGGCGTGATCTATTTGCCCCTCCCATGAAACCCGTCCTAGAGGTGCTCCAAGCTACCACGGAGTATTTTGCGAAGCATGGCGTGGAGAGCCCGCGCCTCAATGCCGAGCACTTGATCGCGCACATATTGGGCAAAAAACGGATCGAGCTTTACATGGAGTTCGACCGCCCGCTGGGGGAGCGCGAGCTGGCCCCCTTGCGCGACCTGGTTCGCCGCCGCGCCCAGGGCGAGCCGTTGCAGCATCTCCTCGGGACGGTCGAGTTTCATGGCCGGGTTTTCGCCACCGATGCGCGCGCTCTCATTCCCCGGCCCGAAACCGAATTGTTGATGGAACTTATTCTTAAAGAACCGCTTCCAGAGGTGCCGTGTCTGCTGGACGTCGGGACGGGCAGCGGCGTCATCGCCCTGACCCTCGCGGCGGAGCTCCCTTCGGCTGACGTAACGGCCGTGGATGTATCGCCCGACGCGCTGGCCCTGGCCCGAGAGAATGCCGCCCGGCATGGCCTCGGCGAGCGGGTCAAGTTCCAGCAAAGCGACCTCTTTTCCTCCGTGGACGGCGCGTTCGACCTGATCGTGGCCAACCTCCCCTACATCCCTGGCGGCGAGATTGCCTCCCTTTCGCGCGAAGTCCAGCGCGACCCGCTCCTGGCTCTCGACGGCGGCCCCAAGGGGACGGAAATAATAGAGCGCCTCATCGCCGACGCGAGGGGGCATTTTAAGCCGGGTGGCAAGCTCGTGCTCGAAATCGGTATCGGGCAGGAGACCGCCCTTCAAACGGAACTGGCGACCCAAAATTATCGGGACATCCGCGCCGTGGCGGATTATCAAGGCATCCTTCGGTTTTTGTTCGCCTCTTTCTCTTCTTAGATAGCTTTCTATGGATAAAATTCTCGTGCACGGGGGGCAACCCCTCAACGGTTCGGTGCGGATCAGCGGTTCCAAAAACTCCGCCCTTCCGATCCTGGCCGCGTGCCTTCTTACCAAAGAGCCGTGCATTATCCGGCACGTCCCGGACCTGAGTGACGTGCACTACATGCTGCAAATTCTGAGCCACATGGGGGCCGAGGTCGAGCGCGCCAGCGGGACGGTCACCGTGCGGGCGGAGAAAATCAAGACCGTGGCTCCCTACGACATTGTGCGCAAAATGCGCGCGTCGGTCTGCGTGCTCGGGCCGCTGCTCGGACGCGAGATGGAGGCGACTGTCTCCCTTCCCGGCGGGTGCGTCATCGGCGACCGGCCCATCGACCTGCATCTGCGTGGCTTCGAGGCCCTTGGCGCGGCGGTGCGCGTGGAATGCGGCAATGTGAAAGTTTTCGCGGCCAAGCTGACCGGAACGAACATCAATCTGCGGGGTAAATTCGGCTCCACCGTGCTCGGCACCGATAACGTCATGATGGCCGCGGTACTGGCCGATGGCGTGACGGTGATCGAAGGAGCCGCAGCCGAGCCCGAGGTGGTCGATCTGGCTAATTTTCTCAACGCGATGGGCGCCAAAATCGAGGGCGCCGGAACGCGCCGCATTGTGATCGAGGGGGTGGAGGAACTCCACGGGGTGGAACACGATGTCATACCGGATCGTATTGAAGCGGGGACGTTCATGGTCGCCGCGGCGATCGCGGGAACGCGCGTGACGCTGCGCCGGGTCAACCCCGAGCACCTTAAGGCGGTGAGCGCGGCGCTGGTAGACGCGGGTTACGGCATCGAGTGTACGCGGGATACGCTGACGGTCATCGGCAACGGCAAGCCGAAGGCGCTGGAGCTTGTCACGGAGCCCTACCCGGCTTTCCCGACCGATATGCAGGCGCAGATGTGCGCGCTGTTGGCCGAGGGGCAGGGGATCAGCGTGATTACGGAATCCATTTTCCCGCAGCGGTTCATGCACGTTGCGGAGCTTAAGCGCATGGGGGCACAGATCACGCTCGAAGGAGCCAGCGCCGTCATCCACGGTGTGGAGCGCCTGAGCGGGGCTCCGGTGATGGCGTCGGATTTGCGGGCCAGCGCGGCGCTTGTTCTGGCGGGGCTGCGAGCTGGCGGCGTCACGGAGGTCAACCGTGTTTACCACATCGACCGCGGCTATGAGTCGATCGACGAGAAGTTGAACGGTCTCGGCGCGCAAATTGAGCGCGTGAAGGTGTAGCCCAAAAAAGGGGAGCGGCTACTGGTAGGTCCTGCCGTTGTGCTTGAGCCAGCCGGGCGAATGCCCGCCCTTCGGGTCGCGGTGGGTCCAGTGGATGACGCCGCCTTCGGGCTTCCATTCATAGATGCCGAGAAACTCCACGGCGTCTCCTTTTTTGAGGCTGTCGATCCTGGGGGCGATGCTGATGTTGTGGGCGATGAGCAGCGTCTGGCCCGAGCCGAGGCGAAGAATGAACCGCTGATGCGCAATGCCGTCGGTGTCATCCGGAAGGATCCGCGTGACCACGCCTTGCCCGTGGACGGCGAAGTTCCGCAGCCGGTTGGCGAAGGCGGTCGCCAGCCGCTGATCGTCGGCTGAGAGATTTTCGATGGCGACTGGCGGATGGGATTGCTGCCGCCAGTTGTCTTCCGCAAACCAGGCCAGCGCCGCTCCCAAAAGCGCGAGGAAAACGAGAATCTTTTTCATAATGCCACGAGGCAAAAGGGAAGCCGATCAGCCCGGCGCACGCGTTACGGCTCCAGCACCCGCACTTCGGGCAGGTTCCGGTAGCGGCCGTCGTAGTCCAGGCCGTAGCCGATGACGAATTCATCGCCGATCTCAAAGCCCGCGTAATCGGCTTCCAGCGGCTCGGCCCGTTCTTTGCGCTTTTTGAGCAGCACGGCCACGCGCACGTCGAGCGGATGGGTCTCCTTAAAAAGGCGGCACTTCACGGCATGGAGCGTGCGGCCGGTGTCCAGGATGTCGTCCAGGATCAGGACATGCCGCCCATCGAGGTCCGGCAGGTTGTTTTGCTGGAAGGTTACGACGCCGCTGCTCTCCAGGCCGCCGTGGTAGCTCGCGACGTTGAGGCACTCCAGCCGAAGCGGCAGCGGGATGCGCCGGAGCAGGTCGGCGGCGAAGACCAGGCTGCCGTTGAGGATCGCCAGGACGGTGAGCGGTTTTCCGGTGTAGAACGCGGTCAGCTCGGCCGCCAGTTCATCCAGGCGGGCGGCGATGGCTGCAGCGGGGAAAAGGATGCGTTCGGTCATTCGAGAGTCGGGTTGCGGCGGAGCTCCAGCGCCCGGGCCAGCCAGATGCAGCTCTCGTAGAGCAGGCACATGGGGATGCCTAGTGCGAGGAAGGAAATGGGGTCCGGCGTGGGGGCGATGATCGCGGCGAGCACCAGCACCAGGATGTAGGCGTAGGGGCGCGTCCGGTTGAGGATTTTAAACGACAGCACGTTGATATAAACCAGCGCCATGACAAAGACCGGCAGCTCAAAAGCTGCGCCGAAGGAAATCAGCATCCGGGTGACGAAAGAGAAGTATTCGCGCACCGTCCAGGAGGGGGAGAAGTTGAGCGATTTTGAGTAATCAAAGCAGAACCGGAGCGTCTCGGGCAAAATCAGGAAGTAGCAGACCAGCACGCCCGTCAGGAACAGCGCAAACCCGATGAAGATCGCCGGAAATACGACCTTTTTTTCCTTTTTCGTCAGCGCAGGGAGGACGAACTGCGCCACGAAGAAAAGCAGTAGCGGAAAGGAGGCGATGATCCCCGCGTAAAACGCCAGCGAGAGAGAGATCGTGATCGGGTCAATGACGCCCAGGTTTTGCAGCTTCGAGACGAGCGAGGGATCGACCGTGGCGAGGGGCTTTTCCATCAGCCACACGAGGTCCTTCTGAAAGGCGAGGCAGGCCGTCATCGCGATGCCCAGCACGATGGCCATTTTGATGAGCGCCCAGCGGAGCTCCTCCAAGTGCTGGAGGAACGGCTTGGGTTCGTCGGTTTCGCGAAGCTGGAAAAGGCGGTCTAAGAGGGCCATCGGAAGGGATAATTATCTCACACGATGGAGCGAAGGCACGCAGGATTTTCTACAAGAGCCCCAGCGCCGTGAGCCGGGCAAAGCACGAGAGCGTGTTGGCGTCGCAGATTTCCCCGCAGGCGATCATGTCGCGGAATTCCTTGGGCGTGAACGCGCGGGCTCCGGCGATGGCCTCCGAGGCGTCGTAATGCGTTCCCTTAGGGGAGAGCACCACCGGGCGGGCGCAAAAAAGGTAGGTGTGCTCGTCGGTGACGCCCGGGGAGGAAAAAAACTTCCCCATCGGGATGAGCTCGCCGCCGGGGGCCAGTTCGTAGCCGGTTTCCTCTTGCAGCTCGCGTAGCGCCGTCTCGCGGATAATCTCCGGCGTGTGCGGCGCGGAGGTGTCGATCTGCCCGGCAGGGAACTCCCACAAATCCGCCCGGACGGGAATCCGCTCCTGGCGCACCAGGACGAGGTTGCCCTCCTCGGTAATGGGAACGACCGCGCAGGCCCCCTTGCGGTGGATCACCGACCAGTGGGCCCCCTCGGGCCGCTGCGGCGTGGCGACGTTCACCAAGTGTACCTCCAGGAATGGGTTTTCAAACGCCGTTTCGTCCTCCAGCGTTTTCCAGCCGGGGGCGTTTTGGATCAATTGGTGAAAGCGCATGGGGCGAAGCTAAATGGCGGCCAGCTGGCGTTCCAGGATTTCGCCCGCCAGGCCCGGGTTGGCCTTGCCCTTGGAGAGCTTCATGACCTGCCCCTTGAGGAAATTGATGGAAGCGAGCTTGCCCGCTTTGTATTCCGCGACGGCCTTCGGATTGGCGGCGATGGCCTGCGCGCAGAGCGCCTCGATGGCCCCCACGTCGCTGACCTGCTTGAGGCCCTTCTCCTCGATGATCGCCCCGGCGGTTTTGCCGCTGGTGAACATCTCGGCGAAGACTTCCTTGCCCTGCTTGCCGCTGATCTTGCCTTCCTCAATGACGTTGACGAGCTCCTGCAAGTGCTCCGGAGCGATGGGGCATTCCTGGATCGTCAGCGCGGCGCTGCTCAAGAGGTTCGGCAGGTCGTTGAGTACCCAGTTGGCCACCTGTTTGGGCTTGCTGGCCCCGGCGGCGGCTTTCTCGAAATAAGCGGCCAGCGGCAGATCATCGGCGAGCACCCCGGCGTCGTAGGGGCTTACGGAGTATTGCTCGATAAAGCGTTTGCGCTTCTGGATGGGGAGCTCGGGAACCAGCGGGCGCACTTCGTCCACGATCGCCTCGGTGTGGACCGGCAGCAGATCGGGATCGGGGAAGTAGCGGTAGTCGGCATCGGTCTCCTTCACGCGCATCAGGAAGGTCTGGCCCGCGTCGTCGTCCCAGCGGCGGGTCTCCTGGAGGAGTTTCTCGCCCCGTTCGAGCGCGGCGATCTGGCGCTCGATCTCATAGGCCAGCGCCTGCCGCACGCCCGAGATGGTGTTCATGTTCTTGATCTCGATCTTCGTACCGAGCTGCTCCTGCCCCTCGGGCCGGACGGAAATGTTGCAATCGGCGCGCATCTGGCCCTTTTCCATGTCGGCGTCGCTGACGTTGCCGTAGTGAAGGATCTGCTTGAGCGAGGTCAGGTAGGCGAAGGCCTCCTCCGGGCTGTGGATCTCGGGATCGCTGACGATCTCCATCAGCGGCGTGCCCGCGCGGTTGAAGTCGATGCCGCTGGAACCGTCGAAGTGGAAGCTCTTGGCGACGTCCTCCTCCAGGTGGATGCGGGTGAGGGGGATCACGCGGTCCGGCTCGGCGACTTCCTTCTGGACGTCCTTCGGGAAGGCCTGCTGGTGCAGCGGAACGCCGCCGCCGAGGCAAAGCGGGAGGTCGTATTGGGAAATCTGGTAGTTCTTCGGCATGTCCGGGTAGAAGTAGTTCTTGCGATCGAACTTACAGACCGTCGGGATCGTACAGCCGAGCATCAGGCCGGTGAGGGCCGTCATTTTGAGCGCTTGATGATTCATCACCGGGAGCGCGCCGGGCATCCCGAGGCAGACCGGGCAGGTGTGCGTATTCGGCTCGGCCCCGTACTCCACGGGGCAGCCGCAGAACATCTTGCTCTGCGTCTTGAGCTGGACATGGACTTCAAGGCCGATGGTGACGAGGTAATTTTTCATGGTGCGTGGGCAGCCCGGGAGCGTTCCAACCCCGGGAGTTCCAAAAAGTGGAGTCCTTCAAATAAGCCGGGCGCGGCGGATATTTCCATCCAAAAGGTGAGGGAAGCGGGATTTTTTGGTCTGTTTGGCCGTCGCGGGGGTGCGGATTGCCTTTTCCCGACCGCTGCGGTAACCTTTGCCCATGCTCCATCCCGAAGCTCTTGATTTAGCTACGCCCGCCCTGCTTTTTCCCGCGATTTCCCTGCTGCTTCTGGCTTACACCAACCGGTTCGTGACCCTGGCGAACCTAATCCGCAGCCTGCACTCCAACTACAAGAGCGACCCGCCCGCCAACGTGATCGGCCAGATCCGGAACCTGCACTACCGGGTGGAACTGATCAAGCACATGCAGGCGGCGGGGATTTCCAGCCTCTTTTTCTGTGTCGTTTGCATGTTCACGCTCTTTGCGGGGTACCCAAACCTTGGGGCCGTCATTTTCGCCATCAGCCTGCTGCTGATGCTCGCTTCGCTGGGGCTCTCGCTGGCGGAAATCTGGATCTCCGTCCGCGCGCTCAATCTCCATTTGAGCGACATCGCCAGTTACAAGACCGAACGCCGGGCGTAACCGCTTTCCTGCTTCGCAAAAAAAAGTTTCCCTCCGGGCTTGCCGAGGGCTTTTGATTTGTTCATGATCGGCTTCAATCATAAAAGCCTCCCCAACCCCCTTCTTCTCCATTTTTCATGAGCGAACACCATTATATTGCCTGCGACCTCGGCGCGGATAGCGGCCGGGTGATTCTCGGAACCCTCAAGGACGGGAAAGTGATCCTTGAGGAGGTCCACCGCTTCCCGACGGGCGTTTCGAAAGTCCAGGGCTCCTTCCGCTGGAACGTCCTGCGCATCTTCGAGGAACTCAAAGCGGGCCTGCGCAAGGTGGCTGCCAAGGGAATCTCCGCCGAGAGCATGAGCGTCGATTCCTGGGGCGTCGATTACGTCTATTTCAACCAGCGCCAGCCGATGCTGTCGCTCCCTTACCAATATCGCGACTCCCGCACCGACGGCCCTTACGCGTTCGCGCTCAAGGAGATTGGCCGCGACAAGATTTTCTCCGAAACCGGCATCCAGTTCATGCAGATCAACACGTTCTACCAGTTGATCTCGGACGTGGAGCAAAACGGCGACATCCAGGGCATTGCCGATAAATTCCTCTGTATCGCCGATTACCTCCACTACCTCTTTAGCGGCGTGGTGAAGCAGGAGATCAGCATGGCCAGCACCACGCAGGTCTACAACCCGCGCACCCGCCAATGGTCCCAGGCGCTCATCGAAGCAGCCGGGATTCCCGAGCGGCTTTTCCCAGAACTCGTCGATTCCGGCACCCGGCTCGGCTGCCTTACCCCGGCCTTAGCTGAGGAAACAGGCCTCCCCGCGATCCCCGTGATCGCCACCTGCTCGCACGACACCGGCGCGGCCGTCGCTGCCGTTCCCGCCAAGGGCAAGGGCTGGGCGTTCCTGAGCTCGGGCACTTGGTCGCTCATCGGCGTCGAACTTTCCGCACCGCTCATCAACGACACCGTGCTCGAAGACAACTTCACCAACGAAGCCGGTTACGGCGGCACCACGCGCTTCCTTAAAAACATCGTCGGCCTCTGGCTCCTCCAGGAGTCCCGCCGCGAGTGGATTCGCCAGGGCCAGACCATCAGCTGGGATGACCTCGATAGCATGGCCGAGGAGAGCGAGCCCTTCCGTTCGCTCATCAACCCGAACGATCCCCGCTTCCTCAAGCCCGACCTAATGCCGCAGAAGATCGCCGATTACTGCCGCGAAACCGGCCAGGCCGTCCCCGAGACTCCCGGCGAAGTTACGCGCTGTATTTTCGAGAGTCTGGCGCTATCTTATCGGCAAATGCTGCAAAAAATCGAGGCGCTTACCGGCGAGCCGATTACCCGCGTTCACATGGTGGGCGGCGGCACCAAGAGCCCTGTCTTAAACCAGTACGCGGCCAACGGCACCGGGCGCACCATCCTCACCGGCCCCGTGGAAGCCACGGCGTGCGGCAATATCTTGATCCAGGCCCTCGCCCTGGGCCACATCCCGTCGCTCGACGCCCTGCGCCAGACCGTGGCCGACTCCTTCCCGATCATCGAATACAAGCCGCAGAACGGCGCGGATTGGGACCGGGCTTACGATCATTTTTGTAAGCTGACTTCTTCCATCTAGCTCCCATGAACATTACCCTTTTTGTTCCCTGTTACATCGACGCCTGCTACCCGAAAGTGGGCCAGAGCGTCGTGGAAATCCTGGAGCGCCTTGGCCATACCATCGACTGCCCTCGGGAAATCACTTGCTGCGGCCAGCCCTCCTTTAACTCCGGTTATTGGGACGAAACGCGGGAAGTCGCCGTAAAAGTGCTCGACCGCCTGAAGGACGCCGAAGTGGTTGTCATCATCTCCGGCTCCTGCGGCGCGATGGTCAAAAACTTCTACCCGGAGCTCTTCAAAGGCCGGCCCGAGGAAGCCGCCGCCCTGGCGCTCTCGGAAAAGGTCTACGAATTCTCCGATTTCCTCGTCACCAAGCTCGGCGTCACCGATCTCGGCGCCCGCTTCCCTCATAAAGTCACCTTCCACGACGGCTGCCATGGCCGCCGCGAGCTCGGCATCAAGGCCCAGCCGCGTGCGCTAATGGCCCAGGTCAAAGGCCTGGAACTCATCGAAATGGAGGAGGCCGAGACCTGTTGCGGCTTCGGTGGCACCTTCTCCGCCAAGTTCCCGTCCGTCTCCAGCGCCATGGGCGAGGGGAAGATCGCCTCCGCGCTCGAAACCGAGGCCGAGTACATTGTATCCAACGATTCGAGCTGTCTCATGCACCAGCAGGGCTTGATTGACCGGCAGAACAAGCCGATCAAGACGATCCACCTCGCCGAAGTGCTCAACCACCGCTAATCCACGCCATGAGCACCACACCCGCCGCCGCAGAGTTTAAGAAAGAAGCCGCCGTCATTACCCGGGATCTGCGCCACCGGGCTGTCATCCGGGGCGCGCTGAAGAAATACGAGGTCGTCCGGGACGACAAGAAAGCCCGCTTCCAGAACTGGCAGCAGGCCCGCTACCTGGCCTCCGACATCAAGTGGGACGCCGTCAACCACCTCGACACTTACCTGGCCGAGTTCGCCAAGAACCTCGAAGCGCGCGGCGGCAAGGTCCACTGGGCCAGCGACGCTGCCCAGGCCCGGGAGATCATCCTCGGCATCGTTAAAGAGAAAAACGCCAAGGCCATCGTCAAATCGAAGGTCATGACGGGCGAGGAAATCCACATCAACGAGGCCCTGGAGGAGGCCGGTTACGAGGTCGTCGAGAGCGACTTGGGCGAATACATCTGCCAGCTCCGCAAGGAAGCCCCGTACCATTTCGTTTTCCCCGCGATGCACCTCACGCGCGGCGAAATCAGCCAGACCTTCACCAAGGAGCTCGGCTCCGCGCCCACGAACAGCCCGGAAGAGCTGACGATGATCGCCCGCCGCGTGCTGCGGGAGAAATACATCAAGGCCGACATCGGCATCTCCGGCGCGAACTTCGCCATCGCCGAGACGGGCATGATCTCGATCACCGAAAACGAAGGCAACGCCCGCCTCACCTGCGCGCTGCCCAAGACGCACATCGCGCTGATGGGTATTGAAAAACTGCTGCCCAAGCTTTCGGATCTGGCCCTCTTTCTGCCGATGCTTGGCACGGCTGGTTGCGGCCAGTTGCTCACCGGCTACAACACCATGTACGGCGGCCCGAAGCAGCCCGGCGAAGCCGACGGCCCGGAGGAATTCCACGTAGTGCTCCTCGACAACCGCCGCACGGATCTCCTCGCCAGCTCCGAGCAGCGCGACGCCCTCCAGTGCATGCGCTGCGGGGCCTGCCTCAACGTCTGCCCGATTTACAAGAACATCGGCGGCCACACCTACGGCACCACTTACCAGGGGCCGATCGGGTCCGTCATCACGCCGCACCTGCGCAATTTGCAGGAATTCAAGCACCTGGTCTTCTGCTCGTCGCTCTGCGGCGCGTGCACGGAGGCCTGCCCGGTGAAGATCGACCTGCACCACCATTTATTGCAAAGCCGCCGCGACGCCATCGCGGAAAAGGCCGTCTGGTGGGAGCGACTGACCTTCAAGGCCTGCGCGGTCATCTTTAACCACGCGTGGGTCTTTTCGCTGGGCGAGAAGCTTGGCCGCATCGGCCAGATCTTCCACCCGCTCATCAAGAACACGCCGCTTGACCCGGCCCGGGCCTGGACGGCTTCCCGCGAACTGCCCAAGGTCGCCCCGCAAACCTTCAGAGAATGGTGGAGCCACAGAAAATGAACGACCAACGTGAACAACTTTTAACCCGTGTCCGCAAGGCCCTCGAAGTGCCTGCGGAAAAGCCTGCCGGTCATCACGACCAAGCTTCCGAACCGCGTATCGCGGGCAAGCATGCCGCGACCGAGTGGCTGCCTCTCGTGGGGCCCAGCTTCGAGGAACGCCTGGCTCTTTACGCCAAGAACGCCAAGGAGCTGACGGCCGATTTCCGCTTCATCCAGGGGGGCATCCCCGCGCTGGTTGCGGAATTGCAGGAAATCGCCAAAACTGAAGGCTGGACGGGCGTGGCAACGCACGCCGGGGAGCTGACCGAGGCGGCCGCAGGGGCCCTCGGGCTCCCGGTCGTTCGCACCGAGTGCGGCTACGACGTGGACGCACTGGAGAAGTGCAGCGCGGGCATCACGGCCTGCGAGGCGCTCGTGGCCCAGACCGGCAGCGTGCTGGTGACGAGTCGCAGCTCCGGAGGGCGCGCGCTTTCCGTGTTGCCGCCGCACCACGTGGTGGTGGCGCGGCGCGAGCAGATCGTGGCCGACATGACGGAAGCCTATGCGCTGCTGGCCTCGCGGTATTCCGAAAGCGGCTACCCGAGCATGATTTCGTTTATTTCCGGCCCGAGCCGGACGGGCGATATCGAGCGCATCCTGGTGCTGGGGGCCCACGGCCCGAAGCGCCTTACGGTGCTCTGCATTTGACGGTGCGCTGCGTCTGACGCTGCATCTAGTTTTAGACAACAAAAAAGCGGGAGATGAACTCTCCCGCTTTTTTTGTAGCTTTAAGCCGTTATTTCTTCGCCGCCTTCTTCTTGGGCGTCGGCGTGGCCACCGGAGTCGGCTTCGGCGTGGGCGTCGGAGTGGCCGAGGTGGACGGAGAGGCGCTCGGGCTGGGCGAGGCCGCGGGCTTTTCCATGGCGATCAACTGGCTGACGGTCACGAATTTGTACCCTTTGGCCAGCAGGCCATCGAGGATTGCCGGAACGGCGTCGATGGTGCCCTGGTGGATGTCGTGGGTCAGGATAATGTCGCCGGGTTTCGTCTCTGAAATGACCCGCTGGGCCACGACGGAGGCGCCGGGCTTTTTCCAGTCATTCGGATCAACAGCCCAGATGATGACGTTCAGGCCGAACTCGTCATGGATCCACTTTTTCTGAGCAGGGGTGATGGCACCATACGGCGGGCGCATCACCTTGGGCTTGGTGCCGGTGATGTGGAATACGGTGTCCTGCGTCTGCTGGATCTGAGAGCGCACGACGTCGTCGGGCTTCTTGGCGAGGTCGGGGTGGTTCCAGGAGTGGTTGCCCAGTTCGTGCCCTTCGGCCAGCTCGCGCTTGACGATTTCGGGGTTCTCCTTGGCGTTTTCGCCCAGGAGGAAAAAGGTGACTTTGACGCCCTTCTTGGCCAGGATGTCGAGCAGTTGAGGCGTGGTCGTTTTGCCAGGACCATCGTCGAAGGTGAGGGCGATGTAGGGTCCATCGACGTTGATGTGGTTATAGGAAAGGCGCTGGTGGGCTGCTTCCGTGGGATGCGCGGGAGTGGCTTCGGAATACTGAGCCAGAGCGGCTGTCGGAATAATGGCGGGGATCGCGAGGGCCGCGAGCGCCAGGAATGAACGAATCATTGACGGTTGGTGTGGTTACAAAAGTCGGTGGATTAGGATGCCCAATTTGTCAACGGTTTCGGGGGGCCAAACCGATTTGTCCGTGGAGAGGGCGTTGTCCAGGGCAAAATGTTCAGGCCAGGAGGGCTCCGTTGGAAGCCGGGGGATCACTTTGGAAAGGATGGCTTTGGCGGTGGCGACGTTCTGGTGAAGGTGTGCGATGACGCTCGAGGCGGTGACGGCGGCCTCGACGGGGTGCCAGCAGTCGTAGTCGGTGACCATGGCTGCCGTGGCGTAGGCGATTTCGGCTTCTCGGGCCAGCTTGGCTTCCGGGAGGTTCGTCATACCCACAACATCGAAGCCGAGATGCCGGTTGGCCTCACTTTCCGCGCGGGTAGAGAATGCCGGGCCGTCCATATTGACATACGTGCCGCCGTTGTGGACGGTGACGCCGGTTTCCCGGGCCGCGGCGGCGAGCAGTTCGCGCAGCGGGGCGCTGGTGGGGTCTGAAAAGGCGATGTGGGCTACGATGCCGTTGCCGAAAAAGGTGTGGGCCGAGCGGTTGCTGGTCCGGTCGAAAAACTGGTCGGGAAGGACCACGTGGCACGGCTCGTACTGCGGCTGGAGGCTGCCGACGGCGGAGACTGAAATGATCCAGCGCACGCCCAGGGAGCGCAGGGCGTAGATGTTCGCCCGGTGGTTGATTTCCGTGGGCAGGATGCGATGGCCGCGCCCATGGCGGGGCAGGAAATAAACCGTCCTGCCGGAAAGGGTCCCTCGCACGATGGTGTCGCTGGGATCTCCCCAGGGGGTGGTGACGCGAAGCTCGGTGGCGTCGCTTAACCCTTCAATTTCATACAGGCCGCTGCCGCCGATAATCCCGATATTGTGCATGTGATGGTGAAGTTCATTAAAGCACCACCTCCCCGTGCATGAAAAGGATTTCGGGGAATTTTTAGGGCCCTCTTTTCCTCGGCTCTAATGATACTGCGGCGGCCCGGCCTTTTTGGCGATTTTCTCGCGCCCCATCTCCAGGATGTGCCGCTCGGAGCGGGTGAGGCTGTGGATGCCTTCGCGGGCGATTTTGTCCAGGATCGGGTCGATCTCGCGGCTGATGAACTCATTCGGGTCCATCTGTTCCTGCTGCTGTTTGAGCCGCCGACGGTCCCTCAAAAACCGCTGGAACCAAAAGGGGCCGCCAAAGCCCATCCGCCGGGTGTAGACCCATCCGAAGAGTGCGCCGCCGAGGTGGGCCAGGTGCCCGACGTTGCCGCCGGTGCCTGTGACGAGAAAGAAAACCGAGCTTCCGATGACGATCCGGCCCAGCCATTTGGCTTTCATCCGGATTGGGATGATGAAAAGGAGCAGAGCCGTAATCTCCAGTTCGGGCAGCATAGTGGTGAACGCCAAAACCACGGCGCACACGCCCGCCGAGGCCCCCATCAGGAGCACGGGCGAGCCGAAAAAGAGCTGGACGATACCGCCAAAGATGCCGCCCAGGAAGTAGATGCCCAGGAAGTGTCTCGGCCCGCAGACGGTCTCCACCTCTGGCCCCACGAAGTAGAGCCCGAGGCAGTTCACGGCCAGGTGGATGATCCCACCGTGGAGGAACATGTAGGTGACGAGCTGCCAGTAGTAGCCCTGCGCCATGCCTTCGCGGCTGAGCGCGAAGGTGCTCGTCATCCATCCGGGTGCGAACGACTCGCCGATCCACTGCGTCAGCGAGACGGCGATGTTGAGCACGATCAGCGTCATGACCACCGAGACGCGATCGCCTGGCCAACGCCGGAATGCCGGACTTCTTCTGTTTCCAAATTCCATGAAATTGCTCGGTTGCGGGGGCTCTCTCTCTTAATGAAATCGGACCGGCATCGGTGGATGCGCGGGGAGTGCCGGAACCCCTGCATTTCATTTAGAAATATACCAGGAACTCAAAAACGCAGGGAAAAAACTGAAGGGTTTTTCAGTTTTTATCAAAAATGCGTTTAAAGGTTTTCCAGCAGCCGGTCGAGGTTGTCGACGCAGATCTGCGACCAGCTTTCGAGGTTCTCCCGCCGGGCGCGAAGTTCCTCGGGCGTAAGGAAGTCGAGCTGGGTGATCATTTGCTCGCGCTTGGTGACGGCGTCGGTTTCGAGCAGGAAGATGTGGACCACGCCGAGGTGGACCTGACCGACGGCGTTGGCGTCGTCGTTGAGGAGGGCCACGATGTGGTTGGTGAACTGGGTCTGGACGTTGAGTTCCTCGGCCACTTCGCGCTGGACCCCGGCGAGGTAGGCGTCCATGTCGAGGGCAAAGAGGTGTTCGTCGCCGTCGTTCATGTGGCCGCCGATGCCGACGGAGCCCTTGGCGGCGAGGCGCTGCTCACCGGCTTTTTTACCGCGCACGTAGTGGAGCACTCGGCCGTTGTGGACGAGGAGGGCGTAGGGGATGATCTGCTTGAGCTCGGGGTTGGTCTCGGCGGCGGGGCGGGGGGTGAAGAAATTGTTTTCGCGGGCGAGTAGGGCGGGGAGATAGTGCGCCACGTCGAAGTTGAGGCCTTGGAAGGCGCCCAGGGTATCGAAAAGCGAACGCCGCACTACGAGGATGTTTTCATCGGTCATAAGGGCGGAGTTTCGCGGGTGAGGGGCGCGGTTTCAACCCGAAAAAAACGGGCGCGGAAAATGAATTCCGCGCCCGGGGTATTTTTCGGTTGGGTAAACCGGAGAATATTACTTGATGAACTTCGACCAATCGACGCCGCGCATGTCCTTGGTGGCCAGGAACTGCTGGTGCATGGCGAAGGCAGCGCTGAGCGCCTGCGGCGTGTGGGCGGCCGGGAAGTGGTTGATGTAGGCCAGGAGCTGCTCTTTGTACTCGGGATGAGCGCACTTCTCGATGATGAGGTGGGCGCGTTCCTCGGGGCACTTGCCGCGGAGGTCGGCGACGCCCTGCTCGGTGATGATCGCCGAGACGGAGTGTTCGCTGTGGTCCTGGTGGCTGACGAAGGGAACGATGGCGCTAATCGCGCCGCCCTTGGCCACTGACGGGCAGGTGAAGATCGAGAGGTAGGCGTTGCGGGTGAAGTCGCCCGATCCGCCGATGCCGTTCATGAGCTGCTTGCCCATGATGTGGGTGCTGTTGATGTTGCCGAAGATGTCGGCCTCAATGGCGGTGTTGATGGTAATCAGGCCCAAACGGCGAACCACTTCCGGGTTGTTGGAGATTTCCTGCGGGCGCAGGAGGATGCGGGAGCGGAAGAACTCGATGTCTTGGTAGATGCTGTTCAAGACGTCGTTGCTCAGGGTCAGCGACGAGCCGCTGGCGAACTTGACTTTGCCTTTGCGGATCAAGCCGATGACGGCGTCCTGGATGACTTCGGTATACATCTCAAAGGCCGGGATGTCGGGATGTACGCCCAAGGCGCCCAGAACGGCGTTGGCGATGTTGCCCACGCCCGATTGGATCGGGAGGAATTCCGGGGGAATGCGGCCCGCTCTGAGTTCGGCTCCGAGGAAGTCGGCGACGTTCTGGCCGATCTGCTTGGTGATTTCAGACGGTTCATCGAACCCACCGGTTTCGTCGGGGACGTTGCTTTCGACGACGCCGACGATCTTGCTCGGGTCAACCTTGACGACTTCGCTGCCGATGCGGTCGGAGGGTTTGTAGACGGGGATCTCGCGGCGGTGGGGCGGGTCGAGGGGCTCGTAGATGTCGTGGAAGCCGCGAAGGGCCTTCGGGTGGTTGCTGTTGAGCTCGATGATGATTTTGTCGGCGAGCTTGGCGGCGGTCGGGACGATGCCGACGCCGGAGGTGACGACGATTTCGCCTTCGGGGGTGATGTCGGCGGCTTCAATGATGGCCCAGTTCACTTTCCCGAGGAAGCCGTAGCGCAGGTTCTGCGCGACGACGGAAAGGTGCATGTCAAAGTACCGGGTCTTGCCTGCGTTGATGCTTTTGCGCAGGTCCGAGTTGGACTGGTAGGGCGTGCGGAAGGAGATGGCCTCGGCATTGGCCAGGGCGCCGTCGAGGGATTTTCCAGTGGACGCGCCGGTGATGATGCCGACTTTGAACGGTTTACCTTCGGCGTGGAGCGCTTTGGCGCGCTCGGCGAGAGCGGCGGGGACGACTTTGGGGGCACCTGCGGGGGTGAATCCGCTACAAGCGATGGTGTCGCCGTCGTTAATGAGTGAAGCCGCTTCGGCGGCTGTGAGTCTTGGCAGTGGATTGGACATAAAATAAAAAAAGCGGCACGGTGGGATAGACCAGCCGTGCCGAAATCATGGAACCTAGTTGGAATCGCAAGTCTTTGGTGCGAAGCGATCTACCGGTTCTATTAGTGAACTATATGTGCGGGATGTTTCCAGAATTTTTCCCGAAAAAATTGATTATTCGATACGAATGAGGGGCTGACCTTCTTGCACGGCGGTGCCGACGGTGACGAGGATCTCGGCGATTTTGCCCGCCTTCGGAGCGTTGATGTAGGTGTTCATCTTCATCGCTTCGAGGACGGCGAGCTGCTCGCCTTCCTTCACTTCCTGGCCGACTTTGACGCCGATGCCGACGACGTTGCCGCCGAGCGGGCTGACCACTACGCCGGGACCGGCTGCGGAAAGCGAGGCGGAAGCGGCGACGGGGGATGCGGAGACGGGAGCGGAGACGCCGGCCGAGGCCACGGGAGCCGCGCTGGCTTCGTTAGGCAGTTCGACGGTGACTTCGTAGGTTTTACCTTCTACGGTGATGCGTAAGCGTTTCATTGAAAATTTTTAGCGAAGTTTGTGTGAAGAGAAAATGGACCGGCGGCCTTCAAGGGCCCACGCCATGCGCGCGAGCTCGGGTGAAGGTTGGTTGACTTCCCGTACGGAAAGGATTTTCGCCGGGGCTTCAATCGCGGCGTGCACGGCTGCCGTGATGACGGCCAAGAGCGCGGTCTGATCCGCGGAAAGGGTGGTTGGTGACGCTTGACTCATAAATAATTGCCTTTGTTAAAAAAGCGGGAAGGGGCCCGTCTCCGCCAGCGGGTAAGGATGACGGAGACGGACCGCGAATTCCAGCAATTCTTTAGAGCGGGATGTTGCCGTGTTTCTTCGGCGGGCGCACCTCGCGCTTGGTGAGCGTGTTCCGGAGAGCGCGCGCGACGACGGCGCGGGTCTCGGAGGGCTCGATGACGTCGGTAACGCTGCCCATGCCGGCGGCCTGGTAGGGCGAGGCGAACTGGTCGCGGTATTCGGCGATCAGTTCGGCGCGGCGGGCCTTCGGGTCGGCCGCGTTCTTGATCTCGTCCTTGTAGAGGATGCCCGTGGCGCCCTCGGCTCCCATGACGGCGATTTCAGCCGTGGGCCAGGCGAAGACGGCGTCGGCGCCGAGCTCTTTGGAGCACATGGCGATGTAGGCGCCGCCGTAGGATTTGCGCATGATGACGGTGATCTTCGGCACGGTGGTCGAAGCGTAGGCGAAGAGCAGCTTCGCACCGTGGCGGATGATGCCGCCGCGTTCCTGCTGTTTGCCGGGCAGGAACCCGCCGGTGTCCACGAGGGTGACAAGCGGGATGTTGAAGATGTTGCAGAAGCGGATGAACCGCGCGGCCTTGTCGGAAGCGTCGATGTCGAGGGTGCCGGCTTTGTAGGCGGGCTGGTTGCCGACGATGCCGACGACGATGCCCTGGATGCGGGCGAAGCCGATGACGATGTTCTTGGCGAAGTCCATCTGGACTTCGAAGAAGTCGCCGCCGTCAACGAGACGCTTGATGACGTCGTGGACGTTGAGGGGCAGCTTGCCGTCGGCGGGAACGAGTTCGTCCATGCCGGGGTCGAGGCTGGCGTCCAGGGGTTCGCCGTAGTGATGGGGCGGGTCCTGGAGGTTGTTGGAAGGCAGGTAGCTGAGGAGCTTCTTGGCCAAGGCGATCGCGTGGGCGTCGTCGTTGGCGACGAAGTGGATGTTGCCGGAGACGCTGGCGTTGGCCGCCGCGCTGCCGACTTCGTCCATGGTCACGACTTCACCGGTGGCCGCTTTGATGACTTCCGGTCCGCAGATGAACATGTTCGCCTGCTTGTTGATCATGATCTGGAAGTCGGTGAGGGCCGGGGAGTAGGCCGCGCCGCCAGCGCACGGGCCGGCGATGACGGTGACTTGCGGCACGACGCCGGAGGCTTCGACGTTCTTGTAGAACACTTTGCCGTAGCCGGAGAGGGAGTTGATGCCCTCCTGAATGCGCGCCCCACCCGAATCGTTGAAGGAGAGGACGGGAATGCCATGGGTGATGGCGTAGTCGATCGCGTTGACGATCTTTTCGGCGTGCATGTTGCCGAGCGATCCGCCCGCGGTGGTGAAGTCCTGGCTAAAGGCGGCCACGGGGCGGCCGTCCACTTCGCCGACGCCGGTGACGACACCGTCGGCGGGAAGGTCTTTGCCCAGCATGCCGAAGAGGGTGGCGCGGTGTTGGGCGTGCAAGCCGAATTCCTGGAAGGTTCCCTTGGTGTAGAGGTTGTCCAGGCGATCACGCGCGGTCATGAGACCCTTGGCGTGGCGCTTCTCGATTTTGTCTTTGCCGCCGAGGTTGAGCGCTTTTTTGCGCCGTTTCCTCAGCTCATCAATGAGTTTCTTGTCGATGGCCATGGTTGTCAGTTGGTTGCTGTTATTCGGTGCAGAACTCGGTGAGCACGCCGAAGGTGTTCTTGGGGTGGAGGAAGGCGACCTGTTTGCCGTGAGCGCCGGCAACGGGGGTTTCGTTGATGAGGCGCACGCCCGCGTTCTTGGCGGTGGCGAGCTGGCCCACGAGGTCATCGGTGCCGAAGGCGACGTGGTGGATGCCGCCGTTGGGGTTCTTTTCGAGGAATTTGGCGATGGGGCTCTCCGGGCTGGTCGGTTCGAGCAGTTCCACGTGGGTGCCGCCGACGTTGAAGAAGGCGGTGCGAACTTTCTGGGAGGCTACTTCCTCCACGTGTTCGCACTTCAGACCGAGGGCTTCTTCGTAATACTTGATCGTTTCGTCGAGAGATTTTACGGCGATTCCGAGGTGGTCGATTTTGTTAATACTCATGATTGATAAGCGTTAAAGAGTTGTTTGACTGCGGTGGTTGCTGAGAGTTTCCCGGCGAGGACGGCCCGCTTGACGATGGGCCACGCTTCGACGGTGCCGGGGTTGTGGGTGAAGTCGTGCCAGAGTTGCTGGCTGAGCATGTCCTCGATCCAGTCGAGGGTTTGCTGTTTGCGGTTGTCGGTGAAGAATCCGTTTTCCCGAGTGGCTTGGTGGAAGCGTTCGATGACTTCCCACACTTCGCGAATGCCTTTGTTTTCAAGGCTCGAACAGGTCATCACTTCAGGTCTCCAACCCGGGGTCGGGGAGGTGAGGTAGTGAAGTACGCGCATGAATTCGACGCGGGCGGCTTCGGTTCGCGGGATGTTGCTGCCGTCGGCTTTGGTGATGAGCAGGGCGTCGGCGAGCTCTACGATGCCTTTTTTGATGCCTTGCAATTCGTCGCCTGCTCCCGCGATGAAGAGGACCAGGAAGAAGTCGACCATGGAGCGGACGGTGGTCTCGCTCTGGCCGACGCCGACGGTCTCGACGAGGATGACATCGTATCCGGCGGTTTCGCACAGGATGATGCTCTCGCGGCTCTTGCGGGTGACGCCTCCCAGGGTTCCACTGGAAGGCGAGGGACGAATGAAGCAGTTTTCCTCGCGGCAGAGCATTTCCATGCGGGTCTTATCCCCAAGGACGGACCCGCGGGAAACGGTGCTGCTGGGGTCGACTGCCAGCACGGCGACCCGCTTGCCATCCTGGCAAAGCATGGTGCCGAAGGATTCGATGAAGGTGCTTTTCCCCGCTCCGGGGACGCCGGTGATGCCGACGCGAATGGAGCGGCCTGCATGGGGAAGCGCTTGCCGGATGACTTCCTCGGCGAGAGGCGCGTGCTTGGCCGCGTTGCTCTCGATCAAGGTGATGGCGCGCCCCAGGTGGGTGCGGCTGCCGCTGCGCACGCCTTCGACAATGTCCCGGGCACGGGCGACGATCTCGGGATCGGGCTCGCTGTTATTGGCCAGGGGCGGATTGGCTGAAGGCGTGGCTGCGAACATGCGGGATCGGCTAGGCGCTGCGCTTGACCAGTTCCACGAGGATCTTCTCGGCGGCTGTCGGGATGACGGTGCCGGGGCCGAAGATGGCGACGGCTCCCGCTTCGTAGAGGAAGTCGTAGTCCTGTGCAGGGATGACGCCGCCGACGACGACGAGGATGTCCTCGCGGCCGAGTTTCTTGAGTTCGGCGATCAACTGCGGAACGAGGGTCTTATGACCGGCGGCGAGCGAGCTGACGCCCACGACATGCACGTCGTTTTCGACGGCCTGCTTGGCGGTCTCCTCGGGGGTCTGGAAGAGCGGTCCGATGTCGACGTCGAAGCCGAGGTCGGCGTAGGCGGTGGCGACGACTTTGGCGCCACGGTCGTGTCCGTCCTGGCCCATCTTCGCGATCATGATACGGGGACGACGGCCTTCTTTTTCGGCAAAGTCGTCGGTGAGTTTGCGCACGCGGGTTACATCCATAGAATCGCCATATTCGCTGCCGTAGACGCCCGAGATGGAGCGGATGACGGCGCGGTGACGGCCGTAGACTTTCTCGAGGGCGAAGGAGATTTCGCCGAGGGTGGCACGGACGCGGGCGGCCTTGACGGCGAGGTCCAGCAAGTTGCCGGTGCCGTCGGCGGCGGCCTGGGTGAGGTCGTCAAGAGCGTGGTCGACGTCGGCCTGGTTGCGCTCGGCTTTGAGCTTGGCCAACTGGGCGAGCTGCTCTTCGCGCACGACGCTGTTGTCGACTTCGAGGGTGTCGAGGGCTTCTTCGTGGTCGAGGCGGTATTTGTTGACGCCGACGATGGTCTCGCGACCGCTGTCGATCTGAGCCTGGCGGCGGGCCGCGGCTTCTTCGATGCGCATCTTGGGGAGGCCTTCGTTGATGGCTTTGGTCATGCCGCCGAGGGCTTCGACTTCCTGGATGTGCGCCCAGGCTTTTTCCAGGATGTCCTTGGTGAGGGCCTCTACGTAGTAGGAGCCGCCCCACGGATCGACGGTGCGGCAGATGCCGGTTTCGCCTTGGAGGTAGAGCTGGGTGTTACGAGCGATACGGGCCGAGAAGTCGGTCGGCAGCGCGATGGCTTCGTCAAGCGAGTTGGTGTGCAGCGATTGGGTGTGGCCAAACGCGGCGGCCAGGGCTTCGACGCAGGTGCGGGCGACGTTGTTGAAGGGGTCCTGCTCGGTGAGGGACCAGCCGGAGGTCTGCGAGTGGGTGCGCAGCGCGAGGGACTTCGCGTTCTTCGGGTTGAACTGGCTCACGATTTTCGCCCAGATGACGCGTGCGGCGCGCATTTTGGCGATTTCCATGAACATGTTTTTGCCCTGGGCCCAGAAGAAGGAGAGGCGAGGAGCGAAGGCGTCGATGTTGATGCCCGCTTTGATGCCGGTGCGGATGTACTCCAGACCGTCGGCCAGGGTGTAGGCGATTTCGAGGTCGCTCGTGGCACCGGCTTCCTGCATGTGGTAGCCGGAGATGGAGATGGAGTTGAACTTCGGCATGTTCTTCGAGGTGAACTCGAAGATGTCGGCGATGATCCGCATGGAGGGCTCCGGCGGGTAGATGTAGGTGTTGCGGACCATGTACTCTTTCAGAATGTCGTTCTGAATGGTGCCGGTCAGGAACTCCTGCTTCACGCCTTGCTCTTCGGCGGCGACGATGTAGAAGGCGAGTACGGGAAGGACCGCGCCGTTCATGGTCATCGAGACGGAGATTTTGTCGAGTGGGATGCGGTCGAAGAGCACCTTCATATCGAGGATGCTATCGACGGCCACACCGGCTTTGCCGACGTCGCCTACGACGCGGGGATGATCCGAGTCGTAGCCACGGTGGGTGGCAAGGTCGAATGCGACGGAGAGGCCTTTCTGGCCCGCGGCGAGGTTGCGGCGGTAGAAGGCGTTGGACTCTTTGGCGGTGGAGAAACCGGCGTATTGACGGACGGTCCAAGGCCGGGCGACGTACATGGTGGCGTACGGTCCACGGAGGTTGGGGGCGATGCCCGCGACGTAGTCCGTGAGGTTGTTGCCGACAAGGTCTTTGTCGGTGTAGACGCTCTTGACGTCGATCTGTTCCACGGTGCGCCAGACGGATTGCTCGATGTCGGCGTGGCTCGCGGGAGCGACGGTGGTCGAGGTCAGGTTGAGCGTGCTAAAGTCAGGTATTTTGCTCATTTCGAAGTTTCCAGGTTAGAGGATGCCCAGTTTGGTTGCGATGCCGCTCAAGACCTGGAAGCAGTTTGCGCGGATGTGAATGAATTCATCGACGCCGGCCCCGGTGAAGGTGGCTTTGAGGGCGTCGTCGGCGGGAGCGCCTGCGAGGATGACCGTGAGGCCCAGTTCCTTGAGCTTGGGAGCCAAGGCGGGGACGATTTCCGGGTAGGTGTCGTCGGTGGAGCAGATGATGGCGACGGAGGCACCGGAGGCTTTGGCGGCCTCGGCGGCTTCTTCGACGGTCTTGAAGCCGCGGTTTTCGAGCACGGCGTATCCGCCAGCTTGGAAGAAGCCGGTGGAGAAGTCGGCGCGGGCTTTGTGCTGACGCAGCGGTCCCATGTTGGCCAGGAAGACGTTCTTCTTGGAGGACGCGCTGACGGCGGCACGCAGGTTTTCGAACGGCTCGGATCCGCGAACGGGTTCGAGAGTTTCGATGCCGGACGGGATGTGGGTTTCCCCTTCGCCGCAGGCCTTGGGGGCCTTGCCTTCGAGCGGTTTCTCGGTGGCGTTGGCGGTGACGTTGACGCCGACGATTTGCAGGCGGCGCTGGGCGACCTGCTTGGCTTTGTCGGCGGCGACGGCTTTGACCTGTTTTTGCGGGATGCCTGCTTTGAGGGCGGCGATCATGCCGCCTTCTTTCTCGATCTGCTGGAAGATGGCGTAGGCAGCATCGGCAATCTGCGCGGTGAGGGTCTCTACGTAGTAGGAACCACCGGCGGGATCGACGACGTGGTCGAAGTGGCACTCTTCCTTGAGGATGAGCTGGATGTTGCGGGCGATGCGCTTGGAGAAATCATCGGGTTCGCGAACGACGTAGTCGAACGGGTTGACGTTGATGATGTCGGCGCCACCGCAGACGGCGGAGAGGGCTTCCGTGGTGTCGCGGAGCATGTTGACGTAGGGGTCGAGCTTGCTCTGGTTCCAACGGGAGGTGGTGGCGTAGATCTTCATCTTCTGGGACGCTTCGTTGCCACCGCAGGCGGCGACGATTTTGGTCCAGAGGAGGCGGGCAGCGCGCAGCTTGGCGATGGCCATGAAGAAGTCGGAACCCATGGCGAAGCTGAAGATGAGCTTCTGGGCCATTTTGTCGATGTCGACGCCCAGTTTTTCGCCCTGGCGGAGGTATTCGACGCCCGTGGCGAGTGCGAAGGCCAGTTCCTGCACGGCGTTGCCACCGGCGTTGTGATAGAGGGCGGCGCTGACGCGAACGACGTCGGCGGTGGCGATCTCTTTCAGTGTTTCTTCGAAGGGTTTGACGAGGTGGCCGCGAACGAGGCGGTAGATCGGGTCGATGCCCTTGGCGCTGCTGCAGCCTTCACTATAGATTTCCCAGTTGTTGCTGGCTTTGGTGCCGCGAACGTAGGGGGCTTCGCCGGGAAGGGAGCCGAGGAAGGGAACCTTGGCGAGGTTGGCCTTGGTGTAGAGCGGCTCGATGGTGATGCCTTCGGGCGTTTTGGTGAAGAGTTTCTTTTCAAACGGCGCGCCTTTGAGGGCTTCGATGGCCGCTTGTTTCCAATCCTCGTAGGAGGGGATCGGGAACTCGTCGAGGGTAAGAGGTTGGGTTTGGCTCATGGTTTACTTGGCTTCTTCTACGACGACTTCGTGACGGGCTCCGTCGATGTTGAGGACGTACTTGCGGCCCACGGCGGCTTTGGCGGCGTCGCTGGCGGCGGTCGGCTTGGCTACGGGAGCCGGTTTTTCTCCCTTGAGAACCTTGGTGAGTTCGTTCGGGAACATGGCCCAAAGGACGGCGTTTTCGTCGCTGTCGTCGAAGCCTTTTTCGCGCAGTTCGGCTTTGAGCTTGGGCATGCGGGGCTCCAAGAGGTCGGCCGGACGGCAATTAACGGGCTGCTGGCCGGTCTTCTCGATGGCGAGCTTGAGGACTTCGGGGTCCACGGGCCCGGGAGGACGGCCGTATTTGTTCAGCGCGATGTCCATGGCGGGCTGAGAGAACATCTTCCAGCGGCCGAACTTGACGTTGAGCATGGCCTGGGTGCCGACGATTTGGCTGGTCGGGGTGACGAGCGGGATCCAGCCGAGGCACTGGCGGACGTAGGGAATTTCTTTGAGGACGTCGTCGAGACGATCGCTCATGTTTTGCTCTTTGAGCTGGTTGCGGAAGTTGGAGAGCATGCCGCCGGGGACCTGGTATTGGAGGATGTCGGCGTCGGTCTTTTCGTTCTTGGGGCTGGTGAAGGCGCTCAGTTCTTTGTAGACCGTTTCGAGGTGTTCGCGGATCTTCGGGAAGTCGCTGAGATCGTAGTCGGGCTTGCGGTCGCTGTTGTCGAGCATCGCGAGCGTGAGGAGCAGGTCGGGCTGGCCGGTGCCGTTGGCGAAGGGGACCATGGAGCAATCGACGGCGTCGATGCCGTTTTCGATGGCTGCGTAGTAGGCGGCCGGGCCGTAGCCGACGGTGCTGTGGGTGTGGATGACGATCGGGATTTTGACCTTCTCTTTGAGGGCCTTGACGAGTGCGCCGGTGGTGGAGGGGGAGATGAGGCCCGCCATGTCCTTGATGCAGATGGAGTCGCAGCCGAGTTTCTCCAGTTCAATGCCGAGGTTCACGAACGCTTCGAGGGTGTGAACGGGGGAGATGGTGTAGCAGATGGTCCCCTGGGCGTGCTGTCCTGCTTTGTGCACGGCGTTGATACAGGTGACGAGGTTGCGCGTATCGTTGAGGGCGTCAAAGATACGGAAAATGTTCATGCCATGCTTGGCCGAACACGCCACGAAGGCTTCGACGACGTCGTCGGGGAAGCTGGTGTACTGCACGATGTTCTGCCCGCGCAGCAACATCTGGTGAGGGGTGTTCGGGGCGAGTTTCTTGAGGGTGTCGAGGCGGTCGAACGGATTTTCGCCCAGGAAACGCAGGCAGGAGTCGATGGTGGCTCCCCCCCAGGTTTCGAGCGAATAGAACCCGATTTTGTCCAGCAAGGAGACAATCGGGAGCATCTGCTCGGTGCTCATTCTCGTCGCGGCCAGCGACTGATGGCCGTCGCGAAGGACGGTATTGGTGATTTTAACCGGTTTCATGGAAGGCATTGTGGAGCTTCTATTAGAAGTAAAAATAGTAGGAAAATACGGCACCCCGCTGCGCATTTATTGGCCAGGGCCCCCCGTTTCTTGTTACTTCGAAAGAGGGACTCTGTGGTGCCGTAGAAGGCTTGGGGCGTTCGGGAAGACTCATCAATTCCGGATGAAGTTAGGGCATGTGAAAAAAATCACAAGCATCATCTTTGATAATTTTAGACATAAAATGATACTGGATCGCAATTTTGCCCGGTCTGGCGGGTGTTGGGGAAGAAGGGGGCTTTAGGTGAATCCCCGGTTGATTTTTCTGCCGTTTGAGGTAAAGCGTTCCCTCCCAATGAATCCTGATTTTGATCGTTTTGGCGGCCTGGGCCGTTTGTTTGGACGCGAGGCGCTGGCCCGGCTCGCGGGCGCGCACGTAGCGGTGGTGGGTGTGGGGGGCGTGGGCTCCTGGACGGTGGAGGCGCTGGCGCGCTCGGGGATTGGTCGGCTGACGCTGATTGATATGGATGATGTGTGTGTGACGAATACGAACCGGCAGCTTCCGGCGCTGGAGGGGACGGTGGGGTGCCCGAAGGTTTCGGTGCTGGCGGAGCGGGTGGGGCTGATTTACCCGGGGTGTGTGGTGCATGCGGTGCCGGAGTTTTTCCTGGAGAGTTCGGCGGAGCGGCTGCTTTCGCCGGAGGTGCCGTTCGACTGGGTGGTGGATGCGGTGGACCGGATGTCGGTGAAGGCGCTCTTAATTTCCAAGGCGCGGGAGCGGGGGATCGGGGTGGTGACGGTGGGGGGTGCGGGCGGGCGGCGCGATGGGACGCAGGTGCGCACGGCGGATCTCGGGAGCACGGGGGGCGATGCGCTTTTAAAACAGGTCCGGCGGGAGCTGCGCCGGGAGTACGGCTGGAGCAAGGGCGGGGGGCTCGACTGGGGGGTCCCGGCGGTTTATTCGCCGGAGCCGCAGATGTTCCCGCAGCGCGATGGGACGGTCTGCTGCACGCCGGAACCGGGGGATAATCTCCGGATGGATTGCGCAAGCGGCTATGGCGCGGCGGCGTTTGTGACGGGGGCGTTCGGGCTCGCGGCGGCGGGGTTGGTGGTCCAGCAAATCGCCAGCATGACGCGGGATTCGTTGCGCGCTACGGCGGGATAGCCTGCCCAAGCGAGGTTTGGGGCGGGACGGGCTTTCTAACTCGTTTTCACCTGCCGCATGCCCTCGAAAAGTACGATGCCGACGGAGGTGGCGAGGTTGAGGCTGCGGGTTTTGCTCGTCATCGGGATGGTCAGGCAGCGCTCGGGATTAGCCTGGAGGATGGGCTCGGGGAGGCCCTTGGTTTCGCGGCCGAAGACCAGAAAATCGCCCGGCTGGAGGCGCTCTTCGTAATACGGGCGTTCGACCTTGGTTGTGAGGTACCAGAAGCGCCCTTCGGGGTGGGCGGCCTGGAGCTGGGGAAAGGAATCCCAGAGGACCACGCGCGTTTCCTTCCAGTAGTCCAGCCCGGCCCGTTTGAGGGTCTTGTCGTCGATCAAAAAACCGAGCGGACGCACCAGGTGCAGGGTGGAGTCCGTGGCCAGGCAAAGACGGGCGATGTTGCCGGTGTTGGGCGGGATTTCGGGTTCGACGAGAACAACGTTAAACATAACCAGCGGATTCTAGAAAAGGTGGCCAAATTGTCACGGGTCATCTACGTGGAATTCCGCTTCAAATGAACCAAAACGTTTGTTTTATGGTTATTTAATATTCCTTTACAGTACGTTTAGCTGCAATAAGCTATACGGTGTTTTCGCATGGAAGAAGTTCATGTTTCTAATGAAAGGGATGCAATGACGGTCGCACCGCGCGAAAATGTCTCAGAACACGGCGGGGCTCTTTTGGGGGATTTCTTCCAACGGGTCCATGGGAGCCTGGATGTCCAGAGCCTGATTCGTTCGGCCGCCGGTTTTTTCCAGGCGCATAGCGGCGATCCGTCCATCGGGCCTGGGGAGTGGGAGGGGTATCTGGAGGCATTTTCGTCGGCCCTGGCCCGGCTTCGGCCTGTGGGGGGCACGTTTTTGTCTGCGCCGCGGATACCGGTAGACTCGGGAGTGCAAGACCCATTGCGAGTTGCCACGGCCATTCTGCGCGAGAACGAGCGGCTCTTCCAGTCGATGAGCGAAAGCACCTCCGAGACGTTCTGGCTGGCCGAGATCGGCTCCCGTATGCGGATTGTCTACATCGCCCCGTCGTGCAAAAACCTACTGGGGGTTGCGCCGGAGGAGATCTGTTTGACGCCGAGAAAGTGGTTTTCCATCGTCCACAAGGCCGACCGCCAGAGGGTCTGGGAATTTTATAAAAATATCCGGGCGGGGCGGCTGGAGAGCCATGAGTACCGGATTCTCCTTCCCGACGGTAGCATCCGGTGGGTGCGCAACGAAGGCTGGCCGGTGCGAAAGGAGGGCGGGGGAGCAGAGGGTATGACCGGTGTGCTCCAGGATGTGACCGACCGCCAGCGGCTTAAAGAGGAGCTCATCCAGATCAGCGAACACGAACAGCGCCATTTGCTGGAGGAGCTTAAGGACGGGATTTGCCAGCACCTGGCCGGGACCTCGCTGGTTTGCAAGGTCCTCTATAATAAGATGGCCGCCCGGAACGACCCCATTGCCCAGGACGTCGCCCGGATCTGCACCCTCCTGACGACCGCGGTAGCCGAGACCCGGCAGCTTTCCGAAAGCCTGGGAGCCGTAACCACCGAGGAAGGGGGCCTGGCCGCCGCGCTGGCTCGGCTTGCCTACCGGATCTCCTCGCTGTTTTCCATCTCGTGCATCTTCCGCTGTGGCGAAGACGCGGCCGTTGCAGACGAAATTACCGCCACGCACCTCTATGGCATCGCCAAGGAAGCGGTCAACAACGCCATCCGGGGCGGCGGAGCGGGGAAGATCCGCATTAGGCTTCGCCGTCGAGAGGAGCGGATCGTGCTGACGGTCTCCGACAACGGCACCGGATTCGAGGAACCCTCGGGCAAGAATGCCGGAATCGGCCTGCGCATGATGGATTACCGCGCCACGGAGTCGGGCGGGTGGCTCAAGGTCGAACGCGGCAAACGAGGCGGTACCGTGGTGACCTGTACGGTACCGGCATGCCTGTAGCATGAACGCGCAAGGCGGGCTCCCAGCGCGTTTTATAAGTTGTCAGCTGGGGTAAAATCCGCTTTATTAAAACCAACCGGAATAAGCTTATGAGTGAGACCTCCACAAACCAGGAAAGCGAAAGCAAATTTGAGGCCGGAAAGGCCCATGCCAAACAAGCCGCCGAGGAACTGCGCGCCGCAGCGGAGGAAAAAGCCGCTCAGCTTCGCTCTGTAGCCGAAGCCAAGGCAGCGGAATTCCGCACCACCGCCGAGGCGAAAGCCGGTGAATACCGCGCCAAAGCCGGGGAAACCTTCGAACAGGCCCGCAGCCGCGCTCACAATCTCCAGGAGCAGGGCGAGCACTACGTCCGGCAGAACCCGCTCAAGGGCGTTCTCGCGGCGCTGGGTGCCGGGTTCGTTCTCGGGCTTCTCTTCCGGCGTTAATCGCCCGGCCTAAAAAGCATGACATCCGCCTCGGGCGGCTCGGGGGAACCCGGGCTTTCATCCCATCTTCCCGCATTCATCTCCTCGCTGCTCGGTTATTTCCGGGCGCGCGTGGAGCTCGCGGGCATTGAGGGGCGGGAAGCCGTTGGGATTTTTCTCAAGGCGGCCCTCTTGCTGGCGGCAGCGCTGCTCCTCCTGGCCTTCGGGTATGCCTTTCTGTGGATCGGCCTAATTGGGCTGATCGCCACGGCAGCCCATGTCTTCTGGGGCTGGATCGTGCTGGCAGTCGCCGTACTGCACTTCCTGGGCGTCGCGGGGACCCTCTGGGGCGCTTCCCGGCTTGGGAAAAAACCGGTTTTCAAGGCTACGCTTGAGGAATTCAGAAAGGATCAGGAATGGCTCAATCGCCACACCAACACCTAAGCTCCGGCGAGACTCGCAAGGCGGAACTCATCGCCGAGCTCTCCTGGTCACGGGAGCGCCTCTCGACCAATTTACAAGAAACCCTGCACGACCTGAACATCGTCGATCACCTGCGCCACTCCATCAAAGAGCGCAAGACGGCCTGGTTTACTGGCGCGGCGGTAACGGGCGGCCTCCTCTCCTGGATTCTAGGGCGCAAGAGGCATAAGAGCCCCAAGAAACCCAAAGCACGGCAATTGCCCGGCACGAGCGTGGAAATTCCCCGCAACGGCTATCTTGGCATCGCTCTTGCTGTTCTTACCTTTTTGCTCAACCTGTTCAAGCCCGTCTTGAGCAGAGTGGCATCCCGAAAAATCGAGGAGCTGGCGGCCCGTGGCGGACGCTAGGTTTTTCCCTGATTTCACGCTCGCGCACGTGAAAAAATGCGCGATCCGTGCGTTTTGAATTGATTTCAAGGCGCGCCTGGTGTGCTTTTTTCTGCCTGCAAATGTCTGACTCCCCCACTTCCCCATCCGGCACTACGGCCCAAACCGACGTGGTTCAAACGCTCGAACACGTCGATCACTACCTTTACGTTGGCCAACAGTCGTGCGCATCGGACATCCATCTTTGCGTAAACAGCCAGCCCATCTGGCGTCGAAACGGCGAATTGGAGCCCATCTGGCTTAAAGCGCCGCTGCTCACCGCCGCCGATACCGAGCGGCTGGCCTTTGGCTTCCTGAACGACCTTCAGAAGAAGCACCTCATGGAGCGTGGAGACGCCGACTTCGCCTACGCCAATAAATTCGGTCGCTTCCGTACCAGCGTCGTGCGCCACCGGCTGGGCTACGACATGACCTTCCGCATCATCAATACCGAGCTGCGGAGCATGGAAGACCTGGGGCTGCCGGAATCCCTCAAGCTCCTCACCCAGTACCACAACGGCCTGGTGCTCGTCACCGGGTCGGTCGGCTGCGGTAAATCGACCACGCTCGCGGCCCTGGTGGACGAGATCAACACCCACCGGCGCGACCACATCATCACCCTGGAGGACCCGATCGAATACGTCCTGCCCTCCAAGGGCTGCCAGGTCACCCAGCGCGAGGTCCACACCCACACCAAATCATTCGCGGCGGCCCTGCGCGGGGCGTTGCGTGAAGACCCGGACGTCATCATGGTCGGTGAAATGCGCGACCTGGAGACCATCCAGCTGGCCATCACCGCCGCTGAGACGGGCCACTTGGTTCTGGGCACCCTGCACACCAGCAACGCCGCCCGCACCCTGGACCGCGTGCTCGACGTCTTCCCCACCGACCAGCGCGAACAGATCCGCGTCATGGTCAGCGAATCCCTCCGCGGCGTCGTCAGCCAGCAGCTCATCCCCCGCATGGACGGCAAGGGGCGGGCCCTCGCGCTCGAAATCCTCGTCAATACGCCCGCCGTCGCCTCCACCATTCGCGAAGGCAAAACCTTCATGCTGCCCGGCATCATGCAAACGGGCCGCAAACTCGGCATGCAGCTCATGGACGACGCCCTTATGGCCTACTACGACAAGGGGGTCATTTCCCAGGAAGAAGCCTACGCCCGCGCCGAACAAAAACAGCTCATGCGGCAGCACTTCTCGCACTGATCCTCCCTCCCTTTTTTAAGCCCCCATGCCTTACATCGACCAGTTTTTCAAAGTCCTCATCGAAGCGGGCGCTTCCGACCTTCACCTGGCCCAGGGCCAGCCCCCCAAGATCCGTCAGCACGGCGACATCATCCCCATCCGCAACGAACCGCTCACCCGGGAAGAGTGCGCCTACATGATGAGCGAGATCAGCGGCCCCGAGCGCTGGGCCCGCTACGAAGAAATTGGCGACCTCGACTTCGCCTACGAAATGGACGCCGACTCCCGTTTCCGCTGCAACTTCCTCAAGCAGGCCTACGGCTACGGCGCGGTATTCCGCCTCATCCCGACCAAAATCCTCACCCTGGAGCAGCTCGGCATCCCGCCCGTCGTCAAGGAATTCTGTAAAATGCGCGGCGGCTTGGTGCTGGTAACCGGGCCAACGGGCTCCGGTAAATCGACCACGCTCGCGGCGATGATGGACTACATCAACGTCAACTTTTCCCGGCACATCGTCACCATCGAGGAGCCGATCGAATTCGTTCACAACAACAAAAAGAGCATCATCACCCAGCGCGAGGTGCCCGACCACGCCCCCTCCTTCCCCGTCGGCCTGAAAGCCGCCCTCCGCGAGGACGCCGACATCATTCTGGTCGGTGAAATGCGCGACTTGGAAACCATCTCGCTCGCCTTGACCGCCGCCGAAACCGGCCTGCTCGTCTTCGGCACCCTGCACACCAACAACGCCCGCAAAACCGTTGACCGTCTCGTCGACGTCTTCCCGGCCGAGCAGCAGGGACAGGTGCGCACGATGCTGGCCGCCTCGCTGCGCGGCGTCGTCGCCCAGCTCCTCATGAAGCGCTGCGACAAAGCGGGCCGCCTCGCGGTCAACGAAATCCTGGTTAGCAACTCCGCCGTCTCCGCCATCATCCGTGAAGGCGCCACCCAGAAGCTGCAAGACGTCATCGTCGGCGGCAAGGGGCAGGGGATGCAGTTCATGGACGATGCCATCTGGAGCGTCATGCAAAAGGGGTACGTCTCGCCGCACGAGGCCTTCATGAAGGCCATCGATAAGAACCGCTTCAAGGTTTTCCTACCCAAGGAAGAAGCCGAACTCGCCAACTCGGCGGGCGCAGTCTCCTAATCCCCCCAGGGGGTGCAAAAAGGGCACCCAAGAGCGGTTATTTGTTCAAAACTGACGCAATAGGCGTCCGGTTTGAGCAGAATTGCGAAAAAACAAGGCCGTATTTGCCGGGAAAACGGGGTAAAAATCGCGAAAGGGCTCAAAATTGATGAGGATGTAACACTGCATGGCATCGGACATGCTGTTATATCGTCTCCAAACCCTTCTCCCCCCGGAAACACCCATGGAAAACCAAGCAAACGGAGCGCTGCAGGACATGCCATTCAAGGATAAGATTGAGAAAGCGAAATTTGAATTCACCGATCTAATCCCTTACCTGCTTTTCTTTCTCGTCCTGGCGGTTTCCTACCTGGGCGTCACCCAATACGCGGGGCAGACGTATGCCTGGTTTCTAACGCTGCTCATCTTGAACGGCTGCTTCCTGGCCCGCTGTATTCAGTCCTCCATCGAGCTGCGCAAGAGCCACCAGGCCGAAGCCAAGATGCACGGCGAGCTCTCCGGCCAGCTTGCCGAGGTGGGGGCGCAACTGGGGCAAAAGGAGGAAGAACTAGCGGAAACGGCGGACCGGCTGAGACTTACGGAGGAAGGCCTCACGGCATCCAAGACGGAGCTGGAACAGACCAACGTGCTTTTCGAGCGTCTCAGCCTCGACCTCGAAATCGCGGAAAGCGAACTCAAGTCGCTCAAATCCGAAACCGAGGCCATCCTCGCCAACGTCAAGCAGGGGGTCTTCCTGATTAACAGCGAGGGGACCATCAGCGGCCAGTACTCCGAGGAGCTAAAAGGGATCTTCCAGATTCCCGATGCCGCCTCACGCAATTTCATGCGCCTCATGCGCCCGCTGGTCCCCGAGAAGCATCACCAGACCATCAGCAACTACATCGCGCTCCTCTTCAACCCGCGCAAAAACTCCAAGCAGCTCCAGAAATTCAATCCGCTCAAGCGCGTCGAGCTCAACTTCCAGCGGCCCGAGGGGGGCTTTGCGCCCAAGAGCGTCGAATTCAACTTCCAGCGCGTCTATTCCGACGAGCAGATCGCCCGCGTGCTAGTCACCGCCGTCGACGTCAGCGAGCGCATCCAACTGGAGGGCAAGCTGCGCGAGGAAGGCGAACGCCGCGAGAAACAGCTCTCGCTCCTCTGCGATCTCCTCAACGCCGACCCGGTCCACCTCCGCGCCTTCCTCAAGGAGGCCGAGGCCGTCATGACCAGCGTCAACACCTCCTTCCGCGAGGCCTCCAGCGAGCCGGTGCCCACCGAGACGCCGCAGGAGCGGGTCAACCGGGTCTTCCGAGCCGTCCACAAGCTCAAGAGCCAGGCCACCGCGTTGGGCCTGCCGCTGCTGGAGCGGGAGATTCACCGCATCGAGGATCTCCTCAACGACCTGCGCCGCAACCCGGCCGCTTCCAACCAAGACTTGATCACCGTGCTGGTCTCCATCTCGAAGTTCCAGAGCGTCCTCAAAGAGGCCCAGGAGCTGATGGAAAAGATTTCCAGCATGAGCCGCGCTGCCGTTCCCGATACCCACTCCGGGGCGACCCCCTCCTCGGAGCTGATGGCCGCCTCCGAGGAACTCGTTCGCACCTGCGCCACCCGGGCCGGGAAACAAGCCCGCATCGAGTGGGCCGTCTCTGGGTACGATAACCTCCCGCTCAACCTCCAGACCGCCCTGCGCGACGCCACCTTCCAGCTCGTGCGCAACTGTGTGGTTCACGGCATCGAAGCGCCCGAGAAGCGCCAGGCCGAGGGCAAGGATGGCTGCGGCGTCATCAACGTCACCATCAACATCGCCCGAGAAGCCCACGCCGTGCACCTGGTCTGCCGCGACGACGGCGCGGGGCTGGACGTCGAGGCGATCCGCTCCAAGGCAGTTCGCGAGGGGCTTCTGAGCGCCGAGAAAGCGGCCCTGCTGACCCAGAACGAAATCCTGCCCATCATTTTCGAACCCGGCTTCTCCACCGCCGCCAGCGTCACCGAGGACGCGGGCAGGGGAGTGGGCCTGGACGCGCTGCACGAATCCATTTCCGGCCAGCTCAAAGGCGAAATCCAGATGGAGTTCGGCACGGGCCGCTACTGCCAGTTCGAGCTACTGGTCCCGCTGGCCTAGATGCCTTTCCCCCCTGTTCCCCCCAGAACTCTTAGCTTATGAAACTCCTAATTGTTGACGATTCGATGATCATCCGGCGTGCGATCGAGCGCACTCTGGTTCCCTCGCTTTTTGATGAGATCCGGACGGCGGCCGACGGCCTCCGGGCCATTGAGGAGTTTAAGGACTTCATGCCCGACGTGGTGACGCTCGACATCACCATGCCCCACATGGACGGCATTGCCACGCTGGAGGAACTGCTGCAGATCAAGCCGGACACGAAAATCATGATCGTCTCCGCGCTGGCGGACGACTCCACGGCCATTGAGGCGCTCACGATGGGCGCGGATCAGTTCATCTGCAAACCGTTTACCAACGAAGAGCTGGTGGCCGCCGTCAACGAAATGCTCGCTTTCGACTCCATCTCATGAGTTCGACCACCGCCTCCACCTCCCTCCATCAAGCCACGCTCTCGATCTTCGTGCAGGCTATCATGCGGTATTTCGACCGCGTGGCGTGCATTCCCGCGGAAATCGGAACGCCCTTCCTGCTGGAAGGGGAAGCCGAACTGCTGGACGTCACCTCCGTCATCGGTGTTACGGGCGACCTACAGGGCTGCGTCTTTTTCACCGCTCCGCGCCCGCTGCTCGACGAGCTCCTCGGGCACATCGCGGAGTACCAGCCCACCGACGAGCTGCGCTGCGACATCTGCGGCGAGGTGGCCAATACCTTTACCGGTAACGTGCGCAAGCAGCTCGGGCCGGGGTTTATGATTTCCGTTCCCGTGGTGTTTTCCGGCCGCCCCGAGCACCTGCTCTGGCCGAAAAATACCGCCCGTTACGTCATCCCGATCGTCTGGCAATCCAAGCGCTCCCTCTTGATTGTCTGCATCGGAGACGCCCCGGCGGCGCTCAGCGCCAACTAAAATTTCAGGGACTCAGGATCAGTCGCTTAGCGGGTTGTTTAAGCGGTCCCGTCGCTACACGGGACTGTACGTTTAGCCCCAAAACAGCCTTCCGCAACTTCCATCCTGAGTTCCTGACTCCCCCCGGGGACCGGGCGAACGCGGTAAAAAGATTTGCAAACCGTGTTGAGCCCTTGGGGAAAAGTGCGCTATAAGTGGTTTTTATATTTTATGGCGACTCCGACTCCTTTTCAGTACCAGGACCCGTTCCCCCTTGGGAAAGACGACACCGAATATTACCTCCTCACAAAGGAAGGCATCTCCCTTGGCGAATTCGAGGGGAAGGAAATTCTCAAAGTTTCCCCCGAGGCCCTCACCGCGCTTTCCCGCGCCGCTTTCCGTGACTGCGCCTTCATGCTGCGGCCCAAGCACCTTGCCCAGGTGGCCGCGATCCTCGATGATCCCGAGGCCAGCGAGAACGACCGCTACGTGGCCCTGACGATGCTTCGCAACGCCGAAGTGGCGGCCCGCGGCGTGCTGCCTTTCTGCCAGGACACCGGCACGGCCAATGTCGTGGGGCACAAGGGCCAGCAGGTCTGGACCGGCATCAACGACGCCGAGGCGATCAGCAAAGGCGTTTGGGAAACCTACACGGGCGAGAACCTGCGCTATTCCCAGACCATCGCCCTCGACATGTACGAGGAGAAGAACACCGGCAACAATCTCCCGGCCCAGATCGACATCGACGCGGTTCCCGGCGACGAATACGAGTTCCTCTGCGTCGCCAAGGGGGGCGGCTCGGCCAACAAGACCTACCTCTACCAGGAGACCAAGGCGCTTCTTAATCCGAAGACGCTGATTCCCTTCCTCGTCGAGAAGATGAAGTCCCTCGGCACGGCGGCTTGTCCTCCCTATCACATCGCGATTGTCATCGGCGGCACGAGCGCCGAGAAATGCCTCAAAACGGTCAAGCTCGCCAGCGTCAAGTACCTCGACGCGCTGCCGACGAAGGGCAATGCGCAGGGCCAGGCGTTCCGCGACCTCGACCTTGAAGCCGCGCTGCTCAAGGAAGCGCAAAACATCGGCTTTGGCGCGCAGTTTGGCGGCAAGTACTACGCTCTCGATATCCGCGTGGTGCGCCTCCCGCGCCACGGCGCTTCCTGCCCGGTGGGCCTGGGCGTTTCCTGCTCGGCTGACCGCAATATCAAGGCCAAGATCAATAAAGACGGCGTTTGGATCGAGAAGCTCGAAGCCAACCCGGCCCGCTTTATTCCCGAGAAATACCGCACGGCGGCCGAGGGCGAAGTGGTCAAAATCAACCTTAATCGGCCGATTGAAGAGGTGCTCGCGGAGCTTTCCAAGTACCCGGTGTCCACCCGCCTTTCGCTGGACGGGACGATCATCGTGGGGCGCGACATTGCGCATGCGAAGCTGAAGGAGCGCGTTGACGCGGGCGAGGGCCTGCCGGATTACCTCAAGGCGCATCCGATCTATTACGCGGGCCCGGCGAAGACCCCGGCGGGGCTGCCTTCCGGTTCATTTGGACCGACGACGGCTGGGCGTATGGATAGCTATGTGGACCTTTTCCAGGCCAATGGCGGCTCGAAGATCATGATTGCCAAGGGCAACCGCTCGCAGCAGGTCACCGACGCGTGCAAGAAGCATGGCGGGTTCTACCTCGGGTCCATTGGCGGTCCGGCGGCTTTGCTGGCTGCGGAGAATATCAAGAAAGTGGAGTGCCTGGAGTATCCCGAGCTGGGGATGGAAGCCATTTGGAAGATCGAAGTTGAGAACTTCCCGGCGTTCATCCTGGTGGATGACAAGGGGAACGACTTCTTTAAGCAGATCGGCAAACAGGGGTGCAATACCTGCGCGCCTGCCGACCAGCATTAGAAAACGGAGTTTCCATAAAGAGGTGCAGGAGGCAAATGCCTCCTGCCGGAGGGTTTGGGAGGCAGCGCCTCCCATCTCCCCGTTTTCCAAGCAAGGCGGGCCTCACCTCAACTTTTTAAAGCGGCGCTGATGGAATAAGTCCGCGTCACCTGAGTCATCATGCCCGCCTTGCCTCCCCGAAAAGAGCGCAGCGATTTTTCGGGGACTCTTGGGGTAACCGCTCAGAGATAAGCGCCCAAGGCGCTTGGCGGATTCGCTTCGCTCTCCAGCATGAGGCAAGGCGGGGGTGGCGTTTTTTAATACTCGCAAGGTTCTGGAGCCCGCCTTGCCAGATGGGTTTGGCTTCTGGGGCTCCGCCCCAGTCCCCGGCAAGGGGCAATGCCCCTTGCATCCCGTGGAAACTTGCGTTTCCTTTTTTATCCTTCGATGCCTTCCAGTAGCTCTTTGAGCAGCTTGCGGGCACGGTAAAGGCGCGTTTCCACGGCCTTGGCGCTCACTCCCAGCACTCCGGCGATTTCTTCGTACGAAAGGTCCTCGTATTCAAAAAGCAGCACCACGGTTTTCAGATCATGCGGCAGGCTCTGGATCGCAGCCCGCACTTTGGCCGCCATGTCGTTATGGGCGGCGGTATCCCGGGGCGTTTTTTCCGAACCAGGCAAGGAATCCGCCATGTCCGTTTCGCCATCCTCGCTGACCATGGCGACGGTCGGATGCCGATGTTCCCAGCGTTTGTAGTTGCGACAAAGATTGCTGGCGATGGTGAAAAGCCAGCTTGAAAATTTGGTCTTGGGCCGGTAGGTGTGCCGGGCCTGGTAAACCCGCACAAAGGTCTCCTGGGCCAGATCAAGCGCCTCCTCCTGGTTGCCAATGTAGCGGTAAATGAACCGAACGAGTGGCGTTTGCCAGCCTGTCATGAGGCGGTTGAGGGCGGTGTCGTCCCCGGCCTGCAAGCGAAGCATCAGCTCGGTGTCCGCGTTAGGATCGGTGCCTGCCATTACTTGGAAAGCAAAGCCGCGTGGTCCATGCCAGGAGCCGCAATGCGGGAAGTGGCCATCTGAATATAGCGGCGGCCCTCCTCGGGATTCATTTCAGCAGCAACAGCGTAGACATGCCGGAGCATCGCCACCCGGCAGTCGTTCTGCAAAAGCGCCCATTCTTTCAGTTCCGCCTCGATCTCCGGCGTCACCGTGGGGCTCGCGGCAATCAGCGCGTTGAGTTTCTCATTCGCCGCAGCCACCCGGGCGCAAAGCAGGTCGCACGTGGGGCGGTAGTCGCTGTGCATCTGGGCGATTTTGGCGTATTGGGCGTCCGTTAAGCGGTATTCGCTTTTGAGCCACCGCATGCCGCAGTCGGGTTGATTCACGAGGCACTGAGCGGGCGTCCCATGGGCCATCAGGTGAAAGGCGGCGAAATAACCACCCGCCGCCACCAGCGCCGTGATGAACAAAATGAGAAAAAGGCGTTTCATTGAGGAACGTTTAGGAACGGCTGTTTTGGGCGTGGGCGAGGGGATTGATGGTCTGCATGTAGAGCGCCTCCATCTGTTTCCCGTTGCGGGCGTTGTAATCCTGGGCGCGGAAATAGGCCGTTCCCGTCCCGAGCGCTAGCGCCAGCGTCACAAAGGCGACCGTGGGAAGCGGCTTGTGGAATTCCGCCACGAGCCAGTTCAGCAGGCGGTCCCAGCGGCTTTCCCGCGCGGCAATTTCCGCCCAGACGTTGGCCTGAAAGCGGGCGGGAATGTCCAGATCGACTTCCCAGGCGTTCAGCTTTTGTTTGAGGTCTTCGTTCATAAGTCCGTGCTAGGGCGCACATCGAATACAACACCGGAAACGTTCCAAACCCTCGAGAAAAATACAATGAGGGTTTTTCAAAATGCCGGTGTTTTATCCACTGCACGGGGTTGAATGCCCCAAAATTCATCCAAATTACCTATGCTTAAACTCATCCTCGCCCTCATCGCCGCAGCGCTTCCCCTGGCCGCCCAAGCCGGTTCGTCTCCCACGCCTGCACCATCCGCTTCCCCGGCCCACCCGGCAGCGGTCAAGTACACCTGCCCCATGCACCCCGAGGTGGTATCGGATAAGCCCGGCAAATGCCCGAAATGCGGCATGGCGCTGGTGCAGAAGAAAAACTGACGCTCGCTTTGCCTTTCCCTCATGAAGCAGCGCCTCCTCCTCTCCCTGCTCCTTTGGTCCTTAGCCCAGACGGCATTCGCGACGGAACTCTCCAAAGACGAGCTCCTCCGCTCGGCGCTGAGCCGCAACCCGGCGCTCAAGGCCGCCCGCGCCCGCTGGGAAGCGGCCAAAGAGCGGGTTCCGCAGGCCCGGGCCTGGGACGACCTCATGGCGGGGGTAACGCTCGAACGCGCGGGGACGCTTAACCCCGGGAAAGTAACCGACACGGAGTGGATGGTCTCCCAGACACTCCCGGTTTCCGGCAAAAATCTCAGTAGGGCCAGAGCCTCGGAGGCGGAAGCACTCTCCGCCTTCGAGGAATGGCGCCGGGCGCGCCTGGAGGTCATCACGCGGGCCGAAAGCGCCTACGACCGCCTCGCCGCTGCCTATGGGCAACTGGAGATCAACCGGAGCAACCAGGAGCTCCTCCGGCAAATCACCGAGATCAGCCGAGGGAAGTACGAAGTCGGCACCGCCACGCAATCCGACGTGCTGCTGGCGCAAACCGAGCTCGACCGCCTCTCCGAGCGCCAGGCGCTCATCCAGAAGGACCTCTCTGATCAGGAAACGCAGCTCAACGTCCTCCTCAACCTGCCCGCCCGTACCCCCGTGGCCCGCCCCCGGCCGCTGGCTTTCATGCCGTCGCCGCTGGCCGCGCAAAATCCGGAAACCCTCGCGGCCCGGTGCCGCCCGGAAGTCCTCGCGGCGTGGCGCAAGATCGAGGCCGAAAAAGCGCGCCTCCAGCTGGCCCACCGCCAGTGGATCCCTGATCCGGCCCTGCAAATCAAAGCCCGCGAATACCCAGGCCGTTCGGGCGTTCAGGAATACGACACGGGGATTACGTTCAGCATTCCGTGGACGAATTACAGGAAATACTCGGCGGGTGTCGCGGAGGCCAAGGCCAACGTTGAGAGCGCGCGAGCCGAATACGCCGCCGCGCAAGCCGAAGCCTCCGGGCTCGTGCGCGATCAGCTCCGGAAAATCGACACCGCCGCCTCCAATTACCGCCTTTTCCACGACCAGATCGCCCCCACGGCCCGTCTAAGCGTCGAAGCGGCGCGAAGCGGCTATGAGACCGACAAAAACAGCTTCATGGACCTCCTCACCGCGCAACGCACCCTCCAGGACGTCGATTCCGCAGCCCTGGCCCAGCTCGCCGAGCACCAGGTCGCCACCGCCGAACTGGAAGCCGTCGTCGGCGTCTCCAAATACCTCGGACCCGCCTCGGGGAATGCCCCGAAGGAACCCGGCGCTCCCGGGGCGAAGAAAAACAGGGCTCAAAATTCCCTGTCTTTTCCGTAAAAAACCGTCTAAAACGAGCGTCCCATGTTTGAAGGTGCCCATACGGCGTTAATCACGCCTTTTCGCAACAACCAGATCGACGAGCCCGCTCTCACGCGGCTCATCGAAGAGCAGATCGCGGGTGGGATCGCCGGAATCGTGCCGGTTGGCACGACGGGCGAATCTCCCACGCTCAACAACGCCGAACACCATCGGGTGATCGAACTGGCCGTCAAAGTCGCCAAGGGCCGCTGCCTGGTGATCGCCGGAACCGGCTCCAACAGCACCGAGGAAGCGATCGCCCTCACCCAGGAAGCCGAAAAGGCCGGGGCCGACGCCGCCCTGCTGGTGGCCCCCTACTACAACAAGCCCTCTCAGGAAGGGCTCTACCGCCATTTCAAGGCCATCGCCGCAGCCACGAGCTTGAAGCTCGTTCTCTATAGCATCCCGGGTCGCTCGGGCATCGAGATCGCCGTGGAAACCGTGGCCCGTCTGGCCAAGGACGCCCCGAACATCGTCGCCATCAAGGAGGCCGGAGGCAGCGTGGACCGCGTGAGCAAGCTGCGCCAGGCGCTGCCGGATAGCTTCGAGATTCTCTCCGGCGACGACGCTCTTACCCTGCCGTTCATCTCGGCGGGGGCCGTCGGCGTCATCAGCGTCGCCTCGAATTTGATCCCGAAGGATATCTCGGAGTTCGTAAAGGCCGCGCTGGAGGGGGATTACAAAACCGCCCTCGCCCGGCACGAACACTGGTACCCACTTTTCCGCGACCTTTTTGTGGAAACCAACCCGGTGCCCGTCAAGATTGCCCTCTCCCTCCAAGGCCGCATCGCGCCCGAGCTGCGCCTGCCGCTTTGCGAGATGTCCGAGGCCAATACCCGGAAGCTCACCGAGACGCTGCAAGCCCTCAAGCTGATCTAATTCCTTATGATCCGTTTTCTCATCAACGGCGCCAAGGGGCGCATGGGGCAGGCAATCCTCGCTTCGCTCCAGGACGATCCCGAGGCGCAGGTAGCCGCGGCGATTGACAAGGGCGACGATTTCCTCGCCGCGCTGGCCTCCGCCGACGCGGTGATCGATTTCAGCCACCACACGCTGACCGTCGACATTGCCAAGGCGTGCGCCAAGGCGAAGAAAGTGCTCGTCATCGGCACGACCGGCCACACCGACGAGGAAGTGGCGGCCATCCGTGAAGCGGCCCGGGAGATCCCGATCGTTTTCGCGCCGAATTTCAGCGTGGGCGTCAATACCCTCTTCTGGTTGACGCGCAAGGCGGCTGAGATTCTCGGGCCGGAGTTCGACCTCGAAATCGTCGAAATGCACCACCGCCTGAAAAAGGATGCCCCGAGCGGTACCGCCAAACGCCTGGCCGAGATCCTCGCCGAAGTGCGCGGGCTGCAATACAACGAAGACGTGCGCCATGGCCGCCAAGGCATCGTGGGCGAGCGCACGCCGACGGAAATCGGCATGCACGCCGTGCGCGGCGGCGACGTCGTGGGCGACCACACGGTGATCTACGCCAACGTAGGCGAACGCGTGGAACTGACGCACAAAGCCTCCTCTCGCGACACCTTCGCGCGCGGCTCGATCCGCGCCGCAAAATGGGCCGCGACCCGTCCCGCCGGTCTCTACGACATGCAGGACGTGCTCGGCCTCAAATAGAAAAAACGCCATGCGTTGTGCCGTCGCTCTCGGCTCAAACTTGGGGGACCGTTTGGAGCAACTCCAGGCGGGGATTGCGGCGGTGGGCGCCCTCAACGAAGGCCCACACCCGCCGCTGATTTCGGCGATCTACGAAACCGAGCCGGTGGATTGCGATCCCGGTACGGCGGCGTATCTGAATGCCGTGATCGAAATCGAAAGTTCGCTAGAGCCGCCCGCTTTGCTCTCCAAACTCCAGGCGATCGAAAACGCGCAAGGGCGGCCAACCGATCACGGCTACCACGCGCCCCGGACGCTCGATCTGGATCTCCTTTACGCCGGGGAGTACGTTCTTCAAAGCGCTGCCCTCACGCTCCCACATCCCCGCATCGCGGAAAGGCGTTTTGTGTTACGGCCCTTGTCGGATCTCCGTCCCGGGTTGATATTGCCCGGGACTCAAAAAACGGTAGCGGAATTATTGACCTGCTTGCCACACCATCCCTCGGTAGAACCATTTGTCGCATGATTTTCGTCGCCTTCTTTGAATTGATTGGTGGCGCGCTCCTTTTTTTGCTGCTAGCTGGTATGCGTAGGGGCGTACAAAGCGCTTCCTCCTGGCGGCGTACCGCGGCGTGCATCAAAACCTTCGGGATGACGGAAGGCGCACCTGGTGTTCTCTATGAGTACAAGGTGGACGGCACTTCTTTTTCAAGCAGCGCCGTTGTGCCCGGGGCATTCTTTTTTAGGAAAAACGGCGGTGTCAAAGCACCCAAATCGCTGTGCGTCAACCCGGATGGATCGCTCAAGTTTGCGCCTGGTGCGCAGGTCGATGTATTCTACAATCCGCGTAACCCTGCCGATGCCGTGTTGGTGCCGGGCGTTCAGGCGGGCGAGGTGGTAAAGCAGGCACTCATTGGACTGACGCTCACAGGGGTGCCGTTGATCGGCTGGCAAAACAGGGATTGGTTGGAGATACATCAGCATGCGGTGATTCTGGGGGTTTTCTTTCTGTTTGGTGCCATATGCGGTGGAGCTACTCTATTTTTCCTCCGCCGGTGTTTGCTGACCCGCAACTATCCCTTTGTCATGGGCCGGTTGCTCAATGCGTCGGTGGCCTATTGCGGCGATAGCGAGGGCAGCGGCTACATGCCTGTGGTAGATTATGAATACACCGTGAACGGTCAGCGCTTCCAATCTCAGCAGTTATCGGCCATCCCTGTCCGGGTTATGAGTTCCCAAAATACAGCCCAAGCCAAGGTAGATCGCTTGCTTGCCACGCCTGAGGTGAAGGTCTATTACAACCCGAGGGCGCCATGGGAGGCATTCCTGCACCCGGGACCTTATTGGGGGCTCGCTATTCCGCTATTAATTGGTGCCGGATTCACGATATTCGGACTGTTCTACATGAACCATCATTGATTTTCCTATGAACCATCGACTCGAATCGTTCTGTGCCGCCAAGGGGCAGCATCGCAAGATTGCCATGCTCACGGCGTATGATTACCCCACTGCAAGGCTTCTCGACGAGGCGGGCGTGGACATCGTGCTTGTTGGAGATTCGCTCGGGATGGTCGTGCTCGGCTACCCGGATACTACCTGGGTGACGATGGCCGACATGGTGCATCACATCCGTGCCGTGGCCCGGGGTGCGGGGCGTGCTCCTGTCGTTGGTGATCTCCCCATCCACAGTTACGATACTCCGGAACAGGCGGTCTTTAATGGCCGACAATTCATCGACGCCGGGGCGCACGCGGTGAAGCTCGAAGGCGGGGCCGACCACGCGCCGCAAATCCGCGCGCTCACCGAGGCCGGAATCCCCGTTGTGGGTCACATCGGGCTCCTGCCGCAGAGCGTGCGCGAGGAGGGCGGCTACAAGGTCAAGGGCAAGACGCCCGAGGCGGTTCAGGCGCTCATTAACGACGGCTTGGCGGTGCAAGAAGCGGGCGCCATCGGCGTGGTGGTGGAGTGCGTAAAACATGAGGCGATGCGCCCGATCACCGAGGCGCTGAGCATCCCCACGATCGGCATCGCAGCCGGGGAGGATTGCGACGGCCAGGTGTTGGTCGTGCACGATTTGGTCGGGGCTTTTCCGTGGTTTACGCCCAAGTTCGTCCAGCCGCTGGCCCAGACGGGCGTGGAGATTCGCGAAGCGGCGGCGCAGTTCGTGGCCCACGTGCACGGCGCAAACTAAAGCGTTTCAAAAAGCGGCCCGCATTAGTTCGTTGATTTTTTGTAAAAAATCGTTGAACGAATTCGGACCCTTTTTTGTCGAAAAAAATCGGATGCACCCCCAGCGCATCGGCCTCGCTTGAGTATTTCCCAGGTGGACCGTTCCCAATGCCCGGGGGGAGCCTTTGTACACATGATCAAAGTAGAACACCTCCAAAAACGTTTCGGACCGAAGATTGCCGTCGATGACGTCTCTTTTTCGGTGGAAAAAGGCGAGGTGCTCGGGTTCCTCGGGCCTAATGGCGCGGGGAAGTCGACCACCATGCGCATGATCACGGGGTTCATTCCCCCTAGCAGCGGCCGGGTGAGCGTGGGCGGCTTCGATATTCTCGAAGCGCCGCTCGCCGCCAAGCGCCTTATCGGCTACCTGCCGGAAAACGCGCCCGCTTATTCCGACATGACCGTGGCCGGGTTTCTGGCCTTCGCGGCGGAATTGCGCGGGCTCTCCGGCGACGCCAAGCGCAAGGCAGTGCACCGCGCGATTGAGATGTGCTTCCTGGAGCCGGTGGCGAACCAGACCATCGAGACGCTCTCCAAGGGTTACAAGCACCGCACCTGCTTCGCGCAGTCCATCCTACACGACCCGGACGTCCTCATCCTGGACGAACCGACCGACGGCCTCGATCCCAACCAAAAGCACGAGGTGCGCACGCTCATCCGCACGATGGGCGAGAAGAAGGCGATCATTTTCTCCACGCACATTCTCGAAGAAGTGGAGGCGGTCTGTTCTCGGGCCATTATTATCGACCGGGGCCGCATCGTGGCCAACGGCACGCCAGCGGAGTTGAAGCGCCGCTGCGACCATGCAGGAACGGTGACGGTGCGGCTGGCAAAAAGCGCGCCCGGCGCGGCGGAGAAGCTGGCCGCGCTCCCGGGCGTCGGCAAGGCATCGGCTCAAGAGGGCGGGCTATTCCATGTGATTCCGTGCGACAAGAGCGGAACGGGAATTGCCGCCGCGATTTACGAGTTGGCCGCGCGCGAAACGTGGACGCTGGAGGAGCTTCACACCGAGGAGGGACGCTTGGACGAAGTGTTCCGAAGCATCACCCTCGGCGACAAATCCACGAAGGAGGTGGCCGCGTAGTATGAGCGCCATTTTCACCATCGCCAAACGCGAGCTGGGCGGGTTTTTTAATTCGCCGGTCGCGTATGTTTTCCTCGTCATTTTCCTGCTCCTCTCGGGCTTCATGACGTTTATGATCAGCAACTGGTTCGGCATGGGGCAGGCCAATCTTGCGGGCTTCCTGGTATGGCACCCGTGGCTCTATCTCTTCCTGGTCCCGGCCGTCGGGATGCGGATGTGGAGCGAGGAGCGCCGCCTGGGGACGATCGAGCTGCTGCTCACCCTGCCGGTGACGCCGTGGCAGGCGATCGCGGGCAAGTTCCTGGCCGCGTGGGCCGTGCTGGGCATCGCGCTGCTGTTGACGTTCCCGATGATCGTCACGGTCAACGCGCTAGGGCATCCGGATAACGGCATTATTGTCGCCGGGTACCTGGGCAGTTTCCTGCTGGCGGGCGCTTACCTGGCGGTGACGTCGATGACCTCGGCGCTCACGCGCAATCAGGTCGTCAGCTTCATCATTTCAGTGGTCGTCTGCCTGTTCCTGATCCTGGCCGGGTTCCCGCCGATCACGGACTTGCTCGTGCGCTGGGCCAGCCCAGGCGTGGTCGAGACGGTGGCCTCCTTTAGCGTCATGACCCACTTTGTGGGTCTTCAAAAAGGCGTTGTTGATTCGCGCGATCTGCTCTATTTCGCTTCGATCATCGGCTTCAGCCTCTTTTCCACCAGTGTGATCCTCCGCGCGCATCGCGCCGGTTAATACGCTTATTTCCCGAACATGAAGAAATCTCTTTGTACGCTCTTTTATTCCACGCTGGGCGTGGTGGCGGTGCTGGCGATCCTGCTTGCCGTCAATTTCCTGGCGGGCCGGGTGCCCAAGCGGCTCGACCTCACGGCGGAGAAAGCCTACACGCTTTCCGCCGGGACTCGCGCCATTCTCGCCAAGCTCGATACGCCCGTTCGCGTGCGCTTCTACTGCACGCGCAATGAAAACATGCCGCCGCAGCTCAAGATCTACGCGCAGCAGGTCGAGGATCTCCTCAACGAATATCACCAGGCCTCCAAGGGGCTCGTGCGGATCGAGAAACTCGACCCCGAACCCGATTCGGACGCCGAGGATTCCGCCAAGCTCGACGGCATCGACCCGCAGCCGCTCTCCAACGGAGAGAGCCTCTACCTGGGCCTCTCGGTGAGCCTACTCGACCAGAAGGAAACGCTCTCCTTCCTTTCGCCCGACCGCGAACGGATGATGGAGTATGATCTCTCCCGCGCCATTTCCCGCGTGGCGAATCCCGAGAAGCCGGTGATCGGCATCCTGAGCTCGCTGCCGATGGAGGGCCGCCAGGTGCCGCCGATGCTCATGCAGATGGGCCAGCGCGGGCAGGAACCGTGGACGCTCTACACGGAGCTGAAACGCGACTACACGGTGAAGCAGATCGAGCCCGCGGCGACGAGCATTCCGGACGATGTCAAGGTGCTCTTAGTTATCCATCCGCGCACGGTTAGCGACGCCACCTCCTACGCTATCGATCAGTTCGTGCTGCGCGGGGGAAAATTGATCGCCTTCCTCGATCCGAGCGCCGTGCTCGAAGGGCGCGGCATGATGGGCGGGGGCCCCGGAGGCTCCAACCTGGAGAAACTCCTCAAGGCTTGGGGCATCAAGTTCAACGATCAGCAGACCGTCGTGGATGTAAAATACCTGGGCCGGACTTCCCGGGGCCGCGCGCCGGGCGTGCTCTCCCTGAGCGACGAAGCTTTTGCCAAGGACGATTTGGTGACGGCCAGCACGTCGGATCTCTTCATGGCGTTTGCCGGGGTGTTTACCGGAACGCCGGTCGAAGGGCTTAAGGAAACGGTGCTCGTCAAGTCCTCCAAAGACGCGGAGCTGACCGAACCGATGACTGCGCAGATGTCGCCGCAGGAGGTGATCCGCAACTTCGCTCCGACAAATACTGAGTATGCGCTGGCGATCCGGCTTTCCGGCAAGTTTAAGACGGCCTTCCCCGAAGGCGCGCCGAAGGCCGAGGCCGACAAGGACCAGAAAGCGGACGACAAGAAGGAGGCCAAGGCTGAGAAGCCCGCAGGGTTGAAGGAATCGGCCAAGGATAACACGGTCATCCTCGTGGGCGATACGGACATGCTGCAAGACGCCCTCGCGGTCGTCGAGCAAGCGAACCCGTTCAGCGGCGGGAAGGTCGTGGTACCGGCCAACGGCAACCTGGCTTTCGCGGAAAACGCCATCGAGCAGCTTTCCGGCGACCAGAACCTCATCACGCTCCGCAGCCGGGCCAGCCGGGAGCGGCCCTTCACGGTGGTGCAGCAGATGCAGGCGGCGGCGGAAGCCAGCTACCAGGACAAGATCCGGGAGCTGGAATCGAGCCTGATGGAAACACAGAGCAAGCTCTCCGAGCTGCAATCGCGCCGCTCCGGCGACAAGGGAGCCCAGCGCTTCATTCTCTCGCCCGAGCAGCAGGCCGAGCTGGAGAATTTCCGCAAAAAGGAAGCCAGCGTGAAAAAGGAGCTCAAGGCGCTGCGCCGCAACCTGCGGGCCAAGACCGACTCGCTTGAGAACCGCATCAAGTGGATGAACATCGCGCTCATGCCAGCGGCCGTGACGTTCGCCGGGCTGAGTCTCGCTCTTATCAAACGGAAATCCGCAAAATGAACCGTAAACAATTCTTCTATCTTCTCGCAGTATTGCTCGTTATCGGCGGGGCCAGCCTCGCCGTGCTCTTCCAGCGTTCCTCGTCCTGGACGGGGAAGGGGAAAGGCGACGGGCGGGTTTTAGGCAAGTTCGACCTTAACGAAGTGACCAGCGTGGTGATCCGCGACGCCGCTTCATCGCTGACGCTCGCCAAAAAGAACGACGCGTGGGTGGTGCGCGAACGGGATGATTACCCGGCGGATTTCGCCCGCGTTGGGGGCTTCATCCAGGGGCTCTGGCAGCTCAAGCCGGTGCAGGAAGTGGAGGCTGGGCCCTCGCAGTTGCCCCGGCTCGACCTCTTAACGCCCGCCAAAGGCGAGGCCCACTCGGCGACGCTGGTGGAGCTGCAAGGCAAGGACTCCAAGCCGCTGGCCGCGCTGCTGGTGGGCAAGAAGTTCCTGAAAAAGTCGCCGGGGTTCCCGGATGAGGAGGGGATCGTGGCGGGCCGCTACGTGCTGCCGGTGGGCAAGAGCGGCGTTTCGCTGGTTTCCGAGCGGTTTGACCAGGCCGAGGTGAAACCGGCGGCGTGGCTGGACAAGACGTTCCTCCGAATCGACCGCATCCAATCCGTGACGGTCGCCAGCGGCGGGGCGGTGCTAAAATTCCTGCGCGATAGCGACACGGCGGGCGAATGGAAGCTCGACGGGCTCAAGCCGGAGGAGAAGCTCGACCCAGCTAAGCTGCCGGCGTTCGTTTCGCTGTTCAACGCCCCGACCTTCGCCGATGTGAAAGCGGCCAACGCCTCGCGCAATGGGTTCAACTCGACGGCCACGGTGACGACCTTTGACGGCTTCACCTACGTGCTGAACTTTGGCCCCGCCGAGGGGGAAAACGTGCCTCTGGCCATCGCCGTGAGTGCTCAGTTCCCCAAGGAGCGCACGCCGGGCAAGGACGAAAAGCCGGAGGATAAGAAGCGCCTCGATGATGAATTCGCCGCAAAGACGAAGAAACTCGGGGAGGACCTCGCCAAGGCCAAGCAGACCGAGGCGCGGGTCTACCTTGTGAGCAAGGCGACGTATGAGCCGCTATGGAAGCCACGCGAGGAGTTCCTGCAAAAAGCCCAGCCCTCGCCCTCGCCCTCGCCCTCGCCGGAAGCGGCTTCGGTGCCGCCGGTGCCCGTCAGTAAATAAGAAATGGATACCCAAACCGGCCCGAGGTTATTTCCGGGCCGGTTTTTTTTGCTAACACATTTGGTGATGTTATGATCTATTACGTCCGGGTGCGGAGTCTGATGCGATTCTTCATACCCCGCTATGTATCAATCGGACGTTCTTGCCGCCACTGCGACACCCCCATACATGAAGCACTTCCGCCGCCTGGGGGGAAAGTGGGCGCTTTTTCTTGCCTTGGTCGTGATGGTTGCCGCGCGGATTTATTGCGCGTCGGTTTACCGCGTCGATTCCGACGAGCCGCAGCACCTCCACGTGGTCTGGGGAATCACCCAGGGAATGGTGCAATACCGCGACTTATTCGATAATCACAGCCCGCTTTTCGCGCTCCTTAACGCGCCACTCTTTAGTCTGGTGGGCGAACGGGCCGATATCGTGACGGTGATGCGCTTGGGAATGATTCCGTTGTATTTCGGAGTATTGGCGTGCGTTTACCTAATCGGCGCGCGGCTGTTCTCGCCTCAGGTGGGGGCGTGGACGACGGCGGCGACGGCGCTTTACCCGCGCTTTTTCTGCACGAGCCTGGAATTTCGTCCCGATAATCTCTGGGCGCTCTGCTGGCTGGCGGCGCTGGCCGCGCTGGTCTGCCTGCGAAAGCCGGGCTGGCGCTTCGGGCTTGGCGGGCTGCTTCTGGGGACGGCGTTTTCGGTCTCGATGAAAACGACGGTGATGGCGCTCGATCTCTTTCTCGCCGCGGGTCTGGCCTGGGGTTTGGCCGGAGCGCCCCGGGTGCCGGAGTTTGGGAAAAAGGTCGCAAGCTTTGCCGCGGGGCTCGCGGTCGTCCCCGCCTGCCTGCTGGCGTGGTTCGCGAGCCAGTGGGCGCTGCCGAGCCTGGGGTATTGCCTCATCCGGCATAATCTCATTGCCGCCTCCGAGCGGGGGGCGCTTATTGATCTTCGAGGGGCGGCGAGCCTCGCCATTTTCATCGCGGTGATCGTCTGGAGCCGCCGAATGCTGGCGGAACGGTCCCCGGGAGCGGGGCGGCGGGCCTTCATAGCGCTGGTCGGGGGGGCTTATCCCGTACTACTTTTCGTGGTCTGGCCGCTGGTGACGCGTGAGGATTTCCTGGCGTTTGTGCCCGTGGCTGTGCTGGTGATCGTCCCGGCGCTGCTAACGTGGCTGGGGAAGCGGCGGCACCTGGCGGTCAACGTGGCGCTGGCGGCCTCGCTCGTGGGATTGCTGGCGCTCGATGTTCAGGCGCTGGCGCCGTGGGAGGGCCGCTCGCGGTTTCACGAGGCGTTCGTGGCCGGGGCGCTCAAGCTGACCAACCCGGGCGAAGAAGTGATGGACACCAAGGGCGAGATGATCTACCGCAACCGGCCCTTCTACTTCGCCCTGGAGGAGATGACGCGCTGGAAGTTCAACCGCAACCTGCTCGACGACGATATTCCCGAGCGGATGATCGCGCACGGCGTTTGCGTGGCCACGGATAACTACGGGCGCTATCCCCAGAGGACGTGCCAGTTTCTCAAACACCATTTTACCCCCGTTGCCTACCGGACGCTGGTGGCGGGGCGGGTGCTGCACCCGACGGAGGCGTTGACCTATTTTGACATCGCCATTCCTGCCCGGTACGCGGTGATTTCTAAATCAGGCGAGCCGGTCGAGGTGGACGGCAAGACGTGTTCGGAGTTCGTGGCGCTGGCCCCCGGGCGGCATTCGCTCGGCACGGTCCCCAGATCGGGCCCGGTCGCCGTGGTATGGGCGCAAGCCGTGGAGCGGGGCTTTAACCCGTTCTACCAGCCCTCGCCCGACGAACGCGCCGAAGCCCTTCGCTCGCGCTTGGGGAATATTCTCTAGCGGTCCTGCGGTCGCCCTGGCAGCGTCCCTACCGTAAGGCTTCGATGGCGGCGCGGATTTCCTCGAAGGTCACGTCTTTGGAGACAAACGCCTCGCCAAGCTTCGGGCAGAGGACAAAGCGGACCTGCCCCTGGGCAAATTTCTTGTCCTTTCGCAGCGCGTCGACCAAGGCGGAAGTGGGGAGATCGGGCGGCAGGGTGAGCGGCAGGCGGTAGTGAGCCAGCGCGGAGAGAATTGTTTGGTTTTCCTCTGGGGTGAGCCCGGCCTTGGCGACGGAGAGCTGCCCCGCGGCGACGAGCCCCAGGCTGACGGCCTCGCCGTGAAGAAAGCGCCCGTAGCCCGCGACGTTTTCGATGGCATGGCCGACGGTGTGGCCAAAGTTTAAGAGCGCCCGGAGGCCCTTGGTCTCGTGCTCGTCCTGGCAGACGATACCGGCTTTAATTTCCACGTTGCGCCGGATCACGCTCACCAGGGTGGCGGAGTCGTTTTGCAGGTTGGGGGAGGCGAGGGGGGCGAAAAGGTCGCGGTCGGCGATGGCGGCGTGTTTGATGATCTCGGCGACGCCTTCGTTGAATTCGCGCGGCGGCAGGCTCGCCAACGTCACGACGTCAACCAGTACGAACCGGGGCTGATGAAAGGCGCCAATCAGGTTTTTGCCTCCCTTGGCGTTCACGCCGGTCTTGCCGCCCACGGCGCTGTCGACCTGGGAAATTACGGTGGTCGGCACTTGGACGAACGGGATGCCCCGGTAGTAGATGGAGGCCACGAAGCCCGCCAGATCGCCCACGACGCCGCCGCCCAACGCCACGATCCAAGAGCTGCGGTCGAGCCCGGCAGCGATCATGGCATCGCACACGCGCTCCACCATGCTGAGTGCCTTGCTGGTCTCGCCCGCCGGGACGGTAATGAGCGTCGGCTCGTAGCCCGCCGCCTTCAGGCTGGCCATGGCGGGGCCGCTGTAGAGCGGGGCCACGTGGCTGTCGGTGATGACGGCGCAGCGTTTGCCGAGCTTTTCCAGACCGGGTTCGGCGGCGATTTTTTCGCCCAGTTGCGGGAGGATCGTTTCGCCAATGAGGACGTTGTAGGCGCGCTCGCCGAGCGGGACGGGGACGATGGTGGATTGCATGGGACCGAAGGTTCTAGCAGAAGTTTACGCTGTCTTCCACTTGATGTTGCAGCCGGTGCTGGGGATCTGGTTCGCCTCGACGGGGTGACCTCCTAGCACGGCGTCCAGCGCAGCCCGCAAGTCGCGGCCATCGGGCGTGCCGTGGCCGGGGCGGGTGGCGTCGAGCTGGCCCCGGTAGACAAGCTTGCGCTCGGCGTCGAAGAGGAAAAAGTCAGGGGTGCAGGCGGCGTCATAGGCGTGGGCGACGGCCTGGGTCTCGTCGTAGAGGATGGGGAAGCCAAGCCGCCGGGCTAGTTCGGAGGTTTTTGCGGGGGAATCCTGCGGGTATTCTGCAACATCATTCGAGGTGATGCCGACGAGGGGGATGACGGGGTAATCCTTGGCGATGCGGGCGAGCTCCGCCTGAACGTGGACCACGTAGGGGCAATGGTTGCAGAGGAAGATGACGAGTAGCGCGGGGAAGCCAGCGAAGTTCGCCAGGGTGAAGATCTCGCCGTTTTCGACGTTTGGGAGGGCAAAGTCGGGAGCTGGGCTCCCCAGGGGACGCATGGTGGAGGGTGTCAGTGACATAGCGCCCTATATTATACCTCCGCACAAGGCTGGGAGCGAAGCTTGAAAATGGTAGTAGCTTGCCGGATGGACCGTGGCAGGTTAGAAAGGAGTTTTATGCCGCAGACGCTTTTGAAGATTTCGTGTCCCGACCGGGTGGGGTTGCTTTCACGGCTGACCAGTTTCATCGCTTACCATGGCGGGAACCTGCTGGAGGTCAATCAGTTCACCGATGCCATCGGGAAGTGGTTTTTCGCGCGGCTGGCTATTGATTCCCAGAGCCTGGCGCTCGATCTCCCGGCGCTGAAAAAAGCGTTCACCCCGCTGGCGAGCGATCTGGAGGCCCGCTGGACGCTGCGCGAGAGCAAGCAGAAGGTGCGCGTGGTGATCCTGGTTTCCAAGCTCGACCACTGTTTGGTCGATCTGCTCTGGCGCTGGCGCTCGGGTGAGCTGCCGATCGAGATCCCGCTCGTTGTCTCCAACCATGAGGATCTGCGCCCGGTGGTGGAGCGCGAGGGGCTGAAATTTGTGTGCGTTCCGGTAACGCCGGAGACCAAGGAGGCGGCTTTCGCGCAAATGGAGGCGCTTTTCTGCGAGGCCGAGGCCGATCTGCTGGTGCTGGCCCGCTACATGCAGATTCTTCCCGCCGAGTTCTGCAAAGCCTGGCACGGGAAGGTGATCAATATTCACCACTCGTTCCTGCCCTCCTTCGCGGGGGCCAACCCGTATAAGCGGGCCTATGCGCGCGGGGTGAAGCTCATCGGGGCGACGTGCCACTACGCCACTGCCGAACTCGACGCCGGGCCGATCATCGACCAGGAGGTGATCCGCGTGGAGCACTTCCATACGCCGGACGATCTGCTGCGCCTGGGGCGTGATTGCGAGCGGATGGCTCTTTCGCGCGGGGTGCGCTACCACGTGGAGGACCGGGTGCTGATCAACGGCAACCGCTCGGTGGTGTTCCGGGATTAGGCCGCCTCGACTGCCGTGGAGCTCGCAGGCGGCTGCGCAGGGGCCTGGGCGTGGCGGTTGTCGACGTGGAGATTGGTGAGCAGCTCGATGCGGCCGTCAAAATCCTCGACCAGCGCCGAACAGCTCTCCACCCAGTCGCCGCAGTTGTAGTATTCCACTTCGTCGATTTTCCGGATCATGGGCGAGTGGATGTGCCCGCAAACGACGCCGTGGACGCCGTCGGCCTGGGCGTAGCGGATGACGGCTTTTTCAAATTCCCCGATGAACGAAACGGCGTTTTTCACGTTCCGCTTCACGGCCAGGGAGAGCGACCAGTAGCCGAGCCCCAGGTGCCGCCGGGCCCAGTTGACCGGGGCATTGAGCCGGAGCAGGGCTTGGTAGCCGAGGTCGCCCACGTAGGCCAGCCACTTGACGTTCTGCACCACGGTGTCGAGTTCGTGCCCGTGGAAAACCAGCAGGCGGCGGCCGTCGGCGGTCTCGTGGATGATGCTCGGGACGATCTCCACCGCGCCGTAGTTGCCGACGTAGCTGGTAATGAATTCGTCGTGATTGCCGGGAATGTAGACCACCCGGGCCCCCTTGCGCCCGGCGCGGAGCAGCTTTTGGATGACGTCGTTGTGCAGTTGGGGCCAGTAGATGCCCCGGCGAAGCGACCAGACGTCGATCAGGTCCCCGACGATGTAAAGGGTGTCAAACTCGTGATCCCTCAGAAACGCCATGACGGACTCGGCGGCACAATCTTTAGTGCCGAGGTGAAGGTCTGAAATCCACGCGGTGCGATAATGTTTCATGGGCCTCCATAGGTATCGCGCAGGGGTGTGACGGCCTCGTGACGCCGGGGTGACAATTCGGTGACAAGTTGTTCACTGGAGTGTCACCAGCGCGTCATGGGAATGCCATGGAAGCGAGCCTAGCATTATTTGACATCAAGCGAAAGCTGTTGAACCGTTTCTCTATTTATGATCGCGACTGAGAAGAGGAAGAACCGCAAGCGGACCATTGCCCAGATTCTTCGGGAAGCCTATGCCAGACATTGCCGGGACCGCGCCACGGTGATGGCGCTGCGCCAGCATCGGCGCAAGCATACTTAAGCCCCCCTTTTTTTAAGGCGCAACCGGAAGGCAAAGTTCCAGCCGTCCCGGGAGGAGGATGCGAATTGGGGAGTGCATGAAACTCATTAAATTCGTTGGCATCATGATGGTGGCTTCGGCCGGAACCCTCTGGGCGCAGGCCCCCCAGGAACCGCAGGCAACCGGCTCATCGTGTTGTCCCATGCTAGGCCGTGGGGGAAACATGATGGAGTGGCATCAGAAGGCGGTGGAGAAGTTCAAGGCACAAAATGCCGAGCTTGACCACTTGGTTAAGGCCATGAATGCAGCCAAGGGACCGGCAAAGATCGACGCCATGGAGGCGGTGATCAATAAGGCCATGGAACAGCGCAAGACCTGGCTGGCTGACATGGAGGAGCACCAGCAGAAGATGATGGAGTGGATGAAGAAACACCCGATGCAGGGTGGCACGGGGCCGGGTTCCTCTCCGGCGGCTCCGGCAGCGAAGCCTTAACCTTGGGCTATGTCCACCGGGCGGCCAAACCTTGCCGCCCGGTTTTTTGCTTTCTATCGGGGGCGATCCGTGAGTTGCTGGGGGCATAATGAGTCAGAGTTTGCAGCGCACGGCCACCCTAATGGGGGCCATTTTTCTCGGGTTGGCCGTTCCTTCCGCCCATTTTCTCTATTTCCTGGTGCCCTATTTCATCATGGGGATGCTCTGGATAGCTTTCCTTGATATCCGCCCGGTGGGGTTTCGCCGCGAGCACCTGCTGCTCCTGGCTCTGAACTGGGCGGTGGGCCTGGCTGCCTGGCGCCTGCTTCTCCCGTTCAACCGCGAGCTGGCTTTTGCGGCGCTGCTCATCGGGCTGACCCCGACGGCGACGGCCTCTCCGGTGATCACCGGGATGCTCGGGGGCCGGGTGGAGTTCGTGGCCGGTTCGGTGCTGGTGACCAATGTTGCGGCCGGGGTGCTTTTTCCCCTGGCGCTGCCGTGGCTGTTGGGGGCAAATTTCTCGATTGAGACCGCGCCTTTTCTCAAGCAGACGGTGCTCGTCATCCTGGTGCCGCTGCTGCTGGCCCAGGCGTTCCGCTGGGGGGCTCCGGATCTTACCCGCCGCCTGTTGCGTTACCGGAAGGCCTCGTTTTACCTCTGGGTGAGCGTGCTCTTTGTCCTGACCTCCAACGCGGGGCAGTTCCTCCGCACCCAGTGGAACGGCAACTGGATGCAGCTTGCTGAGCTGGCGGCGCTCTCCATTCTGCTTTGCACCGTTAATTTCGCCCTGGGGTGGAAGATGGGCGGGGTGAGCGGTATTTCCCGGGAGCTAAGCCAGAGCCTTGGCCAGAAGAACACGGTGCTGACCATCTGGATCGCGCTGACGTATGTGAGCCCACTTGTCGCCCTGGGGCCGACGTTCTACATCATCTGGCACAATACCTACAACGCCTGGCAGCTTGCCCGCTGCCCGGTTGAGGGCGCGGACGCTGCCTGACCGCCCCCCAAAACCGGGCTGGCCGGGGCAGGGGAGTAGGGGGAATCAGGTGGCCTCGATGGCGTCGAGGAGCGACTCCAGCGCGGCATGGATCGCCGGAAAGTAGCGCGAAGCCGATTGGATGATGGCTGTGCTGGTCTGGATGTATTTGCCTTTGCCCAGGTCGCCCTCCGCTTGCACGAAATCCTTCACATCCGAGGCCTCCACCTCCGGGTGAAATTGCAGCCCGACGATGCGCGTTCCAAAAGCATAAGCCTGGTTGCGGCAGGCAGCGCTGGAGGCGACATGGACCGCTCCGGGCGGGATGGTGAAGGTGTCGCCATGCCAGTGCAGCGGCGTTAATTCGGCCGGAAAACCGGCAAAGGCAGGGGCGGCGTTCGGGTCGACCTGGATCGGGAACCAGCCGATTTCGACCTCCGGATTCTGAGCCACCTTGCCGCCGAGTACGTCGGCGATCAGCTGCGAGCCGAGGCAAATGCCCAGGAGGCGTTTCTTTTGCGCGATGGCCTGCGCGATGGCCTCTTTTTCTGGGACCAGCCAGGGGTGGTTGCGGTGCTCGTAGATGTTCATCGGCCCGCCCATGACGATCAACCAGTCCACATCGTCCAGGGAAGGCGGCAATTCTCCGCGGTAAAAATGCGTGGCGCTCAGAGTGTGCCCCTTGCGCTGAGCCCAGGCGGCGATCGCGCCAAGGCCCTCGCTCGGCGCATGATGAAACGAGTGAATGTGCATGACGCTCGAGGAATAGAGCAGTTTCGGGAGATTTTTGCCAGCAAAGAGGAAGTCTTTTTCCCCGGGCGCTCCCGGAGGGGCCCGGCATGCGCCCGTACAGAGCGAGCCGGGCGAAGTTGTGGGCGTATGAAATGCGAAGTCTGCGGTAACGATTACGACAGGACGCTCGATATCGCCATCGAAGGGGGTGCAGTGCATCACTTCGACAGCTTCGAGTGCGCCATTCACGCCTTGGCCCCGGAATGCGGCCACTGCGGGTGCCGAGTCATCGGCCACGGAGTGCAGGCCGGGGACGAAGTGTACTGTTGTGCCCACTGCGCGGAACACGCCGGGGTCATGGGGATCCACGACCGGATCTAACCGAGTTAGTTCGCGGGGCGAACGATCTTGCCCATAGTGCTTCGCTCCGCGAACTATCGGCCCGCAAAGTCCCACCAAAGACCGCAGAAATCTCCTCATTCAGCCGACCCGCAAAAGCCTACGTTTGTCAATTTAACATAACATATATTGTATGATGTTGTTGATATGTGATTGTGGGAGGGGTGGTTGCCTGGGTGTTAATAAGTTGTGGAATAAATTGACGCTCCCCTTTGGAGGCTGGTTTTCGTCGGAGTTGTTCATGGGTGGCTTTTGGGCCTTGTGAGTAACTTGCGGATAATGGCCGGTTCACACGGACCGCGACCCGACCGTTCTCCGTGCCGGTTGATTGTCGCGCCGCAGATGCCGCTATGCGCCGTTTTGGGATCACGCCCGCTATCTTCTCCTTAAGCTTACGCTTGGAGCTCCCCTCAGCACCCCTGCCGCACGGTCCCCGCCGAGCCTCAAACCCACCCTCCAACCCCCGGGATATCCGCCCGGGAATAACTTTCAGAGGCCTGTGAATGGGTAGTTTGCCCTGCGAAGCATCCGACGCAAGAAATCAAGAATTCTCCTCTGTGGGTGTATGTAAGTCCCCTATTCCATAATGCCATTTTTCACCCAAAATCGGTGTATGACACCCCGGACATTGAACGTGATAGCCGGTTCAGGTAGTTCGTGGTGCGAAGCTTTTTACGCCAGGTAGTTCGCAGAGCGAAGGATCGACCTTTTTAGGCCTCGCTGCTGGAGCGGTAATGCAGCACCTGGATGGGCTCCAGGGTGGCGATTCCGCCCTTGAGGTATTGGTCCAGGATCGGGAGAAACGACTCGATCTTTTCCTTGCTGTCGATGATCTCGATCACGATCGGCAGGTCCATGGAGAGCCGCAATATCTTGGCCGTGTGCACCCGGCTGGAGGCTCCGAAGCCGAGCGATCCCCGCAATACCGTAGCTCCGGCGAGGTGGAGTTCCCTCGCCTTCATAACGAGCTCCTCATACAGGGGCCGGTGGCCAGCCCGGTCGCTTTCGCCGATGAAGATGCGCAGGAGCATCGATTCCTGAGGAAGTGGATCCATGGGGTTTAGGAGCGGTTAATGGTGAGTGCCAGGACGTGCCCCAGCCAAACTGCCGCGAAACAGAGGGCGACCGAGAGCACCGTGTTGGCTCCCGCCGCCAGCCATTCCCCGTTGCGGGCCAGGGTGAGCGTTTGCAGGCTGAAGGATGAAAAGGTGGTGTAGCCGCCGCAGATGCCGAGCATGACGAACTCCCGGAGCGTGGGGCTGACCATAAAACGGCCCTCCGGAGCGGTCAGGGTGGAAAAAAAGCCGATCACCAGGCAGCCGCTGATATTGACGAGCAGCGTGCCGAGCGGAAAGGTCGTCCCGGCTCGCTCCGCAACGAACCCGGAGAGCCAGAAGCGGCCCAGGGTCCCCAGGGCCCCGCCAAGGGCTATGGAAAGGTATTGGAGCATAAAGGGCGCTCTTTTATATAAGGCGCACCCTGATCATGGCCCCAAAGGCCGTCCCGGGGCAATTCCGAATGTTGATGTTTTCCCCGACGCCCCCTAAGGTGAGGGCTTCCCTCTATGATTCCCGAACACCTCATCGAACAAATCGCCCAGGCGAATGACATCGTTGACGTGATTTCAGGCTATTTCCCGCTCAAGCGTGCCGGATCGGCCTACAAGGCCCGCTGCCCCTTTCACCAGGAGAAAACGCCCTCTTTCAACGTCAATCCCGCCCGGCAGACCTTCAAGTGCTTCGGGTGCGGCGCGGGCGGCGGGGTGATCAAATTTGTCCAGCTTTACGAGAACCTGACGTTTCCTGAAGCCGTCAAACGCCTCGGAGCCCGGGCCGGAATCCGTGTGGAAGATGAACCGCTTTCTACGGAAGAACTCGCGGAACAGTCTCTGCGAACGCGACTTCTGTCACTTCACGCCGCCACGGCTGAGTGGTTTCACAAGCAGCTCCTGCGCAGCCAGTCCGCGCAGCATGCCCGGGATTACCTCAAAGGGCGCGGGCTCAATTCCGGAGTGGCCAAGGACTGGAACCTCGGTTATTCGCCCGACGCCTGGGACGCCTTCACCCGCTGGGCGCGCGCCAACGGCTACCGCGACGACGAACTGATCGCCAGCGGGCTTGTCACCTTTAAGAAAGACGACCAGGAGCGCCGGATCGGGGATCTCTACGACCGCTTCCGCGACCGCCTGATGTTCCCGATCTGCGACGACATCGGCCAGGTGATCGCCTTTAGCGGCCGCGTCTTGAGCGCCGAGGCCTTTGGCGGCAAGTACGTCAATTCGCCCGAAACGCCCATCTTTATTAAAGGCAAGGTGCTCTTCGGCCTTCACAAAACGAAACGGGCGCTCATCGACAAGAAAACCGCCATCGTGCTGGAGGGGCAGATCGACCTCATCACCGCCTTCGAGGCCGGAGTAACCAATGTGACCGCCGCCCAGGGCACCGCGTTCACCGCCCGGCACGCCCGGGTCCTCAAGCGCTACGTGGACGACGTTGTTCTCTGTTTTGACGCCGACGCGGCGGGAATGAAAGCGGCGGAAAAATCGCTACCGCCGCTGCTGGAGGCCGGGCTGTCCGTTCGCGTGGCTGAGATGCCCGGCGGGCACGACCCGGATTCGCTCATCCGCGCAGAGGGGCCCGAGGCCTTTGCCAGCCGCATCGACGGCGCCCGGGATTTCTTCGATTACAAGCTGGAGCGCGGCGCGGCCAGCCCGGAATTCGCCACGCCCCGAGGCCGGACCAATTTTGCCCGGCAGATGGCCGCCAGCGTTTCGCTCGTGGCCGACCCGGTGCTGCGCGACGCCATCGTCCATAACGTTGCCAGCCGCCTCGAAATGTCGCCCGAGTCCTTCCTGGCCCTGGTCAAAGAAGCGCCCGCCCGGTATGCTGAACCCTCCGGCGACGCATCCGAACCCGAACAGCCGCCCGCTCCCGAGCCCGTGGCGCTCTCCAATACCACGCGCCTTCTTTGCATCCTTGCCCTGACCTCCCCGGAGGGCCGGGGGTGGCTCCTGGAGCAACCCTGGGAGGCGCTCCTCGCGGAACTGCCCGAGGCCGAGCTGCTCGTCCTGCTCCTGAAGGCGAACCTCAACCCCGCTGAACCCGCCGCCGTCTCCGCCTGGCTTTCCACGCTCAACACCGGCGAGCAAGCCGCCCTCGCGGGGCTGCTGGAAGTACGTTCCCTTCCGGAAGACCCGCTCCGGGTCGCCTCGGACTGCTGGCGCGACCTGGAACGCCGCACCCTGGAGCAAAAACGCGAAGCTGCCACCGCCCGCCTGCATCAAAGCGGGCTCGATCCCGAGGAAACCGTGCGTTTGCAAAGAGAAGTTCTGGAAATTCAGCGCCAGCTCGCCACCTTAAGAGCCTGACGGCATGAAAAACGCTTCATCTATTCTCCTCCTGGCAAACTGATAAAAATCTTGCGTTTCGAAAACAATCCCTTGACCTCCTTTAAACCCTTACTCATATTACCGGGCCTTTGTCGGCTCCCCCTAAATTGTATTTTGGGCGGCTTGAACACAAAGGTCTGAAATCGCCTGGGTATGACCACCAAGAAAACTTCTTCTTCTCCCGCTTCTAAACACGCCCCGGCTGCGAAAAACGAACCCACCACCCCCGCCAGTAAGGCTCACGCACCCGCGGTCGCAGCAGCATCTTCAACCAAAGCCGTACCGGCGAAAGCGGCGGCTCCCGTAAAGGCCAAACCCGCCCCAAAGGCGGCGGCGACCTCCAAGGCCAAGGCCGCGCCCTCAAAGGCCGCTCCAAAAGCCGAGGCCAAGCACGCCAGCCCGGCCACTCCGGCCCCGGCCTTTAGCGTCGACGCACCTGAAATGGCCGAGAAACTCCGCGAACTGATCAAGCTCGCGAAGGAACAGGGCTACCTCACCTTCGACGACCTCAATGAAGCCCTCCCTGAGAGCGTCAACGAGCCGGACGAAATGGAAGCCATCTTCACCCGCCTGCGCGGCATGGAGATCGATATCATCGACGCCTCCCAGGTCGACAGCTACAAGGACGGCAAGAAAGACTCGGACGACGAGGAAGAGGAAGACAAGAGCGACGCCAAGCTCGACATCCTCGACGACCCCGTCCGGATGTACTTGAAGCAGATGGGCCAGGTGCCGCTGCTCACCCGTGAGCAGGAAGTGGAAATCTCCAAGCGCATCGAGGAAGCCGAGCTGAGCGTCCAGAAATTCGTCAACCGCTTCGGATTCATCGCCCGCGCCTACCTCGACCTCGCCTGCAAGCTCAACGAAGGCCGCGAACGCTTCGACCGCGTCATTCTCGATAAAAAGATCGAGAGCCGCGAGCGCTACATGAAGGCCCTGCCGAAGCTTTGCGAACAGGTCGAAAAAGCCGCCACCGAAGCCGCCACCACCTACAAGGCCTACATGGCCCAGACCACCAAGCCGGGCCAGACCAAGGCTCTCCAGGATTTTACCAAAGCCCACGCGGCCCTGCAGAAGCTCTACCCGAAGTTCTACTTCAAGCAGAAAGTCACCGAGGAGTTCGTCAACATCGCCGACCAGGAGTACCGCACCGCCTGCTTCCTGCGCGACGAGATCGCCAAGCGCGTCAACTCCGGCAAGCCCGAAGCCGCCAACGCCTACCTGACCAAGCAGAAGGAAATCCAGTCCCGCACTTGGCTGGCTCCCGAGGAATTCGCCACCGAGTACCAGTCCCTCAAATCGTGGCTGCGCAAGGCGCTCAAGGCCAAGACCGAGATGGTTGAGGCCAACCTGCGCCTGGTTATCTCGATTGCCAAGAAGTACACCAACCGCGGCCTCTCCTTCCTCGACTTGATCCAGGAAGGCAACATGGGCCTCATGAAGGCAGTCGAGAAATTCGAATACCGCCGCGGCTACAAATTCTCCACCTACGCCACGTGGTGGATTCGCCAGGCCATCACCCGTTCCATCGCCGACCAGGCCCGCACGATCCGCATCCCGGTCCACATGATCGAGACGATCAACAAACTGATGCGGGTGCAGAAGCAGCTCGTCCAGGAGTACGGCCGCGAGCCGAACCCCGAGGAAGTTGCCGAGGAAATCCAGCTCCCCGTGGAGCGCGTCCGGGCCGTCCTCAAGATGGCCCAGCAGCCGATCTCGCTTCAGTCGCCCGTGGGTGACAGCGACGACACCTCCTTCGGCGACTTCATCGAAGACAAGGGTGCCGAGAACCCGTCGGACATGACGGCCATCGTGCTCCTCAAGGAAAAGATCAAAGACGTGCTCGACACGCTGACCGAACGCGAACGCCAGGTGCTCGAACAGCGCTTCGGCCTCGTGGACGGCTACAGCCGCACGCTGGAGGAAGTGGGCCGCCAGTTCAAAGTCACACGCGAGCGCATCCGGCAGATCGAAGCCAAGGCGCTCCGGAAGATGCGTCACCCGACGCGTATCCGCCAGTTGGAGGGCTTCCTGGAAGCCGACGCTTACTAGGAGAAACCTAGGCAGCGCAGGGAAACGTTAGGAAACAAACGTTTCGCGGATTCTTTAAAAAACGCCTGGGCTATCCCGGGCGTTTTTTTTCGGCTTTCGCCAGCGACCTTCCCTCGCGGCCCCAGCGCAAAATCCACCCCGGCAAAGCCAAAATCCACACAGCGTCCAGCCTTGCCCTGAGCGGGGCTCATCGTTTCTACTATCCGCCCTTGCCCGTGAGTTCTTTAAGCTTCTTTCGCCCTGTCTTGCTGGATGCCATCAAAGGCTACCGGCGCAAAACGCTCGTTACCGACGTCATCGCCGGAATGACTGTCGGCATCATCGCCATCCCGCTGGCCATCGGCTTCGGCATCGCCTCCGGAGCGACGCCCAGCCAGGGCATGTGGACGGCGATCATCGCCGGGTTCCTGATTTCCGCTTTCGGCGGCAGCATGGTGCAGGTCGGCGGCCCCACCGGGGCGTTTGTCCCGATCCTCTTTGCCATCTCCGCCACCTACGGCTACGACGGCCTGGCGCTGGCCACAATGATGGCGGGCGTGTTTCTCTTTGCCATCGGGGCCTTCCGGCTCGGGGGCTTGATCAAGTTCATCCCCTACCCCGTCGTGGCTGGGTTTACCAGCGGCATCGCCGTGGTGATCGCCGTGGGGCAGCTCAAGCAGCTCCTCGGGCTGGAGGTAAAGCTCCCCGCCGAGGCGCTTTCGCAATTCTGGGGCATCCTGACGCATCTTTCGCAGACCAAATGGCAGAACCTCGCCGTGGGGCTCTTTTCGCTGGCCGTCATTGTGCGCTGGCCCAAGCGTTGGAGCCGCGTGCCCCCCTCGATTGTCACGATCCTTCTAGGAGCGGTGCTGGTTTTCCTCTGGAACCCGGGGGACTCGGTGGCCACCATCGGGTCGAAATTCGGAGCCGACGCCATGGTCGGCCTGCCCAGCCTGCATTGGCCGAACCTCAGTTTCGAGCGTTTCCAGCAGCTCATGGGCCCGGCGCTGACGATCGCTATGCTCGGGGCCATCGAATCGCTGCTCTCGGCGATGGTGGCCGATGGGATGATCGAGACGCGGCATGACTCCAACCAGGAGCTGATGGGCCAGGGTATTGCCAATTTCATCTGCCCCTTCTTCGGCGGCATCTCGGCCACGGGCGCGATTGCCCGGACGGCCACGAATATCCGCAGCGGCGGCCGGACGCCCGTGGCGGGGATCGTCCATGCCCTCACGCTGGTCGTGGTAGTGCTGGTGGCAGCCCCGCTGGCGCAGTATTTGCCCCTGGCCTCGCTCTCCGCTGTGCTGCTGGTGGTGGCCTTCCGCATGGGCGACTGGCTCAACTTCAAGGACATGGCCCGCGGACCCAAAGGCGATTACCTGGTGCTGCTCGTGACGTTTGCGATGACGGTGGCGTTTGATTTGAGCATCGCCGTCGGTCTCGGGCTGGCGCTGGCCTTTATCCTCTTCGTCAAGCAGATGGAGGCCATTACGCATGTGCGGCTGATTACCGAAGAGAGCGACGTGGGCCTGGGCGGCGATTCGATTCGCGATAAACCAGTGCCGGAAGGCGTGCTGGTTTACCGCATCGAGGGGCCGTTCTTCTTCGGCGTGGCGGAGAAGCTCGAAGATGCACTCGACAGCGCGGAGCTTACCCCCCGGATCGTGATTTTCCGGATGCGGGCGGTCCCGGCCATTGACGGCACGGGCTTGCGGGCGCTGGAGATCCTCTGGCACAAGTTCTCGCGGCGCAACACGAAGCTGATCTTAAGCGGCGTGCAGGCGCAGCCGATGAAGGTGCTTTTCAACGCGGGCTTTGTGGACAAAGTCGGCTTGGATAACCTCTGCCCCAACATCGACGCCTCGCTGGAGCGCGCTTGGGAGATCGTGGGCGAGCCGAAACCGGTGGATCCGGCGGCGGCTTTGTAGAGAGGGGAAAAATCTCTCGCAAAAGCGCAAAGGGAAAGCCGCCGTTCCTCCGAGCAGCGACGAAACGACATGCCTATTTACACTCTCTCGATTTCTTGTTAAGCCACGCCATCATACTATGCGCGCTTTAGCCATTGTCGGATTGAAACTCATGGGAGTGAGCAGCCTTTGTGGGACAATAGGGGTCATCTCTATGATTGCCAACGTTCTGGCCATTCGTTCCTATCCGAACTCTGGAATCAACCCCCTATGGCTGATCCTGCAAGTGGTCGTCGTCTTCGTCATCAATCTGCTGTTTACCCTCGTTCTGTTGTTCCGAACCGAGTGGATCGTCACCCAGCTCCATATCCCGGATGAACCTTTGCGGTCTTCGGTTGCGGCACCCGAACTGTTGCGCGTGGGCCTCGTTATTGTCGGTGTGATTGCCTTGATCAACGCGATTTCCGAGTCAAGCTCCGTTCTTTTCAATATGGCCCAAAGCTTCAATGGAACCCACCCCGTTTTAGTGAATTGGGGGCCCGCGGTTAAGGTGCTGGTTGAGTTCGTTTTGGGCTTTGTCGTCATTGGGAAATCACGAAGCATTGCCTCCCGCGTATTTTCCGACAGTTTTTAGGTCAATATTATGAAACCCCGCTTTGCTGGGATTCTCTGGCTGGTTTCGCTGGTGATTTTCCTGGGCGCGCTCGTCCTGACGGCCCCTCTTCTGCCCGAGCGCATGGCCACGCATTTCGGGACATCTGGCGTCGCCAATGGGTGGATGCCCCGCTCGAGACATCTCGTTCTGTTCGGTTTTTTTGGCCTGGGGATCTCCTCCTTCGTGGTGGGGCTGCTTTACGTCGTCCGGTTCTTCCCGCCCGGCCTGCTCAACGTCCCCCACCCTGAATATTGGCGCTCACCAGAGCATTACCGCAAAGCGTGCGACGGCCTTTTTCACCATGCCCTCTGGTTAGGAACCTGGATGGTGCTTTGGGGCATTGGCATCCATGCGCTGATCGTCGAGGCGAACCGACAGGCTCCCCCGCATCTAGACGGCGGGCTGATGACGGGGTTGACGATCGGCTTCCTTCTGGGAGTTGCCGCCTGGGTGGGCCGTCTGTTCTGGTTTTTCAATCGCGCGGAACCCCGCTAAAGCGCCTTGCGCGGCCTGGCTCTACTCCAGCAACCCGCGAATCTCGTCCATCGTGAGCCCTTCCATGAGCGGCTCCTCGTTTTCGATGGCGGCATCGATGATCTCCCGCTTTTTCCTCTGCAAGTGGAGGATTTTCTCTTCCACGGTGCCTCGCGCGATGAGTTTGTAGGCGGTGACCACCTGGGTCTGGCCGATTCGGTGGGCGCGGTCGGTGGCTTGGGCTTCCACGGCCGGATTCCACCACGGGTCGAAGTGAATCACCGTGTCGGCGGCGGTCAGGTTCAGGCCGGTGCCGCCCGCCTTGAGGCTGATCAGGAAAACAGGGACCTCACCGCTCTGGAAGCGGTCTACTTCCCCCTGCCGGTCCTTGGTCTGGCCGTCGAGGTAGCAGTAGGGCGTTTCCTGGGTCTCCAGTTCGCGGCGCAGAAGGGTCAGCATCGAGACGAACTGGCTGAAAACGAGCACGCGGTGGCCGCCGTCAACGGCTTCGCTCAGCAGCTCTTTAAACAGCTCGACCTTGCCGGATTCCCCTTTGCCTTCCTCGCCCAGGAGCCGCAGATCGCACGCGGCCTGGCGCAGCCGCAGCAGCGCGGTGAGCATGAGCATTTGCGCCTTGCCCTTATTCTTGCCCGCCTCGTCAATCTGCGCGCGCGCCCCTTCGAGCAGGGCTGAGTAGACCTGTTTCTGCGCCTGGGTCAGCTCGCAATAGGCCACGTTCTCCAGCTTGGCCGGGAGATCGCGCGCGACCTCTTGCTTGCGGCGGCGCAGGAGGAAGGGGCGCAGGCGCTTGGAGAGGCGCGAAAGGGCGTCGGGGGCGTTGTGGCGCGAAATGGGCACCTCGTAGCGCTCGCGGAAGTCGTCGCGGTCGCCCAGGTAGCCGGGCATGACGAAATTCATGAGCGACCAGACGTCGCGCACGGAGTTTTCTACCGGGGTGCCGGTGAGGATGAATTTCCGCTGGGCCCGGAGCATTCCGGCGGCCTGGGCGTTTTGCGTGTCCGGGTTCTTGATGTGCTGGGCTTCGTCCAGGAGGACGGTGGCGAATTCGTAGCCCCGGTAGCGCGTGGCGTCGCGCCGCAGCAGCGGGTAGCTGGTGATGACCAGGTCGGCCTTGGGGATTTCGGGGAAAAGGGCTTTCCGGTGCGGACCTTCCAGGATGAGGACCTTCCGCTCGGGCGTGAATTTTTCAACTTCCCGCTGCCAGTTGAAGATCAGGGACGAGGGGCAGACCACCAGCGCGGGCCCCGGCTGGGTACGTAAAAAGGCGAGGGCTTGCAGCGTTTTGCCCAGCCCCATGTCATCGGCCAGAATTCCGCCTAAACCGTTGGAGCTCAGGAAGCTTAGCCAAGAAACTCCGTGTTTTTGGTAGCTTCGTAGAACATCCTCCAGGTCGCCCAGGGGCACCGGTTCCATGGCTGTCTTGCCTTCCTGGCGGTTCGCCCAGGCCCGCCACCCGGCGTCGGCATGGAGGGCGAACCCGGCCTCGGAGGCGGCGGATTCGAGATAGCCCGCATGGGCTTTGCCGATGCGATAGCTGCCCGGCGAGTGCTGCTGAGGATTGCAATCGCGCAGGACGGTCTGGAAATCGTCCAGCAGCGCGGTGTTGAAGACGGCCACTTTCCCGTTTTTGAGCCGGGCGTGGTTCTGGCCGAGTTGCAGCATCCGCTGGATTTCGGTGGCGGAAAACCGCTCGCCGCTGCCGGTCGAGAGGTCGAATTGCAGGTCAAACCATTCCTCGCCGGAACGGACGATCTCCACGCGCGGGGTGACGCGCTCGATGTCGGCGGTGATGTTGGTAAAGCGAGGCCCGAGCGAGACGCTCCAGCGGGCGGCGAGATCCGGGTAGCCCTCGCCAAAGAAGCTCAGAATGGCCCGCTCGCCCCGGAGGACGTAATGGCCGGTGGCGTCTGGGCCGGTAAAGCCGTGGCGGGTTAGGTCACCCAGCGCGAGGCGTTCGGCCTCTAGGTCGCGGCAGAGGAGGCGCGCGGAATTGGAGGGATCGGGAAGCGCCCAGTTCTCTGATGGGCTGGTGACGCCGAGGGTGACGATGCGCTTGGAGTAGATGCGCTGCAACTGGGCGGCGAGGTGATTGAGGGAACCCTCCAGGGTCAGCGAGAATTGACCGGGCTCGGGAACCAGCTTTGGCGCGCCGCCGCCCTCGCCCGCGGGAGCGTCGATCTCGAAAAAGGCGCGCAAGGCGGGAAGCTCGGTGGTGAGAAACGAGGCGGCGTGCTCGGGAGCCAGCATGATATCCCGGCGCAGCAGCTCGGCATACGCGGCGGGGAGCCCCGGGGAGACGGCGGCGAAGGTGTCACCCTTGAGCGACCAGGCGCTCCCCTGCCCTGCGACTAGCAGGCGGGTTTCCGGCGGGATGGCGGCGTGGAGCGCGACGCGGTTTTGGGAATCGGGCTGAATTTTGAGCTTCGGAAGGAGTGCCTTCGGGGAAACATGAACGGGCGTGGCTTTGCCGAAGGTGATGCGCGGGTGATTTTTAAGCGCCTCCAGTAGGATCAGCATGGATTCGCGCTGAAGGGCGAGCATCCCCGTAAGGGCGCCGCCATTGAGGCCCCGGACGGCCTGGATGACGCGCAAATCCCCCTCGGAACAGGTGTAGGAGCCGTTGGCGTCCAGCGCGTTGAGGAGCATGCGGCGGCCCTGGCGCTCGACTTCGATGCCGACCGTGCAATGCCCCCGCTCCCAGGCGGAGAGGAATTGCGGAGCCAGCACGATGCTCAGGCTCAGGAAACTGGGGCTTTTTTCCACCGTGGCGGTGAAGCGCGGGCCGGTTTCTTTCGGCGCAGCGGCGGGCTGGGGCGCGGGTCGGGAAGCGGCGGCAGCCCGGGCGGCCATGTCGGAGCCGGGGGCGGTCTTGTGCCCGAGGAGCGCGTAGCCGACGGCCAGGGAATGGGCGCAAATGGCTCCCCATTGGCGCGATTCGCGGCAGGTGCAGAGGTTCTCGACGTCGCTGGCGGAGCTGATCTTGAGCCCGGCTCGGAACTCCTGGTCGCCGTTGCGCACGAGGCCTTTCAAAATCGGCGCTTGGTAGGCGCAGCTTACCACGCGGCCCGCTTCCACGAGGGCGCGAGCCAGCTTGGCGGCTTGCCAGCCTCCGGCGTCCATGAGGAGTTTTTCAGTGAGCGGAACCATCAAAAAAATGAGGCTGCCCTTGCCGGGGAGGTTGTTGACCCGGCACGGGCAGCCCTCAGTAGCCTCTTGAAAGTACGTTACTCCTTCAACTTCGCAACGGCCGTTTGCAGGCTCGGTACGTCGGAGATGGAGAGGACTTCGGTGCCCTTGCGGATGCGGCCAAAGAGACCGGCCAGCACGCCGCCGGGGCCGAATTCGATGAAGAGGTCGATTTTCTCGTGGTCCAGGAGGTAGACCATCGATTCCGCCCAGCGGACGCTGCTGGTGACCTGCTCGCGCAGGCTGTCGCGGATGGCTTGCTCGGTCGAGACTGGCTTGGCGTCGACGTTGCAGATGACTTTGTATTTCGGCGTCTCAAAGTGGGTGGTTTCGAGAACCTTGCCCAGGCGGACGTAGGCGGAATCCATAAGGCGCGAGTGGTAGGCTCCGGCGACATTGAGGAGGGTGGCGCGGCGGATGCCGTGGTCCTTGGCGCGGGATACGCCGAGCTCAACCTTGGCGCGCTCACCGGAAATGACGATCTGGCCGGGGGCGTTGAGGTTGGCGATGTCGACGTCCACTTCGGAGGCGAGGTCGCGCACGGTGTTTTCCTCGGCGCCGATCATGGCGGCCATGGTGCCGTTGGTGGCGTCGCAGGCGTCCTGCATGAAGTGGGCGCGCTTGTCGACCAGCTGGAGGCCGGTTTCAAAATCGAAGGTGCTCGCGGCGGCGTGGGCCGTGAATTCGCCCAGCGAGAGGCCCGCCGTGGCGACGACGCCCTCGACGGTTCCGCCCATTTCCTGGAGGAATGCGGCGAGCGCGGCTGAACCATGTACGTAGAGCGCGGGCTGACAGTTCACGGTCTTCGTCAATTCCTCATTGGGCCCGTCGAACAGGATCTGGCTCAGCGGCCGGTTCAGCGTGGCGTCCGCCCGGCGAAAAAGGTCGGCGGCTACCGGATATTGCTCCACGAGGTCCTTGCCCATGCCGACAGTTTGGGCTCCCTGGCCTGAGAAGAGGAATGCGATTCTTTTGCTCATAGTGTTTGGTCTGTTTGGTTTGGCTCCCCTCGGGGTTGCCCCCAAGGGAAGCGGATAGGCATATCAGGAATGAGGGCGGATGCAAATTCAAAGGGCCGCCCCCGCCCGATCCGGGGGGAAATCGCTCCTATTTACGCGTTCGGCGTAAAAGAGAGGAATAAGTTGCCTGGTTCCAGGAAATTACCCCCGGGACTTCGGGGGCAAAAAACTTTGTTCCGTTTTTTATATAAAAACGGACGTAAATGGCGCTTTGCTAGTGGGTTATCTACTTAACGAGCTTGGCAAAGATCTCGTTGGCCTCTTCGAGCGTCTCTTTGCTACCGATATCGAACCAGGTGCCGGGAACGTCCCAGGTGTGGACGGGGGTGCGGGTGTAGAGCCACTGAACGAAGCGGCCGGGCTGGTCGGGGTTGTTCCCCTCGGCGATGTAGGGCGCGAACTTGGCGACGGTCTCTTTGGAGTAATAGTAAAGGGCGATGCCGGTGCGGGTGCTCTTGGGCTGGGCCGGTTTCTCCTCAAAGTGGGTGATGACGCCCTCCGGGGTGCTCTCGATGGCGTTGTATTTCTTAATGGCTTCGAGGTCCTTGACGTCGTAGGTGGCCAGTACGGCCGCTTTGCCCTTGCAGTAGGTGGCGAAGTCTTCGAGCGATTGGCTGAAGAGGTTGTCTCCGGCGACGACGACGAGATCGGAGGCGGCGAGGTTCTCGCGGGAAACGACGAGATTGATGTCGCCAATGGCTCCGAGCTTGTCCTGATCGTTCGTGGAGCCGTCGTTGATGATCTTGAAGTGCAGCTTCGGCTGGCGCTTGACGTAGTCATCGGCCCAGGCCTGGAAATCCGCCGCGAATTTGTTGTTGGTGACAACGTAGACACTCTCGATGTCGGGAATCGGGGCGAGGTTGTCCAGGACCCATTCGATCATCGGTTTTCCCGCGACGTCGAGCAGCGGCTTAGCCTTGTTCAGGGTAAGAGGGTAAAGGCGTGTGGCGTATCCGGCGGCCAGGATAAGAATGTTCATACCCCCCTCTCTTTGCCGAGCCGGTGGCGGTTACACAAGCCAAAAAGGCGGGTTTTTTTGACGATCAGGTAAAAATCGCCTACCCCTGCCTCCCCCCACTCCGGCCAATGGGAGCGGCCTAGTCTTCGCCGAGGATCACCCGGGAGGCGCCAACGGTCTCCGGTTCGCTCTCAGCCGAGCTGGAAACGTCGCGGTCGATGAGCGTGATGAGATAGTTGCTCAGCGAACGGCGGTCGCGCTTGGCTCTGGCCTTCGCTTTTTCGAGCAAATCCTCGGGACAACGGAAAGCGGTGTATTTGCTGGTCATGTTGAAATTATTATTAATTCCCGATACACCGAACGTAAAGCATTTTGTTAACATCCGTCCTACGCGCTCAGAAGAAACATCGGGGGTCCCCCACGCAAAACCTAGGGGAAACCCCGATAATATCTTGGGCTGTGAATAGCTTTGAAGCTAGGATTTCTGCGGGTTCCAGGGCGTGTAGTTGGCCACGAATTCGCGCCGAAATTGATCGAAGGTTCCGGCCTCAATTTCCGCCCGGGCGCGGGCCATTAAATTCAAATAAAAATGCAGATTGTGGAGGGTAATGAGCCGCAGTCCGAGAATTTCCTCCGCCTTAACCAGGTGGCGCAGGTAGCCGCGCGTGAACTCCCGGCACGCAGGGCAGGTACACCCCTCTTCGATGGGCCCTTTATCCATGATGTAGGGGCTGTTTTTGAGGTTGATGGTGCCCAGGGAGCTGAAGGCGGAACCGTTGCGGGCGATGCGGGTCGGCAGCACGCAGTCGAAGAGATCGACGCCGCGGGCGATCATCTCCAGCATCTGAGGCGGGGTACCGAGGCCCATGGCGTAGCGGGCTCTCGTGGCTGGTAGGTAAGGCGCGGCGTTCTCGATGGCCGCCATCATTTCCTCCTCCGGTTCGCCGACGCTGACGCCGCCGATGGCGTAGCCGTCGAAATCCATGGCGGTGAGCGCCTCGGCGCTTTCGCGGCGGAGCGGGGCGAAGGTGGCCCCCTGGACGATGGCAAAGAGGGCTCCCCTCGCCTCCCCGGCTTCGTCCCGGGCCCGGACCCAGTCGCGGCAGCGTTTTTCCCAACGCAGGGTCAGCGCCAGGCTCTTGGCGGCATAGTCGTACTCGCACGGGTAGGGCGGGCACTCGTCAAAGGCCATCATGATGTCGCTGCCGAGGGTGGTCTGGATCTCCATGGAGGTTTCCGGGCCGATGAAGCAGGGCGCGCCGTCGAGGTGGTTCTGGAAACGGACGCCTTCCTCGGTGATTTTGCGCAGCTTGGAGAGCGAGAAGACTTGGAAGCCGCCGCTGTCGGTCAGGATCGGGCCGTCCCAGTTCATGAATTTGTGAAGGCCGCCGAAATGGCGAATGACCTCCATGCCGGGCCGGACAAAGAGGTGGTAGGTATTGCCCAGAATCACCTGGGCGCCCAGTTCATGGAGTTCCCGAGGGCTCACGGCCTTGACGGTCCCCTGGGTGCCAACGGGCATGAACATGGGAGTTTCAATGACCCCGTGACGGGTGGTAAACCGGCCCCGGCGGGCCTTGGTAGCAGTATCGGTGGCTAGGAGTTCAAACACCCCCCCACCGTAGAAGATGTTGCCGCGCTTGGGAATGCCGAATCGCGGGGGGCGGCGCGGGCGGCCGAAAAATCGTGGGGGGTTTACACGAGTCCGAAAATCAGGTAAACCCCGCGGGAAAAACTGCTTCGCCAACCTTGACGCACCCGCACGGTTCCTCTAGCGTCAAGCCGATATGCGGAAGCTCATCGTACTGTCCTCGCTCGTCCTGGCATTTTCAATGGCCCTTACCTCTCCCGGGGGTGCCGCGGTGGTTTACCGCCCCGGCGAAGGTTTTCATAGCGAGGAGGAGGATGCCGGAGGGTTGGAAAAATCCGCAAGCGAGCAGCTCCACAAAGCCCAGGAGTTTGAAGCACAGGGCGCAACCAAGCGGGCTATTGGCGCTTACCGTGGGCTGATCAACGGCTTCCCTGGTTCGGGCGCAGCCCCGCAGGCGCAGTTTAAAATGGCCGAGCTGATGGAGAAAAACGGCGACTTGGAGCGCGCGTTCAAGGAATTCGGCAAATACATCACCAATTACCCCCGGGGGCAGGAGTTCGACTCCGTGGTCGAGCACCAGTTCAACATCGCCGGGCAATTCATGAACGGCGCACGCCGGAAGGTTTTCGGCGTCAAGACGTTCCCTTCCCTGGAGCGCACCCAGAAGATGTACGAGGAGATTATCAAGAACGCCCCGTACAGCAAGTTCGCCCCGCTTTCGCAGTTTAACATCGGCATGGTGCATGAGAAACGCGGCGAATACCCGGAAGCCGTCGAGGCTTACCAGAAGACCGTCGATATGTACCCCAACGACGACATCGCGGCCGATGCCCAGTACCAGATCGGCTACGTGCAGTTGCACCTGGTGCAGAAAGGCTCCAACGACCGCGCTTCCCGCGAAAAGGCGCACGACGCTTTCGAGGACTTCATGGTGCGCTACCCGCAGAGCGAAAAAGTTTCCCAAGCGCGCGAGAACATCAAGCAGCTTTCGGGCACGGACCTCAAGAAGACGCTCGACGTGGCCAAGTTCTACGAGAAAACCAAGAAATACAAATCCGCGGTCATCTACTACAAACAGGTGATCGACGGCGGCAAAGGCACCCCGGAAGCGGAAACGGCCACCAAGGCGCTTGACCATCTGCGGCAGTACGCCGGGGACGATGCCCTTCGCTCAGCTCCGGAACAGGCCGAGACGGGCGCCACGGCCCAGGAACGCCGCAAGATGCAATCCCAGGTGGACACCTCCGCGCGTCCTGACTACGCGGGCCCTCCCGCTCCCACCGAGGAAACCGCTCCCGCCAAGGCGCAGCTGCGCACCTCGGCCTCCACCCCCTCCACAGCCCCCCAGCCTGCCGCGACGGAGCCCGCTCTCCCTGCTCAGTAGCCGTCTTTCATGAAGTCCCTCGCTCTCCTTGCCTCAGCGTTTCTGGTTCTTTTAACCGGTTGCGCAGGCTATCACATCGGCGCATCGGTTCCCAAACGGATGGCGGGAGTCAAGACCATCGCCGTACCCACCTTCCACAACGATACGATGGTACCCAATCTCGAATCGTTGGCCGCCAGCACCGTCGTCAAGCAGTTCCAGGAAGACGGCACCTTCAAGGTGTGTAGCGCCGACAGAGCCGACGCCGTCCTTGAGGGTAGCATTACCAAGATCCGCCGCCGCGGGGCCCGCTCCGTGCGCAGCGACATCGAAAAGCAGCAGGAGTTTTACCTCGACCTTACCTTTAGCTACACCCTGACGCGCCGCAGCACGGGTGAGAAGCTCGACGCCGGAATCCTGATGGGAGAAACCTCGTTTTTCGTTTCGGGCAACGATGTGAACCAGGATGAGCGGCAGGCGATTCCGCTTGCGATTGAAAAGGCCTCCGAGCGTCTCGTTAACCGCGTGACTACGGGCTGGTAGGAATTTTTCCTTCTCTGTAATAGGCAAAAACCGGGCAAAAAACATTGCATTGATTGCCGAGCGGTTCATAAAAAAGAGGAACGCAACCAGCACCGAAAGGAGATGAAATTACTAAAATGTTTAAAGCTATCACGTTGATCGCCATGGCCGCGGCTGTTCTGAGCCTCGGCGCTTGTGCCAAGGACCACGCGTCCACGACGACCAAAGTGTCCACCACTCACGTCAAGTAAGAGGAACACTTTTAATAAGGCCAGACCGGAAGGTCTGGCCTTTTTTTGTGCCCAAATGCGGGCGAAGTCAGTTCAGCGACGGGTCGTCCGGGGCCTCGGCCAGCAGTTTAAACCACGGGCCGTAGGTGCTCATCACGGTTTGCCAGAGGTTCTGGCAGTTCTCGGCGTCAAGCAGGTCGCGGTCGGGCTTTTGCACCACCCAGGCCTTTTGTTCCAGCTCGCCTTCGAGTTGATCCTTCCCCCACCCCGAGTAGCCGACAAAGGCTCGCACGGCGGTGTCGCCATCGAGCGCCAGCAAGCGGGCCTCATCAATCTCCACATTCATCCGGGCCTCGATGGCCTGCCGGGTCTTCTGCCATTTAAAAACAGCGAACGTCAGGCGGTCCAGGCCGACCGGCCCGCCCCAAAACACCGGCACGGAACGCAGCGGCCCCAGCTCGGAAGCGCCGGTGAGCAGATCGCCCACGGTTTTATTGAGGGCCCGGTTGATGACGAGCCCGAAGGCCCCCTCGGCCTTGTCGTGCGAAAGCAGGTAGATGACCGTTCGCCGGAAGTTTGGATCGACCAAATTCGGGTGCGCGATTAAAAGCGCTCCTTCGAGCCCCAACGAGGATTGTTGATACTCACGCACGTCTACAAGGTAAGAGCGCCCGGCAATGGCGCAAGGCAGAAAGCGCCCAGTAAACCTATTTTTACACAAATGACGGCATTGACACCGCCCCCGCACAAGTCAAAGTAATGGCTCGACCCATGCCGATACTCGAAGTCCAACATCTGCGAACCTGGTTCCCCGTCACCGCCGGGCTGCTGCGGCGTCACGTGGACGACATCAAGGCCGTTGACGATGTCAGCTTTACGCTGGAGCCGGGAACGACGCTCGGCGTGGTGGGCGAAAGCGGTTCGGGCAAAACGACGCTGGGCCGCACCATCCTGAAGCTCACCCCAGCCACTGGCGGCCGCGTGCTCTTTGACGGGAAGGACATTCTACCGCTTTCGGAGGGGGAATTCCGCCCGCTGCGGCGCGAAATGCAGATGATTTTCCAGGACCCCTTCGGGTCGCTCAATCCGCGGCTTTCCATCGAGGCCATTATCGCTGAACCGCTGGAGATCCACTTCCGGGAAATGAGCCGGACGGACCGCCGGGACCGCGTGGCCGAGCTGCTGCGGCAGGTGGGCCTGAAGCCGGAGATGATGGGGCGTTACCCGCACGAGTTCAGCGGCGGCCAGCGGCAGCGGATCGGCATTGCCCGGGCGCTCGCGGTCAAGCCGCGCTTCATCGTGTGCGACGAGCCGGTCAGCGCACTGGACGTCAGCGTGCAGGCGCAGATCGTCAATCTCCTCCAGGACTTGCAGGAGGAGCTGGGCTTGACGTACCTTTTCATCGCCCACGACCTGGCCGTGGTGGAGCACATCAGCGACCACGTGCTGGTCATGTACCGTGGGGAGATCGTCGAATCGGCCTCCGCCGAGGCCATCTACGCCCATCCGCAGCACGAGTACACCCGCAAGCTGCTTTCCGCCGTGCCCAGCGTCGGCTGATTCTCTTTCTAAAATGACTCCGCTCCTTCGAAAACTGCTCCGGATGAATTGGGTGATCCTCATTCTCATGCTGGCGCTGGCCACCTTTGGCGTCTTCGCGATCTACAGCTGCACCTACATGCGCGAATCGGCCAACTACAACACCATGTGGCACAAGCAGGCGGGCTGGATCGCCTTTGGGACGGTCATTTTTCTCATCTTGAGCCTGACGGACTACCGCTGGGTGCGCTGGGGGGCGCTGCCTATCTACGGTGTTTCGATGGTCTTCCTGATCCTGACCTTCACGCCGCTGGGGGTGCTCAAGGACGGTGCCCGCTGCTGGCTGCGGCTGGGGCCGCTGGTGTTTCAGCCCGCGCAGATGGCCGTTCTGGGGGGGATTCTGATCGTCGCCCTGTTTCTGACCCAGTTCATCCGCCTGCATCCGATGATCAAGCTGCTGGCCTGCGGGGTGATCACCGGCGCTCCGGCGCTCTTGATCCTCATCCAGCCGGACCTGGGCGAGTGCCTGATCTGGATTCCCGTGGTCTTCGCCATGCTTTTTGTCGGCCAGATCCCCAAGCGCTACCTCATCGTGGTGATCCTCATCATGGTGACGTGCATGCCGATCGCCTACTATTTCAAACTCAAGCAGTACCAGAGGGAACGGATCATCGCCTTCCTGGACCCGGAGATCGATGCGAACGGCGCGGCCTGGGCGGTTAACCAGACCATGATCGCCATCGGCTCGGGCGGCTGGAACGGCAAGGGATTCAAAGCTCCCAATACCCAGGTGGAGCTCGGCTACGTGCCACAGACCACGGTGCCCAATGACTACATTTTCGCCGCGATTGGCGAACAGTGGGGTTTCCTCGGAGGCGCGGCCGTCGTTTGCACCCTCGGGGTCTTGATCGCCAGTTGCCTTGTCGTGTCGGTGACGGCCGCCGACCAGATGGGCACGCTCATCGCCGCCGGGGTCGCCACGCTGCTCTTTGCCCACACCTACCAGAACATCGGGATGTGCATCTCGATGATGCCGGTGACGGGGGTGCCGTTGCCGCTGATCAGCTACTCTGGGTCGTTTGTCGCCGTGATCATGTTCAGCTTGGGGCTGGTCAACAGCGTGTGGGTTCACCGCAAAGAGCTGCCGGAATTGCCTTAGCGCCCCCACGGGGAATCGTGGCCAAACGCGACCTTTAGGGGCCGCCGACAGCCACCGGAAAGCGTTCGTCCGATTGCATGTTTACCGCCGGGAGGTCTCCCGCCGCGGGCAAAAAGCATCTATCCATGAAACGTATTCATTTTTATTCCGCATTGATGGTCGCCACGCTCGCATTGACCGGCCTGGCCGGGGCCCAAGCCCCCTCGGCCACCCCCGCCACCCCTGCCGCCCCCGAGAGAGGAAAAGCAGCCGAAGTGGGGAAACTGGATCACCACGATCAGGAATTCCTCCGGAAAGCCGCGGGAATCAATCTCGTGGAAATCGAACTGGGCAAAGCAGCTGAGAAATCCTCCACCGATCCAAAGGTGAAGAAATTCGCGGCCTCCATCGTCCGGGATCACTCTGAAGCCAACCAGAAGCTGGCCCGCCTGGCCGCCAGCAAAGGCTACGCGCTGCCCGACAAGATTTCCTCCTGGGACCGCCACTCCCTCAACCAGCTCGAAAAGGAGCAAGGGGAGCAATTCAACCGCTCGTTTCTCTCTTTCAACATCAAGGGGCATGAAAAAGCGCTCGATCTCTACGAAAAAGCTGCCACGCACGCCCAGGACCCGGATATCAAAGCTTATGCCGAAAAGGTCCTTCCCCGCCTGAAGGAGCACCTCGCCCTCGCCCGCAACAACACGCTTGAGGCCGTTGGCGAAAAACAGCAAAAAATCCAGCCGCAGCAACCGATCCAGCAGCAGCCGGTGCCGCAGCAAAAGAAAAGCTACTAGATCTTCTCACGCCGGCAATGGTCCGGCGCGAAAGGGGCGCAGCCTGCCAGGGACGCAGGCTGCGCTTTTTTATGTCATGAATTTGTCGCAAATCTCTGGTTTTCCTTGCGTTGACATGGGTAGCGCGGCTGCCATAGTCTCTTTTTTCCTATGAATAACGTGATTGCCTCTCCAGATGCCCCCAAGGCGGTCGGCCCCTATTCCCAAGCCATCACCTCGGGAGGGTTCCTCTTTGCAGCGGGGCAGATTCCGCTCGACCCGGCCACGGGTGAATTGGTCGCGGGGGATGTCAGCGTTCAGACCGAGCGCGTCATCCAGAACCTCCAAGCCGTGCTGAGCGCAGGCGGGTTGACCTTCGCCAATGTGGTCAAGACCACCGTTTTTCTGACCAATCTGGCCGATTTCGCGACAATGAACGCCGTCTACTCTCGCTATTTCTCCGAGCCCTTCCCGGCCCGTTCCACCATCCAGGTGGCCGCGCTGCCAAAAGGCGCCCAGGTGGAGATCGAGCTGATCGCCGCCAAGTAATATTCCTTCTTTTCCCCCTAATTTTTCTCCCACGCACCATGACGCAAGACGAAATCATCGCCCTTTTTAAACAAACCCACGCGCTGCTCGATGGCCATTTTCTCCTTCGCTCGGGCCTTCACAGTCGGCAATTTTTCCAATGCGCCATCCTGCTACAACACACGCCCATCGCGGCCCGGGTCTGTGCGGAACTCGCGGAGAAGCTCAAGGGGATCGAGACCGATAGCGCCATCTCCCCTGCCCTTGGCGGCATGATCGTGGGGCACGAAGTGGCCCGGGCGCTGGGCAAACGCCATATTTTCGCTGAAAAAGAAGAGGGCAAGCTCGTCCTGCGCCGCGGCTTCACCATCGCCCCTGGCGAACGCTTCCTGGTGCTGGAAGACGTCGTGACCCGTGGCGGTCGCGTCCAGGAGACCATCGACATCGTGCGCGCCCACGGCGGCGTTGTGGCGGCTGTCGGCACGCTGGTTGACCGCAGCGGAGGCAACGCCCCCGATTTCGGTTGCCCCTTCATTAGTCTCGTGCAATTAAACCCAGAGACATTCGAGCCCGGAAACCTCCCGCCCGATCTCGCCGGGACTCCCGCCATCAAGCCCGGCAGCAAATAAGCACACTTTTTATGGTTAACTGGATTTTAAAGAAGATTGTCGGTTCGAAAAATCAGCGGGAAATTCGCCGCCTGCGCAAGATCGTTGAGCAGATCAACGAAATCGAGCAGGGCCTCAATTCCCTCTCCGACGATGCGCTTCGCGAAAAAACCGCGACCTGGAAGGCTGAACTCGCCAAGATCGCCGACCCGAACGAACAGCAGGCTTACCTCAACCAGATCCTGCCCGAGGCCTTCGCAGTGGTGAAGAACGCCGCGCGGCGCCTTTGTGGCAAACAGGTCGAAGTCAACGGCCAGACACTCGAATGGAACATGGTCCACTTCGACGTGCAGCTGATCGGCGGCATCGTGCTCCACCAGGGCAAGATCGCCGAAATGGCCACCGGCGAAGGCAAAACGCTCGTCGCCACCCTGCCCCTTTACCTGAACGCCCTCACCGGCCGCGGCGCGCACCTCGTGACCGTCAACGACTACCTGGCCAAGCGCGACTCGGACTGGATGGGCTTCCTCTACAAATTCCTGGGCCTGACGATCGGCTGCATTCAGAATGACCAGCCGCCGGAAGTTCGCCGCGAGCATTACCGCTGCGACATCACCTACGGCACGAACTCCGAATTCGGCTTCGACTACCTGCGCGACAACGGCATGGCCACCAGCAAGGAGACGCAGGTGCAGCGCGGCTATTCCTACGCCATCGTGGACGAAGTCGACTCGATCCTGATCGACGAGGCCCGCACCCCGCTCATCATTTCCGGCCCCACAGCCGTCACCAGCCAGCAGTACGAGCAGTACAAGCCGATCGTCGAGCAACTGGTGAAAAAGCAGGCCCTCCTGTGCAACCGCCTCGCCAGCGACGCCGAGGAACTCTGGGCCAAGGGCGAAAAGGAAGAAGCCGCGAAAGTCTTCTTCAAACTGAAGCTTGGCCAGCCGCGCCACAGGGCTTTCCTGCACGCGATGGAAACCACCGAACAGCGCCGCGCCATTGAAAAGACGGAGCTCTCCTACTACTCCGACACGCTGAAAGAGGAATTCTTTAAGCTGAAGGAAGAGCTTTTCTTCACCATCGATGAGCGCGCCCACGAATCCGACCTGAGCGAGATGGGCCGTGAATTCCTAAGCCCCGGCAACCCGAACGCCTTCGTGTTACCGGATCTTATTTCGGAATTCGCCGAGATCGACCTTAACCCGAACCTCACCGAGCCGCAGAAGATCGAAGAGAAGACCAAGCGCCAGACCTACTGCGATTCCCAGGCCGAGCGCATCCACAGTATTACTCAGTTACTGCGGGCTTTCTGCTTGTTTGAGAAGGACGTGCAATACGTCATCGAGGAGAACAAAATCGTCATCGTCGACGAGTACACCGGCCGCAAGATGCCGGGCCGCCGCTGGAGCGACGGTCTGCACCAGGCCGTCGAAGCGAAGGAAGGCGTGCAGGTCGACCGCGAAACGCAGACCCTCGCCACGATCACCATCCAGAACTATTTCCGCCTCTACTTCAAGCTGGCGGGCATGACCGGCACCGCCGAGACGGAAGCTAACGAATTCCACGACATCTATAAGCTGGATGTCATCGTGGTCCCAACCAACCGCCCCTGCATCCGCAAGGACTTGAACGATCTCATCTTCAAGACCCGCCGCGAGAAATTCAACGCCGTGGTGGCCGAGCTTAAGACCGCCCACGCGCGCCAGCAGCCGGTGCTCGTTGGCACGGTGAGCGTGGAAACCTCCGAACTCCTGAGCCGCATGCTCAAGCGCGAGAAGATCCCGCACACGGTCTTGAACGCCAAGTTCCACGCTCAGGAAGCCGAGATCGTGACGCGCGCGGGCCAGCCTGGCTCCGTGACGATCTCCACCAACATGGCCGGTCGAGGCACCGACATCAAGCTGGGCCCGGGCGTCGTCGAACGCGGCGGCTTGTATGTCATCGGCACGGAGCGGCACGAATCCCGCCGCATCGACCGCCAGCTGCGCGGCCGCTGCTCGCGCCAGGGCGATCCGGGTCTCTCTCGCTTCTACGTTTCCTTCGAGGACGACCTCATGCGCAACTTCGGCGCTGCCGACCGCATGACGAAGATCATGGAGCGCTTCGGCATGAAGGAAGGCGAGGAGCTCGAGCATCCGTGGCTCAACAAATCCGTGGAAACCGCCCAGCGTCGCGTGGAACAGCGCAACTACGGCATCCGTCGCCGCACGCTGGAGTTCGATGATGTCATGAACAAACAGCGCGAGGTCGTCTACGGCCTGCGCAATGAGACCATCGAAACTGCCGATCCGCGCAAGCTCATCTACGAGATCGTCGGCGAGACGATCCCCGTCAAAGTCAGCGAATACGTGGCCAGCGAGGGCGACGAACCCGACTACGCGGGCCTGCTCGCGTGGGTTAACACCACCTTCCCTCTCGGCCTTACCGAGGAGAAAGCCGGGTTCACGGGCAAGACGGCGGAAGAAATTTCCGAGGTGCTCATTGAGAAGGTCAAGACTTCCTACGAGCTCAAGAGCAAGCACGAGGACCCAGACGCCGTCAAAGGCATCGAGCGCTACATCGTTCTGAACGCTATCGACCGCCTCTGGCAGGATCACCTCTACGCCATGGATTCCCTGCGCGAGGGGGTGCATCTGCGCGCCTACGGCCAGAAGGACCCGCTCATCGAGTACAAAAACGAGGCTTACACGATGTTCGTGGACCTCATGGCCTCGATCAAAAACGAGATCCTGCACAACCTCTTCCGCAGCACGTCGAACCTCCAGGCCTTCGAGCAATTCCTCTCCAGCCTGCCCGCGCACCTGCTCCAGCAGCAGGGCGGCAGCGAGGAGACGATCTCCGCCGGAGCGGGCGAACTGCCGCAACCGGCCTCCAAACCGCGCACGCTGCCCGTGCGCAACGAGAACGTCAAGGTCAACCGGAACGACCCCTGCCCCTGTGGCAGCGGCCGGAAATACAAAGCCTGCTGCGGCCGCAAGGCATAGCAAAACCAACCGCAGCGTAAACCGCCATGCAACCCCCGGAAGAGTCTCGCGACGAAGCCCCGTTCGCCGAGCCTTCCGAGGTCGTCTGCCCCTTCTGCCTGCGCAATAACGCCCCCGAAGCGTCGTTTTGCGCCGTCTGCGGGGCCCCGCTTGGGCCGGTGGCGAATATTGACCCGATCCAGCAGATCCACGCGGAGGGGTTCGCCTTCCGCTCTGCGGTGAGCAGCCCGCCGCGCGCGCTTATCCTGGCGGGGACCTGGCTGGCCATGCTACCGCTGGCCGGGAGTGCCGTGGGCATGATTTTAAGCGGCTTTCCCATGAGCCTTTTCGGGATCGCCATGCTGCTGCTCGCCATCGGCGTTCTCGTGCGCGCTACTGCCCATTTCATTTCCCGGAAACGCGCCCTGGCCCGCGCACGGAAAGAGTCCATTTAGGGCGCTCCTGGCCCTCGGTGAAACCCATCAGCAACGCCCCGGGGAAACGCCGCACCTGGCCGCCGGGCCGCGCTTTGGATTGCAATCGGCCCCCGAAACTCCGCATGCTGGAGGTGGAGATTCACAATGGCCAGCCTTCTTATTGCCCTGGAGAATCTGCGGAAGACTTTTGACGGCACGGTCGCCGTCGATGACATCTCGATGTCGATTCCCGCAGGCGAAATTTTCGGTTTCCTGGGGGCCAACGGCGCGGGAAAAACCACCACCATCCGGATGCTCTGCGGATTAACGCGCCCCAGCGGCGGCCGCGCGACGCTCGGGGGCGCCGACGTTTGGCGTGACCGCTTCCGAGTTCGTTCCATGTTCGGCTACGTGGCGCAGCGATTTAGCCTTTATACCGACCTGACGGTGAAGGAAAACCTGCGCTTTTTCGGCGGAGCCTACCGGGTCAATCCGCGCCAGATGGACGCGCGCATCGCCGAGCTGCTCACCACGCTGGACCTTGCCGGTAAAAGCCACACGCTGGCCGGAGGGCTCTCCGGCGGCATGCGGCAGCTCCTCGCCATCGGCTGCGCGCTCATCCACGAGCCACTGGCGCTTTTCCTCGACGAACCGACCTCCGGGCTCGATCCCGTGCATCGCCAGCGGATCTGGGATCTCCTCTACGACCTGAGCGCCGGGGGCACGACGATCTTTGTCACCACGCACTACATGGACGAGGCGGAGCGCTGCACGGAGGTCGCCTTCATCGACAAAGGGCGCCTCCTTGCGAAAGATTCGCCCCAGCAGCTCAAAGAGCGCATCCGAGGCAAATTGCTCCAACTTCGCGTCGCCCCGCTAATGCCTGCGCTGGCCCTCATTCGAGCCGAGCCCGACGTGCTGGGCGTCTCCGTGCGCAGCGGTATGGTGCGGCTCTACGCGGCGCATCCCGAGGCACTCTTCCAGCGCTGGCTGGAGCGCTGGCCCTTTCCGAGCATCGAGTACCAGGGCCACACATGGGACACGCCCGACATGGAGGACGTCTTCAAGGCGTATTCGCAAGGGTACCACGGCATTCTGGCGGAGGAGGCGCAAAGATGATATTACTAGATACGATGAGGGCGATCGGAAGCGTCACCATGAAGGAGTTTCTGCACGTCTGGCGAGACCGGCGGATTCTGGTCCTCATCCTCGTGCTGCCGCCGCTGCTCACGCTGATTTTCGGCCATGCCTTCGGCGTCACGGACTTGAAAGACATCCCTGCGCTGATCGTCGACCAGGATCAAAGCGACGGCAGCCGGGAACTGAAAAAAGCGCTCTCTGCCTCGCCCGTATTCCATTGGAAAACGCCGCCCAAGGCTGACCAGACCAACCCTAATTTGCTGAAAGAAGATGTGCAGGCGGCCCTGGTAATTCCCCACGGCTGGGGCGAGGGGCTCGTCAACGGCAGCCCCATTCCGCTGAAAATGATCGTTGACGGCACGGATGTTTCCACGGCCTATCAGATCGAGGGCATTCTGAGGGAAATCCTGGGCGCGTTTCAGCGGGGAGCGCAACACGAACTCTTCAAACAACTGCCACAAGGAGCCCTGGAAGCGGCATTCCCGCTCAACGTACAGCGGCAGTTCGCCTCCGTCATGACCCCGTGGAATGCCAATTTCGAGGTTCGCTACAACCCCAAGCTGCGCTTCATCGAATTCGTCACCCCCGGCATCCTGGGGCTCATCATGCAGCTCATGACCGTCACGCTAATGGCCTGCACCATCACGAGGGAACGGGAAAGCGGCACCCTCTCGCAGCTTCTCATCACCTCGCTGCACCGGGGGGAAATCGTCGCAGGGAAAGTGCTCCCCTACCTTTGCATTTCGCTATTCCTCATCAGCAGCGCTGGGATGGTCGCGCGGTTTTACTTCGACGTCCCGTTTATCCAGCCGCTAATGCTCGGTGTGCTCAACTTTCTCTTCCTGGCCTGCTCGCTAGGGCTGGGGCTCCTGATTTCGGCCTTCTGCACCACCCAGGCGCAGGCCATCCAGTTCTCGGTCTTCTTCCTCCTGCCAGTATTCCCGCTCTCGGGGGCCTTCGCCTCGCTGGACCAACTGCCCCCGGGCATCCGGATGATCTCCGAAGCCTTTCCCCTCACCCATTATTGCCGGGCATTTCGCCTCATCAACCTGCGCAACGCCCAATTTTCGTACATTGAGGGCGATTTGCTATTCCTGCTGGCCGGAGCCTTGTTAACGTGCGCCGGAGCAGCCTACCTGCTGAGCAGGGCCGAGGAATAAGAAGGAAAAGACGTCCCTCAAAGAAAGAGCGTAATTTTTTTTAAAATTCGCTTGAATGGGCGGCAACATTTCTACATATTCACCGCCCCACAACAAGTGACCCTATCGTCCAGTGGCCTAGGACACCGCCCTTTCACGGCGGTGACACGAGTTCGAATCTCGTTAGGGTCGCCACTCTTTTCCGGCACAAGAAAGTTGTGCCACAAGTTAAAGCACCACGCGGTTTCTCTGTCCATTCGGACATGGCCGCTACGCCAAGCAACCAAGCCACTCTCCGGGCGAAGCCGCGTTTTTGACAAGTCTCCGAGAGAGACTGGAAAGCGAGATTTTTGTCTCCGTTTTCCCCCTTTGGGAACAGAGACACGGCCAAAAGTCTCTGGTGTCTCACATCGCCTTTTTAAGGCGTTACTCATGTTAAATCGCAAGGGTGCCCAGGCGCTCCCTTTCCCGTTAAAGGGCTCCTCGTTAATGTGGCAGTCGTTAAAGGGGCTGATTTTGACACTGTGCCTTCGGCATGGTCCCTCTTTTCGACGATCCCGAACTCCTCTCCCCCGAAGAACGACTGCGTGCCGTTGCCTCGCTGCTCCTTCGCGGGCTTCAACGCCACAAAGAAAACGGTGGCACTCCAGCACCCGCCGAATCAGCCAGAAAGGAGGATGCCGATGACCTCCACTGATTTGCAGGCCGAAGTGGCGTTGATGCGCGTCATGAAAACGGGAGAGCTTCTCGCCAAATACCTTAAGGTGTTCGGCCAGCCTTCCCCTTCTCGTCACCGGGAACGGCTGATTCGCCGGATTGCTTGGAAGATTCAGGCGCTGGCCGAGGGCGACCTTTCGGAGCGGGCACGGCGCAGGGCCGAGGAAATCGCCAATGACGGCGATCTCCGCATCCGCGTCCCTGCCGCAAAGCCGATGGCCCCGATGATCGGCATCCCTGTGATGCCCTTGGCTCCCGAGCCAAAAGCCGCAGCGGCTCCGCAACGCAGTCAACCGATGGCCGGAACGGTGATCACGAAAAATTACCGTGGCCGCCAGCTTCGGGTGATGGTTCGGGAAAGCGGTTTTGAATTCGAGAACCAACGCTTCGGATCGCTTTCCGCCATCGCCCGGCACATCACCGGCACCCAATGGAACGGCAACCGCTTCTTCGGGATTGCCGCGAAAGGAGGTGCCAAGTGAAATCCAAGAAAACCGAAAAGAAAAAGACTATCCGCTGCGCCATCTATACCCGGAAGAGCACGGAGGAAGGGTTGGATCAGGATTTCAACTCCCTCGATGCCCAGCGCGAATCCGCCGAGGCTTATATTAAGAGCCAAGCGTCGGAAGGCTGGACCGCCCTCCCCCAGCATTACGATGATGGCGGTTTTTCCGGCGGCAACATTGAGCGCCCGGCGCTTAAACGCCTCTTGGCTGATATCGAAGAAAAGAAGATCGATGCGGTCGTGGTCTATAAAGTTGACCGGTTGAGCCGGTCGCTGCTGGACTTCACGAAGCTCATGGAGGTGCTCGACCGCAACGAATGCTCGTTTGTGTCGGTCACCCAGCAATTCAACACCACCCACTCGATGGGGCGGCTGACCCTCAACATCCTCCTTTCCTTCGCCCAGTTCGAGCGCGAGATCATCGCGGAGCGGACTCGGGACAAGATGAGTGCCGCACGGAAAAAAGGGAAACACGTCGGCGGAGTTCCCGTTCTTGGCTATGACCTTGATCCAAAAGGCGGGCGGCTTCTCGTCAACGAAGAGGAAGCCGCGATGGTGCGCGAGATTTTCGGCCTCTATTTGGAACGGCCCGCGATGCTCGCCACCGTCAATGAACTGACCGCCCGGGGCTGGCGGCGCAAACGCTGGACCACCCGGAAAGGAATCGAGAGCGGAGGCGGCGCGTGGGACAAGGGCAATCTCCACCGGCTGCTCACCAACATCATCTACACGGGCCAAGTCAAATATCAGGACGTTGTGTATCCCGGTGAACAGCCCGCCATTATCGAAACGGCAGTCTGGGAAAAAACGCAGGAATTGCTCCACCGGAATGCCAAGGAAGGAGGCAAGCGGGTGCGTGAAAGCCATGGGGCGTTGCTCCGCAGGTTGCTGCATTGCCCTCATTGCAACCACGCAATGACGCATTCCTGGACCAAAAAAACGGATGGCCGTTGCTATCGGTATTACGTTTGCGTGCAAGCGATCAAGCGCGGTTACGGCTCCTGCCCCACCGGTTCTCTTCCAGCAGCCGAGGTCGAAAAGTTCGTGATCGAGCGAATCCGAGCCATCGGGCGCGATCCGGCTCTAATTAAGGAGGTCTTGAGACAAAGCCGCACCAAGGAACCCCGGATCGCCCCGGAGGAACTTCGAGCAGCACTGGAACAGTTTGATCCGGCCTGGGATAATCTCGTATCCAGTGAACAGGAGCGGCTGCTGCATCTGCTCGTCGAACGGATCGCTTACGACGCCACGGCTGGTACCATGGCCATCGCCTTCCGCCCCTCCGGGATCAAGTCCCTCGGAACTGAAACCACTCCTACCCCAGCCGCCGCATGAATACCTCCACTGAAAATGACCTGCTGGTAGTGTGTCCGGTTTCCTTTCGCCGGGAAGAATCTGGCCGGAAGCGGCTCAAGACGGGACCCGAGGAAACGTTATCGGAATCGGCATTAATCCCCCGCGTATCGAAGCTGATGGCTTTGGCGCTCCGGTTCGAAAAGCTGGTGACTGAAGGAATCGTCAAAAGTTACGCTGATCTCGCCCGCTTGGGAGGGGTCAGTTTCGCCCGGGTCAGCCAGATCATGAACATGCTCAACCTTGCCCCGGAAATTCAGGAAACGCTGCTTTTCTTGAAGAAAACGCCCGACGGGCACGATCCAATCAGCGAGTGGGATCTGCGTGGCCTTGTTGCGGAGGTGGACTGGAGCAAGCAGCGGCAGGCAAAAGTGCAGTTGAAACTCGATGAGATTAAGCGAAAGCAACCTCGATGAGTCGTTGACGGCTTCGATCAATTTTGCACCAGAATGCGCAGCTCAGTGGTTCAAAGGATGTATTGCTTTCAGAACTCCGCCTTGTTGGGCATTCTTTATGGGCTTCAGGGTCTGCTTCAAAATCTTTTCCAGCAGAGGCCAATGATCTGAATCCTTTGCTTCTAAACAGGCACAATAGATGGAGTCATTATACAAAAAGTAGAATTTCTTTTCTTTGATCTTATCAGAAGGGATTTTACCGTTACCGAAATACGCCATGGTGCCCTTAATGCCTGAATCGGTTGTAAAAGGTGAGGTCGACCACAGAAACGGCATGGGACTCTTTTTTTGAGATTCTAGCTTTCTATAAAATGATTCGGTCATCTTAATCGCACAGTCTTCGTTCTTTGCGAATCGCTTATAAATATGAATGTGCCCGAAGGGAGAATTAATACCTTTGGCCGGGTCGTATTCTTTATTATTGGTAAAATTACCATCGGCAACAGACCAATCTGGAGGGCAGTCAATCTCAAATGGCGAATTTGGAATCAAGACTGTTTTAGCGAATGCGCAGGTGACAGGAAAGAGAAGAACAAGGAGTGCTATTTTTATTTGGTATTGCCGACCAGTATTATTGAGGTTCGTATCCATGCCAGAGGCATTTTATTCTGAAGGTAGCGGAATTAAAGCCTTTTCCCGTTTCTGTCGGCTCCCGCTCTTTCCCTCCTCCTTCTATTCCTGGGGCATTTTGCAATGATTGTGGGTTGTATAGGCAGGATAGAAAAGAGAGCAAGGGGGGCGAAATAAGCCTGCAAGGCGTTCTTTGGAATCAACATTACGGCTATATGGACAAAGAGTTGTTGTTTCCTGAACGGCGTATCTCCTGTATTGAAGGGGAAATGCAGCCTAAAAATGCGATTCCACGCCTATCTCCCGGCAGGCCGAGACAATCGCCCAGTTTGGGACGGAAAACTTCAAGCCTTGCATATCACCCCATGAATCCCGTCGATCTTGATTTCGAGTTGCCCGACTGGAAGGTGCCGCCTCCGCGTTCTGGCCAAAGCAGCACGCAAGCATGGCTCGAATGGCTGGAGGAAAATCGCCGCGAGCTGGTCAGAACCGGGCAGATTCAGAAAATCCGCAACGACCCGCTCCGTCGCCCCGTGGATGTGCGCTTCGAGTTATAGCCGCTTTTAGGGCCGCTTACTTGACCGATAGAACAAAATTGGCCTTTTCGCCTTTGCTTCTGATTCCCGCTTTTTTGCCTCCCGCCTTGATCTTTTGCGCCACGCTGGAAGAGGAGCAGCCCAGCTTATCGGCAACCGTTCGGTAGTTGGTAGCGCCGCCCTGAATGGCTTCGACGATCTGCTTGACCGTGATGCTAACGCGAGGCTTTCTTTGAGCCATGGGTTTTACGGGATCAGCGCTGCCGCTCAGTTCGGCGATCTTACTTTCCAGGTCCACAACGTTGTTTCGGGCCTCAACGAGCTTCACCTTCAATTCCATTACGGCGCGATCACGCAGGTTTGCGATTTGACGTTCAAGTTCCTCAATTTCTTCTTGGGCGCTCATGCTCGTAAATTACAGCATAGAGAATCGTACACCGAAAGAGAAAATCCGAGGGCAAGTTTACAATACATATAGGGTTGCTTGTTGATGCTAAAAAACAGCGAGCCTCAAGCAGAAACCGCTTCCTGCGAAATCATCGGATGTTCTATGATAAGGGTTCAGACTGAACCGCTGATCCATTATGGAACAACCCGAAATCCCGCTTGAACACCTGCAAGAACATGTCGAGAAACATGCCCATGCCTCTGGGGAACGCTGGGTTTCGTGGGTGGCTTTGAGCACCGCGATTCTGGCGGCATTTGCGGCGGTATCTGGCCTATTGGCCGGTTTTCATGCCAACGAAGCAATGGTGAATGAAATTGAATCGGCCAATCAGTGGGCATTTTACCAGTCCAAAGGAATCAAGTCAGCAGTTCTCGGCACCCGTGTTGAAATCCTAAAGGCTCTCGACAAACCGACCCATGCGGGAGATGAAGCCAAGTTGGAGGAATATGCCAAGGAGCAACAAAGTATTCGGGTAGAAGCGGAACACCGGCGAGCCAAGGCAGAGGCACACCTTCATCAACATGTCATTTTGGCCCGTGGCGTCACCATGTTCCAAATCGCCATTGCTGTCGCAGCCATATCAGCCCTGACTAGAAAACGCCATTTCTGGATTGTTGGCCTCACCTTTGGCGGGCTTGGCTGTGTTTTCCTGCTGCAAGGCCTCTTGCCGTATCACGGCTAGTGGAGACTAGAGCCTTTTGCTGCGTTACGGCCAGACCGTATTTGCCCAAACCACAACGAGAGGAGATGATCGCATGAATAAAGAAGCCGGAGAAAAGGAGAAAAAATCGGCAGCGCTAAATTCCGTGCTGGCCGCCTGCTTTTTGACTACCCTGAAAGTAGTTGTAGGCATTACAACCGGCAGCTTGGGCATCCTGGCGGAAGCTGCCCACTCTGGCCTCGATTTTGTAGCAGCCATCGTCACTTACATTGCCGTGAGGGCGTCGGGAAAACCGGCAGACAAGGATCACCTTTACGGTCACGGAAAAATCGAGAATTTTTCGGCATTAGTTGAAACTGCGCTGCTTTTCATAACCTGCGCATGGATCGTTTGGGAAGCTATCCATCGTTTGGCCGCCAAGTCGGTCAACGTAGACGCATCCATCTGGGGATTTGCCATCCTTATAATCTCCATCGCTGTAGATGTGACCCGTTCCCGCATGCTTTACCGGGTGGCCGCCAAGCACCAGAGCCAAGCTCTCGAAGCAGATGCATTGCATTTTAGTACAGATATCTGGAGTTCGGCGGTGGTTGTCGTGGGATTGGTTGGAGTCAAAGTTGCAAGCAGGTACCCGGAACTTGCCTTCTTACAAAAGGCGGATGCAGTGGCGGCATTGATTGTAGCCGCGATTGTAATCGGCATCAGTTTCAAATTGGGAATGGCTTCTGTTCACGCGCTGATGGACGGGAATCCAGAGGGAGCGACAGAGAAAATCAAAGCTGCGGTGGAGGCCATTGAGGGGGTCTGCGACTGCCATGCCGTTCGGGTGCGCCGCGCAGGCCCCCACTATTTTGTGGACATGCATGTCTCGATGGAAGGCGGTCAAACTCTAGAGTCGGCTCATGAAATTGCGGACAAAGTGGAATCTGCCGTACAAGAAACCTTCCCTGGAGCCGATGTGACTGTTCATGCAGAGCCAAGGCACCACTTGGGCGCATAAATATTCAAAGCTACAAAGGGAGGTGCCGGAAGCTCTTCTCGGTGCCGCAGGGGGATACGCTCTAGATTGCGACTCCTTTGCAATTATTTCTAAAATTCAGGCTTTACCCCACATTCACCCAAGGGGCGGGAAGCGATACGTGTAGGGGTTTGTTGTATCTCATTCGGGGCACCTCGGGTGAGTTTATGAAAAAAATAAAATCAACAGAAAATGGTGACGGGGAAGAACCAGAAGGCTTCCTCAACATACGCGAGGTGGCGGTCAAATTGAAAGTACCCACACGGTTGATATCGCGAATGAAAAAGAGCGGTGCGCCCTTTTGCGAAGGTAAAACGCGCCCCGAATGGATTCTGGAATGGGCCAAGAAAAACGCAAATGATGAGGCGAGGCGGAAGTGTTGCTGCCGCGAATGCATGTATTATCGGCCACGCGATCTGGACAGCGTCAAAGAGGGCTGATATCGGCAGCCCCTAGAATCCATTCATAAATCCCCTACGAAAGCGACGGAAAATACCGTCGCTTTTTCGTTTTTGGAGATTTTTCACAATTTTTTTAAGACGGGTTTTCGCACTTTTTTGCGCGTTTTTGCATTTTTAAAGACACTTTTTGCGCGTCTTAGCAAATCACGAAAATCGCCCCTTTTTGCGTTTTTTTGAAGCGGGTCTTTCTTCTCTCAAAACCGCACCACGAAAGGCTCTCCGGGGAATTCCCGAGTCGCCGAGGTGTGGAAAAATAGCGCGGTGCGCCCAATGCACGCCGTCAACCCAAGACGCAATGGAAGCACGCATGAAAACCGCTCAATCAGCATTTGGCCGACGCCGCATTCGGCCCGCTATTTCTTCCATTCCGCCTGCTGCGCAAGTTGACATCCGCCCGTGGGACGTATCCGCAAAAATTTTTCGCTAGTCATTTTCGCCTGTGGGCCATTCCGGTTCCCGGGCGCTTCAACACAACGCAAAAGCAATAACACAAAGCATCATGGCCTCATTGCCACCACCTAAATCCAACAGCGGTTTCGGCATCAAAGAATCCGCCCCCAAGGGAACCTATATCTGCACTTGCCTGCTCGTCCGGGATGAGTTCGGCGTCATGCGCAAGAAATACCAGAGCGAGGAACTCGCGAAGACCGACGTCACCCGATTCCTCTTTGGCTTCGTCCACAAAACCGGGAAGCAATACTTTGTCGAGACGAAGGAGATGAAGATTTCCTCCGATCCGAAATCCGCTCTGTTCGCCTTTCTTAAAAGCTGGTTGGGAGAGCCGCCGAAGGTTGGATGGGACTATTGCACGCTGATTGGAAGCGGAGCGCTCATCACCGTTGAGCTTACTCCGTCTCCCAAAAATCCAGGCCAGTTCTACAGCAATATCGGCAGCATCGCGCCAGTGATGGATGACCTCAAAAGCAAGATTGTGCCGGTGACGGCATACGCCCTGCCCGGTACCGCCGCAGCAGCGGATGGCGATGACGGGGACGTTCCTTTCTAGCCATCCCCCCCTTCCAACAACCGCCGGGAGGCGTTACCAGCCACGCCTTCCGGCTTTTTTACCTCATTCATTTTTCTCACATGGCAGTATTACTGAAACCCCGCGAAATTTCCTCGCACTGGTATTCGCGCAATGGCGCTCCGGCTCACCGGGTGCCAAAGAAAGACGGCTCGGGCGACCGCGCCACCAATATTACCGATGCCCGGAGGCTGGGCCTTCTCCCGTCGGTCACCAACGTGCTCGGTATTTTAAGCAAGCCGCAACTGGAGCGCTGGAAGATGCGGCAAGTGGCGCTGGCCACTCTGCGCGTCCCGTCGAAGTCCACAGAGGAACCGCCCGAATATTACGCTGAGCGTGTTATTGACGAGGCATTCCAGCAGGTGGAAGACGCCGCTGATCTCGGAACCCGCATTCATGCCGCTCTTGAATACGGCCTGGCAGGCGAGCCGTTTGCCGACGAGCTTGCGGTTTACGTCGACCCGGTGTTCCGCTGGAAAGCCGAGAAACGGATCGAGTTCACCGAACGCGAACTGGTTATCGTTAATGCCGGGGTCGGCTTCGCGGGACGATGTGACGTGTTCTTCACCTTTGGCAAAGGCGGCATGGGGATTCTGGATTTCAAGACGAAGAAAACCGAGTCGGGAAAAATGCCGGATGCCTATCCCGAGCATGGGATGCAACTCGCCGCGTATGCCGCCACGCATTATGGCGTGGACGCGCTGCCGGATGTCCTCGCCGCCAATGTCGTGATCTCAACGACAGAGCCGGGCCGGATGGAAATCGTCAAGCACGAGAACCTGGTTCCCCTCTACGACTGCTTCCTGCATGCGTGCGAGGTGTGGCGGCTTCTGAAGGGATACGATCCCCGCCATTGGCAGAGCCAAACGAACGCAAACTAAGGCACACATTCGATGGCTCTTTTGCGGCTTGAACTCAGCCCGGACCAGACGGCTGCGGTGGCACCACTTATCCGTGAGGCGCGGCAGCTTATCGGCCCGACCGGCGAAAGCAGGACGTTCGCTCCGTCCGTCATTTTTGGCGAGGTGGACTTACCGTGCTTCGACCCGGCTCTCCCCCACAAGGACATGACGCGGGCTGAATTTTGCTGCGGGATCGTCTCGGCGAAGGCAGCGCGGAAAATCCGCAAGATTCTGGACGAGGAAGCCTTGCGGCAAACTCCGGCTGCGCCTTCGCCGCGAACGCAAACCGTGCATCGGGTTGTCGCCGTTGATTTCGAGTGTTTTTACGACACGGAATACAGCGTCAAGAAACTCGGCTATTATGCCTACGTTCACGATTCCCGTTTCAACGCCTATCTGGTCTCGTTTTGGGCGGACGACGGATGGCATTGGGTAGGTCATCCAAAGGACGCCCCTTGGGATGAGATATCCGGCGCGATGTGGCTTTCACATAACGCGCAGTTTGACCGCGCTGTGTTCTTTCGGCTTCAGGAGTTGGGCATCGTTCCGCCGTGCATCAAGCCGGATGAGTGGTATTGCACTTCCGCACTTTCGGTCTACCTCGCAGCCCCGCGCAATCTCGCGGGAGCCACCAAGCAACTGGTCGGCATGCATCTCGACAAGTCCGTCCGCAACAGGGCGTGTGGTTGGAGCGGCGGCAGCCTCTTCAAAGAGGACTCGGAAGAGATGCACGCTTACGCGCTCAAAGACGCCGGGGCGTGTTGCCGGATTTGGATGGAGCATAGCGATAAATGGCCTGCCCATGAGCGCCGCCTTTCCGCGCAGACCATTGCGTCCGGCGAACGCGGCGTTCAGGTCGATCTCAGCTATATCCAGACGTCGGCCGCCGTTTTGGAGAAAGTGATCGTCCAGGCAATGGATCGTATCCCGTGGGCCAAATATGCCGCGCCGACCAGCACCAAGGAACTGACGAAGGCGTGCCGGATCGCCGGAATCGAGCCGCCGTCCAGCACGGCGGAAGATTCCGAGGAATTCGAGACGTGGCAGGAACAGCATGGCGCTCGCATTCCCTGGGTCGCGGCAATGCAGACCTGTCGCCGCGCAAACCGGAAATTGAAGATTCTCCAGGCTGCCCTCACCCGCTGCAAGCCGGGCGGCGAGATGACTTTCTCGCTGAAATATTTTGGCGGATTCACGGGACGCTGGTCGGGCGACACCGGTCTCAATCTTCAGAATCTTAACAAGGACAAGGACTTTGATGTGGACATGCGGCGGATGCTGATTCCCCGTCCGGGCCATGTTTTTGTCATTTGCGATCTTTCACAGATTGAGCCGCGGTGCCTTGCCTACCTCTCCGGCAACTGGCCTCTCTTGGAACGGATCGCGGCGGGTGAAAGTATCTATGAAGCGCATGCTCGCGCCACGATGGGCTGGAACGGTGGCCCACTCAAAAGGGAGAACCCACGGCTTTATGGTTTGGCAAAAGCGCGCGTGCTTGGCCTCGGTTATCAATGCGCCGCCGAGCGGTTCGTCGCGGTTGCCCGCATCATGGGCGGCATCGAGATCACCCTTGCGGAAGCGGAAAAGACCGTGGCCGACTTTCGTCGCTCCAATCCGCTGATCACCGGCCTCTGGGCGAAGCTGGAGCGCGAGTTTGTCTCGAAGCACGGCAAAACCTATTTCCTGAAGCTCCCCTCCGGTCGTTACCTGCGCTACTTCGACGTGGATGCCAATTCGATGACCGCCGGGAACGAACGCGGCGGAACTCGCTACCCATTTTACGGCGGCAAGCTGGTGGAAAACTATATCCAGGCGTCCGCCCGCGACGTCTTCGCGGAAAACATCCTCCGCATCGAGGACGCCGGATATCCGGTCCTCTTCCATGTCCACGACGAGGTGATCACGGAAGTCCCCATCGCTCAGGCCGAAGCCGCCAAAATTGAAATCGAGCGCCTCATGAGTGCCTGCCCTGCATGGCTGGAAGGCTGCCCGCTCGCCGCCGAAGCCATCGTTGCCAGTCACTATCTCAAATGAGCGAGATCAACCAGACACTCGTCACCAAGCTGCTCTCCCTTGCGCTGAACCACGCCGCCGCCCCCGGCGAGATCGACAACGCCGGGCGGATGCTGATCGGCCATCTGCGGAAAGCCGGGGCCAAGCCGGATGATCTTCTTCGCGGCGGGACTCGGGTGGTGGTGCAGGAGCGCATCGTCTACCGGGATCGTCCCGTCGAGAAAATCGTCTATCGGGACCGCCCTGGCAGCGCCCCGCCGCCTCCCGAGATCGTGATGCCGTTCGGCAAACACAAGGGCGTCCCCGTCGCCGAGATTGATCCCGGCTACCTCCAGTGGGTTCTCGATAACTGCGACCGGCTCGACACCTACCTCTCAACTGAAATCCGGCGCGTTCTCAAACTCGACCAAGACTAACACTTCATGGCTATACTTGATAAATTAACACCCGCTCTTCGTGATCTCCTCGATCACCATCCCGAACCCGGCCAGCGCAACGTGTGGCTGTTCCGCGTTGCCGCGTGCTGCCGAGGCAGATGCTCGGAGGCTGCATTCCGCCGTTTCCTTTATGATCTTCGTGACCGATGGGACGTGGGAAGACGACTCACGGACGCTGAAATCGAGCGGGCTATCTCCCGCGGGTTCAAGGGCACGAAGGTTCCACTTTCGGCAGTCCAGCGTCTTCACCGTCTCACCACGCCCAAGTGGCCCGAACCGAATCTGTCCAAGCGCCGGTTCTATGCCGAGACCACGGAGCCGATCTTTGATGTTGCTGCTCCCATCAACATTGATCCCGGCGCGGTGATCGACGTCCTCTTCCCTGGCGGTGGGCTCTTCTGCCTTGGGTGGGACAAGGTCAACGGTGCGACGTGGGAGCGGGAGCACTGGCGTGGGCATGAGGCTGATTGCCAGTTCATCGTCCCCAGCCGGATGATCGCATCGAGCGGTTGCAACGGCAGTGGTCAGGAAAGCTACCGCTGTTTGGAAAATACCGGTTCCCGCGAATATCTGGTCATCGAGAGCGACATCGGCAGCGATAAAGTCGAACAAGCAAGAGTCCTTTCCTATCTCGGCAAGTTCGCCCCGTTGGTGCTCGTCGTTGATTCAGGGGGCAAGAGCTTGCATGGGTGGATAGATTGTCAGAAAGCGCGGCGGCACCAGATTGCCCGCTTCATGCAATATGCCGTTTGGCTCGGCGCGGACGCCCATCTCTGGACGCCGTGCCAGTGGGTGCGAATGCCCGGCGGAACGCGCACGGGCGGCGCTCGTCAGCACATCCTCTACTTCCGTCCCCTGGGAGGTAAGCAATAATGGAAACCGCAGAAAAGACGGACGCCCGTTCAGCGTTTGAGGGGTACGTGGACCCTGAATTTAACGCTGCCGCGCCATCGGAGGCAAAGCCGTTCACCATCTGGACCATCAGCAAGTTCCGGTCGTGGGTGGAGCCCGCCGACATGAACATCTTGGGTGATGGTCTCCTTCAAAAAGGCGGGCTCGCGGTAGTCGGGGGCCAGGGCGGCGTCGGCAAATCACGCTTCGCCCTGCAACTCGCCATCTGCCAATCGCTAGGCATTCCATTCGTCGGCCTGGACACGCACGGCAAACCGCAGCGGTGGCTCTTCATCGGCAACGAAAATTCCATCGTCCGCATGAAATCGGATCTGGATGCGATGCTTTCGCAGTACACCGACGAGCAGATCGCCGTTCTTGAAAAACACCTTTTCATGCAGGCGCTGGTCGACACGGAGGACTATTTCATTAGCCTTGGCGACGAGGAAATCAAGGCGCGATGGGTCCAGACGCTCTTGGAATTCCGTCCCACGGTACTCGTGGCCGATCCGTTCGGAAACATCCTGGACGGCGATATGCTCAAGGATAATGACGTCCGCAACACGATTGCTGCGTTGACCAAGATCGCACGGGATGCCGATCCCATGATGGCCATCGTGATCCTTCACCACGCACGCACGGGTCGCCAGAACATCCTGCAAGCGGTCGGCTGGGACAAAGGCAATTTTCTGATCGGCAGCAAGGCGCTCTATTCCGCCGCGCGGACGGTGATCAACATGGCACCGGGCGATAAGGAGGATTCCTCAAAGATCGTGATGTCCTGCGGCAAAAGCAACAACGCCAAGTCGTTCTCCACGGTCGGGCTCTGCCTTAACGAGAGCACCCACTTTTATGAAGTCGATCTCGACTTCGATTTGGAAGCGTGGGAGGCAGACGTTTCCGGCGAGCGTTCCGGTAAGGAAAAGAAGCTCACGGTTCAGGACATCATCGATTTCATCGCCGCCGCTGGCGGCAAATATGACAAACGGGAACTCAAGGATGCCCTTGTCGATCAATTTGAGTGCAGCCGTTTCACGGTGGAACGGCGGCTCAAGGAAGGATTCCAGCATCAATATTTCCGCGCTCCAACGGACGGAAAAACCATTCATCTCACCGCCAAATCCAAGGCCAGAAAATCAACAACCGTAGACGAAAATGAAACGCCATTTTAGCCATTCAAGCCTCTGCTCAGGCAAGGGGTGCTTGATTCGATCAAAACAAGCCCCCCTTGTATCGAGGGGCTTGTTTGCCATTCAACTCACTAGGTATCATTATGTTACGAAAGTCTTTGAGCATTGCACAAGTGCTGCTCGAACCCACTGCTTCTTGAGCAACTGCAGCAGCTTATATATAGCTGCTGCTTGCTCAAAGCTCGCCGAAGCCATGGGTTTTTTTGGCTTGGCCATCGGTCTTGGGCATCCAGTGTCCACCATGACGTCAATGACGCGGGTAAGCGTGAAAGGAGATCGCCAATGAGAAACCTTGACGAAATCCGGACGGCTTACGAACGTGGCGAAGGCGAATTGAAGGAACTGGCCGAGCGTTACGATATTCCCTACAGCACGCTCACGCGGCGCTGCTTTGGAGAGGAATGGCACAAGCCCCGCTATCGTCGCGGTATTGCGCAAATGAGCGTCAGTGCCTATGCCTATGCTCACGGCTTGTGGCTTACCCGCCAGCAATTGGAAGCCATCGAAGGACGCGCACAAGTCGTGTGTATCACACGAAATGTTCAGCGTGGGATCAAGGACGATCATCGGTTTGGAACGGTCTTCACCTACCCCGTAGACATTCTCGCCAGTGTTTTCACAGACCACGGTCTGTTGGCACGGTCTGATGGCCTCAGCAAGTAAAGCCATGATCAACGACTATGCCAACCGGCAGGAGGCTCGTGACCGTGAGTACCTTGAGTATTACCAAAGCCCGGAATACCTCCGCTGGGTGGAGGGGCTGTCCCCCGAGGACCGTTGCAGACTGGGAGCGGACGGCCTCTTGCAACCATTGATTGATCGCAGCGGAACGACTCTCCGGGATGAGGATGCGTGTCTATCGAACATGGCCTCGGAAGAAGAAGATGTGCTGACGCAGGTCGATCTCGCCGCTGCCGTTCAAAAAACGGATGACGTCCCTGTGGCCGAGCCCGGCACGGACGAACGCCTCTGGGATATTCTGCGCAGGCTGCTCGGAGAGTTGCTGAACCAGAAGAATGCCAAGCTCACCATCGAGTGCCTTGCGGTTGTCAGCGGCATCGGTTTCCTCGGCGATTCCATGACCGAAATCGCCGAGCGCAACGGTGTCACCCGCGCCGCGGTGAGCAAACGATGCGTGGAACTGACTCAAAAGCTCAAACTTAATCCATCGCGTGCGATGCGCTCGTTGACAGCGCGTGTCTCGTATGCACAAACCCAACACATCCTCCGGCACAACTATGAAGAACGAAATCGTAAAAATCGGTGACGGCAATATCCAAATCAGCAGCCTTGGCCTCCAATTCAACGGAGATGTTCCCGAACAAGCCATCGACGAGTTGCTGCAAAAATTCGGCACAGTCACTCGCGGGTGCATGTTCATCCTTGGCGATGCCATCAATTATGCAGAAAATAAATGGGGCGATAAATACGAACACTGGATCGCAGTGACCGGCCTCGAATATCAGACCCTGCGCAACGCTGGATGGATTGCCCGCAAGATCGAATTGTCTCGCCGGAGAGACACTTTAACCTTCGAGCATCACAAGCTCGTCGCCCGCCTGGAACCCGATGAACAGACCCGCTGGCTCGATCTGGCCGAGCGCGAGGGATTCAGCAAACGCCGTTTGGCGAAGTCGTTGTTGCTTGGCCGCCCCGCCACCGATGAAGACATGGACGCAGGCAAAGACAAAGGGATTGAGAACGTCCATCCCTACGTCAATCGCATCTGCGGGTTTTGGGGAATGCTAAAGGAAATGGGCTGGGTCAAAAGGGCTGGCGAGGAGAAGCTGCGTGCGTTCAAGCGCGATCTCCAGCCCGTGGTGGATATCTACAACACCCTGCCGGATTAAATTTATGCATGCCACCGATTCCCCACGCAGACGGTCACCAATTCCAGAGATCACAAATCAACTCGTCGATGATCTTTTGGAGAGCGCGAAGAAAACTGCCCCCATAATTCTACCCCTATGCCAGGAAAAGAAACTATGGCCTGTGATTAAAATCCTGAGAGAAGAAAAGCACTTCTCCTTCGATCAAATCCGGGACTGGCTTAATGAAACCGCAGGCGTTTTTCACTCGCATACATATTGGTCTACGTTTTATCGGAACGAAAAAATACGAGAAACCCCTGTGGAAAAGTTGGGCGAACTAAAGTTTAGGCGATGAGTTCGCGCCACACGGGCCAACGTCGCGCGATTGTGGGCCAAGCGTGAGCGACGCGGCCATCAGCGGCCACAGCCAAAAAATTTCGGGGTCCCTGCGCCCGGCGGAAAGCTTGGGGTGAAAAAGTCCCTCGCTCAATTTGTGTGAGAAGTCATTTTTTTGATGTCCCACTTTTAGCGCGTCCATCGTGCCTCGTTTCCCTCTGTAATCGCCGCCAGCTTGGAGTGGGACAAATGGCGCATTTGACACATCCCTATCTCACATGGAAACAACTCCTTCCCCGCTAAACGCCTACGCCAAGATTCTCGACGCGGACCTGCGCAACATCCTCAAAAAGGCGGCGTCAGGCAAGCCGCTTTCTCCCTCGGAACACGCTCGGGTTGTCGCCAGAGCCGCCGGATGCGATGACACCGTTACGACCGCTAAAAATGTTGTCGAACTGGCGACGCTCCTCGGCACGAGCCGCCGCCAAATCACGCGGTGGCAAAAGCTGTCGGGCGCGCCGCAGGCCAACGCGAATGGAACTCACGACGTCGTCGCATGGCGTGAATTCGTTCGCGGACGCGGGCTCAAATCGGGGAAGGCCGTGGCCGAGGTAGATCAATCGGCGCTCAAAGCTCGCAAACTTCTCGCCGAGATCGAGGAACGGGAACTCAAGGTCGGGATCAAAAAAGGAGAGTTCGTTCTCCTGGCTGATGTGCGCAGGGACTGGCTCACGCAGGTTGGCAAGGCCATAGCACTCCTGCGGGCGAAGTTTGAAAACGAACTGCCGCCCATTTTGAGCGGCCAGGACGCGCAGGGCATCCGGGAGGAATGCGCCCGGGCCATCGATGAGGTTTGCAAGGTGCTCCATACCGGGGGTGGCAACACGCCGTGAGCAATTCTTCCAATGGAGAGTGCCCGGCAGCATTAAAACGGATGGAGTGTGAACGGCTCACCGCCATCTGGCGCGAAGCGTGGCGTCCCCCGGATCGCCAACCGGCATGGGCGTGGGCCGAGGAACATATCCGTTCCATCCCGTATTCGCCCATGCCTGGACGCTTCCGTATCGAGAACTCGCCGCAGATTAAAGAGGTGCTTGATGCGATCATTGATCCCAAGGTGCGGCTCGTCTCGATCATTGCGGCGGTGCAGGCGAGTAAGACCACCGCGCCCGAGGTGGCGCTCTGCTACATCATCGCCAACTTGCCCGGCCCCGCGCTCTGGCTCGACCAGACGGACGAGGACGCCAAGGACCAAAGCGAATCCCGGCTCCAGAAGATCTTCGACGAGTGTGAGCCGGTCCGCCGCCTCTTCCCAGCCGACCGTCACAAGCGCCGCAACCAGACGATCCATTTCGCCAACGGCATGACGCTTTGGATTCTCGGGGCACACAACAAAACCAATTTGCAGCGCCGCTCCATCCGCTGGATGATCGGGGACGAAACATGGCGCTGGCCTCCGGGGCACATGGCGGAAGCCGAGGCCCGTGTGACGGCATTCGGGTGGCTCGGAAAGTGCATCTTCATGTCCCAGGGCGGCGAGGAAGACGATGACACCCATCGCAAGCATGAGACGACCGACATGCGGGAGTGGATGTTCACTTGTCCCGAATGCGGGCACCGCCAGCCATACCTTTGGGAAAACATCGAATGGAGCAAGGACTGTAAAGACGATAACGAGCAATACGACTTCGTGCGGGTACATACCACCACGGCGCTGCGATGCGCCGCGTGCAATCACTATTTTGAGGACACCGATGAAGTCCGGCGTCGGCTCAATGCCACCGGACAGTTCGTCCCGCAGAACCCGCGAGCGGCGAAGGAGAATGTTGGGTTCCATTGGAACGCGCTCGCCACGATGTCGTGGGGCAAATTGGCCGAGCTATATCTCCGAGCCAAACAGGCGGCACGGAAGGGCGATACCTCCTTGATCCAACAGTTCTATCAAAAACGGCTTGGGCTACCGTGGCGCGAATATTTGGAAGATTTTAAGCTGGAGATCACGGCGTCTGGTTACAGCATGGGGGATACCTGGTGTGACGAGGCAGGCATCGACCGGTTTGGCAAAATCGTGCCGCCGCCGTTCCAAGAGGGCGTGCGCACCATCCCGCTCCGGGTGCTCACGGTCGATTGCCAGATGGATCATCTTTACGCCGTGGTCCGTTCATGGAGCGCCGAGGGATCGTCCCGTCTCGTCTGGTGCGAGCGTATCCTCACTTTCGAGGATGTAGAAGCATTGCAGAAACGTTTTTCGATTCATGCAAATCTAGTGTTCGTGGACGCGGGCGACGCGACCTATGAGGTCTACAAACAATGTGCCGAACGCGGCTGGGTGGCGCTGATGGGTGACAAACGCACGACATTCCCCCACAAAACCAAGGACGGGAAATCGATCCAGCGGTTCTATTCACCTCGGCGCAAAGTCGTGCTCGGCGTAAGCCGTTGGTGCCATGTCCATTATTGGAGCAACCTCAACATTAAGGACAGCCTGGCCCGGCTGCGCCGGAACCAAGACCCGGCCAACGGGGTGACATGGGAGGTTCCCGACGATGTGCCGGAGGATTACCTAAAACAAATGGAATCCGAGCACCGGGTCAAAGACAAAGGCAAATGGGCATGGATTCAGATCGGGAACCGCCCGAACCACTACTTTGATTGCGAGGCGATGCAGACCGCTGCCGCCACGATGCTAAAGCTGATCGGGCGGGAGTCCGTCGAGCTAGAAACCGAAGATACCAAGTAATCAGATACTGTGCCTGCTTGGACCAGTCGGCCACAACTAAATGTAGATAGTTAAGTGGATGTAATTCTTGGAAAGAGCGATCACACAACCATGAAAACGCAACTGACCACCACCACCAAAGCCCCCCGCCGCTCCACGAAAGACGAAGCGCGGGACGCCTTCATCCACCACATCGGCAGCGCCCGCGAATTAGTCGCGATGCTCGCCCGCCACTTGGATGACCACCTGGGCGTCGCCCCCGACGAAATGAACTGGGCGAACGCCGGAGATGCTGCCCACTTGGTCGAACTGCTCAAGCAAGCCGCCCGCGGGTGCAACCTGATCGCGGAGGAATAAGCCATGAACCCGAAAGAAAACTACAAAATCCTGCGGAGCGGATATGCCGTGTTTGTTTTGCGAGAGGGCGAGAGCGGCAGCGAATTTATCGCACTGCCGAAGGAGACGGCGAATGCGGATGTGGCGCGGATTGTGAAATCCACGCCTCCGGTCGACTGGCGGAAAGTCGAGGCCATCAACTTCGATGCAATTCAATCAAACGCCGTGCCTGATTCCGAAAACCGGGACGAATAAATAATACTAGATAACTCGATGATCAATAACAGAAGAGCGAATGTCGCATCAATGAAAACAGAGCACGATATCGAAGCAGCCCTTCTCGAACTGGAATATCAAACCGGCGAGGATGGCGAGCCCATCATTGAGCAACTCCAAAGCGCCGCCTCTTTTGAAGATCGGGGCGTCATGACCACCAACCGGGGCGTGGTATTCCGCATGAAGGACGGCAGCGAGTTTCAAATCACCATCGTCCGATCCAGATAAACCCAGTCTCCTCCGGGTTCGATCCCCGGAGGCGCTTCACAACCATCAACCTCAAAACAACCTATGAACATCACCATCCAATCCAACGCCACAACCGCCTCCATCAAAGCTGCCCACCCGGTCCCCCGTGGGGCCACACACTTCCGGTTCACCACGCCCAAGCGCAAACCGGTGATCGATGCCATCAAAAACCTCGACACCCTTGCCGGGTGCAGCGGCAAACTTGAATACGGCAAAGCCATCTTCAAGGGGCGCGGTCGCCACGCCAAGATCACGGGGTTCGATGCCACAGCCGCGCCGGTTATCGCCGTGCAGGCAAAACAGCCCAAGCCCGCTGCAAAACAACAGACTGCGGTCTCCAAGGAAGTGGGCACTGGCAAAGGAAAGCTCAATCGCATCTTTGGGTTTTCCGCCTGCTCGGTCGCCAAGGCGCTCGGCAAGGCCGGTGTGAAATACGCCGAGGGCGACCGCATTTTCCGCGCTCACGGGATCGAAATGCCGAAGGCTAGTCTTTCGGTTCAATTGGGATTCGGGCGCAACCCGGCCAGTTGGAAGCGGCATGGCGAGCCTGCCAACTTGTCGGAAGCGCAGTTGGCGGAATTACGCGCAGAGGGCGTGGAACCATCGACACACGCCTGAGCAGATCGTAATTTGCAGCTAATCAAGTCGTGTGCCAGCCTCCGCGGCTGACCCGCAAATAAAGTCAGATACTTCTATGGATATAATTTCAAGGAGGAGCGAATAACAGGCCATGCAAACGAACCGGCCCGCCAAGATTCCGCACTACGCCGCGAAGATCGCAAAGGAGATTCTGAATATCGAAACGCTGGAGACCCGCAAATCCGACCGGCTCGATTTCCATGAGGTTTCCGTTTGGGAGATTCGGGACGCCCTCAAAGCAGCCTTCGAAGCGGGTCGCAAATCAGGCGCTGTGAAATGATTCCCTGGCACGCCCAGAGGCCCTAGGACTCCGCGCTCTCCATGCCCCGAGCATGGGGGGCGCGGATGTCCGGTCTATCGATCCGGCACCGGATCGCTTCTCTTGCCGGATCGGATCATTGCGGCCACGCGGCCCACGGTTTCCAGGGTGAGTTGGGAGTCCACCAGCCTCACCACGCGCCAGCCCGCGAGCACGGCTTCGAGGTATTTTTCCACATCCGCCACGAAACCGGCGGCGCGGTTGTGACGGCCGCCTACCCACACGCCGCCCTCCAGTTCGATTAAAGTGCGGCTCTCGAGGTGGGCGTAGTCGGCACGCCATTTCCGCGTGGGGTGAAAACGATACTCGGCTTGCAGCGCCGGGCCATCCACCGTGCGCCATAGAAGTGCGAACCGGCGTTCGAGCCGGGAGGGAGTGCGGGGGCTTTTCTTTGGGGCCATGCAGGGGCCGGAGTGTCAATGTTTCCGTTGACACATGGTCGGTGGGCATGAGCGATATGATCTCCTTTCCCGAATCCCCAAAAGCCAAGGCGCTCGCCAGCGGGGTTGAAGTGTGGTGTGCCCATGAACGGCTTGTTCCGGTCGCGGAATTGAAACCCAACCCGCGCAATCCCAACACGCACCCTGCCGCGCAACTGGAACTCCTCGCCAAGAATATCAAATACTTCGGCTGGCGACATTGCATCACTGTGTCGAAGCGCTCCGGCTGCATTGTCGCGGGACACGGGCGGCTCCTGGCGGCGCAGAAGCTGGGGGTTGCACTGGTTCCGGTCGATTTTCAGGATTTCGCCAGCGACGATGAGGAGCTTGCGGTTTTGCTCGCGGACAATCGCATCGCGGAGATCGCGGAAACGGATGAGGAGGAACTCAAGCTGCTATTGAAGGATTTGGATGGGAAGATCGATCTCGATCTGACCGGGTTCGACAGCGATTCACTCGATGATCTGCTGGACCGGCTCGAAACCAAGGAGGAGCCGAGTAACACCGTTACCCCACCGCCTGCAAATCCGATCACAAAACCGGGCGACCTTTACGAACTGGGCAACCACCGTCTCCTCTGCGGCGACTCCACCAACCCGGAGGATGTGCGCCGCGTGATGAACGGCGAGCGAGCGATCCTTTTCGCCACGGACCCGCCGTATCTCGTGGGCTACGATGGCACCAATCATCCCGGCCAGACTCGCACCAAGAACACCGATTGGTCGGAAACCTATGGCCCCACATGGGATGAAGCGGATGCCGCGCAAAACAACGAGCTTTATGATCGCTACATCAAGACCGCCATTGCGGAAGCGATTGATCCTCATGCCGCGTGGTATTGTTGGCATGCAAGCCGCCGACAGCGGATGGTCGAGGATGCATGGGAAAAAAACGGCGCATTCGTTCACCAGCAGATCATCTGGGCCAAGCCCAACCGCCCGATCCTGACCCGGTCGTGGTATCTGTGGGCGCATGAGCCCTGCTTCATGGGCTGGATCAAAGGGAATAAGCCGCCCCGTGAAACCTCGGATTATGAGCGGAGCGTATGGGAAATCGAAGGGCTCAACAATGATGAACGCCCCGATCATCCCACACCCAAGCCGCTGGAATGTTTCGCCGTGCCGATGCGCCAGCATACGAAACGGGATGGACTCTGCTACGAGCCGTTCTCCGGTTCCGGTAGTCAGTTGATCGCCGGTGAGCAGCTTGGGCGGCGTGTCTTCGGTTTGGAGATTTCGCCAGCGTATTGCGATGTCATCGTTCGGCGATGGCTGGCTCTTGGAGGTGACCGCCGCGTGATCTGCAATGGCCAGGACGTGACCGAGCGCTTCGTGAAAATTGACACCGCGGAAGAGGCATGAACACCATCCTCGGCGCTAACTGGCGCACTACTCTGACCGGCTGGATCGCGGTTCTCGCTTCCGCCATCGCTATCAACCCCGACCTCGTTGCTTTCCTGCCGGAGGCGATCCGCAGTTACGTGACCGGGTTCGCGGGCATCCTTGCCATGGTCTCCGGCGGCACGTTCGCCGCGCAGGCCAAGGACAAACATGTCACCGGAGGGAGCGTTCCCAACGACGCGGGACAATCCAATAATAACATCACGCCGCTGATCCTGTTGGCGCTCCTTCCGGTGTTCGCCGTTTCTGGCTGTGCGTGGGTTCAGGCGCATAAAACGCAGATCGACAGCACGCTCGCGGTCGTGGGCAACCGGGCTTTGACCGTGGCCGAGCAGGTCTTGATTTCCGTGGCGGCCGACGAAGCAGACAAGAATTTCAAGGCTGACTTCCTGGACTCCGTCGCCTCTGGTCTGCGACAGAACGAGGCGACCATCGTCACCGCCGATGATGTCGCCCAGATCGTGAAAATCTGGAGCCCCAACGATGGGGCGCAATGGCAGCAGTTGGCCGCTTCGCTTGGAACCGTGGCGGGTAACGCTCTCGCCACCGCCGGAAAAACTGAGGCGTCCACCATCGTCGAGAACATCGCCACGGGGCTCAACACCGCCGCCGCCCAAGCCCGCACGGCCACTGCCGCTCAATAACCCATGTTCACTTGGATTAAGAGACTATTCGGCATGAGTGACGATTTGAAAGTGCTCAAGGGCAACGGAACGTGGGGGTTCGTCGTACTCGTGGACGGCAACGATCTCGTGGTGCGCGGCGCAAAAGCGACATGGTTCGGAGGCGCGGACGATCCGCAGGACAATGGCGAAACCGCCAGTGGCATCAGTACCAAGAAAAGGCCAGATGTCATGGGGTGTGCGCTCCCAATGAACTTTGGCCCCTGTAAGGGATCGCCACTCCCGCGCGTTCCGTGGGGGACGAAAGTTGAGGTCAAGCATGTGACATCCGGCAAAATGATCACGGTCCCCGTAATCGATCTCGGTCCCGCCCGTGGCACTGGCAACGCACTCGATTTGACCCCTGCCGCGTTCAAGCAGTTTGCTTCGCTCGACGCGGGAAAAATCGCTGTCGATTACCGGATTCCCAACGGGGCCAAGTATCTTACGACTTGATATGGCACAGGGACTATTTGTTACCGGATTTTCCGTGGCCGAAGTGCTGCAAATCCAGGCCCGGGCCAAGGAACTGCTCGTGGAAGGCAAAACGGTCATGTCGTGGGGGGACAGCGGTTCCTCGGTTTCCAAGCAATTCGCCATGCCGGTCAAGGAAGTGCTGGAGGAATGCGCCTACGCGTTGCGCGTGCTCGAACCGACCACGTATGTCCGCAGGCGGAGCATCGCGCAATCCATCGTTTCCTTCTTTCTCTACAAATGAGCCTGCGCCAGATCTTCGGTAAAGCGTTGGCGTATTCATTCGGGTGGTTCAGCCCCTATGAATCGGCCAACTGGTCGCCCCGGCGCGGCAACGTTCCGGGAGCCTCCCCCGGCGACGCCAAACGGGATCTGACACCCGGCATCCGCAACGAACTGGTCCGCCGGTCTCGTTATCTACATAAGAATTCCGGGTTTGTCCGCGAGTTGGTGGGGAACATGGCCATCTACTCGACGGGCGATGGCATCAAGCCGCAGGCCCAGTCGAGTAGCCAGGAATGGAACCGGCAGGCCGAAGCATATTTTGCTAACTGGGCCGCGCGTTGCGAGGTCACTCGGCGGTTCTCGTTCGAGGAATGCCAGTCGCTCGTCTGCCGAGGGATCGACGTGGACGGCGAGTATTTCGTTCACAAGACCCGGGACCGAGACAACCGGTTGGTGCTGCAATTGATCGAGGCGCACCGGGTGGGTGATGCTTCCGGCAGCACGGATACGGTGGACGGGATCGGCCTGGACGCGGTCGGCGCTCCCGCCTTTTACCGGACGATTCTGGATGACGGTTCGTTCAGGGATTTGCCGGCGGAAAGTATCTTGCACGTTTTTGAACCGGAATCCTCCAGCGCCGTGCGGCATGCCGCAACAATCCAGCATTCCATCAATCACATCCTGGACGAGATGGAACTGCTCGCCCTAGAAAAACACGCGGTCAAAGACAATGCGGACGTTGCCCGGATTCTGAAGACCGACCGAGGGGAAATCGACGATGAATCGGGTGATTTCTCGGTGGGACACGCCCCGGCCCCGATGGATGGGAGCGATCCCGTTAGCTTGCAGCGGATTATCGGCGGAAAGTTGGTTGCGCTCAAACCGAACGAATCGCTCGACAGCTTCCAGTCGAATCGACCCAGCCCAACCTTCACCGGCTTTTTGGATTTTGTCCGCCGTGACAGTGCGCTTGGTGTGCTTCCCTATGAGTTCGCCGCGGATTCATCCAAGATCGGAGGGGCGGGTGTGCGGCTGGTCGTGGCCAAAGCCGACCGCCGCTTTTCGTTCCGGCAGTTAATTCTGATCCAACGGTTTATTCGTCCCGTTTGGTCGTATGTGATCGGGGACGCCATCGCGACCGGTGCACTTCCCGCCCAAGTCGATTGGCACAAGGTGCGGTTCCAAAGGCCGAAGCGTGTAACCGTCGATGCCGGACGCGAGGCAGAGCAGAACCGGGCCGATGTCGAAACGGGCTTAAAGACGCTTTCGGAATCCTACGCCGAACTGGGACTTGATTTCGAGGAACAGGCGGAGACCCGGGCCCAGGACGCCCGGCTCCTGCTCGACCTCGCGGCGAAATATCAAATCCCTTTGGAGATGCTATACCGTCCCAGTTCAGGCTCGGTGACTGCTTCCGAGATCACCGCAACTGAGGAAACCGTTGATGTGAAGTCAGCATGATTGACATGAGATCATTTGTGTGCCCCACAAAGATCCCGAACAACGGTGTGCCTATATGAGAGCTTGGAAAGCGCGCAATCCCCAAAAGGTTAAAGCATATACTCAAGCTTACGTTAAAAAACATAGAGAGAGCATTCGGGAAAAAAGACACGCCAAGTACTGCCGCACCAAGGAACGCGTTCGTCAACAAACCAAAGAATGGCGGCAGAAGAACCTGGAACATTATAGCGCATGGAATGCTCGGTATCGAAAGCGCCCCGACGTTTTGGCTCGAAATCGCTCTCGGTTCCGTAAACGGAAAGCTAGCGATCCCAATTTTGCGTTAGCCGTCGCATTAAGTGCAAGCGTTGCCCGTGCAATAAAAACGCAGGTTGGAAGAAAGGCTGCCAAGTCAATTAAGTTACTCGGCTGTTCCATTAGAAAAGCGCGAAAACACATCGAGTCTCAGTTCCAAAAAGGCATGAGTTGGGAAAATTTCGGGACTCATGGCTGGCACATCGACCACATCGTTCCGTGCTATGCCTTTGATCTTCGCATCAAGAAGAATCAGTATAAGTGCTTTCATTATACGAATCTAAGACCTCTCTGGGCGAGTGATAACATTCGAAAAGGGGCGACAGTTCCCGGAGAGCTTCCCCTTCACTATCGTTATCCCAATCCATCCCCCGTTGACACGTCATCATTAGCGTGACGCTCACTGATATTCTTTTCCGCCGCCAACCCTGGCTCATTACTCCGGACGCACATGCAGCCATGCTGGTGGCAGCGCAATCTCCGCCCGAAGGGTTCTCGGCCCTTTTCCAATCGTCGTTGACCTCCGATAACCGTGACGAAGATTGCGACCTTCTTACCGTGGAAGGCGGCATCGGGAACATCCCAATCCAGGGACCGATGGTGCGCAATCCCGATATGATCAGCCGGTTTCTCTTCGGAGCCACCGACATTGAAGAAATCATAAACGCCGTCAACGTCGCTGCGCAACGCCCGGACGTACAGGCCGTGTTTCTGGATATCGACTCGCCCGGCGGCAGTGTCAACGGCACCCCGGAGTTGGCGCAGGCCGTCTCCGACCTCTGCAAAACCAAATACACCTATGCGTTTTCGGGCGGGCAGATGTGCAGCGCGGCATATTGGGTCGCCTCGCAATGCGATGCCATTTACATCACGCCCTCGGCCCGGGTTGGTTCCATCGGCGTGATCTTGCCCGTAGTGGATAGCACCGAGGCATACCAACAGGCCGGGCTGCATGTGGAAGTCTTTGCCGCTGGAAAATACAAGAGCACGGGGATGCCCGGCGTAGCCCTCACGGATGATCAGCGTCAATGGCTCCAGTCCGACGTTGAGGAAATCGCGTCGGATTTTCGCACCGCCGTGCTTGCCCGTGGCCGGAGCATTCCTGCGGAAGCCATGGAAGGCCAGTCGTTTTCCGCCCGGCAAGCGATGCGTTTCAACCTGGCTGGAACCGTGAAAAGCCGCGACGCGGCGCTGGCCATGCTGCGCAGCCGACATGTCTCCTAGTTGACATCAATCCAGTGGTAACATGCTCACCACTGACGAACAACTCGATCAGGCGCTGGCGCGGGTCCGGCAACTCGAAACCGACGCCCAAGCCAGCGCCTCCCTCCTCACGGAAGCCACGGCCAATAACGAACGGCTCATCACCCAAGTCACCGAACTGACCGCCGACCGCGAACGGCTCGTCGCCGATCTTGCCACGGCCCGCGCGTCCATCGATTCCCTGACGCAATCGCAAACCGAGGCGAATACGCGGATCACGGAACTCACCGCCCGCAACCAGACCCTCGAAGCCGCCGAACAGGATCTTGAGCAACGCGCCTCCAAACGCGCTGCCGAAATCGTCGCCTCCACTGGAACCACCGCTCCCGTCCCGGTTACCGCGAAAGGCGACAAGCAGACCGAGGATCTGGTCGCCCGGTTCAAAGCCATTTCCGATCCCAAGGCCCAGACCACCTTCTGGCGCTCCCTCACCGCCGAACAACAGGCGCTCATTCTCTCCAGCGCCATCGCCAAGTAACCGCAGCCCTCCCAAAAATCCCATGGCCAATACCCTTACCAACGTCAACGACATCAAGGTCGCGCAGAACGCGCTCCAGCCGTTCATGGCGGCGCTTACCCCGCTGCGCGCCTTTTCCACCAATTTCTCGCCCGAGCCTGCGGATAAGCTCGATACCGTGCGCGTGCCGGTCGTCGGCGCTCCCTCGCAATCGAGCGACTTCGCGGGAAATTATACCTCCGCCGCGGATTCCACGGTGACCGTGATTCCGGTGCAGTTGAATCGGCATAAGTTCAAGACCGTTCACGTCACTGCGCGGGAAGCCGCCGAAACCGCTCTCAACGTCCTGGAGACGCTGGTGGCCAGCGCGGTCAAGCAGCTCGCGCAAGATGTGTTACAGGATATTTTCAGCGAAATCACGGCTGCCAATTATGGTGTTCCGGCCATTCCTGCCGTGGCGGCGTCCGCATTCGATTATAAGAAAATCCTCGCGGTTCGTGAGGCGTGCAGCAATGTCAAGATGCCCGTAACCGACCGATCTTTGGTATTGGATGGTGCCTATTACACGAACCTGCTCGGTGACGAGATCGTGGCGAAGAGTTTTATGGCACCCATTGCCCAGCCGGGTGTGGTCGAGGCGCAAATTCGCCGCCTGGCCGGGTTCGACATCTATGAAACGGTCATTCTCCCCGAGAACGGCGAAAAACTGGCAGGGTTCGCCGCCCACCCGAGCGGTCTTGCAGTAGCCATGCGCTACCTCGCTCCCGTCGCCAATTACGATGAGGCGGGCGCGGTAACCGATCCCGAGACGGGTCTGACCTTCGGCTACCTCCGCTACACGGAAATCCAAAGCAACCGGATCTTCGTGACTGTGGAATGCCTCTACGGCTTTGAAGCCGCCATCGGCGACGGCATCCAGCGAATCGTCAAACCCTAAGCGCCTTGGTTGAGTTGCGTGCATAAGGCCCCCGCGTTGGAAACGGCGCGGGGGCTTCGCATTAAATAGTTTCCACGCAACCAGTTTACCTCTTACCAAGGCGCTATAACCGGTATGATTTGCCTGGCGTTTCGACGATAGGTCGTAAAATCGCTGTCTGTCGTAAAAACAACGGAGTCGTTATGGATTTCACTCATGCGCACCAGACACGCATCGGCGAAACTCATGGGCGTATCCCGGTAGCGACGAATCAGGTGCAGCGTTTCCTCCAGGTGGGGAGTCAGCGAAAACTCCACCTTGATGATCCCGCGTTCCAGAAGTGTGCAGAGCGTCTCTTTCCCTTGTTTGGCGCGTTCAAGGAGAAAAAAGCTTTCCGATACGACGGCTTCGCAGGTCGCGCACGGAGTCGTAAACGCTTCAAAGTTTGATCTCGCCCAGACGTGATGCTGATCCCGTTTGCGCAAGGCGGCAACAATCGCCCCGCTATCGATGAGAACGGTTTTTGCCATACTTTTGAAGGTGCTTCTTATTAGAGGAAAGGTCGGTCGGCAGGGCGTCTTCTTCGATCACCAGATCGGCCATGCGACTCCAAAGGGAGGGTTGTTCTTTGGAGACCCGTTCAAGACGTTCGCGGACAATAACAGATTTGGCGATTTTTCGCTCCTTGGCAGCGTGGGTAATCTCCGCAAACAGCAATTCCGGCAACTTGACGGTGAGCGTTTTCACAGGAGAGAATGTAATACGTTTGTGGCAGACTCGCAACACAAATATTTTCCGCGCCGTTGACATCCTGCTTCGAGCATGAAGCACGAAAAAGCCGCCGATCTGGCAAAAATATTGGATGAAGTTGGGGAACCGGTTACTTGGAATGGGCAGACTCATAAGGCGCTCGTTTCCGATCCCACCATCGGGGAACATCTGGACCTTGGCGGGTTCACTGGCACCGGCGATTTTACCATCAAGATTCCCCGGACTGCATTTGGAACCCGGTTTCCCAAGCTTGGGGAAATCGTTGAATTTGAGGGGGACCGCTTCCGCATTGAGCGGATTACGAACCATCCTCAATATCCCCTTCTGGTCATCGTAGTTGGGCCGCTGGACTAACGCGCCATGCTCGACCACGCCCTTGAATCGGCATTCCTTGCCGTGCTGCAAGGCAACGTCTTACTCTCTGGAACGGTCTCGTTCTTCACCGGCCATGATAGCGACGAGCACGGCCTCCCCGCCGTGACGCTTTCCAGCAAATCAGAACCGCTCGCCGGTTCGAGCGAGGTGTTCCGATCCGAGCTTTCGGTGATCGTCGAAAGCGAAGCCCACGATAATTCCCCTAACGAACACGTCGCCCTTGTGGAGAAAGTTCGCGTATGCCTTGCGGGCCGGATGGACGTGGCTGCCAAGATTAATACCGGTAACTCGGTCCACATCTACGGTTACGCATTTGCGGGGTCCGCATTGGAAACCGACAGCGCCCGGTTCCGCACGACGCTGACGCTCAAGGTCGGCTACGGCGTTCCGTGATTTTTGACATCGTGGCACCGGTAATACCATGCCTGCCACCGACGTAAAATTTGGAATTACCAAGCACCAGGGCGCGTTGATCGATTCTGTCGAGGTCGAAAAGAAGATCGAACAGAAGGCGCTCAAAGGATCGAACGGCAACGTGGCCCGCGTCCACGTCTACAACCCAACCACCTCCGGCACCGTCAAGGGACACGGGGAATTGACCATCGTCCCCGGGGTCGGCGATCCCTGCGTGTCCGGCGTAACGGGCGGCGTTACCGTGATCCCCAGCGTGAAGGAATCGGAAAGCAACGAGGACTTCGGCGGCTGGGAATATGGGTTTGATAACTACCCGAACGCCGAGGAGGTCTAGCCATGAAGGAAGGCGATAAAATTTGCATTGTGCGGGAGATGGATGTTGATCCGGTCACTTCCGAGAATACCTCCATGGTGGCCGCGCTCGTGACGCTTGGGGTTCCCTTTTACGAAACCCAGCCGTTTCTTGAAACCCGTGAAATAACTAACGGCGAGGAAAAGCGCACAATGACGTGGTGCCTCGGGACCAAGACGGAGGATGGTCGGTTTAAAACCTGTGAACTGATCCAGTGGTGGAAAGATGATGCGTGGTGCCATTCAAATCCCGATCATCCACTTTCTTACGCCAAGGCTGCCGTGACCAATTTCCAGCGGCTCACGGCGGGCATTTCAACCTCCGTGCCCGTCGCTCTGGTTCGCAAGGGCAAGAAATTCGCCCTCATTCCCTTTGACGCGCCGTCCGACCGCCGTCAGCAACTTCTCGATGCCTTGAACAAATGAAAGATTCCCGTCAAAACACCCTCGCTGAAATATTCGTCACCGGCTCGGCCAAGATCGCCGGGTTGGAATGTCGCCCGTTCTCCCTTGGCACGCTGACGGCGGCGCGCCTCCTCGGCCTCGCCCGCGTGGTCGGCGAATGCGACGGCCCCTGCAAGGAATGGCGGATGGAGCGCCAGATGGCTGCTCTTCTGTTTATCCAGAGCCAGCCGATTGTGGACGTTCAGGAACTGGTCCGGTTCGCCAAGGATGAGGATACGGATGCGTTGGATGAGAGGCTGCTTGCCTTTGAATTGGAAATCCCGCTCAACGCGCTCTCCGATCTCTCGGCGCAGATTGAAGGCGACTCCGACGCAGTTGCCGCCGCGCAGTTCGACTTGGAATCGAAGCCCGGTGAACGGACGGAAGCCGAGCCCCCAAACTCCTAGAGCCAGGGTGGCTGGCAGCAACTGTATTCACCCTGGCGCGAGAAACCCGCTGGCCTCGGGATTTTATCCTCTGGCATCTGCACCTCTCCGAGATGCTTCAATACCGTCACTGCGCCTTGCGTGCGGCAGGTAAGTGGACGGTCTCCCCTGCTCCACCTCCGCAAGACCAGTTTGCACAACTCTTCGGCAACTGGAAGCCGTTGTCATGAACGTCCGCTGCAAAGTCGACACATCGAAGGTCCAGGCGGCGATCAAGAACCTCGCCCCCTACGTCAAGAAGTCCCGCAAGGAACTGGTCGAGCAGGCGGCGCGAGGATTTGTGCGAACCGTTGCACAGGTCACGCCGCCCGCTTCCAAAGGTGTGACGGGAAGCGCCGCAAAGAAACAAGGCGAAGCCACGATCACCAAAGATCTGGCGCGTGTGATGATGCCTGTGCGCCCATCCCGCACGTCCCAGCTTCAAAACGCCGCTGATATTTATCGGCGGTTTCGTGACAAAAACACGGGCCGGATCAATCCGCGGAACCTCAAGAATCCGTATCCTGTTTCCAGCGCGGAATACAATGCCCTTCGCAAAATGCTCTTCGCGCGGGTAGGCTGGCTCGCTTCCGGTTGGAACGTTGCAGCGCAAAAGCTTGGCGTCCGGCTCCCTGCGTGGATCGCCCGGCATCCCGCTCCTGGCGGGTATGTACCGAGCAGCGATGCGCGGCGGTTCCGGCTTGAAGTAAGCAACGCGGTCAAGTTTGTCGGAAGCGTCAAAAATTACGAGGGCCGCATCGCGAAAGCCGTTCAATATCAAGCCAATGCTATGCAACGTCAGGCGGACTATCTCTTAAAAAAATCAGTCAAGAAGGCGGGATTTTGATAACCGAGCCACAAGAGTGGAACCTCCTCATCGTTCGTCTTTACGGTAAATTCTTTTCGAATGTTGCTTAGCTCCGTTCTTAAACGTGGAATATTCGGTATACCAGCCGCCGATTTCATCACGGTCTCTCTTGACTTCCGAGATGACAACCAGTTTCCCGTTTACCCAACGATATTCGCGAGCAGTAGAATACATCCCGCCTCCCCGAGAATATGATCGAATCACTTTTTTCTGATAATCAGGATATGGAGACCAAAGCTCATCCAACTCCCCGGCACGACACATAACGCCGTATCTTCGGATCAAAAACAAAATGTCTATAGAAATGTCCGCCCGATCCGCTCTCCTGCCAGAGAAATGATCTGAAATCACGATACCCATCAAAATTGAAGTCGTCTTGCTCTGCCGTGCATCCGTCAAACGTAATGTCAGTAATGCGCTGAAGAACGGTCTTTTTATCAGCAGCAAGAAGCAGAACCTTGGCTAACCGTTGCTTGTCTGGTCGAAAATCTGACGGACTCGATTCCATCGTAACTTGAAGATATTCGCATGGTAGTTTCCCTTCCATTCGAACTCGGTAAAGCATACCTGATTCCAGCATATCAGATTCAAACATTCCTCCATACAGTGATTGCAACGCAGTAAGCGAAAGAGTGATCGCCGCGATGGATGCTCTGGATTTCATATGAAATGTTGGTTTTTAATGAGCCTCTGCGCTGGAACCCTCAGATTTGAGTTCCTCCTTGGCAAGGATATCTAATGTAGAAGGGTATGTCCAGATAGGCGCTTCTGATCTTTCGAATTGCAAACGGACCTGGCATTTGACACGCGGCCTTGAGCGATGTCCGCCAAGGCTACCGCCATTTTTGAAGCCGATGACAAGCAGTTCAGTAATGCGCTCTTAAATATCAACCGCAAGCTGCTGCAATTCCAGCATACCATCGCAAAGCTGGCGATTGGGTTTGAAGTGCTCAAAAAGGGAGCAGAGTTGGTTTCCGCAGGCGTGGAACATTTCACGGCAGCCTTGGACAAAGGCGGGGAATTATTGGATCTCTCCAATAATACTGGCATTGCCGTGCGTGACCTCGCCATCCTCCAGCAGCAATTCAAACTTTCGGGAAAAGCAGCGGAGGATGTTGGGCCGGTGATGGCGAAGATGATGAAGGGAATCGAGTCCGGTTCCGCAGCCGGGATCATCAAACGCTTGGGGTTGGACATGGACGAGCTTCGGAAAAAGACGCCGTCCGACCAGTTCCGCATTATCGGCGAGGCGATCAATAAATTGCCCGATCCCGCGGAACGGGCCACGGCAGCCATGGAAGTTTTCGGCAAGAGCGGCGCGTCCCTGCTGGCTGTGTTCGCGGATGGCGGCTTTGGACAAGCGGGGGAACAGGTTGGCAATCAAGCCGAACTCCTCAATAAAGACGCGGCCCTCTTTGATGACATCAGCGACAAGCTGGCAACGGCAGGGTTGAAGGTCCAGGGATTCTTTGTCGGAGTCGCGGATCGGGTTGCTCCCGTGATCAAGCCTCTCTTGGATCAATTTTCAAAGCTCGATCTTTCTTCGCTTGGACAGGAAGTCGGCGAGTCGATTGCCTTATTTATCCAGGCGTTCCAGGACGGAAAACTCGGCGAAGTGCTCCTCACATCGATGGAACTTTCCTTCGCGGAAGCGGCGAATTTCCTCCTCGGGTTACTCACCGCCATTGGCAACGTGCTTGCCCAGATGATGCTGGAGGGGCCCAAAAACGCACTGGCCATTCTGCAAATCGCCACCACGGCGGATTTCTGGAAGGCGCTCGGTGCGGCGCTCTTGAGCATTGCCGCCCGGTTCACGGCTGCGTTGCTCGGTGCAGTAGCGGAATTGATCGACCAGCTCAAAGACGTTCCCCTTATCGGCGATAAAATCCACGGCGGCGCACAGGCCGTCCGTTCCAAGGCGAACGAAATGTGGCGAGGAGCCAATGCCATTGACGCTTATGGATCGGAAAAACTCGCTCCGGCTATCGAGATCATCAAGACCCGCATGGGCGAGGAGTTAAAAAATATCGCTGACGCCGCGGGCAAGGGGTTCAACGAAGGCAATTCCATCATTGATACGAGCGGCATTTCCAAGCGGCTGGATAAAGTCGTTACGGAAGTGCTGGACCACGTTCAGGAAAGCCAGGACGAAGCCTTGAAGGAGCTTCCCACAAAGACGCCCAACGCCCCCATTGGCGAACAACTGGATAACAAGCCCGCGTTCTCTCATCTGCAAAAGATCGGCGGCGGCGGTTACACAAGCGCGGGCGACCCGCTCCTTACCGAAACCCGCCAGCAGACCAAGGAACTTCGGGAACTGAACAAAGGAGTGAAAACGCTCATCGAAAAGCAGCCTCGGCAATCCGCAGGGCTCACCCCGGTCTTCACGTAATCGCAATGGACGAAACACCGCTTCAGCTTTTAGGAATCAACGGTGGCGTCGATAAGCACGGCATCACCAGTGTTACCGTGCCGTTTTATGTTGCCACGCTTTCCGAGGCGATCTCCTACACGCCCAAGCTGGACATTGATCTTCCCATCGTCTCCCGCAGTTTCCGGCAGAGCGAAGATGGTGGGTACGAAGTAACACTCACATGCGAAGGGGCCGAGGATAACCCAACTGACGATCAGAAGACCTTTGAAATTGATGCGTCCATGTCCGAGGAAGCTATTAAGACGCATCCGAAGTTCGAGAATTTGAAAAGCTCGTTCGGATGGGATGAGTCGCTCAATACCTTTTCCGAATATCTTCCTTCAAGCACATCTTCTGGCGGACTGGCAAGCGGTTCGCAGAACGGATCAGCTCGGCAAAAGAGCAAGATGTATGGCGTGGAATCATGGCTCGTGGCCGGAGCGATTTATCGCGTCACCTACGGATCGAAAACCGTGCCGCAGTCCATCTTTTTTGGAATCGGCACGGTACAAACACCGCCCTCCATCGGAAAATTCAACCTACCCAATCTCGGAAAGCGCAACTGGCTCAAATTGGCGCCGAAGGTTCGGATGCGCGGAAACAGCATCGAAATCTCGCTTGAATACATGCTCTCCGGCCCGTTGGGGTGGTTTACGGAGGTCTATGCTTCGGCCCAACTTGGCGAATCCAGCAGCGGGAGCTTTGGTGCCAGCTTGAGTTGATTATGTTTGAAGACGTACATCCCGGCGATCCGATCCCGCTCCTTGCGTCATTCTGGAACAATCTCAAGGCGATGGTGCGGGCGCGGCGATTGTTGCCGGGCGTGGGCGTGCGGCTTCGTGAGATGCCGTTTGGCACCATCGTCAATTTCGATGCAAACGCCGCTGTGTGGGATCATCCGTGGCGAGTATCGTTGGAATCCAAGCAGGCGACCTTGAGCAAAGGGCTCGTAGATGGGATCGAGCCGAAAATTGGCGACCGGTTCATGTCCGGCGACAAAAAGAACCCCGACCCGCCAAGGCTGTCCATTGCTTCGAGTCGGTTCACCTCCAGCGAAGTGAGCCTCATTTGCGTTGAGATCGTGTGCGATGAGGCGTGGAAAACCAAGACGGCTTCCATCGTTCAGGTCGCCCGGCTGAGTGACACCGATCCCGGTACCCCAGGTGACGGCAATACGCCGCTGCTACCTCCCGCGCTTTCGGGCCGCAAAACCCGGTATCCGCTCGTTCTGCTTCGAAAGGATGACAACGACAATGTCACCGCGTTCCAGATCGCCTACTTCAACTTGCGCCATGTGGCGCTTTTTCCTTCCGGCACTACAAATGAAGCACGGGTGCGGCATTTCTTTTTCCCCACCTGATGTTCAACTTCCCCGCACGCGCTTACAACGATGTCATGGCGATGATCCGGCGCTCCCGTCCGCTGCCGGGCGTGAACTCGCGCATCAAGGAAACGCAGGCGGGGGTCTTAATCTCACCCACGTTGCGCCCCACGAATTGGGATCATCCCTGGACGATTCATCCCCGGTGGGTGGAAGACGGCAGCGGCACTGGAAATTGGTCGGTAACATTCACTCCGGGTTTCGTGAACGGTGCGGACGCCGTACTTGGCAGTGATGATGTGCCGCTAACCGCCGCGACACCCCCGGTGCTTAAAGTTACCAACTTCCGGGATGCGACCGGCGTCGGCTGCACGTATCCTGCCCTTTTCAAGAAGCTCGGAGCACGGGAACCGGAAGCCGCCGCCCAGACGCCCGACTCGCTGGACGGGACGCTTCAGGCCAACGTGGAGCTTTTTCCGCAGCAATACGGAACGCGGCGGCTCGCGGCGGCGGACTTCCTGCTCCACGTCGATCATACCGGAACTTACACCGACACGACCTACGCCGCCCCGGATACGGGCAATCTCGTCATCCATTCCACCTCATTTACATCCGCGATGGATCGCTACCCCTACCGGCTTTCCACCGTATCCGAGTTCACGGCTCCGCAATATCCGACCATGCTGGAGCGGTTGCTCGGGACGGCGGATGAGCCCAATTACGACGAGTTGAAACTGGCCACGCTGTGGCTCCTCTCGCCTCCCGATGAACCGGACGATTCTTCTCCCGGCCCAACATGGATTCCATATACGCAGCATTGCGTATTCTGGAACTTGGGCTATGCCAACGTAAACGAGTTGAATACCACTAATCTCAACTCGATCACAATCCACACGGGGCTTGCCTTCGGATTGCTGGATTCCATTGGGAACAGCATCCTTTCCACGATCAATGATGCCAATCTCGACGTGGTGAACGCCCTCAACGAAACCAGTATGCAGGGGCATTTCTGGACCGTATGAGCCTTATCCCTAGCGATAACGCCGCGAAGCAGGCACAGGAGCGTAGCGATGCGGCGGGCACCGCCGCCGAGGACCAGTCACTCGATCCAGCGTTTCCCTACGTGGTCATCAAATTTGATCCCTCGGTGTTTGGAACCGTGGCGGATCAAACATCCGCACATTGACATCCCGCCCCACGCGGAATGCAAACCTTCCTCATTTATGGCGACCTCGCTACGCGGCGGCTGACGGATTCATCCGGCACACCGGCCACGCTACCGTCGCTGGTGCAGGGTGACTATGTCACGTTCGCCTTGCGGCTTCTGGACACCGTTGAAACCGGCTCGCCCATCGAAGTCCAGCGCAACGTCCGCTCGCTCCGCGCATCCCTTGGCAACATCAGCACGCCTCCTGCGTCCGGTCAGTTTTCGTTGAGGATCGGCACCAACGGCACGGCTACTCCGCTGATCGACTTCAGTTCCGACCGCATTCTTCTCAAACCACTGCTTTCCGCTTTGCCCGAAGCGGCGGATTACGGAGGGGTGGAACAAGTCATTGAGGCGACTTCCGGCTGCTGGATGGTCCGCTTCGGGCAGAATATTGAGGTTCCCCTCCAGCCCGCCGATAATCTGCTTTCGCCGGTATCGTTCATCCGGGTTCGGCCATTCGAGCAGAACGGGCGCTGGTGGCACGAGGTGCGGCTTATGCAAGCGCCCATTGCGTTTACGGGATTGAGCGAGCGCGTGTTGGCCGAACCGCCAAGCGTGCGCCGGATTCGCGCCGGGACCACCTACACCGAGGGTTTCACGGAATACATCGTCAACGAAATCCAGGCCGTCAAAGTTCCGGCCTCTTTTCGCGGGACGTACTGCCTCAAATTCGAGGGCCGTTCCACGATCTATTTTTCAAAGGACGATGATCCCACGGCGCTTGAAACCGCGCTCAATAATCTCTACACGGATGGGCAAACCCGGTTCGCTGTTACGAACCCGGAACCTTATAACGCCTACGTCGAGTTCAAGGGACCGCTCGCGGGACTACCGCAGGATTTGCTTGTGGCTGAGGTAGGAAGCGTGGAACCAGGCGATTTGACGTTCTCGCTGGATCTCAACACGGCAGAAGTGTTCGCGGCGCTACGGAATACCGCCTCGGTGTCCGTACAGCTTGAGGTAGAACTGGAAATTGCCAACGATGATGACACGGCGGACACCCCCGGCAAGATCGTTACGCTTTTCAGCGAACCCGTCACCATTGTCCGCGAACTGCAATGGGCAGAGATGGCGGCCGCTGCCGGAATCGATTGGCTTCGGCCTCCGCAGCCGGTCGATTACATCCCGTTCACGCGGGATCAGATTATTACCGGATCGCAGCATTATGAGGCCGTAATCGGAGACGGCGTCCTGCGCGAGTTCACGCTTGATCATAACCTCGGCACGGATGCGCTCCACATCACCCTCCGGCAAAACGCGAACAATGGCCGGCGGATCGCAGACACGGAATACACGGTGACGTTCGTGGACGCGAACTCGCTTACGATCAAGTTTCCGGATCAAAACGATCCGCCCGCCGTGGATTCGCTGGCCGTCACCATCACCAGTGCCGGGCCGAAAAGTGCCTTTCAGTCCCACACTCACACGGTCGGGCAAATCGTCGGACTCCAGTCCATCATCGACAGCTTTAGTAACCGGCTCAGCGCATTGGAATCCATCGTACCCAACCTCGGGGCGGTTTCCTCCTCCTCAACGTCGGGAACCTACACGATTCCCATCCCGACGATTTCCGAAGTCCTCTTCCTTCCGTCCTCGGCGGGGAGTCCCTTTGCCGAATCGGGCCTGGACGCTACGAAGTTGTCCTCCCGCGCGCCCTACGTGCTACCCGCCGTCCACACGGCCAACGTGGGGGCATTTACCGCGCTTCCGCTGCCTTCCGTTGCCGTGGGACAGGTCTGGAAAAACCAGACCGGAGGAGCTTTGCAGGTGCCGGGAGGTGGCATGGTGCGAGGAAGTAACACTGTCCCCGCCAACGGTTTTTTTGCCAGCGACGGACGCATTCTTTACCGAGCGAACCAAGCCGGAAGCACGATCAGCTATTTTCCCGCAGCATTTGAACGTACCCTGTGGAGCCTCTACATCAACGAAAAGATGCTCGGAGTGGGGAAGACGCTTTCCGTGGCATTCGGCGTTTCGACGCAACTGGTCAAAGCGACCTCGCAGGCCCAATGGATGCTGGTGATCGAAAAAGGCGAAGCGCCATCGGAAACGGATGATCCGAGCCCGGTGGAAACGAACTTGCTCAATGTGGTCTGGGACACGGCTAGCCCAATTCTTAAACAGCGCCTTATCCTGACGCCCGTCGCCACGATCTGCTACGCGGGCATCAACGTCTACCGAAGCACGCTCGGCGCGATCACCTGCGACCGACTCCTTTACGGCGGGCTGGAAAACGCTAATGCCGTTGCACCCGGTTCCGCCAACTTCGCGTTACGAGCCCGGCTCATCGAATTCGACACGGAAAACAGCATTCCCACGGCTCGGGGCTGGGTTGCTTATCAACTCATCAAGCCCGCCTCGGGCGACCTCCAAGCCTCCATCGCATAGCTTATGGCCGCACCCGTCATCAATCCCAATACTAGCGTACTCGGTTTCACCACCGGCCAATACGTCGCCTACCAATGCGCCACAACGGATGGCCAAACCGGCACTTGGTCCTGCGCCAACCTCCCGGACGGCCTCTCGATCAATACTTCAAGCGGACTCATTACCGGGATGCCGACCACCCCCGGCGTTTATAACACGACGATCAAAATCACGAACGCCAACGGCACGGCGACCTTGGCGGTCACATTTGGCATCGACGATGCGGGTTACGTGACCGATCTTGGGATCGAGGTCAATATCGACCTCATTTCGGGCGCGGTGACGTTCCCCACCTCTCCCGACGGCAAGCTCCACGGAAAGAACGGCGACTACCTTCCGCTCCTCATCGGGCTCCAGAAGAGTGGTGAATTACTTGACTTGCCGGTAACCGGCATTGCCTTCGGATTGAAGGAATTTGAGTCCGATGCTCGGCTCATTTTGAGCAACGGTTCCTTTACCAAGCTCGGTTCCTATGAGCGGACCCGCTGGCGGACCCTGGTCTATCTCGACCCGGACAAACTCGAAGGTGCCCTCAGTGATTATGAAGCCTCGGCTGTGGTGGGGGATGCCACCACAACCACATCCACGGATGACTCGCAATTAATCACGCTGCTTTCTGCTCCGTGCGAAATCCAGATTGATCTCCAGCAAACCGATCCGAACCTTTCGCCATCCACCATCCAGCGTAGTTCGCAAATCTTCACGATGCTCCTGGAGCGGGCCATCAATTCATGAGCACTTCGCAGCTTTTTGATTGGCCCACGGCAAAGGCGGCGTTGAACGCTGGCTGGCGGGTGCGCCGCAACGGATGGACCAACCGCTGGCTTGAACGCTGGACTGGCGGGCTGATCTGGTTGATTCTCGCCGATGGCACCAAGCGCGTGGTGCAGAACACGGACTTCGGCGCGGACGAGTTTCTCGCGCTCGACTGGACCAATCTTCCCGCCGAATGCGTGACCACCGGCACCACGGCGGGAACTGGCACCAACGGCTGTCCGTTGCCTTATTCACCGGACACACCCGGTTCTTCTGATTCATCCACATCCGACTCCTCTTCTCCTGTCTCCCCCGATCAAACGCCCTCCGGGGATTCCGGCGCGGGACAGGTTGGTTCCAGCAGCGGCGGTGGCGGGGGCGGCAGTGGCGGAACCAGCACGACCATCCAGCGCACTAAACAGACCGTCGTCTGGCCCACCATCAGCCTCACGATTGAGGATACCCAGGTCAACTGCTACGAGCGGTCCAACTATCCGGATGGGTTCGTAAAACCGATTTTTATCGGAACCGTCTCGCTTTCCAATCCCTCGGGAACGCCCGGGGCGTCGGTCCTGTTTGTTTCCGTTACGAACGGCCCCAGTACGGTCGTGAGTTGTACCCTCGGGCCAGGAGGTTCCTACGGATTCCAGTGGAGCGATCCTTATTCCGCCTATCCCGGCAGCACACTGACGTTTACCGCACGGGCTTGGGCCAGCGGTTCCTCGGACATCCAGACCACGGCCACCGCCAAGCTGCTTGACTGGTGCCAATACTCGCTCGCGTTCGACTGCGAAGTGGACGGCGGATGCCACGAGGGTGTGGGCTGGGTCACTGTCCGTGATGCCAATGCAACCATCATCTACGACGGTTGCCCGAATCAAGGATCACTCGGAATGGGAGCGGGTGTAACAATCACCGCAGGGTGTTCCGTTTCGGTTCAATACAGCAACACGGATGGCCCGTGCCCCGGTGGGCATTGCTGCGATGCCGCCAAATTTCGAGTCACCCTTTGGCACAGCGGCGCGAGCGTCCTCATCGGCGAAGCCAACCTCAACAACGGCGACGATTGCGGCAACCGCGGGCCGTTCACCTTCACCATCAGCCAGGAGCAAATCGACTCCCTGGAAACCCCATGATCATGATCACGATCCCTCTTTCCAAATTGCAATCCGCAGCCAAGGTCAAGGCGCAGGGGTATTACGACGCATGCATTGCGGCGGGCACCGTTTTCGGAGAGAACCTCCAGCTTACAGAGGAAGCCTTCGCCGCCCTCCGTGCCCAGTTTGCCACGCCTTCGCTCGCCGCGCAGGCGCAGTCGGCCGTTGCAGCCGTGGCTGCTGAGTGCGACGCGGTGCTTTCGGGCGAAACAGCGATTGACGATGCGACGCGGGCCGCACGAATCGCCGCATGCGAAACATGCACGTTCTTTATAGTCAGCGACCGGCGCTGTCAGAAATGCGGCTGCTGGATGGAAATCAAGACGCACTTCCGAACAGCGATCTGCCCGGAAGGAAAGTGGTGATTTGACATCGGGCATCCAGCGTGAAGATCACAGTCAGCCTCGATACTCAAAGCGTCATCACCCAGCCCTCGCCCTTGCGATTCAAGGGAGGATGTTTCAACCCGGTTGAGATCGGGTTCACGCGCGGCTCCCAATCCGTGCCGCTACCGGACGGCGCGGTGATCGAGTTTTCCATCAAACCGAAGAACCAGTGGACCGGCGGGCTCTTGGCTTACCTGAACACCTTCACGCCCGCTGCCGGAAACCTCTATTCCGGATCACTCAACTGCGCGTCCTCTGCACTCTTGTCTGCCCTTGGCCTCTCCGATCAGGTGCCCGCAAACGACGTGGCGCAGGTCGATGCCAGCGCGGAAGTGACCTGGAGTTTTGACGGGCAGAAGTTTCGTTCGGTCACATTTTCGGTCACGATAGAATCTCCTCTCACTGACGATCTGCCGGTTGCAACACCCAACCCCGAACTCTATCCGCTCCCTTCGGAGGTCGCGAGGAAGAGCGACATCGCCGCGCTCGGTTCCGCATCCCGGCTCAATGCAGGCATCCCCAATGGCGTGGCCACACTGGACGGGAGCGGTAAACTCACGGGGACGCAGGTTCCCGGTACGCTGGCGCTGAAATCCGATATTGTGCCTAACGGCTCCAATCGAATTGTGATTGTGGACCGCTTTTCCCTCGCCGCACTTCCCAGCGTTGATGCCAACGGCAATCCGATCATCAAGGTCAATATCAGTGACGTGGTTCATCAGACCGGGGGCGAAGCAACCCGCCGCACGGCCGTTTTGAATTTTAGGGACTACACCATCACGGATGACGACGTAAATAATGCGCCCTATATCCATTTCTGCGATGAAAACTGGAACTGCGCCGGATTCAGCATCTTGGATTTTAGCGGATCGGGCACATCCATTTCAGCCACTGATTTCGCCTATGCGTTTGCCAACGCGATCAATTCCAGCGGCATAAATGTTTCCGCCAATGTGACCGGAGATAGTCAACTCACCATTGCAAGCTATACTACGGGGCCGTTGCCTTCAGGATGGAATTTCGGCCAGGATATCAATATTGCGACTTATTCCGAAACCGAGGGCGTGTCTGCTTTGCCTCCCGGCGATTTCATCGTGGCCGATCTGAATAATCTCGGAAACGCCACCGGTTATCAAGGCATTGGCGATACGGTCGATTTCCTGAACGGCTATGGTGCACCCACGGCGGGCATCGGCGAAGAAGGTAACGGCTACGTGGACCAGAACAACGGCGATTTCTACCACCGGGACGCCAATGGCTGGAATTTCGTACTCAATATTAAAGGGCCGCAAGGCGATCAAGGCCCGCAGGGCAACACCGGTCTCCAAGGATTGCCGGGAAATGTCGGGCCTTCCGGGCCAAGCGGCTACGGCGCCAACGATTATGCCAAAATCGGAATGCTGCTCTATTGGCAAAACGCAACCCCGTCCCTTACCAACTTCACCCTGCCAAACGGTCCAAACCAGATTTGCTATGATGGAGCCAACGTCTGGATCAACTACAGCACGTATCTTCTCAAGGTCAATACCTTCAGCGGTTCCTATACCTCCTACTCCGTTGGGGTGTCTCCGACCGCGTTATGTTTTGACGGGACGGACCTCTGGATAACCAATAGCACCAATTTACTCCGTGTTACCCGATCTACAGGGGTTATCGCCAACACTTACGCGATTGGAAAATCGAGCAATGGCATCTGCTTCGATGGCACCTATCTATGGGTAACGACGGGTGATAACTACTTGATGAAAATCACTCCGTCTACCGGTGCCGTGGCGGCCTCTTACAACATCGGTTACTATGTGAGCTACCCGATGTTTGACGGAACGAGTGTTTGGGTGACCTCCTATGTCGGAAATCGTATCTTCAAGGTGCGGCCCAGTGATGGGAGCATCTTGCTTTCCATCGATGGAATGTCGAAGCAGCCTATTTGGGGCGCTCCCACTCAACTATGCTTTGATGGAACCTACCTCTGGTTCGGCGATACGATGAACCATCGGGTTGTCAAAATGGATAAGGAAGGAAACGTTATCGCAACCGCCCCGACCGGTGGTTACACGACGGGCATCTGCTTCGACGGAACCAACATCTGGGTGGCCGACTATGATGCGGGTTATTACGAAAAGTTCACTCAAGGGCTTGTGTCGCTCGGAACCTTTACCAGCTATGCCTCTCCAAAGAAAGTGGTATTCGATGGAGTGAGTGTATGGGGCATTTACGGCACCGCCTCCAACAATTCCGGTATGGTCAAGTTCCCACTGTAGCTCACTTTCCTATGAAATATCTTATCATTCCCTCCCCCAATGGAGTTTACGTCACTTCCGCCGGCATCCCCGTCAATATCCTCCCCTCAGAACACGGCAGAGAGTATGCCGATGAAGCTACGTTTGCCACCGCGTTCAAGCTCATGCCGAAGGACACCTATGCGGCCAAGCAAACCGCCCTTGCCAAGCTGCAAAAGGACTTCGAGACTGATCTGTCCAAGGGCTATGCGGACACGGAGCTTGGGATCACCATCGCCATTGAGGACGGGGACCGCCAGCAGTTCAACGATCTGGAGCAGCACCTTACCCGAAAGGCAGCCCCCGATGATCAGCTTGTCACAATCAAGGCGCTCGGCGGCAGTCTGAACCAAATCAGTCGAGGGCAGTTTCGCCAATTGATGGTCCGTGCCGGAGACTACTACATCTTCCTGTGGAGCACCCTTCAACAGAAAAAAGCTGCTCTATGACCGTATCACACGAGGAATTTGATAACCTGGCCAACCACTGCCAAACCTGCCGCGATGAAACCCGCGACAAACTCGCCGCGTTCGACCGCCGCCTATTGGCGCTCGAGATCATTGTGAGAGGAGAGGACGGCCGCAATGGGATCAAGTCGCAGATCAACACCCTTTGCCTACGGTTTGATGCATTTGAAAAAAAGGCCATCCGCTGGATTGCTGTGGGAACTGCTCTGCCGGGCATTGTGGTGGGCGTTTTGGGAGTGCTCAAGTTTATCGGAAAGTTGTAGAGCATTTAAACTAGGCTTTCCGATACCGCTCATAAAATATCAATCCAGAAGCGCAAAGTAACAAAAGAACATCCCGGCTTATCCAAAGTAAATAACGGGGATGCTCCGTTTGACTTCCAAAGCATCCACACGAGATGTCCAGCCCTCGAATCCAAGCTGAAGCCAATGCTCCAATAAAGACTAGTAACAGAGTCAGGATTATAACCAGAGCCCCGTGTCGGAATTGTCGAAAGAACAATGCAATTCCACAAATCACTTCAAGCCATGGGAGGTAAAATGCCAGCACAACCGTCACTGAATTCCACGGCAGCAGATCGTAGTTTTGAATGTCTGCAAAAAAGGCAACGGGGTCTATAACCTTCATACTTCCCGCCACCACAAAGACCACGGCAAGGATTGCTGTAAGCACCATTTGAACTTTCTTATTCATCGGCGCGCTTCTTTCCAAGCCTTCCATCCTCCTTTTAAAACATAAACGTTCTTTAGGCCAACCTCCTCCCTCAGCCGCTTTGCAACATCCTTGCTGGCGTGGCATTTCTGGCTATCGCAATAAACTACGACCACCGACGCGGGTTCCCATATTTTAAGTAATTCCGGCAGAAGTTCGTTCCAATCGTCCTCGGTCAACCGCACCGCTCCGGGAATATGATCTGTCCCATAATCTTCGACAGAACGGGCATCTACCCACAGGACAGAATATGTCCATCTGGAGACTTCCGATAGAAGAACGGAATCGTCGCGAAAGGCATTCCACTCCCCTCGCCTCCAATAAAGCCCAGCCGAGGCTCCTGCCGGAATGGAAGCAATGGCCATTAAAATGACAAGTTGGCGTGCGATGGATTTCATTGTTTAAGCTGCTCCCTCGCCAAACGGCGAATCCATACCACAACCAAAAATATGGATTCACCCAAGGCAAAGCCTAGTGCGCCAGCAAGCCATCCCTGCCCCGAGCCATAGCTGTGGAGGCCTGGCTTTAGCAAAAAGTTAACGCCATACCAGGCCATGATCACACATTGGAAAGAAACAACCGATCCAATCGCCAGTCCGAATCCACCCCACCAACCGGCACGACGGCCGTGTAATAAGGCAACATATCCGAGGAGTGTGATAAGCGCCCAGGTCTCCTTCGGATCCCAGCCCCAGAAACGTCCCCACACCTGCCACGCCCAAAACCCTCCCAATACAATCCCGGTTCCGAGTAACATTACTCCGATTTGCAAACTCCTCTCCAATGCAGGCTCCAACCCTCGGGTTGGAGCCACGAAGCCTTTCCACAGAATCCAGTGCCCCATTCCCATGGCCACGGCGAAAGCGGCATATCCCAGTGTGATGGTCGTCACGTGCGTCAAAAGCCAGAAGTTGTTCCGGAGCGCAGCGGGAAGCGGATGAATGCCCGAGTCGAATACTCCAGCCCGCTCACTAGCGAGCGCCAATCCCACAATGGCCACGGGCAAGGCGCTAAGGAAGATTGCACCGGACCGGCGCCGGTATTCAAAAACCATCGAGAGCAGGACAACACCCCACGCGGCAAATATTATCGATTCATACATGTTGGTCACTGGAGCGCGCCAGACCAAGGCCACTCGCAACGCGAATCCGCCCGTAATCAAACAAAATCCGGTAACGGCTCCAATCCAGGCACAACGATAACCGGTATGCCGTGGAAGCCAAAGCAACAGCCACGCCACGGCAAGGACGATCCATGAAACGGTAAAGCAAGATGCTGGATTCATGAGGACTTTAAGCAGAAATAATGACCGATAAGCCCGCAGCAAAATAGAACCGAACCGCTCCACAAAAAAGGCCAACCGGGTTCTCTTCGCACCTCCAGTGTGCTTTCCCGCAGATCCGCCGGATTCCAACCCACTTGCAAAATCCGCGTGTTAAGCCCCAGCGCGGTACGCCAAAAACCGGGGGGATAAGCAACTGGGTGATTCATCGAAACCGTTGTTTCCAAGGGCGTTTCTCTTTCAGAACCAGACAGCCGAATGGTGCTGCGAAAATCAACCGGGACGGAGTTTGCGACATCGCGGTTTACCTCGAAGCGCAGCAATTGCACTTGCATTTCTGTTCCATGAATGGCCTCCATCTGAGAGACGGCATTGGAAGTCAATTCAACCAAAACCGCCGGGTTATTAGGCTTCTCAGAACACGAAATGGGGCCCGTCGGGCTCATCGAAAAATCAGGCCAATACTTCCGGAATCGAATTTCCATTTGCGGCTCATCCCGCCAAGTAAATGCTTTCCCAATAACTGAGGAAAGCGACAGGCTTTTGTGAACACCGCTCAGGTTTTCCATAGTCACGACCGGTTCATCTTGAACCAGATAAAGACCTATTTTCACTCCGCTCGGAGCACCCTTCTCTCGTTGAACCACAACGGGGTAATCCTTGGCAAAAACCATCTGGCTCTCATTGATGGTTTCCGAAGTGTGTAGCCTTAGCCGAGTTTCCGATCCATACCATCGTTGGATCATTCCTCCGGCCAGAAGCAAAACAATGCCGTAATGCGTCGCGATAAAACCGGCATCCCGCAGCCGCCAAGGCCAGCGCTTCGATGTTGCGCATACCAAGGTTGCGATCAGTAGCATTACGATACCAACCATCCAGGACGAATTAATTCCAAGCGCCCCTACGCCTTCCTTCCTAAAACTCCCGGCCGCACACACCAACGCCAAGACTAGCAATTCCATCACCGCTACTCTTGCAGAACCCATGGCGCACACTGTGGCGCGGAAAAGATTGCTTGCGGGGATTTTCATTTAGCCGGAAGAACCCGCGCAGTAACCATAAACTTCTTCGGATTCTCCTGCGGATAATCCGTCTTGATAGTCAACGTTGCCGTTAACGGCTCGTTGGTGGAGGTTGGCGTTGCCACGATCCGGTAATCCCGACCGGCGACAACCGTTTCGACTTTTGCAGAAATCGCGGGATTGGAAGACTCAACCGCAACCGAGGACACGGGAACTCCGTCTATTATTTTGAAACTGACGCTCTTGGTTGAAGCTGGCTCTCCCGCGTTCCAGAAAAGGAAGCTAGGTCGAAGCTGCGCCATTTCGGGAATCGTCACTTTCATCCGCAATACAGCCCTTGGTTTTGCCACGTCATTGCTCTCCACCAAGATGATTTTATCCTGCACCCCGGTTCGTACTCCAATCGTGAATGTTGCCGTCAAGTCGCCCGATTCCCCCGGCGCATATTTTCGCTTATCGAGCGTGATTTTGGTGCAACTGCATGAGCTGTTCACCGCTGTAATATTCGCTTCGGCGTCACCAACATTTTTGAACTTAAAGTGAGCGACCACGGCCGTATCTGAAGGAGGCGGCGTAAACTTCTGCTCCTCAGCGTTCCACTGCAATCGTTGTGCTCCGGACCGACAAACAAGCCCGGTCAAGCAAATGGCCACTACCAAAAGGCAACGTATCATCGGTTTTGTAATCCGTTAAAGAGACTTTAAATACTCCACCAGATTAGCCCGTTCTTCTGGCGTGAGCTTGGACGTGACTCCATGCTGATCGCGAGGGTTGTCTTTCCCCAGTACATCCTCCAGCGTTGCCGAGCGTCCATCGTGCAAATACGGGGCCGTCCGCCACAGTTCGTTAAGTTTGGTCGTAACGAACTCAGCTCCTTTGTCGGGACTATCGCTAGTGCCCACATTATATCGGGCCGAATCTGTGAAATAGAGACCGTTGTGACACGATGCGCATTCCGCCTTTTCAAAGACCTGCTTGCCTTTCTGGGCTCTTGAGGAAAGTTGCCCGTTCACAAGAAATGGACTGGGCACCGGCTTCATGGATTTGATGTAGGCCAAAATAGCCTGCGTTTTCTCATCCGTGGGTTGCATGAACTGGATGTATTTGATTCCGGAACGCACTGCCCTTTCCGCATCGTGTCGGACTCCTTTGGCCATCAGCGGAGCCGTCTCCGCTGCAAAGAGAAGGCTTCGCGTGCTTTTGGGGTTGCCCATGCCATCATTTAAGAGATCCCAGTTCAAACCATCCATGCGCCCGTCAGGATGACAGGTCGCACAGCTTTGCCATTGCTGGAAACACATTTGGGATGCGTCATTGAAAAGCATTTCGCCCTTTCGCTCCAAAGTCATCGGCTGATCGGGGCCCAAACGAATCGGCTCAAGTACCTTTCCGGATTCCAAATCAACCACGTCCACCGTTCCGCTAAAATAGTTAGCTGCATAGAGCTTTCCATTTGCGGCTGTGAGTTCACGCGGGCCAATGCCTTTTAGCTTAATCCGGCGGCGAATGCCTTGGAGAAAATTTAGATCATCGGTGGGATTATCGGGAAGGGCTTCGTAGTCTGCATCGGCTAAACCGCTTTGGCCGAGGGCTGGAAATTTCGATAACTTGGCCAGAAGAGCCGCTTGGTCAATGATACTCACTTCATGGGTCCCAGCATGAGCTACGCAGATCCACTTGCCGTCCGGAGAACACACCACTCCCCACGGGTTCGCAGCCCCGAGACTTTCGTCATCAAGACATATCGAATAAAGCAACTCACGCTTTTCGGCATCGATCAGACTAAGTCCGCTGCTGTTCATCCAGCCCCGTTCAACGGCGGTCGTAGCCAGCATGAATTTGGCGAATGTGGACGTCACATAAACGATCTTCCCATCAGGGGAAAGGCAGATTCTCCTCAATGCAACGGCTCCGTTGGAGAGAGGGATGGATTTGACCACTTTGCATTTTGCGGTATCGATCACGTCCACAACCGAACTGATCCGGTTCACGTTGGCCGGGCCTGAAGGCAGATGGTTGGCGACGAATAATGTTTTCCCATCTTTGCTCAAAACTTCTGCAACCGGTTCTCGGGTTACGGGAATCCGGCGCTGGATGCGTTTCGACGAAATATCGATGACCGCGACCTCGTTCTGAAACCGCAGGCAGACGTAAAGGGTTTTGCCGTCCGGGGATAATGTGGGAGCCATCGGTGTGTGCCCAACTCGAATTGAACCGCGGGGCTCCCCACTTTTGGTATCGATCCACAGAACTTCTCCATCGGCATCGCCCCCAACCGTGAAAAGCAAGCTGCCGTTTGGCGAAAGGGCAAGGCCCCTTGGGGCAAATGGAACTTTCCAGCTCGCAGCTGGTTTATGTGAAGAGGCATCCATGACCGCGATCCGCTTTGCCCCCTCTTCCGCAACATAGAGGCATTTCCCGTCCCTTCCTGGCAGAATGGCATTGGGGGATTCGTAGGCGACCTCCTGGCCTAGCGCTTCAGGAACAAGGCGAACGACGAGAAAACACGCAATCCCACAAAGTAAAGCGCCTACTGCAAATTTCTCTGGAAGCCAATGCATGATATGATGCCATATTTATGCCACCCTTCAAACGACTTCCAAAGCCTTTTCGGCAAATCCGCTTGAGCCTATTGCGTCTCCCGTTACGCCCCCAATCCACCCGCTCACTTAATCGGTTCACTGCAGACGCGTCATGGAGCTTGACCTCGCTCTCTTTATTTTGCAAAAGCCCCCATGTCATAGCCATTGAGAGTCGCGTTTCTTACCCGGTTCGCAGCGAGATTTAATCGGGGCCGAAAAACGAATTTCGCGAGGTTGCCGGGGACGAGCACTGGATGGAGGTGGGCCCGTGTGTTGATACGTTTGGATGGTAAGGTGCATGTCACAATTGCGTGGCCTCTGTTGCCTAGAAGCTTTCTTTGGTGTTTATTTTTTCTTGGGAGTGTTTTTCATGGCCTATGGTATGCGGTTGCCCATATACGCCCCCACCTCCTCTCAAACTACACTTGTTTAGTAGGAGGGTTGTAGCCGAGAAGCTGCTTTACGAGTTTGTTTTTGAAAATAGGTGGCACATGCCATGCTAATGTTTGGCTCGCATGTTCATTTCAGGCAAAATATTGAAAACTATTTTCCTTTAGCATGGATCGGCTCATTTAACCAATCATGAAAGTCCAACACAAGTTTTCTGTAGTCTTCCTTTGTACGAATGCTTTTCGTGTCGAGATTTGGAACAAATCCATCGGGAAGCCTTTCAGCAACATGCGATCCTTTTTCATCGAACATTGACAAAATATTTATAGGATCATCTCGAAGACTTGCCTTGTTTGCAATATCTCTGTACTTAGCCTTGACGTTTATGATGTATTTCTTAACGGATTCATTGTCGGAAATATCAAATTTCCATGGCCCGAAATACATCAACCAAAGTATGAACAATTGTTGGTTTGCATAATTTGCACATGCCTTTTTGGTCGATTCCGAAGCATTAGGTTTATTATATTCTTTTAGATTTTCAGCACAGTGCTCAACAATCCACGTCACTACAATAAAATCCTTATCCGCTTTGTAGTCAGAAGCGTTGGCATCGAACGCAAACAATAAAAAACAGCTAAATATAATACCAATTTTCATAAATTATTTTTTGCAGTCATCTACAACAAACTGTGCTCCTTTGACCATGGCATCAACAAAGCTGTCGCTAAATCCTTTTGCCCCATCGCTTGTATATATCGGGAACAGGCTTCCCATTTTGCCGGTGGTATTATCAGGAAAATAAGGAGATTCAAGTGGTTCTTCGTGTTCTTTTTGACTACCCCATTTTCCACATGAACAACAGCGATATTTAATTTTTATATCAGCAAAGAAACTACCTGCAAGAGAACCCTGCCCGAGTCTTCCTGCTAGTGAAGCCGCACTCGTGAATTTTTCTCCCGCTTCAAGAATAGCTTTAACGGCAGAACTAGCTTTCCCTGCTGCACTCTTTCCTGCATCTTTCGCTAAGTCTTTGAGAGACTCAGGAAGGTTAGGCAAAACAGTGTTTCCTGCCGGATCGAATAGTTCAAGCGTGGCGCTGTCTATTTTTGACTCTCCTTCGCTGCATTTCCCATACCGGTCTATATTCTTCACCGGGTTACTTACAGCGTAATTGTAAAGATTGATCCCTCCTTTTTCCATTATCGGGTCGCGTGAAAGCCACCTCGCCGCATCCGGATCATAAGCGCGATAAAGGGTTAGGGCTAATCCACTGGGGGCGTGGTAGTAATGGCCGGTAAACCCGAAGTCAGCATCGGTGTTGTCCGTACCGCTGACACGGGCCGTTGTCCGCCTTCCATACGGGTCATAATCATAGCGCGTTTGGACTGCTCCGCTGCTGTTAGTTAGCTCACGTATGCTCCCAAGATGGTCCGCCGTAGAAAAGTAATTCACGGCGTTGGTGCCGCTTATAACTTGCATTCCCCGACTGTAGTAGCGTTTCGTCACGGTGTCGTTTGCATCGTGTTCTTCCGCGATGCTGTTGCCCACCCATAGCAGCTTTTTGGTCGTGGTCAAGGTTCCGCTGGTTTCCACAATGGATACCCGCCGGTCCTGCCCATCATAGGCGAAAGTGGTTGTTGAACTGTCCGCGTACGTGATTGACGTCAGCCGGTTGCGGGCGTCCCAGGTAAAGCTTCGGCTTCCGTCCGATACCAGGTTTCCATTGAGATCGTAGGTGTACGTCTGCGAGCCGCTCCCACTCACCACCAACCGCGCGATTTTTGAGGTGCTCTTGTCTGTATGGTTCGGGTTCGTGGCCACGATGGGAATGTCGTTGGTTCCGGCGGTTACGGGCACGTTGGCGCTGAATTTGTTGGCTTTTACCTGAACCGAGCTGCCGTTGACCGTCACCAGCGACGGCTGGCTTACCGTTCCCGTCAGCGTGATCGAGCCGGTGCCTCCCGTTCGGCCTGTCAACTGGTTGAGCCCGTTGTAGGTTCCTCCGGTCACGGTTCCACCGATCCGTTCGCTTAATCGGTTCCCGGCTGGGTCATAGACGTATCCATATTGCCTGAGCTGTGCTCCGCTGCCGGTGTTTGTAAGGTCCGCCGAAACGAGCTGATTGGCCGCGTCGTATCCCAATCCATACTGATTGGCGGCGCTCTGCCCGGAATTCGCCTGCGTCCACGTCAAGATATTGCCCACGGCGTCGTAGGTGTAACCGAATTGTGAAATGACGCCGGTGCCCGAAAGGTTCTGGATCTGCTGGAGTCGGTTGTCACCGGTGTTGCCAAAATAGGTCCGCGCTTCGGTTTGTCCATTGGGGTAATAGGCATGTAGCATCCGGCTGGTCACTCCGTCATAGTCATACGAAAAGCTCCCCGTGCCGGAGCAAAGCGGGTTGGTTTCCGAAACGACTCTTCCCAGGGCATCGTAAACCACTCCGGAGGTCTGCCCCGCGACGGTTTGCGAAACCACCCGCCCGTATTCGTCGTAGCTGAAGTTCACCGTGCTGTTGGTCAGCGGTCCGGACATGCTGGAGAGCTTCCCGGCTCCCAGCGCTGCCGGGCTTGTGATGGGGTTATAAGCGTAGGTCGTTGTTCCTATCCCATCCGTCATGCTTGTAATTCGGTTGAAGGAGGTATCGTAGGCATAGCTGACCGAGGCCGTGGGCGGGTTCAGCGCATTGCCAGAGGCGTCGGTGTAGCTGGTCTGCTGGAGGTTGTTGTCCAGATAGTACGCGTAATGAGCGACTTGGCCTTTGGCGTCGGTGACGGTTTGCAACCGATTGATCGTCGGGTCGTAGGTGTAAGTGATCGTGCTGTTGTCACTGAAGACCTTCGAGGTCACGCGCGACTGGAGATCGACGACGAAGGTTGTCTTGTTGCCGTTGGGATCGGTGATCCCCTCCAGCGCTCCGCAGGGGCAATAGTCGTAATGGGTGCTGCGCCCCAGGGGATCGTAGAGATCGGTGACTCGCTGGAGCGCATCGTAAACACTGTGGGTCCAGCGGCCCAGCCTATCACTCTTCCACTCTGGATCCAAATTGGTGTAAACTGTTTGCTCAATGGTTCCATCCGGATACTCGACCTTTATTTGCCGATTCAATGCGTCATAGGTATAGGTCAGTGTATAGCCGTCTGGATTCGTAACTGTGCGGACCCGTCCGAAATCGTCGTAGGTATAGGAGGTCGTGGCTCCGGCTACCGGCCCTGTGATCGTGGCTACTTTACCGTAACCGGCTTGGTTAGGATCCGTAATGTAGGTATAGGTTGTGACTTCGTTTTCTCCGTTGCGAACGCGGGTTATGGTTAGTACGTCGCCGCTTTCGTCGTAAGTGTAGGTCGTCGTCTGCCCCGCCGCGTCGGTAACGGTGCCTGGCTGATGCTGGGCGTTGTAATTGCCGTAGCTCTGGAGCAACTGCTGCGTGCCGCTTACGACTTGGTAGACGTTCAAGAGATCGATCCCGTTGGTATCGTACTGCCACACGGTCGTGCGGCCCAGCGGGTCGATTTCCTTGGTTTTTTGTCCAAAAGAATTGTATTCCCTCTGGATAAGTTGTGTTGTGCCGCTATGGGTTGTATCTCCTCCAATGACCCGGCCAATTTTGGTTTTGTTATTTGATGAACCTTGGAGGTAATAGGTTCCCTGGCCGGTATAGTTATACCAGATACGATTGTTTGTTCCGGGTTCTTTTTCGCTTTCCAGTATGCCTCCCGATTCTTCGTACACGGTGGAGTGCAGCCAATGGTAGACATGCGCCTTTTGATAGGCTTCCGCGCTCGAATAATTCCAAGGGCCGTCTCCTATTTCGGCCATGGCTTTCTTGCCCCAGTAAAAAGTATTGCGAGCCCACAGATAGCCATTATAGATGCCCATGCCGGTGGGAACCAGAGTGCTGGAAACTCCACCGGATAAGCCGTCGCTGGGGTATTTAGTTTCACTGTATTCGACCCTTTCCCGGCCCCCGTTGGGATCGGTGATTTCTATCCACCGAGTCCTTCCGAGTTGAGAGTCTGTCGTTGCATCGCCGTAGTCAAAGCGTGTTTCGCCATAAGGAGTGGTTAGTTTTTTGATGCAGGCTGCCTTTAGGTCGGTCCCGTATTCGAAGCTGGATGTAATTCCAATCATGTCGGTGATAGCCGCAAGTTGTCCGTTGCTGTTATACTCGAAGGAGGCGGAACGTCCGAAGGGATCCCTGATGCTTTTGATTTTTGTATCTGATCCAGTATAGGTAAGGGTTGTGGTTTGTCCCAATGCATCCGTCATGGCAATGATCCGGTAGATGGAATCGTAAGATAAGATCAAAACGTTTCCTGCGGCATCGATGATTTTGTGAAGGAACACTTTTCGCTCGGATGAAGCGCTCCCGTCGGGGATATCGTAAATCTCTTTTGATCCATCGGTGTATCGCTTTTCATAGCTGATCGGGTTTGTGCCAGTCCTAACCAGCCGGGACTGCGAATACAGCTCCGGATTATAAGACTGTGTGGAGGCATTAAACCCGGTGTGAGTCTCGATGCCTCCACCGCGGCAATAGAGATCGACATTCGCGCTTAAAGTCGCGGGCTTGTCTGTAATGAATGAAAGCCAGTCAAAGGTCCATTTTTGTCCGAAATTCGAATAGTTGGGATTGGTGTTTGGGTTGGGGTCGCGTTGGCTGTAAGCAAGTTTGAAGTTTATCGCGGGGCCTCTCCCGGGTTTATAAAAGAGCGGGGTGTCTTCGATATGAAGACTCACAACGGCCAGATGAATGCTGTAACGCGCCATAGCGCACGAGCTGCCACATCCGCCGCCGGTTTGTTCGTCACATTCCTTGGTGTTTTTCTTGTCGGTGGCGCTGGTGGAACATTTGCCCCAGATATTGCGGCCTTCGACCTCAGTCACAGGCAGCCAGCCCTCCGGCAGCTTCCCCGAAGGCACAAGAAAATAGGAGGTCACTTCTGAATCAATGGCGTTCTGCGTAGCAAAAATATCCTGACCAAAGGCGGGATCGCTAATCACAAATTTGTCGTCGATTTTTTTCGTTAGCGCGGAGAAATGTCCCACTTTCCAGTGGGCTACCGAAGGGACGATAATCGCAGCTCCAGGGCTTCTCTTGGCCATTTGGTATTTCATCCCAACGGTGTTGGCGAGATCCCGAACCTGTACCAGATTGGTTCCTTTTGAGGTCGATTTGGCATCTTTAATTCGCTCATCCAAGGTGTAGGAATTTTCCTTGGCCGCATAAAGCTTTTCAACCGCGTTCGGGCCGCAGCGCAACGCGTCTTCGGGCTTGTTATTCATGAGCCACAACCCTTCTGCGGCCGCAGTGAGAAGTTCAGTGGTGGAGCCGCGGATTTCCCGCCATTTGCTTTCCGCGATCAATTCTTCAACACGGCGGGAAAGCCCCACGCGGGCGCTCATCAGCGCGAGTTCGCCCAATGCCCGGTTTGCCAAATTATACATCTTGGGATCCGGTTCCGTCCTGCCTTCCGCCCAGGCATCTTCCCAAGTGCGCATGGCCTTCGAAAAATAGCCTGCCTTGTATTGGGCAATCCCTAAGTTTACCAGCAACGAGATACGCCACGGGGATTTCGGATAGTTTGCGATGAATTGCTCGATGGCAGAAAAATCGTCACTCACGGTTCGGTTGGAAAAAGCCACCAGGGCCGCGGCCAACGCTTTATTTTCATCCGCGCTGCTTTCCCAACAAGCCCGGATTAACGGTTCGGAGAATACTCGGGCTTTTGAAATTTCCGCATCGCTGGGATTTTCCGAGAAGGAAAGATTTGGGGATGGCGGTTGAACGTTGGGCACCGTGCGATTCACCTTCACTCCCGAATTCTGCGCGTAAAGCGTACTGTCGCCAAAAGCAAAGATCAGCGCGATTCCCCAAAAAGTGGCTACAATGTTCCGAGGATGCATAAATCCTGTATAAAATTTCATAAACGGCAAAATTTGATCTTGATCGACACAATGAGAAGGTTAGGGCGTCAATAGAGTAACACCTGATGGCGTAAGGATCCCGATATCAGGCGCCGTGTCGCTGGAGGCCGAGTAATGGAATACCGTGGGATCAAGACCTTGCTGCCATTTTTGGAAATTGGTAAGCCCGTCACCCATGTTGTCCGCGTTGGGGTCGATTCCTAAGTGGCCGAAATATTGAATTTGCCACCACTGAGGAAGCCCAAATTCATCTGCCCCGATATCCGAGCTGTTCGCCCCACGAGGATCACCATCTATGTCGACCAATGGAGACGCCTTGAAGTTCGCAATTCCTCTGCACGGAGAGGTTGGGTTGAGATGGAAGTCCGCCGTCAACAACGGGGCAGCGTTGATATTCCCCGTTCCCGTCAGTCCGCCGCGAATATCACTATAAGACGCTGTTAAACCTGTTCCAGAAATTTCGCTCGAAACGGCAGGATTCCACAGGATGGTGTTGGTTACCGTCATTGACCCAGAGGCCACGGCAATCGCCGCTCCTGAACTACTCGAATTTCCAGCAACGGTGCAGTTCAGGAGCACTGGAGAACTGCCGCTGCTGTAAATTGCGGCGCCCACTGCGGCGCTGTTTCCTTTAACAACACAATTTGTCAAACGGGGGCTGCCGCCTTGTACGAAGACCCCGCCGCCTGTTCCTGACGTTCCGTTTTGCGTTCCCGAACCGCTGGTGATGGTGAAGCCATTGATTACCACGTCACTCGAAATCCCGATGACACTCCCGCCGCTGGTTCCGCTGATAATCGTCGTGGCTGCCCCGCTACTTGAAATCAGCAGCACGCTGTGAGTGCCCATTGTGAGATTCTCGTTATACGTACCGGAGTCCACTCGTATGATTTTATAGTCATTCGTGATCGAATCAATGGCGTTTTGGATTGTCGTATAGGCGATAGAGGTTCCTGATGTGCCAGTCTTATTTACAAATACATCAGCAACTGGTACTGACAACGCAGCTTGTGGGTCCGCGCTATGAGTGTACTCGTAAACATTTGGGTATCCATCACGATCCAAATCTTCGCTTTTGTCAGATGGATCATCGGGATTTAATCCATTTTTAATCTCCCATATATCTGACATCCCGTCGCCGTCCTGATCTCTATCAGTGACTAAATTCACATTCGATGGATTCGAACGAGCTCCGTAACGTTCTGCAACAACCCGGAAATTGTCATTTTCTTCCCAAGCCAAATAGTCAAACGAAGTGACATTTGAGCCAACGCTACCGATATCGCTCCACGTCGTGCCTCCGTTGGAACTGTGCTGAACGATAAAATGTTCTTCATTATCGGAATTGTCGGTCCATGTTAGATGATAAGTCTTTGAGACAAAGCTACCTTGTAACCCAGACGGAGCCGCAGGGGCTGTCGCTATATATTCGACCGCCACCGGAACGTTGGATTTCGTTGTCGAATTGTTTCCCAACTGTCCATATTGATTGTTTCCAAAGGCCCATACGGTTCCGTCGTTTCGGAATGCCAGCGTATTGTTTCCTGCGCTTATTGCTGTAATCCCATTTAAACCGTTGATAAGTACGGGGCTGAACTGATTGGTATCGCTGCCTGAATTCCCTTGCCCAAGTTGGCCGTACTGATTGCCTCCCCAACCCCAAACGGTCCCGTCGCTTTTCAACGCGACTGTGTGATTTTGACCGGCAGCCACTTGGACGATCCTCGTAAGCCCAGGCACTTGAATCGGCACGTAAGAGCTGTAAATATCCCCACCAGCACCCAACTGTCCAGAACCGCCGTTGCCCCATGCATAAACTGTTCCATCCGCTTTGAGCGCGACTGTAAAATTGGAACCGCAAGAAATCTCAATGACATCCCTAATTGTTCCCAAGCATACAGGAGATGTATAGTTGTTGTACGTTCCAACTCCAAGCTGACCGTATCCGTTATACCCCCAACCCCATACCGAACCGTCGTCTTTCAATGCAACACTATGGGAATTACCCGCCGAAACAGCAATGATATGGTCGAGCCCTTGAACTTGCATCGGTGTATACCGACTGGTGGTTGTCCCGTCACCCAATTTGCCATAGCTATTATCTCCCCAGGCCCATACCGTTCCGTCGCCTTTTAAAGCGAGTGTGTGATAGTCCCCTGCCGAAACCGATACGAAACCAGTTAAATTCGGAATCTGAACAAATAGTGCATTTGCCGTGGACGATTGATAATTCGTTGCGATCCCAAGCTGTCCAGTATAATTACGCCCGCACGCCCAAACTGTCCCGTCATTTTTGCAGATTACACTATGGAGTTCTCCGGCTGCCACGGACCTAAGACCAGATACGCCATTCACCTGTACCGGATACAATCCGTTAACATTCGTCCCGGATCCGAGTTGACCGTAGTAATTATACCCCCAGCTCCACAACTGCCCGTCCGGAGTTACCGCCAGGGAATGATTTATTCCCGCACTAAGCAAAGAGCCTATGATGTAACTAGCATTCTTGGTCCGACTTGAAACTTGCCCTGGACTAAACGCCTTGGTTCTAAGTTCCCCCGTTGCATTAATCGAAATTGTTGAACCAGAATTAATTATTAGATCGTTTTTATTGGGCATCGTTCCATCCGTTCGATAATGGATAACAGCTTCGGGGGTTGTGCATGAAACGATAGCAGATTGTGCAGTTAGGTAGGCGCCCCCGGCTGGGGATAGGGTTGGAGCAGCGGCCTGACGCTCCAACGTGAAATCTGTCAGTATAACAGGTAATGATGTATCCGCATTTTGCTCATTACCAATCTGCCCAAAATTGTTTCTCCCCCAACCAAAAATAGAGCCGTCGGTTCCCGAGGCTATGGTATTGTCGCCCGCACTAACCACCTGGATTCCATTGAGATTTCCAGTTCCGCTACTTGACACAACCGCTACCGGCGTACGCCTTTGAGTCGTGGTTCCGTCTCCTAACTGTCCATAAGAGTTGTCGCCCCAAGCAACAACAGAGCCATCGTTTTTCAATGCCACCCCATGCTGCCGCCCAGCAACAGCCTTAGCAACATTATTGAGCCCTGAAACTTGCACCGGCTTATTTCGTGAATTCGTGGTTCCGTCGCCCAATTGCCCCCTTCCATTTAAGCCCCATGTCCACACAGTACCGTCATTTCTCACCGCCAAGTTATAATAATAACCACAGGATATCGAAACCATGCTTCCTGTAGCACTTGTCTGCACCGGCGTGTTTGAACTATTGGAACTATCATTCCCAAGTTCACCATCACCTCCATAACCCCAAGCCCACACAGTTCCGTCATTTTTTAAGGCTATGCTGTGTATAGTGCTTGCCGCGATAGCTACTACATTTGTAAGCCCAATAACCTGCACCGGCGCAGATCGGTCCGTCGATGTGCCGTCACCCAATTGCCCATATGAATTCCATCCCCACGCCCAAACAGTTCCATCACTCTTAAGCGCAAGAGTATGCTTATCGCCCGCTGCAACGGCAGTAAATCCGCTCATATTGGGGAGCTGTACAAATGTGGTATTGGGCGTGCCATATTGCCCTAGGTTGGTAGATGTACCTAACTGCCCATAATAGTTGTAACCACACGTCCATATCGTGCCGTCTTCTTTACAAACAACACTGTGGTAGGATCCCGCCCCTATTGAACAGATATTATCCATTCCATCTACACAAATTGGGAACCAGTAGTCAATGTCGCTGCCGACTCCAAGTTGTCCATAATAGTTCCGGCCCCAAGCCCATAACTTTCCATCAACTGATACCGCTAAATTGTGCTCTGGGCCAGAACTTATAATCGGGGCAGAATGTAAAACAGAGTGCAAATAGAACAGTGCATTACTTGAATATGATCCATAGGGCTTTGCTGTTACCACAGGATCGGCATTTGCGGCAGTAAGAGTTGCATATACTTGCACCAAACCGTCCGTTCCTGTCCTCGTTACTTGACTTGTCACCGATGATCCTGCCGTGGCCGAGAGCATTAACGTTGCACTACTCCCCGAAACCGAAAACTCAACTGGTGCTGACGCCAAGATTTTTTGATGACCGTCAGTTACCCTTACTACCAGCGGACTTAAGATTTGGCCTAGTATTCCGACTTGTCCGTTTCCACTGACAATTTCCAATGTTGGCTCTACGCCGTTGTAATAATCGTTTGGATTGAGTCCCAATTGATACGATTCATAGTTGCTTAATCCTGGAATATTTTGAGCATTCGCTGTCGGACTAATATCTACCCCCCCAAAGTAATGTTGCAGCCACCAATCAGGCAGTGGATTATCGGTATGCGTTTTGGCGGTGATATCAAAACTAAATAGGTTCTTAAGCTGCCCGATATTTGCCATGGCGTAATCGTTTGCGGAAACTTCTTTGCCAACCCATGGATATGTCCCGGATTCTAGAGGATGCCCTTGATACCCCGCCCGCAATAATCTATTAAATAGGGGCATTGCAATTGTCTTAAGCTGCCCTATATTAACTGCCGTATAATCGTTAGTTAACGCGGTT
>DBMP01000025.1 GCA_002298145.1 Spartobacteria bacterium UBA695 | reverse complement strand
TTGCGTGAGCCCTCTGCCTTTTTGCGGCTAAATCCTACTTAATGTTGACGGGCACGCCTTGCTTGAGGAGCGTCGAAATCTCCTCCATTTCATCCGGAGCGATTCCGATGCCGTAGACCGGCTTCTGGCCCCCCTCTGTAAAAAACGCATACCCCTTGGCGCTCGTCTCCACCCAGCGGTCGCTGCCCATATACTCCTTGGCCGGGAAATTCACCGGATTCCCGTCGCGCCAAGCCATCTTCCGCGTCACCTTCGCCGCGATCGGCTGCTTCTCCGTCCCCTTCTTTGGCGCCGGGACATTCCAGCTTTGCGCGGCGTACTCGCGGAAAAACTTCCCCTGATTAAACAGCGTCACCACCCGCGTCTTGCGGTCCACCGTCACCGAAAAATCCGCCGGAGTCACCAGCAACACCTGGCCGATGCGCAGGCGTCGCGGGTCATCCAGATTATTGCAGCGCATAATCAGCTCCCCCGTCGTCTTGAGCTTCCGCTCGATCTTCCCCAGGGCATCGCCTGAGCGAATCTCGTAACGGACCTTGTCTGGCGAATCCACCGTTGAGAAAAAAATGTCGCTATTCACCTTGCCGAGCGCCTTGCGCGTCTCATCCAGCTTGGTCGAAAACGGGTAATTCTCGATAAACCGCTCCAGCGCGTCGCGGGTTTTCACCAAATCGCGGCCGCTGGCCACCTTCATCGTTTTCTCGAAATCGGGTAGGCTCGGGTCCGGCGGCGGCGCGGACTTCCCCGCGGCCAGCTCTCCGGGAGGTGCCTGCTGCGGCTTGACAATCAACTGGTAGCCGAACCACCCGGCGGAACCGAAAACCGCCGTGCTCAGCCCCAGGATCGTCAGGGTCTTGAAGATACAGCCCAGTCTCATCGCGCGCTCTACAACAGCCCCCTGCGGCGGAAATCGTTCACATTGCCGCCAGCGGACTGTTGCACCAGGTCAACCGTGAATTTTAAAAGACACACCTCCCAGGCATCGTCCACCCCCTCGATAATGGCCGTGAGCGGCTCCTCTGCCGGGTTGATGCGGCCCTGGATGCGCTCGATGACCTCGGGAAGGGCTCCATGAACGACCTCCTCGATCACGTCCCCCTTGCGGAACTGGAAGCCGTATTTGAGGAATGTCAGCTTGTGCTCTTCAAGCGAATCGGCGTACCGGCGGGCCTTTTCCCCAAAACCCTCCAGGAGAACCTTGGAAAAATTCTGCGGGGAAACGATGCGGGGCTGATCGGCCTCGATCCGGCCGTCGCGCACGCGCACCACGTTCACCCGGTCGAGCAATTCACTGACGAGGTGGAAGCGGAAGCTGGTGCTGCCGAAGGTCGCGATACGCCGATCCGGGGCCACGATTACTTTCGTGTTCTCGACGGCGTACTGGAAATCGTCTTCGCTCTTCATCGTTCAAGTCAACATAAGGGACCCAGGCAGGGTTTCAACCCGAAACGACCCTTTCTTTGCATGGAAATCTACGGCAAAAATTACCGGGGGCTTATTTTCCGGGTCCATTTGCTTTTCCAAAGGCGATTCCGGATTCGGGTTTTTCTGGATTGATCCGATCATCTTGGCGGCAGTCTTTGCCTTGCATCCGTAGCGGGGGCTCCATAAGCTCGCGCCCATGGAACATGGAATGCCCCGTTACCTCTTAAGATGTTCGAGCCGCACTGTTTTGGCGATCCTTGGCGTCGCCGTTTTCTTTTCAGCCGCGCTCAACGCTGATGCTGATTACAAGTATGTCTGCACCAATTGCGGCTTGATTCAGTATTATGAGCACCATGTGAATAACATCGACTGCCCAAATCACGACAGGGGTTGGATGCGCTTTTACGATCCGGAGGAAGAGCGGGCGAGAAGAAAGCTTTTCGAGCGCCATATGACCGCCGACGACTGGGCCCATTCCTGCTCTGTCGGGACGGTTGAACCCTGCCGTTACGCCGAGGTAATCGAGACGGAAGGCCGGAAAATCGCCTGGCTTGAGAAACACGAAGGGCGCCATAGCGAAAATATCCTGCCTCATTTGGAGGGGATCCGGGTGCTTTACGAGTTCCAAAAACGCTATTCCGACGCGGAGGCCATCGCCAAAAAGGAAGTGGCGATCAACACCGCCCTTCACGGCGCGAACAGCTACGAAGTCGCCGGTTCGCTCTATCACCTGGGGCGGACGTACTTCCGGCGGGGTATGTACGCGGAGTCCGAGGCGTGCCAAGTGCGTTGCGTGGAGCTGGAGGAGAAAACCAAAGGCCCGCGCTATATCGGAGTGGCCATGGGCCTGGAAACCCTGGCGGAAATTTATCAGCACACCGGCCGGAGCCGGGAAGCGGAGGATCTCTTACGCCGGGCCGCGGCCATTCGCGGCAACCCCTACTACTCCCCGTTTTGGCGAAAGGTTCTGCGCCAGCCGCCCCGGCACAAGTTCGACTGATTGCCATTCCGGGCACCGAGCGAATCCGCCATTGCCAAAAGGGGGGATGGGAAAATCGCGCGGGGGGCAGCAGAGGGGGGGCCCCAAGTTTCCGAGTCCGAGAGCTGGAGGGGTGGCGAATTCCAGCCAAATGAAAGCAATCAAAGGAACTCTTATGGAGGGCCTTATGGGGTTGGCCTTTCTCGCCTTGGCAACGTTGGGCCATGCGGCTACTTCAACGTGGACGGCAACCTCCGGTAACTGGGAAGACTCCGGGAACTGGGATGGAGGGGTGCCGGTGGCATCGAGTACGGCGATTCTTAACAACGGCGGTGCCATTACCGTGACCAACGGAACGGCGGCCTTGTTACGGGTGGGGACCTCCAGCGGGGGTTCGGGAAGCGTGCTGATCAGCTCCGGCCTTCTCTCGGTGAAGAACATGTACCTGGGTAACGCCGCAGGCAGCAGCGGTTCTGCCGTGATTACGGGGGGAACGTGCCTGTCTACGGATAACGACATTACCATCGGCAACTCCGGCACGGGGGTCCTGACGGTTGCGGGGCCGGGAACCGTGACCTCCCACAGCGATGGGAAAGGACAATTGCTCGTGGCGACGAACTCCACTGCCAACGCGACGGTAAACATCGGCACGGGAGGGAGTGCCGGGACCGTCAACGCGGAGGCCATCACTGGGGGAGACGGCACGGCGATGGTCAATTTCAACCACACCGACCTTTACACCTTTGGGGCGAAAATGACTGGCAGTAAGCTCTCCGTGACCAAACTGAGCTCGGGAACCACCGTGCTCACTGCCGCAAGCACCTACCGAGGCCTTACCCAGGTCTCCGCAGGCGAGCTGGACGTGAACGGCTCGCTTTACACCAGCGGCACCGTGAGGGTCGAAGCCGGGGCCACCCTGGGAGGCAGCGGATCCGTAGGGAATGTCTTTGCCTATAGCGGGACCGTTGCGCCCACCGCAGGGCAAGCCTTGAGCCTTACCACCATGACGCTCGACGAGACCTCCACGCTGGCCTCCGCCATCACCAGCTCCACAAGCGTCGGCCAGGTCAAGGCGAGCAGCTCGGTGTCGCTGTCCGGCACCCTGGCGCTTACCGGGCTAAGTTTTTTAACCCCCAGCTTACCCGTCACGCTGATTGATGAAACCGGGGTGGGCCTTATCAGCGGCACGTTCGGCGCTGTAACGGTATCGGGGACCCAGGTCGTGCTCACGCCGGTTGGCGGCGATGCTTACACCTTCGTCGTCGACAGCTTACTCTACGAGCTGGACTACAGCGGAGGCCCCGACTCCAATGACGTGACCTTGGCCCTGGTGCCGGAACCCTCCCAAGCGATGCTGCTTATGGGCGGCGTTTGCCTGCTGGGCTTTCTGCGGTGTTTCTCGCGGCCCCGTTGCACATAGAGCGCGGCCCCCCGAGATTCCGCCATTGCCAAAGGGGGTGAGGGTATGGGAAATTAAGGCAAAAATATGTCTAAACCTGTAGTGCTCATCATCCGCGACGGTTGGGGAATCAATCCGAATGGCAAGGCTTCCGCCGAGGCCGATGGCAATGTGACCCTCCTGGCCCAAACCCCGTTCCATAACGACCTTTACGCTCGCTACCCGGGCTCGAAAATCAGCGCCAGCGGCTTGAGCGTGGGCCTGCCGGAAGGCCAGATGGGCAACTCCGAGGTGGGCCACCTGAACCTCGGCGCGGGCCGCGTCGTCTACCAGGACCTCACCCGCATCAACAAAGCCGTGGCCGAGGGCAAGCTCCAGGAGAACCCCGTCCTCCAGACCGCCTTTGCCCAGGCCAAGGGCAAGCGCCTCCACTTCCTGGGCCTCGTCTCCGACGGCGGCGTCCACAGCCACATGGAGCACCTCGTGGCGCTCTGTAATGCCGCGAAGGAAGCGGGCGTGGACGACATCATGGTCCATGCCATCACCGACGGCCGCGACTGCTCGCCCACCGGCGGCGCGGAATACCTCAAAAAGCTCGCCGAGGAGCTCAAACCGAGCGGCGCCTATATCGCCACCGTCGTCGGCCGCTACTACGCCATGGACCGCGATAACCGCTGGGAGCGCAACAAGCTCGCCTGGGACGCCATCGTGCTGGGCCGCGGCACCGTCTCCACTCTGAGCCCGTCCGAGACCGTCAGCGACCTCTACGCCAACGGCCAGACCGACGAATTCCTGCCCGCGCTGATCTTCTCCCACGCCAACGAGCAGCGCGTTCATGACGACGACGTCGTCTTCTTCTTCAACTTCCGCGCCGACCGCGCCCGGCAGATCTCCCAAGCCTTCCTGCGGCCTGATTTCAAGGGATTCGACCGCGAAGTCACCCCCAAGGTCCACTTCGTCACCCTCACCCAGTACGACAAAACCTTTGGCTGTCCGTGCGTCTTCGGGCCCGAGGAAATGACCAACATCCTGGGCGAAGTCGTCAGCCAGGCGGGCCTGAAACAGCTCCGCATCGCCGAGACCGAGAAATACCCGCACGTCACCTACTTCTTTAACGGCGGCATCGAGGCCCCGTTCGCTCACGAGGACCGTGTCATCGTCCCATCGCCCAAAGTCGCCACCTACGACCTGGAGCCCCGCATGAGCGCGGCCGAGGTCACCAAGAAAGTCGTGGCCGACCTGCACAACTACGACTTCGTGGTGCTCAACTTCGCCAACCCCGACATGGTGGGCCACACCGGCTTCATCGAGGCGGGCATCAAGGCCGTCGAGACCATCGACACCGCAGTTAAAGACGTTGTGGCCGAAATCCTCCGCCTCGGCGGCAAAGCCCTCATCACCGCCGACCACGGCAACTGCGAGCAGATGCGCAACGCCGACGGCTCGCCCAACACGGCCCACACGACCAATTTGGTTCACCTGATCTACGTCGGCGCAGATGCCGCGCAGTATAAGCTCAACGACGGCATCCTGGCCGACGTGGCTCCGACGCTGCTTACCATGCTCGATCTGCCGATCCCGGCGGAAATGACTGGAAAAAATCTGCTCATCCGCTTGCAATCGTAGAGCCAAACGGCTATCAAGACGCTCCCCGGCGATCCGTCGCCGGGGTGTTGATTGCCCGGTGGTGTAAGGGTAGCACAGGTGACTTTGACTCACCTAGTCATAGTTCGAATCTATGCCGGGCAGCCACTTTCCTAAAAACACAGAAGATCCGATGACCAGTTCCTGGGGGGCTATTTTCGATTGGGACGGCGTCATTATCGACTCCTCCCGCCATCATAAACGCTCCTGGGAGCTGCTCGCCGAAGAGGAGCACTTGCCGCTTCCCGAGAACCATTTCGTCCTCGGTTTCGGGCGCAAAAACCAGATCATCATCCCCGAGATCTACCGCTGGGCCACCGAGCCTAAGGAGATCGAGCGCCTGGGCAACCGCAAGGAGGAGCTTTACCGCGAACTGATGGCCGCCGAGCCCCTGGAGCCGCTTCCTGGCGTGCGCGAATGGCTCGAAGCGCTCCGCGACGCGGGCGTTCCCCGGGCCGTCGGCTCCTCCACGCCGCGCGCGAATCTGGATGCCGCCCTGGGCCGCCTCGGCTTCGGCCCGCTGTTTGACGCCATCGTATCCGCCGAGGACGTGACCCTCGGCAAGCCCAACCCCGAGGTCTTCCTGAAAGCAGCCGCGCGCATCGGGCGCAAGCCGGAGCGCTGCGTGGTTTTTGAGGACGCCTTTGCGGGCATCGAAGCCGCGCGGGCGGGCGGTATGCGCGTGATCGCCATTGCCACGACTCACCCGATCGAGGAACTGGGCATGGCCGACCGGGCCGTGCACACGGTGAAGGAGCTGAGCGTCGGGGAGCTGGCGGCGTGGTTCCCGCCAGAAGCCTAGAACCAGCTCGACGAGCGCTGCTCGATCTGGAAGGAGAGGTCTTTATAAACCTGTTCGCGGAAGCTGATTTGCTCCTCCATCACGCGACGGAAGTAATCGTAGCCGGTTCGCATGTCGAAGCTCGGAATATCGTTCCTGCTGACGCTGCGGAGGTCTCCCAGGAACTGCTGAAGGATCATTTTTTGCTCCCCTGCGGACAGGCGGTTGTGGGCCTTTACTCGCCCGGAGAATGATTGCATCACCCGCTGCATCCCGGGCGATTTGTAGTAGCTCGGTTCGAAGCGGCTGCTGCTTTTCGAGTCAAAGAGCCGGATGAAATCGTCGCTGACGCTCTCGATCTTTCCCACGGTCGCTCCCTGGTTAAAGAGGACTTGCCAGTTGATCGGCTCCCAGGTTTTGACGGAATCGAGCCGGTAGCCGAACCGCCGGACGTCGGTGGTCACGGTGTCGCCGTTGTTCTTAACCTCGCGTTTGAGCAGGTAGGTGGCGATGCCGATGACCTTCCCCGTGGCCTTGTGCACGATGGGACTGCCGCTGTTGCCGGGTTCGAACGGGGCGTCCACTTCGATCAGGTTCGGGCCAATCCCCTGGATTTTTCCATCCACGGGCTTGACCACCATGGCTCCCCGGACGTTGCCGAGCACGGTGACTTCGTCGCCGATTTTGATGCTGGTGTCGATGTTCTCCAGTACTTCGAAACTCTTGGGCGGATTCTGGGCTTCCATCCGTACGATGTCGTGCCCCACCGCGACGCCGCCCGCTCCGACGGTGAGCCCGCCTCCCTTGACGTTGGTGAGCTTGAAGCCGGGGCTGAAGCAGATGACGTGGGCATTGGATATGACGTAGGGCTTCCCTCCCATCGTGCAAACAAAGCCGCTCCCGGTGCTCTCCTTGCCCTCCACGATGAGGAGAGCGTCGGAGTATTCAGAGACGATTTTTGCGGTTTCGGCGCTGGACTGGGCCGGGGTGGGGGCCGAAGTCGGCGGGACGGCTCCGACGGGCTGGGATGCGGGAGCGGGTGAGCCCGGAGTGCCGGGTGCGAAGGCGGCGCTGTTGGCGACGACCAGCTTCTCGCCGACGGTTAGCGAATTGAGGATCGCGCTGAGGTCCTGGGCTGTCGTGCCGTCTTCCTTGGCTCGCGATAGGGAAATCCGGACAATGGCCGCTTCTCCGGCGGCGGCTTCGGTAAAGATGCGCTCATCGCCCGCCGCGCCTTTGCCTGTGATCTCGATCGTCACGATCCGGGTGCCCTTGGAGGAATTGGTCGTCCTCGTTTTGACGTCCGTAGGGCTGTAGCCGAGGTTGAGCATTGAGCAGAGGAGCTTTTCGGTTTCTGCCTGGATGCCGCGCTCTCCGTCGAGCGGGGCGGGGCCGGGAGACTGGAATGCGGTGCGGTAAACCGAGAGTAGTACGCGGCGGCGGGGATCGTCCGGGCGGGCTGTCAGCAGTAGTGCGGAAGCCTTGATGTCGAGGCACGATGAGGCCGCCGAGGGGGTCCCATCCTGGTGGTTTTCAATGACTTTCCAGCCGGGCGGTAGAGCGAGGTCGGTACCCGAACCGACTTTAATCTGTTGCGCCAATAGCGGGAGCGGGGCACTCAGCAGCGCCAGGCCAAGCATCCGAACCAGAAAACGTCCATGCGGTGGGGTGAGCGTCATACGCGATATGCGGTTAGTCCACCGCCTTGTTACGCCGGATGCCGCAGCCTTGGAAGAAAAATAATCTGTGAAAATGGGGCCGATCCGGCGATACATTCACTCTTCCCATGACGCTCCTTACGATTCCCGAGATCAAACGCGCGGCTCAGGCTCAGGAAAGCCGGGTTGAGGCCAGCTTCCACGCCCAGGCCGACGCGGTGACGCCCAAGCAAACCCGCGACGGCAAGCCCTATTGGGAGCTGACCGCCGCCGATGCCGAGGGGAAGCTAACGCTGCGCGCCTGGAGCGATTCCCCGGCCTACGCTTTCTGCGAGAGCTTGCCGCAGGGGGCGTTTGTCGAGGTGGAGGGGGAATTCTCGGCGCATCCGGCCTTCGGGGTCGAGGCGCGCCGCTGGACGGGCCGCATCCTGGAGGAGACCGAGGTGGAGCTGCTCCTTGGCGGGCCCGCTTCGTTGCGCGAAAAGCAAGCGCGGGATTTTGAAACGATCCGCACGCTCCTGGGGAGCATCGCCGACCCCCGGCTGCATGCGATTTGCCGGACGTTTTTGGAGGAATTCGGCGAGCGCTTCCGTCGCACAGCCGCCGCGCGCACCTATCACCATGCCCGCCGGGGCGGCCTCGTCGAGCACGTCGCCCAGATGCTCCGCGCCGCCGACGCCTTGGCCGGGGTCTACCCCCAGCTTAACCGCGATCTGCTCCTCTCCGGGGTCTTTTTCCACGATTGCGGCAAGCTCTGGGAATGCTGCCCCGAGCCGCGCGGGTTCGCGATGCCCTATGACGAGCGGGGCGAGTTGATCGGCCATATTTCCATCGGGATTGAGGTCATCAACGCCCTCTGGCGCAAGATTTTCGCCTCCGAGGAGGCAGCGGGATGGTCGGCGCTGACGCCCTCCAGCGAGGACGTGCGCAATCACTTGATCCACTTAATCGCCGCGCACCATGGCGAAATGGCCTTCGGCTCCCCCGTGCTCCCCAAGACGCCCGAGGCCATCGCCCTCCATCACATCGATAACCTCGACGCCAAGCTCGAAATGATGTCGGCGGCCTACGCCACCGGGGCCTCAGTCGCCCCGCGCATCCTGGAACGCGTCAGGCCGCTGCCCGCCAATCTCGTCGTCCCGCTGGCAAAGTTTACGCCTGAGGCATAAGCCCTCGTGTTTTCAAAATCCGCGTGTCGTCGAATAATCTTATAGACTACCTACTCAATGGGTATATATAATCCGCACGATGACTACTTTTCGCTCCCATCTGGTGGCGCGCCCGTTGCGCCGTGCTGTTCCGGCTCTGTTCGCCGCCGCGCTTGCGGTTCTGGCGGTGACTCCCGGCGAAGCGGCGGCCCCCGTCTCTTTGCTCAATGTTTCCTACGATGTGACGCGGGAGTTTTACCGGGAATTTAACCCGGCCTTTGAGGCGCATTGGAAAGCCCAGGGCGGCGGCCCGCTGACGATCAACCAGTCCCACGGCGGCTCCAGCAAGCAGGCCCGGGCCGTCATTGACGGGCTGGAGGCGGATGTCGTCACGATGAACCAGAGCACGGACATCGACGCCATCGCCGACAAAAAACTGCTCGCCGCAGACTGGACGCAAAAGCTCCCCGACAACGCCGCCCCGTTTACCTCCACCATTTTCTTCCTCGTGCGGAAGGGCAACCCGAAGGGGATCAAAGACTGGCCCGACCTCGTGCGCCAGGGCGTGCAGGTGATCATCCCGAACCCCAAAACCTCCGGCAACGGCCGCTACAGCTACCTCGCCGCCTGGGGGTACGCCTTGCAGGCGGGCGGCGGCGATAAAACCAAGGCACGGGAATTCGTGAAGGCGCTCTTTGCCAACGTCCCGGTGCTGGACACTGGCGGGCGCGGGGCGACGACCACCTTTGCACAACGGGGCATCGGCGACGTGCTTCTGACCTTTGAGAACGAAGTCCAGCTGGCTATCGCCGAACTGGGCGCGGATAAATTCGAGGTCGTCGTGCCCTCGGTGAGCGTGCTCGCGGAGGTGCCCGTGGCGGTGGTCGATACCGTCGTAGACCGGCACGGCACCCGCAAGCTGGCCGAGGAATACCTGCGGTATCACTTTAGCGACGAAGGCCAGGAGATTGCCGCCCGGCACCACTTCCGGCCGCGTTCCTCTGCGGTGCTGCAAAAGCACCAAGCCGAGTTCCCCGCCCTCAAACTGCTGACCATCGAGGAGATCGCGGGAAGCTGGAAGCAGGCACTGGATGTCCACTTTGCTGACGGCGGGGTCTTTGACCAGATTTCCGCCCAAAAATAGGCGCGGGTTACTCTGGTCCCCGGGGGATCTTCATCTCGAAGCGGGGAATGAGCGTCGCCACCGGCTCGCCCGATTCGCTGGAGCCGAAAAACGCCCCCTCGGCCACGCTGTCGGTCGCCACGACGTGGTAGGAGTGATAGGAAAAATGGTCGCCCGGCTCCAGGCGGGGCGTTTTGCCCACCACGCCGTCCCCCTCGATGACGATCCGGTTCCCCTTTTCGTCGGTGACGACCCATTTGCGGCCCCGGATGGTGACGGTCTCCTCTGAACGGTTTTCAATCGTCAGGTAGTAGGCAAAGGGGTGGGGCCGTTCCGCCGGGGTCTCCAGCTTGGGCATGTACACCAGTTTGTCGAGTGTGACACGGAGCGACTCGAGTTGACGAAAGGATGTCATGGTTAAAATCCGCGTCAATATGGACTCGGAGCCGGGCGTTTTCCAGTGATAATCCCGGCAGATTTTTCGCGGGGCTTGCGGCGAGAGGGGCGGGTCGCTACGTTGCCGCGTCATGACCATTCCCGTCGCCCTTTCCATCGCTGGTTCCGATTGCAGTGCCGGAGCCGGGGCCCAGGCCGATTTGAAAACGTTCTCCGCGCTCGGCGTCTATGGCCTGACCGCCGTGACCTGTGTGGTGGCGGAGGTCCCCGGGCGGGTCGGCTCCATCGCTACGCTGCCGCCCGAGGTGGTGGCCGAGCAGATCCGGATGTGCTTTGAGACCTTCCCCGTGGCGGCGCTAAAAACGGGGATGCTCCATTCCCAGGGCATCGTGGAGGCCGTGGCCTGGGAGCTGGAGAAAGTGCGTCCCGAGGCCCTGGTGGTCGATCCCGTAATGGTCGCTACCAGCGGCACGCCGCTCCTGGAACCGGCGGCGGCTGAGAGCGTCCGGGAGCGCATCCTCCCGCTGGCGCGCCTGGTAACGCCCAACCTGGCCGAGACCACCGCGCTCCTGGGGCGCCCCGTGGCCGGGCTCAAGGAAATGACCGAGGCGGGCCGGGTGCTTAGCGGCCAGTACGGCTGCGCGTTTTTGATCAAAGGCGGGCACCTCAAGGGGGAGGCTGCGGATGTCCTCGTCACCCCGAACGGGGAGTCGGAGGTCTTTGCTGCCGAGCGCGTCGCGGGTGTCTCCACCCACGGCACCGGCTGCACCCTTTCCGCCGCCATTGCCGCCGGGCTGGCGCGCGGGCTGGAGCTTCGGGTGGCCGTGGCCGAGGCCAAGGCGTTCGTCACCCGGGCCATCGCCGGATCGTGCCGCTGGGATGGCGTCGAGGCGCTCAACCACGGGGGCTTTGTTGGTGCATAAGGGGTTGCCGGGAGGCGGCCTGATGGCGTATAAAGCTTTCCCCCTAACCATGGTTCCCCTGTTTCTAGAACTTCTGCGCTGCCCCGAGAGCGGTCAGCGCCTGGCCCTGGCCTCTGCCGAAGTGCTGGCCGGGCTGGAGGCGCTTCGCCGCGAGGGGGCGCTCTCTGTCCCCGCCACAGCGCCCCAGTGGGACCCCTCCTTGCCGCTTGAGGCCGTACTGGTCCGCGAGGATGGCCGGGTGGGCTACCCCGTGCAGGGCGGCATCCCCATTTTGTTGCCGGGGCACGGGTTCGCTCTCGGAAAATGAAGGCAAAAGAAGCCAAAAGCGCGCAATCTGCTATCTTCCAGGTTTGACGATCCTTTTTTCACTTCCATGTCTGAACCCGCCATTTCGATTCGGAACTTAACCAAGGTCTACCCCATCCCGTTCAAGCGGGAGCGGGTGGTGGCCGTCCACGATCTCTCGCTTTCCGTCGAGCCGGGGCAGGTCTACGGGCTCCTCGGGCCGAACGGTTCGGGCAAGAGCACGACGATGAAGATCCTGCTCGGCCTGGTGAGCGCCACCTCGGGCACGACGCGGATTTTTGGCCGCGACTCGACCCGCGTGGAGAGCCACGAGGAGGTCGGCTACCTGCCGGAGAACCCCTATTTTTACAAATTCCTGACCGCGGGCGAGACGCTCCGCTTCTACGGGCGGCTCTGCGGCATGGGCGGGCAGGCCCTCCGGGACCGCGTGCACGAGCTGCTCGCCGTCGTCGGGCTGGAGGACGCCGAGCACCGCCGCCTCGGGGGCTTTTCCAAGGGAATGCTCCAGCGCATCGGCCTGGCCCAGGCGCTCATCCAGGAGCCGCGCCTGCTGGTGCTCGACGAGCCGACGGCGGGCGTTGACCCGGCCGGTTCGCGCGATATCCGGGACCTGATTTTGCAATTCAAGGCGCGGGGCATCACCGTGCTGCTCTGCTCCCACCTGCTCGGCCAGGTGCAGGAGGTGTGCGACCGCGTGGGCATTCTCCACAAGGGCCGCCTCGTCTGCGAAGGGGAGCTGGACAAACTCGTGGCCATCGAAAACCAGACCCAGCTGATCTTCGAGAACGCCTCGCCTGAGCTGCTGGCCCGCTTCGAGGCCGAGGCCGCGGCGTGTGGCGCGCGCTTGGTTGAAAAAAGTAAACCCCACGCCCCGCTGGAACGCTTCTTCCTGGAGGTGACGAAATGAGTGACTCACCCACGACCCTTTCCACCCCCGCCGCCGCTTCCTTGGCCCGGCACCGCGCTTTTTCCCTGGTGCGCATCGGGGCCCTGGCCGCCAATACGCTGCTCGATTTGATCCGGCAGAAGGTCTTTTATTTCCTGATCGTCTTCGCGCTCGTCCTGATCGGCTGCTCCTGCTTCATGGACTTCATCCGGCCCGAGCTGCAATTCCAGGTCATCAAAGACGTCTCGCTCGGGGCCATGTCGATCTTCACCTGGCTGCTCTCCGTGCTGGCCACGGCCATGCTGCTGCCCAAGGACATCGAGGACCGCACCCTTTACACCATTCTCGCCAAGCCCGTGCCCCGGTTCGAGTACCTGCTGGGGAAACTCTGCGGCGTGCTGCTGCTCCTGGCCGTTTCCACGGTGATCATGGGGGCGATGTTCTCCGTGGTCCTCTTTGCCAAGGAGCAATTCGTCGTCGCCGGGCTGCGGCATGAGCTGGGCGGCAACCCGGCCGCGCTCGCCGAGGCGCTCAAAGGGGTTTACGCGGGCACGTTCAGCAGCGCGCTCGTCGCCGGGATCATCGCCATCTACCTGAAGGCGGCCATCTTCGCGGCCTTGACGCTCTTTATCTCCACCTTTGCCAGCTCGTACATCTTTACCGTGGTGATCTCCGTGGCCGTCTACCTGATCGGCCACCTGGTGCCGATGGCTCGGGATTACTGCCTGAGCGGCGGGGGCGGCTTCGTGGCCAAGGCTACCGTGGCCGTGGTCGCGCTGCTCTTCCCGGATCTCCAGCTCTTTAACCTGACCGACGATATCGTCGCCGGTAACGCCATCCCGCTGCCCATCTTCCTGCACACCTGCGGGCTCGGGTTCCTCTACATCGCGGTGTATACCTGCGTGGCTTACTTTACCTTCGCCAAAAAGGAACTGTGAAACGGGTCGCCGCCATCTTGCTCCTGCTCCTTGCTTTCGGAGCCGCGAAGTTCCCTCTGGAACAGCGGATCGGCGAAGCGCATCGCGCCGCGTTTTTCCACGGGGCGAAGCTGAATATCTCCCTGCGCGAACAGATCGGGCAGGGGGCCTTCCTGGCGGCGTTGAGCGGGTTCCGAGGGGTCATCGCCGATATCCTGGCGCTCCAGGCCAACGACGCCTGGGAGAATACCCAGTGGAGCCGGGTCCATTTCCTCTACAAACAGATTACCACCCTGGAGCCGCGCGTTACCGTCTACTGGGAGATGGCCGCCTACTACATGGCTTATGACGCCGCCGCCGCCGCGCTTCAGGACGAAAAACAGCCCCGACAGCTGCTCCGCGTCAAGGCCTCCCGGGAGTACATGCAGCTGGGCCGCGAGTTCCTGGAAGACGGCGTCAGCAACAACCCCGACCGCTTCGTGCTCTACAACCGCCTGGGCCATGTGCTCATGACCAAGCTCCATGACCATTACGGCGCCTACGAAGCCTACACCAAGGCGGCCCAGTTCCCCGATTGCATGGGGTATGAGAAGCGCTTCGCCGCCTACGAGCTGGCGCAATGCCCCGGCTACGAGGCCCAGGCCTACGAACTGCTCCTGGGGCTCTACCGCGAGGGTCCCGTGGAAAGGACCTCCACACTCCTCAAGCGGCTGGCGGCGGTTGAAGAAAAACTCGCCATCCCCCCCGAGCAAAGAGTTTACAAGCCCCCTACAAAAAACCCATAGTAGCCCCTCCCCCTTCCGGTCCCATGCGTTTTGCAATCTTCGGCGATATTCACTCCAATTTGGAAGCCCTGCAGGCCGTACTGGCCGATGCACGGGACTGCGGCTGTACGCACCACGTCTGTCTGGGCGATATCGTGGGGTACAACGCCAACCCCCACGAGTGCGTGGATGTCATCCGCAACCTGGGCTGCCCCGTGGTGATGGGCAACCACGACGAGCAGGCTTACCTCAACGATAACAAAGAGAACTTCAACCCCCTGGCCGACACGGCGATCCGCTGGACCCGCGCCCACCTGCCCGAGGAGGATAAAGCATGGCTCTCCAAGCTGCGGCTCGTGCGGCAGGTGAGGGACTTCACCATCGTCCACGCCACGCTCGATACCCCGCACCAGTGGGGCTACGTCTTTAACCAGCTCGACGCCGCCGCGAGCTTTAACTACCAGTTCACCAACCTCTGCTTCTTCGGCCATACCCATTCGCCGCGCGCCTACGTGCGGGACGAGTCCGTCCGGTCCGTGCCGCTCGACGTGCTCCAGATCGAGCCGGGGAAGAAGTATTTCATCAACGGCGGCAGCGTCGGGCAGCCGCGCGACGGGGACTGGCACGCCTCCTACTGCATCTTCCACGCCGATAAGAACCTGGTCGAGCTGCGCCGGGTGGAATACGACATCAACACCGCCCAGGACAAGGTGGTGGAGGCCGGGCTGCCGCAGCGGCTTGCGGACCGGCTCGCCCTGGGGGCCTAAAGAGGCGCAAGGGGGGCGCAAGATTATCCCGTGGCACCGGAATCCATTTTGGTCATCAAGCCGAGTTCGCTCGGAGACATCGTGCACACGCTACCGGCGGTGTCGCTCGTGCGGCGCGCCTGGCCTACGGCCCGGCTGGCCTGGGTGGTTAACCCCGAGTGGTCGCCGCTGCTGGAGGGGAACCCCGACGTGGACGAAGTCGTGCTTTTTCCCCGGCGCGAGCTTGGCGGTTTGCCGCTCAAGACGCTCCGCTGGCTGCGGAAATTGCGCGCCGGGCACCGGAGCGACTTGGTACTCGATTTCCAGGGGCTCCTGCGCAGCGCCGTCATGGGCCGCTTTGCCCGGGGCGGGCGGCTCGCCGGGCTTTCCGATGCCCGCGAGGGGGCGCGGTATTTTTACGACGACGTGGCCCACGTCGGGCGCGAACACGCTGTGGAGCGTTGCCTGAAGCTGGCGGCGAAGGTGGGAGCCGGGCGCTCCGAACCGCTCGTCTGGAATCTGCCGCCGGGGAACCGCCCCGCCGGGTTTGAGCTGGCCGAGGGGAGCTACGTGCTGCTCCATCCGTTCTCGCGCGGCAAGGGAAAATCGCTCACCGCCGAGCAAGCGGGGGATTTCGCCAAAGCGCTCGCGTGCCCGGTTGTGCTAGCGGGGCGGGCCGATGCCGCGCTGCCCGACCCGATGCCGGAGAACTTGGTTAACCTGCTCAACCACACCAGCATCGCCGAGATGATCTGGCTCATCCGCCACGCGCGCTTCGTCGTCAGCGTGGACAGCGGCCCGATGCACATCGCCGCCGCGTTGACGCCCCATTTGCTCTCCATCCACACCTGGAGCGATCCGCGCCTGGTCGGGCCGTACCGTCCGGAAGCCTGGATTTTGAAAGACCGCACCCTCTTCCAAGCCCGTGAACTGCGCGAGGGGCCCGCGACCGGCAAGCCGCTGGCCGCGCCGGACATCAAGACCGTCGCCGCCCACGTGGCGACGCTCATCGGAGGCTAACCCATGGCGCTGCCACCCGATCCGATTCGTGCCGAGGAATTCTCCCGCCACAGTCCGGGGAGCGTGGTGCAATCCGGCACCGGCGAGGCGTGGAAGGACCTGCTGGTGGAGATCTACACGCTGACCGATTGCGAACAGAGCGTCATCGTTCCCGCCGTGGCCGAGCCCGCGATTTTCTGGAAACTCTCGGGCCGGGCCGAGTTCGCCGAGCGGGACTTGGGCGGCGAGTGGTGGTCCTACACGCTCAACGAAAACGAATTTTTCATCACCACCTCGCGCACGCCTTACGAAGTGCGCTGGAAGGTGATCGGGGAGGAGCCGTTCAGCTCGATGCGGGTTTTTATCGGGTTGCCGATCTTCGCCCGGGCTTACCGGGAGGTGTTTGGCCGGGCCATGAAAAGCGCTTTGCTGCGCGAGATTTCCGGCGGGCGCGATCCCGTTCTGGAGGCGCTCCTGGAGCAGCTTCGCGGCGAACTGACCGCCCGGGGCCCGGCCAGCCCGCTCTTTGTCCAGGGGATTGCCCAAGCCATCGCGGTGCACCTGATCCGCACCTACTCGCTGCCCGGGGACGAGGAGGAACCCCGCCGCCTGGGCCTGCCCGCGTTCACTCTGCGCAAGGTAACGGCGTGGGTGGAGGCGCATCTGGAGGAGGCAATTTCGCTCGACCAGATGGCGGGCGAGGCGGGGCTGAGCCCGTTCCATTTTTCGCGCATTTTCAAGCAGACCACCGGCCTCTCACCCTCGCAATATGTCATCCGCGAGCGAATGGGCAAAGCGCGCCGCCTCTTGCGCGAGACGGACCGGAGTGTCATCGAGATCGGCCTGGAGGTTGGCTACGCCAGCCCGGGGCATTTCGCCAAGGTTTTCCGTCGCGAAAGCGGGATGACGCCGCTGGAATTCCGGCAAAACGGCTGAGAACCCTGAAACCCACTTGAATTTTATCAGGAACTCAGGGAAAAGGCAGAGGGTTCACGCAAAGCCGCAAAGCCGCAAAGCCGCAAAGATAGGAAACGCTTGTCTTTGTCTTTTTTGCGCCTTTGCGTGAGAATAGAATTCCCCCCCTATTTCATCCCGCGTGGATTCCTGTGTCCTCGGGGCATGGGGATCTGATTTGTATTCCTGATAAAAATGGATTTCCGCAAGATCGGGCTAGGAAGCGCAAGACCTCGCGAGAAATTTGGGCGTGCCGGTTCTATGGTTGCCGAAATGAAAGAGACACCAATGTTAGCAAAACGTAAATTGGGCAGCCAGGGGCTCGAAGTCGGTGAAATCGGCCTCGGGTGCATGGGCATGAGCCACACCTACGGCCCGGCTGACGATGCCGAGTCGATTGCCACCATCCACCGGGCCATTGAGCTGGGGTGCACTTACTTTGACACCGCCGAGTACTACGGCCCCTTCACCAACGAGGAACTCCTGGGCCGGGCGCTGAAAGGACGGCGCGGGGAGGTCGTCATCGGGACGAAATTCGGCTTCGACATCGCCTCCGGGCCCGGGTTCGGCAAGGCCACCCGGCTCAACAGCCGCCCGGAGCACATCCGCGAGGTGGTCGATCAGTCGCTGCGCCGGTTGCAGACGGACTATATCGACCTGCTCTACCAGCACCGCGTCGATCCCGCCGTGCCGATCGAGGAAGTGGCCGGGACGGTGGGCGAACTCGTGGCCGCTGGGAAGGTGCGCTACTTCGGGCTCTCCGAAGCAGGCATCGAGGTGATCCGCCGGGCCCACAAGACCCACCCCGTGAGCGTCTTGCAGAGCGAGTATTCCCTCTGGGAGCGGAATTTGGAGGCGGAGATTTTCCCCGTGTTGCACGAGCTGGGCATCGGGCTTGTGCCCTACAGTCCACTTGGGCGCGGCTTCCTCACCGGTACCGCCAAACGGGCCGAGGACTACAGCCCGGACGACGCCCGCAGCTTCGTCAATCCCCGCATCCAGGGGGAGAACTTCGAGGTCAACCAGAAGGCGGCGGAGGTGGTCAAGGAAGTGGCCCGGGCGAAGGGAGCCCTCCCCGCGCAGGTCGCGCTGGCGTGGATTTTGCAGAAAGGGCCGGATATTGTTCCGATCCCCGGCACCAAGCGGCGCAAGTACCTTGAGGAGAACCTCGGCGCGGCGCAAATCCGGCTCACCCCAGAGGAGATCGCCACCCTGGAGACGGCCTTCGCCCACGTGGCCGGGCCGCGCTACGCCGCGCAGCAGGCGGCGTTTGTGAATCGGTAGGCTACTTCCCCTTTTCCGCGAAATAAGCTCCGACGCCTTCGGCCACGGCGTCGGCGTATTCGCGGTAGAGGCTTTTGCGGGGGGCGCCCCCGACGATCTTCGTGCCTTTGTAGTCGCCCAGCTGCACCCGGTCGAATACCGGTTGGCTGTTCATCACATACGGTTCGCAGTAGACCACCGGGCTTTGGTAGAGACGGTTGGCCAGCAGGTTGCGCGCCCAGACGTAGGGGCTCCCCGCCGGGGCTGCGTTGCCGCCGTGGTATTCGAAGGGGGGCAGGCCGGTGGCGCGGGCCAGCGAATCGGCCACTTTGGCCGAAAGGGGCAGGTCCACCGAGGCGCTGCGGTTGAGGAGCCGCAGGAGCATCTCGTGGCGCACGTCCGCCAGGGCCAGCTCCTCGGCGCTGTAGTTGCCGTTGACGAGCAGGTGCATGTGGTTGTGGTCGGTGAGCTGCGGGGTGGCCGGGTCGCCCCAGGCCTCGGCGTTGTAGTGGAGGCAGATCGTCAGGTCGGGCCGGATGCGCTGGTTGACCTTCCATGCCCGGGCGCGGATTTCGCTGACCCGGTAAAAAAGCAGCTCGCTTTGCCACTGGAGCGACGCCGATTTGTCCGGGTCGTTCGGGCCGTCATAGCCGAAGTGGGGATCGGGAATCCCGGCCTGGGCCAGCAGCGTGCGGGCCTCCGTGCGCAGCGTGCGCGGGCGGTCGCTCGTGACGGGATCGGCGGACGAACGGACTAGGACGACTTTGGCCCCCATCGCGGTGAGCCGTCGGGCGAGGTGCCTGGCCGTCAGGAGCGCCATGTCGCCCTCGGTTACCGGGATGCCGTCGCCGATTTTAAACCAGCGCTCCTCCATCTTCGCCCATTTGCCGCCGAGGTGGCCCGGGTCGATGGCGATGGTGTACCCGGCGAGCGGGCTGCCGGGGAGGGCTTTCTTAGCTCCCGGGGGGCTCCAGTAGCGCGGGATGGGGCTAGCGGCCTCGGGCGAGGGGGCGAACTCCAGGCGGAAGTCGGTCTCCGCGCTTTCCGGCGGGTGGATGCGGGCGCTGGTCTTGCCGAGGTCGATCGTGGCCTTCCATGCGCCGCCCGGGGCGTAGATGGTATCCAGGAGGTTGAGGAACTCGGCGCGAGTGATGGTTTTCTGGTAAGGGGCAAGGTCGGCCCAGTCGGGCTCGCCGCTCAAAACGCTGGTCGGTTCCGCACCCCTAAGCTGCGGGAGCAGGCCGATTAAAAGGAGGGCGGTAGCGCGGAGAATCGCAAGGAAATGGCGCATCGGAAGAATAGAGTTTGTGGAGAAGCCGGTGTTTCCAGTAATGAACAGACTGTATGTTACGTATTTTGTTCCTGGGTGACGTGGTGGGCGAACCGGGCCGCAGCGCGGTGATCGGGCTTCTGCCGGAGCTGAAACAGGAGTATGGCCTCGATTTTGCCATCGTCAACGGCGAGAACGCCGCCGGGGGGCGCGGCATAACCCCTAAGATTACCATCGATCTGCTGCGCGCGGGCGCGGCCGTGGTGACGACCGGTGACCACATCTGGGACCAAAAGGAGATCCTCAACTATATCGATACTGAGCCGCGTCTGCTCCGTCCGCTCAATTACCCTCCGGCTACCCCCGGCCAGGGGAGCGTGGTGCTGGAGACGGCCAAGGGCAAGGTGGGCGTCATCCAGGTGCAGGGGCGTACCTTTATGCAGCCGCCGCTGGAGAACCCCTTCCGCGCCCTGGAGGTCGAGGTGGCCCGGATGCGCGAGGAGACGGTCGTGATTTTCGTGGATATCCACGCCGAGACGACCAGCGAGAAGGTGGCCACGGGGCGCTTCCTGGATGGCCGGGTTTCCGCCGTGGTGGGCACCCACACGCACGTTCAGACGGCCGATGAACAGATTTTCCCCGGCGGCACGGCTTTCCTGTGCGACGCCGGGATGTGCGGCCCGGTGGAGTCGATCCTCGGGCGGCAGATCGAGCCGATTGTGAACCGCTTTGTCAGCAGCCTTCCGGCGACTTTCCCGGTGGCCAAGGGGCCGGTGGCTCTCCACGGAGCCATCGTGGACGTGGACGAAACCACCGGCAAGGCGCTTAAAATCGAGCGGTTTGTGAGGCGGGTCGGAACGGAAGCTTCGTAAGGCGGCCCCGCGTTCCCCAAGGCTGATCCCCCGGACCGCTCTGGCGGGGTCAGCGGACCCAGTTCACCTCCGGCGGCGTGTGTTGCACGGTTCGCTGAAAGGGGATTTTCGGCAATCCGAAGGCCATGCAGTAGCAGATCACGTCGTCCTCGGGGATGCCCAGCCAGTGCCGCGCTTCCGGGACAAACTCGGTGATGGCCCAGTAGGCCAGGCCATCCCAGACGGTGGCGATGCCGCGCGTTTGGGCCAGAAGCTCAAAGTAGCTCAACGCGATGATCCCATCGACCTGAGGCGTCCTCGCGTTCCGGGGAACCGAGGTGACGACAAAATGCGGCGCGCCCCGGAAGAGGATGTCCACCTTTTGTTCCTTCCACAAGCGGGGGAAACTGGCGAACGTTTCGCGCTCGGGTGGGAGCGCTTGCTTGGCGATGGCTTTTTCGATGCCGTCGAGGAGCTTTTCGCGGAATCCATCGAGCTTGGCGCGGTCGTCGATCACCGTCCAGCGAACGCTCCGGCGGTTGGCGCCCGTGGGGGAGGCGTTGGCGATCTCCAGTAGTTCCCGAATCTGCTTCGCGGGGAGGTTTTCCTGCTTGTAGGATCGGGTGGAGCGTCGGCCGCGCACGAGAACCTCCATGCTCCGTGCCGAGGGGAGGTTGCCTGCCAGCGGAAGGCTCTCCCGTGGGTCGCGGCCGAGGATGGAGATGGCCCCGTGCGGACAAATGGCCAGGCAGTGCTGGCATTGATAGCATTTCCCGGATTTTTCGAGGATCAGCTCTACGGGCCCTTCACTGGGAAGGGCCAGGATTTTGGCGGGGCAATCCGCCACGCAGCGGCCGCAGCGGTTGCACAGGGCCGGGTCGGCGGCGAAAGCGAGATCAGGTAGCGTCGTTTCCATGGAATGGTCTATTTTAGGAACGGGTAATCCGTGTACCCCTTCGGGCCTTCGCCGTAGAAGGTCTCTTTGTCGGGCTCGTTGAGCGGCTCGTCGAGGGCGAAGCGCGCGGGCAGGTCCGGGTTGGCGAGGTAGGGGATGCCGAAGGCTATGGCATCGGCTTCGCCTGCCGCGAGGACTTCGTTGCCGGTTTCGCGCGTGAACTGCTCGTTGGCGATCCAGATGCCGCCGAATTCCTTCTTGAGCACCGGCCCAATCCGGTCCGGGCCGAGCTTCTCGCGGGCACAGACGAAGGCGATCTTCCGCTTGCCCAGCTCCCGGGCGACGTAGGTGAAGAGGGCCAGTGGGTTGGAGTCGGCCATGTCCTGCGAATCGCCGCGCGGGGCGAGGTGGACGCCGACGCGGCCCGCCCCCCAGACGGAGACCACGGCGTCGGTGACTTCCAGAAGCAGCCGCGCGCGGTTCTCAATGGAGCCGCCGTAGATGTCGGTGCGGTGGTTGGAGCCGTCGTGCAGGAATTGGTCGAGCAGGTAGCCGTTGGCTCCGTGGATTTCCACGGCGTCGAACCCGGCTTCCTTGGCGTTGATGGCCGCCTGGCGGTAGGCCTCGATGATGCCCGGGATTTCATCCAGCTCCAGAGCGCGGGGCGTTACGTAGGGCCGCAGGGGCCGCACGAGCCGGACGTGCCCGCTCAGCGCGATGGCGCTCGGGGCTACCGGTAGCGCGCCGTTGTGGTAAATCGGGTCCGAAACGCGGCCGACGTGCCAGAGTTGCAGGGCGATGTGGCCGCCGGAGTGGTGGACGGCGGTGGTGACTTTGCGCCAGCCTTCCACTTGTTCCTGGGTCCAGATGCCGGGGGTGTCGGGGTAGCCGACGCCCTGGGGCGCGATGGCCGTGGCTTCGCTCAGGATGAGGCCCGCGCCGGAGCGCTGGCGGTAGTATTCCACCATCAGGTCGTTGGGGATGCGCTCTTTCCCGGAACGGCAGCGGGTGAGCGGGGCCATGATGATGCGGTTGGGCAAGTGAAGGTCGCCGATTTGGACAGGATCGAATAGCGTGGGTTGGCTCATAGGTTGGATCGGTTGGTTTAGGACTGCGCTTTAAGACTGCATTTCCAGAAACCGGAGCATGCCCGGCTTCAGTTCGTTCAGGGGGGAGAGATCGTTGTGCACCTTGGCCTGGAGCAGTAGGCCCTGCGAATAGGCGAAAAGGCAGCGCCCGACGGCAATGGGATCGGGGACCCCGGGGAGGTCGCGGGCGGCGGAGGCAAAGTAGGCGACGTAGCCGTCCATGATCTCGGCGGTTTTCCGGCGAATGGTTTCGTCCTGGGTGCTCAGCTCGGCCCCAAGCGTTACCATCGGGCAGCCGCAGACTTTGCCATACTGCTCCCGTTTGGCGGCCTGGCGGGAGCGCGTGTAGTCGCAATAGGCGCTGATCCGCTCGGATGCGGTGCGTTGAGGCGAGAAGATCGCGTCGAGGTCGGCCTTCTGCTCTTCCCAATGCATCTGCATCGCGGCGGCTGTGAGGTCGGACTTCGAGGGGAAGAAGTAATAGAAGCTCCCTTTTTTAACCCCGGCCTGGCGGCAGATATCATCTACGCTCACGGAGCCATAGCTGGCCTCCCAGACGAGGCGCAGCGCCACGTGGAGCAGTTTTTCCCGAGTATCGCAGGCGGGCTTCATGAAGGGAATGTAGTTGACCGGTCAGTCAACTGCAAGGGGAAAATGAAGCGCCTTGAAAAAAGGGCGGGTTTTTTTACCCCTGCGTGGGGGGCACGGGCGGCTGCGGGGGCTGGGAGTCGCTCTCCTCGGAGTCGTCTTCGATCTCCTGGCGCATTTGCTTGGAGAGGAAGGGGCGCAGGAAGCCGTAGAGGAGGTAGGTGATGAAGAGTACCGCCGGCATCCAGATGTAGTTGATGGCGGTGAAGATCAGGACCAAGAAGATGGCGATGAAGACCGGGATGGACCCTTTGGTGCGCCAGTTAACCCGCTTGAAGCTCGGGTATTTGAAGCCCGAGAACATCATAAACGAGAGGAAAATCATCAGCGCTACGAGCAGGTAGCGCCACACGCCGATCAATTCGCGGTCTTTGCCTTCCCACCAGAGGATGAAAAGGGTGACGGACGCGATGACGCCCGCCGCGGCGGGGATGGGGAAGCCGCGAAAATCTTTGTCGCACCCGGTGCTTTTCGCCGCCAGGCAGTTGAAGCGGGCCAGGCGCAGCGCACCGCAGAGGAGGTAGAGGAAGGAGATGGCCCAGCCGTAGGGGAAGCCCTGGAGGACGATCTTGTAGAGCATCATGGCGGGGGCGACGCCGAAGGAGATGACGTCGGCCAAGGAGTCGAACTCCCGGCCAAAGTCGCTCTCATGGCCGCCGAGGCGGGCCAGGCGGCCGTCGAGCATGTCAAAGATGCAGGCGATCAGGATGAGCCAGATGGCGGAATGAAAGTAGGTCTGGTTAAAGAAAAAGAGATCCGGCTCGCCCAGCTCCTGGGCGACGGTGCCGCGCACGATGAGCATGGTGGCGGCAAAGCCGCAGAAGAGGTTGCCCGCCGTCATCAGGTTGGGCAGGAGGTAAATCTTGGGGGAATCGCACTTCGAATCGCTCATGTCAAAAGGGAAGGGGAAAAAGGAGGTTCTACGGCTGCTGCTTGAGGCGGGCAATGATCGAGGTGCCCGCTTCCACTCGGTCGCCCTGTTTTACGGTGATTTCGGCGTCGAGGGGGAGGTAGATTTCCGTTCGGGAGCCGAAGCGGATCATGCCGAAGCGTTCGCCTTTGGCCACGGTGTCGCCAACGTGGCTCCAGCCGACGATGCGGCGCGCGATGAGGCCGGTCAGCTGCCGCACGACCAGGGTGGTCTGGCCACTCTGAAAGCCCCAGGTCCGGCAGGCGTTTTTACCGCTGGCATTGGGATCGCGGGCGTCGAGGTAGAGGCCTTCGTGCTCCTGGGAGTAGGTGACTTTACCGGCGATGGGGGCGCGGTTGGTGTGGACGTTGAATACGGAGAGGAAGATGCCTACGCGCTGCATTTTGCCCTTCACGACTTCGGGTTCTTCGATGATGTCGACGTCGTGCACGACACCGTCGGCGGCGGCCACGACGGCCAGCGGGTCAGCCGGGGGGACGCGGTCCGGATCGCGGAAAAAGGAGATGGAAAACAGGATGAGGAGGGCTCCCAGCAGAGCGGGGACCCAGGTGATCCGCCGGCGCGCGGTCCAAAGGAGGGCGGTGAGGACGAACAAAACCCCGAAGATCCAACGGGCTTCCCAAAGTGTTTGAAAACGGAACATTCCCGCAAACCATAAGGCCCCATGCCGCCGGGGTAAAGCCCGGTGTTTTGTGCCGGTCGGATTCGATTTCCGGGAGGGGGAAGATCTCGTGCCGTGGAATATAGCAATACCTTTTAGGCGAACGGTTTACGGTAGAACAGGTAGGAGCATAACCGGGCGGGAAGTCGATGTGTTGGCAAGCAGGATTCTTGCCTGATTCACTCTATCTGTCGTATGAAAAAACACCCCTTTGTCGGGTCCTTGGTGCCGGTTTTTCTGGACACCGCTTTTTTCACGATCACAGTTGTGTGTCTTCCGGTGCATCGGGCCGCGGCGGAGCCGAATGTTCTGAAGATCCCGGATGCGCTGAACTGTGAGCTTCCCCCGCCTGCGGCCGATACGATCCTGCGGGAGGCGCAAGGGGCCCCGAGCCGCCTGCCCTCTGTTACCGCCAAGGTCATCATTTCCCATCGTCAGCAGGGTGACGCACCGGCGATTATCCGAGCGGTCGTGGCGGCGGCCCCGCTCTCGCAGGCTAGCTCGATTGTCGCCGCCCTCGGCGCGGAGTTTGCCGCCCAGCCTCAGCTCGTCCGGCTGGCTCCAGAGATCGCGGCGGCGTTTACCCAGGCGCTGCTTGGCAAGTTGTCGCAAGGGGCTTCGGTTGCGCAGGTTCGTACGGCAATCGCCGAGAGCGTGGGAACGCTGACGGTATCGCTTCCCGGTACCGTGCAGGCCAACCACGACCGGATCGTGGCCATCGGGCAGGCGGTGGCCGGGGTGCTCGGGCCGCGATATGCCAGCATGGCTCCCTCTATTGTCGCCGCCACCTCTGCGGCGTTGAAGGCCTCGGCGGGGGCGAGCAACGTGGCTTTTGTTTTGGGCGACTTCCTGAGGGCGTTCGGGAAGGTGGACTGCCTGGCGGTTGGCGAGAAGCTCGACCCCGAGGCCGTGGGCGGCGACGGCAAGGGCTTCAAGGACATCATACCGCTCGATCCGCAGGGGGCGGTGCTGGACCCGGTCGGATCGAGGCCCGTGGATGATCTGCCCATGCGTCGCTTCTGGTACGGGAATGTGACGGCTCCGGAAATGTAAACCGCTAGGCTTTTCCGCCGGGCTCGCGGGGCTTGGGGGTAAATGCCGGTTGACGGAAATGGATTTGTAACTATATTTGTTACATACGTCCCATGGTTAATAGTCGCCTCACCGTCGCCATTCATGTCCTCTGCCTACTGGCTTGCCAGCGGGGGGATCACTTGACGTCGGAATGCATTGCCGGGAGCGTTAATACGAACCCGGTGGTCATCCGGCGGCTGCTGGCCACGCTACGCAAGGCGGGGCTGGTCCGTTCGCAGGGCGGCGCGGCAGGCGGCTGGGAGCTGCTGCGCGGGCCAGAGTCGATCACGCTCCTGGAGGTTTACAAATACGTGAACCCGGGGGCTGTCTTTGCCATGCACAATAAAACGCCCAACCCCCGCTGCCTCATTGGCAAGAACATCCAGCGCGGGCTGGTCGGCTACTTCATGCAGGCCCAGGCGGGGCTGGAGCGGGAACTGGGCAAAGTCACCATTGCCCAAGTGCTCGGCGACGTGATGGCCGGGGCAAAGGCGGACTGATTTTTTCTATAACTCAAACCGTAACAAACATAAGTACAGAAAGCCAGGCTATGAACATCGCAATCCTTGGTGCAACCGGGCATGAAGGCCACCTGTTGGTGGAAGAACTCCTCCAGCGAGGCCATACCGTGACGGGGATCGCCCGACATCCGGAGAAACTCTCTCCCAAGCCGGGGCTGAGCCTCGCGGCGGGCGATGTAAAAGACAAAGCCCGCCTTGTTGAGCTGGTCCGGGGGCACGACGCGGTGGTGCACTCGGTCATGTTTCTTTCGACCGACGTGCGCGCCATCATCGACGCCGTGAAGGAGGCGGGTGTTCCCCGGCTGGTGGTGGTGGGGGGCGCGGGGAGCTTGGAGGTATCGCCCGGGGTTCAGCTGGTCGATACGCCGGAGTTCCCGGCCCCGTACAAAGGGGAGTCGCTTGCGGGGCGCGCGTTCCTGGAGGCGCTCCGGGGCGAAAAGGACCTGGACTGGACGTTTATTTCGCCCTCGGCTTTCTTTGATCCGGACGGAGCACGTACCGGGAAATTCCGCCTGGGGGGCGACCGCTTGCTCGTGGGCGAAGACGGGGTGAGCCGCATTTCGATGGCCGACTTTGCCATCGCGCTGGCGGATGAACTGGAGCACCCGGCCCACCGGCGCGCGCGGTTTACCGTGGGATACTAAATCGGCGGCCAGGGAGGCCCCCTGGAAAAAAATAGGCGCGACGGCGTACCCGGAAGCCGCCGCCGCGCCAGCCCTCGTAGGAAATGAGCGAGTGGGCGAGGGAAGAGGTGCTCGACTATTTCAAAAACTCGGTGAGCTTGGGCATCAGGGCGTTGTACCAGAGCTCGTAGCCCTTGGCCGATGGGTGGAGCTTGTCGGGCATGATCTCGGAGGAGATTTCGCCCTTGTCGTCCAGGAATGCGGAGCCGATGTCGAGGTAGAAGACCGATTTGCCGTCGTCCAGCTTGGAGATGATCCCGTTGACGGCGGCGTTCTTTTTCCGGGCCTCGGAGGCCGCGGCGTCGCGCGGGAAGATGCCCAGGAGCAGGATCTTGGTCTGCGGCAGCTTCTGGCGCACGGTCTCCACGATGGCTTTGACGCCCTCGGCCGTGGTCTCGGGAGCGTCGTCCCGGACGTTGTTGGTGCCGATCATGATGACGGTGGCCTTGGGGGAGATGCCGTTAAGCTCGCCGTTGTTGATGCGCCAGAGGACGTGCTGGGTGCGGTCGCCGCTGATGCCGAAGTTTGCCGGGGAGTAGGGGGCGAATTTAAGCCAGGTCAGCTCGCCCGTGCGGCCCCAGAAGTCGGTGATCGAATCGCCCAGGAAGAGGAGGCCGACCGGTCCGGCCTTGATCCGGTTAAGGAACTGCTGGTGGCGGAAGGAGTCCTTGACGGCGGGGGTGACCGCGGCCTTCGCCGTGAGCTCCGTTGCCGGGCATTCGTAGACTTCCAGCTCGCTGGTGAAGACGTAGTTGGGGCTGAATTGAACCTGCGTTTCGTACCGGTCGGGGTAGGTCAGGCGCACATAGCGGGCCGGGGTCTTGGGCCCGGTGAGGACGGCTCGCTCCGCCTTGCTTTGCTGAAATTCCTTCTTGGCAAATGGGGTGAAGGTGGCGTTGTCGGTGCTGAGGGAAACCTCGACGGTTTTGGTTGACCCGAACTGCGGCACCGAGACGGCGACAGTCTGCACCTCGCGGTCTTTGCCGAGGTCCACGGTGACGAATTTCGGGAACATGGCGGTAACGCCGGAAGCCCAGCAGTTTTTGGGGTTGGCGCTCGGGTCGCCATCGGTCAGGCCGGGCTGATCCCAGCCGCTGACATTGGGATCGCTGGAGACGTAAGGACACTTGAGGGCCACGTTGTCGGTTCCCGCCGCGAAGACCACGGCAGGGAGGGCGGCGAGCGCCAGCAAGAGGACAGAGGAGACAAAGATGCGTTGTTTCATGGGAATAGGGAGAACGGGGAACGAAACTGAGGAGAGCCTACTCCTCTTCGATCTCCCCGATAGTCGGTAGTTTTACCGACCTGTAGGTTCTCGGAGGGGAAAAACTCGCCTTCGGTCTTTGCCCGGCGCTTTCCGGCGGGTATTTTGGCCCGATATGAAACCGAAAGCGCCCTTCCGTCCCCTCATCGGAGCCCACATGTCCATCAGCGGTGGCGCGGCGCTGGCGATTGATCGCGCGCTCTCCGTTGAAGCCACGGCGATGCAGATTTTCGTCAAAAACAACATGCAGTGGTTCGCGCCGGGGCCGTTCTCTGACGCGGAGGTGAGCGCATTTACCCAGCACCCGCGCCGGGGCGAGCTGCGGTCGATTTTTGGCCACAGTGGCTATTTAATCAACTTGGCGGCGGCTAATCCGGACTTCGCGGAGAAGTCCCGGCGCGCCTTGCGGGAAGAATTATTGCGCGCCGATCAGCTCGGGCTTCCCTTCCTGGTCCTCCATCCCGGGGCCCACATGGGCGAGGGGGAGGCGGTGGGCCTGGCCAAGATCGTGGCGGGGCTGGATGAGGTCTTTGCGGCGATCCCGAAGGTCAAGACCAAGGTCGCTCTGGAGACCACGGCGGGGCAGGGGAGCTCCATTGGGCACACCTTTGAGGAGCTGGCCTGGATCATCGCTCATTGCCAAACCCCCGAGCGCCTTTGCGTCTGCCTGGATACCGCCCACGTCTTCGCGGCGGGGTACGATATTTCCACGCAAGCCGGTGCGCGCGAGACGTTTGAGAAATTCGACCAGGTTATCGGCCTCCAGCGCCTGGTAGCCGTCCATTGTAACGACTCCAAAGTGGGCCTCGGCTCGCACGTGGACCGCCACGAGCACCTGGGCAAGGGGAAGATCGGCCTCGCGCCCTTCCAGTTCCTGATGCAAGACCCCCGGTTCGCCGCCATCCCGAAGGTGCTCGAAACGCCCAAGGGAAAGGAAATGGCCGAGGATCGTGTCAATCTTGCGCTATTGCGGAATTTTTCAGAATAAACCGGGTGACCTGGGGTGGCTTTGCGGTGATTGTGCGGTCCCTCTCTTTTTTTGCGAAAACGGCATAAAAGGCGCTACGACCTCGGTTGCCTGTAAATTTTGCAAGAAGAACATTGAAAATTTTTCCAGGAATGCTGCTATTACCAACCCGCGAAAAGACCAATATATCGCGAAAAATCACCGCTTCGAATGTTCCAGATTACGACACCGTTCCTAAAACCAGCCCTGGCGCACACCGGGTTCTTGTGCGAATAGTCGAAGCTGCCGTCCTATAACGAAAAGAAGAAGATGCAGACAACGCCCATCAACGGACTACCCCCGAAGCAAGGCCTCTACGATCCGCAGTTCGAACACGACGCCTGCGGCGTCGGATTCGTGACGCACATGAAAGGCCGAAAGTCGCACGATATTGTCGAGCAGGCGCTGACGGTCCTCCTCAACCTCGACCATCGCGGCGCCGTGGGTGCCGAAACGAATACCGGTGACGGCGCGGGCATTTTGATCCAGATGCCCCACAAGTTTTTGAAGAAAGCGGCCAAGGCCGAGGGCATCGAACTCCCCGAAGCCGGCCAGTACGGCGCGGGCGTCGTTTTCGCCGCTCCCGAGGCTGCCGCTCGCGCTCAGGACGAAGCCACTTTCGCCAAGATCGTCGCCGAAGAAGGCCAGACGCTGCTCGGTTGGCGCAAAATGCCCACCGACAACTCGACCCTCGGCAACACCGCCAAGGCCTCCGAGCCCACGATGATGCAGGTCTTCATCGGCCGGGGCGTTTCGTGTAAAGACGACCTCGCCTTCGAGCGGAAGCTCTACGTCATCCGCCAGCGGGCGATGAACGAGATCCGCCTCTCGGGCCGGAGCCCCTTCTGGTACGTCGCCAGCCTCTCCGCCCGCACGATGATCTTTAAGGGCATGCTCATGCCCGTCCAGGTGGGCGAGTACTTCCTCGACCTCGCTGACCCCGATGTGGAGAGCGCCCTCGCGCTGGTCCACTCGCGCTTCAGCACGAACACCTTCCCGAGCTGGGAGCGTTCGCACCCGTACCGCTACATCGCCCACAACGGCGAAATCAACACCCTGCGCGGCAACATCAACTGGATGAAAGCCCGCCAGTCCCTCTTCGAGAGCGAACTCTTCGGCGACGACTTGAAGAAAGTCCTTCCGGTCATCGACCCCAACGGGTCCGACTCCGCAATGTTCGACAACTGCCTGGAGCTCCTCACCCTTTCCGGCCGCTCCCTGCCGCACGCGGTCATGATGATGATCCCCGAGCCGTGGACCGCCCACGAGTCCATGAGCGACGAGCGCAAGGCCTTCTACGAATACCACTCCTGCCTGATGGAACCGTGGGACGGCCCCGCCTCCATCGCGTTCACCGACGGCACCTTCATCGGCGCGGTACTCGACCGTAACGGTCTGCGCCCCTCGCGCTACTACGTCACCAAAGACGACCTGGTCGTCATGGCCTCCGAAGCGGGCGTTCTGCCCATCGCCCCGGAGAACATCGCCAAGAAAGGCCGCCTCCAGCCGGGCCGCATGTTCCTCGTGAACATGCAGGAAGGCCGGATCGTCGCCGACGAGGAGATCAAGAGCGCGATTGCCAAGGAGCACCCCTACCGCGAATGGATCAACCAGCACATGATCGAGCTGGCCAAGGTCGCCGATGCCCCCGAGGTTCCCGAGCCCGACCACGCCACCGTGCTGACCCGTCAGCAGGCCTTCGGCTACACCTTCGAAGAACTTCGCAAGCTCATGGTCCCCATGGCCCGCGACGGCGTTGAGGCCATCGGCTCCATGGGCACCGACACCCCGCTGGCGATCCTCTCCAACAAGGTTCACCCGCTTTTCGATTACTTTAAGCAACTCTTCGCGCAGGTCACCAACCCGCCGATCGACTCGATCCGCGAAGAGATCATCACCTCGACCCAGACCACCATCGGGGCCGAGCGCAACCTGCTCAAGCCCGAGCCGGAAAGCTGCCACTTGATCGAGCTCCAGTCGCCCATCCTCTCCAACGAGGAACTCGCGAAATTGAAGCACATCGCCGAGGGGCAGTTCAAATCCATCACGCTGCCGATCCTCTTCAACCCGGCGGGCAGCAACGAGGAAGCCGCCAAGGCCCTCGAAGCCGCCTTTGACGATCTCTGCGCGAAGGCCGACGCCGCCATCGCCAGCGGCATCAATTTGATCATCCTCTCCGACCGTGGAGTTGACGAAACCCATGCCCCGATCCCCTCGCTGCTCGCCGTGGCCGGTCTGCACCACCACCTGATCCGCGAAGGCACCCGCACGCGCACCGGCCTGGTGCTCGAATCCGGCGAACCGCGCCAGGTACACCACTTCGCGTTGCTCCTGGGCTACGGCGTCGGCGCGGTCAACCCGTACCTCGCCCTGGAGACCCTGGACGACATGATCCGCCAGGGCCTGCTTCCGGGCGTCGATCACAAAACCGCCGTCAAGCACTACACCAAGGCCGCTACGAAGGGCGTCGTCAAGGTAGCCTCCAAGATGGGCATTTCCACCATCCAGAGCTACCGGGGCGCGCAGATCTTCGAGGCCGTCGGCCTGAACCACGAGGTTATCGAGAAGTATTTCACCTGGACCGCCTCCCGCATCGAAGGCGCGGGCCTGGACGTCATCGCGGGCGAAGTGCAGCTCCGCCACAAGCACGCCTACGCGCAGACCACGAGCCCCACGCTCGAAGTCGGCGGCGAATACCAATGGCGCGCGGACGGCGAAGCGCACCTCTTTAACCCGCTCACCATCCACGCCCTGCAAAAGGCCGTCCGGACCGACAGCTACGACGCCTTCAAGCAGTACGCCGCGCTCGTCAACGAGCAGGATACCCAGCTCTACACCCTCCGTGGCCTGCTCGGTTTTGCAGACCGTCAGCCAGTGCCGATCGATGAAGTCGAGCCCATCGAGGCGATCATGAAGCGCTTCAAAACGGGCGCCATGTCCTACGGTTCCATCTCCAAGGAAGCCCACGAAGCCATGGCCATCGCCATGAACCGGATCGGCGGCAAGTCGAACACCGGCGAAGGCGGCGAAGACCCCGAGCGCTTCAAGCCGCTCCCGAATGGCGACTCCAAGAAGAGCGCGATCAAGCAAGTGGCTTCCGGCCGCTTCGGCGTCACGAGCGAATACCTCACCAACGCCCAGGAAATCCAGATCAAGATGGCCCAGGGTGCCAAGCCCGGCGAAGGCGGCCAGCTCCCTGGCTCCAAGGTCTACCCGTGGGTCGCCAAGACCCGTCACTCCACCCCGGGCGTCGGCCTTATCTCGCCGCCCCCGCACCACGACATTTACTCCATTGAGGATCTCGCGGAGTTGATCCACGACCTCAAGAATGCGAACCGCGAGGCCCGCATCAGCGTCAAGCTCGTCTCCGAAGTTGGCGTCGGCACCATTGCCGCTGGCGTCGCCAAGGCGCACGCTGACGTGGTCCTCGTCTCCGGCTTCGACGGCGGCACGGGCGCTTCCCCGCAAACCAGCACCAAGCACGCGGGTCTCCCGTGGGAGCTCGGCCTGGCGGAAACGCACCAGACGCTCGTTCTCAACAACCTCCGCAGCCGGATCATGGTGGAAACCGACGGCCAGCTCAAAACCGGCCGCGACGTCGTCATCGCCGCGCTCCTGGGTGCGGAAGAATTCGGCTTCGCCACCGCACCGCTCGTCACGCTGGGCTGCATCATGATGCGCGTCTGCCATCTGAACACCTGCCCCGTCGGCGTCGCCACCCAGAACCCGGAGCTGCGCAAGCGCTTCACCGGCGATCCCGCCTACGTCGTCAACTTCATGAAGTTCGTCGCCACCGAGGCCCGCGAATTCATGGCCAAGCTCGGCTTCCGCACCTTGAACGAAATGGTCGGCCACACCGAAGCGCTCGAAGCCCGCAAGGCCATCGAACACTGGAAGGCCAAGGGCGTCGATCTCTCCGCCATCCTCTACCAGCCGGAAGTCGGCCCCGAAATCGGGCGCTACTGCCAGATGGCCCAGGATCACGGCATCGACAAATCCCTCGACGTCACCACGCTCCTCGAAATCGCCAAACCGGCGCTGGAGAAGGGCGAGAAAGTCAAGGCGACCGTCGCCATCCGCAACGTCAACCGCGTCGTCGGCACCATCCTCGGCAACGAGATCACCAAGAAGTATGGCGCGGCCGGGTTGCCCGAGGACACCGTGCACCTCCACTTCAAGGGCTCGGCGGGCCAGAGCTTTGGCGCGTTCGTTCCCAAGGGCGTCACGCTCGAACTCGAAGGCGACACCAACGACTACATCGGCAAGGGCCTCTCCGGCGGGAAAATCATCCTCTACCCGGCGGCCGGTTCCACCTTCGTCCCGGAGGAAAACATCATCGCCGGTAACGTCGCCCTCTACGGTGCGACCAGCGGCGAGGCCTACATCCGCGGCGGCGCGGGCGAGCGCTTCGCCGTCCGTAACTCCGGGGCCAGCGCGGTCGTCGAAGCCGTGGGCGACCACGGTTGCGAATACATGACCGGCGGCAAAGTCGTCGTGCTCGGAGCCACCGGGCGCAACTTCGCGGCGGGCATGAGCGGCGGCGTCGCCTACGTCCTTGACGAGGCGGGCACCTTCCCGTGCCGCTGCAACCAGCAGATGGTCGGCCTGGAAAAGCTCGAAGGAGCCGAAGCCGAAGAGGTCAAACGCCTCATCGAGCGCCACGCCGAGTACACCGGCAGCACGCGGGCCAAGCAAGTGCTGGCCCAGTGGGAAAGCCTCGCGCCGAAGTTCGTCAAGGTCATGCCGAAGGACTATAAGCGCATGCTCGCGGCCATCGACAAAGCCAAAGCCTCCGGCCTGAGCGGAGACGAGGCCCTCAACGCCGCGTTCGAAGCCAACATCCACGATGTCGCGCGCGTCGGCGGCGGCTAAAATCCCTTTTTCACCCAAGAAGCGAACACTTTAAGCATCACACACCATGGGTAAGCCCACAGGATTCCTAGAATACTCCCGCGAACTGCCGCTCGACCGTCCGGCCTTGGAACGCGTTAAAGACTGGAACGAATTCCACAACCCGACGGACCCCAAGGCCCTGGCAACCCAGGCCTCGCGGTGCATGGATTGCGGCACCCCCTGGTGCCACACCGGCGTTCTCTTTGCCGGAATGGCCAGCGGCTGCCCGATCCACAACCTCATCCCGGAGTGGAACGACCTCATTTACCGTGGCCTCTGGCGCGAAGCGCTGGAACGCCTGCACAAGACCAACAACTTCCCCGACTTCACCGGCCGCGTCTGCCCCGCCCCGTGTGAGGGAGCGTGCACCGTCGGCCTCAATGGCGACCCGGTCACGATCAAAAACATCGAGGTCTCCATCATCGACAAGGGCTGGGAAGAGGGCTGGGTCACCCCGCGCCCGCCGGAAAAACGCACCGGCAAGAAAGTCGCCGTCGTCGGCTCCGGCCCCGCCGGTCTTTCCGCCGCCGCTCAGTTGAACCAGGCGGGCCACTCCGTCACCGTTTTTGAACGCGCCGACCGTCCGGGCGGGCTCCTCATGTACGGCATCCCGAACATGAAGCTCGACAAAAAGAACGTCGTGCTTCGCCGCATCGAACTGCTCAAGGCCGAAGGCGTCACCTTCGTCACCGGCACCGAGATCGGCAAGGATCTCTCCATCGAGAAGCTCAAAGCCGACTTCGACGCCGTGGCCCTCTGCCTCGGCGCGACCCATGCCCGCGACCTCAAGCTCGAAGGCCGCGAGCTCAAAGGCATTCACCTCGCCATGGAGTTCTTGGGGAGTAACACCAAGGCCCTCCTCGACGGCTGCCCGGCCCCGATTAGCGCCGAGGGTAAGCATGTGATTGTCATCGGCGGTGGCGACACCGGCACCGACTGCGTGGGCACTTCAATCCGCCACGGCGCGGCCAGCGTCACCCAGGTGGAAATCATGCCCAAGCCGCCGCTCGAACGCGCCGCGAGCAACCCGTGGCCCGAATGGCCCAAGGTCCTCAAGACCGATTACGGCCAGGAAGAAGCCGACGCCAAGTTCGGAGCCGACCCGCGCATTTTCTTGACCACTGCCAAGCGCTTCATCGGCGACGAGCAGGGGAACGTGAAAGAGGTCCATTTGGTCCAGGTCGAGTGGAAGAAAAACGACAAGGGCCAGTTCATCCCGCAGGATGTCCCCGGCACTGAGAAGGTCGTCCCGGCGGAACTCGTCCTGCTCGCCCTTGGCTTCCTCGGGCCCGAAGCGACCGTTCCCGACGCCCTCAAGCTGGAGCGCGATCCGCGCAGCAACATCAAGGCGGAACACGAGAAATACGTTACCAACGTCCCCGGCGTCTTTGCCGCGGGCGACTGCCGCCGGGGCCAGAGCCTCGTCGTCTGGGCTTTCAACGAAGGCCGTGGCGTGGCTCGCGAAATCGACCGCTACCTGATGGGCGCGACCGACCTGCCGTAAACGGCTTCGACCAACTGCAAAATCTTAAAGGAGAGAAAGAGCGATCTTTCTCTCCTTTTTTTGCGTTCCGCCAGGCGGTGCTTTGGTATTACGCGGCGGGATTGGCTGGGCGGATCTTTTGCGCGAATTCCTGGAAGGGAATGCATTCGATCCCGATGGCTTGCATATCCCGGATGTTGCCGAGGGCGACCTCCTGGGTTGCCGCGGAGGTGGCGTCCACCAGGATAGTGGTTGGGTAGCCGTAGCTGATGCTGTCGAAGGCGGTAGCGCGGATGCAATTAGGGTATTGCGTGCCACAAATTGCCAAATGAGTCACGCCGCAGCGCCGCAAGACGAGGTCGAACTCGGTTCCCATAAAGGCCGAAAAGCGCGGCTTTACGATCACGTGTTCCCCGGGAAGCGGAGCCAGCTCAGAAACGATTTCGGCTCCCCGGGTTCCCGGTAGCGCATATTTCGGACCGGCCAGAAATGCGGCCCTCCGGGTCAGCTCGATATCGCTGCCGTCGGGGCGGTAATTCCGGATGATATGGAAGATGGGGAGCGATTCCCGGCGAAAAAAATCGAGGGCCAAGCGAATTGCTGGAATCGTGGCATGGGCATTCGGGATGCAGGCGGGTGCTTCGGGCAGAACAAAGTCGTTCTGCATATCAATAATGGTGAGGCCGATGGTCATCGTTATTGCTGGTCGGGGATTGGTAGAAATTGGACGGGCGCGTACCGCGTCACGGGGCGGCCCGTCTTTTTTCCAACGACAATTTACCGTATTTGGGACAATGCGCCAGCAAGCGAAAGGCTTAAGGTGAGCTTGGAAAGCTGGTTGCTCTTTTCGCCATCCTTGGCTTCGTGACGATGGGGGGAATGGGAAGCTTATATCGCCTTCTTTTCGTAAGAAAAGTCGATGGGCAGAATTAAGCGTCCTTGATTACGGTCCACCTGGCGGATCAGGGCATCGACGGCCCATCGAACAAGTTGGCCGGTGCTAACCCCGTTTTTCTGTGCAATTTCCCGGAGCGCCGCCAGCTGCTCCGCATTCAGCCGAAAGTTGAGAGATGGATAGTTCACAGCAGTTGTGGCCACTTGTAGTGGGTTGTGCTGCAATATGCACGGAATTCCCGCTTGTACAGCTAGGAAAATTGTGCCACAACTGGCCACATGAATTCGCAGGATTTGCAGCTTCCAGGTGAGCAAGTCGAGGCTTTGGATCGCATTGCGAGAGAAAACCAGACTGATCCAGAGGCGCTGCTTTTGCTGGCGGTCACGGCCCTGATTGAGGAGGCAAGACGCAACGAAAGCTGGCTCACGGGCCCGATTTCCCGCGAGCGAAACATCCGCAGATTATGAAGCATCTCTCGCTATGTAAGTATGCGAAAGTCATCATGGATGCCGAGGAGCGCCGGGCGACTTTGCAGAAGGCCCTTGCTCAGGCGGAGGCGGATCTGGACGCGGCGTTTACGAAGCTCTTCGAGCATTATGTCAAAAATCCGCACCCCATCCGGTTCCCGGAAGACGAGATGAACAAGGTGTCGCGGATTTGTACGGTCTGGGTGAGTCACAGCCGCCGCAGCCGTTCGGCGCTTTCAAAAATCCGCCCTTCCGAGCGCGTCAAGGGGTAGGGCAATTTGCGAAGGGGTTGCTTTTTCCCTCGGAGGCTCCATACTACCTCCCCTTCATATTGATATGATGCCGTGGCTTGAAACGTATTTGCGCAGCCTGGGGTCCATGGGGCTCACGGGGGCGTTCCTTTTTTTCCTTTCGTTCGCGGGGCTAAGCCTTTTGGGGCTGCCTCTGGTGCCGTTTGCCGTGATCGGGGGGCTGATGTTCGGGGTCTACGGCGGGTTGCTGGGCATTATCGCCGGATCAACGCTCGGAGCGGCCCTGGGCTTTTTCTTTAGCCGCTACGTCGCCCGGGACCGCGTGGCTAAGTATCTGCAAAAAAACCCGAAATTCGTCATGATCGACCAGGCGATCCGGCGCGAAGGCTGGAAGATTATCGGGCTGCTGCGGCTTTGCCCCATTCCCTTCGGGGTCTCCAATTTCGCCTACGGCCTGACCAATGTCCGTTTTGGCCACTACCTGATCGCCACCATGGCGGGGATGCTGCCTGGGGAGATCGTTTTTGTGACCTTGGGATCGACGGGGCGGCAGCTGAGCGACGTGAATCACTCGCCCGCCGCGAAAGCCATGACCCTCGTGGGCGTGGTGGCCCTGATCGGCGTGCTGGTGCTCGTCAAGCGGATGGTTACGCGCCGCATCCAGACGGTGGCCGAAGAGTAGGGCTCTCCCTGCCTGCCGGGTAGGGAAAACCCGGAGAAATGGCCTTCCAAAGCGGAAAATAAGTCCTGAATCCACGCGACTCCGTGCTCTGGCGCGATATAGGGGAAGCGCCGGTCCGTTTCCGCAAGGGGAGCGATCCTCGGCGCGGTATCCGTGAAAACCGGAGCGCCGCATTGGAAACCTACCATCAACTTCAGCCCCAGGCCCCGGATAGCGTCATCAAGGAATGAACGAACCCCAACCAACCCCGCCGGAGAATCCCGGAGAGGCCATCGAGCGCATTCGCGCCGAGGTGGCCCGCAGAAAAGGCTCCGGAGACGAACTGCCCCCGCTACCCGCGCCCCGCAAAAAAACGGCTTTGCAGAAAGCCGTCGAAGCCTTGGACCGGGCCCGAGGCAAGCACCTCAAAGCCGCCCGCTGGCCGCGTTTGCTGCGTTCGCTGCGGCGCAACCAGGAGGCCATTGACGAAGCGCTGATTTCCGCCGCCGAGGCGCTGGCGCGAGAGGCCGAACAAATGGCGAGGCTCACGGGCCCGCTGGCCATGCAGCAATCGGCTCTGCTTTCACGGGTCCGGGCGCTCTCCGGGCGGGTGGCCGAGCTCGAAGCGCGGGTGGAGAAATTGAGCGCCCCGGGGGCGTCGGACAAGGATATTACAGGATAATTGCAACTCATGGATGATTTCATCTACGGCAGGCGGCCGCTGGGCATCGCGGTCGACCTCACCTCGCTGCGCGGCGGCGGCGTCAACGGCGGCATCAAGCCTGCCATCTATGCAATGCTCACCGAGGCCGGGCGCATCGCCGGGGAGTCGATCTTTTTTATCTACCTGACCCACTCGCGAACGCACGGCGAGGTGCGCGCCGTGGCTCGGCCGGGAGATTTGCTCGTGTGCGTGGAGGAGGACCCATCCTGCTCGGTTGAGATTGTCGAACCGGAGTGCGAATACCGCCTCCCGGACCCGCCGCCCGGCTTTATCAAGGACATCGGGGCTGATCTGCTTTACGCGCCGACGGGCGGTTGCGGCTTCGCGGCGGAGGGCGTTCCCACGGTGGCGATGATCGTCGATCTGTTGCACAAGGATTATCCAAAAACATTAAATACGCAGAAAATAGCCGATCGGGAGGAGTCCGTGATCCATACGCTGGCCACCGCCGAGCGGGTTCAGTGTATCAGCCGCAACGGGATGGAGCGGATGGTGCACCATTACGGCGTGCCCGAGGAACAGCTGTTTTTTACCTACCTGCCGGTGCAGGAGCGCCTGGAGCGGGCCGTGGTAAACGACTCAACGCCACCCAATGTCCCACAAAGCGCAGTACTTAATACGACGAAGTATTTTTTTTATCCAGCCAATCTCTGGATGCATAAAAACCATGAGGTACTGCTCCAGGCCTACCGCCGCTACCGTGGACGGGCAGGGGAGGGAGCATGGGACCTGGCGCTGACGTTCCATGAGAGCGCTCGTGCGGGGGAACTGCGCGCTCTTGCAAAGACCCTCGGCATTGAGGCACACGTCCAGTTCCTCGGGTACGTCTCCGACGCGCGGCTTGGCGAACTCTGGCGCAACGCTGGGGCGCTGGTCTTCCCCTCGCTGCACGAAGGGTTCGGTATCCCGCTGGTGGAGGCGATGGGGTACGGAGTCCCGATTCTTTCGAGCCCGGATTTTTCGCTCCGGGAGATCGCCGGGGATGCGGCGCTGTTTTTCGATCCGCACGATCCGGAGTCGATCGCCGCCGCGATGCTGAGGCTGGCGGGCGACGGGTCGCTGCGCGAGACGCTGCGGTATCGCGGCGGGCGGCGGTTGCGGTGCTTCGACCTGGGCATCGAGACGCGCAAACTAATCGACGTCTGGAGGCAGACTGCCGCGGGACGTCACGGCTTCCCCCGCAAGCCCCTGGCGCTCGATGGGCGGGCCGCGCTCTCCGTGGCGACTCCCTCCTCCGATGCGCGCTGGACTCTTCGCGTGCGCGTCAGCGGCAAGTTTCCGCAAAACCGTTACCGCTGTTACCTGGGCGACGCCGCCTTCGGATCGTTCACGTTTGAGGATCATCCTGAGTATGCCTTTGACTGCCGCCCTCTAGGGCGCGTGCTGCGGGTCATCGTAGAGCGGCGTGCCGGTTGCGAAGCTGATTCTACCGAGCCTGGAGCGGCGGAGGCGGTTGTGGCGATCGAAGCGGTGATGGCCGGAAACGCGGAGGGCGATTGCATTCCGCTCTTTTCCGCCCGGAAGGAGGATGCGTTATGAAATTCAGCGTGGTCATCCCCTCCTACCGGCAGGCGCGCTTCATCCGGTATACGATCGAGAGCTTGCTGGCGCAGAACCGGGCGGATCTGGAGATCCTCGTATTCGACGGCGGCAGCGACGATGGCACGGTCGATATTCTGGAAAGCTATGGTGATAGGATCCAGTATGTCTCGCGCCCGGACGGAGGCCAGACGGACGCCATTAACCAGGGCTTGCGGCAGGCGCGTGGCGAGGTGCTCGCGTACCTTAATTCAGACGACGTCTATTTTCCCGGGGCCCTTGAGCGCGTGGAGCAGCATTTTGACGCGCACCCGGACTCGCTTGCGGTCTACGGCGCGGCGTGGCATTTGCACGCGGACGGCTCCAATATGGAGCGCTACCCGACCGAGCCGTGGAACTACCGGCGGCTGCTACAGACCTGCTACCTTTGCCAGCCCGCCGTCTTCTGGCGGCGCGAGCTTATGGAGCGCTGTGGCACGTTCGACGACCGGCTCAACTGGGCGATGGATTATGAATACTGGCTGAGGGCGGGCCGCTCGGTGCGGTTTGATTACCTGGGGTGCGCGGTGCTCGCCGGGTCGCGGCTGCACGGGGCCACCAAGACGCTCAGCCAGCGGCTGCGGGTGCATGAGGAGATCCTGAGCGTGGTCATGCGCTATGCGCCCGAGCCGCCCGTGAAGTGGCTCCTGGCCCTGGCGCGCGTGATTGTCGAGGACGTGCGGATTCCCGCGGCGGGCGGCTCCGTTCCCGAGGATCTCAAATGCGCGTGGTTGGTCGAGACGGTGCTGGAGCGGGCGGATGCTCTCGGGATTCCGTTCACCGCCGAGCTGGCAGAAGGCCTGAAAGGGTATCTGTGATCCTCGCGGGGTAGACCGGTTGAGGCGGAAGCCGCTACTCTGGAGCAGGTCGATTTTTATGGGGAAGTGTTGACTCCCCTGGCCGGTTGGTTCAAACGAATAGGGAGTGGCCATGGATCAACTTTCTCCTCATTTTATCATCGTTGGCGCCGGTTTTTCGGGTGCCGTTCTCGCGCGCTCGTTGGTCGAACGCCTTCCCTGCCGGATCACCATTGTTGAGGAGCGCCCGCATGTGGCGGGGAATTGCCATACTGAGCGCGACGCCGCCACGGGGGTGATGGTCCACCGCTACGGGCCCCATATTTTCAACACCAGCCAGGCGCACGTGTGGGAGTACGTCAACCGGTTTGGGAAATTCCGCGAGTGGGTCAACCGGGTGAAAGCCGTCACTCCGCGCGGCGTGTTTTCCCTGCCGGTGAACCTCCACACGATCAACCAGTTTTTCGGCAAAACCTTCAACCCCGCGGAGGCCCGTGCTTTCATTGCGTCCTTGGGTGACAAGTCCATCGGCGAGCCGCGCAACTTCGAGGAGCAGGCGCTCAAGATGATCGGGCGCGAGCTTTACGAGACGTTCTTCTACGGCTACACGCGCAAGCAGTGGGGCTGCGAGCCGAGGGAGCTTTCTGCCTCCATCCTCAAGCGCCTCCCCGTGCGCTTTAATTACGACGACAACTACTACAACAGCCGCTGGCAGGGGATCCCCGAGGAAGGCTATTCCGCGATCGTCGCGAAGATCCTCGATCACCCGGCCATCGACGTGAAGCTCGGGCAGCGCTTTGACCCGGGCGCGCCCCGCGAGGGAAGCCATGTTTTCTACACCGGCCCCATCGACGCCTTTTTTGCCTACCGCCTTGGCCGCCTCGGCTACCGGACGGTGACTTTTGAACGCGGCGAGGCGGAGGGGGATTTCCAGGGCAATGCCGTCCTCAACTACAGCGACGCCGCTCTCCCCTTCACGCGCATTCACGAGCACCGGCACTTTACGCCGTGGGAGGAACATGCGCGGACGGTCTACTTTAAGGAATACAGCAAGGAAACCGAGCCCGGTGATGTTCCGTATTACCCCAAGCGCCTTGATGGCGACCTCGCGCTGCTAAGAGAATACCGTGCGCTTGCGGCGCGGGAGCCGGGGGTCTCCTTCCTCGGCCGCCTGGCGACCTACCGCTACATGGATATGGAGAAGATTATCGGCGAGGCGCTGGCCTTTGGGGAAAAATTTGCCGAGGCCTACGCGGGTAAAAACGCGCTTCCGGTCTTTCCAAACGAAGAAAATTAAGCGATAACGGGGGCACACAAGGATGTGCGGCGCCCCTGGGCTTATCGGTGGATTCCTCCGGGGAGGGATCTCGTTTGAAGCGTGGGGGTACGCCTGAAACGCCCCCACAATGGCCAATACTCCGTCACCCCGCCCCGTCGCCCTGATCACCGGTATTACCGGGCAGGATGGTTCCTACCTCGCCGAGCTGCTTTTGGCCAATGGCTACGAAGTCCACGGCCTCGTGCGCCGGGCGGGCCGGGTTCAGGAATCGGCGCTCGCGCCCCTGGCGGCGGATCCCGAGGTGCTCGGTAAACGGCTTTTCTTCCATTACGGCGACCTTGCGGACCGCTGCCTGTGGCCCGCGATCTTCCAGCAGGTCCGGCCTGACGAAGTTTATCACCTGGGCGGCCAGAGCCATGTCGGGCGCAGCTTCGAGATTCCTGAGCCGACCGCTGAGGAGGTGGCGATGGCTTCGCTGCGGTTGCTGGAATGCCTCCGCGAATCGGGCAGCCGTGCGCGGATCTATCTGGCTGCGACGTCTGAGGTTTTCGGAGCGGCCACGGAGTCGCCCCAGACGGAGGAGACGCGCTTCCGGCCCACGAGCCCCTATGGATGCGCGAAGGCGTTCATGCTTCACACGGCCCGCGTCTACCGCGAGTCCTACGGGCTCTTTGTTTGCAACGGCATTCTCTACAACCATGAATCCCCCCGGCGCGGCGCGGCGTTCGTTACGCGCAAGATCACGCGAGCGGCGGCGGCGATCAAGCTCGGCCTTCAAACAAAACTGGTACTGGGTAATATCGAGGCCCGGCGCGACTGGGGCCATGCGCGCGACTATGTCCGGGCCATGTGGATGATGCTCCGGCATTCCCTACCGGATGACTACGTGGTCGCCACGGGCGTGACCCGCAGCGTGCGGGACTTCGTGGAGGCGGCCTTCAACGAAGTCGGCCTTCCGTGGCGCGACTACGTGGAGTACGACGCCGAGCTGGAGCGCGTTCTGGAGCCGACGCAGCTGGTCGGCAACCCGGCGAAGATCCACTCCGCGCTCGGCTGGACGGCGCGGCATTCGTTCGAGGACCTTGTGCGCGAAATGGTGGCAGCCGATTTGCAGGCGCTGGCCCAGGAGCATTCGCTGAACTGCTAAACCATCCCCGCTTTCATTGCCCATGCCTCTACCCACTCTTTCCCAACGGATGCGCGAATGGTTTCAGCCGGTTCCCGAGCCCGGGAGCGGCCCGGTTTTCACCGTGGTCATCCCCACCTTTCGCGCTGCTGAAAAGCTGGAGCGCTCCATCGCCTCGGTATTGTGCCAGCCCCGGGAGCTGTGGGAACTGGTGGTGGTGGACGGCGGTTCGGACGACGGGACTGCGGGCGTTCTGTGCGCGCATGCCGGGGAGATTGCGTGCGCTGTTTCCGAGCCCGACGCCGGGGTCTACGATGCCATGAACAAAGGCGTGGCGCGCTCCTCAGGGCGTTACCTTTACTTTCTCGGCGCGGGCGATACGCTGCGCGACGGCGCGCTGGAGCGGGTCGCTGCGTGCATCCCACGGCGGGGCATCGGGTTCGTTTATGGCAACGTTTTCATGCGCGACCGCAATGTCGTCTGGGATGGCGCTTGGACGGCGCAGAAGTTCCGCACCCGCACGCCCTGCCAGCAGGCCGTGTTCTACGATCGACGCGTTTTTGCCCGCCACGGCGGCTTCGAACTGCGCTACCCGACATTGGCCGATTACGCGCTTAATATCCGCTGCTTCGGCGATTGGAGGATCGAGAAAATTTTCGTGAACGATATTATCGCGGATTACGAAGGGGGCGGCCTTAGCGCGAGCTGCCGCGACGAACGCTTCCACGCCGAGCGCCCGGCGCTGCTCCTGCGCCACTTGGGGCTTAAGCCGAAGCGGAAGTAGCGGCTGCCAGCACGGGCCCGGCGGTCTGGATCGTCTGTACTGCCGCCCGGACGTTATGAACGCGGAAAATATGAGCCCCGCGCCGCAGTCCGCTCACAATGCAGGCGACCGTCCCCGCGTCCCGCTCCGCCGCTGGAATGCCGCCGAGCACTTCGCTAATGACGAGCTTGCGCGAGACGGGTAGCAGGATGGGTCGCCCGAAAGAGTGAAGCTGGTCGATATGCCGCAGTATGGCAAGGTTGTCGTCCCGTAGCTTGGAAAAGCCGATGCCGGGGTCCAGGACAAGCGCTTCGGGCGAAATCCCCGCCGTCTCGGCGAGCGCGATTTTTTCCTCGAAGAACGCGCGGAGGTTCGCCATTACATCGGGGTATGCGTGGTAGGGGTGGTAGACTTTGGGCGTCCCTTCGTTGTGCATGATGAGGAGCGCCGCACCGGTGTCGGCGCAGATGCGGGCGTTCTCGGGGGTCGGCAGCGCGCCGAGGTCGTTGAGCAGATCGCCCCCCTCGGCCAGGACCGCCCGGGCCACGGCGGGCCGCCAGGTGTTGATCGAAAGCAGCGGCGGGAAGAGCCCCTCGGGATCGGCGGGGCGGGGGTAATCGGCGCACTCGGCCACGAACCGGCGCACGAAGGGGAGCAGGCGGGCGGTTTCCTCGGCCTCGGAGATCGTGGGGGTGGCGGTTGAGGCGGTGTCGGCCCCCACGTCGATGAAGTCGGCCCCCTCGGCGGCCATCTGGCGGGCGCGGCGCAGAGCCAGGTCCACGCCTTCGATGCGGTCGCCGGAGAAGGAGTTGCTTTCGAGATTAAGGATGCCCATTACCAGCGGCCTGCGCGGGAAGGGGATGAGGCGGTCGCGAGCGCGCAGGTTCATGCGATGGGAACGAGCTGCTTTTGCCGCCCGGCCAAGCGCACCAGTTCGGTGAACCCGGCGGCTTTCGCGAGCGCGAGCGCGTCGTCGAAATTCGCGCCGACTTCCGCCGGGGCGTGGGCGTCGGAGTTGATGAGCAGCCGGGCTCCGGCCTCGTGGGCGAGGTGCAGGAAGAGGGCGTCAGGGTAGCATTCGCCCGCCGGTTTGCGCAGGCCCGCGGTGTTGATCTCAAAGGCTGTGCCGGTCTCCGCCAGCGCCGCGATGACCGGTTCGTAAAAACGCCGGAGGTCACCCTGGGGCCGGTGGCCGAATTTCTTTGGCAGGTCCGGGTGGGCGATGAAGTCAAAGGCCCGGGTGCGCACGCACGCTTCCAGGGCCTTGAAGTAGAGGTCCCAGATTTCCTCCACCGACCCGGACTCGAACCGCGAAATGTGCGCCGGGTTGTCGATATCCCAGCCGGGGGCGATGTAGTGGACGCTGCCGATCAAGTAATCCCAACGGGCCATGCCGGAGAGCTCCTCGATCCACGCTTCGTGGCCGGGCAGGTAATCGACCTCCAGCCCGAGGCGGATCGGCAATTGCGGGAAGGCTGCGCGCGCCTCTTCCACGGCCTCGAAGTAGCGGGGGAGATCGGCGAGGCTCATCCGCCAGTCGTCGAAGGGCTCCAGGCGCGCTGGCATCGGGCTGTGGTCGGCCAGGCCGAGCTCATCCAGGCCGCGCTCCACGGCGGCTTGAGCGTAGTCCCGGGGCCAGCCCTGGGCATGGTGACAGAGCGGCGTGTGGGTGTGGTAGTCGGTAAACATGGGGACTATGGGTTGAGTGTGGGCCGTTCGCCCGAGGCGGCTTCGGCAATCTGCACGCTCTGGTCGTCGTCGATTTGCAACGGTGGCAGGTCGTCCTCCAGCAACGTGCGCACGATGGTCTCCGCCGCGTCGGGACGGCCCAGGCGCGTGGCGTTCTGGCGCATACTTTCCAGGTGGCCGGGGGAGTCGAGCAGGCGGTCGATTTTGTAGGCGATGGTCGTCATCTCGTTGCACTTGATTGCCGCGCCTTCTTCGAGCAAATGGTCGCTGTTGCGGTCCTCCTGGCCGGGGATGGGGCCCAGGATGGCCATCGGCAGGCCGCAGGCGAGCGCCTCGGCGGTGGTGAGGCCACCGGGTTTGCCCAGGTAGAGATCGGCCGCTTTCATGAAATCGTGCATCCGCCGGGTGTAGCCGTGGACTTTGATGTTCGGGTGATCGTCGCCGATGAGCGTCTCCACCTGTGCCTTCAGCTCCGGGTTGTTGCCGCAGATGACCACGATCTGCATGTCGTGGCGGATTTGCAGCAGCTTGGCGACGGCGATGCCCGCCGGGCCCACTCCGAAGGTGCCCGCCGAGAAGAGCAGCGTGAAGCGCTCCGGGTCGAGCCCCAGCTCCCGGCGCAGCGCCCCGCGGTCCACGGGCTGGGCAAAGACGGGGTCGATGGGGATGCCGGAGACCGTCACGCGCTCCGGCGGCAGCCCCAGGGCGATCAAGTGGGCCTTGGTCTCCTCGATGGCCACGAAGTAGCGGTGGAAGGTGCGCGAAAGCCACATGGCGTGCATGTCGAGATCGGTCACGACCACGGAGAGGTGCGTCTGGATGAGGCCCTTTTGGATCAGGTGGGCGATGATCCCGGTGGGCATGAAGTGGGTGCAGATGACGATATCGGGCTGAAAGCGCCGGATGAAGCGCACCAGGCGCAGGGACTGGAGCCGGTCGAGCCGCAGGCGCATCGTGTCGGTCTTCCACGGTTCGTCGCTGGCTTTGTAGGCCCAGCCGAGCACCTCCGGGGCCGACTTGACGAGCCGGATGTAGAACTTGGAGTAGAAGTTGCGGAAAAGTTTGTTGGTGTATTTCAGCGCGTCGAGGTGTTTGACGGCTTCCACGCCCGGCTCCCGGGCGAAAGCTTTCGCAAGTGCCTCGGCGGCCCGTACATGGCCCGAACCGGCGCTGGCGGAAAGAATGAGAACGCGTTTCTTCATGGGGAAGTCGGTGGGTAGCTGGCAGCGGCTATTTGGTTCCAATTCTCGGAAAGACCCCCTATTGTTGCCCTTCCAGCCAAAGCTGACAACTCCCAAAGCGGCAAAGAAAAAGCCGCCGGTATGAATCAGGAAATCGAACGCAAATTTCTCGTCAAGGCGCTCCCGGACGGTTTCGACCGGACGGACGGGGTGCCCATCGACCAGGGCTACCTGGCCGTGGAGCCGCATGGCCGCCAGGTGCGGCTGCGCCGGAAGGCAGACGCGTATTATATCACCGTGAAGGGGGCTCCCAATGGGTTTGCGCGGGCGGAACTGGAGGTTGAGCTGAGCGCGAGCCAGTTCGACGCGCTCTGGCCGCTGACCCGGGGGCACCGGTTGCGCAAAACCCGGCACGAACTCCCCCTGGGGAGCCTGACGGTGGAGGTGGATGTCTACGGCGGCCTGAACGAGGGCCTGCTCGTGGTCGAGGTCGAGTTCCCCACCGAGGCCGAGGCCCACGCTTTTGTCCCCCCGGCATGGTTCGGGCGCGATGTCAGCGCCGATTCCCATTACAGCAACCGCATCCTGGCCCGCGAATGAACCCTCCGCCGCTTTATCTCCAAGCACATGAAGCCCCCGGCGAGGGGCTGCGCCGGATCGCCCGCAAACAGATCGACACCGCGCGCGCAGCGCTCAACAACGATTCCGACCCCGTCCGCTCCGTCCACGAGGCACGCAAGGCGCTCAAAAAGCTCCGGGCCGCCTTCCGGCTGGTCTCCGGGAGGCTCGAACCCCGCCGCCGCGAGGTGGAAAAAAAGGCGCTCGGTGAAATCTCCCACCTTCTTGGGCCGATGCGCGATGCCGACGTGCGCCTCCGGACCCTGGAGGCCCTCATCCGCACCGCCCCGGCTGAACCGGCGGAATTTAGTGCCGTGCGCACGGCTCTCGTGGCCGACCGGGACCGCGTGGCGGCTTCGAGCGAGGAAACCGTGCGGCGTGTGCTGCGGCTTCTGGAGAAAGCCCGCCGCCGGGTCCAGAGCTGGCCCTTGGACGCGCTGACCTCCGACGACTTGAAGGCCGAGGTGCAGCGCGCCTACCGCAAAGGCCGCCGGACCCTGGAGGCCTACCGCGCCCAGCCGAGCCCCGAGGCCTTCCACGAATGGCGCAAGCGGGTCAAGGAACTCTGGTACCACCTGCGCATCGTGCGAGCCTCCTTCTCACCGGGCAAGGTACGCCGCTTGATTATGAAGCTCAAAGACATGGGCGGAATGGCAGGGGACGCCCACGACCTCGACGCATTGCGCGCCGGAGTGCAGCAGCTGGTCGGGCCAGGTGTTCAGTCGGCGTTCATTATTGGCGAGATCGACGCGCGCGAGCCGGAGTTCTACGCCGAGGCGCTCCGCCTGGGGCAGCGGTTTTACAAAAAGAGCCCGCAGGATTTCATAAAGGGGCTGGAGCGGAAGTAGACGGGGCTAGAGCGGCTTCGGCCAAAGCAGGGGCGCGATGCTCCGGCTGACAAGTGTGGCCCCCGCTGCCGTAAGATGGTCCCCGTCGGAGTAATACGGCTGCCCTTCGGGGCTCATGTAAACCGAGCAATCGTGTGCGAAGAGGCTGGCATGAAGCGGCACGATGGTCACCAGTCCCTGTTGTTCCAGCTTGGAAAAAATTGAGGTCAGTGACCCTTGACGGTTTTCGTAATCCTGGCGCGTTAACTCGATGGGATACGGGTTGGGGATGATCCGGCTGCGGGCGGCGATATCGGCAACGCCGTAGCCGTACTCTGGGACGGTAGTGAATAGATAGACCTTCTTGCCTCGCTGGGTAAACCATTCAGCGGTGCGTTGGAAGTCCGACTCGATCCGGCTGAGTGCTGTTTCCTCGATCATGAGTGGAGCTATCCGCCCTTTCTCGCCTAACCGAGGAATGCTTCCTTCGATCCGGTATTCCTTGAGCCAGCGGCCTACCAGGTAGATGTCGTGGATGTCCGGGTGCGCGGCAATCCATTCGAAAAGCTTCATTTCGGGTGGGGCCGATGGCTCGTGGATGACCGGATGAATCCTTTGGATAATAAAGAGCCCGGACTGGTCCTGTTCCCGTGCGATTCGGTCCAGGCCCGGCAGGAGCGCCTCTGCGTGGCTATCGCCCAGCAGGCAAAAGGTCGGTTTCCCGGGGGCACCCATAGGTTCGACGTAATGGGGATCGAGCGAGGGATAGGCCGGAGGGTGAAATGCGGGGATTTGGCGGAATTTATTGAAATTGGAGAGGAACGGGCGGGGAGCAGCTGTGCAACGGGCGGCATCCTGATGAAGGAAGTGCCGCAGCCCCTCCGTTTGGATCAAAACTGTGCAGAGCGCCGCGAGGCTTCCGCAGGCCAATGCGGTCCAGGTAAAAGCCCGGCGCGGGGTGAACTGGCGGTTTAGGCGGAAGGGAAGTTCCACAAAACGCCAGGAAAGGTAAGCTGCCGCGAACGAGAAAGCGCCCGCCGCTGCCATTAGGGCGGGATGGCTGTGGTCGTAGCTGACGTACCGGGCGAAGCAGACGACCGGCCAATGCCACAGGTAGAGCGAATAGGAGATTTTGCCGATGCCCACAAACAGGGGTGAGCCCAGGAGCGGTGCCGTTGCCCCGGTCGCCCCGTAATGCAGCAGGAGAAGGCTTCCGGCGACAGCTGGAAGACTGACCCACCCGGGAAAGGGGTGAATGCCCAGGCTGCCCAGAAACGGCAGGATCAGCTCCACGTTCGTTCCCCCGTTTTCGTAGGTCTTTTTTACGCTCAGGCACCAAAATGAAGCCACGAGAAGCAGTAGTCCGAGTAATGAGAGGAGATCGGTTCGCAGGCCCTTCCCCGCAGAGGGTAGGCGGGAGATAAGCGCCCCTGCAAAGAGCTCCCATGCCCGCGTCGGAAGGGTGTAAAACGCCGTAGTGGAATCCCCCCGCATGCCGAGAAACAGACAAATCGCTAGTGATCCGCAAAGGCATGTCAGAAACACCGGCATGACGCAGCGTTTCGTGAGCTTCCAAAGCAGGAGCGTGACGACCGGAATAACGATGTAGAACTGTTCCTCAACCCCTAGCGACCAGAGGTTCAGCAGTGCATTGGCGTGGGCGTTGGGCTGGAAATAGCCCGTATCCAACCAGAAATAGAGATTGGCTGAGAACAATGAGCTGAAGAGCGCCGTCTGTGCCAGAGGAACCACGCGGGCCCAGTGATAAAAGAGCAACCCCACGAGCAGCACCACGGCCATCACTGTGAAATAGGCTGGAAAAATCCTGCGGATGCGGCGGAAGTAGAATGCCCGGAGCGAAAACGTCCCTTGTTCAAGGTCGCGGAATATCCCTCCGCAAATCAGGTAGCCAGAAATGACGAAAAAGACATCCACTCCAACAAATCCCGCCGGGCAGAGGCTGCTTGCCAGGTGAAAAAGCAGGACCGGGACGACCGCAAGGCAGCGCATCCCGTCGATATGGGGCAGGTAGGTTCCCCTGGTGACCTGCTGGGCCCAATGCGGGCCGCCGCCTTGAGCTGGAAGAAGGGGGATGGGGCGCATGGGAGCCTTCCCCCTACTTCTTCCCCGACTTTTCCCCTTCCTCGATGAGCTTCCAGAAGCCCGGCTTTTCGCCTAGCGTCTTGTCCTCCTCCACCATCGGGAGGTTCGAGCGGAAGAGAAAATCCCGGATCGTGTTCTTGTGCAGCACCCGGTCGATCGCGATGCCCTCCGCCGTTTTCTCAAAGTAAATCCGGAAATCCTTCACATGGCAGCGGTGGAGCGTCTTGCCGTTGCGCTCGATGTGGCCGAAGCGCACCGGGTCGAGCTGGTCGAGGTCTTCGGGTAGGATTTGGAATTCGGCGAGCAGCTCAAGCTGGAGGTCCATCGGGAGGGCTGACATCTCGGCGGCGCTGATTTCGTTAAAGACGATCTGGAACATGAAAAGCGGGGTGAAAGAGTGGAGAGGGGTCTCTTCGTATCACGTCACCCCCTCGCGGTCTAGCAGCTAGATGTAATACCTCATCACGCGCGGGCTGATCGAGGTGAAGATTTCCCACGGGATGGTGCCGGCTTTCCGGGCCAGCTCGGAGGCGGTGATCTCCTCGTCCCCCTGGCGACCGAGCAACACCACTTCGTCCCCAGCGGCGACTTCGGGCACCTTTGTCACGTCCACCAGGATCTGGTCCATCGTCACCCGGCCCAAGAGCTTACAGCGGTGGCCCCGGATGAGGACCTCCACTCCAGAGCCCGAGAGGTGGCGCTGGTAGCCGTCGGCGTACCCGGCGCAAATCGTGGCGATCCGCATCGGAGCCGGGGTGATAAACGTGCGTCCGTAGCTGACCCCGCGCCCCTTGGGAACCTCCCGGATCAGCGTTACGCGGGATTTCCAGGTCAGCACCGCCTGGATTTTATCCTGAAATTCCGGAAACGGGGAGACGCCGTAGAGGACCAGCCCCGGGCGCACCACGTCCGGGTTGCCCCCCTTGCCCAGCGCCTCTTGCGCGAAGGGGACGAGGCCGCCGCTGGCCAGCGCGTGAACGGTGCCCGGCTCCAGCCCGGCTTCGCGGAAACTGGCGATGAGGCGGTTCCAGAGGTCCAGCTCCTTGCGGGTCCACTGGGCGTCCTCGTCCGGAACGGGCAGGTGGGTGGCCACGCCCGCGAGCTTCAGGCCGGGCAGCGCGGCGATGGCTCGGGCCACCTCCAGGGCCTCCTCGTGCCAGACGCCGATGCGGCCCATGCCGGTGTCGATTTTCAGATGAACGGCGTAGGGGGCCTTTAGCTCCAGCGCTTTGGCCAGGGCTGAGTAGGCTCGCGCCTCCTCCAGAGAGGAAAGGACCGGGATAAAACCGTTGCGGACCATCGCCTCGCGCTCCTCGGCCAGCGCGGGCCCGAGGACGACGATGGGGGTGTCCGGGGCGACCCGGCGGAGCTGAAGCGCCTCGGTGACGCTGGCGACGCCAAACATCTCGACCAGATAGCGCAGCTCCCGCGTAAGTTCCACGACGCCATGGCCATAGGCATTGGCCTTAACGATGGCCATGAGGTTGACATTCGGCCCCACATGGTCGCGGATCGCCCCGACGTTGTGGCGTAGCGCGTCGAGGTCGATTTCCGCCCAGCAGCGGCGGAATGGTTCGGAAAGAAGATGAGACATGGTTTGAAGCCTTACTTTGGGCCTATTTTTCGCCGTACTCAACCGTAACTTGCCGATTGAAAAAAGCCCTGTTACTGATATAGGCGATTACCTCCCCCATGAAAAAGATTCCTTTCGTCCTGCTGGCCTGCGCTTCGAGCGCCCTGGCGCAAGTCTCCGTGACCCCCGACCAGCCGAATACCCCCGTGGCTCCCGCCCCCAGCGCCTCGGCTTCCTCTTCTCCCACGGCCACGCCCGCTGCCGCCACCCCTGGGGAATCGACTCCGGAACCGGTCAAACGCGCCCGCCCGGCGGTGAAGAAAAAGGCGGCCCCTGCCCCCACCCCGGAGGCCACGCCCGCCCCCAGGAAACGCTCTGGGTTCTTTGGGTTTTTCCGCAATATGTTCGGCGGCGAAAAAGCCCCGAAGGCCACCCCTGCTCAGACGCCGAAGGCTTCTAAAAAGGGCATCGCCTCCCCCAAGGAAGGGATCAAGGGGGCCACGCCCGCTCCCGAGGCCACCCCGGTTAAAAAAGGAGCCGCCAAACCCGAAGCCGTGAAACCGGCGGCCACCCCCTCGGCGGCTCCGAGCGCCAAGCCGACCGCGAGTCCCAAGGCTTCTCCAACGGCTACCCCGGTTGCCACCCCGGCTCCAGCTCCTACCGCTGAGCCCTCTGCCACGCCCACGCCCAAACCCACGGCGACCCCGAAACCCACGGCCACGCCCAAGCCAACCGCAACGCCCAAGCCTTCCCCGGTCGAGACCCCGACGCCTACGCCCACTCCGAAACCGACCCCCAAGCCCACCCCAACGCCCAAGGCAACCCCGACCCCCAAAGTCGTCGAGACCCCCGTGGCCACCCCGGTTCGGGAAGTATCTCCCGAGGCCTACGCCAAGACCAAGGGAGCGGCCCTCCAGGACCCGAAAGTCGCCTCGGCGCTCCAGAAACTACAGTCCACCCCCGAGGGAAGCGACGAGTACAAAGCCGCCGCCAAGGCCTACACCGAGGCGCTCTTTAACAAGATGCGCAAAATCGACCCCAGCCAGAAGGAGTCCCTCGACCGCCGCGAAGGGGCCTACCAGCGCCGCATCGACGCCGGGAAGCCGATCGTGGAATAGCCTTCAGGCGGCTGCGGCCCCTGTTCTTGCACTCTTCTTTTCGTGCCGAAACGCCATTTCGGCACGCGCTTGAGCCCTCAACGCCCATTGTGGCCCGTGAGTTGCCGGTGCGCTGGCGTCCCCAAATGAAGTTCGGGAACAAGGCGCAGTCTTATCCCGCGGTTCATAACCATGAGCGGGTCACTCATTTTTCTGGAAAGTTGACTCGGCAGATGCTCTAGTTTCCGGCACGTTTTTACCCGATGCCTAAGAATACCGACCTCAAGAAAATCCTCCTCATCGGCTCCGGCCCCATTGTTATTGGCCAGGGCTGCGAATTTGACTATTCCGGCGTTCAAGCCTGCAAGGCGCTGGCGGAGGAGGGTTATGAAGTCGTGCTGGTGAACTCCAACCCGGCCACGATCATGACCGATCCGGAGTTCGCCTCCCGCACCTACATCGAGCCGATCACCGCCGAAGTCGTCGAAAAAATCATCGAGGCCGAGCGTCCCGACGCCCTCCTGCCCACCCTCGGCGGCCAGACCGCCCTCAATACCGCCATGGAACTGGTGCGCAACGGCGCGCTGGAACGCCACGGGGTCAAGCTCATCGGCGCCAACGCCGAGGCCATCGAAAAAGGCGAGGACCGGCAGAAGTTCAAGGACGCGATGATCAAGATCGGCCTCGACGTGCCGAAATCCGGCACCGCCCATTCTCCCGAGGAAGCCCGCAAAGTCGCCGCTGAGATCGGCACCTTCCCGCTCATCATCCGCCCGGCCTACACCCTCGGCGGTGCGGGCGGCGGCATCGCCTACAACCGCGAGGAATACGATACCATCATCGCCCGCGGCCTCGATCTTTCCCCGGTGAGCGAAGTGCTCGTCGAAGAGTCTCTGCTGGGCTGGAAGGAATACGAGATGGAAGTGATGCGCGACCGCAACGACAACTGCGTCATCATCTGCTCCATCGAGAACTTTGACCCGATGGGCGTCCACACCGGCGACTCCATCACCGTCGCCCCGGCCCAGACCTTGAGCGACCGGGAATACCAGGTCATGCGCGACGCCAGCTTCGCCGTCATCCGCGAGATCGGCGTCGAGACCGGCGGGTCCAACATCCAGTTTGCCGTCAACCCCGAGAACGGCCGGATGATCGTCATCGAGATGAACCCGCGCGTCTCCCGCAGCTCCGCCCTGGCCTCCAAGGCCACCGGGTTCCCCATCGCCAAGATCGCCGCCAAGCTGGCCGTCGGCTACACGCTCGATGAAGTCCGCAACGACATCACCCGCGAAACGCCCGCCTCCTTCGAGCCGACCATCGACTACTGCGTCGTCAAAATCCCGCGCTTCGCCTTCGAGAAATTCCCGCAGGCCGACTCCACGCTGACCACGCAAATGAAGAGCGTCGGCGAGGCGATGTCCATCGGGCGCACGTTCAAGGAATCGCTCCAGAAGTGCCTCCGTTCGCTCGAAATCGGCCGCGCCGGTCTCGGTAACGATGGCAAGAAACTCCCCGCCCAGCTCCCCGACGGCACCTGGGATATCGATCTCATCACCCGCAAGCTGGCCACGCCGAATTTCCTGCGCGTCTTCTACCTGCGCTACGCCTTCCTTGCCGGGTTCGACCTGGAGAAAATTTTCGACCTCACCAAGATCGACCGCTGGTTCCTCATGCAGATCCAGCAGCTCGTCAACGAAGAGATCGCCTACGTCAACGACCCGCAGAACATTCCGCTCCTGCGCGCCAAGAAGCTCGGCTTCTCCGACAAACAGCTCGCCCAGATGGCGGGCGTTACCGAGGCCGAGATCCGCTGCCAGCGCAAAGACGCCGGGATCATCCCGACCTACCGCCTCGTTGATACCTGCGCCGCCGAGTTCGAGGCCTACACCCCTTACTACTACTCCACCTACGGCGACGAGAACGAGACCAAGCCCTCCGATGGCCGCAAGAAGGTCATGATCCTCGGCGGCGGGCCCAACCGCATCGGCCAGGGCATCGAGTTCGACTACTGTTGCGTCCACGCCTCCTTCGCCCTGCGCGAAAGGGGTTTCGAGACCCTGATGGTCAACTCCAACCCCGAAACCGTCTCCACCGACTACGACACCAGCGACCGCCTCTACTTCGAGCCGCTCACCCTGGAAGACGTGCTCAACATCTACGAGCAGGAGCAGTGCTGGGGTGTCATCGTCCAGTTCGGCGGCCAGACCCCGCTCAACCTCGCCAACGGCCTTAAGGCCAACGGCGTCAACATCCTGGGCACCCAGCCCGAGAGCATCGACACCGCCGAGGACCGCAAGAAATTCGCGGCGATGATCGACAAGCTCGCCCTCCTCTGCCCGCCCAACGGCACCGCCACCAACGAGGCCGAGGCCGTCGAAGTCGCCACCCGCATCGGCTATCCCGTGCTCGTCCGTCCGTCGTTCGTGCTCGGTGGCCGCGCCATGGAGATCGTCTACAACGAAGCCGACCTGCGCCGCTACATCCGCACCGCCGTGGAAGCCAGCCCCGAGCGCCCCGTGCTCGTCGACCGCTTCCTGGAGGACGCCACCGAGGTCGATGTCGACTGCATCAGCGACGGCGAGACCGTCGTCATCGGCGCCATCATGGAGCACATCGAATACGCGGGCATCCACTCCGGCGACTCCGCCTGCGCCATCCCCTCCTTCTCGCTTTCCCAGACCGTCAAGGACAACATCGCCGACGCCACCCGGGCCATGGCCCTGGAGCTGAAGGTCAAGGGCCTCATGAACGTCCAGTTTGCCGTCAAGGACGAGGTCGTCTACATCCTCGAAGTCAACCCGCGTGCCTCGCGCACCGTGCCCTTCGTCTCCAAGGCGATCGGCGTGCCGCTGGCCAAGTACGCCGCGCGCATCATGGCGGGCGAGACGCTGGCACAGATCGGCTTTACCAAGGAAATCGTGCCGACGCACTACTCCGTGAAAGAAGCCGTCTTCCCGTTCATCAAATTCCCGGGAGTCGACATCGCCCTCGGGCCGGAAATGAAATCGACCGGCGAAGTCATGGGCATCGACTCCACCTTCGGCCTGGCCTACGCCAAGGCGCAGATGGCCGCCCAGCCGCAGCTCCCGAAGGGCGGCAACCTCTTCATCAGCGTGCGCGACAGCGACAAGGCGCACGTGGTGGAACTGGCTGCGGGCTTTGCCAAGCTCGGCTTCAAGCTCTTCGCCACGGGCGGCACCGCCAAGGCCCTCTCGGGCGCGGGCGTGGCCGTCACCAAGCTCTTCAAGGTCGCCGAGGGCCGTCCCAACGTGCTCGACATGATCAAGAACGGCGAGATTGCCTTCGTCATCAACACCCCGAGCGGCAAAATCCCGCGCGAGGACGAGGTGAAGATCCGCAGCGCCGCCGTGGCCAACCGCATCCCGATCATGACCACGCTCGACGCCGCCAAAGCGAGCTTGAGCGGCATTGAGGCGATGAAGGAAAAGGGGCTCAACGTCCGCCCGATCCAGGATCACCACAAGCGGCTCGCGGAGAGCGTCCAGGGGCGGTAAGCGCCCGGCGCTTCAACGAGCTTCACTTGATCTACGGTGCTCTACGCGCCGACCGGGCGAGGGGCGACGCCGCCTCTCGCCAGCAGGCGTTCGATGGCCTCCCAGACCTCCTGGTCGGGAATGCCGTCCATTGATTCGGGCGTCGGGGAGGCGGGGTTTTTCCTCGCAAGCTCGATCACCTCATGATTCCCGGACCGGTCCAGCGGCCCCACGTCGCTTGCCGGAATGCGGTAGTGATGGATGGAGACGGTGGGGCACTTGACGGCGAAGGCGAGGTGCATCACGCCGGTGTCTGAGCTGACCAGCAGGCGGGCAAAGGTGAGCAGCGCCGCGGTTTCCTCCAGCGTGGTCTTGCTGCACAGGTTGATCACGCCAGGGCAGGCGCTCTCGATTGCGGCGGCCTGCGGTTCATTGTCGTGGCCTCCGGTGAGCACCACGGAGAGGTCGTAGCGCTCGCGAAGCCACCGGATCGCCCGGATATAGGCTTCCACGGGCCAGTTGCGCCAGCCGAGCGTCGTTCCACCGCCGGTTTGGAAGATGAGGTAGGGCTTCTCGATCCACCCTGCAAACCGCTGCCGCACTGCGGAACGCTCCGCCTCCGTTGGGGCATAGACCATCGAGCTGTCTCCCGGCAGCCCGCCCGCGGCTTCCGCCACAGACATCATGCGTGCGGTCATGTGGCCTCGGTTGGGCGCGTCCACGGGGTGGGAAAGTAAAAAGGTGTAGGGCTCGCTGCGCCAGAGCGGGCCGAAGAGCGCCCGGCGGTTGATGCAGTAGGCCAGCGGAAGCACCTCTGTGTTGGTATTGAGCAGAACCACGATGTCCGGCCGGTTCCTTCTGAATCTCCAGAGCAGCCGAAGGGCATAAAGCGGCGATTTTCCGTAGGAAACGACCTCGGCCACGTCCGGGTGGTGAAGGGCAATGGTCCGGCGCTTGTGATGGGCGCAAACGACGATCCGTGCGCGCGGGTAGGCTTTCTTAAGACTGCGGATCGCGCCGCCTTGGAACAGCGCGTCGCCGATGCCGGTGCAGCTGAAAACCAAAATCAGCGACGGGTCGCGGGGAACGGGCCCGGGGACGGGCGGAAAAACCCGGCTCACGGCGCGGAAGAAGGCGAGGGTGAAAGCCTGAACGAATCGGTGCCACATGGCGTGGAGGTTAGCAGGAGGCGGTGATAACTTCCCGCAGGTCTTTGATAAAGCGCGGGATGCTGTGGGTTTCGCGGATGTAGTCGACGGCGGCGCGGGCTTTTTGGGAATAGAACTCGTCGTCCTCCATCATGCGGCGGATGGCGGGGATGAACCGGTCCACGCCCTCGAAGCCGTCGCCGTTGATCTCGCCCACGAACTCGCCGAAGCGCTCCGCGAGCCCCTCCCGCTCCAGGCAGGTGACGAGTGTGGCACCGTAGGAGAGCCCCTCCAGCCAGGAAATCGGGATGCCCTCCCAGATGGCCGTGGAGAGCATGACGCGTGAATCCTTGAGAAGCTGCTTCTTTTTCTCCCCGTCGTCGTGGCCGACGAAGTGAAGGTTGGGGAGGTTGGAGAGGTCGCCCTTCATATACGGCGCGAGCATGCGGCGGTTGTCCTCGGGGTTGCGGAAGAACTGCCCGAGGACGTAAAAATCATATTCCGGCATCCGTTTGGCGACTTCGCAGAAAAGCCAGCAGCGTTTTTGCGCCTCGAGGCGGCCCAGGAAGACGACCGCTTTTTTCTTCTTGGCGAGGTCGAACTGGAATTCCCAGTCGATATCCACCGGGTTCGGGAGAAAGCGCACGGGTGTCTCTTTAGGCAGGTGGTAGAGCTCGATGCCTAGCGGATTGAGCGAGCGCCCCTGGGAGATGAAGGCGACCCGCTTCTGCGCGTTGAGCTTTTCGACGAAATTGTAGATCTTGGGGTTGAAGAAAAAAGGGCACTTGAGGGATTGCAGCGTATTGACGATGCACCAAGCCGATTCCGGGCGCGGGTCCTGAATCCAGAGAATCAGGCGCTTGGAGGGGTCGGGCTCGTTTTTAAGGGCGTAGGTGCTGGTCAGTTCGATGCTCAGGTAGACGCTGTAGTTCTGCTTTTTGAGCCAGCGTTTCGCGAAGAACGACCACCGGGGAAGCCGGTAGAGCGTGCAGCCGTCCTCTTCGTAGCGCTGGGCGGAAAAGTTCTTTTTGCCCCGGCCCAGCAGCACCTCGACCTCGATCTGCTCGTTGGGAATGTATTTGGCGACGTATTTGCGGGCCAGAAAGCCGTAGCCGCCGTAAGGGGTGCCCGCGCCTCCAAAGAATTCGTCAATGATCAATCCGACTTTGATTTTCCGGCCTGCGGTGTTCGATGTCATGAGTTAGAGGGCTGTCGCGTGTGGGGAGGTATACTGGATAATGGAGGCCTTTTTTCAATAGCAATATCAGCGTTTCCAGCGGCGAGCCGGGGGCGGGATCGGGGGATTTCCGCCTTGACGCGAGAGGCGCGGCTTCGCGAAACTTTGCTGCAAGTTTCATGGACGGTTCTTATTTATCAACGCGGATCCTTTGCCTGGGAGATTTGAGTTTTCAGAAGGAGCGGGAGTGCGACCTGTGCTTTTTCCTACACTATGCGAATGCCGATTTCGTTCATTGCGGAGCGAAGCCAGCCGTTCATGCCGTGGACCGGTGCATTTCCCTCACGGAGGCCCGGCGGAATTATCTTGCGGAAAAGTATGACCTGGTAATAGCCGGTAAACTGCCGACGCTGGAGCCGAATCCGCGAAAGTCGTTTTTCCACCGCTGGGCGGGGGTCGCGGGCAAGGTGTGCCGAGTAGCTGCCGCTTGGCGGGGGGCACGGGTGGCGCGGTTGTTGGAGCTTTTCGCCCCCCGGCTGGTCGTCCTGGATATGGAGGACCGCCCCATCATCGATAACATGCGCTTCCGCGCGGCCTCGCTTTGCCGCCTTTACTTTAAGCGGGAGCTGCCGCAGAACCCGTGCAACGCCTTTCTCTACACCACGGCCAGGAATGAGGATAACGGTAATATCCAGCGGCAGCGGGGGTTCGCGAAGATCCTCGCGAAACTGAGGCCGATTTCGCTCGGTGTCGAGCCGGGCCTGGCTGGGGAGATGGGGCTTGGGAATGTGGGCAAGAAATACGACGTATTCTTCGCGGGGACGACCTACAACCGGCCCACGCGCCTTTCCGGGCTGGAGCAGCTGCGCAGGCTGCGGGCGGAGGGCTACCGGGTCGATCTTCCGGAAGAGCGGCTCTCGCAGAAGGAATTCTGGCAACGCTGCGCGCAGTCGCTGGTGGTCTGGTGCCCGGAGGGGTTCGGGTGGGATTGCTTCAGGACGTATGAAACGGCCGCGGTGGGGGCGGTTCCGCTCATCCAGTACCCGACGATTCAACGCCATGCGCCGCTCATCGACGGCGAACACGCGCTCTACTACGGCGTCGAAGAGGGGCAGCTCTACGTGAAACTCAAAACGGCCTTGGCCGACCGGGAGCATTTGCGCGAAATGGGCCGCCGCGTGCGGGAGCACGTGGAGCGCTACCATACCTTTGATTTCCTGGCGCGTTACGTGATTGAGGAGAGCCTGAAGGCGATCCAGGCCCAGGAGCCCCAGGCCGCCGAGCTACTCGGCTAGGCTCTTTTCCCAAAAATGGCGGCTGGTCAGCTCAGGGAGCGCTTCGCGGTAGTCCTCGCGGATACGGTCGAAGTTGCTCCAGAAATGATACAGGCGGCGCAGGAAAAGCAGGTATTCCTTGAAGAAACGCTTCTTGTCGTGAACCGCAATAAAGCCGCACTGGAGCGGTTCGTATTCGTAGTAGACTTTCCGGTAGCGGAAGATGGCCCGCGCATTGCCATCGAACCCCTTTTCATGGAGAAGTACCTGCTTTTTCAAGAGACAGGAGGGGAGCAAAAAGCCATTCAGTGTCAGTTTCCGCAACAGGCTATTGAGGCTGCGGTGTTTCTCTGTGAAGTGACTTAAGGGAATTTGGCTTTTGTCCCGGGAGGCCAGTTTTTCATCTGAGGGGATGGCGGCGAGCTGGGAAAAGACATCGTTCATGGCGAGGTTGTCGCGCCAGAATTGCGGCCCCTCGGCGACATGTTTAAGCGCCAGCGAAATCGCGGCGGCGGAAGCGTAGCAATAAGAGTTGAGCTGCGCTCTAAAGAACCGGTGGATGAGCTTGCAGAGCTTCGCTTTTTTGAACGCCGAGGCTGCGATCTGGAAGGCAAGATGGCACCGCGTGTCCAGGTAATGAGTGGTCGGTCCGGATTTATACGCGAAATCGCCACTCCAGCAGGCCACTCCATTCGGGACGCAGATTTGGAAGCGGTTCATGACCGAAAAAACGGCGTCATCCCCCCTGACAAAAAAGGGAAAGGCGTAGATACAGACGCTGCTGAGCTTAAATCCGAAAAACCACCAGGCTCCGTAGTTGGCCGTTTTTCCTGAGGGTTCCGCTTTCAGCAAATCGTGGATGTTCCTAACGTCCAGTTTGGGATTGAGCGGGTGGAAGTCTCCATCAAAGAGGCCGCCCGTTTCAACCAGCCGAAAGGGCTCCAGTTCCCGCAGTAAACCTCCTGCTACGGCAAGTTTGGGATTTTGGGCATGGGCGAGGAGGGCATAGGTGCGGCGGATCGATTCGGTTTCGCACGAAGCGTCGTCGTCCATGAAGAGGCCGTGGGTGAAGCGACCGGAATCTTCCAGATGCAGGAGCCCGCGCATGAATCCGCCGGAGCCTCCGAGGTTGCAGTTGGGGATCAGCGTAATGCCCTCGGCCTCGTGAGGAAGGATGGTGCGCGAGTTGTCCACGACGATCAGCTCGATCCTGTCGCGGTAGAGCGGGTCTGTTAGCAAATCCCGCTTGAGCCTCTCAATGGCGGGCAGGACGAATTCGCGCCGATTGTAGTGTGTAATGACGACCCCCAGGCGCGCTTCGCATTGCGGTGGGGTCTGGGTGGCGTAGGAGCCTCCGGTGAATGCGGCGTCAGCCTCCAGGGCGGTCAGTGAAAAATAAAGCAGCCCCGACTCCAGCTTTTCCCAGAACTTTAGGTCGACGCGTGTCTCGGTTTCCCCGAGGGCGATTTCCTGCTCGCTGAGGCATTGATAAAGAGCCCCTGCTTGATGCAGCCTGAAGCGCAGCTGGAAGCGCCCCCGGCCCGATAAAAAGAGCGTCAAATCCCGGATTTGCGTGTGCTGCTTCCAGGCATCGACCGTCAACGCGTTGAAATAGGTGTCAAAGGTGATTTGGCTGCCGATACCCAGAAGGATGCTTGGTTCATTCGGGCGGAAGATGCAGCCCTCTCCCTCCTTTCTCACATACATTTCATCCGGCGCTTCAAAACAGAGATTGGGCAGTACTAACCGCTGCAGGAAAAAAAAGGGCGTCGGATGCATGGGTTGATTTTTTGGGGCAGAGCGAGCCAAGCGACCGCGCTAGGCGGATAATTTCTTTTCCCAAAAATGACGGCTGGTCAGCTCGGGAATCGCTTTGCGGTACTCGTCGCGAAGTTTTCCAAAATGGAGCCAAAAGCGAAACAGCCGCGGCAGAAAGATGATGAGTTCCTTGAAAAAGCGTTTTTTATTATGGACCGCAACAAATCCGAGTCCCAGCGGTTGATATTCGTAGTAAACTTTATTGTACCGGAAGATTGCCCACGTATCGCCGTAAAAGCCTTTATCCTGAAAGAGCATCCACTTCTTTTTGAAAAACCAGAGGGGCACCAAAAAACCATTGAGCGTCAACAATCTCCAGAGCTTGTAAATAGCGCGACGTTTCCTATGAAAGCGCTGCAAGGGATAGTGCCCCCGGTCATGAGCAGCCATTTTTTCATCCGAGGGAATGCTGGCAAGCTGCGGGAACACGTTGCACATATCGGCGTTTTCAGCCCAAAAGCGTGGGCCTTGGGAAACGTGCTCCAGGGCCAGGGACATCGAAGCGGCGGAAGCGTAGAGGTAGGAGTAGAGCTGGTTGATGAATCTCTTATATATCCACCAGCAAATTCCAGCCCTGGTCCACGAAGATGAGGTGAGCTGGAGCGCCAAGTGGCATCGGACGTCCAGGTACTGGGTGGATGGCCCGGCTTTGTATGCGAAATCCGGAGCCCAAGTGGCCACTCCGTTGAAGGTGCAAATATCAAAGTGGTTGTGCAGTGAGAAGGCGATGTCGTCGCCTTTGACAAAAAACGGGAATGCATAGGCGCTCACGTCGCTCAATTTGAACCCGAAAAACCACCACCCGCCAAAGTCGGGGGCTGCATTCTGTTGTTCCACTTTCAGTAGAGCCCAGACATGTCGGGCATCCAGCCAGGGGTTGATCCCATGACAGGTGCCGTCGAATATGCCGCCCACGTCGGTCAAACGGAAGGGTTCAATCTCCCTCAACAGGCCCCCTGCGACTGCCAGTTTGGGGGTTTGGGAATAGGAGAGAAACGAATAGGTTCGCAGGATCGAGTCTGGCTCGCATGCGCCGTCATCGTCCATGAAAAGGCAATGGGTAAAGCGGCCGGAATCCTCCAGATGTAGGAGCCCGCGCATGGTTCCGCCGGAGCATCCTAAGTTGTGGTTGGGGATTAGTGTGGCTCCCTCTGTCTCTGCGGCGAGAAGAGTCTGGGAGTTGTCCACAACGATGAGCTCGACTTTGCCGCGCAGGAATGGATCTTCCAGCACTCCTCGGCGGAGGCTCTGAATGGCGGGCAGGACGTATTCACGCCGGTTGTAGTGGGTAATAACGATTCCGAGGCGAGCCTTGTATTCCGGCGGGGTTTTTGTGGCATAATACCCGCCGCTAAACACGGTGTTATCCTCCATCGCGGTCAGGGAAATATAGAGCAGCCCGTCCGTAAGGCATGGCCAAGACTCCAGATCGATGCGCTGTTCCTCTCCATGGAGGGTGATTTCGGATTCGCTCAGCCATTGATGGAGTGGTCCCTGTTGATGCAATCCGAGGCGCAGCAGAAAGCGGCCTCGGCCTGAAAGGAAGAGGGAGAGATCTTGAACTTTAGTGTGCTGTTTCCATGCGCGGATCGCCAGGGTGTTGAAGTAGGTGTCGAAAGAAATCCCACTCCCTTTGTCCAGGTAAATCAACGAATCGCTCAGGGAAAAGATGCCTTGGCTATTACTTCTCCGAACATACATTTCCTCCGGTGCGTGGCAGTGAAGATGAGGTAGAACAAGGCGTTGGAGGACGAAGAATTCTGATGAGTTCATAGAATGTGTGTGGCGCATCGGGGAAATGGGTTCCTTGTAGGCCGGGAAAGACAATCATCCGCACTCTGAGCGAGAGCGGACGAGACCGTCAATGTGATTTAAGAATTACCTGGGATGACTCAGGAAAAGAACCTCCTGGTAAAGGGCGTCCAGCCCTGCGAGCATGGCGTCTGCGCTGAATTTTTCCTGGACGGTCTCATGACCTCCGGTGGCCAGCGCGGTTCTCAGCGGCTCGTTATCGTAAAGCTTGCGAATGGCGTTGACCAGGGCGTCTACGTCTTTCGGAGGGACGAGCAGGCCGTTTTTCCCTTCTTCGATCAGCTCGACGACGCCGCCCACGGGGGTGGCGATGACCGGCAGGCGGGAGGCCATGGCTTCCAGGGCTGCGATGGGCAAGCCTTCCCAGCGGGAGGGTAGGACAAAGATGTCGAAGGCGTGGATGAAATCGCTCAGGTCCCGGCGCGCGCCGGTTAAGAAAATGGCGTCCTGGGCTCCTCTCCGCCGGATGCGCTCGGCCAGTGAGTCCCGCAGGGTCCCGTCGCCTACGATGAAGGCTTTGAGCTCGGGAATTTCGCCCCGCAGGCGCGCGACGGCGTCGATCAGGAAGCGGTGGCCTTTCTGCGTTTCCAGCCGTCCGATGGACCCGAGGACGAAGGCCTTCGGGGGGATGCTCAGCCGTTCGCGCGCTTCCTGGCGGCTGGGCGCGTTTGCCCATTTGGAGAGGTCCAGGCCGTTGCGGATGGTGGTGACTTTTTGCGGGGAAACCCAGTCCCTCTGGATGACGTAGTCGCGCACGAGGTCGGAGACGGCGACGATTCTGGCCGTTTTCCAGGAGAGCAGCCAGTTGTAGATTCTCCGCTTGAGCTTGAATTTCGCGTAGACGTTGTGCTCGGTGGTGATGGCGGGGACTCCGGCGTACCATGCGGCGATGCGGGAATAGAGCCCGGCGTGGTAGAGGTGCGAGTGGACGAGGTCGATGTGTTTCTCCCGAATGAGCCGGTAGAGGCTGAGGCAGGCGGCGAGATCGAATCCCCGTGTGGTGTGGCCCCAGGAGACGATGTCGATGCCGAGGGCGCGGATTTCCTCGCCGATTTTCCCGAGGGCTCCGATGCAGCATATGACGGGCTCGTACTTGGAGCGGTCGATGTTTTTCGCCACCGTGAGCATCAGTTCCTCCGCGCCTCCGATGGGCAGGGTCATGTAGACGTAGAGGACTCGGATCATGGTAAATGGGTTTGGGCGGGGTAAAGGAGGGCGATGGCCTGTAGGACGGTCTCGATGGGCAGTTCGCTCAAGGGGCGGATGGGGGTGTCGGGGGCGAAGTGGGTGACGGGGCCGGGGGTGCCGGGGTAGAGGATGATGGCCCGGGGGTGCCGGGGTCTCCAGACATGCGGGTTGGTCTGGCCAAAGAGGGCGATTTGCGGGGTGCCAAACGCTGCGCCAATGTGGACGGGGGCGGAGTCCATGCTCAGGAGGAGCGAGGCTCGACGGATGATGGCGCAGAGGCCCATGAGGTCGATTTTGCCCGACAGGTCGTGCGGCGCGGTGTGCAAGTGCGCGCGGATGGCCGCCAGGTGGGTTTGTTCGAAGGAGTCGTTGCTGCCGGTGATGACGCAGGGTAGGCCCAGCTGGCCCTGGCAATGGTCGATGACGGCGGCCCATTTTCCCGGCTCCCAGTATTTTTCCGCCCGGGCGGTGCCGGGGTGGACGACGGCAAAGGGCCCTTTGATGCCAAGCTCGGCCAGGCGCTCTTCGGTTTGCCGCTCGGTCTCGGGGGGCGGGGTTAGCTCGATGGGGGGCGGGGTGGCGGCGTCGTGGCGGATGCCCAGGGGGGCGAGCAGGTTGAGGTGGTGGTCCACGGTGTGGCAATCGACCACGTTGGAATCGACAAATTCGTTGTAGGCCCAGGCCCGGTGGGGGTAGCGGCGGGTGTGCTTGAAGGTAATGCGCCGCCGGGCCCCCGAAAGGAGGGCGAAGAAAGCGGCCCGGTCGTTGCCTGTGAAATCCAGGCAGATGTCGTATTTCCCCCGGGCCAGGCGGCTGAGCAGCTCGGTATTAAGGCTGTGGCGGCGGTAGATGAGCGCTTCGTCTACGGTGGGGATGCCTGGTAGGAGCCCCTGACAGCCCTCCAGCAGGCAGAGCGTCAGGCGCGCCTCGGGGAAGGCGGCTTTCAGGGCGTGCAGCGCCGGGAGCGTCAGAATCAGATCGCCGATCCTTTTGAGTTCAAGGACAAGGATGTTCATGGAATGGCGCTGCGGATGGAGTCATGACCGAAAAGCGCCGAGGCTAGGGGATCAACCGGGGCATTTCAAGTTTTCCCTCCGGTGGGTGGCGGATACTCCACGAGGGGAGTGGGAGGGTTTCTCTGATCCTTTGATGGTGGAAAACGAGGCGACCGCCGGTTTTTCCCCGCCCGATGTGGGGCTGCATGGAAGCTCCCTCGATTTTTTTCCCCTCAGCGGTGGCGCCGGTTCCCCGGCGGGATGCTGCTCGGCGTCCCGTGGCGGTGCAGTACTGCGCTACGTTTCTTAAGCCGGAGATGTTCCACATTTACCGCCAGATCACAGCTCTGGAGAACTGGCGGCCCCACGTGATCTGCCAGAAGCGGGAGGGGGGCGGGCGGTTCCCTTTTGATGAAACGGCTCTGACGGTCCTGCCTAAGCCGCGCACGCATTCGCTTCGGCGAATCTGGGTGAAGCAGATCCGGCAGCGCCCGGTGATGATCTACAAGAGCGAGGCCCGGCGGATCGCGGAGGAGATCGAGCGGGTGGGGGGGCAGGTGCTGCATGTTTATTTTGGCAATATCGCTGTGCATACGCTGCCGCTGCTGAGGCATTCGCCGGTGCCGGTGGTGGTCTCTTTCCACGGGGCGGATGCGGGGGTGGATATGGACTGGCCCGCCTACCGGGGGGCGATTCAGGAGACCTTCCAGGTGGCGGCGTTGGTGCTGGCCCGTTCGGAGGCGCTCGGGCAGCGGTTACTGGAGGCGGGCTGCCCGCCGGAGAAGCTCCGCATTCACCGCACCGGTATTCCGCTGGAGAATTTTCACTTGGCGCTGCGGGCGTTTCCCTGGGACGGAGGCTGGAGATTTTTCCAAGCCTGCCGGTTGATTCCCAAGAAGGGCCTTCACACCGCGCTGCGGGCGTTTGCGACCTTTGCTGCGGCGCATCCGCGGTCCACATTTACCATTGCCGGGGATGGCCCCTTGCTGGGGGAACTGCAGGCGCTGGCCTCTGAGCTGGGGGTGGCGGAGGCGGTTCACTTCACGGGGTTCCTACAGCCCGGGGCGCTGGCGGAGCAGTTGGCCGCGGCCCATGTGTTTGTCCACCCGAGCGAAATCGGCCCCGATGGCAACCAGGAGGGGGTGCCCAACTCGATGCTGGAGGCCATGGCGACCGGGATGCCCGTGGCGGCGACTCGGCACGGCGGCATTCCCGAGGCGGTTGAGGAGGGGGTAAGCGGCTACCTCGTTGCGGAACGGGATGCCGAGGCGCTGGCTGAGGCGCTGGAGCGCATTACCGCCGACCCGATTCGCTACCGGCTTATGGGCGCGGCGGCGGCCCGGGCCGTGGCGGAGGGCTTCGAAAGTCACCACCAAGCCCAGACGCTGGAACGGATCTACGAGGAGGCGGCTGCGATGGGCGCCCTGGCCACGGTGTAAGGGGCGGCTGGGTGGCGAGAGGGGTTGCCGGGAGCGGCTTTTTATGATTCGCTTGGCACCTCCATGAGCCTGCCCCTGTCCCTAGCCATCATCACCTGCAACGAGGAGGAGAACCTCCCCCGCCTGCTGGAGAGCGCCCGGGGGTTGGCCGCGGAAATCGTGGTGGTCGATTCCGGCTCCACGGATGCGACGGAGACAATCGCGCGGGCCGCCGGGGCGAAGTTTCTCAAAGCACCCTGGGAGGGGTTTATTATCCAGAAAAATCGGGTGCTTGAGGCCTGCACGCAGCCGTGGGTGCTCTTTCTGGATGCCGACGAAGCGCTTTCGCCGGAGCTGGCCGCTTCGCTGGAAGGCCTTTTTGCGGGGGGCGCGGCTCCGGAGGCTGACGGTTACTGGATCAACCGGCGCACGTGGTACCTGGGGGCGTGGATCTGGCATGCGTGGTACCCCGAATGGCGCTTGCGGCTGGTTCGGCGTGGTACGTGCCGCTGGGGTGGGATGGACCCGCACGCGGCGCTTGAGTTTAGCGGCAAGACGGCCCGGCTCCCGGGTGATTTGCTCCATTATTCTTTCCGAGACCTGGAGGACCACCTACGCCGTACGGTCGGCTACTCCCGCACCATGGCGCGCTCCTATGCCGCGCGTGGGCGCAAGTTCCAGTGGCGCTGCCTGCTTTTGTCGCCGATTTTCGCCTTCATTAAGCCCCTGGTGCTCAAGGGCGGCTGGCGCGACGGCTGGCGCGGGTTCGTGATCGCGGGGGTCCGGATGTTTGACTGCTTTGCCAAGTACGCCTTTCTGCTCGAGCACGAGCGGAATGGGAAAAAGTAGGCGCTTCTACTTCCGCCGGTGCTTTTTCAGGTCGCGCTGGAGGTCGGCTGCGGCCGATTCGATCATCCCGTGGAGGATTTCCGTGGAGATGCAGTTCGCGCCGAACCCGGTCACGGTGTCCTGTTCCGCCACGTCGTTGGTGGCCACGGTGAGGTCGTGGGTGTGGCCGTAGGCTGCGGCGAGCCGTTCGATGACGCTGTCGGCGGTGACGCTGCTGCCGGAGTAGAAGATCTGGATGCCGCCAGGCGTGCTGGCTTCGTTGGAGCGCTCGCCGCCCTGGCCGTCGAAGACGACCACGACCCGGGTGCCCGAGGTATCCTGGTACTGTGTGAGCTTTTGGATGAGCGCGTCACGCGCCAGGACCATGCGGCGGCGGTGGAGCTCCGTCAGCTCGGGCCACGAAAAAATGGCGCTGTGGCCGTCTACGATGAGGAAACGAGCCATGCGCCAGATTGTTTTTTCTAGAGGAGCCCTTTTTCTAAAAGGTGCTCTGATGGAAGAAAGGACTTACTTCTTCGCCTTCGGGGCGGCTGCGGCTTCGAGCTTGGCGATTTTTTTGCGTTCGTTGTAGGCTTTGCGGCGGCGGCGTTTGAGAACGGTTTTCAATTGTTGACCCATAGGAGCGCAATTTTACGCGCTTCGGGGCACTCGGTGCAAGAGAAGAGCATTGGAAATTATTCAATTTGAACTGCTCCGTTGTTGCCGGATGCGGCATTTTATGCTTGGCTCTGCGCCCAATGAACTTGTCCCCCTCCCGCGTCATGGTCGCGGCGGCTTGCTTTAGCCTTGCCGCCTGCGCCACTCACCGTAACCGCGCTATTGAAGCCCCCATCAAAGCTCCGCCCGTGGTTGTCGGGAAGGTCGCACTTGTCCGTGCCGACGCGGGCTTCGCGCTCGTTCAGACGGCCGCCAAGCTCGAAACCGGCGAGACGCTCACCTCCCGCGACAAGGATGGCGCCGCGACGGCTACGCTGAAAGTCAGCGCCGAGAAGAAGCAGCCCTTCATCATCGGCAATATTGCCAAGGGCACGCCCAAGGCGGGTGAGCTCGTGACCAAGGAGCCCTTCTAGAGCGGCGACGGTTCGTCCGGTTCGGTTATATCCAACCAAATTTCAACAGACGGGGCGCAGGTTGCTTTTGCAATCCGCGCCCCGTTTGCCTATTGCTTTACTCCATGAAGATCAACGGGCTGGCGAGTATGATTCTAGCCGCAACTTTCTTTGGGGCGGCGGGCGCGTTCGCGGTGCCCACCTCTGAGGATGCCGCTCAGGCTCCGGTGAAAAGCGGAGGCGCTCTCGCGCAGTTCCCCAAGGCGCTGCCCCATCCCTCGCGGCAGATCAGCCATGCCAGCCCGAACTTCGATTTCAAGAAAGAGCAGTTCTTTATCCACGTGCCCCCCTCCTACACGGGCCGGGAGCCCTATGGGCTGATCGTCTACATCGCCCCCAGCCCCGCGCAGACCGCGCTCCCCGGCGGCTGGGATGCGGTGCTGGATGCCAAGAAGCTCCTCTTCATCTCGCCGCAGGACGTCGGTAACAGCCAGCCTAACGAACGCCGCAACGGCCTGGCAGCGTTCTCGGCCCTGGCGATGATGAAGTACTACAACATCGACCGGAACCGCGTTTACTCGGCGGGACATTCCGGCGGGGCCCGGGTGGCTTGCGACATCGCCTTTTACGCGCCGGACCTCTTTAAGGGAACGCTCCAGAGCTGCGGCACCAATTTCTACAAAGCGGTGCCCCAGGTGGCCGTGACGAGTGCCGATAAGGCGGCTCACCCCGAGGATTACGGCGTGGCGCCCATCTCCCGGGCGGAGGCGGATGCCGCCCGCTTAAAGGTAAAGTTCGTCATGATTACCGGGCCCAACGACTGGCGCTACCGCTACATCCAGGATATTTATAACGGCGGCTTCCTGCCCGGGCACTATAAGGCGAAGCTCCTGGACATCCCTGGCATGGGCCACCAGGTCTGCGGTGGCGAGGCGCTGCAAGCGGCGCTCGATTTCCTCAGTCAGCCGTAGGTTTCCCGCTCCGGGCGCTTCGACCATGGGCTTTCTGTATCTGTTCTTTGTCGTTGTGGCGATAACGACCACGGCTCTGGTCGCCAAGCTGGCCGCGCGCCGGGGAGTGAGCGCGCTGGCGCTTTCCAATGCCCTGTTTTTCGTCAGCACGCTGCTGGGCGCGGTGGTTTTCTGGCGGCACGGCGGGGCGGAGATTACACCCCGGGCTCTGGCCATCTGCGCGCTGGGCGGGGTCGGCGGGGCGTTCGCGGTCCTGGCGTTTAACCAGGCTGTGCGCATCGGGCATTTTGGCTATTCCAACGCCATTTACCGCTCGGCGTTTCTTGTGCCGGTGATTTTTGCGCTGGTTGCACTGGATGCGCCGTTGGGCCTCCCTAAAGCCGTCGGGATCGCCTGCATTCTGGCGGGGATTTTTCTGATGTCCTGCACGCCGCAGCTCGGCGGGGCCTCGGGCAAGGCGGCGATCAACCTCCGCTGGGTGGCACTCATTCTCCTCGCCTTTTTCCTCAGCGGCGGGCCCCGCATCGGCCAGACGCTCACCAAGGTCCATCACGTGGACGACGTGCTCTATCTTTTCCTCTCCTACGCCATCGGCGCGGTGATCCTGATCGCCATTTCCGGGAAATCGGCCTTTCAGCGGGCGGCGCTCCCGTGGGGGAGCTTGGCGGCGGTGGCCAGCTACCTGGGCGTCTGGTTTACGCTCAAGGCTCTGGAGCGGCTCAGCCCGCACGTCGTCTTCCCGATCTCCCTTTCCGGCCCCATTCTCCTCGGGCTCGGCTTTTCGCTGGTGCTCTTTCGCGAGCGGATCGCCCCGCGCGGGTGGGCTGGCATCGCCTTGGGGCTGGGCGGCATCGCTGTCCTTTCTGTGTGGAAATAGACTGGTTATTCCCGCGCGCGGCGCAATGATGGGGGGCACCGTGACCAAAGCCGAACTTCGCAAGGCCATCCGGGTGCGGCTCGCGGCGCTGAGCCCGGAAGCCGTCGCCAAAAAATCCGCCGCCATTTGCCTGGACCTCTCGCGCACCCCCGCGTGGCACGAGGCCCGGACCGTCGGCCTTTTTGCACCGCTCGATACCGAGCCGAACGTGGATCTCCTCTGGGCCGTGCTTGGCAAAAAGACCGTCTGCTACCCGCGCGTTTGCGGCGACGACCTCGTTTTCCTGCGCGTTGCCGGGCGCGAGGCCCTCCTGCAATCCGCTCTGTGGAACCTCATGGAGCCGCCCCACAAAGACGAACACATCGTCAAGCCGGAGAAGATCGACCTGCTCATCGTTCCCGGCGTTGCCTTCACCGCTGACGGCCACCGCATGGGGCGCGGCAAGGGGTTCTACGACCGCTACCTGGCTTCGCCGGGACTGCGCGCCACGGCCTTTGGGGTCTGTTTTTCAGAGCAACTTGTGGCCCATCTGCCGGTCGAAGAACACGACCGCCCGATGGCCCGGGTCTTCGCCGCGTAGGCAGGGGCCAATAGGGCCCGTTTTTTGCCCCGCTGCCCGTTTATGAACCTTTCGGCGGGCCGGTTTCCCTAGGGGAACTTCTGCGGGTAGGCCAAAAAAAGTTCCTAAAAACCCTCTGGTCAAACCCTGAAAAAATTAACAACATAGACCAACACGTGGTGAAAAGTTGGCAAAAGGCACACAGCCTCCCCCCTTTTTGTCTTCTCAAGCCACCACCTGCCCAAAGAAAAAAAAGAAACATGTCTACATTCGGCACCACTAAGCCTACCAACCAGGCCGTTCTCGACTTCGTCAAAGAGACGGCGGAACTCACCACGCCCGACCAGATTTTCTGGGTCGACGGCTCCGAGGCAGAAAAGGATTACCTCTATGATTTGGCCGTAAAGGAAGGCCTCCTCATCAAGCTCAACCAGGAAAAGCGCCCCGGCTGCTACTACGGACGCTCTAACCCGAACGACGTCGCGCGCGTTGAGCAGCTCACCTTCATCTGTACGCCTCGCAAGGAAGAAGTTGGCCCTCTCAATAACTGGAAGAGCCCTGAGGATATGCACGCCATCCTCAACGGCCTCCTCAAGGGCGCCCACAAGGGCCGTACCATGTACGTGATCCCTTACCTCATGGGCCCCGCTGGCTCCCCGCTGACGAAGGTCGGCGTTGAAGTCACCGATTCCATCATGGTTGTCCTCAACATGCGCATCATGGCCCGCGTCGGTGCCGTTGCCTACGGACACCTCGGCGACAGCAACGACTTCAACCGCGGCACCCACTCGATGCTCGACATCAACCCCGAGCGCCGCTACATCGCCCACTTCCCGCACGAGAACGCCATCATCTCCGTTGGCTCCAACTACGGCGGCAACGTGCTCCTCGGCAAGAAGTGCCTCGCGCTGCGCATCGGCTCCTTCCTCGGCCGCAACGAAGGCTGGATGGCCGAGCACATGCTCCTCCTTTGCATCGAAAGCCCCGAGGGCAAGAAGAACTACGTCGCCGCCGCTTTCCCGAGCGCCTGTGGCAAGACCAATTTCGCGATGATGATCCCGCCGGAGAAATACCAGAAAGCCGGCTGGAAGATCACCACCCTGGGCGACGACATCGCCTGGATGCGCCCCGGCCCCGACGGCCGCCTGTGGGCCATCAACCCGGAAAACGGCTACTTCGGCGTGGCTCCGGGAACCAACTTCAAGAGCAACCCGAACGCGATGCACAGCGCCTCGCGCGACACCATCTTCACCAACGTCGCCCTCACCGAGGACCTCGACGTGTGGTGGGAAGGCATGGACGGCGAAGTGCCCAAGAAGCTCACCGACTGGAAGGGCAACCCGTGGACGCCCGAGAGCAAGGAAAAGGCCGCTCACCCGAACAGCCGCTTCACCGCTCCGATGCGCAACAACCCGGCCCTCTCCGACGAGGTTGAAGCCGTTAGCGGCGTGCCGATCGACGCCATCATCTTCGGCGGCCGCCGCGCCACCACGATGCCGCTCGTTATGGAAGCCTTCAGCTGGAGCCACGGTGTTTACATCGGCGCCTCCATGGGCTCCGAAATGACCGCCGCCGCCGTGGGTGGCATGGGCCAGGTCCGCCGCGACCCGATGGCCATGCTCCCGTTCGCGGGCTACGACATGGGCGAATACTTTGGCCACTGGCTCGACATGGGCAAGGTGCTCAAGAACCCGCCGATGATCTTCAACGTCAACTGGTTCCGCAAGGACAGCGAAGGTCACTTCATGTGGCCGGGCTTTGGCGACAACATGCGCGTTCTCCTGTGGATCATTGGCCGCTGCAACGGCACCGCCAAGGCCGTCCAGAGCGCCGTGGGCCGTCTGCCGCTGGCCGAGGACATCGACATCGAAGGGCTCAAGGACTTTGGTCCCGAGAAGCTCGCCGAGTGCCTCAAGGTCTGCAAAGACGAGTGGAAGAACGAAGTCGCGCTTCAAACGGAACTCTTCCTCAAGCTCTACAAGACGCTGCCGAAGGAACTCGTTTTCGAACGCGAACTGCTCTCCGCCCGCCTCTCGTAGTCGAGGGCTGACACGCGAAAGATCCTAGAGTAACGTTTCCACGGGCCGGGTTGCCAAAAGCGATCCGGCCCGTGCTGCGTTTTTCTTGGGGCAATATTGCTGGGGGCGATTGTGGATGATACCGCGTGCCTTCGTTCCCAATGGCCTCGTTCTTCTTCGTGCCGAAACTCTATTTCGGCACGCACTTGTCTTCGCAACTCGATTGCGGCAATGGAGTTGCCGGAGCAATGGCGTTCCCAAATGGAGTTTGGGAACGAGAGGGAATGCCAAAGATGCGTACACGAAGGCCGAAAAAAGGCAGAGGGCTCACGCAAAGCCGCAAAGGCGCAAAGAGGGGAACTTCTTGCCTTCGTCTTTTTTGCGCCTTTGCGGCTTTGCGTGAGAATAGAATCTCCTCCTTTTTTGATCTCGTTCCCAATCTCCAGATTGGGAACGTCTTCTGTCTGCGAAGCTCTGATTCGAAGAGAGGAATCTGGAGATTCCCGGACAACTTGCGTTACGAATCTGGAGATTCGTAACGAGGATGATGATGCCGCGTGCCTTCGTCCCCAATGGCCTCGTTCTTCTCGTGCCGAAACTCTATTTCGGCACGCACTTGGTCCCGCAACTCGATTGCGGCAATAGAGTTGCCGGAGCAATGGCGTTCCCAAATGGAGTTTGGGAACGAGGGGAAAAAGGCAGAGGGTTCACGCAAAGCCGCAGAGGCGCAAAGAGGGGAACCTCTTGCCTTCGTCTTTTTTGCGGCTTTGCGCCTTTGCGTGAGAATAAAGTCCCTCTTTTTTCACGCCGCGTGGGAATCGGTATCACCCCAGGCGTGCCGCGCGTTTGCGCCAGGCGCATTCCTTTGAGTGGTCGTTGATGATCCCCACTGCCTGCATCCAGGCGTAGACGATGGTGGGCCCCACGAATTTGAACCCCCGGCGCTTGAGTTCCTTGGAGATTTTCTCCGAAAGTGGCGTGCTTGTGGGAAAGGTCTCGCCGTCGCCCTGGAGCGGCTTGCCGCCGGTGAAGGACCAGCAGAAATCGGCGAAACTCTCGCCCCCACGCTCCATTTCAAGGTAAATCCGGGCTCCCTGGATGGTGGCTTCGATTTTGGCCCGGGCTCGGATGATCCCCGCGTCGTGCAATAGCCGCTCTACGTCGGCCTGGGTGAAGCGGGCCACCTTTGCGGGGTCAAATCCGGCGAAGGCTTTGCGAAAATTCTCCCGTTTGCGCAGGATGATGCTCCACGAGAGGCCCGCCTGGAAGCCCTCCAGCATGAGCATTTCCCAGAGTGCGCGGGAATCGCGCAGCGGTATGCCCCATTCCTCGTCGTGGTAGGCGGCTTCGAGCGGGCCGCTTTGGTCGGCCCAGGAACAACGGGTGGCTGCGGTGGGTTTCATGGAATGCGGGCTCCGGGGTGGGGTGGGGTGGGGGAGCCTTGGGCGGATCGTGCAACGGGGCCGCGGGTTTGTCGAGGCTTGAAGGGGGGGAATGGGGGGCTTTCTGCCGAGGCGTTTTTTCCCCGTGGCACGTTTTACCCGCGCTCGAAAGAGGTGGGGCCGTTCAAGGTCAACAACGAATCGCAAGGCCAAATGACTCCGGTGGTCCGAAAACTGCCTTAGAAGCCTATGAAATACATACCTTGGTTAGCAGTTCTATTAACCACCGCATCGGGCGCCTTTGCGTTTGATTGCGGGTGTTCTTCACAAAAGGTTGTCACGGTCCGGGAACGGGCGGTGCTTCAACCTGTCGCCGAGCAGGTTACGACGTGCGCGGCCCCTGCTCCCGCCTGCGCGCCGATCGAGCATCGGACGGTCTATACGCCCGAATGCCCGAGCTGCCGCTGGGTGGCTCCTGATAAGAATAATCCGGCTTACGTGATTGGCAATATCTTCACGGCGCCGTTCCGGGCGATTACCGGGCGTGAGCTCGGCCAGCCCGATGTTGTGGCTACCCACGAAGTCTCCGAGCCTCTGGCCCGGCGTGTGGTGACCGAATCCACCAAGACCCACTATCGCGTGAACAAGTGCGGTCAGCCGGTGGCAAAGAAGATTACCTCCATCCAGAGCGTTGGGCTTGAGCCTGTGGGCGAGCGCCTGACGACGGTGAAGGTCATTCGCCTGAAACCGGCTCCCGTTGTTGAAAGCTGCGCGCCGGTGGCGGAAAGGGTGATCGTCAATAGCTGCCCGGCTCCCGTTGCGGAGAAGACCGTCATCATCCGGAACTACCCGGCCCCGGTGGCCGAGCGGTTGGTGGTGCCGAGCTGCCCCGCGCCTGTTGCGGAGCGTGTGATCGTCCAGCCGTCTTGCAGTCAGTCCTATGACTCCTGCAATTCCTGCTGGTAAGACAAAACAAATATAGGGGGGAAACGCGGCGGTCGGAGAGGGACATAACTCTCCGGCCGCCTTTTTTTTTGCCCGCTTGCCGCCGGTTCGGTTCTCGGCAGTACTGGCACCCCCGGCGGTGGAATTCCTTCCGTATTTTTTATACGTCGGCGTGGCCTTTCCCCCTTTGGTTGTCTCCGCAGGGTGCCGCCCGTAACTAAACAAGAGGAACAGGAAAACCATGTATCATCACATCAAACAGCTCATGTACACCGTCAACGTGGGGACGCCCGATCCCCGCTTTGGCAATATGCTTCTGGAACAGTTCGGTGGGGCCAACGGCGAGCTGGCCGCGGCCATGCAGTACACCATCCAGGGCATTAACTGCGAGAATGCGGGTATTAAGGACCTCCTCATGGACATTGGCACCGAGGAGCTCAGCCACCTGGAAGTGGTCGGCACGCTGGCCCGGGCCCACCTCAAGCCGATGAAGAACCGGGCGGAAAGCGTCGACTCCGATCCGCTCATCGTCATCGCGGGCGGCGGCGGCGTCTGTTTACACAACTCTGCCGGGAACCCGTGGACGGCTGATTATCTCAAAATCACCGGCGAAGTGGAGGTGGACCTCCGCAGCAACATCGCCGCCGAGGCCCGGGCTAAGATCGTCTACGAGCGCCTCCTCGGGTACACCGATGACGCCGGGACGCTCGACGCCCTTAACTTCCTCATGTCGCGCGAGATCACGCACATGAAGTCCTTCCAGAAGGCGCTCGACAGCATTGGGCGCGATATTTTCTCCATCGGGGAGGTTCCGCCCATGAAGGAGGTCGTCAACGTCTACTTCAACGACTCCACCGGCCGGGGCGAGGCGGGCAGCGACGAGCGCGGACCCTGGAACGAGGGAGCGGACTGGGATTTTGTCGACGCACCCGGTTTCCCGAGCGTCACCCCCCTGGCGCACGACGGCGAGGCCGGGGGCGCTGCCGCCCACTCGCGGGCAGGGCGTACCGGCCACGGGGTGATCCCGAAGCCGCATCAGCCGGGGCGTTAACAGGCTGTTAAAACAGCGAGCAATCGCCAGATTGAAGCAAGTTTGGCGTCAAAACGGAAATTTTCCGGCGCGTGAGGCCTCTAGTTGCCGCACGCGCCGGTTTTTTTAAAGAGGAATTAGGGCTCGAAACTTGATGCCGTGGGAGAGGAAAAGGGGGGGGCTCATGGCAAGCCCAAAATGGGTTTTTACGGAAATTTTTCGGATTTTTAGACTTGTTCGAAACCACAAGATGTTGTGTTATTTCCCGCACTCACCCCAACACGATGTAGCAGGGGTGCTCTTTAGATGTTCACCGGTTATTCACGGCTTCCAGGCCAAATATCCGGTTTTTTTCACTCTCAAAAATTCGCAACAACCCCGTAACAAGCTTAACCTAAGGAAAGCCCCATGCCAAAGCCTGGAGTCCGTACACCCTCTCGTCCCAAACTTTCCGCTTCCAACCGTATGCGCACCCAACTCGAGCCCCCTCAAGCCAAAGGCCTCAAGTTCGAAGCCGTATTTAGCGGTCCCAAAGTTTCCCCCTTCGACCAGATCGAATGGGAGCGCCGCAACACGTCCATCACCGACGACAGCGGCAAAGCCATCTTTAAACAAGACGACATCGAAGTCCCCGCCTCCTGGTCGCCCCTGGCCACCAAGATCGCCGTCTCCAAGTACTTCTACGGCGACATTGCCAACGGCACCGACCCCCACAAGGGCGGCCGCGAGAACTCCGTGCGGCAGCTGATCCACCGCGTCACCCGGACCATCGCCGACTGGGGCATTAAAGACGGCTACTTCGCCGACGACGCCTCCGCCAAGGTCTTCTACAACGACCTCACCTGGCTCTGCCTCAACCAGCACGGCGCCTTTAACAGCCCCGTCTGGTTCAACGTCGGCCTCTACCACCAGTACGGCATTGGCAAAGGCGGCCAGAAGGGCAACTACTTCTACAACCCGGCCACCGGCGTCGCCGAGCAGGCCCCGAGCCAGTACGAATACCCGCAGGGGAGCGCCTGCTTCATCCAGTCCGTCAAAGACACCATGGAGGACATCATGCGCCTGGCTCAGTCCGAGGCCCTCCTCTTCAAGTACGGCAGCGGCACCGGCAGCGACCTCTCCAGCCTGCGCAGCACGCGGGAGAAACTCAGCGGCGGCGGCAAACCGTCGGGCCCCCTCTCCTTCCTCAAGGTGTATGACCAGGTGGCCAACGTCGTGAAAAGCGGCGGCAAAACCCGTCGCGCCGCCAAGATGAACACCCTCAAGGACTGGCACCCCGACATCGAGGAATTCATCGAAGCCAAGACCAAGGAAGAGCGCAAAGCCTGGGCCTTGATCGAGCAGGGCTACGACGCCAACTACAACGGCGAAGCCTACGGCTCCATCATGTACCAGAACGAGAACCTCTCCATCCGCGTGAGCGACGAGTTCATGCAAGCCGCCATCGAAGGCCGGGAGTGGTGGACCAAGCGCGTCACCGACGACAAACCGTGCGAAAAGAAAGACGCCCGCGACCTCCTGCGCAAAATCGCCCTGGGCACCCACACCTGCGGCGACCCCGGCATGCAGTTCGACTCCACCATCCACCGGTGGCACACCTGCAAAGGCACCGCCCGGCAGAACTCCACCAACCCCTGCTCCGAGTACCTCTTCCTCGATGACACCGCCTGCAACCTGGCCTCCCTCAACTTGATGAAATTCAAGTGCGAGGACGGCACGTTCGACATCGAACGCTTCAAAGCCGCCGTGCGCATCTTCATCACCGCGCAGGAAATCCTCGTGGATAACGCCAGCTACCCGATCAAGGAAATCGCCGAAAACTCCCACGTCTTCCGCACCCTCGGCCTCGGCTACGCCAACCTCGGCGCTTTCATCATGAGCATGGGCCTCGGCTACGACAGCGAAGAAGGCCGCGCCCTGGCCGGAGCCATCACCGCCATCATGACCGGCCACGCCTACGAGCAGAGCGCCCGCCTGGCCGCCGTCAAAGGCCCCTTCGAAGGCTACCTCGACGCCGCCACGCGGCACGTCCCCAAGCCCCTGGCCAAGGACAACGTCGCCTCCATGCTCGAAGTCATCGAACGCCACCGCAGCCACGTCGCCAAAATCGACGCAGGCAGCCGCTTCGCCTACCTTAAGGACGAAGCGCGGCGTGTCTGGGACGGCGCCCTCGAACTCGGCAAAGTCCACGGCTACCGCAACGCCCAGGTCTCCGTCCTCGCCCCCACCGGCACCATCGGCTTCCTGATGGACTGCGACACCACCGGCATCGAGCCCGACATCGCCCTGGTTAAGTACAAACTGCTCGCTGGCGGCGGCATGCTCAAAATCGTCAACCAGACCGTCCAGCCCGCCCTCGTTCAGCTCGGTTACAGCCCCGAAGCCGTTGCGAAAATCGTCGCCCACATCGACCACTACGACACCATCGAAGACATCGTCGACGAAAAGACCGGCGAGACCATCGCCTCCGGCCTTAACCCCAAGCACCTACCCGTCTTCGACTGCGCCTTCAAGCCGCACCTCGGCAAGCGCAGCCTCGGCTACAAAGCCCACATCTTCATGATGGCCGCCGCCCAGCCCTTCCTCTCCGGCGCCATCTCCAAGACCGTCAACATGCCCGAAACGGCTACCGTTGACGACATCATGAAGACCTACATCGAGGGGTGGCAGCTCGGCCTCAAAGCCATCGCCATCTACCGCGACGGCTCCAAGCGTTCCCAGCCCGTGCAGAGCAAAAAGACCGACATCCCCGCCGACGTCGACGCCGTCCTCGCCGACAAAGAAGAGCTCGAAAAACGCGTCGTCGACCTCGAACGGGAAATCGACGAACTTCGCCAGAAAGTCAACAAACCCGTCCGCCTGCGCATGCCCGACACGCGCGTCTCACTCACGCACAAATTCGACATCGCCGGACACGAAGGCTACATCACCGTCGGCCTCTACGAGAACGGCCTTCCTGGCGAACTCTTCATCCAGATGGCCAAGGAAGGGTCCACCATCGGCGGCCTCATGGACACCGTCGCCACCCTCACCAGCCTCTCCCTGCAATACGGAGTACCGCTGGAGAGCCTCGTCAAGAAATTCGCCTACCAGCGTTTCGAGCCGAGCGGCTTCACCAAGAACCCCGACATCCGCAACGCCTCGTCGATTACCGACTACGTCTTCCGCTGGCTGGGCTGCCAATTCATCAAAGGCTACAAAGAAGCCACCTCACCCAAAAGAACCCAGCCCGAACTCCCCATGAAAGAACTGCCGGAGATCGAGAAACGGGCAGTCAACCGGCCCGTCTCCGACCTCTCGCGCACCGGAGAGAAAGAAATCTTCGACGTCCTGTCGAACCACGTCAACACCGACGGCGTCGCCACCCCGGGAGCCAACGGCGTTCCGGACAGAGCGCACGCCGAACGGGTTAAAGTTGCGCTGGGGAACATGTACATGGACATCACGTGCTCCAACTGCGGCAGCAACAAAGTCATCCGTGCGGGAGCGTGCGGATGCTGCACCGAGTGCGGCACCAGCCAAGGGTGCTCATAAAAGAGCGCTGAAAGCGTCGCAATAGACTTGCGCAAACGGAAGAGCCGGGGCATCCTACCCCGGCCCTTTTGTAGGGGGAGAGAGAAGGCAAAAGAGCCCAATCGCCAGCATAGCTCAGTTGGTAGAGCATCTGATTTGTAATCAGACGGTCCTCGGTTCGAGTCCGAGTGCTGGCTCCAGTTCTAAATAACTGGAAATAAACAGCGTGCGCAAGGCGTTCCATTCAAGAAACTCTCGTCATTGCGAACTCAGTGGCATTATGGTGCAACTAAAATGACCTACTTTGATTGAGTTGCGGATCGTGCCCGCCTGTGTCATCCATGACAGATCAGTAGGGGGACTCGACTAGCGAACGCACTTGCGCCTTGGCTTGTTCGAAGGCTTGCACGGCTTGCTTCCAGGGCCCCTCGGGCATGGCTTTGACGCAGTTCCTTTTGGCCGCCATATAGAACTTCGCACGCGGTGCCTTGGTAAAGGCGGAGTGCGGAGGTCGAAGCACGAATTGCCGGCTAATTGATCCACACGAATTATAGGCGACTTATTTCTGCTGCTGCTGTTTCAAAGTGGTTTTCAGGAGTTCCTTTATTTCCGATTCGAGGAGATCAGCAACCGGACGATTCAGCTGACTTGCCTTTGCGTTGAATTGTTGGAATTCCTGCAATGTCATCCGCAGTTTAATGGGAACTTCGCAGCCGTCGGGAGCATCGAGCCACTGCTTTTCCGCTTTTTGAATTTGCGGGCCATCAAGTCCAAAGCCCTTAAGAACGCCAATCGCCATTATTTCGTTTCCGGCGGGGTTCATGTGCACGCCGTCAATGGTCAGAAAGCGCCCGGTCGGTTTCGCAGATGGTTCTTTGAGCGCCTCCTGCATTTCTGCATTTAAATCAGCCAACCGGCAATGCTTTTCCCTGGCCAAGTTCCGGAGAAAATCGTTATACGCCACCAACTGTTGATTGAGGGCGTTGGACTGATCTTCTTGGATCATGGTGGCGGTCATGATCAGGACTGAAATCCCGGCGGATTGACAGCGATCAATCATCTCAGTGATGTTTTTTTTGTACTGATCCAGCGGCACGCCTTTAGCGCCATGCCAGACGTCGTTGACTCCGCAGCTGAGGGTCATCCAGGTCGGCTTTTTGCGGAGCACATCCTGTTCGAGACGCCCCAGCATTTGTTCCGATTGGTTACCAGAAACACCTGCGGAAATCGGCGTTACTTTGATTCCATTTGCCTCCAAACCGCTGATAACGAGGCGGACGTATCCTCCTGGATTGACCCCTTGCGCGGTAATCGAATCCCCCAGAAATGCAATGGATTGGCCGTTTTGCAAAGAGAGGTCATTGGCCGTTCCTGGAGTGGCTAGACTGCATAACGCCAGGCAGGCTAATAAGATAAGTGAAGGTGACTTTTGGTTCATAAAGCATTTGGGGGCGTTAGCAAGAAGCATCCCCCGAGGAACTAGTTTTGAGTGATGGCATGACCGCTGCCTGTATATAAGTTAAGCGGCCCCTCTAACTCGATTTTGATCACGGTTGCATCGCGATCGAGTTGTTCTTCCGGAACGTCAATCCATAGAACGCCCGGGAGGTTGAGCCAGCCAGCGCCGCCAACGATTCGATGGGGCGCTTCGGTTCCTCCGAGAATGCTTGTTCTCCGAACTTTGTTATGAATTCCTTTCACAGCTACTTGATCGTACGGACGGTCAAAGCAGAAAAGATAAAGCACGGTGGTCTCTTTATTCAGAGTCGAGGTGCCATAAAAGTGCCCGGGGGGCAGCCCGGCGACCGTGCCATAAATGGCTTCACCATATTTCTTGGTCCACCGACCAATCCCTTTCAGGACTTCAACGTGTTCAGCTTGGAGGGTCCCATCGGCCTTGGGTCCGACATCCAAAAGCAGATTGCCACCCATTCCGGCACATTCCGCCAGCATACGGATGCATTGACGGGCGGTTTTGTGGTTGTGGTCATCTTTGCGATAACCCCAGGAGTCATTGATCGTGACACAAAACTCCCATGGCCCGTCAGGCCGGGCGATGGGGATGGCTTGTTCGGGGGTGCCATAGTCGCCGTAATCTCCCATCCGGCTGTTAACGATAACCCCGTCGCTCCAATGCTTAAGTTGGTTTCTTAATTCCTCGAATCGCCACTGTTGCGGGCTCCGTTCCCAATCGCCGTCGAACCACAGTAGATCCGGCGAATAACGGGTGCAGAGTTCTTTCAATTGTCCGCGGTGGAACGCTAAAAATCTTTCCCATGCCGCGGGATTCTCGGCACCTTGGGGATAGGCAAATGCGTTGTGATATTTTTCCGGAGTATCACCCGGCATCGGAGGGTGTGGAAGAACGCTTGCGTAATCGGGATGGGACCAATCAAGGTGCGAATAATAGAGGCCGACTTTAAGACCATGATTGCGGAGGGCTTGGCAATAGGGACCGACGAGATCGCGCTTGGCGGGTGAAGCATCTTTGGCATTGAGGCAGCTTAACTGGGTGTCCCACAACGCAAAACCGTCATGGTGCTTGGTGGTCAAGACGGCATATTTGGCTCCAGCCTCGGTAAATAACGATGCCCAGGAATCCGGGTCATATTTCGATGCCGTGAATTCGTTCGCCTGAGCCATATACTCGGCATGAGAAATCTCCCCTCGAAAAAACCCCCAGGATTCACGGGTATTGCCCAAGGAATAAATTCCCCAATGCAGGAAAATTCCAAATTTTGCATCGTTGAACCAAGCGTCTAGCATATTTTGCAAAGGAGTGTTGTGGGTAGCGGGTTTCGTTTTTTCCTGGAATTCATTTCGAATGTCAGGAGTGCCATTATATTAGCGGGAGACGATCAACGCTCCGGGTCTCCTGGGTTGAAGCACATCCAAGGGCCTGGTGGTTTGCCGTTCGATCAAATGGGTCGGCAGGACGATGGATTGATGTGGAGCGTTGAGGGCTGCGGGATGGGCAGCCAACTTTTCGCTTTCCTTAACTCCTCGTCTCGCGATCTCGTCGATCGGCACATGGACGGTCGTCAAAAGAGGCGTAAAGACTCCCGAAAACTGGATGTCATCAAAACCGACAACGCTCAGATCTTCCGGTATCCGGATGTTACGCTCCCGTGCCTCGAGAATAGCGCCCACGGCCATGGCATCGTTGATGCAATAGAGAGCTGTTGCCCGGTTTCCCTGCTTTATCAACTTTTCCAGCACGACACGGCCCCCCTCAATGGTCGGATCTGAAAAGCAGATGCAATCGCCTGCCAAGTCAATCCGGTGCATTTTCAACGTTTGTTCGATGCTCAACCGCTGAGCCAAGGCATTGTAACTTGCGGTGGTAAATGGCCCCGCTCCAATCATGATGCGGCGGTGCCCCAATGCGATAAGATGCCCGATGGCAGAACGTGCTCCACCTGCATAGTCAGGGAGGATCGAGGTGACTCCGCTCAATAAGATGTCCCGGCCAAAGTAGATGATGGAGATTCCTCGCAACCGCAGGGCATCAATGAAAGTCAGATTGGGACAGCCCGCGCAAAATAGCGTTTTGACGGTATGGTTACGGATGGGGAGAGGAAGCTGCTCCGGATGCCTCAAGTAGTCGATTTCTATGCTGAACCGGCACAAATTAAAATGCCCGTCCCGCTCGAGAATGTCATCGGTCACGCAACCAATAAGGTCAGCGTAATACCCCGTACGAAAATTGGTTCCGGCTTCCGATGACAAGCCAAAGCAATAATCTTTGCATTTGGAAGGAAGCGTGGCGGAGGGAGTGCCACGGAGGGGTTTATAGCGAAGCCGTTGACAGGCTTGAATGATGGCCGCTCGGGTTTTTTCGCTGACTCGCCCCTTGCCATCCTGGCTGCGAAATACTGAAGAGACTGCGGAAGGCGAAACTCCTGCAGCTTCAGCAACTTCAGCCAAGCCGATGCGTCTTTTGGGGGGCGTGGGTTTCGTCATGATATTGAACTCTTGATTTGTAAAAATTTGATGTCAAAAATATTCAAAGTCAACTTTAAATATCGATTGTCCATGGATTTGCGCCCTTAATCCCAGCCTCAAAGATCCTGATATTTGTGGCGATGCTTGCGAGATCATCGTAGCGAGCTGTACAAATTCAATCCCTCAAAACCTTGTTCTCATCTGTGTTTTTTGAATTTTCAAGCCCGGGATGTAAAATGCGATGTAAAAAAGACTTGCCGACATGTAAAAATTAAATAAAAAAGACATCAAACCCCATTGAGTTATGAAATTTACCCCCGAATCGAAACTCTTTTCCCTAAATAAAAGCTCCTTTGAGAACCTTGTTTTTTCGGCAAATCACCGGCGTGTTGTGGTCGCGCTCGGGCTTTTGCTCGCCTGTGATTCCCCTGGTGCGGTAGTAACCTGGGATAACAGCGGCTCTTCACCAAGTGCGCCAACGGATGGCTCAACCAGCCTCTGGAGCACAATCGCATCCAATTGGAGCAATGGCGCAGCGGATTCCCCTTGGAATAACGCCAACAGCGATACTGCGGTCTTTGGCAGTGGCAATGGCGCAGCCGGCGTGGTCAATCTCGGCTCAAATATAACGGTTGGCGGCATTGTATTTAATGCGGCGACCAGCGGTAACTATAATATCGCCCCCGGCTCCGGGCCTTACGGGCTGACGCTGGGCGGAAATTCGGTCTCTGTTAACGCAGGTGCTGCCATCAGCGCGATCATTTCAGGGGGAAGCGGTTTGACAAAATCAGGGACCGGCACGCTTTTGCTTTCGGGCTCCAATAACTATACCGGGGTCACCACCATCAACGCCGGGATTTTGAGCATCACCTTGTGGACGGCCGGGGGATCTGCCAGCAGTATCGGCTCCGCAGCCAATGGCAACGCCAGCAACCCCAATATTATTATTAATGGAGGCACGCTTCAATATGCAGGAACGGCCGCGACTCAACTATCGAGCCGAATCATTTCGATCGGAACGAACGGAGCCACGCTGGATGCTTCGGGCGGGACAGGTTGGGGAATATCAGCGCCGGCCTTTGGATACACGGGCAGCGGAGCGCGCACTTTGACTTTGACGGGAACGACCGGCGGACTTCAAACCGCCGGTGGCACCCTTTCCGCCGCCGTGACGGATTCCGGCGGGGCCACTTCGATTGTCAAGAATGGCAATGGCGGTTGGAGCATTTCGGGGATTTCCACTTACACCGGATCGACGACGATCAATTCAGGGGTCCTCTTTCTCACTTCAGGCTCCAACAGGCTCCCGGTGGGGACAACGCTTTATATTAGCCAATCGGGAACGCTCAACCTTCAGGGACAAAATCAGACGGTTGCAGTATTGATGGATGGGACTAGCGGTGGCGGCACTGTCATCAATAACTCCGGAATAGCTACGTTTACGGTGGGCTCTGGAACCTATGGCGGGATACTGAAAGATGCCAGTGCAACGAAGATTCTAAATTTTTCTAAGACAGGATCTGGCACACTTTACCTTTCGGGAACCAGCGCCTATAGCGGCCCTACCACCATCGCCGACGGCGTGCTGGCTATCAAAACGGTAGCGACGGGCATAATATGGCAATCGCTCGGTATTGGAACCACCGTCAATCTCGGGGTGGCGGCAACCAGCTCCGGCACGATGCAATACAAGGGCAGCACGGGAACGCTGGACAAAAATATCTATGCCTTGGGGAATGGATTGAACACCGTACAGAATAATGGCAGCGGATTGCTGACACTCTCGGGATCTTTGGTAAAGAACGGAACGATTCTGGCGCTGGATGGAGGTGCGAATGGAATTAAGGTGACCGGAACAATCAGCGGCAACAACACCAACTCGGATCTTTATATAACCGGCGGCACCACGACGCTGACGGCTCAAAATACTTATAACGGTCCCACCTGGGTGTATGGCGGCGGCGTATTGATCAATGGCAACGCTTCCGGTGCCTTGCCGACTAGTACCAATCTCATTTTAGGAGGTACCGACAACAGCCGAGGGACCTTTGATCTTGGCGGCAATGGCCAGGTTGTGGCAACGCTCAACAGTACCGGGACCAATGGATCCAACCTCATCACGAATAGCGGCGCAGCCGCCACATTGACGGTGAACAACGGAGGGTCATTTGGCGGCGTTATTCAGGACGGCGCTGGAAAGACCGCGTTAAGTGTTACTGGCGGCAATCTCGTTCTCCATGGGGCGAACACTTACACCGGAGCCACCGTCGTCAGCGGCGGAACGCTCAGTATCAACGGCACTCTTGCGAATACAGCATTGAGTGTCGGTGTCGGAGCCGTTCTCGCGGGGAGTGGAACAACGAATGGCAACGTGGTGGCCGACGGTTCGATTTCAGGCAGTCTGACGTTTGAGAACGACGCCACGCTCCATAGCGGCGCAACAGCCACGGCAAGGGCATTCAATGGAAACATTGCAAACGATGGGATTATCACATCGGATATTACCATACAGAGCGGAAAAACCCTCTCCGGTAGCGGGACAACAGCGAACGTGACGGTCCAAGGTGGCGTTGTAAACGGCAGCGGATTGAAGGTCGGATCAACGACGCTGAATGGAAACAGCCAGTTAAGTGGCACGATCACGGCGAGCCAGATGACGGTGCAAAGCGGCAACACCGCATTAACTGGAGTCGTCACCTCCGCCGGCACCATTTCGGTCATCGCAGGAGCTACGCTAACCAATACAGGGACAGCGGCCGGGAATATGAGCGTGGCTGGCTTATTGACCGGGACTGGAGCGATTGAGGGTTCGGTAGAGCTAAGCGGCACGTTGGCTCCGGGCAGCGGGATTACCAGAATTAGCGGCGATTTTACAATGAAGGCATCGTCGCTGCTGACTTTGGCGGTTAGCGGCACGACTGCGGGAGTGGATTATTCCAGAATTGAGGTCGGCGGTTTAGTGACGCTCAATGGAACGTTGGATTTGACCACCCTCACCGGGTTGACGAGAATCGGGGATCAGGTCACGCTTATATTGAATTCCGGAGATGTGGGTGTTAGCGGTTCGTTCAGTTCGGTTTACGTAAATGGAGAGCTTCAGACAGTTGCCAACAGCAGCTTTACGTATGCGGGGATCGAATATCAGATTTACTATAATATGAATTCCGATTCCGGAGCCCTTGCTAACGATGTCACGTTGGCCGTGATTCCCGAACCGAGCACGTGGGCGATAATTATCGGAGGAATGGGAATGCTTATTGGGTTCCAGAGAACGCGCAAGGCGAATATGCGGCAGTAACCATGTAGGAAACAGAGTTGGACGACGTGCGAGAGGGAGGCTGGGAAACATCACCAAAGGTGTTCCAAGCCTCCTTTTTTCGTTTGGGACAAATTTTGATTGCTGTGGAAAACCATTAATAAGGATGAGCGATTATGAATAATCTTTTCTCTGGGCTAGTGACAGGGACGGCTACAAACCCGAACGGGATTAGCCGGTGGCGCCGCTCCAAAATGGCGATTGGAGCTTCGATATTGATGCTTTTAGTGGAAGTGACTGCGGCCAGGGCCGCCACCTGGTATCTCCAGGCGAATCAAAGCAGTTCAGAGAACTGGAATACCTTGTCCGATTGGTATTCCCAACCCTTCGCGGGAGGATCACACCCCAGTTTAATCACAGGTTCCGACAACTTCGACCTGAATGGGTATGCCGCCCGTATGCCAGCTCAGACTAGTGGAACGCTTACATTTCCCGGAAGCAGCCTTGTCCTAAATGGCGGCGAAGCTGGCTTGCTATGGTTAAGAACCTCTGCACCGGCGGTAGCCTTGTTCCCCAACATGGTATCCAACGGTGGAAAAATATGGAATTATTCTTCGGTGTCCGGGGTGCTTCCGTTGAGCATTACGAATCTCACGAATATCGGAAATACGACTTTTAGCACCTACGACGCCACTCGTGGCCTTAATATCACCATAGGAACGATTTCCGGAAGCGGTGACTTGTGCATGCTGGGGGTTGGCGGAGGTTCCATTTTACTTAATGTCGGCTCCGCTGCCAAATTCTATGGGACATTGTACATTGCAGACGGTTGTCAGTTCACTTTTCAAAATGCGATTACTTCATCGGGGGCCTTGGATGTTGGCGCCGGGACTTCTGTGACGCTCAACTACACGGCAACCTTTTGCGGACTGTCCGTGAGTGGCACGGCCATGTCAGGCGGAACCTACTCCGCTGCTGCTCTCGGTTTTAGCGGAACAGGGTGTGTGGTCGTTGGTCCTCCTGCTTCGTGGTATTTGCATGCAGCTCAACCCGCCACCGATGACTGGAATACCCTTGCAGACTGGTTTTCAAGCCCTGCCGGAGGAACAAACCCTCTGTCGATCAGCGGCAATGACAATTATTTTACCAATGGCTATTGTAATCTGCGCACTCCTGCCACCAGTTCTGATTCGACCTTTGGCGGAGCGCTTTTGACGATGGCTAGCGGAACGGCATATGGAGGGGTATATCTGCAAGATACGAGCAACTCGACCGCAGTGAGCATCCCTAATTTTTGCTCCATGGGTGGAATTATTTCGGTTGGAAAGAGCGTGATTGAAAACTTGAATGTTTCGAATTTTACCAATTTGGGCCCTACAATTTTTGATACCGCTGCTTCCACACGCGGGCTCAATATTAATTTGGGGGTGCTGTCTGGAACCGGCGATTTCACCATGGATGGGCGCGGCGGCGGGAACATGTCTATTAATATTTCCGATGCCTATAATTATACCGGAAAAATTAACTTTGATCAGTACAGCAGTAGCGTTACCACATTTCCGAGCGACATTTTTACCGCAGGCTCGCTGGAGTTTGGGGCGGGTAATGTCGTGAACCTCAATAGTAATCTTACGGTGACCGGCTTGAAAGTGTCTAGTGTCGCAAAGCCGGTCGGCACTTACGCCGCTTCGAGTCTATCGTTCAGTGGCACGGGAAATATTACGGTGGTAAATCGGCCTGCTCGCATGTTTGGAGTAAACCTGCCTGGCGGGGGATTCGCCGGTACAGCGAAATATCCCACTCAGGCGGCTCAATGGGATTATTACCACGGGAAAGGTATGAACTTGGTCCGAATCGCTTTTATTTGGGAGCGGGTGCAACCAACCCTCTATGGGGCTCTGAATACGACCGCTATGTCAAATCTCGACACGATCTTGTCCTTGGCGAACGCGCGCGGCATGAAGGTCATTCTCGATATGCACAACTATGATCGCTACACCATCGGGGGCGGAACAACGGCCTATCTCATCGGAACGACACAGGTGCCTTACGCAGCCTACCAGGATGTCTGGCAAAAACTGGCCAATCATTTTGTCGCTGCTCCAAATGCGGCGGCAATTTATGGCTATGACATCATGAACGAACCCTATAACACCGGCACAACGTGGGCCACGGCAGCACAATATGGGGTCAACGGCGTCCGGCAGAGCGATTCGGTTCACTATGTGATTGTCGAAGGCGATGGTTACGCAAGCGCATCGAATTGGATGACCAATAACGCCAATCTTAATGTCAATGATCCGGCGGGGCGGCTTATTTACTCAGCCCATTGTTACTGGGACAGTGGAGCCGGAGGGGCGTATGGTGGAACGTACGATTCCAATCACGCCTATCCCAACATCGGTGTAGATCGCGTCTCCTCCTTTGTCAGATGGCTTAAGCTAAGGAAAGCGTGGGGATTAATCGGAGAATACGGAGTTCCCACCAATGTGGCCAGCCCTGATCCTCGTTGGAACATTGTAATCGACAACTTCTTGTACTATCTCCAAAGCAACGGTGTCAGCGGAACTTATTGGGCGGGTGGTCAGGAGTGGACTCCCACGTATCCTCTCCTATGCACGACGGGAACCAACCCAATCCAAGGGTGTGCCGTTATGAATGTTTTGCAGAATTATCATTGATATGGGTTGTCTTTTCCTTACCGGAAGCAGGAAAATCCCATCCAGTGCGTGCCCTGCCCATGGGCCAGAGATGGGGAGATTCAAAACCAAGGCTTTTGTTTGACTTTGCCGGCTAATTGTAGTCAAGTTTTGACATACTCATCCAAAAAAGTTCAAACCATGACCGAGGCTACGGCTCCCAAAAAACGCGTTGGAATCGTTGAAGTTGCACGAGCAGCGGGAGTATCTCCTTCCGCAGTCTCCTCGGTTTTCCGCAGCGCCGATGGCAAAGGGCGAGTCAGCGATAAAACCCGCGCCGCCATCATGGATGCCTGCCGCAATCTTGGTTACGAGCCGCTTCATGCGCCCTCCAAGGCTCAAATTCGTCCTGAACTCAGTGATTACTGCTTCGCTTTGTCATCGGCTGCCGGGATGAAGTTCAGAACGGGCTATTACGCCGACCTGATCAGCTGTGTTACAAACTCCATTCCCGAACCCGACGGGCATTTTCACCTATGCCGGTTCTCGGTGGATACGGACTATTTGAGCCACCCGGAGATGCTCCCGTTGCCCATCCGCAACAATACGGTCAATAAGGTCCTCTGCGCGGGCCGGGTCAATCTGACCCTCATCGAAGCCCTTCGGATGCGGAACCTGGCCATCGTCAATGTCGGTCAAGAAGTTTTGCTGGGGGGGATTACTTCGGTCCTGCCTGATTTTCAAGGCGGCGCGAGTTTGGCGATCGAGCACCTTATCTCGCTGGGGCATCGCCGCATCGTTATTGGTGCCGGAGCATTTTCCGCGGGAGATTCCAACACGTTGAGCCAACGCCGGGGGATTGAGGAGACGATGCAACGGCATCAACTCGAACTCGACAACGCCAACCTTTGTTTCAACGCCCCAACCATCGAGGGCGGGCGGGCGGTGATGGAAGAGCTTATTAAGCACAGCGATCGGGCAACAGCGCTCTATTGCATCAACGATGCTATGGCCATGGGGGCTATCCTCCAGGCACGGGAACGCAATATTCGGGTGCCGGAAGACCTCAGCGTCATTGGCTTTGATGATATCCAGTTTTCCAGCGTATTCACGCCGCCCTTGACGACGGTGCATGTTCCTATCGACGAGGTTGCTCGCCGGAGCGTGGAGGAAAGTGAAAAGCTGGCTGAAAATCCCGTTTCCCCCGAAACTCCACACAAATCCATCATCCTGCCAACGCATTTGATCGAACGGCAAACCACTACACGTCCAGCGTTGTAGTGGGCTTTCTCGCCCCGCGGCGAGAAAGGATCTTGGACTGTTGCGGACCCAGCAAGCAGGGGGTACCCGCTGACGTCCATTGGGTCCGGCAGTAACCGCGATTCCAGGTAGCCACCCCCCTTGTGCAAACCGGTCTTCCCCAGCCCCTGAAGCGGATATTTTCCGGTGTTTGATGCTGCATCACAGGCCTCAGGTGCAAAAAGTAAAAACTGAACTTTACAAAAGATTCAAAAAGTGGAAACATAGCTCGTGTTGAGCTCAAAAAACAGAGCGCCCCCTAGAACCCCCAACCAATCGCTCGCACTGGCTGCCTCGATTTTACGGATTTTCCCGACTCGAGAAAAAAGCTCCCCGGAAGAACCGAAACTAGAATCGGCGCGCAGTTCTGAAAGCAGTCACCTACTTCATAAGTAAAACCTCACCAGTCATGAAAGTTCATAACAACAGTTTACAAACGATAAACGGGCATAGATCGCGGATGCGATGGGCCGTCGGCCTGCTAGCTCTCTCGGCAGTAACTTGGCTGACTCCCCTCGCGGAAGCGCGGACTTGGTACTTGCAAGCCAGCCAGCCCTCCTGGGATATCCTCGCCGGTTGGTATTCCCAGCCGCTGGATGGCGGGGAGCATCCAGCTTCGATTAATGGAACGGATGAATTCGATCTCAACGGCTTTAATCTCCGGACGTCGGGAAGCTCGGGCCAAACGTTCGCGGGAAAGACGTTAATCCTAACTGGCGGCGAAGCGGGGTTGCTCAATGTCAGAACAGCGGCACCCGCCATGTGTGTCATTCCCAGCCTTGTTTCAAACGGAGGGAAAATACAGAATTACGTTCCCGGAGCTAATCCCTCATCGGCTGGCGTGGAGATCAAAAACTTTAAAAATCTGCTCAACACCACCTTCAGCACGGGAACCAGCAGCCGTGGATTGGATATTGTCATTGGAGATCTCACCGGTGACGGAGATTTGACCCTGGTCGGCATGGGCGGAGGCGCTGTCTCCCTCAAGATTAACAATGCCAAAGATTACCATGGCAGACTCTACGTTGCGGACGGCTGTGCTTTAACTTTTGGAAATGCCGTTGTGTCTGCCGGATCGTTGGAGGTTTGCGCTGGCACGAGCGTGGTCCTCGACCAGATTGTCACGTTTCATGGTTTGAGCGTCAATGGAACCACAAAGCCTCCAGGGGTCTACACGGCCGCAAGCCTTGCAATGAGCGGAACAGGAAGCATCACGGTCAAACCAGAGGCCGCGCCAGCCAACACCGCAAAGAGTGATACGCGTGCCGGAAAAGCGAGGGAGCATATGTATGGGGTCAACTTCCCAGGGGGGGGCTTTGCTCAGGCGCATTATCCTACCGACCCGATTGAATGGGACGTTTACCATTCCAAGGGATTGAACTTAATTCGAGTTGCCTTTCTTTGGGAGCGGGTTCAGCCAACGCTTAATGGAGATCTTGAGCCATCGGCCATGGAAGCTCTGGATAAATGCCTCGATCTGGCAGCGGAGAGAGGAATGAAAGTGATCCTGGACATGCACAATTACGATCGCTTCCCGATGATTACTGGAACTGGGAAAACCGAGTATTTGATCGGGTCTCCCGAAGTGCCCTACTCTGCCTACACTGATGTGTGGAAAAAGCTTGCCGCTCACTTTGTCAACAAGTCTGCGGTTTACGCGTACGACATCATGAACGAACCGCACAAAACCTATGAGACTTGGCCGGCTGCGGCACAAGCCGGCGTGGATGGGATTCGCCAGAGCGATAACAAGCATTACGTCTTGATTGAGGGAGACGGATTTGCAAATTCCGCCCGCTGGATGATGGATAATGGAACGCTTGCCGTTAAAGATCCGGCGGGGTTGGTGATCTATTCCGCTCACATCTATTTTGACAGCAACTACAGCGGGAAGTATGGCGGCGACTACGACTCCAATCACGTTTATCCAAATATCGGCATCGACCGGACCGCGGCATTCGTTCATTGGCTAAAACTCAGGAAGGCCAAAGGGCTGTTTGGCGAATATGGTATTCCGAGTCATGTCCAGGTCCCCGATCCCCGTTGGTATACCGTTCTTGACAAGTTCATGTCATATATCGATGAGAATGGAATCAGCGGAACGTATTGGGCTGCCGGAAACTGCTGGAGCCCGGGGTATCTGCTCCAAATTGGCCGGGTGCCGTTCGAAAACGGCGAGCCGGAAGTCCTCTCCTATCTCCAAAAATATCGCTAACGGATCGATCCCCCCTCAACCCTGTGCGATCTAAAATGAGTTGACTATGATACCGGTTCCCCTCCCTCGCATTACTCAGTTTGAGAAGCTTGCCTACGGCCTGTTTCTTCACTGGGGTTTGTATTCTCAACTCGGCGTTGGTGAATGGACGATGTTCCATCACAGCATCCCGTCCAGCGAATATGCCAAGTTGAAGGATTCTTTTACCGCGAAGGATTTTGATGCGCGGACGCTAGCCCGGTTCGCGAGGGAATCCGGTTTTCGCTACATCACGCTAACCACGCGTCATCATGACGGATTCTCGCTCTATGATACTCGTGGATTAGACGATTACGACGCGCCACACAGCCCGGCAGGCCGAGACTTGATTGCTGAATTTGTCGACGCCTGCCGAGCCGAGGGGATTGTGCCGTTTTTTTACCACACCACGCTGGACTGGCGCTGGCAGTCTCAATGCTGCAGCGATGCGAAGTTTAGCGAATATCTGGATTACCTGAATGCGTCCGTCGAGATCTTATGCACGCATTATGGAAAAATCGGCGGGCTCTGGTTCGATGGCAACTGGTCGCGTCCAGGAGCCAATTGGCAGGAAAACCGCCTTTATTCAATGATCCGGCGGTTGCAGCCCAAGGCGATGATCATTAACAACACAGGACTCTCCGCGCGAGGGGAAGCCGGTCACCCGGAGCTCGACAGTGTCACTTTTGAACAAGGATTGCCGAAACCGCCGGATCGGGAGGGATGGCCCAAGTACCTTGCCGGTGAAATGTGTGAGACGATCAATCGGCATTGGGGAACGGCCTTGCGTGATTTCAACCATAAGTCCGTCGCACAGTTAATCGAAAATCTTTGTGCGTGCCGTAAGGCCGGGGCCAACTATCTCCTGAATGTGGGTCTTTCCGCGCAAGGCGGAGTTCCCGAGCTCGAATCGGCGATCCTGAAAACAGTGGGACAATGGATTAACCTCTCGGGCGATCTTATATACCGAGGTAAACCCCATATTGCGCGAGGACCTAAACGAGACTTCGTTTTGGAAATGGACGGACGGCTCTACTATTTTGCTCATGATGTGCGTCGGCGCGGAAACGATCATGTCGTTCAAGATGCGGGCGGCGAAACCTTGCGGACAATTTACGGGCTCGACCGCCCCATTCAAAGCGTACAGTGGCTCGATGAGCCTGGGCAGCTTCGCTTCGCCCAATGTGAGAATTTTGCGGCAGTGGAGTTCCTTGGTTACCCCTACGGGAGGGATTTGGCGGTCAGGATTGCCGAATTAATATAGTGTCAAAACTATAGCACACCAAATACAACATTGGAGGAATGCCTAATCAGCAAACAATGTTTATGACAAGAATTCTAAATATTCGGGCTATTCGGGAAACGAATCAATCGAGCATAAAAATACAACGCCGAAAGAATTCCGCATTCACCTTGATCGAAATCGCCATTGCCCTGCTGGTGGTCGCTTTTGCCTTTGTTCCGCTATTTGGCCTGCTGCCGGTTGGACTCGGGTTATCCCGCGAAGCAATCGACGCGACCGTCCAGTCGCAAATCGTGCAACAATTGACGGCAGAGTCGCTTCAAACGGATTACTCCAGCCTCACGGCTCTGGCAACCAATTCGATAAGCAATCCCTACTATTTTGACGAACAGGGAAATCGCGTTTCGGCTACGGCCAATCCGTCCTATGAGGCAGCCTATTATGTTTCAACGAATACAGCTATTCCTGATAATCAATCCACGCAAAAACTGGCGAAAGTCACGATCTGCATTTTGAACAAATACGTCAGACGAACCAATCATACGCAAACGGATCTGTTGAAGAATGCGGATTCCAAGAAATTTGTTCTTCTGGTTCCAGACAACGGCAGATGAGGCTCTGCGTTTCAAAAGATGCCTAGGTCGCATGCTCAGGTTGGTCCGAGGGAACGACGCTGCTCGGCGTTCACTTTGACGGAATTGATGGTGGCAATGGTGTTGCTGGTCATCATTACCGGCATTGTCATTCAGATTACCAATCAAACCTGCCAAATATGGAGGAGTTCCACGGCAAAAATTCAAACTTTCCAAGATGCGAGAGCCGGATTCGAAGCCATGAGCCGTAAGCTCAGCCAGGCAACGCTCAATCCGTACTACGACTATTACAATAGCAACAATCAAGCCCGCTCGACCGTGGCCTTGGGATTAAGCGGAAGCGCCGCGCTTTCTGCTCTCGCGGGATTTGTCCCCTCCACCTACGATCGCTACTCTGATCTTCACTTTATCTCCGGACAAGTCGCTGCGTTCTTGTTGCAGGGAAGCGACGGAAACACATCCCATATTACGACCCAAACGCATGCCGTGTTTTTCCAAGCTCCATGCGGCTATTCCGCAAATGCGTCGTATCAGGACCTCGACAACGCGCTGAATGCGTGCGGCTATTTCCTTCTATTTGAGGACGCAAAAGCCAGCGTGCCGCCGCATATTGCCAACGCCCCAGGCTATCACCCCCGGTATCGTTTCCGGTTGATGGAGATGACGCAGCCCACGGAATTATTGGGCATTTATGCCGCAACGGGAACTGCGGCGCAAAACGATTGGTTTGTGAAGAACGCCGTAGCCCAGTCTAGAATCATAGCGGAAAACGTCATCGCGCTAGTATTGTTGCCCAAATTGCCTGCAAGCGAGGACAGTCCCGATGGGGCCGGTTCAGGAGTTTCCGCTGCTCCGAACTACAACTACAATTCGCGGATTCATCTCAATGCAACCCTTGATCCATCGTTTTCCTCGTTTCCTGGTGACAAATTTATCGCATTTCCGATGACCGGAGGAACGGCTTCAGGTTCGCGACATGCTCAACTCCCCCCAATCATGCGCCTAGTCATGATTGTGATTGACGAAGTATCGGCAGCTCGAATTCAGGCCAGCGGGACCACTCCGCCCACAGGCATTGACCTCACACAAACCACCTTGTTCACCGATGCCTCCAAGCTCGATACCGATATTGTCCAGGTGGAAAACATATGCAACGCCGCAGCCGGCAACCTTACCGGGAATACGACACGCCTCAAATATCGTGTTTTCAGTACCGATATCATCATGCGCAATTCGAAATGGAGTAGTAAATAAGATGCATATAGTCACTCCGTCTCATCCATTCAGACAATGCTTGTTCGGTAAATCAAGGCCCCGTGGCATAGCCCTCGTGATTGTCCTCGGAATGTTGGCGCTGATTGCCATTTTGGTGATGGCGTTCTTTAGTAGCGTCAAGACCGAGTTGCAGTCTTCAAAAAGCTACGCTAGCGAAGGCGATGCCCGGACTCTGGCTGACACGGCGGTCAACCTGGTCATCTCGCAAATTCAAGACGCCACAACCTCAGGGACTTCCTACCCATTGGCCTGGGCCTCACAGCCTGGAATGATCCGGACCTACGACAACACTGGTAAGGCCGTAATGGCCTATAAGCTTTATTCGTCAGATACCCTTCGGGTTAAGGGTTCCTATGATGCGCTGGGCAATTTAAGCAGCGAAATACCCGATTCTTGGGCAGACGCGGACAGCACCAATCTTTTCGTTGATATCAATAAGCCGGCCTATGTCATGCGAGGGATAACGCCCAAAGTATGTTATCCCATCATCGATCCCAGGGCTGTCGGTGCCTCATTTGGAAATCAATCCACTTCACTATCTGGAACGAATATCCCGATTGAAGGCTGCTTTTTAAATACAACAACAGGGATTACCGCGACAACCGCACGTCAGCAAAATCCCATCCCAATGCCCGTTCGATGGCTCTACGTTCTTAAGGATGGCTCCATCGCCTCGATAAACCAATCAACGAAAGCAATCTCGGGTGTTGGTACAATTCTGCCCGATGGAACCAAGAACACCGTGGTGGGGCGGATTGCATTCTGGACCGATGACGAGACGTGCAAGGTTAATATCAATACGTCATCGGAAGGAACCTTTTGGGACAGGCCGTGGACCGTCAATGCAACGGGCACATCAATGGTGAACGGTAGTGATTCCTACGATCTGTCGCTGGCGGTATCAATGCCGGTACAAAATGAATTCCAGCGTTATCCCGGACATCCCGCCATGACATGCTTAAGCACTATATTTCCATCCCTTGGTGGTAGTGTGCCGAATAACGAAACGATCTATTCCATTATCCCAAGAGTCGTGGGTGGAGGAAGTAAAGGGGGGACTATTACCATCACCGGATCTTCGTTCGCGATCATTCCCGATACGGATCGTCTTTTTGCGTCCGTGGATGAACTGGTGTTCAGCGCAACTTCTGTGATGTCCGGAACCCGGCAGAGCAATCCCACCAATGCGGGCATATTCACGCAGGACGACATCGATAAAGCACGCTTCTTTCTAACGACTTCCAGCAGAGCTCCTGAAGTCAACATTTTCAACAAGCCTCGTATCACGTTGTGGCCATTGCAGGCGAACACGGGCAACGTTTCGGACCCCATCAATGCGCGGGATAGAAACAGTAAAGACAAGCTGATTGCTTTTTGCTCAACCATCGGCAAGACGCCCTATTACTTCCAACGCTATAATAGCTTTTACAGCTACGCTACAGGCAGCAGCAACTCTCCGAGCAGCCAGAGCTCCATTGATGACTGGAACCTAATTCCAAGAAATCAAGAGCTCTATACTTATTTGCGGCACCTTACAGCGGATCCAATACCAGGATTGGGCGGGAGTTTAGCGGACAAATATCCCAATACACGGGACCAAATCCTCACAGAAATCTTCGATTTTATCCGAAGCAGCGTCAATACCATCAATACCGGGGAACCATCGGTGCCGTATTATTATGCTCCGTTCGATCCCAAAGGCTTCACCACTGGGCAAAGTCAAGTTGTTCCGATTGTATTGCCCAAAGGAACCACTCTCCCGGACGGCAACTCTCTTTCCGCGACCACCAAAGGGTTTGGCCGGTTTTCAACCATTGTCCAGGCAGCCCTCATCTTTTACAATAAAGACAAATTGGCGATTAGCGGTACGGTTCCGCCCAACGGAATGATTAAGACCGGTACCTACAACGGGACTACATTTACCTCAGGAACGATATTAAATAATTATGTCATTCCGAATTTTCCAGATTGGAGCACCTTTCCCCGGCAATTTGGCGGCGCAGGAAACGCTTCTATTTTGCTCACCGGCACCAACTATACACTATCCTCGGAAACAGCCCCTCTTCAAAATATCGGGGCTGTATTGATCCTGCAACCGTTCAATGTCTCCCCAGGCCCTCCTCCATGGACGTCGCATGTGCGATACGTCGTAAATGGACTCGATAGTCTTCAGGCAAATGGATCTGGAATTGGCTTTGCGAATCAATGCGTGAATATGGTCTCTTCGATTGATTCGATGATCAATTGCACGGCATTGACGGGCCTGGAACCGGCATTACAGCAGCCGCCTCGAATGCCAAAAATATTAGGGATGACCAATCCCAATAATCCGGATGCTCAATATTATCCGCTTTATGGCTCGTTTCAGGTATCTGGATCAACATTCAATTTTTCAGGCGGGGACATCTCAATCCAGATCTATAATGGAGGGGGCGCCGCCCTGGCGGCCAGTACGCCAATTCAGACGATTCACATGTCCTTTCCCAGACATACGAATTTGCCGGTGCCTTCCCTCGGAATAAGGAGCATCGCTTCGGGGACGACTCGCATCGACCTATCCAATCGGTACTGCAATCAGTTTACCGATTTCAACAACCGGCTGAACTACCTGGTCACTAGTAGCACTGGCTCCCGGTATGGCCTTGCTGAGTTTAATGCGCAGCAACCGTTACCGTTGATCGTTACCGCAAACAAGGCGCCATTTGTAGGAGACATCGTTCGAAGCGTGGAAGCCCGGTATGGTGGGGTCGCTCACGGAGATTACAGGTTATTGGCTGGTTTGACGGATGTCCCTTCGGATTTCTTTGAAGGACATGGATCAAAAGACACCCCTTCTTCTGATGGCTTGCTATATTCAGGAACGGATCGATTGATCCATGGTTTGTGTGTTGATGGAATGGCCGATTCGTCTGGAAACATTCTAGATACCAGCGCTCAAAATGGATATTATGCCGGAACCGGAGCCGCGAATGACAAACGCGGCAAGCTGATTCCATCGAGTACCGGAGTCGAATACCCAAATTCCTATCGCTGGGATAATTTACGGCGGCAGAAGGCACCGGTTGTACCGCGAGGCCTCAATGGTGCCTATCAGTCGGATGGCATAACTCTCGGCGATTGGGACAATGGCATTGGCTGGCTTGTAGACGGTCCCTTTATCAATATCCCGGACCAATGCGATTCCAACTCGCCGACTCGTAATGGCAATCTGCCTCTATATTATAGCAGCGGAGGGATTGTGGATGGTGCAGGCATTGTGGAAAGCGGCGCCTCGTTCTCTCCCAATCGTCAAATTGCCTCGGCTGTTGCATTCGGGTCGTTGCCGACGGGGATTGATCCGAGTGATTCCAATTCATCCGGATCGCTCAAATCAAAACCTTGGCAGACCCTTCTATTCTGTAAAAATCCTCTGGGAGGAGCCACCCATCCTGGATTTGGAACCCCGATTGGAGCTAGTGGTCCGCCTTATCGACTGCCTCCGGATCATGCTTTTCTGGACTTTTTTACCATGCCGATCGTGGAACCCTACGCGATTAGTGAACCGTTCTCGACCGCGGGGAAGGTCAATATGAATTATCAATTGGTTCCCTTTACATACCTTACCCGAGACACCGCCGTGCGGGCGACACTAAAAGCGACCAACATTACCGCGATCCCAACATCCAGCGGAAGCACTTATAAACTAGTCAGCACGAACGGACAGAACAGGGACTATCGTTACACGCTGAACTTAAATGAGGCAGACGGAACGCTCGAGGGATTCGAGAGACGATTTAATCCCGCAAAATTTGGGGTTGGAAATTCTCCCGATATTTTCCGATCCGCATCAGAAATTTGCGATATCTATCTGGTTCCGAAAACGCTCGTTAATACAACAACGGGGGCTCCCGGTAATCCGACGTATAGTACAATGGATAGTTGGTGGTCGCCGACGGACATGACCAAAGGTTATCGCTTGACCGGGGACAATGTGCGCGAGCAGCCCTACGGGCATATCTACCCCAGGCTGACAACCAAAACGAATACGTTTACAGTTCATGTGATCGCACAAACGCTGAAAAAGACGGTCAATACAGAAGCCGATATATTCGTGAGCGGACGGGATCAGATCACCGCTGAGTTTCGAGGATCTTTTGTTGTGGAACGCTATGTCGCCCCGGATTCCGATACGCTGGTGCATCTCGATGGGAAGACACCCGCCAACGAAAATGATTCGGATGCCATGGTGGGGCCATACAAGTTTCGCATCATCAACAGCAAGCGATTCGCGCCATGAAGCCGATATCCACTGATTGCAACTCCTGGCGAGCCGGATTTACGCTTCTTGAGCTACTGGTCGTTTGTGCGATTATGGGAGGGCTGCTTGTATTTGCCGTTCCTGCGGTTGGGCCGCTTTTGATGGCTTCGAAGATTAACAAATCGGCATCCTTGGTTAACGATGAGCTCAATTACGCTCACCAATTGGCCCTTGCTCAAAATATGGATGTCGAAGTCCGGTTTTATCAACTTCCGTCGAAAAGTGGCGGATCGGACCTTCGATACCGTGCGTTGCGGTTATTCGCCGCCACCAATGACAGCTTATCAAAGCGAGCCCTGAGCGCGGTCAAATACTTTCCCGATTCCATCATTATGACCACGGCTAAAGACAGCTCAGGGAATCTCCTCTCGACCCTTTTGGATGTGGGCAATGGCAGCCGCATTGGACTGGTGTCAGGAATCGAGAATTTACCATCAGCACAGGCCACTCCCTACGTCAGCTTTATGTTCCGTTCGACGGGAGGAACCACGCTTTCACCGGTCGATCCACCTCTAGGCAATTGGTATGTGACGATCTGTGCAGATCACGGCTTGGTAATTGCCGGTGCGGGCATCCCTGCCAACTACTGCACTGTGCAAATAGAGCCGGTCACAGGACGAGCCAGATCCTATAGGCCGTAGTGAGCAGAGGAACTTAAATCGGCGATTCGATTTTGCTCATGAGCTTTCGGAACTCGCTATTATGTAGAACTTGGCCTTCGCGCCGATGTGGATTTCGTCGATGGCGATGCGTTTTACCTTCTTGAGCGAGATGTCTTTGTAACGCACCGCGAGGTCTGCTTTGACGATCTGCTTTACCGTGTCCCAGCCCAGATGGGTCAGCGCGGCCACGTCAATCAAAGGCATCAAGCGGCTCAGTCCGCAGACGAGTCGAGCCAGGGATAGGCTGTATCGGACGTAGGCTCGCAAAGGGGGGAGTGAACAAGAAAGTCGGCGAAAATTCCACGTGCTTATCGATCAACGGACGGAACCGGCGGGTCATGCCTATATTTCAACAGGCTGTTAAGATATCGGCTTGCTCCTTAGTTTGGCCACCGTCTCCCATTGGGCTCGTTGACACCGTTGGGGAGGTAGACCTTTCAAAATTTGCTCCAAGTCATCTACTACGATCTGTCCCATCCATGGCCAAACCTCCGAAATATTTCCGGCGCGATGAGCCTGCAATAGGGTGTTCGGGGTTCGGCGGGCACGATGATCTTCAGGGATGGGTTCCTCAGGCCACACGTCAATAGCCACCCGGATATGCCCAGAAGCCGCCGCATCAAGCAAATCGTCAAAGTCGACGACTCCCGCCCGGCTGACCAGCACTACAATGCTGCCCTTTTTCATTTTATCAAAATAGTGGCGCCCGATTCCACCTGTATTCTCCACTGTCACTGCGGCCAGCAGGAAAACCGCCGCCGATTTTTCAAAACATTCATCTAGCGTTGCAGGCGTCACGCCCGTTTCCCGCAGAACACTCGGGTGAATCCAGGGATCACACACAAGAATTTGGCCCCCGAATGGCCTCAATAACGGCAGGAGGGCGCGCCCCACGTTTCCACAGCCAACAATAGCGAGTGTTCGTCCCGATAGCAGAATGGAATCGTAATTGTCACCTTCGCCATAAAGCGTCTCCTTGCCAACGCGGATTGCGGCGTCGGCTTCATGGATGCGCCGTGCGCAGGATAGGGCCAAAGCGAGAGACATTTCTGCGACCGGCTTTGCAAAGACCGGCCCCGTGCCCAGCACGTGAATCCCTCGCCGGTGGCACTCTTGATAATCGATGTTCGGAAGAAAGTTGCTTTCCACATTGAATATGGCTTTCAGCTTAGGTGCCCGATCCAGGCGTTCCTTGGGCATCGGAGTCTGGCCGATAAGGATCGCCGTTTCTGGCAAATAACGGTCAATATACTCAGCTGGCGCAGGAGATCCCTCATGCCAAAGGACCTCGCCGATGCTTTCCAAACGCGACTTTGTCGCCGTATCGAACAAGAGGTCTATCGGGCGCGGATGGGGATCGAATAGAATAAGAGGGCGTTTATTGTTCATCATAGGTATCATGGTTTGTTGATTGCTGTAAGAAGTTGAAAGTCATCGGCGGAAAACGAAGCCGCCCTCTCCTGCGGGATCTTTCGAACATCATGTGATCTGAAATCGAGCGGAACGTTCGCCGGTAGGCCGCTTACAGTACCGGCGGCAATGAACGCCCAAATGAGAAACGATAAAAGAACGCTCTCGAACAAAAGTCGCCTATTCTATTCCTGGTAAAGCCTTCACTTCTGATCCAGCTCGAAGAATGGCGTTGGCCCATTCTGGAGTTTGCCCGTATCGATGGAAAACGAAACCCCGTCCGCTTTGGCCTGAAGGGGGATCTCCTCCATCCGCCGTCCACTATATCCAAGCGCCCACATTTTCAGTTCGCCTGGCTTGTGGTGAGGGATGAACCCATCCAGTCGCGCCACGCGCAAAAGAATGGGTAGGGAACCTGGCGCGATGAGCTTGTGCCGTTGCTCGTCGTTGAAAGTCATGCCGCTGTTGAGGGCATCGGTCGCGGCGATAAGGAGAAGCCGGTTGCTTTCCACCAGCGGTTTCGGCGTAAGTGAGCCCAGGAATACTGTGACCGGCGCCCCATGATTTTGCACTGAAAACCCTGGCAATTCCGCCTTCATGCCTGCGGATGCGAGAGCGACGCCCTGACTTCGCGAGGTTGTAACGGTGATCTGCCTGGCGTTTTCATTGAGAAGAATTTGTCCGGTATCGCTTTGGTAAATCCCCTTCTCTGGATCGGTGATGTTGCTCGGGTTAAGAATGCCTTTTGCCCGCAACTGGGCAACCATATTATGGCTGTTTGCCGAGGGTGCGGATTCGGAGAATTTCTGTGCCATTTCACCCGATATAATTTGGACCCCTCCGTCGGGCAACACGCTCATATTGGGACGGTAAGGAGCGCGGGGTGCGGCGTCGGACAGGCCCTCGACCCGAATCCCAAGGCCCGTCAGCAGCGAGAGGCGCGTAATCGGGGAGGAAAGGCCGTTCTGAAGCAGGAGCGGCTTTTCAGGGATGCTGGGGTTGACCTTAACCTCAACCTGATGTGTCGAAGTTTCCACATCGCCTCGGCGGAAAAACAAGGCGGCCATGTATTCGGCGGCCCTGAGCGGCGGATCGAACGAAATAACCGTGTTGACGATGGGTCCGACTTTCAATTCATCCCTGGTGCCGAACTGGGTCAGCATCGCCCATCCCTGCAACGAAGCATAGGCTGGAACGGTGAGCCCCGCCTCATATCTATAAGGATTCCAAAAAACATGACCCCACTCGGTGCATAGGTATGGCCGGCCCCAGTGCCGTGTCCCGGCAAGATAACGATAATAACTTAGGCCGGCAGACAAGGAGCTGTTGCCATCCTGGCCCGAGCCAGGCCGCATGTCGTCGGAATTCAAGTCGTGATAGGCGTGATTATCCGATACGTCCACCACGTCGCGCGAGAGGGCGACTTGAAGCGATCCGCCATTGTTGTATTCTGTCAGGGGTACTTTGACCCCGATCTCACGCACGGTGTTGGCCATCCACTGGTAGGTCTCACGCTCGATCTCGGTGTAGAACCGCATTAAGTCCTGCGTGGAAACCTTGTTGCTCGAACGCGGAGGAAGTTTGATCGTGTCGATGGTGGTGTTCCGGGGCAGATCGGAAACCGTGGCATCCCCTTCCTTGCGGCTCCAGGCGGTCCTTAGGGCGTCTGTGTTGCCATAGCGCTTGGAGAGCCAGGCACGGAAGGCAACCACAATGTCTGGATCGCTATCGGCTCGCGTGCCCATGAGGAAATCAATACCGGCCTCGTTACGCAGTTGGACGATGGCCACCTGTGGCTCATCCTTTAGCACCACCCCGGTGTAGGGGTTGATGTGCTCTAAGAGTTGTTTGACCCCCTTCTTCCAATGCTCCCTCGCGGAGGGATCGTAATACATCCGGCTGCGAAGCCGCTTGTCATGCGCCGCCTGGTTCCAGGGATCCCTGAGCGCGTAGAACGAAGCCCAGGAGGTGGTAAGGTCTAACTGCAAATAAACTCCCCGTTTCTTGAGGGCAGACGAAAGGCAATCCCACGCGTCGAGTTGCTTTTGGTTGAAGACGTGGTCCTGGTTGCTGCCATTCATCAGTGCGTAGTCCAGAAACTGCGTGCGGTAGATGTTATGACCGCTACGGGCGACTTGATCGGCGAGCCGCTCGGCCTTCTCCGGCGTCATCTTGGGCAGAAAGATCATCTGCGGCATGTCGCAAAAAAACTTCACCGGCTTGTCCGGAGCTTTTTCGAATACGAATTCCCCTTTCTTATTTATCTTGAGGAAGCCGTCTTTGCCAGCGTCTCCGGAGCTTGGAAAAATCGTACTGAAATCCAAAGCCGACCCCGGCTCAATATCGATATTGTCATCGTGCAGATCGTAAGGACGCCATTCGTCGTCCGCTTTTGCCGTCCAGTTCTTATGCTGCGGCAATGGCAAATCGACATCCGAAAGAGTGGCGGCCAAAATGATCCAAAGTGGGTTACCCTCTTTCCTGAATTCCACTGAAACGGGTCGACCTTCTCCCTCCGGCAGCGGGAATCGGGAGATATAGACACCCACCTGCGCGGACTTGTTCTCCTCGCGATAGGCTACCGTGCCATTGGGCTGATCCGTCGCGCCCCACCAGTCGGCCAGGTCCTGCCGGATTTTCACAGGATACGTGACCACCTTTTCCGAAGCAAAACGCACGGAAATCATGCCGATTTCTTCGCCGACACTCCCGGCTTGGCAAGCCGTATGCAGTAGGTAGAGAGCGCCGCCATTGGCGGGTGCGGACATAGCCGTCATGACGTCCACGGGCTTGGCATTGCCGCCATCCAAAACAAGAACAGCCCGGCCCTGATTTGAGGAGCCGTCGATGATGGAAAACCGGATACCACCAAAGTCGAACAAACCGGCCTTCAAACCGACAAGGGAGTTCTCAGGCCCCTGGTCGCTCCAACCTCCCTTCCCATCGCCCGCCACGTCATCCCGAAAGGCGCGATTAACAACGGACGTCAGATCAAGAGGGGTTTGATGCCCTTCCGCAAAACCCCTGCCGGAGGCCGCGAAAAGAAGTGCAATGATTTGGAGGAAACAAAGGATTCTCCGCATAGAAAGGATGTATTATTTCGCGCTCTGGAAGGTGACATTGCCGCTGAAGCTCTGCTTCGTGCCGGCAGCGAAGGCAAAGGGAGATTTCCATTCCGGCTGGCGCGCGGCAAGACTGACTTTCAAATAGTTTGCCCCGAAACTGCGCCCGTCTTGGAGAGACAAGACGGTGTTGCTCTGAGGTTGAACGGTGACGGAGCGCCCGTTCTTTTCGATGCTTGCGGAGGTGAACCCGTAACCCGTAAACGCGAGAACTTTATCGGAAACTTTGTAGCTCCGTTCCGTGTTCTCGTGGTCTACGACAACGATGGATGCTCCCGAGTAATCCGATTCTGTCGGCGCTTTATCAACAGGCAAAGGAAACGTAAAGGTGAACTGCGCCGGGATCTGCCAAGAGGCATCGGTGAGATAGGTAATCTCCGCCGTGAGCCCGAGGACGCCGTTCGCCAACTTTTTATACGACACGGAAAACGTTGCCACCTTTTCCGCATTCTGGGATTGCTCACCGAGAAGGACTCCTTGGACTTTTGTTTCCTCCTTGGTCGAGGAGATTTTTAATTCACTTTCCGGCACATATTCCGCCCCTTGGTAAATCGTCCCTTTCTGTTTTTGCAAGAAAATCTGACTCCGCGCGACAAGTGAAGTTCCTGGAGTGGAAATCTTTTCAATGGCCCCAAATGGATTCAGAGCGACGTCTACGCCATTGCCGAGATCCAATACGACGGGCACGGCCCCCTGTCCCACACAAGCAAAAGATAGGACAATGAATATTAAAATGATAAAACGAAACAGCGAACAGCTATCCGTACAATCAGGGACCTGTTGCGGGGTTTCAAGCCCTCTTTGCTTACTCAAGAAATGATATTCGAATAAATTAAACATATATTAGCATGCTGGCGCTGGTTTTTGTCAGTTCAGATTGATGATCCGTTGTTCAACTCAACCGTATTTGTGTTGCATCTATTAATTGATCATCGGAAAAGTAGGGATACGAGCAAATCGGCTTAGGCTAAAGAAACAGGGAAGCCAATCACCCTAACCCCAATAACTTTGGATGAATAGTTTGATTGTTTTAAGAAATCTCAGCTCAAAATGGAGAGAAATTAAACCACGAGGTTTATCCAGAACGGGGCAATACCTATTTACGGCGCAGGCGTTGCCCAAAGGCGAGCATGCCAACACCACCCACCAACATCGCCCAGGTGCTCGGTTCCGGAACGACCGACAGGGTCACGTCGTTGTAGTTGGCGTCTCCATCGGTTTTGGAGGAGAAGCTCAAGAGGTATTCCGTGGTGCCCGAGGTAAACGTATAGTTGGAGTTCGAGGTGACCGTGTAGGTGGAACCGCTTGTGAGGATTGTAGAAAAGTATCCCGTCGTGGTGCCGCTGCCGGTATTGTCGATAAGGGTGATTGTCTCGCCCATCGTCAAGCCGCTCAGTGAGGTAAGATCCAGCGTGCCGTCAAGGGTGACATTTCCGCTAACCTTCACCTGATCATAGGAGATTCCCGCCACCGTTCCGCTCACTTGCGCCACCAATGTGGAGTTATGGTCCACGGTGAGGTTGCCCTCCACCGTGGTGATCCCCGCGCTGTTGCCGGGGGAGATGGTGCCGCTGGTCAGCGCGAGATTGCCCGTCACCGTGCTGTTGCCACTCAGCAAGCCGCTGACGCTGGCGCTTCCCGCAATGGTGCCGTTGGCGTTCAACGTGGCTCCCGCGGAGACCGAAAGCGTGCCAGTGGATTGGGTGGTGCCCGTCAGTGATGTAGTGCCGCTATTCACCGTCACTCTACTGGCAATGTTGTAGCCACTTAGCGTGCTATTACCCTTAAGTGTGGTGGCTCCAATGCTCAGGCCGCTGCCATTGATCGTGGCACTGCTGCCGGAAACCGTGCCCATCCCTTGGCCGCTACCGGCAAGGGTCGCCCCGTTTACGGAAAAGCCGCCCGTAGCCGTGGTGGTCCCGCTAAGGGTCGTGGTGCCGTCCGCGATAGTCACGCTGCTGGCGTTGTTCACCCCGGAAAGGGCGCTGGCTCCGTGCAGGGTCGTGGCTCCCAAAGTCAAACCGCTGCCGTTGATCGTGCCGCTGGTGACGGCAGTAGCGCCGTTGATTGTACCGGACCCGATAACGGAAGCGCCGGACGCAACGGCGACATTGCTGGTCAGGGTGCTGTTGACTTTCAATTGGCCCACGTTGACTGACACTCCGCCGGTGGTGGTAACATTGTTGTCCAATTCCACGGTGCCTGCATAGGTACCCGTACCAATAACGATTGCGCTATTATTGGTCACCCACGAACCCGTTTTGAATACCGTCGTCCCGCCAGAGCCCGAAACCAGCGTCAACGTTCGCGTATTGCCGGAGGAGCCAATCGTGATATTGCCGGTATAGGTTGATGTTCCAGAAGTATTATTGCCGCCGAGCATGGCCACCTGAGAACCCGTGTTGGCCTTTACCAAAATATCGCGCCCGATGGTGTAGGTTCCGCCGATAAGCAGGGCCGCCGTTCCCGTGACGGTGCTGGTCGTCGCACCAAAACTGATCGCCGATGTTGAATTTCCCAATGCGCCATTGACACCGCTTAGCGAGTTGGCACCGACAATTAATGTGCCCGCCGTCCAATAAACGCCCCCGGTAAAGCTGTTATTGGCGTTGGTTACTGTCAACGAACCGGTAAACGTGTCGGTGGTGCTTCCATACCCATTGTAACTTAATGCGGTAACGTTGCCCAAGCCGTTATCCTGGATCACTCCGGAAATAGTGACAGTTCCATTGCCGGTAAATCCCAGCTTCGTAGTGCCGGCTGTGGGAACGTAAGTGGAATAGCCCGACACCGCAGTCAGATTTCCCATCACCGTCCCGGAAATCGAAACTGTGGAATTCACCGTCAAATACTGCGAGGCGTTATCTAACCGTAGCCCTCCCGCTAGGTTTAGCGTATTACTGGAGTTCGAATAGAAAATGGTGGTGCTCTGGCCCGTGATTAATACGGCTGGATTGATCGTGATATTGGTGGCGTTCAGACTAATTCCGCCGAGGCCAACACCGAGGACCGCTCCGTTGGTTCCATTCAACGTGGTGCCCGCCGTGTTAAACTGGATTCCTTGGACCGTATAGTTCGAATCCAATGTGATTGCCTTATTTGTAGTCGAACCGATCACGGCCACCACGGTGTTCGTTAGCGACCCAGAATAGACGAGCCCCGCATCACCAGGGATGCCAGAATTCCAATTGGTACCGGAACTCCAAAGCGCGGTTCCGCCTGAAGTATTTTGCCAAGTACTATAAGAGGCGGCCATGCTACGTTCGGCGCTTACTCCCAACAAAAATGGGGCTAGCAAGAGGGGTGTGATTTTGGAATTGATAGACGATGGGGTCATAGTCAGGGGTAGGTTAGTTTTTTAAGAACTGTGCATTTATTTTCTTGGAGGTAGAAAATGTCGGAACCGGGGCTTGAGTTGGGTAAATTGTTGCATCGGTCATAAAAATGACAACTTGTTTCAATTTTAGAATTTTACTATTTTTATTCAAATACTGCTCATGCACTTCCGCTCCTACATCATGCCTCTGCGCTGTTCCAGTAGGGTTCTAATTTCAGCCATGCTCTGTCGATTGAGCGGATATCTCCATATAAACAAGAGTGTGCCTCCCCAGGCGATAACCGGCATGCACAGATAAATCCACCGCATACGGTAAAGTACCTCTGGCGATTGACTGGCATGGCTGGCGCAAAATCCCGATAGTTGAATCATCACCCCTCCAAAGCCTGCCGCACATGTAAATGCTGCTTTGACAAACCACGAATAAAAGGCGTTCAGGGAACCCTCACGGCGGCGGGTGCTATGGAGTTCGTCGTAGTCGGCCACATCCGCTTTCATGGATGGAATGAAAAGCCACAGCGCCGAACTTGCCATCGATACGAAAAGGCTCGGGATCAACTGCAAATAAGGCATGCCCGGGCGTAAACAGAATAAATTAAAGAGATGCCCCCCCAAGCTCCCTACCAGCAACATGGTTACAACCCTTTTTTTGTCGTACTTTTCACCCAGCCACGTCCAAAATGGCAAGGCAACGATGCCGGCCGCAAATGTCACCGTCGAGATCCACCCTGCAATCACCGACGCTTGGGCGATATTGCCATTATTGATGTAGTAGATATTGATATACTGCCCGAGGCTGCTGGCAGACGCGCTGCCAAGGATCAAGAAGAAGGAGACTCCAATAAGATTCCAGAGCGGCTTGCATGAAGCTGATTCCCTAATGCTGGCCCAAAATGGATCGCGCGCTTGTTGACTTGCTTCAGCATAATAGCGCTCCTTAACGAACAGCGCGGGGAGCATTCCCAACAACAAAAGCAATCCCGCAAGCAGCCAGCTACAGACGCGCACGCCATGAACAATGTCAGCCTTTCCGGTTGCAGGATCGGCAAAGAGTGGGGAGGTCAGCAACGCCATGGTCCAGCCAGACAACAAAGCTCCCCCTTTGATGAAAAACGCCATCCAGGCCGACAGCCGTGTGCGTTCATCGTAGTCGGGTGTCAACTCCAACTGCAAACTATAGTAAGGCATCGCCCACGTACTGTAGGAGACATAGAAAAGCATCCCGATTGCAACCAAATAGACTACCTTAGCTGTCTCGCTGGTACCGGATGGCAGACGCCAGATTAGTATCGAAAACACAGCCGTCATCACCGCGCCGACAAACATGAACGGACGCCGCCGCCCCCACCGGCTGCGGAAGTTATCCGAAAGATTGCCGACAACAGGGTCCACAAAAGCATCCCAACCGCGCAATATCATGAGCACCACGCCGAGCAGTGCCGGGCTGAGGCCGAGGCCGATATTAAAATAGGGCATCCATATTACAGTGGTAATTAGCGTCGTTACAACATAGTCCATCACACCGCCTGAGCTAAACAGAAGCTTTTGGCCGAGCGGAATTTTGTCGCCTATTTTCGCCCCTTCCCTCCAATGTTTCGACAGAACGATGGCATCAGGCTTATGGGAGGCGCCTGCAACAGGAATATTTTCGCTAATCGGTGACATTATTGGGATAGAACTCTCTGATGCTGCGCAAAACTTGGGTCTTATAGTGTTTTCTATCGGAAAACTTCACAACTTATTGTGCTTGTAAAACTTTATCGTATGTATGCAAAATCTGCTCATGCAAACACCGGCTGTAATAAAACCGATTCGCTTGGGCGTATGGGCGAGCCTCCGTCTTCAGCTATGTTGGGCTTATGACACAGCATTGGATGCCATCTATAAAAAGCACGCCTACGTCCCGATCGGTCAGGCCGCGTGGTTGATTCGGCGTGGACAAGTCAAACTAACCTTTAGATCTGAGCAAGAAACCTTCGGAGCCGGTTATTGGGTATTTCCACGCGAGGAAGACGGTTGGCAGGAATTCAGCGACGACATTCAACTTCTCTCCATTCGGTTTCATGCGGAATGGCCAACCGGTGAGCCACTCTTCGATCGGTCAAAAACTCTGGCCATCCGGGCTTCGGAGTTGGCGGAGTTCACCCGAATTAGCGAGCGGCTCGCACGAAATGCGGCGGTATATTTTCCAGGCGTGACTTCGGAGTTGGGAAATCGACTCGGTTCATTACGCCAGCATTTGGCTTTCCATCGCACCTTTTCCGGGTGGCTGAGTGCCTACGTTTCCGCCATGGAGCGCCTCGGATTGATCCCCAATGAACTTAGTCACATGGATGAGAGAGTCAGAAACGCGATTCATGAATTGGATATTCAACCGTTAAATCAACCTTTTTCGGAGCATATTTTGGCCAAGCAGTATGGATTAAGTCTTAGCCAGTTTAACAAACTATTTGTACGCGATACCAAGCAAACGCCCAAAGAGTATTGGGATCAAAAGCGCATTCGGGCCGCACGGTTGGCACTGATGGATTCTTCCCGAAGCATCAAAGCCATCGCTCTAGATATGGGCTTTCATTCGCAGTCCCATTTTTCTTCTTGGAGCAAAAAAGTATTCGGCAAAGCGCCTCGCTATTTGCGGACGCAAGAGCCGTAATCGGGGGCATTCTGATACCCTCCGCCATGCTGTTTGATAAAACAGAAAGTATTTTTAAAAATACTTAGCGAGCAGTTTTTGAACATATATAATAAAGTATTGGAAGCGTTCCGAATTGCGAATTCCCGATTTGAATAGAGACTCAGAACTATTCAAAACTTATATTTTTATGGGACCAATTCAGGATATACATCTTCCCGTGCAATCTGCCGGTTCGCTTGAGGTAATAGTGGTCGGCGCTGGGCTTGCGGGGTGCTGTGCGGCGTTGGCTTCCGCTCGCAATGGAGCCCATACGCTCCTGGTGGATGCGATGCCTTATATTGGCGGAAATGGGGTGACCGGGCTGCCGTTCAGCAGCTTTCGCGCAGCGAATGCAAACCGCCTTGTCGTGGGTGGGATTGCGCTGGAAATCATGAATCGACTTCAAAAGCGCGGAGCTTTTTCCTGCGACATTGAAAGCACTGAATGGCTGCCTATCGACAACGAAGTTCTGCAAATCGAACTCACCAAGATGCTCGATGAAGCTGGCGTAGATCTGTTGACGTATTCGCCGTTACTAGAGGTAAATCGCGACGGACGCCGTTTGACCTCCGCGATCTTTTACAACAAGGAGAATACGTTAAGCTACGATGCCCAGATTTTTGTGGATGCCACCGGCGACGCCCAGGTAGCTTGGGCTGCGGGGCTCTCCACGCCCATGGGTCGGCAGAGTGACGGGAAAACACAGGCCCTGTCGCTGATCTTCGTTCTCGGCGGCATTGACGAGTCCCGCACGCCAGGATGGGATCAAGTTCAGGCCAAGTGGGATGCGTTGCGCGAACAAGGGTCCCATTGGCGCAATCCGCGGACCGGCGTGGCCCTTTCCGGCCCGTTCCGCATTCCCGGTAAACCGGGCGTCTATTCGCACAACGTGACTCGTATTCTGGTTGATAAGGGAACCGATGGACGCCAACTCGCGGAAGCGGAGAAGGAAGGCCGCTATCAGTTGGAGGAATTCGTGGAGGACTTTTTGAAACCGCACATTCCCGGCTACGAAAAGTGTTACCTGACTCAAATCGCCAGCAGGGTGGGTGTGCGGGAAACCCGCCGCATTGAGGGGCTGTATGAACTACAACGCGAAGACCTCATTACCCAGAGAAAGTTTGAGGATTCCATCGCATGCAACAGCTATCCAGTGGATATCCACAGCCCCATTGGCGGCAACACGGAACTCACCGAAGGGTTCCTTCCGCCTGGAGGCTATTATACCATCCCCTATCGCTCCTTGGTGGCCAAAGGCGTGGACAATTTGCTGGCCTGCGGACGGTGCCTGTCTGCATCCCACGAGGCTCTTTCCGCCGTCCGTGTCCTAAGTGCCGCGATGCCCACTGGTCAGGCTGCCGGCACGGCCGCGGCTCTTTGTGTGCTTTCTGGAGAGATACCTTCCCGTCTTGATCCACAAAATTTAAGGCGTATTTTACGTAAGCAAGGGTCAATTATTGACTAGTCTTTCGCTTTCTCCTCCCCCCCCTTATGCAAGCCTCGTTTGTTACTCGTTTACCTTTTCCTCTCATATCCATTGCCGCTACTCCTCCCCCCCTCGCAGCAGAGATCGGGAATACCGTGGAATGGAACTACCTGACACAAGCCTTGACGCCCGAGCGCCGGAACGGGCTCAGCAGTAGGGCAGACGGCGGAGAGTGCCCCCATGGAGAAGATGCGCTTGAGTTGCACCGGAGTTTAAACGCAACGACTTGTCATGGCCGTCGCATGGGAACCGCTGGATTCCATCAAACGCTTTCGGCGGTAAGCTCAATGGCAAACGTGCCAAATCAATTCCCGTGGTAAGCGATGAGAACCAATGGCGGCTTGTCATCGATACCGTCACACTAATAAAATCAGGCCCCAGGCCCATTTTTCAGATCATTGAAAACTAAAGCATTCTAAATTGAGCAGCAACGAATTCTCCCTATGGACCGCAACTGCCTTCAATGCACTCGTGGTTTTTCCTTGATTGAATTGCTGTTCGTCATTGCCATCATGTCGGCACTGACGGGCGTTGGTGTAGCAACGTTCTCCGGCAATTCAGCCCGGGTTTCGACCGGTGGAAATCTTGTGGCCGACCTTGCAAGTCAAGCTCGCCAGAATTCTCTCTCCAAAGGCGTCATGACCGCATTGGTGATGGCTAAAACAACGTCGACCGCCACCTCAAACTATCGGGCCTTTGCATTGGTTGAAAAAGTATCCGGCACCTCCAACTGGACACCAGTGACCCGTTGGAATCACCTGCCGCAAGGCATCGCCGTGGACCCTTCAGGAAGCGACAATTTCATTAATAACACCCCCCAGGTTCTCACCCCGGAACTTCCTTCGATTGCGGGAACCCAGATTTCGGCAGCAGACTGTGCCTTCCAGGTGTTTCTTCCCGACGGGCGCCTTTCCACCAAGGGAATCACGACGACAGTCTCCCCGACATTGCGAATTAACGAGGAGACCAAGACGGGAGCAAGCGGGGGCAACTATTACGAGATTATTATTAACCCGCTTACCGGAACGTTCAAAGTCGAGCGCCCATGAACACCAGGGCTAAAGTGCCGGAAGATAGCGCGTTTAGCCTGGTTGAGTTGACCCTCGCCATTGGGCTTATTTCGTTCTGCCTCATGGCGCTGCTGGGATTGTTCGATGTGGGGATGAAGGGGGGGCGCCAAACAGCGAACGATACGGTTCTCGCGGCCACGGCATCGCGGCTTGCCTCGGAAATTATAGTGACCCGAAGCTTTAGTTTTCCCGCCATCCGCTACTTCGATGCCGATGGTGAATCCGTCGCCCAGAGCGCCGCTCTTTATGCCTGTACCATCAGCAGTTCCACGGTGCCCGATTCGCAGCTTCCGGGCATTTCCACCAATCTGGTAAGAGTTTCAATGGTGTTTGGGTGGCCGCTCTCGGCCCCGGCCTCCGCGCAAACCACGCATACGTTTTATGTCACGCTTCCGCCACAATAACGGCTTTTCCCTACTGGAATTGCTGGTTTCCATGGCCATTCTCACCGTGATGGTAACTGTTTTGACCGCGATTTCCGGGCATGCCCTCCGGATCTGGCAACGCGGAGAAAGCGACAACCAACACCGGCAAAGCGCGCGCCTCGCCCTCGATACCATTAGCCGCGACCTAAGAGCCGTTACAATGCCGCTGAATCGCTCCGGCACGAACTCCCTGCAATTCGTGATCAACCCTGACGTCGGCACCAGTTACAAAAACCACGATGCGCTATTCTGGCAGGCGCCAGTCGCCACTGATACCAGCTCGGGGAACTTGGCCATCGTTGGCTATTTTGTGCGCTGGAACGGCGCAAAAGCATCTCTTTGCCGATTGTTGGTCAATCCGTCATCCGCCAGTTACATCTATGCGCAGCCCAACGCCTGGGTCACTAGCGATATTCTTGATACGGAATGCCCCGCCAACAGTAATAATCAATATCGCGGTCTATTCTTGGAAAACGTCATCGGGATATGGGTCAGCGCATGTAACGCTTCGGGGACCAGCGTGCTTACCAGCGGGAGCTACAACTCCCGCGATACCCAAGGCCTGCCCGCGACCGTCGAGATCTCCATGGTATCGCTCGACCGGGTGAGCGCGTCCAAAGTCACCGGGGTGATCTCTTCCTCCGGTTTCTCGGATGCCCCCAGTTTTGTGAACAGCTTGCCCAAAGCGATCCGATCCGGAGCCATCGTCACGGGGATCAAAGTAAACCTTGAAAGCGCCTCTGGATGGTAGCCCATGAAAACACGCGCCTCAGCCCTTATCCTTAATCTGCTTTTGCTTACGCTGCTCACGATCCTCATCGTGGGCTTCATCACTAGTGTCCGGATGGATATTGCCATGTCGCGCACCCATCGCGAAGGCATCCAGGCCGGTTTTCTCTGCCGGATGGGTTCCGACGCGGCCATGGCCCGCATGACCACGGTGCTTTCAAACACGGCTCAGCTTTGGACCTCCCAGCCAGGAGCCCTCTTAACTTCTTCCAACGGCGGCACGAGCTGGTCATCGCTCGAACTTTCCTCGGGTTCCTGTAGCAGCTCGGGAAGCGGCGTGGATCTCAACCGCGCCGATCTCGAGTCAGGCACGGAATACCCCATCGCCTCGGCCGGGGTCGTGGGAACCAGCCAGCCCAATCTTTACGCGAGATGGATCTACGTAAACAAGGACGGGAGCCTCGCCAGCAGCGCCACCACCACTTCCATTGGACGTTTCGCTTTCTGGGTGGATGACGAAAGCACAAAAGTCAACATGAACACCGCCTGGAAGCGAACGACCGGCACTTCCTCAAGCTATCCCTTGCAGGTTTCTCTCTCGGCGGCTGGCTTTTCTGATCCGGACGCCATCCATACCGCCCGGCAAAGCCGCGACTATAATACCTTGCCGGACTTTCGCGCCATCTCGGGCTCGGCGGCGTCTGTCATCGCCACCAATGGCTTTTACCTCACGGCATACAACCACACCCCCAATCGCAATATTTTTGGTGAGCCGCGCATCGTGCTCACCACCCAGAAAAACCTGGCTAATGGCGGCGAATTTCTGGATATTCTTGCCAACGACAATAGCGACCCAGGAACTGTGAGTAGCCTGAGTTCGAACAAGCTCAATACCGTCATCCAACGTCTCTCCGGGCTCTTAAAACGCACCGACTGGCCCATTTGCCCAGGGAAAAGCTTCGCCGCCAAATTTTCGCCCATCCGCATTGAACAGATCGCCGTCAACATTATCGAATATGTCCGCGCCCGCGAATCGTCCGTTCCCTTGGTAGAGCCAATCCGCGGAGAGCTCATCAACGGGGCATTCGCCCTGAATTCCAACAATTCAGTCTATTCCATGATGGGTAACAATCGAGGCGTCCGGATTACGGAGGCCGGTTTTTATCTGGAGAACGGAAGCGCGGCAGGCCGATACCGCCTCCGAATTATCGTGGAACTTCACTTGCCCAAATATGCCGGACTCGCCTCAGTTGATTTGAGTAATCTGGCGCTCTCCTACAATATCATTGGCGCTGGTGGCACTCCCTATTCCAACCTTTGGGTGTACCCCTACAATACCACCTCCAACGGCGGCAGCGTCTTTCCTTCATCGCCGGTTCCAGCGTTTAACGCCACCGTAGTCGCAGGCAACCTTACCCTCAACGCAGGGGAATATCGCAAGGTTTCAATACTCTCCCCTTATGAGCTAACCTTCACTACCAACACCGTTACTCACGCCCCCTACACAACGACTGATTTGCAGTGGATTTATGCAACTCTGGCCCTTATGAATGCCGCCAATCCGACTGCGCGGCTTGAATACGTGAATTTGCCAAACTACACCGTCCTCTCCACCGGCGTCTTAGGCCCTGATACCGCGATCAATTCGCTGGCTTCTGACGACCCCTACAATCGGAGCAAAAACAACTGGACTAGTCAGGCACCGGCAAATGTTACCTGGGGTACGATTAACACACACGTCAGCACCCTGGGCAATTCCTCTGGCGTCAATCCTCAGCAAGATACCGATGCCACAGGTTCCATAACCGACGTCGGTCTGCAATTTCCCCAGCTCAAGGGACAGACAGGAAATCTGTACGGCGTCATGGAAAGTGTGGCAGAACTTGGGTTCATCCACACAGGCTACGAATCAAGCACAAGCTACCAAGGGACCCCTTGGCGGACGCTACGCTTACAGCCCAAGAGCGACGGCACCGCAACCCTGCCAGATTGGGCGCTACTGGATCTCTTCACAGTCCCTCCTGACACCAGTTTTTACGCACATCCCACCAGTGCTTCCGATGGAGGCAAAGTTAACCTTAATGCCACGGTCCTACCTTTTGTCAGCGGAACATCCGGGGCCCATTTAACCCGAAGCATTCCCATTGAGGCCGTTCTTCAGGGATCGGGGTCAGCCGCTCTATCTGCTACCAGTGCCACGGTTTTCTCCAGATCCATCACGAGCCACAGCCTTTCTACCGCTAACAGCACCAACCCCGGATGCTCTTATGGTTTATCCCATTACATCATGCCCGGCCAAATTGCAGAAATTCAGGGCATTGCAGACACAGGGGAAGCGAGTGAAAAACTACTGTGCGACATCGTGGATCATTTTACGGTGCGCAGTGGTGTCTTTACTATAATATCCGTTGGTCAATCCATCCACCAATTACCCAGCGGCACGATTCAGGTGCTTGGAGAACGCAGGGAGCGCCGAGTGGTGGAAATAACTCCGGCAGGAACCAGCGGAACATCTCCGTTTCTGAGGACAGTTTCCATCGAGCCTATCCAATAACTTGGATAAATAAGCAAACAACATAGCTATACAAAATAGCTCAGCCGACTAACTCTCCTCTAGCCCAGAAATGTGAGTCCTGTTACCTCTTAAAAAATCCCTTTGTTGATCCTTTGAAACCATTTATGCTTACTGAACCGTTCGGCCTCACGAGATACGAAAACAATCCCATCTTGGCTCCCAAAGATTTTCCCGGAGCCGATGCGATCTTCAATTGCGGACAGACGATGTATAAAGGCAAGACCATCCTCTTGGTTGCCGTTATGCTGAGAAACGACCCCTTGCCCCGCATTCATGTTGCGGAAAGCACTGATGGGCTACATTTCAAGGTTCGCCCCACCCCTTTCATTAAGAAGTCTATTCTCGCACATATTGGACCGCTTGATAACTGGCCCATCGACCCCCGCTTGACCTATTTTCCAGAGGAGGATTGTTACTATATTATGCGACCGGGAAACTCTGAACATGGTTGCGTTGCCATTCTTGGGAAAACGAAAGACTTTGAAACTTACGAGGACATCGAAGTCATTGCGCTGCCGCACAACCGGGTCCCGTGTCTTTTTCCCGAGAAAATCAATGGCTCTTATGCGCGCCTTGATCGCCCTTATTCGCTCATATCGGATCCTCATAATCATCAGCAATACGGCCACATTTGGCTTTCTTATTCCCCGGACTTGATCCACTGGGGACGGCACCGAATTCTGTTGGCGCCGTGGGCTCAATGGAACTCGACCAAAATCGGGCCAACACCTCCCATCAAAACGAAGGATGGGTGGCTTATGATGATCCATGGCGTCAGCACCTCATGCACCGGCCAACGCTATTGCCTCGGAGCCGCGCTTCTGGATTTGGAAGATCCCTCGCGGATTATTGGAAAGGCGAACGGGTATCTCCTTTCTCCTGATGCCGATTATGAATTCATGGGGCGCGTTCCCAATGTTGTCTTTACCTGTGGCGCGATTGCAGACCTCGAGGAGGATCGCCTTCGAGTTTACTATGGTGGCGCAGATACCTGCATCGCACTAGCCACCGCGAAGCTCAGCGAAATTGTCGATATCTGCAAGAAGGGATTGTAGACCAGTTTCCCTCCAGCGTCGGGATGACCTAAATAATTCGATCGCGGCCCTGCCTTTCGAGTTCGCCGTGGCGGCAAGTGACCTTACAATGTCGCAACAAGACAAGGTGGACATGGCGTGGCGGATTAAAGCAGGGATGAGGGTTCGGGATCAATGCGACGATTCTGAGTCGGCACTCCTTCTCTTGTTTCGGGGCCTCGTTGTCTTTCTCACGGCAAAACCAGGCCATAATGGTATGGAGGGGATAATTATCCATCGGCGTGAGCAGCCGTCTCCTCCCGTAGTCCCGTGATGTGGCCCGTCGCCGCGTCACCTTCAACCAAAAGCCCAGCCTTTATCGGCTGGGCTTTTGTCTTTTTACCCAAACCAACACAGAAAGGAGCCATCACCATGGCCGTCATACTAAATCTAACCTATTCAAAAAAGCTGGGACTGCCCAACTGCAGCAGCCACCAGTTCAGCGTCAGCATACAGTCGGAAATTCCCGATCTTACTTGCACAAGAATTCCGGGTTCGTCCGCGAGTTAGTCGGCAATATGGCGATCTATTCGACGGGTGACGGCATCACGCCGCAGGCCCAGTCGGGCAGCCAGGAATGGAATCGCCAGGCCGAGGTATATTTCGCCAATTGGGCCGCCTGTTGCAAAGTTACCCGGCGGTTCTCATTCGAGGAATGCCAGTCGCTCTTATGCCGGGGATCGACGTGGATGGCGAAGACTTCGTCCACAAGACTCGTGGCCGGGACAACCGGCCCGTGCTGCAACTGATCGAGACGCACCGCTTGGCCAGCCCTTGAAAGATCGGATCGAAGAGAATTACCCCAGGTTCTTCCCCGGTTTTGATCTTGTCAATAATCCTCAAAACTAGATACGCTTGCGGATGCATGACCCCTCATGATCAACCGTCTCCATCGGTCCCTACGATGGAGGATATCGCCCGCCTTGTTGGCGTTCATCAAACCACGGTTTCGCGCGCGCTTCGCAACGATCCGAGAATTACCGAAGCCGTCAAAATCCGGGTTCAAGAAGCGGCCAGGCAACTGGGTTATCGCCCCAATCCCCTTCTGTCGGCACTGGGAACACTGCGCCGACAACGCGCCTCGGCCTATTATCAAACGGTGCTTGCCTATATTGTCAAAGGAGGAGCAACGGGAGCCCACCTTTCGGGGGCCCTGGCTGCCGCGGAGCAGCGAGGCTACAAGGTGGAATGTTTCGAGATCGGCCCCCAACTCCATGAGTCCCGGCTCAACGGCATTCTGATCGCTCGCGGGATTCAGGGGATCATTCTAGGACCGTTGCCGGAAGCTCACGGGCATTTCAATCTCGATTGGGAACACTTTTCTACGGTTGTAATCGAATACTCCTTCACTCAGCCTGCCTTTGACCGGGTGATCACGAACAGTTACGACACGATGAATATCGTGCTGGCCGAGTGCCGTCGGCGCGGCTTCACGCGGCTGGGGGTGGCGCTTCATCAAATCGTGGATGAGCGCAATGAAGGGCTCTTGTGCGCCGCTTATGCGCTGGCTCGTGAACGGGATCCCGGCATGGCGCCGCTGCCGCCGCTCTTGATGCCCGATTGGGATGCCGATGCGTTCCTCGAGTGGTTTGAGCACGAAAAGCCGCAGGTCGTTATCTCGTCCAATTTCTTTCTGCCGCATATCGAGGCGTGCCTCCAGAAGCTGAATTTGCGTGTTCCGGATCAAATCAGTTTGGTTAACCTGAACGTCAGTTCCCACCGCCCCAACGACAGCGGTGTTTGCCAGGATGCCCCGGCGATTGGTGGGATCGCCGCACGCCTAGTCATCGAGAAGCTCAATCATAACGACCGGGGCATCCCTGCCTCCCGCCTGACTGTGCTGACCGAAGGCCATTGGTTTGAAGGCTCGACGCTTTTGCAACATTGCCAACCCATCCCATCCCCCCGACCGCCTACCTCGCCTCGCGATGGCGGGCAGCAGCCCCTTTCATCCTGAGCGGCTTGCATAACATGTGAGACAATGTCTCATGGAAGGCGTGCTTTGAGGGAATGCTGCATTCCCTGAAATCGTCGCCTTATGCATCGGCATGCAAGGAGCCATGATTGCCCCTGCATCAGAAGTAAATCATGTTTCGGGGCATGAGACGCAACTGTTTCCCTCTGGTGATGACCCTGGGGCACGCATCTCGTGAACTTTTCCGCTTCTCCCCCCCCATGGTCATTCACCCGGTGTAACACCAAGCGCCAGCTCTCCATTCCAACACAGTACCCTGAACTCTAAAATGAAACCCCGCATTTTGAAGATAACCTCCAGCGTCACTTCCTTGAAGGGACTTAACCATCGCACCCCCGAGTTCTACAGCGCGATTGCCGCGTTGCTTTTAAGCGGGGTATGCACTTCGTCGGCAGCCAACTTCACCTGGAATGTCAGTGGCACCAATGATTGGAACACCGCTGCAAACTGGAATGGTGGCGTGCCGACCGTAGGGGGGGCTGTCTATATCACAGCCGATCCGGGGACCCCTGTTGTGGTGAATTACAACGCGCCGATGTCCGCTGCCAGTATTAGTACCCTTACCCTGGGTTACGGGGATACCAATACCTCCGGCCATACGTCGACCCTCAACCTTTCGGCCGCCGGTTTCAAAACGACGGGGGCTAACCTGATCACTGCCGGAGGTATCCTCAATGTTAATGCCGGTGGTGTTTACAACAACACCAGCACACTTACTCTCGGCAACACCACTGGAACTTCCACCAGTCTTGCCTATCTGAACAATAATGGCGGGTCGCTGACCGTCAGCGGGGCGACCACCGTGAACTACGGCGCCATCAGCCTTGCCTCGGGCACCAGTAACTTGGGGGCGGTTACGTTGTATGGATCGAGCTCGCTGGCCGTGGCCGGGGTTGCCACGAGCGGGACAGTGACGCTGAGCGGTTCCTCCTCCGCTATTAACGTCAATGCAGGCGGAAATTATACCGCCGCGGCCCTCCTGTTTGTCAGCAACACCGCTACGCAGGCCAGCGTTGTCAACAACAACGGCGGTTCGCTCACTGTCACGGGAGCCGTCAAAGACAACTACGCGGCATCGAGTTCCGGGGTGAACCTTAATCTCTTCGGCGGAACATCGACCTTTAGCGGTGGCATCGTACTGAATTCGGGCAGTTCGTCGGTCAAAATCAGCGGCGGCGTCAATTCCCTGGGCGACTTTGCCGACAGCCGTGACGGCAGTGGCAGCGGCGGCTCTACCGTCCATGGTTTGGTGATCACTGGCGGCACAACGACAGCTAACAGCATTTTGCTGGGAGGCGGCAGCACTGGCGGCAACTCCTGGGGCAACTTGAACCTCAGCGCGGGTTCGCTAACCGTGAGCGGCTCGTTTGTCCTGGGTGATGTCACCACCGGCACCGGTCGCGGAGGAAATCTGACGGTCACGGGAGGGACGCTTGTATCCACAGCCTCAAGCGGACTTGTTCTCGGCAATGCGAACATTGCCACTGGCCAGGCAACGTTCACCGGCGGTACATCGACCTTTGAGGGGATTACCCTCTTGTCTTCAACAAGCATCACATCGGGAACCGCCAAGCTGACGCTCAGCGGCGGCGCCGTGTACGTGGGCAGCGGCGGCATCGTGGCCAACACCGGCGGTGCCGGGTCTATGGCAACGATCTCCCTTGGTGGCAACAATGCGGTTCTTGCCGCGAAGAGCGACTGGTCGTCCTCCGCTTCGATGAGCATCGTTTCCGGCTCCATTATTCTCCAGGCTGCGGACGCGTCCGGAGTGGCACACAACATCAGCCTGAGTGGCCCCATTGGCGGTACCGGCTCGCTCGTCAAGACCGGCGCGGGAACGGTGACGCTATCCGGCTCCAATACCTATACCGGGGCCACGACCGTTACCGCGGGCACCCTGGCCCTGAATTCAGGAACCTACAATGGCGCAACCGCGGTTAACGATGGAGCGACTCTGGCCCTGACGGGCACGGTCACCGGCAGTACCGTGACATTGTTCGGCTCCACCTCCAACGTGAATGTCAATGCCGGTGGCAACTACACGGTTAGCAACTTGGTGTTCAACAATACTGCGCAGAGCGGCACGCTGAGCAACAACGGCGGCATTCTTACGGTCACCAACACCGTTAAAGACACTGGGGCCGGTGGCACCAACGGTTACAGCATCAACCTGACTTCGGGAACCTCTATCTTCAACGGGGGCATCACCCTCGACAACAACAACTCTGTCCTCAAAATCAGCGGAGGTGTCAACTCGCTGGGGGTTGTTGCCTCTAGCCGGGATAACGGCGTTTCCAGTTCGACCACGGGGGTGATTATTACTGGGGGGACGAGCACCGCCTCCAGCGTTACCCTAGGGGGCGGCAGCACGAACGGCAACGGTTCCGGGAATATGAACATGAGCGCGGGCTTGTTCACGGTCGGCGGCTCTTTCATTCTTGGCGACACGAATACCACCCCCCGTTTTGGCACCCTGACGGTTACGGGCGGAACGCTCGTATCCACCGCATCAACGGGACTTGTTCTGGCCAACGCGGATAACCAAACCGGTCAGGCGACGTTTACGGGAGGCACCTCGACTTTCGAAAAAATCACCCTCCTGGGATCATCTTCCATCGCTTCCGGAATCGCCAAGTTAACCGTTAGCGGCGGGGCGTTGTATATCGGCAGCGGCGGCATCTTAGCCAACAGCGGTGGCACCAATTCAGTGGCAAGTGTTACCCTTTCGAGCGGGGCCACTATTGGCGCGAAAGCAGACTGGTCCTCCTCGGTTCCCATGACCCTCAACGCCGGAGGCATCACCTTCCAGGCATCCGATGCGTCCGGCGTGGCTCACGACATTAGCCTGAGCGGCGTGTTGTCTGGCACCGGCGGCCTGACGAAAAAAGGCGGCGGCGCTTTGACCCTGGCGGGAAGCAATACCTACACGGGAAGCACCACCGTTTCGGCCGGCACCTTGAATGTCAATGGATCACTTGCCGCCGCAAGCGCGGTTACAGTCAATTCCGCCATCCTTGGCGGCAGTGGCTCCGTGGGGGGGAATGTCACAGTTGCAGGCGGCACTGTTAATGGCTCTGGGTTGAGCATCAGCGGCTCCGGAACGTTCACGGGTAACAGCACCCTTTCCGGCATCAACACGGTCGCTGGTGGGGCGACGGTTTCATCCGGCACATTGACCGCTTCAGGCACCACCATGAGCAACCTCACCGTGATGGGCAATGCTGTGGCCTCCGAGAACGGTTTGTTGAACGGTGCCGTCACTGTGAATGCCAATGGCACGCTCAATGGCAGCGGCATCATTAACGGTACGGTCACCGACAACGGCGCGATTTCCGGAAACCTGACATTCAACAATGATGTGATTATTGGCGGCGGCGCAACGGCATCGGCGGCTGCATTCAACGGCAACGTTATTAATAATGGCACGATCACAGGCTGCCTGACAGTCCAGAGCGGCATGACGCTCAGCGGCTCTGGTTCCGTGAGCGGTGCAACGCATATTAACGGGGGAACGGTCAACGGCAACTTCTTGACTCTTGGGGCCACTACCCTCACCGGTGCCAGCAACCTGAAAGGCACGCTTGGGGCAAGCAGTGTGACGGTTCAGAGCGGAACGACGTCCTTGACGGGTGCGGTAACCACCACCGGCACCTTGTCGGTCAGCGCCGGAGCCACGTTGAGCAACAATGGAACTTTGGACGGCTCCATGAGCGTAGCCGGGTTGTTGAAAGGATCCGGGACGATCAATGGCAACCTCGCTTTGAGCGGTACTTTGGCTCCGGGGAATAGCCCTGGGATCACGAGCATCAATGGCGACCTGACGATGTCCCCAACCGCTACATTGGCGATGGAAATCACCGGAACGGTGGCCGGAATCGGCGGATATGATCAAATCAAGGTCAGCGGCAATGTGACCCTGACCGGCATCCTCGATCTCTCCACGCTGAGCGGATTGGCGTTGGGAAATACCATCACGCTGATCGATAACACCGGCTTGTCGACGACGACCGGTGGTTACTTCTCTGAAATCATCACCAGCGGCTCCACCTATGCAATCACCGGTGTCGGTAAAACGTACGTGTTCTCTATCGGCAGCACGGAGTACTTGTTGAACTATGCAGGCAGCGCCGATGGAGATAGCGTCAACAACGACGTCACATTGACGGTTGTTCCAGAGCCCAGTACTTGGGGAATGCTCATGGGTGGGCTTGGGATGCTGGCATTTGGCCAGCGGATGCGCCGCAAGCATATCCGGTAATCATCTTAAAATATCCGCAACTCTGTAAGGGGTACGAGGTATTGCGAATATCTCATTGCATCGCCGCAGCATCTTCATAGCGAAGAAGGTGCTGCGGCGTATTTATTTTTAGAGGGAGTGGGCTGGGTTTTTGCTTGGGAACAGCGCATTTAAAGCCGATGACTAGTCAAGCGAAAGCACGCGGCGGGTCGCCGTGTAATGCCCATTAAAGCTGGGTTTCGATGGGTGAAAATAATTTGCGTTTGATGCATCGGCATGCACTGCACATCGATTGTTGCGGGAGAAGACTAGTCATATTTTAAATGCATGAGATCCCTCCTGTCTTCTTGGCTGTGTTCGGCGTGCATTTGCGCATCGCTCTCCATGGCTCCCGCAATCGAGCCGCGCCTTGCCTTTGATTTTAACGCCGGAACGGGAACTTCCGCGTATGGTTTGGGCAGCAATTCTGCGGAGTTGGTGATGCACAGCTCAAGCAATGAACCGGTCAGCCTTTACGGGGCCGACGGGAGCGGATTGACCGGAAAACCAGGAGACTTTGCCCTCGATATTGGCCAGACCACCCAAGCCATGGGAGCCGATGGAAAATCCGGTGGAACGGCCAAAATTTCCGATGATTCCAGGGGGCTTGGCCCAATGGCGTCATTTACTGTGACGGGGTGGTTCAAAGCGGCCAGCCCTTTGGGAAAAGCAGCTCGGATCGTGGAGTATACGGATCCCCTGCTCAACGGATTTATCTTTTTCACGGGAGACGGCGGGATGCTTTCTCTTGGAATCAACAGAAAGGCGGCGACGATCCCCTATCGGTCTAAAAACTGTTTCAACCAGAATGCGGATGGACACTGGGTGTTCTTCGCGGTGGCTTATGATAGCACCAAGGGGAGTGCTGTTTTCTACGGAGGAACTCCGACCGCCGATCCGGAGGTCGTTGCCACGGAAAATCTCGATGCGGGAAAGACGGTGGAACTCAATCAGCACGGTTCTCTTACCATTGGAAATAACAGCATCGGCACCCGCCCTTTTCACGGGATGCTTGACGATATCGCCATTTACAGTTCCGAAGCGGATGGCACAGGGGCGTTAAGCCTGGAGCAAATTAAGGAGATCTACAAAGCCAACCTTGGCGCGGTCCCGGCTGCAAAGTCGGTGGCGGTTGAACGGCCTCTGAAAATCGGAATCATTGGCGATTCGACGGTTTGCAATTATCCCGACGACGCTTTGTTGCGGGGGTGGGGGCAGATGCTGCGGCAATATACGATCCCCTCGGTTGCCTTCATCAATGAAGCGCAAGGCGGCACCAGCACCAAAACGTTTCCCCCCGACCGCTGGCAAAAAATCCTGACCGCGAAGCCCGACTTTATTTTGATCCAGTTCGGCCACAACGACGCCCACGGGGCCGACCGGCCCGAATCGACCTCCGCCGCCACGGATTACAAGGATAACCTCCGTCGCTATATCGTCCAGGCGCGCAAAGCGGCGATAACCCCCGTCCTCGTTACCCCGCCTCACCGGCGTTTGTTTTCAGCTGGGCATGTCACGACGGAGTTGGCGCCGTACGCGGATGCCATGAAAGCCGTTGCGGCGGAATTGGAGGTGCCGCTGATTGACCTCTACGAGCAAAGCGGAGCGTGGCTGGATTCCCTGGGAGAAGAGGGGAGCGCCCACGTCACAGCGAACCGCAGGGCCAATCCGGAAGCGGATGATCGCACTCATTTTACTAAAGAAGGAGCTGCTTCTTTGGCCGGGTTTGTCGCCCAAGGCTTGCCCAAGTGTGATCCGCGTTTGGGCAAAATTCTGAAAGCTCAGTAACCTTTTTATTGGCCATTATGGTGAATTCTTCATTTCCATTTTTTCAACGCGTCAAGCGGGTTCCCCATAATACGGGATTTCGCATGGAAGGTTACTGGGTGTGGTGTGGTTCGGTGATTGAGGGAGAAGATGGACGCTATTATATGTTCGCTTCCCGGTGGTCCCGAGCTTTGCCGATGTTCATCGGTTATGTGCTGAGCTCGGAGATTGTCCGGGCTGTTTCCGACACGCCGTATGGTCCCTATCGTTTCTTGGAAAAGGTGATTCCCAACAGCGACCCCAAGGCCTGGGATGGACGCATGGCTCACAATCCGTCCATTCACAAGTGCGGTGACACCTATTTGCTCTATTACATCGGCTCCTCCTTTTCCGGCCCGCTCCGGCCTGATTCGCCGGATTGCTGCCAGGCACAGCGTGATGAAAGCTATGCCAATATCCGGATCGGCCTGGCCACCTCCCGTTCACTGGATGGGCCGTGGAAAGCCATGGATCGGCCCATTCTCGAACCGCGCCCAGACAAATGGGATTCGCAGATCGTGACCAACCCCGCGCCTTGTATTAGAGACGACGGCCGGGTTGTCCTGTTTTACCGCTCCAATACACCCGATGGGTTACGCATTGGGGTGGCCGCTGCCGATACGTTTGAGGGACCGTATTACCGCCTGTCGGACGAGCCGGTTCTCCGTTTCGAGAACGGGGATTTCGTGGAGGATCCCTTTGTCTGGTGGGAGAAAGATCATTACGAAATGCTGGCCAAAGACATGCTGGGCGGCATTACGGGGGAGGTGCATGCGGGTGCCCATTTCCGGTCCGATGACGCTATTCACTGGACTCCTATGGAGCCTCCCAAGGCGTATTCGCGAACGATCACCTTTGAAAATGGGGAAACGACCCAGCTCGGTTGTTTGGAGCGCGCGCAATTGCTCTTTGACCAACAGGGTCGCCCCATCTGCCTGTTCGCCGCCGCAGCGGACGGCCCTGGTGGATTTAATAGAGCTTTGAATACCTGGAATATTGCGATTCCACTGAGATAGTCATAAAATTAAGCACCCCATATGCCCCCCCGCATCCATGTAGGAATTTTTGGAGGCATCGCGGCTTTTACGCTGGTCGAGCTTCTGAGTGTAGTTGCTGTAATTACGATGATGACGGTCGTCTCGGCTCCCGTCATCCAGTCCGTGACGGGTTCGAGCTCCGCATCCAAAACCATCGAGGATTTGTCCGGAGCTTATGAAATGGCCCGCATCTACGCGATGACCCACCATACCTACACCAGAGTGGGGCTTGCCCGGGTTTCAAGCGATTCGAGCGTGATGCAGCCGACCCTCATTGTTGCGACCATTTATTCCGTTGACGGCTCGCTGACAAATGACGACGCCGCCAGCATGGCTGACGATACGAAATGGCGTTTGACCGGGAATGTCCGTGGGTTTGGCAACTTTTGGCTTTACGACAGCTTGCAAGGCGCCTCCCCTTCGACGGCGGACGATTCCAAGCCTTCCGATACCGATATCGATTCCTTTAGCCGCTTTGCAGGCAGGGCGGGAGTCCGTTCTTTCGGCTGCATCGTCCAGTTCAATCCCGCTGGAGAAGCGCGGGTTTTGAAATCCGAGCCGACGCGCTACATCAAAATCGGCGTTGATCAACCTCTCAACCCTAGCGCTCCGGATACCCCCCGCGCCCGCAATCCGTTCATCCTTCGCTTGTCAGGCATTAATGGCAGTGTGAACGTGATCCGCAAAGAGAACATCCTGTGAAGCCAATATCCCCCCAGCAGCAGGCCTTTACCATGGTCGAGATCGTCCTCGCGTTGGGCATCGTCGCTTTTGCGTTGCTGACGTTGATTGCATTGCTGCCGGCGGGGATGAAGAGCAACCAAAACTCCACGGAAGAAACCCAGGCCATCTCGCTTCTCACTACGCTGGAAGCGGACCTTCGCAATACCCACCCGGCGGCGAACAACGGGCTATCGCAGCTTTTTGGCCTCGCGCTTCCCTATCAGATAGGGAGCAATAACCGGCTCACTGTTAATACCACCCTGGAAACCAATAGAGTCTCCTCGCTCTATTCCGTGGGTGTCAAAGACGATGGAACCACGATTGACTACACCAGCACCAATCTGCGGCTTCGCTACCAGGCTTCCATTATCTACACCCAGGTGCCCGCAGCCAACAGCCTCACGCCGATTCATGCCCGCTTGATTGTCAACTGGCCTCCGTGTAATGCGACGGAACCTTCGGCGTTGATCTCACCGGGGAAGGTGAGGGGATTTGTGGAAACCTACGTCACCTTTCCGCAGCCATGAAGAGCCGTGCGATCCATAACCGGAATGGTTTTACGCTGATTGAGATCATGGCGGCGATATCCATCCTGTCGATTTTGGCAATCATCATTGTCCAGATCACCGGCACCATTACACACACCACCAAACTGAGCAATCGTGCCATTGACGCCGCCATGCAAGCGAGGTTGGCTTTCGACCGCATCGGTCTGGATCTGGAAGGCTTGGTCAAACGGAGCGACACCGACTTCATGGCTCAAAACGCCGCTTCCGGAACCAACACCTCGCTCTTGCTGTTTATCTCCTCGGTTACATCGCCTGCATCATCTCCAACCAATAATCGTGGGCTTTCCATCATTGCTTATCAGGTGAATGTTCATGCGGATAACAACGGCTTGCCTTGCCTGATTCGTTCCGGTCAATCCATTCCGTGGAGCAACGCTGGTGGCACCCTTGCCTCTGCTGGCTTCATGGGGCTTCAGGCCAACGGATTGCCGCTTTCCTTCAGTTCTTCTGCTTTCGACGCATTCCTGCCCAAAACCGCCGATTTTGACGTGCTGGCCGAGGGGGTGATCCGGATGGTCATTGGCTTCCAGCTTTATCCCGATAACCTCGCGGTAATGCTCGCGGACGGAACGACGATCGACAACGCCCGCGGGCAAATTGTTTACAGCCCGCCCATTCGCGCGCTTACCCCCAGCGGCGGCGGTGCAGCGGTGAACTATATTGATCTCTCCCGCATCAGCGCATTGGTCATTGGGCTGGTCGCCTTGGATCTTCCCACGCTACGCCTGTTGAACGCCACGCAGATCGCCAACCTCGGCAATGCCTTCCCCGTCCCGGCCAACAAACTCTCCCCGCTGCGGGCGTGGGGAAGCAAGGCGGAGCAGGCGGCTTCCGACCCCGCATTTTCCACCATTCCGCTTCCGGTGCGTCAGGCCGTCCGCGTTTTCGAGCGCAGTTATCCCGTGACCCCTTTTGCCACCCAATCCCTATGAAAAACGCTCCACGCCTTCTTCCTCAGAACGGCCGGGGTATGGCCCTTGTTATCACGCTCGCTTCGCTGGTGCTGCTCACCGTTCTGGTGTTGGCCTTCTTTTCCAGAGCTCAGAGTAACCGGCAGATTTCCTATTCGAGCACCAGTCTCCTGAATTCCAAATTCGCCGCCCGTTCCGCCATGGATATCATCACGGGCGAACTGCGTGCGGAGATCGCAGATTCTACCCGATCCATACCGAGTGGAAGCAATGGCGTTTGGCTTTACCAGCCGACATCTGCCGCATATCTGCTCCCTGCACAACTCGGCGTTTCAGGTGCCAGCGGGCCTTTGGCCAAAGTCTCCGCGGATTCAACTCCCATCCGCCCGAATGGCACGATCCAGGGGTCTTCCGTGTCAATATCTACCCCCGGCCTTAACGGACAATCAATATCTGCGGCCCGATGGTTTACCGCGAGGGGCAGCAGCCCCATGCTGGGCTCGCAATCGACATTGCCCACATGGCTCTTCCTGACACGGGGCAATGGCGTAAAAACGCCAGGCAGCCTCGCCGATGCCCGGAATGCAGCGAATAGTGATTATGTCATCGGGCGATTTGCCTATACCGTCTACAACATAGGGCAACTCCTGGACGCGAACCTCGCTGGCTACCCTTCCACGGCCGCCGCCGATGCGGCCCTTAAATCATCCTGCGCCTATGCCGACCTCACCGCACTAGGGCTAACTTCCGCTAACATCAGCAGCTTGCTCTCGTGGCGCAACGGCGTAACAGGAACCGATGCGCAAACATTTTTCGAGTGGGCTTCCGGGATAGCTCCGACGTCAGGTCCCTCCAGCCAACCCGCCCTCAACGCCGCCCGCTCCGGGCATCTTTCAATAGCCAACGGAGACAATACCGTCTGCTCCCGCCGCGACCTTCTCAATAACCCTAACCTCGGCGCGGCCGCGAGTTCCCTGACGCATTTTTCCCGCACAATAAATGCCCCTTCCTATGCTCCGGCAACCGTCACGGGGACCAATCCCAACTTTGCCAACCTTCGTTTCCAAGGTCCGGCCAACGTGACTCACTATCAGGACGACGGAAGCGTTCAGACGTATAGCGTTCAGGCCGGGGACTTCTTGCTCCAGCGGCGCTTTTCACTCGCCAGGATCGCGTGGCTCACCCACACAGGCCCGCTCGCCGGGATTTCAGACGATGCCATCAAAGCCTGCTTCGGATTGAAATGGGACAGTTCCATGAACGGATGGATTTACGTGGGAGACTCGGACTCGGTGCAATCGACCATCAAAACGCTGGCGCAAGTTGCCGCGGCCAATCGCGAGCCCAATTTCTTTGAATTGCTGCAAGCTGGGATTTTACAAGGCTCATTGGGCCAGAGCAGCGGGAACACAGGCATGTCCACGGGAGGACTCGACGGAGTATCCATCAACAAAGCCTACCAAATCATACGCATCGGCGCGAACATCATCGACCAGTACGACTCCGACAGCTACCCCACCGTCATCAACTTCAACAATTATCAATTCTACGGCATCGAGGATATTCCCTATTTTAACAAGATTGTCTTCAAGAACTACGCTCCCAATATCGTGGGCGGTCACTTTGCCCCACCCTACCATGTTTATTTCCTGTACGAGTTGTGGAACCCGCACCAACTCGTCTCTTCGGACACGACCGGACGTCCGACGCGGTTCCGCGTTCGTGTCGGCTCCAGCGCAAAATACCAGCTTGTAGGCGTTAAGTCCTACGGTCCTCCAACCGTGACAACTACGCTTATGGCTTCCTCGTCGCTGCTCAGCACCGCTGACAGCAGCCTCATGGAGTTCGATGTCGACAGCGTCAACTCAGATCCCAAGTTCAGCTACCGCGAACCCCGGCTGATCCGGACGGGCGATTCGCCCAAGCTGTGGCCCGAGCTCGCGGACCCGACCCTGGGCGCCTGCAACGCGCTCCGGCTCCAGGATGTGACTTCGCTACCCAGCGGAGAGACCACCATGGTCGGGATGGTCTACACTCTTTCCTCCGGCATTTTTGTCCTGGAATATAAGGACGGGTCTGTTTGGAGGCCCTACACCACTTTCACGGGCCATGAAGAATCGGGCGGGACGGGGATTGGCGGGGCCGGATCATATGTGGCGGCCTTACCGTTCACGGCAAATATAGGAGTCAAGAATCTCACGTTCACGTGCAAATCCGATCCGCGAACATTTCGCCTTGATGCGGTGGACTGTATCGGCAGCGATCAAACGGAGGGGGACAATTCCCTGCACTCCTCCGCCAATGCCTATCTTTATAACAACCACATTCAACCCAGCTTCATCCCCAAAAACACCGTTACCTATATGTCGATGCTGGCCATCAACACCAGCACCGCCAAAGACCCGAATAACCGCGCCCTCTATTACACGGACGGCGACAACATTGTGCGGCCGGCCGATGCAGCCTACGGGGGCAACCCGTATGAATTGGGCGACAGCGCATCCCGCCCGGTTGTGCTCAATCGCCCCTTCCGGAACGTGGGCGAACTTAGCTATGCCTTCCGGGACCTTCCCTGGAAAACGCTCGACTTCTTTTCAGACAAAAGCGCCGACGGAGCGCTTCTGGACCTCTTTTCCGTGAGCGATGAACCCGCCTGCACGGCCGGAAGAGTGAGCCTAAATTCTTCTCAACCCGCCGTCGTACAAAGCCTCTTTTCGGGAGCGCAATACATTACGAATGCTTCGGATCTTGCCTCATCGTTTGTTGCATATAGCGGCGCCAACACATTCTCAAACATCGCCCTTTTGCCCAACTTCGTTGCCACCGGACCGGCAAACCTCAGCTTCATCAAGACCCAGCGCGAAGCCCCTGTCCGAGCCCTTGCCACCAGCAGCCAAAGCCGGACATGGAATCTGCTCATCGACGTGGTAGCCCAAACCGGCCGTTACACGGCGCGATCCAACTCGCTCAACGACTTCCTGGTCGAAGGGGAAACCCGCTACTGGCTCTCCGTCGCAATCGACCGCTACACGGGGAAAATCATCGACCAGCAACTGGAGAACGCCAGTGAACATTGACGGAAAAAAGCAGAGAGAAGCACGCGGAGGCCGAATGAGCCAATTAAGAACGGCGCTTCTGCTGCTCGCATTCCTTCCGGTCTTTTGCGTTGGAGCCTGGGCGCAACAAAGCCACCCCGCCGCATCCCCGGCAAAAGAATACGAAGCCTGGTTTGATGTGCAAACGGGGCTGCCCACGGGTTGCCGTGAGGGAGGAAAAGCGTTTGCCTTTCAGTTTTCCGCAACACCGGAGGCCCTGCAGCTTCCCCTCGAATATCAGTCCGCAGTGGAAAAGTATGAGGCAGAACTGCGTCATGCGGGTCTCCTGCCTTAGCCTCTCATTGCGCAACTATTTTATTGAACTATACCATGCTGAAACGCTCCTTTTTACAATGCCTTGCCGCCCTGCTGATGATCAGTGCAGGGGCGATTGATGCCAATGAACCGGCGCTTCCCAAGATGCCTTTGACGCCTCCCCCTGTTCCGTTTTTGGCAAAACAGACCGGCAACGAACCTCGGATTTTCAAGCCTGAATGGGTCGGCAAGGAAATAGTTGCAGGCAACAAGCGCATCGCTATGAACCAGGAGGGAGCCATCCTTTTTTATGTAGATGGTCTGGAAATCGGGAAATTCCAGCTTCCGTTCTCGCTTGAGGACAAGCGAACAGGGAAGAACCAGTGGCTGGAGACTAATATTAACTGCCCCCGGGAATATTTCGACCTTGCCAAGTCCGCCATCGTCAAAGACCCCGACGCCCTTGTCTATTGCAAAACATTTGTTTACGGCGGCAAGAGCGCCGAATGTATTACCACGGTTCGCCTTCAGCCGGATGGTAAAGTTTTGGTTGCTTATCGTTGGACTTCATTGGACTCCCCCGACTTCCAACTTGTTCCAAGAAATCTCCGGCTCATCATTCCGATGCCATCGATTGGTGGGGAAAGTTTTCAGATGGATGAGGAGACCCAAACCATTCAAGAAGGAGTCGAGAGCCAGAACTGGACTAAGCGCCAATTTAAAAGCCTCGTTGTATTTTCCAGCGTGCCCGGAAAATCCATCTCCATCCTCGGCACGGCCAATTCAGGGGACTTGATCGTCGATCAGCGCAAAGACAACGTAGCCTTCCGTGTTTTAAATAGGAAGGATCAAACCAGCATCGAGATTTTGCTCGATATCAGCAAAGGATTGGCTGCCCGTGTCGCAGGGAAGATTCAAGCGGGGATCGACTTCAAAGCCGTTGACGCTCTCGAATTGCCCGATTTCACCTCATCGAAAAATCTCATTCAGAACTCGTCGTTCGAACAGGGGCTCGATTCTTATTGGGGAGAAAATGCGCCTAAGTATTACGAAGGTCCCGCCACATGGGACAAGAAAGCGTTCGCAGTGGACGGGACGCAATCGATGTTTGGAACGCACAGCCTTAAACTATTAACCGGCCCCAAAAGCAAATTAGATTTCCGCTTCATTGGCTATCCCTTCAAAACATTCCCCGTGCCGCTTTCGCCTGGTTGCTACACGTTTAGCTTTTACGCCAAAGGTGAAGCCGGGGATGCCCAGCGATTGAGCGTCTGGTTTCCGAACTCGGCCTGGACGGGATCGAGAAATCGGTTCTTGCCCATGGGCTGGAAAAGCTGGTCGGAGGCGGGCGCGCAGCAGGTCTTCGAACCCACAGCGGAATGGAAACGCTACGCCTTTACATTTGAGGTTCCCGAATCCATGCCGGTGTTTGCCCACATCAGCGCGGATTCCATAAGCGGAAAATCCTCCGTTTGGCTGGACGGGTTGCAGTTGGAGGCGGGCGAAAGTGCCACGGCATACGAACCAAGGCGGGTGGAAGCAACGCTGCTGACGTCAAAGACGGACAACTTCCTCGCACCCTCAGATCCCATCAACGCACGCCTCGAAATCTCAGCCGCTCCCAACGCCGCAGGCAACGCAACGGTGCGTGTAAAGGATTTCTTCGATCAAGAGCTATTCCTAAAAACGGTTCCCTTTATTTGCGACGCGGCGGGCAAGGCTCAAATTAACCTGCCGCTGGAAGGGAAACTCCCACGGGGCATATTTGTTGTCCGGGCGCAGTACGACCTTAAAGACGGCACCTCCAGCTACAGCTTGCATCGGTTCTCCATCATGGATTCGCTGGGAAACAGGCATCGCCTCAAAGCGCTTTTTTCCGAAGACTATATTGATCAGGATGCCCAGCGTTTTAACTTCCGCGAAATGTTGGAGCGCCACCGCAAGGTTGGTTTGGGCGGCAAGTGCCATTCCTATCTCTGGAATCGCGAAATCTGGGAGGAGTATGCGAAATACGGCATCGATGCTATGGACTCGATGATGTATTCCTTGATCGCCCCCTATTCAGGCATCAGCAACCCGTTGAAAGGTTTCGGAATCATGCGCACGCCAAACCTCAACGGCTTGGCTGAAAACGATCCCCGCTTCTTGATCAGAGACTTTCATTATGATGCCAACGGGGAAGTCACGGAGGAGTATCTCAAAAAATTCCAGAACACGGTCAAAACGATCGCCAGCGAAAACCCGTGGGTTCCCATGTGGACCTTCGGGATCGAAATATTCTCGAAATTTCCCGTGGATTGGTGGTCGAAAGACGGTTCTCCCGCGAGCGCTTATCGCAAATACGCCCAGCTCTCAAAAGCTTTTTACCTCGGCGTCAAAGAGGGCAACCCGAAGGCTCTGGTTTACCAGCAAGCGCCATCCAACATGTCGCCAGAGCGGGGAATTCCGGAAACCGGACTCCTCCTGGAGGAAGCCAATAAACTGGGCGGCTTCAAGTTTGACATGATTGGAATTCACCCCTACCGCAAAACGCCGGAAAGCCCCGACCTCGATGCGGACACGCAATCGTTCCTGTCCGTATTGGAAAAAAACGGCTACGGCAACACCCCCATCTTCTGGCCCGAAGCCATGCACTACGGCCCCTACACCATTCCCAAATGGGGCGTGGTCTCGGAGAGTTGGCTGCCTCCATCCTGCTGGTATTATGGAACATTATCTTACGATATGGGATGGGCGGAAAAAATATCCGCTGCGTGGCGTGCGCGCAGTTGGTTGGTGGCGCTAAAATATCAGGATCGGGTGAAATCCATGATGTCGAGCGCCTTTATGAACAACTTCGAAATGGATCTTAACCTGACGCCATTCGCTACGCAAAAAATATCCAATACACTGGGCCGATTGCTTGGTAATGCCTACTTCAAAAAGGACATCCGGTTTGCTCCCTATATCCGCTGCTACGTTTTTGAAGATGAACTGAAACGACCGGTGGCAGCTGTCTGGTGCCACCATCCCAAAGTGGATGCGGGAACCATGGCGCCACCGGAAGTCACGATTAGCGCCAAGCAAACGCTTCAGCAAATTTTTGATCTCATGGAAGGCGAACGAACATTTTCGCTGGATAAAAAAGGGAATATGAAATTTGAATCCTCCTCCTTCCCGCTCTTTTTCCGGGGAAAACCCGGAACGCTTGATGCCTTCATCCAGTCATTTGAAAACGCCGTGGTGGCCTCTGCCGAGGGAGCCTCGCCACTCATGCTGAGCGGCAAACCTTCCGCGCCGGATAAGATTGAGGTCGCTGCAAGGAATGCCCTGTCCAAAGCATTTGAAGGTGAACTGAATAACGGTGCGGAAAAAATGGCGCTGAAAATTCAACCCTCGGGCGCTGCCTCTTTCCAGGTCAGAGCTCCTATACCCCTCAGCGCCCGGGAGATCGTGGATGAAAAATTGCCTCTTTCGATCCGCTCCCGCACGAGTGCGTTCAACGCAACCCTGGGTTTTTCCGGATTCCTTTGCCCCAAAGCGCCCGGCCCCATCAAAGTGGACGGAGAAATTGATGATTGGGAGGCCATTGCTCCCATCCCGTTCAAAAACCGCTTTCTGCGCGACAAAACGTTGAAATCGGTTTCGGATGCTGATTTCTCCGGCTGGTTTAAAACGGCATGGACCCCGCAGGGGATCTATATTTGCGTCAAGATCACGGATGACAAATTTGTCGTTAAACCGTTCTCCCGCCCCGGAGATCGCTGGAATAATGACGCGCTCCAAATCTTTTTCGATTCATTCTGCGATGCGCGTTCCAAGCTACAGCAGGTCTGTGATGAAAATGACTACGAGTATGCTGTGCTTCCCTCCGCGGACGGTCTGCAATCTGAAGTCTACCGTCGACGCACGCCGGATCCTCAGCTCGGCCTTGCCACGCAGGCACCGCAAAACAACACCATCGCCAAAGACATCCCATCGGCATTCAAGCAGACTGCAGACGGCTATGTTTATGAGGTTTTCTTCCCTGCAAAATATCTGCTGCCCATCCGGTTGGAAAAGGGGAGTGCTGTAGGCTTTGGGTTATCGGTAAACGACCGCGACGATTTGCAGGGCGATGCCAAGTCGTCTCTCACGATCTCTCCCGATGGCACCGATTGTTCCAATCAGCCTCAACTATGGCCTGCAATGCTCCTCTGGGAGTAATCCATCCTGCCTAAGCATCTCAGCCGCGTCCACACCAGATGCCCTTCGCATCAGTCCGGCCCTGAGCTTGAGATAGCTATGTATAGACTGCGATCTTTTTATGATTAACTTTGACGGCACCCTTTTTCACCTTCGCACCCGCGGGACCAGTTATGTATTGCGGGTTTTGGATGGCCACCTCCTTCATGCCTACTGGGGATCCTCTCTGCGGCAGCCCGAGGTTCTGCACCTTGGGGTGAAGCGGGATGGCTCATTCGCCCCTATTTTTACTTTGGACGGCGAAACGGTTTCTCTGGATTCGCTTCTCCGTGAATACCCCGACTATGGCCGAGGTGATTTTCGCTCCCCCGCATTTGAGGTGGAGGGCTCCGACGGCACGACCGTGAGCTGCTTCCGCTACGTCAAGCACGCCATTCAGCAAGGTAAGGCGCCGCTGGCCGGGCTTCCTGCTACCTATGTGGAAGCTCCAGAAGAAGCGGAAACCCTGGAGATCCTTTTGTGTGATGAGCTGACGGGTATTGAAATTATTTTATCGTATTCAGTGTTTGAGAGTTTCGACGCCATTACCCGCTCGGCCCGGTTTGTTAACGCCGGAGCCGCCCCGGTCCGCCTGCTGCGGGCTTTGAGCGCATCGGTAGACTTCCCTGAGGCCGACTTTGACTTCTTGCAACTGAGCGGCGCCTCCGCGCGCGAGCGGCATATTGTTCGCCAGCCCCTTCGTTCTGGCGTCCAATCCGTCGAAAGCCGTCGTGGAGCCAGCAGCCACCAACAGAGCCCGTTTGTCGCCCTGTTGGAGCCCAGTGCCACGGAGGATCGAGGCCGCGTCTACGGCCTCAGCCTGGTCTATAGCGGCAACTTCCTGGCCCAGGCCGAAGTCGATCAGCTTTCTCAGACGCGCGTGGCCATTGGCATCAATCCATTCAATTTCACTTGGCGGCTGAATCCCGGTGAATCGTTCCAGACTCCCGAAGTCGTGCTCATTTTCTCCAATGAAGGACTCGGTGGCCTCTCCCAACGCTACCATCGGCTCTACCGTCAGCGGCTTTGTCGTGGCGTTTGGAGGGACAAAATCCGCCCCATCCTTATCAACAACTGGGAAGCCACCTACTTCAACGTCAATGCTGAAAAAATTGAAGCCATTGCCGACACTGCGGCCCAACTCGGCATTGAGCTCTTTGTTCTCGATGACGGCTGGTTCGGCAAGCGCGATGATGACCGCTCCTCGCTCGGCGACTGGACGCCCAATCTCAAAAAGCTCCCCTCCGGCCTGCCCGACCTCGTCCGCCGGATCAACGCCAAAGGGATGGAATTCGGCCTCTGGTTCGAGCCGGAAATGATCTCCCCCGACAGCGATCTCTACCGCGCCCACCCCGACTGGTGCCTGCACGTTCCCGATCGGGCTCGTACCGAGAGTCGCCAGCAGCTCGTCCTTGACTACTCCCGACAGGACGTGTGCGATGCCATGGTGGATAGCGTCTCCGCCATCCTCGCCTCAGCGCCCATCAAATACGTCAAGTGGGATATGAACCGGCACATGACGGAAGTCGGCTCTGCCCGCCTCCCCGCCGAACGCCAGCGCGAGACTGCCCACCGCTACATGCTCGGCCTCTACAGCGTGCTCGAGCGGATCACCACTGCCTTTCCCGAAGTCCTCTTCGAGAGCTGCTCGGGTGGCGGCGGACGCTTCGACGCGGGCATGCTCCACTACATGCCGCAGACGTGGACGAGCGACGACAGCGATGCCGTTGAACGGCTCAAAATCCAGTACGGCACCAGCCTCATTTTTCCCACCATTACCATGGGCGCGCACGTCTCTGCCTGCCCAAACCACCAGGTCGGCCGCAACACTTCCATTGAGATGCGCGGCCACGTGGCCATGTCGGGTAACTTTGGCTACGAACTTGACCTAAACCGCCTGAGCGACGAGGAACGGGGAATCGTCCGGAGGCAGATTGCCACTTACAAAGAACTGCGAGGACTGCTGCAAAACGGCATCTTCCATCGGCTGCGCAGTCCGTTCGAGGGGAACACTGCGGCATGGATGGTGGTCAGCGAAGACGGCTCGGAAGCGGTTGTCTTCCACTTTCAGGTTCTTTCTCGGCCCAACCCACCCAGCGCCATTTTGCGGCTGCGCGGACTGGATCCCGAGGGCCGCTACCGCGTGGCTGAGTTGGACCGGACCTTTGGCGGCGACGTGATGATGCACGCCGGGCTCCAGTTTCCCGACGCCACGCAAGACTTCAGCAGCCACATGTGGCACCTCACGCGAGAATAGAGTTGAGTTGCCAATGATCTGGGTCGTGCGGGAGGGCCCGCTTGATCAAAATGCTTCGTGAGGCGGCATGATTTGCCTAGATGGATCGCAGCCCTCATACGGGGAGAAACGCTATCGGGATCTTTGATCCGTAACTATAAGGAGCCGCCCTTGGATGTGCTCTTTAATTTTAAAACGCCATGGCCACTGTTCTGTTTGTTCTTCTGCTCCTGCTTCTGCTCGGTGCGTTGCCGAGACGGCCCTACAGCACGGGGTGGGATTATTATCCGAGTGGTGGTTTGGGGGGGCTTCTGCTGATCTTGATTTTACTGGGGCGATCATAATAGATCGTTCCATTCGCCGCTGAAAAATATTTTTTGCCGCCAAAAACCAATGGCTCTGCGCATCGGCATTTCAGGATGGACTTTTGCTCCGTGGCGCGGCGTTTTTTTCCCAAAGGGGCTGCCGCAAAAGCAAGAACTGGAATACGCGTCGCGGCAGCTGAATTCCATCGAGATCAATGGCACTTTTTACGCGTTGCAGCGGCCCGCAAGTTATAAAGCCTGGGCCGCCGCCACGCCGGACGATTTCCAGTTTTCCGTCAAGGCCAACCGCTACATCACCCATATCCGGCGGCTCCGGGATGTGGAAGAACCGCTATCCCATTTTTTCGCATCCGGCCCGCTTTGCTTGAGGCATAAATTAGGACCGATTCTGTGGCAGTTCCCTCCCAGTTTTCGGTTTGACCCGAAGCTATTACTCGCTTTCTTCGAGATGCTCCCGAAAGATACAGCCGCCGCCGCTCGCCTGGCCCGGCTTTACGAAAACAAATTTGGCGAAGAAGGGGGGCCGGAAAACCAGGACGATCGGCCGCTGCGCTATGCGATGGAAGTCCGGCATTCCTCGTTTGAAACAAAGGAATTCATCGAGCTACTGCGGGAATATGGAATAGCACTGGTCGTCGCGGATACCGCCGGGAAATGGCCTTTCATGGAGGATGTCACCAGCGACTTTGTTTATCTGCGTTTGCATGGAGACAAGGAGCTTTATGCCAGCGGCTATACGGAAGCGGCGCTAAAAGAATGGGCTCGGAAGATTCGGACCTGGGCCGACGGCGGCACGCCTATTCGGACTCATTGTATTTGCCCAGGCGGCAAATCCGCGCCTAATGGACGCGATGTGTTCGTCTATTTCGACAACGACATCAAAGTGAAGGCTCCGTTCGATGCCATCGCGCTGGCGCATCGGCTTGGGCTCAAAGAAAGGAGCGAAGAATGAATGCCATTTGGAAGGGCTCGATCAGTTTTGGCTTGGTGAATATTCCCATCGCGCTTTATTCTGCCACGAAAACGGAGGAGATAAAATTTCGTCTTTTGCGCAAAACAGACCATAGTCCGGTTAATTACAGGCGCGTGGCTGAAGCGGACGGCAAGGAGGTGCCGTGGGATCAAATCGTCAAAGGCTACGAGTATGAATCTGGAAAGTTCGTCATTCTAAAGGATGAGGATTTCAAGCGCGTGGATGTCGAGGCGACACAAACCGTGGACATCGCCTGTTTTGTAAAGCTGGCGGAAGTGAATCCCGTGTTTTTCCAAAAGCCGTATTACATGGAACCGCAAAAGGGGGGCGATAAAGCCTATGTGCTGTTGCGGGATGCATTGCAGGCCAGCAATAAAATTGCCATCGCGCGAGTCGTGATCAAAACCCGCCAGCACCTGGCTGCGATCAAGCCGCAGGAAAACGGCCTCATGCTGGAGTTGATGCACTTTGCCGATGAGTTGCGCCATGTGGATGAATTCAAGGTCCCAACGACAACCGCGATCGGGAAAAAGGAGCTGCAAATGGCTGAGTCGCTCATCGATTCCATGTCGGAGCCGTGGAAGCCGGACGCTTTTGAGGATGAATACCGAAAAGCGCTGGAAGCCGTTATCAAGGAAAAGATCGAGAAAGGCGAACGGGCCGGCCCGCATCCGATACATCGGATCAAGCCGACCAATGTGATCGATCTGGTCTCCGTATTGCAAAAGAGTCTGGATGAGTCGGGGCGGAAGCGTGTTGCCCGGAGAAAGCGTGTGGCGCGTTCCCCAAGCCCCGCCAAGCCATCGCGCACAAGAAGAGCTTGAGCGAGCCAAGGACATCTCATGTCGATTCGCAGCTATACCCATAAGCGCGATTTTTCCCGCACGGCTGAACCGAAAGGCCGCGCGAGCGAAAAACGCGCTAATGGAGACACCGGAAAGAAAAGCCTTCATCATTTTGTCCTCCAAAAGCATGATGCATCGCGCCTTCACTACGATCTCCGGCTTGAGCTTGGCGGGACACTCAAATCATGGGCCGTTCCTAAAGGAATGCCCTACAAGCGCGCGGAAAAACATCTGGCTGTTGCCGTGGAAGATCATCCGCTGGCGTATGCTGACTTTGAAGGCGTGATTCCCAAGGGCCAATATGGTGGCGGCACGGTGATGGTTTGGGACAAGGGTACCTACGATGTGCCAAGCGGTCATCCCGCAAAAGATTTGGCTGCGGGGAAATTACATTTTGTCCTTCACGGCGAAAAGCTGAAAGGGGAATGGACCCTCATTCGACGCGATGCGGAAAACTGGCTGCTGATCAAAAGCGGCGAAAGCATGCGCCCGGTCTCGCAGAAAAAGGAAAATGAGTCGGCGATCACTGGCCGGACGATGGAGGGGATCGCCCGCGAGCAACAACGACAAAAAGCGCGCATATCATTCCACCCGCCCATGCTGGCCACGCTTGTTTCAGAACCGCCGCGTGGTGATTGGCGGTACGAACTGAAATTTGACGGTTACCGGGCGCTTGCCCTGAAAGACGGAACAAATGTGCGGCTGCTTTCTCGCAATGGCAAACCATTGCACTTTCCAGAAATCGCCGAGGCGGTCGCCGCGCTCCCCGGCGAAAGTATGGCTCTCGACGGCGAAATCGTAGCGTTGGATTCGCAAGGGCGGCCGTCTTTCCAGCAATTGCAATCGAGGGAAATGGGCAAAGAACCCCCGGCATTATTTTTCTATATCTTCGATCTTTTGGCGGAAGCGGGAGCGGATTTGCAAAAAGAACCGCTTCATCAACGCCGCACGCGCTTACAGAAAGTTCTAAAGGGAGTCGTCGATCCGCTGCGCTTTTCCGCGGAAATTCATGGCGATCCCCGGGAGTTGCTGAGGGAGGTCCGAAACCGTGGACTCGAGGGGATCATCGGCAAGAAAGCCGATTCCATCTATGAATCGGGCCGACGAAGCCGCCAATGGATCAAACTCAAATGCGTGCAGGAACAGGAATTTGTCATCGGCGGCTATACGCCTCCGGCTGGCACCCGGCTGCACTTCGGCGCGCTCCTAGTCGGGTATTACCGAGGAGGATATCTTCAGTTTGCAGGCAAAGTTGGCACGGGATTTACGGCGAAGACATTGGCGAAACTTTACCATAAACTTCAATCGCTAAAGTACGATGCTTGCCCGTTTCAGGCTCTCCCCAGCGCCGTGCGGAAGGCGAACTGGGTGGAGCCCACGCTGGTATGCCAGATCCGCTTTTCCGAATGGACCCGCGACGGGAAGTTGCGGCAAGGCGCTTTCCTTGGGCTCCGCAATGACAAAAATGCAAGGGAAGTCATCCGTGAAAAGGCCGCCCCGATATGACACGCAGGCGCATGCAAGTATTGGAAGTTAATGGGTGCAGTGTTCCGGTATCGAATCTCGAAAAAGTGATGTACCCGGAGGTCGGGTTCACCAAAGCGCAAGTCATTGATTACTACATCCGCATTGCTCCCGTTTTGATGCCTCACTTGCACGATCGCCCCATCACTTTGAAGCGTTATCCCGACGGCGTGGAAGGCCTTTTTTTCTACGAAAAGCAATGCCCGTCCCACCGCCCCCAATGGGTGAAAACCGTCAGAGTTCCCACGGATGAAAAAGGGCCCATTCATTACTGCGTGCTGAACGATCTTCCCGCTTTGTTGTGGGCCGCCAATCTTGCCGACCTTGAATTGCACCCTTTTTTGCACCGCGCTCCGGCCATGGAGCGCCCCACGGCTCTGGCTTTTGATCTCGACCCCGGCCCGCGCACCGACATCGTGCATTGCTGCCAGGTGGCGTTGTGGATCAAAGAACTGCTGGACTGCCTTGGAGTGAAGAGCTTTCCCAAAACATCCGGCTCGAAAGGATTGCAGATTTTCGCCCCCCTCAATACCGCCGTCAGCTATTCCAATACAAAGCTATTTGCCCGCGCAGTGGCCGAGCATTTGGAAGGGAAACATCCCGAGGCGATTGTCTCCCGCATGCAAAAGCCGTTGCGGCGCGGCAAGGTGTTCATCGACTGGAGCCAAAACGACGACCACAAAACGACCGTTAGCGTTTATTCGCTACGCGCAAATTCCAAGCCATCCGTTTCCACCCCCGTGACATGGTCCGAAGTGACCCGCTGCCTCAAGACAAATAGGGCGGACTCCCTGCGCTTTCTCTCAGACGAAGTGTTGAATCGCGTCGAAAAGCAAGGCGATCTTTTTGCCGATGTGCTAACACTTAAGCAGCACCTGCCTTCGCTTTCCTCTGTTACGCCAAACAAACACAGAAAAGCGACCTCACAATGTGCACTACTTCCTCAAACGATCCGACCTAAACCTTGGGTCTGCGCCCCGTGGCATCTATTATTGCCCATCCCTACGTCATTTCGGCATTTAAGCGGGCTGTAGGCTGAATCGGGAGACTGCTGTCCCGCTTGCCGCGAAGGTGGGGCAGGCGGCGGAGCGACTGGCGCTTGAGCGCGGGGCAGAAACGGTGACTGCTTAAGCGTCATCCCGAGGTGATGCTTGTCGGGCAGAGAGCCGAACATATCGCAGATACAGCTCTTCCACTTTTGTTCTGGCCCATGGAGTTCTGCGTAAAAACTGTAAACTCGATTTGATGCTCGGGTCGAAATTGAAGCACCGGATATTTATCCTTTGGCCCATTTCCTCCCAACCGTAATAGTCGACCAGTCGCGTGAGGATCATTTCCAGCGTCACGCCATGAAGTGGGTCTTTGGATTGGGAATCGGTCATGCTGAGGGTAGAAGCTCCACGGTTTATATCTGAAGGTCAAGACGATGTAAGCTCCCTTTGACGTCGTGGAGCGCCGCATTGCCCGCGACGAGGCGAACCCCTACCATTATTTCCCGCACCTGACTTTCCCAATGGTCCGTTTTGCTGGGGTTTCCAGCGGAAGGCGTAACTTTGCGGTCATCAGCGGCGGGCTTAAGGAGAACGAGGCGCTGGAGAACGAGGCCCGCACGTTTACCCTGGCGACATAAAGGTAGCGAATCATGAGGTTGTTTTCACGGTAGGGCCCAAGAAAATTGTGACCCTCGCGGTCACTTTATAAGTTCACCGCCTTGTCAAATGAGCGCTGGCGGCGCTGTCCCCTAATCCCGGTGGTAGGGGAGCCCCGCCTTAATGGAGTAGGCGCGGTAGATCTGCTCGCAGAGGACCACGAGGGCCAGCTCGTGCTGGAGCGTCAGTTTGCTCAAGGCCCAGGTCCAGTTGGCTGATTGCCGCAGCTCCGGCGTATGTCCGTCGGCCCCGCCGATCAGAATAGCCACTGATTTGACGCTCTCGCGCTCCCATAACGCCACCTTTTGGGCCAGTTCGCGGCTCGTGGGCTCCTCGCCGCGTTCGTCCAGGACGATGCGGAAACATCCCTCACTGCGCTGGCGTAGCAGGGCGCTCTCGGCCTCGCGCGTGGAGGCCTTCAGGTAATCGATATTCACCGGTGCAAAGCCCTTCATGCGCTTTGCATACTCCTCAATGCCCTCCTTCGCGTAGGCGAGCTTCGGTTTGCCAATGGCCAGGAGATTCCAGTGCATCGGGCGCGGTAAGGGCGCGGTTGGGGCCCCTAGAACCGCCGGGGCCCGGGCGTCCAGACGCAGAAGCTCTCGTTCTCCAGCCGCACGAACTCCTTCTTGCCCGGGGGCAGATTGGCGATGATGGCGGGGGCGTCCTCGTCGCCCATCCAGACAATGCCGCCCATTTCAGTTCCCTTGTTCTCCTGGATGTACGGCTTCCAGTCGCGCGGATCGGCGAGGTTCGGGGCCATTTCGCGCTCGGCGTAGTACAGGAGGTGCGGCCCGTAGTAAGGCATGAAGTTGCAGAGCACGCGGGTCTTCGGGGAGAAATGCTTACGGATCGCCGCGCCAAGCTGCGGGATCAGGGTTTCCGGCTCCGTCTTGTTGCTTGCCGGGTCCAGGATGCAGAAGCGCCCGGCCATGGAGGTCGTTTGCGCCTCGCCCGCACCGATGGCGGCGATGGTGAAGATCCAGACGCACGCATACCCCAGCGCGCGCCATTTGCCGAGGCGTTCCGCAGCGAGCGAGGCCTCGTTGAGCGCGATGCCGATCATCACGGCCACGGGCATGATGAAGTAAAAGGCGATGTATTCGTGGATGTACGAGTCGTTCTGGAATACGCCGACGAAAATGGCGTCCATGGCGGCGACGGTAAAGGCCGCCCAGCCCATCCAGCGGAAGCCTTCCTCATGGCGGCGCTTCCAGGTGATTACCGACCCGATTACTGCCGGGATAATGCCGATCCAGAGGTAATGATTGAGCGCGCTCCGGCTGACGCGGCTCAGCCACTGGGCGAAGGTGAATTTATATTTCTCGTCGGAAGCCACCCGGACCAGGAACGTATTTTGCAGGTCCTTGAGAGCGTCGGGCCGCAGGATCTGCGTATGGATCAAGTAAAGCGCGCCGGAAATGGCCGTGACAATCAGCACCGCCCAGGCCAAGCGGCGCTGAGGCCGCCCCGGGCGGGTCATCCACCAGGCGAAAATCACAATCGCGAAGAGGTGCATCGCCCAGTCCACCCACATGCCCGTGAGCAAGGCTCCGAAAAAGAGGTATTTCCACAGCGCCCGGCCAGTGGTCTCCCAGTAGCGTAGCGAGAGCAGCGCCAGCAGGATCAGCGTCAGCACCATCGGCTCAAAATTAACCATCGGGCCGTAGCGCAGCGTCATCGGCAGCCCCACGAACGCCGCCGCTGTGAACGTCGCCGTGCGCGGCCCCATCGTGTGATTCACCAAGAGCCAGAGCAGAACGACGCTCGCCATCATGCAGGCGATCGGCACAGCCCGGGCCGCCCATTCGTGCTCCCCGAACACCGCGAACATCGCCGCCACAGCCAGGTGCAGAAGCGGCGGATGGTGGAGGTAGTACCCACGGTTGGGGATCGGCAGCGGGCCGAAGTAGAAAGCAGTGGAAGCCCCCTGCGTCTCGAAAAGCCCCGCGCGCAGGATGTTATGGGCCGCCTGGGACCAGACCGCGCCGTTGAAGTCGATCTGGTTGACCCACGGGCGGTCGATATCCGTAGTTAACGAGGAGGCGAAAAAGATCAGAATCGCGGCAAACGCAATCAAGTAGAGCGTCTTGGAACGGACGGGAGGGAAATTCATATTCTGTTCTAGGGAAGCGTAAGGGAAAATGCGGGGTTTTCTCTTATAAAGAATTTAGTAACGGGAATCAAGCTTTCACTCTTTTAGACGGAGCCAGCGCGTTTCCCTTCATTTTTTTAGAAAACTGGAATATGGAAAGGGCTGTCTCATGACTTTGCCCTGTTTCCATCCCCGGCTTCGGCTGGCTCTGTTACTCTTTAGCGCCCTGGTCGCCAGGGGGTTCGCCTCTCCATTGGACGAAGCCGTCCGCGCCCTGGATGAAGGCGTGCCCGAAGTAGCCGTCGTAAAGCTCCAGGCGCAGTTGAACGCCTCCGCCCCCCTCGCCCCCGCCCTCCGCCGCGAGGCGAAAACCCGCCTTGCCGAGGCCTTCCTAGCCGCGGGCCGCGTGGACGAGGCCCTCAAACAATCCCGCGACCCCGAAGTGCAGGCCCCGCTCCTGGAGGCGCGCATCCTCGCCGCCGCCGGAGACTGGAATGCGGCCCTGAACCTTTATTCGCTGCCCGATCTCGCCCGAGAGCCCCGGGCCATCGCAGGCAAAGCCGAGTGCCTCCAGGTGCTGGGCCGTCCGGCGGAAGCCATCGACGCCCTCAAAAGCATCGCCGCGGGAGCCCCCCCGGAAGTCTCCCTTCGGCTCGCCGAGCTGCTGCTGGAAACCGGCAACGACAAAGACTGCCAGGGCGTCCTCAACAGCCTCAAGCCCCCGCTCGGCGACCGCGAACGGAAGTGGAAAGACTACCTCGAAGCCCGCATGCTCCTCAACGCGGGCCGCAACGCCGAAGCCTTCACCCGGTTCGAAGCCCTCCAGCAAGCCCCCCACAACCTTTCCAACGACATGATGGTCGGCGCTGCCCTCGGGATGACCGAATCCCGCACGGAACTCATCGGCCTCACCGCCGCCGACGACATCCTCGAACAGTACATCTGGAAACACGAACAGAGCCCCTCCCTCGACGCCCTCTTCCGCAAGCTCGACATCATCTACAGCGGCGAAAGCAGCGCCTCCCTAGGCGAACTCCAAAAATGGGCCCAGCGCGAGCCCTCGCTCCGCGCCGGTTACGCCACCTACTACTGGGCCAAAGGCCTGCTGCGCGACGAAAAACCAGACCGCGCCCTGGAAGTCCTGCGCGATTTTCCGACCCGCTTCCCCCGCCACCCGCTCCTGGCCGAGGCCCTGCTCATGCGCGGCCGCCTCCTCACCGACACCGGCAAATTCGCCGACGCCCAGAAAGCCTTCGACGAAGCCCTCCGCACCGCCCCCTCCAGGGAACTCCAGGCCGAAATCGAAATGGCCTCCGCCCAGGCCCACTTCAAGGCCGGTGAATACGTCCTCGCCGCCACCATCTACCGGAGCGCCGGAGACCACGCCCCCGACCTCGCCGAGCTCGCCCGCTACAACACCGCCCTCTCCTGGCTCCACCAGAGAAACTTCACCCGCTTTGGCCAGGACTACCAGGAATTCAGCCGCCTCTACCCCGAGAGCGCCCTGCGCCCCGGCTTAATCCTCGAAGAAGGCCTCCTGCGCGCCCGCCAAGGCGACCCCAAAGCCGACCAGGCCCTCTGCAAATTCATCCACGACTTCCCCGGTAACCCCCGCACCGCCGACGCCCAGCTCGCCCTGGCCGAACTCCACTACGCCGGAGGCCAGCTCGGCGAAGCCGCCCGCTACCTGCGCGTCGTCAACGACTCCCCGGCCCCCGTCAGCACCGCCGAAGGCGCCGACTACCTCGCCATCTTCGTCGCCGAAGCCGCCAACCCGCCCAAAGACGAAAAAATCATCGCCCTCTGCCTCAGCTACATCGAGCGCCACCCTCAGGCCGCCCTACAGCAAACCGGCCACCTTGCCGAAGTACGCATGAAACTTGGCCAAGTCTACTTCCGCATCGGAGACTTCGCCAGCGCCCAGAGCCAGTTCCAGACCCTCGCCGAAGAGAACCCCAACTCACCCCTCGTCGAAGCCGCCCTATTCCTCGCCGGGCAAGCCTCCATGCAGCGCATCAACGGCATGGACGACGCCATCCGGCTCTTCAGCGACGTCGCCTCGCGCAACGGCCCCTTCAAACTCAACGCCCGCCTGCACCTGGCCGAAATCCAGAAGCGCCTCGGCAACGAATCCGACGCCGTCAAAATCTACGAAGACATCCTGAGGGCCAACCCCCAGAGCGAAATCAAATGGGCCGCCATCGCAGGCGAAGCCGACAACCTCATCCTCCTGGCCGCCAAAACCAAAGACCCCCAGCGCAACGAACAAGCCCTCGCCCTCTACGAGCGACTGGCCGCCGAACCGGGCATCCCCGCCACCGTCCTGCACCGGGCCCTCTACAACAAAGGCCAATGCCTCGAACTCCTTGGGCGCCTGGACGAAGCGCTAGCGGCCTACTACCAAGTCGTCGACATCGGCTCAGCCCACCCGCAGGAGTACTTTTGGTTTTACAAAGCCGGATTCGACGCCTGCCGCCTGAGCGAAAAGCGCGAACAGTGGAAAAGCGCCATCGCCATCTACCGGAAAATGGCCGGAGTCGAAGGCCCGCGAGCCGAAGAAGCCAAACGGCAAATGGAGCGCCTGCGACTGGAGCACTTCATCTGGGACGACGGAAAATAGGGGGAATTTTTTAGAGAAAGAGCCCGTAGAGGGAGGGGGAAAGCCGAAATTTCTATTGCAGCCGGAGCGGATTCCGGCTACTAATCCAAACCCTTCCCGCAACCCGGGAGGAGACGCCAACTGCCTCATGGTGTAATGGTAGCACAGCAGATTCTGGATCTGCTTGTCTAGGTTCGAGTCCTAGTGAGGCAGCCATTCTCGCTCCTGCGTCCCGCCGTGCCAGTTCGTGCACGCCTCTTGGTGTTTTAATCAGGCAAGGTCTTAATTTGAGTGAAACATTGATTTTCGGTTTCGTTAGGCCTAATGAGTTGCGGTAAATATGGCCACGATACGGGAATATTTTGACACAGATATCAAGTGCATGTGCTTGCAGACTGAGTGGCAACTGCACAACGGAATGGGTGAAAATATAGAAAGCGTTTTTGTAAAGATAGCCCTAGAATATGATGCAAATGCAAAATACTTAGCTCTCTATATTTCTGAAGGATCCAATATTCTGGAGAAAGCGCGAGCCATTTTTCGATCCCAGGAAGCAGCCCAATGTGTGCTTACATCATCAGGCGACGGTATCGAAATAATGACAGGATTTGCTGATTATCCCGAAAAGGCATCATCAACAACTCTTGTTTTTACCAAGCGAATATTTCTCTATATTAATGAGAGTCTGAGCCCGGAAGAAAGGGGGAGAATTGCAGATGAAGGAGGGCTGCATGGGTTCCATGTTTTAGTTCGGGATAGATGCTATGCAGAAATAAGATCCGGATTTGAAAAACCCTTAGCATTTATATCACACGATTCCAGAGATAAAGATGCCTTGGTTCGAGATTTGGTGGTCGATCTTTCAAAAAACATGTGCCCTGTATGGTATGACGAATATTCGTTAGCTGTCGGTGACGATCTCCGAGAGAGTATCGAAAAAGGGCTACGTGAGGCAAAAAAATGTATTCTAGTTCTATCGCCGAATTTTCTATCGAACGAGGGGTGGACAAAGGCCGAATACGATTCCATCTTTACAAGAGAAATAATGGAGAAAAACGACGTTATTCTGCCTGTCTGGCATAATGTAACAGCCAAAGACATATACGAATATAGCCCGCGACTAGCAAACAAGGTTGGCATTCCCTCCTCGGTCGGAATTCCTGAAATTTCAAAGAGACTAGCAAGAAAACTAAAATAACCTTGGGGTCAACTCCGACTGTTTTCCTGATTTTTGAGGCCTGTTATTTGCTAAAACGGCAGCATGAGTTGCGAGGCGGGCGGGACCATGCGCGAGACTCCTAGGCCTAGCAGCCGCAGGGGGCGCGTGACGAGGCGGTCCCGGCGCAGGAGGCTGCAAGCCAGGAGGTAGAGGGTCTCGGCGTCCTCCACCGGGTCTTCGATGCTGATCTGCCGCGTGAGGGTCTTGAAGTCGCTGTAACGTACTTTGACTTGGACGGTTTTGGCGGCGAGTTGCTCGCGCGAGAGTTTGCGCGCGATTTCCTCGGCCTGCGCTTTGAGCGTGGGGACCAGAATGCGGCGGTCTTCGGTGTCCCGCTCGAAGGTGTCCTCGACGCTGATGCTCTTAACTTCGCCTTCGACTTCCAGCGCCCGGTCGTCCTCGCCGCAGGCGTAGCGTTTGAGGGCCGCGCCGAAGGAGCCGACGAGCGCGCGCAGGTCCCCGGGGTGGTCCTGGATGTCGCCGATGGTGCGCAGGCCCGCTTTGGTGAGGACTTCGGCGGTGACTTTGCCCACGCCGTGGATGGATGAGGCGGGCAGGGGGCGCAGGAAGGCTTTTTTCTCGCTCTCGGTGATGCAAAAAAGGCCGTCGGGTTTGTCGTAATCGCTGGCGATTTTGGCGAGCAGTTTGTTGGTGGCGATGCCGATGGAGGCGTTGAGCCGATGTTCTTGCCGGATGGTTTCTTTGATTTCCCTCCCCAGGTCCATAGCGGCGCGGATGGCATCGTCCGCGGGGAGGTCCTGGAAACGGCTGCTCATTTCGAGGTACGCTTCGTCGATGGACATCGGCTCGATGGCGTCGGCGTAGCCCGCGAGGCGTGCCATGATCTGGCGCGATACGTCCCGGTAGGCGCTCATGCGTGGGGAGACGAAGATCCCCCCGGGGCAGAGCCGATAGGCCGTGCGGGAGGGCATGGCGGAATGAACGCCGAAGGCCCGGGCCTCGTAGCTGGCGGCCGAGACGACTCCACGACGGTCCGGCGGCGCGCCGACGATCACCGGCTTGCCTGCAAGCGCCGGGTTGTCGCGCTGTTCGACGGAGGCGAAGAACGCGTCCATATCGAGGTGGAAGAGGACTCTGGCCATCGGAGAGCCACGTTAACGGCGGCTCTTCGGCGAAACAAGCCGGGGATTGCGGCTCGTTCGCCGGGGCTTCCCGTCGCATTCCTCTTCCACCTCGCGCGCGGTGGACCTGCGGTTATTTTGTGAACCGGATGGTCTTGATTTCGAAGGGCCGGAATTCCAGAGCGAGCGATTTGCCGTCGAAGGGAAGCGGGGTCTGGTTCTCTTCGATCAGGTTGGTCAGCGTGGCTTGCTGGAAGGGGTGCTTTACTTCCAGTTGGGTCCGGGTGGCGGTGCGGGCGGATTCGTAGAACCGCGCGATGAGGTCGCCCGAGCCGTCTTCGGCGGGCTTGAGGGTTTCCAGGATGATGTTGGGCGCGGTGAGCGAGAAGAGGCTGCCGGGCTCGGCGGCACCGGGGGCGCTCAGGAGGGGCGAGTTGAGCTCGTAGCCCTGCCGCACCAGGCCGGATTCGGCGAAGCCGCGGCCGCTCCAGGCGTAGAAGGCGTAGGTGAACTGGTGCGAGCCCTGGTCGGCCGTCATGTCGGGAGCGAGCGGGGCGCGCAGCAAGGTGAGGTTGATGCTATTGCCCTCGACGTTCACGCCGTATTTGCAGTCGTTGAGCACGGCGGCACCGCGAGCGGATTCTGCAAGCGCGGTCCAGCGGTGCTGGCAGACTTCGAACTGCGTGGCGTCCGAGGGGCGCGAGGTGTGGGTGGGGTGGGCGACGTGGCCGAACTGGATTTCGTTGAGCGCCGTCTCCGAACGAACCGTGACCGGGAAGTTCACCTTGAGGAGCTTGTGCTTCTCCTGCCATTCCACCTGCGTACGGAATTCGATGCGGCGGCTTCCGGCGGTCAGGACAATGTCCTGGACGAGCTGGGAGGCGTGGATCTGGCGTTTGACGCGCACGATGGCCAGCAGCGAGCCTGCCGCGATGACCTCGATTTCGGCAGGGTGATCCAGTAGTACCGGCGTTTGCTTGTAGTTGCTGGCGAGGTCCCAGGCGTCGAAGCTGTTGGGGATGTCTTTGTACATCCGCAGGGAGTTGCAGGCTCCGGCTGCCCATTCCGTCTGGGTTTCTTTGTCCCAGATGCTGGTGAGCTCGCCCCGGTTGTTGAGGGTGACGCGGAGGAACTCGTTTTCCAGCGAGGTGGGCGTGGCCGTGAGCGGGCTGGCGGGGACGGCGGTGGGCTGCTTGGCCCCGCGCCGTACGGTGGTCCAGCCGGTGGCGGGAATGGCCGGGGTTTGCGCGAAGGTCTTGCCGCAAACCTGCTGGGTAACGAGCGCGTTGCCGGAGAGGTCGGTGGCGGCATCGAAGCCCTCGGGCAGCTCGATGACTTCCTGGCGCTCCCATGATTGCGAGTTGAAGAGGGTCAGCGCATCGGCGTCGGTGTCGCAAAGGGTGCTCAAAGTCGAGGCCGTTTCGCTGGCGGTTTCCTCAAGCACGCGGGCGTAGGCGAGCGCGGCTTCTTCGTAGACCTGGTGTACTGAGGAGCCTGGGATAATATCGTGGAACTGATTGAGGAGAACCTCTTTCCAGAGCGCCTCGACGTGCTTGGCGGGGAAGGCTTTCCCGCGCAGGATCGTCGCCGCGCCGCCCCAGAACTCCAGGTTGTGCAGGGCGTGTTCGCACCGGCGATTGCTCTTTTTGACGTGGGCCTGGGTGGTAAAGGTGCCGCGATGGGCCTGGAAGTAGAGCTCGCCTACCCAGGTTGGCACTTGGGCGAGCGATTTTTCATCGGCCACCATTTCCTCGAAGAACGCTGCGGGCGCTTCGATAGTGCAGCGCGGGCTGCCCTCCAGGTCGCGCTGGCGGCGAAGGTATTCGACGTGATCGCGCACGGGGCCGCCGCCGCCGTCGCCCCATCCGAAGGGCTGGAGCCGCTTGGTGTGGAAGCCAGCTTTCTGCGGGCGCTCTTTCCAGCGGTTGGCCAGCGATTTGGGGTCGGTATGGCTGTTGTAGTCGTGGTGCAGGTAGCTCAGCACGCGGCTGCCGTCGATGCCTTCCCACCAGAACCAGTTGTAGGGGAAAATTTCGCCGCCGTCGTAGATCCAGAAAATCTTCTGTGTGGAGAAATACTCGACGCGGCAGCCTTGCATGATCTGCGGCAACGCCCCGCTGTAGCCGAAGACGTCCGGCAGCCACATGAGACGGCTGTCGACGCCGAATTCATCTTTGAAGAATTGTTTCCCGTAGAGGAACTGGCGGACGAGGCTTTCGCCGCAAGGCAGGTTGGTATCGGCCTCGACCCACATTGCGCCGTCGGGCACCCACTGGCCGCGCTTGACGGCGGCGTGGACCCGCTCGTAGATGTCCGGGAACTGGCGCTGGGCTACCTGGTAAAGGTAGGGCTGGCTTTGCAGGAATTTATACTCCGGGTACTCCTCCATGAGCGTGAGCTGCGAGGAGAAGGTGCGCCCGCACTTCCGGTCGGTCTCGGCCAGCGGCCAGAGCCAGGCGAGGTCGAGGTGGGCGTGGCCGAAGCAGTGCATCTCCGGCGCGGTGGAGCCGTTGCGGGCTTGGAGCAGCGGCTTGAGCAGTTCGCGGCCCTGCCGGACGGTTTCCAGCAGCTCGGCGCGCGGCAGCTCCGGGTCCACCACGACGGTCATTTCCTTGAGCGCGTCTTCGATCTGCGCCAGCCGGAGGGATTCGCGGTCGGCCAGGGACTCGGCGAGCAGAGCGAGGGTCTCGACGTCGAGCCAGAGCTGGTAGACTTCTTCGTTCCAAAGGCCGAATTCGCTTTTCTCAATCGTGGCCTGGCACTCCGGGGTGGGCGGCACGGTGAGAACCCCGTCGGGGACGGGGCCGGTGCCGCATTCGCGCGTGCCGTTGCCCGCGTAGGATTGCAAGAGAATGTCGATGGTTTCGCCGCCTTGGGCTTGATGGGTGAGGGTGATTTCCCGCTCCGACCAGCTGCGCGAACCGACGGGCTTCCCGTCAACCCACACCAGGCTTTCGAGCCCCGTCTCGGGCCGGATGACGACCCGTTCCCCGCGCGCGGATTCGGGAATTCGGACCGATGTGCGCAGCCAGGCACATTCATTGTGCGCACCCCAGCGGGTTCCCTGTGGGAAGGGACGCAGCGGGTTCGCGAGCGCCTGGCTCGGGGTGAGCTGCTCAAAGGTGGTGAACCCTTCGAAGGCGACTTCGCCGAGGGGTACGAAAAAGAGTTTGGGGAGGACTTTGCGCCAGTTGTCGAGGCGGTTACGCCATTCGAGAGTAATCATGATGGAGGCTGTTTACCAAATGCACCCCCGATGCGGAAATGCACCGGTTTGCGTTTCGGATATGCACTTTTTTGCGAAACCATGCCGGAAAGTGAATAGGTGGGGTTGTCGTTGGCGTTACCTGGGAAGAGCGGGAAGAATCCGCAGACGAACGCCGCTTTTTGGCTTATTAAAAAGATTTTTTTGGGCGGTCTGGGCAAGCTTGGCAGCCTGGAGAGGATGATCAGGATTACCCTGAATCCTGCGCTCTTCGCAGAAACGTATAGCAAGCATGGATTTGAACACCGCGAGCCGGGCTTACTATGGGAGGCTCATTCTATCGAAGAAGGAGCGGATTTTCGCTGTTTGGATACGCGAGGCGAGGCGTATTTTTGGGCCAGAAATCAAACAGCTGCTCTTGGAGAATAGAATGTTGGCTCTCCTGGATGTAGTTGCGGAAGCTCTCGGTACCGATGATCCCACCCCTTTCTCTGTGCAGGACGAGGTCGAGCGGGCGACGGAGCACGGATTTCTGCGCGCCGAACAGGGTTTTGATGCCGGGCAGGTGGTCGGGGAGTTTCGTGCGTTTCGGCAGGCGATTCGCGATGTTTGTATCGAAGAGGGCATGCCGTTGACAGAGGAAGCGAGGCTGATCATCGAGGAGGTCATTGATTCCGCCGCCGCGGTCGGGTTGAGTCGTTTTAGCGAGAAACAAACCGATATCATTAAAGAAGAGGATGCCCGCCAACTGGCGTTTTTAGTGCATGATTTTCGAACGCCGTTGGGCGCGATTGCTTTGGCCGTGGCGGACGTCATCGAGACCCTTCCCCCGGAGGCGAAAACCCCTGAAACCCTGGAAGCTCTAGATACGATCGACCGAAATGCGGCACACCTTGCCGTTGCGATGGAGAAGGCGATGAGAGAGCTTGCGGACGTGATCTCGGGGGTTGGAAAGTTGGAAATTACAGAGGTCCGACTGTTCGATTCCGTGGCGAATGTCATGGAGCAACTGAAGATACTCGCCCGCGCGAAACAGGTCATTCTCTCCAACCGGGTTGACCCGTCGGTGGTGGTGGCCGCCTCACAGGACGCGCTGCATCGAGTCTTGATGAATTTGATCGGTAACGCGTTGCGCTACACCCGGGCTGGTGAAATCACGGTCACCAGTTCTGAAAAAGGAGACGAGATTGAAACCGTCGTCCAGGACACAGGCAGCGGCATTATTCCTGAAAAGCTGGCTCGTATATTTGAACCGGGAGAGAAGGAATCCGGAAGCCCGGGGATGGGCTTTGGGTTAGCCATTGCGAAGTCATTGATTGACCTCCAAGGCGGCCGAATTCGGATCAAGAGCGCGGTTAATAAAGGTACAGCGGTAATTTTTACGCTGCCACGGCTGCAATAGCGCGCTTGCGGAGCGGTGCGCAAGGTTCGGTTAGTCCTGCTCGTCTTCTGCCGCGGGAGTGGGCGTGGGCTTGGCGCGTTTGCGCTGTTTCTGGGTCTTCTGTTCGTCCTGGAAAAGCTCGCGCAGGACGTTGCCGATGAGCGGCGCGGCCACGGTGCCGCCGTGGCTCCGTTTTTCGTGCGGATCGCTCTCGTAGAGTGCTGCGAAGGCGTATTTCGGATTGTCGGCGGGGGCGAATCCGGCGTACCACGCGGCGTTGCGGCCCGAGGCTTTGGGGCCCCATTCGGCGGTGCCCGTTTTGCCCGCCACGTCCACGTTATTGACCGCGCCGCCGCCGCCGGTGCCATGCCCGCCGCTGGTGGCGTCAATGAGGCCCTGTTTGACCGCGGCGAAGGTCTCTTTTTTCAGCTCCAGCTCGTCTTTTACGCGGATGTCGTAGGCCGTGACAATCTGCTCATCCAAGCTCTGCACCTGGAGCACCAGGCGGGTCTGGTAAAGGATGCCGCCGTTGGCCACCGCGCCCATGGCCTGGGCGTTTTGCAGGGGGGTGACCATCAGGTAGCCCTGGCCGATGGAGAAGTTCGCCAAGTCGCCGTCGGTGAAGCGCCGCCCCTCGCGCTTTTTAAGCAGCTCGGGTGTGGTGACGAGGCCCTCAACCTCGGCGCGCAGCGGAATGCCGGTTTTCACGCCGAAGCCCATCCGCTGAGCCCATTCCACCATCGGCTTGGAGCCGGTCTTGATGCCCACTTGGTAGAACCACGTGTCGCATGAGCGCTCCATGGCTCCAGCGAAGTTGAGCATCCCGGCGTCGTACTTGCTCCAGTTGCGCATGACGATGTTGCCGATTTGCAGGGAGGGCGGGCCGGAGAATTCGTCGTCGGGCTTGATCGTCCCGCTTTCGAGGGCCGCGATGCCGACGTAGGTTTTCCAAGTCGATCCGGGCGGGTAGGCGCTGCGGAAGGCGCGCGAGAGCATCGGCAGGCTTGGGTCGTTGTTCAGCTGGTTGTAGCGCTCGGGGGTGATCGACGGGCTGAAGTCGTTCGGGTCGAAGGTCGGCACCGAGGCCATCGCCAGGATGTCTCCGTTGTTCGGATCGACAAAAACGATGGCCCCGCGCTTGGCTCCCTTGGATAGGGACTTTTCGCAAAGCTGCTGGACCTTGAGGTCGAGCGTCGTGATGACGTTGCAGCCGGGCGTGGGCGGGACGGTGATTTTCTCGTAGACCTTCTTGCCGTTGGCGTCGAAGCGGATGGTCATCTGCCCCGGCTTGCCGGTGAGCTGTTCGTTGAAGGTCGCCTCCAGGCCATCGCGCCCCTCGGCGTCGGGCCAGATGAGGTCGTTATTCTCGATGGGAGCGTCTGGCGGAGCGCCCGAGCGGGTGGCGTAGCCAATGATGTGGGCGGCCGTCGTGCCGTGGGGGTAGAAGCGGGTGTAGACCGGGTGCAGGACGAGCCCGGTGCCGAGTTCCCCCTTGAGGGTCTTCTGGAGCGCGGGCGAGACATCCTGGATGATGTCAAAGGGGAGGATGCCCCGGTTGCGGTAAAAGCGCTCGATGGATTTGTCGGAAATGTTCAGCTTGCGGCCGGTGAGGCGTTCCACCTTGGCGATCTGTTCGCGGGCAAAGGCCGAGGCCTTGGAGTCCGGGTAATCGAGCGGGGTGGGGAAGGAAATGCCGAGGTTCTGGCAAACGCGAGTGACGGCCAGCGCCTCGCCATTGCGGTCCAGGATCTGCCCCCGGGGCGCGGGAATCTTCAGTGTATAAGTGCGCGCGAACTTTTCCGTAAGCCACGAAGGCTTGATATTTTCGCCATCATCCTGAGCGGGCGCGGTGGCGGTAAGCGCCAGGGAAAGGGCGAGGAAAGTATAGAGGGCGGTCCGGCAGACGTGCATGGGAGGAGCATCCTATCCCGGGTGCGCCGTTTTCTCAAGGATCGTGTCAATCCTCTGCCTTTCTCTCCGCGTCCTCCGTGCCCTCTGAGGCGAATTTCCCCGTAGAAGTATTCCTTATTGAGACCAATCTCGATTTTGTTTTAGAATAATTCTTGATCTCATATCTCAGGGCCCCGATACTGTTAATCGACCCATGAAAGCGCACTCGGCTACTTCTGAAGACGCCATTACAAGCCATGGCATTCGGCTGACGCCCCAGCGGCGCTACGTGTACGAAGCGCTCATGGAAAAGCGGGACCACCCGACCGCCTCCGAGGTCTTCATGCGGGCCAAGGCACGGATGCCCTCCATCTCGCTCGCCACCGTCTACAACTGCCTGGATGCGCTGACCGAAAGCGGCCTCATCCGGCAGGTCTACTGCGAGCGGGGGTCCTCCCGTTACTGCCCTAACCTCGTTCCCCACGGCCATTTTTTCTGTAAAACGTGCGGCGTCGTTTTCGACGTTCCCATCGACCCCGCCCAGGAGGCGTCGTGGGAGTTCCCCGAAGGCACGCAACTCGAACACGTCGAAATCACTCTGCGCGGCCTCTGTCCCGCCTGCGCCCAAAAACAAACAACCTCACTGCTATGAAGTCACTCGTCATCAAGGACCTGCACGTCAATATCGGCGACCGCGAAATCGTCAAAGGCCTTAGCCTGGAAATCGAACGCGGCAAAGTGCACGCCATCATGGGCCCCAACGGCTCCGGTAAAAGCACGCTTTCCAAAGTGATCGCGGGCCACCCGGACTACACCGTGACCGGCGGCGAGATCCTTCTTGATGGCGAAAACATCCTCGGCCTTGAGCCCGACGTCCGTTCGCGCAAAGGCATCTTCCTGGGCTTCCAGCATCCGATGGAAATCCCCGGCGTCACCGTAGCCAACTTCCTGCGCGCCGCCGTCTCCGCCCGTCTTCCCGAAGGAGAAGAGCTGGAGGCCACCGAGTATTACTACAAGCTTTACGAGAAAATGGACATTCTGGAGATGGACCGCTCGTTCACCTCCCGGCCGATCAACGTCGGCTTCTCCGGCGGCGAGAAAAAGCGCTGCGAAGTCCTGCAAATGGCCATGCTCGAGCCGAGCTACGCCATCCTGGACGAAATGGATAGCGGCCTGGACATCGACGCCCTGCGCATTGCCTCGGGCGGCGTCAACAAGCTTCGCGGCCCTGACTTGGGCATCCTTCTAATTACCCACTACCAGCGCCTGCTGGACTACATCACGCCCGACGTGATCCATGTGATGGTCAACGGCAAAATCGTCATGAGCGGGCCGAAGGAACTCGCCCTCGAACTCGAAGCCAAGGGCTACGACTGGGTCAAAGACGAGGCCGAAACCGCCCCTGTCGCCTAAATCCCAAAACCGGAGGACCACGCCATGTCTCAACCGAAAACCGAACTGAACCTGGACCGAAGCGTCGGGGATTTTTCCTATCCCGAGCACCACGCCTTCGACGCCGGAGTCGGACTCAACCGCGACACCATCAACTACATCACCGACGTCAAGGGAGAGCCGGAATGGATTCGCGAATTCCGCCTCAAGGCGCTCGACATTTTCAACAGCAAGCCGCTGCCCACCCACTGGGCCACCAAGGACCTCGAAAGCCTCGACTTCGACAAAATCCGCTACTACCTCTCCAACGGCCAGAAGCCGACGCGCTCCTGGGAGGAAGTGCCCGAGGACATGAAGGAGACCTTCGAGCGGCTCGGCATCCCGGAACAGGAACGCAAATTCCTCGCCGGGGTCGAGGCCCAGTTCGACAGCGAGGCCGTCTACTCCAACATCAAGAAAGCCATCGGCGAGCAGGGCGTCATTTTTGTCGGCCCCACCGAAGGGCTCCTCAAGCACCCGGAGATTTTCCGCAAATGGTTCGGGAAAGTCATCCCGTCCGGCGACAACAAATTCAGCGCCCTTAACTCCGCAGTCTTTAGCGGCGGTTCCTTCATCTACGTCCCGCCGGGGGTGAAAGTGAAGCACCCGCTCCAGGCCTACTTCCGTATTAACGCCGAGAGCTTCGGGCAGTTCGAGCGGACCCTCATCATCGCCGACGAAGGCTCCGAGGTGATGTACATGGAGGGGTGCACCGCGCCGAAATTCGAGACCGCAACCCTCCACTCCGCCGTGGTGGAGCTGGTCGCCCTCAAGGGGGCGAAAATCCAGTACGTCACCGTGCAGAACTGGAGCAGCAACGTCTTCAACCTCGTCACCAAGCGGGCCATCGCCCACGAGGACGCCGAGGTCAAGTGGATCGACTGCAACATCGGCTCGCGCCTGACAATGAAATACCCGGGCGTCGTCTTGAAAGGCCGCAAAGCGCGCGGCGAAGTCGTCTCCATCGCGCTTGCCAGCAACGGCCAGCACCAGGATACCGGGGCGAAGATGATCCACCTGGCCGACGAAACGACCTCCAACATCGTCTCCAAGTCGATCTCCGCCGGAACCGGCCGCGCCACCTACCGCGGGCTCGTCCACGTGCCGAAACACCTGAAAGGGTGCAAAAACAACACCGTCTGCGACGCGCTCTTGGTCAACACCGACAGCCGCACCGACACCTACCCGGCCATCACCGTGCGCGGCACGGGCAACGCCGTGCAGCATGAGGCGAGCGTCAGCCAGATCAGCGCCGAGCAGATCTTCTACATGCAGCAGCGCGGCCTCACCGAAGGCCAGGCCATGAGCCTTTCGGTCAACGGCTTCGTCAACGACCTCGTGCGCCAGTTCCCGATGGAATACTCGGTGGAGCTCAAGCGCCTGATCGACCTCGAAATGGAAGGCTCGGTCGGCTAATTCCCAAAAAATTTCATTACCCAAATGAGCCAGACTTTATTCATTGACGAACCCTCCCGCGCCGCCGCGAGAAAACGCTTTGAGACGCTTCCGATGCCGACGCGCCTCAACGAGGAGTTCCGCTTCAGCAACCTGAAGGCGCTGGACCTCACCGCTTTCTCCTCGCCTACAGCCCCCTTCGCAGGCGACCGCGACCGCATCATCAAGGGCTCCGTTGGCCTCGCCCAGTCCGCAGGCCGGATGATCTTCGCCAACGACGGGTTGCTGGCCCGCGAGCTCTATGGCGACACCCTTGCCACCAAAGGCGTCATCTGGAAGCCCCTCGACGTGGCCGCCCGGGAACACCCCGGCCTCCTGGCCGAGCACTTCATGGTCCAGGGCGCCCCGCTGGGTAGCGAGAAATTCGCCGCCCTCCACGCCGCCCGCGTCAAGACCGGCACCCTCCTTTACGTCCCGCGTGGCGTCGAGATCGCCCTTCCCGTCGAGACCTTCCACTGGCTCTCCGGCGAGGCCAACTCGGTCTTCCCTCACACCCTCTTAATCGCGGAGGAGGGGAGCAAGGTCACGCTGATTGATTACTTCATGGGCGCCACCTCCGGCACCTCCGGCCTGGCCCTCGGCTTCAACGACCTCTACATCGGCCCGGGCGCGCGGGTCGACTACGTCTGCGTGCAGAACTGGAACCTCAAAACGCTGGCCCTGCAGGTCAACAACACCGTGGTTTCAGCGGGCGGCGAGGTCAAAAGCCTCAACGTCAACCTGGGCGGCCGCTACGCCCGCACCGAATCCATGAGCCGCCTTTCCGGTGAAGGAGGCCGCAGCGACATGCTGGCCGTCACCGTCGGGGCAGGCGAACAGGAATTCGACCTGCGCACCTTCCAGGACCACGCCGCCCCTGGGGCCGCAAGCGATCTGCTTTACAAAAACGCCCTCGATGACGCCTCCCGTGCCATTTTTGCGGGCATGATCAAGGTCGAGCCCGACGCCCACCGCACCGACGCCTACCAGAAAGTGCGCAACCTGCTCTTAAGCGAAGACGCCGAGGCCGACTCAATGCCCGGGCTGGAGATCCTGGCCGACGAAGTGCGTTGTTCCCACGGCGCGACCTCCGGGCAGATCGACGCCGATGAGCTCTTCTACCTGCTGGCGCGCGGCATCCCCAAGCACATCGCGCTGGAACTGATGGTCCAGGGCTTCCTGCAAGAGGCCATCGACCGCCTCGGCAACGAAGTGCTCGGCGCGAAGCTCGGCGAACTCGTCCGAGCCAAGCTCGGAGCGTAGAAAAGCCCGCTGTTTTTCCAAACAAAAAAGGCGCAAGGAGAAAGCTCTCTTTGCGCCTTTGGTTTAAGGTAAAAAGCTTACGCGTTTTCCTGCTCGTGGTCTTCGATCATCTTCTTAAGGATGCCGACCATATCGCGGTTGAGCGGGAGGGCCGAGCTGCCGGGGTTGAGCACGCCGCCCGCGCATTCGGGCTGGGTCAGGATGAAGTCCCAGGCTTCCGGAGCGGTGAGGACCATCGCGGAGACGTTCTCCTGGGTCCAGGCTTTGAGCGCGTTTTCGTCGGTGAAAAGCGGAAGGTATTCGTCGTTATTTTCGTCCGTGCAGACCAGCACTTGGATGGCCTGGTCGTCGGTCGGTTCCGTATCGAGGCGGCCTGAGAAAACCGGAACCAGGTAGAGCCCGCGCTGCAAGGCGAGCGTCATTTCGCGCTGGGCGTCCTCCGAACGATCCGTGGCGATGCGCTCGATGGCCTCGAGAATCTGAGGGTTCTCGATCGGCTCGCCTTCGTGGTGAACGTGGCGTCCGCAGCACCCTTCGCCGCTGCCGCCGCAACATTCGTGCTCTTCCTCCTGGGACTCGGAGCCGTGGCCGCAGCCGCAGCCTTCCCCGCCGCCATGGCCGCCGCAGCAGCCGTGGCCGCCTTCGCCTTCTTCGAGCGAAGCGTCGCCATCCAGTGCGTTCACGTCCATGCCGTCATATTCCACGCCAGGGAACTTCGCGGCCAGAGCTTCGAGTTCGGCGTTGAGGGCAAAAAGGGTTTCCGGCGTCTGTTTTTCAAAGCGTTCGGCCTGGAGAATAAAGAGCGGCTCCTCGTCGCTCTCGAAAATATCGGCGACGTCGTAACCAAGTTCTTCGAGCGCCTTGGCGACCGGCTCGAGGGCATCGGCTTCAGGGGCCGTGAAGTAATAGCCCCAAAGCATTTCACCGTCGATCGAGTTGTCTTCTGTTCGCAGGGAGGCGAACATTTCCTCAAGTTGGGCCAGCGGGATCGTTTGCATGCCGAGGAAAAGTCGCAGCCCCCGGGGCAAATAGCAACCGGAAAAGCGAGGCTGGACTTGTGAAAAGGGCCCGGCTAGAAAGGGCCTCATGTCGAACGGACTCTCCCCCGAAACCCTCACTCTTCCCAAGGAAAAAACCTACCTTTTCCTGGTCCTCCTCGTTTCCCTCGTTTGCTGGCTGGCTCTCTTGATTTCCATCGTCGGAATCCTCTACGCCCTGGCCTTTGGCGTGTTTCTCTGGTTTGGCCACGGCCTCTTGATCGGGCATCTCCGCTCCGAGGGCGTGCGGGTGAGCGAAGAGCAGCTCCCCGGCTTGTACCACACGTTCCTGGAGGTCGCTTCCGAGCTTGGGGTCAGGCACGTTCCCGAGCTTTACATCCTGCAATCCGGCGGGCTCCTTAACGCCTTTGCCACCCGCTTTTCGGGGCGCGATTTCGTGGTGCTTTTTTCTGATATGCTGGAAGCCCACGGCGAGGACTCCCCGCGCATCCGCTTCATCCTCGGCCATGAACTCGGACACATCAAACGCGGCCACATCGTCAAGCAGCTCTTCCTCCTGCCGGGCAGCCTCGTGCCGCTGCTCGGTGCGGCTTACCGCCGGGCCTGCGAGGCCACCTGCGACCGCCATGGGGCCCTCGCCTGCGGCAATATCGACGGGGGCATCGAAGCCATGATGGCCCTTTCCGGCGGCAAGGTGGCCGGGCTTTGCATGAGCCCGGATTCCTTTGCCCGGCAGCACCGGGAGCACCGCGGCTTCTTTGTTTCGCTGCACGAGCTGACCTCCGGCTACCCGACCCTTTCCCAGCGCGTCGCCCAGTTGATCTCCTTACGCGACGGCTCCCCCATGGTCCGGGGCGGGCGGCATCCGCTGGCCTATTTCTTCGCCATTTTCACCGCCGGAGGGCGCGGCGGCGGGGCGAATGTCCTCGTGACTGTGGCGATTGTGGCCATGCTGGCGAGCCTGGCCGTGCCCGCCGTGGCGCAGGCTCAGAAGCGGGCCAAGGAAATCCAGGCTCAACAAAAAGCCCTGCACTCGCAAACGATCCCGGGCGTTCCGACCTCACCGAACGGCTCGACCGGCGTCCGCTAGCGCACTCAACCGCTGGGCTGAGGCGGGCTGGGCCGTGCCGAGCTCCTGGGCGAAAAGGCTGACCCGGAATTCCTCCAGCAGCCAGCGGTAGGCTTCCCGGTTTTCCGGTGGGATGGTCTTTTCCACCTCGCCGCCGGGTAGAAATGGAGCCAGCGAACGGGCTTTTTCCCGGTCTTTGGTCAAATAAAGTGGGCTGATCGAGGCGCGCTCCGCCCGGAGCTGGACGGCCCGCAGGTAGCGCGGGAGGTGGTGGAGCTGGGGATGCGGCGTCTGGTCGAGGAAATCGGCGGGCACGAGGCGCTCCAGGTCCTCCTCCAGGCCTGGGTAGCGCTTGGGCGAGGCGAGGATGGTGGCGCGGGCTTTGAGGACCGTCCCGGCCAGGTCGCTGACGCGCCGGGCAAGCAGCGGCAGATCGCGCCGGGCGGTTTCGAGCATCGCCTTGAAGCGCGCCTCGGTGAGCGGCCGCAGCGGTTCAAGCCGCAGGGCGTGGCGGGTGAGGTGCCGGTAGGCGCTTTGCGGGAGCGCTTCGGCGGAGGCCGGGGCCTCTGCGGCGGCGTTTTTGGGCGCACCGGCCTTGGGCGCGCTGAAACGGACGGAAAGCTGGTCGAGCGCCGCGCCAAAGGAGACCGGCTTATTCGCCGCTCCGGGCGTGGCGGTTCCCCCCACGTGGCGGGCCATGCCGCGCAGCTCTTTTTGCAGCCAGGCCAAGTCCCGGCCCAGCGCGGCTTCGGCTAGGCGCCGGACGCCTTCTGGGGTCACGGCATCCGCCTCGGCCCGGGTGCGGAAGAGCCGCAGATCCGCCGTTCCCGGCGCATCGCCCGGAGCGAGCCCGGGGTAGGCGAGCAGCGGCGCGCCGCCGATTTGCTCCACCACGGTCGATTCCGGCAAGTCGCCGAAGGACCACGCTGTTAGGGCCGGTTTTTCCCAGCGGCGCGCGGCCTTTTCCCAAGCGTCGGACTGTACATCCTGCGAATCGAGCGTGGCGCGCACGGCATGCAGATCGCGCCCGGCGGCCAGTGGCTGGTTCTTGCGGTCCACCACCTCCACGCGGGGGCGCAGATAATCGGGGAGCGATTTCCAGTCCTCGGGCTGGATATCGACGCCGTATTTGCGCCGGATGAGCGCCGCCAGCGCCGCCGGGAGGTCGTTCCCCTCGGGCCGGAACTCGGCGACCAGCGCGGCCACCTTCGGCTCCAGCGGCATGAGCTGCTTGCGGACGCTCTTGGGCAGCGAGTGGAGCAGCTCGCCAATCTGCTCCGTGCGCAGCCCGGGCACCATCCATTGCAGCTCCGCCGGGGTCAGGCGCTCGGCCAGCGGCAGGGGGATGCGCACCGTCACGCCATCCTCCTCCTCGCCGGGGTTGTAGGCGTAGGCGAGCGGCAGCACGGAATTGCCCAGGTCAACGTGATCCGGGAACGCCTCGCGGTCGTAGGCGAAGTGCTCGGCGTCCATGAGGTCCTCCTCCGTGGCGCAAAGAAAGCGCGGCTCGGCGGTGATGCGTTCGCGCACGAGGCGGTTCAAATCATGCACCGAGGAGACGCCTCTGATTTGCTCCGCGTAGAAGCGGAAAAAGGCTTCATCCAGGTCGTGGACCCGGTGGCTGCGCACCTTGGTCAGCGCCGATTCGATGCGTTCGCGCAGGGCCTGGTTTTCCGAGAAAAAGCGCTGGTTCAGCCGGACGTCGCCGCCGACGAGCGCCCCCCGGATGAAAATTTCCGTGGCCGCCGCCGGGTCGATCCGCCCGTAGTCGACCTGCCGCTTGAAGACCTCCAGCCCGTGCAGCAGCACCCGCTCCCAGACCAGCACGCGGCCCGCCTTGGCACTCCATTGCGGGTGAACGTAGCTGAATTTGCAGAGATGCCCGCCCAGGTCCACGATCCACTCCGGCTCGATCCGGGCCACCGTCCGGGCGAAAAGCTGCGAGGTCTGCACGATCTCCCCCGCGACGATCCACTCCGGCTGGCGGCTGCCGGGGGGCTTGGGAGCGCCGGGCCGGGCGGCGGGCGGCGCTTTGGGTTTACGCTTCTGCATCCGCTCGTAGAGGCCGGAGCCGGGGAAGAGCGTCACCGCGCGGCTGCCGCAGGCTTTGTAGGCGTTGCGCTCCTCGCGCTGGGCCACCTGGCCGATTAGGCCCGCGAGGATGGATTCGTGGACCGCCGCGTAGCGTTCATCCTCGGGGCTGATGCGCGGGTTACGTTGGTCGCGGTCCCGGGGCTCCCGCTCGCGGCGGGGCAGGGGACGGCGTGCGCCGGTTTCGCGCATCGTCTCGGAAAGCTGGCGGTAGATGTCGCGCCATTCGCGCATCCGGGAGAGGGAAAGGTAGTTGGCCTTGCAGAACCGGCGCAGGGCGTTGCGGCTGGTGTGGACGCTCGGGCCGTCGGCTGCCGGAGCGGCGTTCCAGAGGTTGAGCAGCGTCAGGAAATCCGACTCGGGGTGCTCGAAGGTCTTGTGCGCGGCGGCAGCTGCTTCGCGGGCATCCTCCGGGCGTTCGCGCGGATCGGGAACGCTCAGGCCCGCCGCCACGACCAGCAGCTCGTCGAGCGCCCCGCGCGTGCGGGCTTCCAGCAGCATCCGGCCCAGCGTTGGGTCGAGCGGCAGGCGCGCCAGCTCGTGCCCCAGCGCGGTGAGCGTCCAGCAGCCACCCTCCCCCTCCAGCAGCGCGCCCAGCTCCTGCAAAAGCTGGTAGCCGCCCCGGATGGCCTGGCCCAGCGGCGGGTTGAGGAAGGGAAACGTCTCCACATCGCCGAGCCCGAAGGCCTTCATGCGCAGGATGACCTCCGCTAGGTTGGCCCGCTGGATTTCCGGCTGGGTGAACCGGGGGCGTTTCTCAAAGTCCTCCTGCGAGTAAAGCCGGATGCAGAGCCCCTCGCGCACGCGGCCCGCGCGGCCCGCCCGCTGGTTGGCGCTGCTCTGCGAGACGGGCTCCACCGGCAGGCGCTTGGTGCGCGTGCGCGGGTTGTAGCGGCTGACGCGTGCCAGGCCGGTGTCGATCACCACGGCGATGCGCGGGATCGTGAGCGAGGTTTCGGCGATGTTCGTGGCCAGCACCACGCGGCGCTTCGGCCCCGGGGAGAAAATCCGCTGCTGATCGCCCCCCGCGAGGCGGCCGTAAAGCGGCAGCACCTCCGCCGCGGAGCCGAGGCGATCTTCGAGCAGCTCGCGGGCCTCGCGGATGTCCCGTTCCGTCGGCAGAAAGACCAGCACGTCGCCGTCGTCCGTTTCGATAAGGGCATCCTCCGCCGCGCGGGCCGTTCCTTCGACGTAGCTCTCTCCCCCGGCGTCTTCATTTTCCTCGGCGCTGGCTTCCCCGAGGGGCTGGTAGCGGATATCCACCGGGAAAAGCCGCCCGGAGACCTCAATAATCGGCGCGTTGCCGAAGGCCTTCGAAAACGCCTCCGTGTCGATGGTCGCCGAGGTGATGATCACCTTTAAGTCGGCCCGTTTTTCGAGCACCCCCTGCAAGTGGCCCAGCAGAAAGTCGATATTCAGCGAACGCTCGTGGGCCTCGTCGAGAATAAGCGCCGAGTAGGAGCGCAGCAGCGGGTCGGACTGGATTTCCGCGAGCAAAATGCCGTCCGTCATGAACTTGACCTGCGTTTCGCGCGAGGTGTCGTCGTTGAAGCGCATTTTGCACCCCACCTCGCGGCCCCAGGTCACTTTAAGTTCCTCCGCCACGCGGCGCGAAATGCTCATCGCCGCCACGCGCCGGGGCTGGGTGCAGCCGATCCGCCCCTTCTGCCCAAGGCCCGCCTCCAGGCACATTTTGGGGAGCTGCGTCGTTTTGCCCGAGCCGGTCTCGCCCGCGACGATCAGCACGCGGTGCCGCCGCAACGCCGCGACGATCTCCTCCCGCCGGGCCGTAATGGGCAGGTCCGGTGGATAGGCGATGGCTGGAATGGCGGGCGTCGGGTGCAAGCCGGTCACTCTACCCCCGCCGTGGGAGGATGAAAACCTGGAAAAGCGGGGTAAATTAAAGCCGAATTTTTATCAGATCCCCATGGCCCGCAGAGGGGGCTCCACGCAACATGAAAAAAGGGGGGATTCTATTCTCACGCAAAGGCGCAAAGGCGCAAAGAGGGGAAACTCTTGTTCTGGTCTTTTTTGCGCCTTTGCGGCTTTGCGTGAGCCCTCTGCCTTTTTTATAGGATACCTATTCCCTTTTTGCGCCTAAACCTGCCCCGCCGCCTGCCGTTTCCGCGCCCCGGCCAGCAGGCGTTCGGAGGAAACTCGGGCCCGTTTGTGCGTGGCCCGGCCGATTTCGCCTGCCGCATCGGTGGCGACGACGTGGAAAACGTAGAGCACCCCGTCGCGGCCGACATACCTGGCTTGGATCGTGACTTTGCCCCCCGCGAGCGTCGCGGCAGTGTGGGTCATGTCGATCGTGGCTCCTGCGGAAAGTTCGCCCGGCCCCAGGATCGGTTTCATCACCCGGGCACAGGCCAGCTCCATCAGGCCGATCAGCTTCGGCGTGGCGAACACCGCGGGAAATACGTCTGAGGGATCGGGGGCCAGGGAACTGGCGAGGTCGCCTTCGCCCACGGTCCATTCGACCCGGGCTGAATCGTTGAATTGCAGTTCGCTCATGGCTCATTGTAGGCCGATCCGCGACGATTTTTCACCCTTAATCCGCGTCTAAATACGGGCCCGGAATTCCGCCCCCGGGGGAACCCTTAAAACAGCCTCAATCTCCTGCCGCTGTGATGGTTTTAATTGACACTCGGCTCAATCTTAAAGAAAAGAGCGAACGTTCATTCTCCATGCCAACCCACGTGATTTCCACTGACGAACGCCGCTTTGAAAAGCGCCGGGCCATCCTTGATGCCGCCCGGCGGTGCTTCATTCGGCATGGATTCGACGCCACCGGAATGGCCGAGATCTGCGAGGTGTCGGGAATGAGCCCCGGAGCCCTTTACCGCTATTTCCCGAGCAAATCGGCCATCATCCTGGCGATTGTCGACGAGGCGGGGAAAGTGCTGCTTCCGGTTTACGAGGAGCTGCTGGAAAGTTCCGACCCGCTGGAGAGTGTCATCGGGTTCGTGCTCAGCAGTATCCGCTATGTTTGCAGGCCCGTGGAGGGGCGGCTCTGGCTGGAGATCGCGGCCCAGGCCTCCCGTAACGACGAGATCCGCCGGGCGTGGCTCCTGGTGGACCGACAGATGCGCAGTATCCTGAAACGCTTGTTGCACGCCTCCATGCAGCAGGGCCAAGTCTCGCCCGGGCTGGATCTGGAGACCTGCTCCATCTGGCTCAATGCCCTCATTGACGGCGCCATCGCACGGAAAGCGGTGGACCCCGCCTTTGATTTGGAGTCGACCTTGGGCGCTTTGGCTGACGGAATTCGGAGCACCTTATCTTCCTCCAGGGCGTGAAAACTTCCCTTTCTATGAATTACACCTGCAATTTGCGCGATGCCGCCGAGGCATCGGATGCCCCGGAGCTTACCGAGGCCAGCCCGATCCGGTCCACGGTCGACGGGACCATCGGCGAGGCCCTGGAATGGCTTAAGGACGAGCAGCAGAAAGACGGCTTCTGGGTCGGCATGCTGGAGTCCAACAGCTGCATGGAGGCCCAATGGGTCCTGGGGATGCATTTTCTGGGCATTAAAGACGACCCGAAGCACGAGGGCGTCCTGCGCGCGATCCTGCGTGAACAGCGCGAGGACGGTTCCTGGGAAGTCTTTCACCACGCCCCGATGGGGGACATCAATACCACCGTGGAGTGCTACGCGGCCCTGCGCTGCTCCGGCTACGCCGCGGACGCCGCCCCCGTGCGCAAGGCCCGGGAGTGGATCCTTTCCCACGGCGGACTGCGCAAAATCCGCAATTTCACCCGGATCTGGCTCTCGCTCATCGGCGAATGGCCCTGGGAACACACCCCGGCCGTGCCGCCCGAGCTGATCTGCGTCCCGGTCGGCGCGCCCTTTAACCTTTACTGGTTCGCCAGCTGGGCCCGGGCCACCATCGTCCCCTTGGCCGTGGTCTCCGCGCGCACGCCCGTGCGGCCCCTGCCCGAGGGGTGTCGCCTGGATGAACTCTTTCCGGGAGGCCGGGAGAAGTTTGACTACTCCATGCCCAAGCGGCTCAAAGGCTTCTGGCCCACGTTCTTCCGCTTTGGGGAAAAAATGCTCCACGCCTACATGAAGAGCAGCTGGAAGCCGGGCCGGGAGGAAGCCATCAAGCTTTGCCTGGAATGGATCATCAAGCACCAGGACGCCGACGGCGCTTGGGGCGGCATCCAGCCCCCGTGGATCTACAGCCTCATGGCCCTGCACGTAGAGGGCTATCCGCTTTCCCACGCCGTCATGCACCGGGGCCTGGACGCCTGGAATCACCACTGGTCCTACGAACGCAACGGCGCCATCTACCTCCAGGCCAGCGAATCGCCCGTGTGGGACACCGTGCTCACCATGCAGGCGCTCCTGGATTGCGGCGAAACCTTTGAGACCTTCCCGGGCCTCGCCCCCGCGCTCGATTGGGTGCTGGAGCACCAGATCCTCGTCAAGGGGGACTGGGCGCTGACGGTCAAGGGCGTCGAATGCGGCGGCTGGGCCTTCGAGCGAGCCAACCTGTACTACCCCGACCTGGACGACACGGCGGTGGCGCTCATCGTCCTCGTCCGGATTCTGAAAATCGCCCCCAAGGAGTTCCATCGCCGGATCGAGCGGGCCATTCTCCGTGCCGAGGTATGGGTCAAGGCGATGCAATCCTCCAACGGCGGTTGGGCTGCGTTCGATAAGGACAACGACAAGTGGGTTCTTACCCGGATTCCCTTTTGCGACTTTGGCGAAGTGCTCGACCCGCCGAGCGCCGACTTGACCGGCCACAAGCTCGAAGCCCTCGGCCTCATGGGCTACACGCTCAAAGACACGGTCGTTAAAGCAGCCGTCGATTTCGTCATGAGCGAGCAGGAGCCCGAAGGGAGCTGGTTTGGCCGCTGGGGCGTCAACCACCTTTACGGAACGGCCCTCGTGCTGCCGGGCCTGCGCGCCGTCGGCTTTGACATGAACGACCCGCGCATCCAGAAAACCGCCGCATGGCTCGCTTCCAAACAGCGGGAAGACGGCGGCTGGGGCGAATCGTGCGAATCGTACATGGACGACTCGATGCGGGCCTCCGGGCCGAACACCCCTTCGCAGACCGCCTGGGCGTTGATCGGCCTCCTGGCCATCGGCAACCCCAAGTACGACGCCTCGATTCGCCGCGGCGTGCAGTGGCTCACCGATCACCAGCACGACCGCACCTGGGACGAGCCCTACTACGTCGGCTGCGGCTTCCCCGGCTACGGCGTCGGCGAGCGCATCAGCATGAACCGCGACACGGCGCTGCTGGCCCAAGGGCGGGAGCTTAGCCGCGGCTTCATGATCAACTACAACATGTACCGTCACTACTTTCCGCTTCAGGCCCTGGGGCGCGCCCGGGACTATTTTTCAGAGTAACCGGGGGGCGAAAATCCGCGGGTCTGTGGGTCCGGAAAAATATTTTGAACAATCGTCTTTTATTTTGAACGAACCGCAAGGGGCCCTGTCTTAATTACCGTTGAGGGGGTGATTCGGGCCGTGCGCGGGTTTTTAAATGAAGGGGTTTGTTTTTACCGTGCGCGGCCCGAATCCATTTTCTCCTAAAAGCTGAATTTCGCGGAGCATCCTAAGTGCTCCGCTTTTTTTATGCCGTTTTACCCTGTTTTCCGGGTTGCGATGCGGCCCGCTCCAAGGTAGGCAATGGAGGCATGCCAGATTCTCACGCCTCCAACCCCGCCATTGCCCAAGTGATTCGCGCCGCGCTCGCCGAGGATATCGGCCCCGGTGACGTGACGTGTGCCTACTTCGTTGACCCCGCCCAGAAGGGGCGCGCCCGCATCTTTGCCAAGCAGGAGGGCGTGGCTGCCGGGGTGGCGCTCGCCGCCGAGGTCTTCCGGCAGGTCGATCCCCAGTTGGAGGTCCAGATCGTCAACCCGTGCGGCACGAAAGTAGCGCCCGGCACCGTTGTGCTGGAAATCGCCGGTTCCGTCGCCTCCATCCTGACCGCCGAACGGACGGCGCTCAATTTCATCCAGCAGCTCTCCGGCGTCGCCACACTCACCCGGCATTTCGTGGACGCCGTGGCGGAGGTTCCCGGAGCCCGGGCGAAGATCCTTGATACCCGCAAGACCACTCCCGGCCTGCGCCTCATCCAGAAGGCGGCGGTCAAGGCGGGCGGCGGCACCAATCACCGCATCGGCCTCTACGACATGGCCATGGTCAAAGACAACCACCTGGCCGCCCGGGACGACCTCGATTTTTTGCGCAAAGCAATCACCCGGCTGCACGCCGACCACCCGGAGATCCGCGTGGAACTCGAAGCCGACACCGTGGAACAGGTCCGGGGCTTCCTGACCCTGGAGGGCGTGGCCGTCATCATGCTCGACAACATGTCCATTGAAGAGATGAAGACCTGCGTGGCCCTGGGGGCGGGGAAAGTCGTCTTCGAAGCCAGCGGCGGCGTCAATTTAAAGACCGTCCAGGCCATCGCCTCCACCGGGGTGGACTTTATTTCCATCGGCGCGCTGACCCACTCCGCCCCGGCGGTCGACTTCTCGCTGGAGTTGAAGCGGGAGCGGTAAGCGCCTATAAAACCTTCCCTATGGACACCCCCCTTTCTCCCGAAGCCATCGCCGCGCGGTTGCCCTCCTCCAGGCGCATTGGGCGGGAAATCCAGGTGCTTGCGGAAACCACCTCCACCAATGACGTGGCGGCCCAGCTCGCTCGCGCCGGAGCCCCCGAGGGGCTCGTCATCTTTGCCGAGACCCAGAGCGCGGGTCGGGGCCGGATGCAGCGCAAGTGGGAGTCCGCGCCGGGCGAGGGACTCTGGTTTTCCGTGCTGCTGCGCCCCACGTGGCCCTTGGCCGACTGGGCCCGGCTGACCACCTGGGCAGGCGTGGCCGTCGCCCGGGGGCTGGAAGCTGCCCTGCCCGGTTGCCATGCCGGGATCAAGTGGCCCAACGACATTCACCTCGGCGGACGGAAAGCCGTCGGCATTTTGGCCGAAAGCGCACCGGGCCCCGAGGGCTGGGCCATCGTCGGCATCGGCGTGAACGTCAACCAGACCGCCTTCCCCGAGGAAATCCGCGGCCTGGCCACCTCCCTGCGCCTTGCCGCTGGTTCGCAAGCCGCCCCGCTGGACCGCAACGCCGTCGCCGCCGCCCTGCTCGGGCAGCTTGATGCGCTTTACAACATTTTGGAGCGGAACTTCACCTCCATCGTCGTCGAGGCGGGGGCCCGCAGCGTGCTTTTGGGCCGCTCCGTCATGGTGCACGACCCGGCTGGCCCCTATGAAGCGCAAGCCGAGGGGCTGGAGGCCGACGGCGGCCTGAGGGTTCGTTTGCCCGACGGCTCCGTGAAAGTCATCTGCACCGGGGAAGTCAGCGTGCGTAGTTTGTAAGCCCGAAGGGCCGCCGGGTTTTTGTTTGACCTGAAAATTGATTACCCGATAGTGTTGAACGCAGGTTATCAAAGGTTCAAACACCATGCGTCATACCGTAAGTCTAGCGGCGGTTATTTGCTCATTACTCATGTCGCAGGCTCTTTGGGCGCAGCAGACCGTGGAGGAGTGGCAGAAAAAGACCGTCGCCGATTTTCCCGACATCGGGGTCAGCGGATCGCCGATGAACCTCAAATTCATCCAGATCGTCAACGCCTTGCGGGTTTCGAATCCGGCGTTTTTTAAAACCTCCAACTGGCCCTACCTCATCGCCCAGCAGATTGCCGGGCCCAAGCCTTCCGAGTCGGCCATCATTCCCGGGCTCGTGGAGGAAAAAAAAGCCGAGATCCCCTCCGACAATGCCGAGAGCGTTGTGGACGTTCGTAAGTTGGCGGAGGACTTCAAAACAGGCCAAAGCGTCGCCAAATACACCGGCAAAAGAATCACGGTGAGCGGCGAAATCCAGCGGATCGCCCAGCCCGAGAACTCCGTGAGCGCCGCCTTTGTCTATTTAAAAACCGGGGACGGCCTTCCGAGCGTCAAGGTCGAGCTCAATAAGATGAAAAAGTACGCCGCCAACGTCATCAACGGCAGCACCATCCAAGGAAAAGACGGGTACGAGTTCCGGGTCAACGAAACCTCCTTGGAGGTGCGCTCCCATGAAACCCGCTCCACCTATAGCCCCATAAAGCACCACCACCGCAGCGACTCGGTAAAAAACGGCACCTGGGTCCCCATCATCAGCAAAGGCGAGGTCATCAAAATCGTCGGAACATGTAGCGGGATGACCTACGGAATCACCCTGACCGGCGCCGAACTGCAACGGGACAACAATGATCTGCCCTAGCGTCCAAGGAGCGGGTAGTTTTTACCCCTCTTCCGGTTCGAAAATGAGCAGCCCCGAGTTGGTGGTGACGACCACCTTTTTAGGCTTGGGCGGGGGCGCTCCGAACGGCAGGAACCGCTCGGAGGTGATGTGGTTGCTGAGCAACAGCGAAAGCGATGCCTCTGTAGCGAAGGGCAGCGGATACTGCGCCTTGGAAAAAAGATCCGGGGTGTTTTCCACCGTCGCAAAGAGGGGGAAAGCGTAATCCACGTGCACGGCCTGGAGCTCCAGGCAGCAGGCGGAGATGTTGGTCAGTTGCAACACGGAAATAAGCAGATAGTCGAAGGCTTCCACTCGCAAAAGAACATCGCCGTGCGGACGAATCTTCCGGTAGCGGCAGATATTTTGAGCGTAATAGGTGGGGTTGTAATACAGCCTTGGGGCAGGGTCGGGACTTCCGTTCGTTCTTTGGATCATAAGCCTGTGCGCACAGGCAAAAAAGAAGGGCGCGACCCGAGTCGCGTTGGCATTGAAGGCCCTGAGAAGCCCGAAACCAAAACGCGCCCGAGCCGCGCCGAGGTTTCGGCGTGGCTGGAAACGTTGGTTTCGGAAAATTTCTCAGGTTTTCAATGCCCAACTTCTGCCAATGCAGATTTTTTAAGATGTAAGGTGGTACTATTGCAGAACGCTTGCGTAGCGTCAAACTTTCCTCAATCACCGCCTTTTTCCTGAGTTCCTCAAGTTCCTGATAAAATCTCCCCCCACCCGAACGAAAAGAATTGACCCGACCCCGCCGTCCCTGAAAACTGCCCACTTTCTTTTAAACCAGATTATGTCTTATATCTCCGAAATCATCGCGCGCGAAATCCTCGACTCGCGCGGCAACCCGACTGTTGAAGTCGACGTGAAATTGGTTAGCGGCGCCGTGGGTCGCGCTGCCGTCCCCAGTGGCGCCAGCACCGGCGAACACGAAGCGCACGAGCTTCGCGACGGTGACAAGGGCCGTTACCTCGGCAAAGGCGTCCAGAAAGCCGTTGCCAACGTCACCAACGTCATCGCTCCCGCCCTCGAAGGCTTCGACGCCCTCGATCAAGTGACCATCGACAAGACCATCATCGAACTCGACGGCACCCCGAACAAATCCAAGCTCGGCGCCAACGCCCTCCTGGCCGTTTCCCTCGCCACCGCCCACGCCGGTGCCGCCGAACTCGGGATTCCCCTCTTCAAATACATCGGCGGACCCAACGCCAAGGTTCTGCCGGTCCCGATGGCCAACATTTTGAACGGCGGCGCGCACTCCGACGCTCCGATCGACTTCCAGGAATTCATGATCATCCCGAAGAGCGCCCCGACCTTCTCGGAAGCTCTCCGCCAGATCACCGAAGTTTTCCACTCCCTCAAGAGCGTGCTCAAGAGCCGCGGCCTCTCCACCGCCATCGGTGACGAAGGCGGCTTCGCTCCCAAGCTCGACTCCGCCGAGGACGCCCTCGACTCCATCGCGCTGGCCGTCAAGAACGCGGGCTATGAATTCGGCAAGGACATCTTCGTCGCCCTCGACGCCGCTTCCTCCGAATTCTACGACGCCGAGAGCAATCTCTACGTCTTCAAGAAGTCCGACGGCTCCAAGCGCACCGGCGCCGAACTCGTCGACTACTACAAGGCCCTCGTCGCCAAGTACCCGATCATCTCCATCGAAGACGGCTGCGCCGAAAACGACTGGACGACCTGGAAGCTCCTCACCGACGCGCTCGGCGACAAGATCCAGCTCGTCGGCGACGATCTCTTCGTCACCAACGTTGACTTCCTGCGCAAGGGCATCGCCCAGGGCGTTGCCAACTCGATCCTGATCAAGGTCAACCAGATCGGCACGCTCACCGAGACCCTCGACGCCATCGAAATGGCCAAGGAAGCCCGCTACACCTCGGTCATCAGCCATCGCTCCGGCGAGACGGAAGACACCACCATCGCCGACATCGCGGTGGCCACCAACGCCGGCCAAATCAAGACCGGTTCGCTCTCCCGCACCGACCGTATCGCCAAGTACAACCAGCTGCTCCGCATCGAGCAGATCCTCGGCGAGAACGCCATCTACGGCGGCAAGCTCAAGTAATAGCTTTTCTCCAGTAGACCATGGTTTTCATGGCGGGCGGCATTCTTTAAGGGATGCCGCCCGTTTTTTGCCTTGGCTAATTCGATAAGGTGGCGTTATTTTAGCAAAATACCCCCAGAGTTTCGGGATTACGCCGGGAATCATGTAACTTTCTAACCGCACGTGAACGGGACCTCCTATGGCGAAATTGAGCGTGGACGCAGCGACAGCGCGTTCCAGGTACTCAACCGTTTCCTGATCTTCGTGATCATCCTCGGCGTGTGCGTTGGTGGGGTGATCATGTCGGTCCCGATTATCAAGCAGTACCGGGAGCAGAGCGAGAAAATCAGGCGCCTCCAGAATGACCTTAGCCGCGAAAAAGCGCTCAACACGCGGCGCATCCGGGAGGAGCAGCTCCTCAAAAACGACCCGGCCTACCTTGAGATTGTTTCCCGCGACCGGCTCGACGTGATGAAACCGGGTGAGACCATCATCCACCTCGATCCGCCGAAGAACGGGAAGAACTAGTCCTTTTTCAATGAAGTTTCGTTGCGTCGCGTTTGCGTTTTTGTTGTTCGGTAGTTCTGCCGCTTACACCCAGGTTCAGCTCAAGCCCTTCCGGCCCGGCACTCCCACCGCGCAGGCGAGATCGCTCGCCGGGGCGTGGAAGGGAACGTTTATTTTCGAGCGGAAGGAAAACGGAGGGAGGGAAGAAGTGACCTACCTCATCGAGATCGGGCCCGACATGGGCACGCTGAAAGTGACCGCGCTGCCGCCCTTCAGCAGCGATCCCGATTCGCGCCTCTCTCCCCTTACCGAGGGGGCCATCCCGGCGGATTGGGACGGCGAATTCCTCCGAGCCCATTCGCAGAAAGGCTTCCAGGAGGGGAAGGCCGACGTCCTGATTTTTAAAAAATACATCCTGCGGCCCGGCGCCGACGAACGCCACCTCGGCGTCAGCTATGAAGTGACCCTGAAGAGTACCTCCCGCCGCAGCGAGCGCAGCGACACCGTGCGCGGCCGGGGCGAGCTGGTTCGCATCCGCTAGGCTTTTTTCTCCCCTCTCTTTAAATCTCCCATGATCATACGCACCCTCTCGTACCCCAGGGCCGGCCTTATCGGCAACCCTTCCGACGGTTACTACGGCAAAACCATTTCCGCCTGCTTCAAGGGCTTCCAGGCCTCCATTGAAATGTGGGAGAGCCCCTCGATCGAGCTGGTCCCGAGCCGCCGCGACCACTCCGTTTTCGAAAGCATCGAGAAACTGCACCGCGATGTGAAGCTGCACGGGTATTACGGAGGATTCCGGCTGCTCAAGGCGACGATCAAGGTCTTTTACGATTACTGCCTGCGCTACGGCATCGAGCTCGACGGGCGCAAGTTCACCCTGCGCTATAGCTCGGACATTCCCTCCCGCGTCGGCCTCGCCGGGTCGAGCGCCATCATTACCGCCTGCGCCCGCGCGCTCATGGCCTTCTACGGCGTCTCCATTCCGCGCCACCTGCTGGCCAACCTCGTCTTGAGCGTCGAGAACAACGAGCTGGGCATCCCCTCTGGGCTCCAGGACCGCGTGGCCCAGGCCTACCAGGGCGTGGTGTTCATGGATTTCGACCGCAAGTACCTCGAATCGCGCGGCTACGGCGAATACACCCTGCTCGCTCCCGATCTACTGCCCCCCCTTTACGTCGCCTACCGTGCTGAGCTTTCCGAGGGGACGGAAGTCTTCCACAACGACATCCGCGCCCGCTGGAAGGCCGGGGAGAAGGAGGTCGTGGACGCCATGGCGTTTTGGGCCGACTTGGCCGAGCAATTTAGAGCGGGCCTGCTCAAGGGGGACGTGAAGCTCCTCCACCAGCTCATGGACGCCAACTTCGACAAGCGCGCCTCGCTCTATGACGTAGGCGAGGGCAACCGCGAACTGGTGTCTACCGCTCGCAAGGCCGGAGCCAGTGCCAACTTTGCCGGAAGCGGCGGGGCGATCGTCGGCATTTTCGATGGCGACGAAGGCTTTGCCAAACTGGAGAGCGCCTTTGCGCCCAAGGGCATCCGCGTCCTGCGCCTCAGCCTCACCGAGCCGCTCTGCGACAAGCAAGCCTTCCCCGCCACCGTCCGATGAAAGCAGTTCTTCCCGCCGCCGGTTGGGGCACCCGTTTCCTGCCGATTAGCAAAGCCGTCCCGAAAGAGATGCTCCCGCTCGGAGCCAAGCCGGTAATCCATTACGTGGCCGAGGAGGCCGCCGCCGCCGGTTGCACGGACGTGCTCATCATTATCAACCAATCTAAGGAAGCCATCCGGCGCTACTTCGAGCCCGAGCCGTTTTTTGAAGGCATCCTGGAGCGCGCGGGCAAGCTGGAGGCCCTGGCGGAGTTCCGCAGCCCGGCCGGGCTCGCCCGCTTTCAGTTCGTTTACCAGCCGGAAATGCGCGGCCTGGGGGACGCGGTGCTGATGGCGCGTGAATTTGTGGGCGACGAACCCTTCGCCGTCATGCTGGCCGATACCGTGATCGCCGGGCCTTCGCCGCTGGGCCGCATGGTCGAGCTGGCGCGCACGCAAGGCCGTTCGTGCGTGGCGCTGGAGGAGTGCCCGGAGGAACGCGTTTCGCGCTACGGCATCGCTGGGGGGCTCGTGGAGGCTGACGGGCTCTTCCGGCTCGACGCGATGGAGGAGAAACCCGCGCCGGAAAAGGCCCCCCGCCTGCGTCGCGACGACGGGACGCAACTGCCGCCCCATGCCTTTGCCGCACGGTACGTTTTTACCCCTGCCATTTTTGATGCGCTGCAAGATTGCCCGCCGGGCCGCAATGGCGAGATCCAGCTCACCGACGCCATGCGCACGGTGATGGAAAAAGAGGGCTTCTACGGCGCGCGCCTGGGCGGCAAACGGCTCGACATCGGCAACCCGAAGGGGCTCATCGAGGCGAATACCAGCCTGGAAGCGCTCGGGTAGAGCTACGAGCGGATCATCGTCAGCAGTATCTTGAAGCGAGTGAGCGCCTTGAGGGCGTGGGGTACTTAATTCTCGTTACGAATCTCCAGATTCCCCACCCCTGCGAATCGGAGATTCGCTCCCAATGGCGTTCCCAATCTGGAGATTGGGAACGAGGCCCTTTTGTAAAATTCGTTTTACAACCCCTCGGGAGCTGCGATCCGGGCCGCGCGAGGGCGGGCGGCGAGCCGTGCCTTTACGCGAACGAACGCGCGGTGGAGGCGTTCGAAGAAGAGGTAGACCACGGGCGTCGTGTAGAGCGTTAGCGCCTGCGAAAAGAGCAGCCCGCCCACGACCGCGATGCCCAGCGGGCGGCGCAGTTCGGAGCCGATGCCGTAGCCGACCGCCAGCGGCACCGAGCCCAGCAGCGCCGCCATGGTGGTCATCATGATCGGGCGAAACCGGATGATGCAGGCCTGGTAGACGGCTTCCTCGGGCGAGAGCCCCTGGTTGCGTTCGGCGTCGAGGGCGAAGTCGACCATCATGATTGCGTTCTTTTTCACGATGCCCATCAGGAGAATAATCCCGATGAACGAGACCAGCGAGAGATCGTAGCCGCAGTAGATGAGCGCCAGCAGCGCCCCCACGCCCGCAGAGGGGAGCGTTGAGAGGATGGTGATCGGGTGGATCAGGCTCTCGTAGAGCATCCCGAGCACGATGTAGACGGTGACGAGCGAGGCGAAAAAGAGCAGCGGCATATTGGCCATGGAAGCCTTGAAAACTTGCGCCGTGCCCTGGAAGCTCCCCTGCACGCGCGAGGGCATGCGCAGTTCCTCCTTGGCCTTTTGCACGAGCTCCGTTGCCTCGCCGAGCGATACGCCGGGGGCGAGGTTGAAGGAAAGCGTGACGGAGGGGAACTGCCCCTGGTGGTTGACGGAAAGGTAGGCGTTGCCAAAGCTGAACTTGGCCACGGCGGAAAGTGGGACCTGCTTGCCCGCGCCGGATTTGACGTAAATGCGGTTCAACATCGCCGGGTCCATCTGCTCCTTGGGCGAGGCTTCCATGACGACGTGGTACTGGTTATAGCGCCCGTAGAGGGTGGCCACCTGGCGCTGGCCAAAGGCGTCGTACAGAGTATTATCGATGTCCTCCGGAGAGACGCCCAGGCGCGAGGCGGCGTCGCGGTCGATTTCCACATTAGCCTGGAGGCCGCCGGTGAGCTGGTCGCTGGTGACGCCGGTGAGCTGCGGGAGGCTTTTGAGCTTTTGTAGGAGCAGGTCGGACCAATGGTTGAGGTCGCCCAGGTCAGCGCATTGCAGTGAGTACTGGAACTGTGTCTTGGAGCTGCGGCCGCCGACACGAACGTCCTGGGCGGGCATCATGAAGAGGGTGATCCCCTCCACGTGGGCGAGCTTGGGCCGCAGGCGGTTGATGACTTCTTCGGCGGTCGCTTTGCGTTCTTTCAGCGGCTTGAGCGAGATGAACATGCGGCCGTTGTTGACGACGTTGTTGCCGCCGGTGAACGAGCCGAGATTGGCCACTGCCGGGTCCTCCATCACGATACGGGCCACGCGCCGTTGCAGCCGGGCCATGGTGGCGAAGGAGACGTCCTGAGCCGCCTCGGTGGTGCCCATGATGAGCCCGGTATCCTGCTGCGGGAAGAACCCCGTTGGGACGACCCGGTAGAGCGCGACGGTCGCTACCATCGTGGCGACGGCTACCCCGAGCATCAAGGTTTGGTGACGCAGCACCCACTGGAGACCCCGCTCGTAACCGGCCAGCAGGCGGTCGAACCCGGCTTCGAGTGCGCGGGCGAACGGCCCCGGGGGCGGGTAATCGGCGTCCTTTTTCAAGAACCGGGAGCAGAGCATCGGCGTCAAGGTCAGCGAGACGACTCCCGAGACCAGGATGGCCAGGCTGAGGGTTACGGCGAACTCGTGGAAGAGCCGCCCGATGAGCCCGCCCATGAAGAGCAGCGGAATGAAAACGGCCACGAGCGAAGTGCTCATGGAGATGACCGTGAAGCCGATCTGCCGCGCCCCCTTGAGCGCCGCCTGCATCACGGAATCGCCCGCCTCGACGTGGCGGAAAACGTTTTCGATGACCACGATGGCGTCGTCCACGACGAACCCGACGGAGACCGTGATCGCCATGAGCGAAAGGTTGTCGATGCTGTAATGGAGCAGGTACATCCCGCCGAAGGTCCCGGCGAGCGAAAGGGGCACGGTGATGCTGGCGATGAACGTCGGCCAGAAGCGCCGCAGGAAGAGGAAAATGACCATGACCACCAGCGCGATGCTCAAGACGAGCGAAAGCTCCACGTCGTCCACGGAGCCGCGGATGGTCTGCGTGCGGTCCATGATGACGTTGGTTTCGATCGCCGGGGAGATCCATTTTTGAAGCTGCGGCAGCGCGGCTTTGATCCGGTCCACGGTTTCGATCACGTTCGCGCCGGGCTGCTTGAAGATGATCATCAGGACGGCGGGCTGGTTGCCAGCCCACGCGGCGAGGCGCTGGTTCTCGACGCCGTTGACCACTTTGCCGAGTGCGTTGAGGGTGATCGGCGTGCCGTTGGGCTGCGTGACGACCAGGTTGCGGTAGAGGTCGGCGTCGAAAAGCTGGCCGTTGTTTTGCAGGGTCAGCGCCTGGCGGTCGCTCTCCAGCGAGCCGAGCGGGGAGTTGACATTCACGCTCCCCAGGAAGGTGCGCAGGTCTTCCAGGGAGAGGCTTGTCGCGGCGAGCGCGGCGGTCTGGATCTGGACGCGAACGGCTGATTTCTCCGCGCCGTTGATGTTGACCTGGCTGACCCCTTCGACCTGGCAGAGCTTCTGGCCGATGACCTGGTCGGCGGCTTCGTAGAGTTTGCTCGGCGCGAGGGTTGCGGACTGGAGCGCTAGGATCAGGATCGGCGCGTCGGCCGGGTTGATTTTGCGGTAGGTGGGGCGGCTGGGAAGGGTGGTGGGGAGGTCGTTGGCGGCGGCGTTGATGGCGGCCTGGACGTCGCGCGCGGCGCTGTTGATGTTCCGCGAAAGGTCGAACTGGATCGAGATGGAGGAGCTGCCTAGGTTGCTGACTGAGGTGAGCTCCGTGATGCCGGAGATCTGGCTAAGGCGGCGCTCCAGCGGCGCGGCCACGGCGGAGGCCATGGTGGCGGGGTCCCCGCCCGGCAGGGAGGAGGAGACGTTGATGACCGGGAAATCGACGCGCGGCAGCGAGGCCACGGGTAGAAAGTGGTAGGCCGTGGCCCCCAGCAGCGCGAGGCCGATGGCCAGGAGGGAGGTCCCGACGGGCCGTTTGATGAATGGCTCCGAAAGGTTCATTCCGGGGTTATTCCGCGTGGGCGGGTTGGGGCGTCGGGTGATGCGCGGGCCGCAGCCACCGGGCCAGGCGGTCCATGTAGAGGTAGATGACCGGCGTGGTGTAGAGGGTGATGAACTGCGAGAGGAGCAGCCCGCCCAGGATCGAGATGCCCATCGGGCGGCGCAGCTCGGAGCCGGTGCCCGTTTCCAGCGCCAGCGGCAGCGCGCCCAGCAGCGCGGCGAAGGTCGTCATCATGATGGGCCGGAAGCGCAGCAGGCACGCCTGGTAGATCGACTCCTCCGGCTTGAGGCCCTGCTCGCGCTCGGCCTCAAGGGCGAAGTCGATCATCATGATGGCGTTCTTTTTCACGATGCCGATTAAGAGGATGATGCCGATTAACGCGATGAGCGAAAGCTCCGTGCGGCAGAGCATCATGGCCAGCAGCGCGCCGACGCCCGCCGAGGGGAGGCTGGAGAGAATGGTGATCGGGTGAATGTAGCTTTCGTAGAGGACGCCCAGGACGATGTAGATGACCACGATGGCCGCGAGGATCAAGAGCGGTTCGCTGGCTAGCGAGGACTGGAACTCCGCCGCGCTGCCGGAGAACGTGGTGACGATGGTTTCCGGCAGGCCGATCTCTTTTTGCGCTTTCTGGATCGCCTCGACCGCCGCGCCGAGCGAGCTGCCGGGGCGGATATTGAAGGAGAGTGTGACGGCGGGGAACTGCGCTTGGTGAATGATGGTCAAGGGGGCGCTAACGGTTTTTAGCGTGGCAAAGGCGTTGAGCGGCACCATCTGGCCGCGGCTCGATTTCACGTAGACATGCGCGAGCGCGTCCTGCGTGAGCTGGAAGCCGGGTTGCAGCTCCAGGATGACTCGGTATTGGTTGAGCTGTGTGAAGATGACGGAGACCTGCCGCTGACCGAAGGCGTCGTAGAGCGTCTGGTCGATGGCATCGGGCAGGATGTTGAGCCGTGCGGCCTTGTTGCGGTCCACGTTGATGGCCACTTGCAGGCCGCCGGATTGCTGGTCACTGGCGACGTCGGAAAGCTCCGGCAGCGTCTTCATTTTCGCCAGGAGCGCCGGGGCCCAGTCGGCGAGCTCGGCTTCGTCGGCGTCCTGAAGCGTGTACTGGTACTGCGTGCGGCTCACGCGGCTGTCGATCTGCACGTCCTGCACCGCCTGCATGGAAAGCGTGATGCCGGGGACGTTCCTGGTGGCTTCGCGCAGTCGGGCGATGATCTCGTCGGCTCCTTCCTTGCGCCGGTCGCGCGGCTTGAGGGCGATGTAGAGCTTGCCGGTGTTGACGGTGGCGTTGACGGTGCCCGCGCCGACGAACGAGGCGACGTTGACGACGTCCGGGTCGCGCTGGACGATCTCCGCGATGGCCTTCTGCCGCGAGGCCATGCCGGTGAACGAGATGGACTGCTCGGCATCGGTCACGCCGATGATGAGGCCGGTATCCTGCTGCGGGAGCAGGCCCTTGGGGATGATCAGGTACATCCAGACGGTGAGAACCAGTGTGGCGATGGCGACGAACAGCGTGAAGCGCTGATGGGCCAGCACCCACTTGAGCCCCGTGTCATACGCGCGCAGGAGCCGCTCGAAAAGGCCCTCGGTGATCTGGAAAAACCGCCCGTGCTTCTCCTCGGCCTCGGCCTTGAGCAGGCGCGAGCACATCATGGGCGTCAAGGTCAGCGAGACGACCGCCGAGACGGCCACGGCGATGGAAAGCGTAATGGCGAACTCGCGGAAAAGCCGCCCCACCACGCCCGTCATGAAGAGCAGCGGGATGAAAACGGCGATCAGCGAGACGCTCAGCGAAATGACCGTGAAGCCGATCTGCTTGGCTCCCTTGAGCGCGGCCTCCATCGGCGTGTCGCCCGCCTCGATGTACCGGACGATGTTCTCGATCATCACGATGGCGTCATCCACCACAAACCCGGTGGAGATGGTCAGCGCCATGAGCGAGAGGTTATCCAGGCTGAAGCCGATCAACTGCATGACGCCGAAGGTGCCGATGACCGCCAGCGGCAGCGCCACACTCGGGATGACCGTGGCCCAAAATTTCCGCAGGAAAATGAAGATCGTCATGACGACCAGCACGACGGTGAGAACCAGCGTGAACTGGACGTCGGAGACGGAGGCGCGGATCGTCTCGGTGCGGTCGATGAGCGTGTGGATCTGGACGGAGGGGGGGATGGAGGCGCGCAGGCGAGGGAGGAGCTGTTTGACGCGGTCGGCGGTCTCGATGATGTTCGCGCCCGGTTGGCGCTGGATGTCGAGGATGACGGCCGGTTTGCTGCCGACCCAGCCTGCCATGCGAACGTTCTCCACGTTGTCGACGACTTCGCCGATGTCCTGGAGCCGGATGGGCGAGCCGTTGCGGTAGGCGACGATGATCGGCTTGTACTCGGCGGCGGAAAAGACCTGGTCGTTGACGCCGATGGAGTAGGCCTGGCGGGTGCCGTCGAAGCTCCCCTTGGGGTTGTTGACGTTGTTTTGCGTCAGTGCGGTGCGGATTTCCTCCAGGCTGATGCCGTAGTTGGCGATGGCCCCGGGGTTGATGCGCACGCGCACGGCGGGCTTCTGGTTGCCCTCGATGGTGACGAGGCCGACGCCGGTGACTTCGCTCAGCTTCTGCGCCAGGACGGTGTCGGCGATGTCGTTGACTTTCTCCAGCGGCAGGATGTCCGAGGTGATGGCCAGCGTCAGGATGGGGGTATCCGCTGGGTTGACCTTGTTGTAGGTCGGCGGGTTGGGCATCGACTTCGGCAGCACGCCGTTGGCAGCGTTGATGGCGGCCTGGACGTCCTGCGCGGCGGAGTCGATGTCGCGGTCGAGGTTGAACTGGAGGGTGATGGTCGAGTTCCCAAACGAGCTCGATGAATTCATCATGGCCAGGCCGCTGATCTGGCCGAACTGGCGCTCCAGCGGGGTTGTGACCGAGGAGGCCATCACCTCGGGGCTCGCGCCGGGGTACTGGGTGGTGACCTGGATGGTGGGAAAATCGACGGCGGGCAGCGCCGAGATCGGCAGCAGGGAGTAGCCCAGCAGCCCCATGATGATGACCCCCACCATCAGGAGCGACGTGGCAATCGGACGTCGGATGAACGGCTCGGAGATGTTCACGGGAAATTATTGTTCCGCTTCTGCGTCGGCGGCCCGGGCCGATTTCTCAAGCCGCACGCGGGAGTTGGCCTGCAAACGGTACTGGCCTTCGAGGACGACCTGTTCGCCGGGCGCAAGACCGGAGTCGATGAGCGCCTGGCCGTCCTGGATGAGCGCTACTTTGACGGGGCGCACTTCGACGCTCAGCTCGGGGCCGCCCGCGCCGGGGGCCGCGCCGCCGGAAGAGGCCGCTGATGGGCTCGGGGCGGCGGCGGGCTTGTCGCCATGGCCGCCGTGCCCGTGGCCGTTTGCGCCGCTGCCTTTGGTGATGACGAAGGCGAATTCGCCATTCGGCCCGCGCTGGATGACGGCGGCTGGGACGACCACGGCGTTTTTCCGCGTGGAGAGGAGCAGCCGGGCGTTGACGAACTGGCCGGGCCAGAGCTTCAGGTCGTCGTTGGGGAAGACGGCTTTCAGCTTGATGGTGCCGGTAGTGGAGTCGATGGCGTTGTCGAAAACCGAGAGCGTTCCGTTGCCGAGCGCCGGGCCGTCGTTGCGATCGACGGCGACGACAGGGAGGGGCGCTTTAGCCATTTCCTCGCGCACGGCGGGCAGGTTCTGCTGCGGTAGGGTGAAGATGACGGTGATCGGGTGGAGCTGCGTGACTTCGACGAGGCCCGTTGTGCCGGAGGAGTAAATGATGTTGCCCTGGTCGATCTGACGCAGGCCGACGCGCCCCTCGATGGGCGAGGTGAGCGTGGTGTAGGCGAGCTGGACGCGGGCGCTCTGCACGGAGGCTTCATCCGCGCTGACGGCCGCCTCGTCTTGGGCTACGAGGGCCTTCTGGGTGTCGTAGGCCTGCTGCGAGGTGGCCTTGCGGGGGAGCATCTCGGCGTAGCGGGCGAGGTCGAGCCGGGCATTGGCTAGCGTGGCTTCGTCCTGGCGCTTCTTGGCTTCCGCCTGGGCGAGGGTGGCCAGGAAGGGCGCGGGATCGATCTTGGCAAGGACGTCGCCCGCCTTGACGAGCTGCCCTTCGGTAAAGGCGACCTGCACGAGCTGGCCGTCCACGCGCGGGCGGATGGTCACGGTGTTGAGTGCCTGGACCGTGCCCAGGCCTTCTAGATAAATGGGGAGGTCTTTTTGCACGACGGGCGTGGCCACGACGGGCACCACTCCCGCTCCGGGCCGGAATGCGCCCCTGCCGTTGCCTGGAGCGCCCCCCGAGGGAGCGCTATGGCCGGGGCCTCGGAAATGCCAGTAGCCCAGGGCCGCGATGGCCAAGACGATGAAGCTCCAGCGAACGAGGTGGCGTTTCCACGCTGGCTTTGGTGTCTCCGGTACCGAGCCGGGGAGATTCGAGGGCTTCTCGGAAATAGGATGTTGAAGCATGTGAGATCTCGGGTGGTGTCGAGCGGAAGTTTAGGACGAATTCGGGTGGTTACAAGTTGCATTTTTTGTCAGTTGTCATAAAAATCAAAGCAACGCATGCCACCTGAATCTGCCAAAGAATCCCCAACGCGCCATCTGATTGTTCAGGCGACGCGTTCGCTTGTGAGCCAGTACGGAGAGGAGAAGGTGACGGTGGTGGATGTGGCGCGCTCGCTCGGGATGTCGCACGCCAATGTGTACCGGTTTTTCCGCTCAAAGGCCGAGATTCTCGACGCGGTGATGGACGAATGGCTTGCCGATGTGGAGGGGTTCATCAAGAGCGTGGCCGCGCGGCCTGGCACGGTGCCGGAGCGGCTGGAGGCGGTGACGCTGGCGATCTACCGGCGCAGGCGCTCCAAGTACGAGAAGGACCCGAAGATGTTTCTTGCGTTCCGGAAGGTGATCGAGGCCCGCCCCGACGCCATCGCCAAACGCAAGAAGGCGCTCTTCGATGTTTTCCGCGAGATTTTCGAGCAGGGGATCGAGTCCGGGGTGTTCGCGCCCATCGACGCGGTGGATGCCGCGATGCTTTTTGAGGACGCCACGGCAAGTTTCGTGCATCCGCTTTCGATCCCCAGGCACCCGTCCGCCCCCAGGGAGGAGCGGCTCAAACGGGTGATTCACGTCCTCATCGCGGGGCTCTCGGCGCGGGTTTAAGCCGGGTTGAACCGTTCGCGGAACTGCGCGGTTGTGTAGCCGGTTTTTTTCCGGAATTGGCGGTAGAAAAAATAGGGGGATGTGTAGCCGAGCTGCTGTGCGATCTCGGTGGCGGGCTTGGCCGTTTCCAGCAAGAGGACCTTGGCCTGTTCGATCCGTTCGTGGATCTGGTAGCGGCGGGGGCTTTCGCCGACGCAGGCCTTGAAGCTGTGGGCGAAGTGGGAGGTGCTCATGAAGGTTCGCCGGGCCAGCTTTTCGAGCGCCATGCCCGCCGAGACGTTTTCCTGGAGGAGCGAGGCCGCAAGGCGGATCTGGTCGCGCATGTTGCTCTCAGGTTTCTTCGTGGCACTGCCTTGGACGGCCCGGCGCAGTTTCACGATGAACTCCACGAGGTAAGCGCCGAGCATCATTTGCGAATCGGGCTCCTGCTGGCTGAACTCGGTGCAGATCCGGTTAAAGAGGGCCACGAACTCCGCTTTCTGCGGCAGGTTCAGCACGGGGCAGCGGTTACGGGTGCTCGGGAATTCCAGGTGGGAATTGGACAGGTCCTCCGGCCGGAAGCGGTAGACGAAGAATGAGATGGTGCGGGTCCCGGCGTATTCGCCATGGGCCTCGCCGGGCCTGAAGACGATGAGGTCGCCCGCTTCGGCGCGGTATTCGCGGCCCTCGACCCACAATTCCCGCACGCCTTTGGTGATGTAGAGCAGTTCGTAATGCCGATGGTAGTGGAGGTAGCGCTCCGGATGCGCGGGGCGCGGCGGCTGCGGGCTGGCGGTCATCGCGACGATGGGCTCGGCGCTGTAATCCTCCAACGTCGGGGGCGGAGTGGGGTCAGCCGAGGTTTTGGGATTCACTTTTCGCATCGGAATCGAAAAATAGTGCATTCCCTCGGCCGGGGCGAGCGCTTTTAGAAAAGCGGGCTTTTAGCATGCCGTCTCGGGGCTGTCCCAGAGGGGCTTGAGGTCTTCGTCCTCGCGGGCCATCGGCTTCATTTCCGGAGCGAGGCGCAGGGAGATGTCCAGGAATTGCCGGGCCGCGCCGAGGTCGCCCAATTGGCAGTCGTAGCAGGCAAGGTTATAGGGGATGATTGCTTCGGTGGGGAAGCGGTCGAGGGCGTCCATCAGAATGGCCCGGGCTGCTTCGATCGACTCGGCGCGGCGCGTGGCGTAGGCCAGCGAGACGGCCCACTGGGAGTTTCCCGGGTCGAGCGTCGCGAGCTTCTGTGCCGCCGCTTGCATGGCCGCCCAGCGCCGTTCTTCCTGGTAGACGGCCAGGCGCACCACGAGGACCTCCGGCGCGGCAACCGTCGAGGGGCTCATTTTCGCAAGCTCCGCTTCGGCTTCCCTAGACATCCCGAGGCCCAGGAACCCTTCGGCCCGGGTGAGGTAAGGCTGATCGTCGGCGGCAATGGACATGGCTGGGAGAATCCCCTATTCGCGCCCCGTTTTCAAGCGGCATACCTGCTTCATTGGCGCTGGTTGAGTTTGCGGTATTCGAGCGGCGTTAATCCCAGGCGGTGTTTGAAGGCATGGCAGAAGGCGCTTGCGCTGGAAAAGCCGCACTCGGTGGCGATCTGCTTGAGCGGGCGGTCGCTCCCGGCCAGGCGCTCGCGGGCGATCTTCATATAGTGGCGCAGCGCGAGTTCGTGCGGCGTGGCCTGGAGGACTTCTCGGCAGACTTCGTGCAAATGCGCCACGGACCAGCCGACCTCCCGGGCAATGTCGCGTAGCGAGGCCGGGCGCTGTTCGATCATTTCGAGCGCCTGGCGCAGTTTCTCCGGCAGCTGGGAGCGCCCGCTGGTCTGCTCCCAGAGGCGCGCCTGGAACAGCAGCCGCCCGTAGGTGTAGGCGAGCAGCGCGTGGCGCTCGAAGCGGTCGTCCACATACGCTCGCACCGTTTCCGTGATGAAGGACTCGATCGCCTCGACGTCCCGCCACCAGGTGAGCCGGGGAACGCGTCGGCGGCCCCGGTTGCGTGGTGCTTGAAACATGGCGTTGAGGCAGCGGTAGGGGGCCTCGGGATCGCTGCGCGAAATCGTCTGGTCCCCCTCGTGATGCCAGAGGATGGCTCCGGCGCTGACCTCGGTCTCCCGGCCCTCGATGACCACCCAGCAGCGCCCGCCCGTGACCACCTCCACCCGTTCCATCCGGGGCGGGATCCGCTCGAAGGCGGGGACCTCCATCGCCGGGTGGTGGTAATATCCAATACTCATAATTTGGCTTGGGGGAGCCAGAGGCGACGTCTGATCAACTAATCCGATGTTTTCGACATGGTTTTGTTTTGAAACGCGCATTTAGGAGGAGGATAAGTGGATTCATCGTAGTTTTAAACAATTTACTTTCAAACCACCCGATGCATCTCTCCCTTCCCCTCAACACTCAATGGCAGTTCCAGGCTCCCGGTTCCGCCCGCTGGCTGGCGGCCACGGTCCCTGGCTGTATTCACACCGATCTGCGGCGACACGAGCTGATCCCCGACCCGTTCTGGGGGAGCAATGAAGCGGAGCTCCAGTGGATCGAGGAGCGGGACTGGCGCTACCGGTGCGACTTTGAAGCGACGCCAGAATGGCTGGAGCACGAGCACCTGGAGCTCGTCGCCGAAGGGCTCGATACCGTGGCGACGGTGTGGCTCAACGGCCGGGTCATCCTGGAGACGGAGAACATGTTCATCGGCTACCGCGCGGAAATTTCCGGCCTGCTGCGGCGCGGAAAGAACCGGCTCGAAATCCTCTTCGGCAGCCCGATGAAAACGATCCGCTCCCGTCAGGCCCCGGGGGATCTGCGCGAATGGAACGACCCGGTGGGCGGGTGCTCCCATCTTCGCAAAGGAGGCTACGCCTTTGGCTGGGACTGGGGCCCGCGCTTTGTCGCCTCGGGCATTTACAAGCCGATGCGCCTGGAAGCGTGGAGCGGCAACCGTTTCGAAAATGTGCGGCTGCGCCAAAAGCACGGGGCCAAAACGGTCGAGATCAGCGTGGCGGCGGCGACGGCGAAAAAGGGCGTGGGGAAGCTTCGCGGCACGCTTTCGCTGCGCGGCGCGGTGGTGGCGGAGCTGAGCGGAGGGAAGTTCGTGGTGAGCGCGTCGGAGCTTTGGTGGCCCAACGGGTACGGGGAGCAGCCGCTCTACACGGTGGAGCTGGAGCTGGTCGAAAAAGGCGAGGTGCTCGACACGTGGTCGGGCCGCGTGGGGCTGCGCACGATCGAGCTTGATCGGCATGCCGACGAGTTCGGGGAAAGCTTTCAGTTTGTCGTCAACGGCCTGCCGATTTTCGCAAAGGGGGCGAGCTGGATTCCCGCCAACAGCTTTGTCTCGGCCGTGGACCGCGCCACCTACGACAACCTGCTCTCCAGCGCGGTGGCGGCGCACATGAATATGATTCGCGTCTGGGGCGGGGGGATCTACGAAATGGATGATTTCTACGACCTGTGCGACGAAAAGGGCCTGCTCATCTGGCAGGATTTCATGTTCGCCTGCGCGCTCTACCCGGGCGGAAAGAGCTTCCTGGCTTCCATCGGCGAGGAGGCGGCCTTCCAGGTAAAGCGCCTCGGTGGCCACGCGTGCATGGCTCTGTGGTGCGGCAATAATGAAATCGAGCAGATGCCGCAGGAGATCCTCAAAAACCGCGGGCGCAAGAAAGCCTACGAAGATGTATTTTACAAAGTATTACCCGATGCCGTTCGCCGTTGGGACGGCGTGACGCCCTACTGGCCCTCCTCGCCCCACAACCCGGAGGGCTACCGCCACGGGAGCGTCAACGAGGCGGCTGGAGACGCACATTTCTGGGACGTCTGGCACCAGCGTAAGCCGGTCAAGCGGTATGAGGAGGTGAGCTTCCGGTTTTACTCCGAGTTCGGTATGCAGTCGTACAGTTCGCCGGAAGTCGCGGCCACCTTCTGCCCGCCGGAGGAGCTCAATGTCTTTGCTCCTGCGATGGAGAACCATCAGAAAAACGGTGCGGGCAACGCGATCATCCTCGACTATGTGGCGCGCCGCTACCGGATGCCCGCGAGCTATGATGCGCTGGCCTATTTGTCGCAGCTCAACCAGGCCTACTGCATGAAAGTGGCCGTGGAGCATTTCCGCCGGTCGATGCCCCGCACGATGGGGGCGCTCTACTGGCAGCTCAACGATTGCTGGCCGGTCTTTTCGTGGAGCAGCCTGGAATTCGGCGGAAAGTGGAAGGCGCTCCATTGGGCGGCCAAGCGTTTTTTCGCGCCGGTGCTGGTATCGGCCCGGGTCCCGGGTGATGAATCGGTCGGCACGGGCAATTCGCTCATCAGCACGATTCACGACGTGCAGCTCTACACCGTGTACGACGGCGTTCGCCCCACTACGGGTAAGCTGGAGTGGAAGCTCTACCACATCGACGGCAGGGTGCTGGAGGAAGGCCAAAAGAAAGTCGCGCTACGGTACGGAAAATCGCAACTGGCCAGGAAGCTGGACTACGCGGAGGCCCTCAAGCGCTACGGAGCCGGGAGCCTCTATTTGCGGGTTCGGCTCGAATCGGCTGAAGGAGCCGTTTCCGAGGATACCGTGTTCCTGACCGCGCCGCGCCGCGTTCATTTACCGCGCGGCCCGATCTCGATTGGCCTGGCGCCGGGGGCCGAGGGGGCGTGGGAGCTGACTCTGGTTTCGGATGTGCTGCAATACCAGTGCGAGATCATCCTGCCCGGCGTGCAGCCCGACGATAATTTCTTTGACCTCTACCCTGGCGAACCCCGGCGCATCCAGCTGCGGGGTGCCGGTGGCGTTGGCCAGCGGCAGATCGAAAAGGCGCTGCGCGTCCGTTCGCTGGTAGATACTTACGCTTACTGAGTAACCGGATCCCTGGGCAGGGTGAACCAGAACGTGCTTCCCTTGCCCAGCTCGCTATCGACGCCGATCCGGCCGCCGTGGGCTTCGATGGCGAGGCGGCAGAAGGTCAGCCCCATCCCGGAGGAGTTCTTCGTATGCGGGCCGACCTGGCCGAACTTTTCGAAAATGATCCCGTGATGGGCCGGGGCGATGCCCACGCCGTCGTCAATGACCTTGATGAGGAATTCGTTCGCTTCGCCCACCGAGACGGCCACGCGAATGACGCCGTCCGGGTTGGTGAACCGGAGGGCGTTGCCGATCAGGTTCTCCATTACGCGCCGGATAAGGTAGGCGTCGCAATGGACGGGCTCCAGTGTTTCAGGCAGTTCCAAGACGAGCTGCCGTTGCTCCAGGATGGGGCGGTAGAGCGCCATGGCTTCGGCGAGGATGGCTTTGAGCGGGTTCGGGGTGAGGCAGACGGGGAGGTTCCCGGACTCCAGGCGGTTGACGTCCAGCATGGAGTTGACCATGTTGACCAGGCGCACGGAGGATTGCCTGGCGGCGGCGAGACAGCTTCTTCCGGTGTCGTCCAGCGACGCGGAGACGGTTTCCATCAGGACGTCGAGGAAGCCCATCTGCACCGTCAGCGGGGAGCGCATATCGTGGACGATCATCTGTACGAGGTTGTCGCGCATCAGGCTGGCTTCGTTGAGTTGCCGGTTGACGTCGGCCAGTTCGCGGTTCCGTTTCTCCAGGCTCAGCTGCAACCCCCGGAGCTTTAGCTGGCACTCGACGCGCGCCAACACTTCCTCGGCTTGAAAGGGCTTGGTGATGTAGTCCACGCCTCCGCTTTGGAAGGCCCTGACTTTGGCTTCGGGGTCGCTGAGGGCGCTTAGGAAGATGACGGGAACCGTTGCCAGCTTGGCATCTGATTTAAGCCGTGCGCACACGGCGTACCCGTCCATGTCGGGCATGGTGATATCCAGTAAGATCAAGTCCGGCGGTGCGATCTCGATGGCCCGCAGCGCGTGCGCCCCGCTCGATACGGGCCTGACCTTGTAGCCTTCGCGGCTGAGGATCCTGGCCAGGAGTTTGAGGTTTTCCGGCACATCGTCGACCATCAGGATGGTGGGCGTGGCCCCCTCGGGTGGGATGAGGTTCATGGTGGTTTGGTTGTTTTTAGGTGGTTTGCCGGGCGGCGGAGTCCAGGAAGCCCAGCAGGCGGTCGGCATCGAACCGGTCGGCGAGGGCTAGCAGTTGTTGCGCGCGCAGGGGATTGGTGGCGGCGATGCTCTCGATGAGGTTTTCCACTTGCTGGTAATCCGCCGCTTCGACGGCCTCGCGCATGGCCGCGATCCAGTCGGCGCTCAGCCCGGCCTCGGAGATGGGGCCAGATGTGACGGTACGCGGGGCCTCGGGGCACTCGATGATGAAATCGGCCTTTAGAAGGGTGTGGATGGCCCGGAGGAGCTCCTCGTGGTTGATCGGCTTGGCGAGGAAGGCATCGGCTCCGGCGGCCAGGGCCTCGCGCTGGTGATCCTCAAGGACGCTGGCGGAGTTCACGATGATCTTTACCTCCGCGCCTCGGGGGCCGCTGGCGCGGATGCGTTTAACGGCCTCGGCGCCGTCGAGCAGCGGCATCCGGGCATCCATCAGGATCAGGTGCGGCGCCCAGGTGTCGAAGAGGGCCACGGCTTCTGATCCGTTGACGGCTTCCTTGAGTTCGAACCCGACGGGGGCGAGCAGTTGCCGCAGGAGGCAGCGGTTTTCCTCCAGGTTGTCGGCTAGCAGGACCCGGACTGGGGGCTGGCCGGGGCGCAGGCGGAGCGCCTTGGCGGGGTGGGGGGCGGGCTCGTCGGTGGCCTCGGCTTTCTCCAGATGAACGTGGAAGCGGAAGGTGCTCCCTTTGCGCACTTCGCTGGAGACGGAGATTTTGCCTCCCATGATCTCGACGAACGCGCGTGTGATGGCCAGGCCGAGGCCGGTGCCGCCGCCCACCTGGCGGCCGCTCTCGGTTTGGATGAAGCGCTGGAAGAGCTGGCTCTGGTCGCTCTGGGAGATGCCGATGCCGGTATCTTCCACCTCGATGTCGAGCCGCAGCGCGTGGTTGCCGGTTTCCACGGCGTGCGCCCGCAGGGCGATCCATCCGGTGAAGGTGAACTTTACGGCGTTGCCCAGCAGGTTGAAGAGGATCTGGCGCAGCTTGCGCTCGTCGCCGATGACGTGGCGGGGAATCTCTGCCAGATCCGGCGGGATCAGGCGCAGGTGCCGGGCCTCGATCTGGGGCAGGAAGATGCGCTCTAGGTCGGTGAGCAGGGCGTGGAGGTCGAAGGGAACGGGGACGAGGGTCGTCCGGCCGGCTTCGATTTTCGACATTTCCAGGATGTCGTTGATGAGGGAGAGCAGGAAATTACCGCTGCGGGTGATGATTTGGAGGTGTTGTTTTTGATGCTCTGGAACGGCGTTGTCTTCCTGCATCAAATGGGCAAAGCCGAGGATGGCGTTCATCGGCGTGCGGATTTCGTGAGACATGTTGGCCAGGAAGTCGCTCTTGGCGCGGTTGGCGGCTTCGGCGGCGTCCTTGGCCTCGCGGAGGGCGTCTTCCGCGCGGCGGCGTTCGGTGATGGTATGGCTGGTGCCGACGATGCCGAGGATTTCCCCGGCGGGTTCCCTGAGGGGCGTCTTGATGGTCTCGACCAGTTCCCAGGTGCCGTCGGGGTAGGGGACCCATTCCTCGATGTGGATCGGCTGGCTCGATGCCATCGCCTGGGCGTCGTGTTTGCGGAAATGATCGGCCAGATCCCGCTCGAAAAGTTCGTAATCCGTTCGGCCGATGACTTCGTCGCGTGTCTTGCCGACAAATTCCAGAAACGGCGAGTTGCAGCTTAGATACGCGCCGTTGATGTCTTTGGAAAAGATGATTTCGGGGATGGCGTTGAATAGGGAATTGATCAGGTTGGCCTGGCGCTTGAGTTCTTCCTCGATTTGCTTGCGCTTGGTGATGTCGAAGAGCAGCCACATGCGCCCGTGGGATTGGCCTTCGATGGTCAGGGGGATGAAATCCCACTGCAAGGTCCTGCCGTTGGCGATGGCGAGCTCTTCTCCCTTGATCGGCTGGTTCTCCTGAATGATCTCGCGGGTTCGCGCAAGGGACTGTTCCGGGTCGATGTAGGCATCGCGGAGGGCGGCGAGCATCTGCTGGGTGGAGAGGCCGATCAACTGCGCGGGTTTTTGGGTGATATTCAGGTTGGCGCAGAAGGCCTCGTTGACGAACTCGACGATGCCCTCGCGGGTCTCCAGGCAGACGCCGGAGTACATTCCCGAGAGAATGGTGAAGAAGCGTTGCAGCATGGTCTGGCGCTCCTGTTCGGCCTGTTTGCGTTCGGTGATATCGACGCCGACTCCCAGGATATAATGCTGGCCTTGGCTGACGAATGTCTCGCCGGAATAAAGCACATCGACGACGGTGCCGTCCTTGCGGCGGGTTTGTATTTCGACGTCGATGACGTGCCCTTTTGCATGAATTTCGGTGTCGATTTTGTTTCCGCTGGAGGGGTCGAGGTAGAGCTTGAGTTCCTCGGGGGTTTTGCCAATGACCTCGTCTCTGGAATAGCCCAGCGCTTCGGTGAAGGCGCGGTTGACGTCCACGAATTTTCGGTCGGGCAATGAGAGCAGGCCCAAGAGGGAGGGGTTGTTTTGGAAAAGGCGCTCGAAGCGTTGCCGGGCCGCCTGTTCGGCGCTGATGTCTTTGCTCAGGCTGATGAGTGCGGGGGCTCCGTTCCAGTGCCCCTGGCAGATCCGGGTCTCAACGGGTACGAGATCGCCGCCCTTGGTTTTCATCGGCAGCGGGCAGGTGGTTTGCTCGTTGCGCAGGATGGCGGCGAGGAGGGCGTCGGCGTCGGACTGGGGAGCGCGGGCATGTAAGTCCCGGTAGTGCATCCGGGTGAGCTCGTTGCCGCTGTAGCCCAGCGCGGTCTCCAGGGAGGGGTTGGCGCAGAGAATCCGCCCCTCCGGGGAGATGACGGCGACTAGGTCGGTGATGCTTTCAAAGAAGATCCGGAAGTTGGTTTCGCTCTCCAGCAGGGCGCGTTCGGCCTCCATCCGCTGGGTAATATCGTGGATGATGCTGTAGAGCAGCTCGCGGTTGTCCACGAGGATCGGGCTGGAATGCACTTCGACGTCTCGGATCTCGCCGTTTGCCAGGACGTGCCGGAAGTGAAATCCGGCGTAAAGCCCGGAACGGGCCTGCTCCATTTCATCCAATATCCGGCCGGGCGGGAGGATGTTGATTTGGGCGATATTCATCTTCCGCATCGCTTCGCGCAGGTAGCCGTAGAATTCGCAGGCCGCCGGGTTGGCGTCGACGATCTGGCCGTCTTTGGGGTTGATGAGCAGTTCGATGGAGCGGTTTTTTTCGAACATCGCCCGGTGGCGCGCTTCGCTGGCGGCCAGCGCGGCGGTCCGTTGTACGACCAGCTGTTCCAGTTCCTCCCGTTTCCGGACGATGGTGTAGGCCCGGATGGCCAGCAAGAAGGTGAACAAGAGGCCCACCCCGAGGGTCAGCCAGCCCGCTCGCCGGGGGTGGTTGGCGTCGAATTCCGGCCCGGGATGTGCGGTGAGCTGCATGACCTTTCCGAAGGCCATGATGGGGACGGTGTAGGAATATTCGCGGGAGGAGGCGGGCTGGGTGTGCGGCAAATTCGCGGCGACCGGTTTGGCTGTTCCGTCTTTTTGGAGGAAGGCCCATTCGATGGAAACCGTCGGATCGGGATGGGTGTTTTCCAGCGCGGTTTCGATTTTCAGCACCGCCATGGCGAACCCGCGGAGACGGTTGGGTTCGTTGTTGGCAAATACGGGTTGCAGGACGATGAGGCCCCGTTGGGGTTTGTTGTCGATGACCAGGTCGAGGGGTTCGCTGGCGGTCGCGAAGCGGAAGCGGACGGCTTCCTCCAATGTGGCGCGCCGCAACGGCTCCGAGCCGAGATCGAAGCCCACGGCGCGTTCATTTCCCTCCTTGGGCGCCGGGTGTAGGACGGGGTAATAGGTGTCGCGGCCGGAGGCGGGTTCGCGGATTTTCCGGGCGTCGTTCTGCCAGATCTGAAACTCGGGGTCATCCTGTTCCCGGATTTGTTGCTCGAACTTTTCCTTTTCCTCGGCGGCGATGGCCGGGACCCAGTCCCAAGCCTGAAAACGCCGGGCGTCTGTCAAGTAGCTGGCGTACGCCTGGAAGCCATCCCGGGTGACGACGGCGCAGCTCCGGAAGTAGCTGGCCAGGCCCTGCAGGCCGCTGTCGCGCAGGTACTGCAAGCTTTCGGAAAAGGTGGCGGTTTTGCTTTCCGCGAGGTTTTCGAAGGCGCGGTTCCGGTTCCGGTTTTCTGTTTCATGCGCCATCCAGGCCCAAAAGAGCGTGATCTGGATTCCGATAATGATCACCGCCACCGGCTCCAGGAACCAGAGCCAGCGGGGGGCATTCGCCTGCCTGGAGCGGCGGCGGATCAGGTGGGTGGCGGCCCCCAGGACGGCCACGACTGATAGGGTCACCAAAAGCGGCGGAAGGGCGGCCTTGATGATCTTTGCGTGGACCGATTGCGCATCGACGGTGAACTCCAGTAGCGCAATCGGCTTGGTCGTTACCGGATCGTTAACCGGGACGACGGCGGAGAGCCACCTTTTCCCGCCGCTCGGGACCGGTTTGGCGATGACCGGGACATTGGACCGGTAGGCGTGAAAATAGCTCTTGGGGGCCTTCTCAAGAGGGCTGCCGGGCTGGATCCCCTCCGGGGAATCCTTCGATTCGCTGTTCAAATAGTAGAAAAAGGGGCTGGAAGCATGCCGCCCGATGAGGGCGATGGAATGGCAGTCGGGGTGGCTTTTTTTGAGGAGCTCGTAGTAGCCTTTCAGCCGCAGGTAAGCTGGTTCCGTCAGATCGGAGGGGGCGGCGGTGAGCTTTTTGATGCGCTCGGGATTGGTTGCCAGGGCGATGGCGCGGGCTTGGTGAAGTAGAATCTCCTCCTGTTCGCGGTTGGTCTGCTGGGCGAAGAACCAGGCCCCAAGGATGCCCGCGATGGCCACGGCTGCTAGCGTGATGGCCAGCCAGATGGTTTTGCGGCGATCGTCTGGTTCTTTCATGAAAAATGCGCCCCGCCTCCACAGGGTTTTGTATCATGCGACCGGGTAGACATAAGCATTCATGAGCTGGAGGTGATGTTTTTTCTTAGATGATAGGTAGGAAACCGCCAGTCCGTTGATTACGGAGTTTTACTTATAGCAATAGCTTTGCCGTTTCGCCAGAAAGATTAGCAGGTCAGAGGGGGGACCCGCGTCCGCGGCGTACGCCCCCTCCCCCCAAAAAAACGGGCGGAGTCGCCGGTCCGGGCAGCCTGTTTGCCCGGTGATCGTGACTCCGCCCGCGGGGGGGTGAATCGGGAATGGTTGTTCTATATCTAGAAAGTCACAAGAACGCGGCAGCCGAGCACCAGCACGTCGTGGTTATCCGTGCCATAGGGGTTGATGATGCCCTGTACGTTGGGCTGAATCGCGGTGAATTTGTTGAGCGCGATTTGATAGCCGAGCTCCAGCACTTTTTCGGCTCCGGACTTCTGCGAAACCGACGCGGTGTAGTCATTGCTGAATTTCCCGTAGGTGAACCCGAAGACGGTCATGTCCGCGGGACGGCTGGGGATCAGCCCTTTGTAGACCGCGCCGCACGCGAATTGATAAGGGATGAGCTGGACGCTTTCCTTCGGTTGGTAGACGAAGTTAGTAAACAGCGAGAGCCCCTGATCCTGCCCGGGGATTGGCCGGTAGACTTGCTGATCAGCGTGCCAGTAGAAGCCGCCGGTATTGGCCGAGAGTTGGCCGTCCTGGAATCTCGTAAACTCCATCGATGAGTAATACGATCCAAACCAGAAGTGGCCGGGCTTTTCGTTGAACGTCGGCGTCCAGCCAAGCTCCGTGATGGCGGAAATGCCGTCGCGTCCCCGGATGCCCCAGTCCATGCCTTGCGCGTTGGTATCGTAAATGCGGTCGCTTGTTTGGAAGAGGCCCGCCTTGATGTAAAAGTCCGTTCCCGCCGGTTTGTAGATCACGCGGCCGCCCCACACAGACCCGGGATAGGAGGAAAAGGCGGTGGTGGTGAAAAAGCTCTTCGGGTTTCCGTCGATGCCGTTGTTTTGGTAGAGCCCGTAGAGCGGCGACGTCGCGAAATCGTCCGTCATCGGGAAGCGGCCCACTTTCACGGAGAGCTGATCGTCGAAGAGTTTTTGCTCAAGGTTGATGCTGTAGAATAGCAGCCGCTGGACGCCGTAGTCCTGCTGCACGGGGTAGAAATTCCCGATCCGTTCCGAGGTCAGGCTGGTGCCGTTGCGGTCAATCCCGGCGATCGTTAGCGTCGCGCCTTTCCAGTTTACCAGCGTTTCGAGATCGAACTTGGCTCCGAAATAAAAGTTGTCGGAATAGCCAAAGCCCGTGCTCTTTTTCCCGCCCACGACGTTGGAGGCCATGTCGGCTTCGTAGGAGGCAAAGAGCCTTACGCCGCTGTGGTTATCGGGGTTGTTGAGGCCGAACCAGTTGCCGGTGAAGCTGTCGCCGTTCCACCAGTTTTCGAAGCTCTGGCCGAGGCCGCAGTGAGCGTCGAGGATTGACTGGGAGGAGAGGTCCTTAGCGCTCTTGGTGTCGCCTCCGGTGCCCGCTTGCGCGCTGGAGAGCAGGCCGATGGAGGCGAGAGTTGCCGATGCGAGTTTACGTAGATACCGAGTGTTTACGTGTTTCATTTGGGGGTTGTTGGGGATGTGGCTGGAACGAGGGGTTTCAGCTGTGAGGGACTCTCGCAGAGTTACGGCGGGATAAAAACTAGTTTGCTACATGACAGTAATGTCACCGGCTAAAAACTATAGACAGAGTGTAAACTAGTGTTAGACAAAAACGACTAGCGATATTTGCCCCGGAACTCCCTGGGCTCGCGCGGTTTTTTGGGGGGCTGCAAGGTGGCGTTACTGTCAAGTAATAATCGTTTTGCACTCCGGGGCGACCGTGCTTAATTTCCAAACAGATCTAATTCTCCTCTCCCCCCCCAAGATCCCACAACCCAATAATCCCCATCCTCCCCCATATGAAACTCCATTCCCTACTTCTGCCAATGACTATGGCAGTCACATTGGTGACCGGTGCCTTTTCCCAGGGTGCCAGCCCGGTAAAGATCGGCTTTATTGTAAAGATGCCCGAACAGCCATGGTTTATCAATGAGCAGAATGCCGCCGAGGAGGTTGGCAAGAAGCTCGGCTTCAGCGTGGTGCGCATCGGCGCCCCGGACGGCGAGAAAGTCATCACCGCCATCGATAACCTCCACTCGCAGGGCGCGCAGGGGTTTGTGATCTGTACGCCGGATGTCCGGCTCGGCCCCGCCGTGGTCGCCAAGGCCCGCGCCTATAACATGAAAGTTGTCAGCGTGGACGACCAGTTTGTCAGCGGCGGCAAGCCGATCGACTCCGTGCCGCACCTGGGCATGTCGGGCTTTAAGATCGGCGTCCAGGTCGGCCAGACCATCTCCGAGGAAATGGCCCGGCGCGGATGGAAGCCCGAGGAAGTCGCCGCAGTGCGCATCACGAACTACGAGCTGCCCACTGCGAAGGAACGCACCGACGGCGCGACCAAGGCGCTCCTCGACGCGGGCTTCAAAAAGGAGAACATCTTCGACGCCCCGCAAAAAACCACCGACACCGAGAGCGCCAACACGGCTTCGGCCCCGGTGTTTGCCAAGCATGCGGCGTTTAAAAAGTGGGTCATCTACGCCCTGAATGAAGAAAGCGTTCTCGGCGGCGTGCGCGCCAGCGAGCAGTTCGGCCTCGATCCGGCGGCCGTCATCGGCGTCGGCATCAACGGCTCCGGCGTTGCGTTTGCGGAATTCCAGAAAGCCCATCCCACCGGCTTCTATGCCACCGTGGCGGTCAGCTCCACCATGCACGGCCGGGCCACCGCAGAGAACCTCTTTAACTGGATTACCAAAGGCGTCGTCCCGCCTGCCAACACTGAGACCGCAGGCACGGTGATGACCCGCGAAAACTGGCAGAAAGTTCGCAGCGATTTGCAGCTCTAATTTTCGCCCCTCCGGCCCCGGCCTGCTTTAATCCCAACGTTTTACTCCAGACAATCTCCCCCCGCTATGGACCAGTCCGATATTCCCCTCCTTGCCGTTGAAGACATCAGCGTCGAGTTCCCCGGCGTCAAGGCGCTCAACTCCGTGAACCTCGAAGTGCGTGGCGGCCAGATCCACGCGCTGATGGGGGAGAACGGGGCGGGAAAATCCACGCTGCTCAAAGTGCTCAGCGGCGTCAACCGCCCCTCCTCGGGCTCGATCTACATCGAAGGCAAAGCCTACACCTTCCGGGGGACGGCCGACGCCATCAAGGCTGGCATCTCCATCATCTACCAGGAGCTTAACCTCGTGCCGCAGATGACCGTGGCGGAGAATCTGCTGCTGGGGCAGTTCCCTGCGCGGCACGGGTTTGTCAACCATGGCGAGATGCTCAAAAGGGCCCTCGAAATCATGGCCAAGCTGGATGAGCCGCTTGATCCCGATGAGAAAGTTGCCAGCCTTTCCATCGGCCAGCGGCAGATGATCGAGATCGGCAAGGCGCTCTTGCGCGATGCGAAAATCATCGCCTTCGACGAGCCCACCAGCAGCCTCTCCGCGAGGGAGACCGAGAACCTCAAGCGGGTCATTCGGCAGCTTCGCCAGGACGGGTGCGCTATTGTTTACGTCACGCATCGCCTGGATGAAGTCTTCGACCTGTGCGACGCCGTGACGGTCTTCCGCGACGGCACCCGCATCCACACCTACACCACCATGGACGGCCTCACCGAGAAGGACCTCGTGCGGGACATGGTCGGACGGTCCATCCAGGACATTTACGGCTACCGTACGCGCCCGCTCGGCGAGCCGCTGCTGGAGGTCGAGGAGCTCACCGGCCCCGGCCTGAGCGCCCCCGTCAGCTTCACCCTGCACCGCAACGAAATCCTCGGCTTCTTCGGCCTGGTCGGCGCGGGCCGCACCGAGTTGATGCGCCTGCTGTGCAGCGCCACCGAACCGACCGGCGGTCGCATTCTCTACCAGGGTGTGCCGGTTCACTTCAACACCCCTCGTGATGCCGTTCGCAGGGGCATCGCCATGTGCCCCGAGGATCGGAAAAAAGAGGGCATCTTTCCGATATGCAGCGTATCGGATAATATCAACATCAGCTCCCGGCGCTTCCAGTCCGGCCCGCTGGGGTGGCTGCATCCGCGCGAGGAAACCCGCGTGGCGCTCGACCAGATTCAGCGCCTGGGTATCCGCACACGCGATCATACTACAAGCATCGTCACGCTCTCCGGCGGCAATCAGCAGAAGGCGATCCTCGGGCGCTGGCTTGCCGATAAGATCGATCTCCTCATCCTCGACGAGCCCACGCGCGGCATCGACGTCGGCGCCCGCCGCGAAATCTACGACATCCTTTACGGCCTCGCCGAAAAGGGCAAGGCGATCATCTTTATCTCCAGCGACCTGCCCGAGGTCATCTCCGTCTGCGACCGCACCGCCGTCATGCGCCATGGCCGCCTCATCAAGACCTTCAGCCGCGACCAGGCCACGCCAGAGAACCTCTTAAGCGAAGCCCTTCCCTCCTAATTCAAATTCAACACCGATCAATCGCTATGGAATCCCCCGCCTTTTCATCCGCATCGCTTGCATCCCGCCGTTCCGAGGTGCCCGCGCCCCTTCCCATCAATCTGGCGCCGCTGACGCCTCCTCCACCCGCCGTCGCGCCCAAGGCCGGGAACGGCGCCTCCGGCATCAGTGCATTGGTTAACAGCATGATCCGGAATTTCGGCATCGTGCTGATCTACGTGATCCTGTTTTCGGCCTTGTCGATCTTCGTGCCGGACTTCCTTAGCTTACGCAATCTGACCGGCCTGCTGCTCTCGGTGACGCTCATCGGAACGATCGCCGCGACGATGATGCTGGTGCTCGCCCTCGGTGAGGTGGATCTTTCCATCGCATCGACCGTCGCCTTCAGCGGCGTCATCGCGGCCCTGGTGACAAGCGCCTCGGGGAGCGTCGTCCTCGGCGTATTGGGGGGCATCGCAGCGGGAGCGCTCGTTGGCATCTTTAACGGCGTGGTGATCGCCAAGCTCGGCATCAACTCGCTTATTACCACGCTCGCCACGATGGAGATCGTTCGCGGCCTGGCCTACATCACCTCGCAAGGGGACGCAGTCGTCATTACCAACGAGAAGTTTTTCCTCCTCGGCTCGACGGTATTCCTCGGCCTGAGCCTGCCGGTCTGGACCATGTTCCTCATGTTCGCCATCTTCGGCGTGGTGCTTAACCGGACGATCTTTGGCAAGAGCGTGCTGGCCATTGGCGGCAATATGCAGGCGGCCCGGCTCGCCGGGTTGGCGGTTGACCGGGTCAAGATTTTGGTCTTCGGCCTCCAGGGTGTCGCAGCCGGTCTCGCTGGCGTGCTGCTGACCTCCCGTATGAGCTTGGGCGACCCGAAGACCTCCGTCGGCCTGGAGCTCGCCGTCATCTCGGCGTGCGTATTGGGCGGCGTCTCGCTGGTCGGTGGCGTGGCCACCGTCTCCGGGGTCGTTGTCGGCGTCCTGATCATGGGCAGCGTGCAAAACGCCCTGGGGCTGCTTAATGTCCCCACCTTCTACCAGTACCTGGTTCGGGGCGGCATCCTGCTGCTGGCCGTTTTGTTCGACCGCTGGCGGATCTCGCTGGCAGCCAAGAAAGTCAGCCGCTCGTAACCAAGCCGAGAAATTCGGCGCGATATTTAAGGCGCTTGCGATCTACGGATGGCGAGCGCCTTTTTTGTTGTCAAAGGATGCTGATTTGGGCGAGGCGGCATTCCGTTCCAGAGCACTCCTCGCGATCCCCGTGAATGACCTCCATCTCAAATCCATGGGGTCCCGGCGGCAGTTCATCGGCAATGATCAGGGCGCGCACCATGCCCCGGGGACCGCTCCAGTCCGGTCGCTCCCGGACGACCGGGGTCCAGGGCCCTTGGTCGATGCGGTAGCGGAATTCGGCAGACTTTTTGCCATAGTCGAAGATAAAAGCCAGCCCGCGGCCGGTAAAATCAAACTCCAGCCGCGCCCCCGGGACATGGGTCTCCCAGACCTGCTCGATATGGTTGGTCTCATGCACTCGCTTCAATATCCAGGGCCCTTGCGTGCGAACCCGGGTTAGGGGCAGTTCGTGGGCGCTTTGCCAATGGAGGGCGGTGAGCGCTTCCGGCAGGCAGCCTGTATCTGAAATGTCCCCAGCGGGAGCCGAGAGTTCTTTTTGCAGAAAAGCGATGATCGCCTCGCCGTAACTCCAACTCCCACGGCTGCCGGGGTGCAAGGCGTCGGGCAGCCATTGCGCCCAAGTCATGCGTCCGGCGCGAACTTCATTGAGCGCGTGCAAGCCCACCCAGACGGAGCCCACGCCATAGTGCTCCGCGAGCTGTTCAAACTCCGCGATGCTCGCCGGTACCTCGCCCGCCATCATCGCCGCATACATTTCCTGGCGAAAGGTATAGACCAGAACGACATCCTGCCCCGTGGCGAGCAGTTTGCGCAAAAGCCCTTCGCGACTGCGGCTGCGCCGTTCTGTCGGGCGCTCGTAGTCGTTGACGGCATATTCCACAAAGGTCAGCTGACAATCGCGCTGGATAATTTCCCGATCCACTCGCAGGCAGCCCGAGTCGCTGCCGGTGGCCCCGATCGCGGCGTTCTCGGTGACAATGGTGGCTTTGGGAAACGTTTCAGCGAACCAATTCGCCACGGGCCACGGCCAGTTCTCCCTACATTCCTCGGTGATGGAACCGCCAATGAAACCAATATGGAGATGCCCCCGCGCCAAGGCCTGCCGTGTCCGCGCCAAACCCCGCCGGTGTCGGATGGTTTGGAGTTGGTCAATAGGTTGGGGTGGGAGCTTCATAGTTTATCACAAGATTCCGGGTAGCGTGACCCGTGGCGCGGGACCTAAAATATCGCGCTGACGGCTGCTGTTTTTCCATAGGTAGATCGCGCAAGAAATTGACTTTTTCGCCCATGAACCATACGGTGCGCGTCGTGCATCTCCTTTATCGTATCCAAATCGAGCGGCGCTATGGGGAGTATTCATTCCCCCCCCACCGGCGGAAAGCCTGGGCGTTTCAAATCATTTTGGAGGGAACCTGTTCGCTTTTGATCCGGAAGGACAATCGCGTCACGGAGGAGCGTATCAAGGGGCCGATTCTCTGCGTTGCGGGGCCGGACTGCGCCCATGTCTGGAGCGGAACAGCGGAAGATCGCTGCCAAGTCATCGTTCTTCATTTTGACCAGGCGGATCCCATTTTGTGTTCCGTGTTGGGGCAGGACGGGTGCCGCTATGTGCGGCTTTCGAAAGGGGATCTTGCCGCCATCCAGGGCCTTTACGAGCGTTGTAGCCAGGTTCGGCGCGCAGCGGGCTTTGCCTCCGAGCGGGTCCACGCTTCGTATAAGAATAATGCCACCAATCTTTCCAAAGAAACCGTTCCGCCCCGCATTCCGCTCGAGGCCGGGCAGAAGGCGGTTTTCTATGCTCCGCTAATCTATGATATCGTTGCCAAGGAGCTTGCGCTGATTTTCCTGAAACACATTCCCCGGGCCGATCTCGGTAGCCTGCCGGATTTTAGTGAAAGCAAGGTGGCGGAAGCGCTGGCTTGGTACGAGGTCAATCTCGCCACGGGGCCGAGTATTCAGGATGTCGCTGCGGCGATTCATATTTCCCCGACGCATTTGCGCCGCCTCTTTCACAAGGTGCGGGGAATGTCTCCGCAAACGGCGTTTACCCACGTGCAGTTTGAACGATCCAAATGGCTGATGCGGGATCGTTCCATGTCGTTTGAACGGGTGGCCGAAAGCTCTGGCTTTGGGAGCGCAAGTGCGTTCTCCAGAACCTTTAAAAAGGAATTCGGGATTTCACCGAAGCAATATCGGATATTACTTAGCCAGCCCGCGCGCCCCTAGAAAGGCATCTCTTCGACCTCTTGCAAGGGGAGCTTGAGGGGTATTTGTCCTTGCCGCAAGGCGGAAAGCCTCACGGCAAGGACGCTGAATGGAGGTTCTAGAACCGCACTGTAACGCTGACGTAGACCGTCCGGCCCATTCCGGCCAGTGACTGAATGATCTCGGTCTTCCCGCTCGCCAGGTAGTTATCGAAATTCACGCCACCCAGGGGCAGGTAGTAGAATTGATCGAAGAGGTTGTTGACCCCGACGTCCAGGCGGATATTGCGCCACTGGTAGCCGGTCCGAAGATTCACCAGCGCATAGCCCGGCGTCGTGGGTTCGCTGCGGAGTTCATCAACGTCGTTTTTCGCATCAACCAGCTGGAGTTCCACGCCGCTGCTCCAGTTCCCGAGGGTTTCATTGAGGCTGAACCGTGCGTTGAGCGGCATCACGTGGTAGAGGCTGCCGCCGGTATCGACCCGCTCTCCATGGAGCCAGCCTGCAACGCCGGTGATTTCGCCCCGGCCAAAGGTTGGGTTTTCCCACAGCCGCTTCTTCAGGGTGAGATCTACTCCGTAGAGGAACGCATCGTGGTTGGCAAATCTGAGCTGATCCAAGGTGTTCCCTGCTTTCTTGACGATGCCGTAGCGGTCGACATCGATGTAATCTTGTACGTAGGAGTAATAGGGCGTAACGCCAACACTCCAGTCCTTTTTCTCTGCATCATGCCAATCCGCTGTGGCGCTAACCGTGTGGGCAGCCTCGGGCTTTAGGTCCAGGTCGCCGGTGTAGTAGTTGCCGTCGTTGAACCAGTTGATCATCATGCTGGCCATTTTCACCTTCGACCAGGCATAGCGTTCGTAGAGGCTGGGCGAGCGGGTCTTGCGGGCGAACCCCAGGGTGTAGGTGCTGTTCTTGTCGGGTTCGTAGGTGGCCTCGGCAGTGGCGTCGAGGTTGAAGTCGGTCTTCTCGTGGTCCTTGCTATTGAAGATCGCGGCGTCGGCGGCATACATGCCGGAGTAGCCGTGCACGTTGCCCGTATCCATCCAGACCGCTTCGGGCCGCACTCCGAGGAGCGTCTTCCACGCTTTGTCCCACTGCGTTTCCCACTCGCCATAGAGGCCGAAGCGGTTGCGCTCGCCGTGGTTGATGCTAACGAACGTGTTCGGGCCCATCATCATCGTGTTGCCGGGAACGGCGGGCCAACGGTCGTCGAGTTCGAAGCGGTGGAATTCGTTGCCCAGGCGCAGGGTGCTGCTCTCGAAGAACGGGATCTCGCTCTTGATGACGTAACCCGTGTTTGTCGCCTTGGTGTTCATCGGCATGTACATCGGGTTGGGGTAGGTCTGCTTATCCTTGCCGATATCCATCTTGTGGGTGACGGTCTGCCAGTAGGCGCGCGCGTCGAGGGTGCCCCAGTCGAAGGTTCCCTTCCAGTCGGCATTGACGAACCCGCCTTTGTTATCAATGAGATCCATCCATTGCCCCACGAATCCTTCGTTGGGGGTCACGGTGATGCCGCCCGACAACGTCACGAGGTTACTCGCATTTTGCGCCGCGAGGGTGACGACGTGATTGGTCGTTTCGTAGTACGTGGAGGGGACTTTGTCGCCATGGCCGTCGTAGTAATCGCTCCCTTTGCTCCACGAGCCGACGTAGCCGAGGCTGACATTCTGGGTCGCTACGGTCGAGGCAACTGTGCCGCCGTAGGAGTTGTTATTGCTTCCATAGAAACCGCTCAGTAGCGACGCGGCATAGAGCCGATTGGTCCCGCTTGCGAAGACGGGCGCCGCGGGCTCGACGATGACCGTGCCGCCGATGCTGTCGCCGCCAAGGCTTACGGGGGTGACCCCGTTGATCACGGTCACCTTGGCCTCGCTGCTCGCTGAGAAGTAGGATAGCGCGGGGTTCATGTGGTTGGGGCAAGCGGAGGAAATCGTCAAGCCGTTGATCTGGACTTTGACGCGTTCATCGGCCAATCCATGCAGCGACGGCGTGGAGGCCAGCGCGCCGTTTTGCTGGAGGGCGACCCCGGGCAGGCCGTCCAATAAGTTGATGGCGCTATCGCCGGGTTGCGAGGGGATGAGGGGCGCTTCGGTAGTAGCCGTTACCACTACCTCTGGCAGCCGTTGGGGCAATGGTTCACCGTTGGAATCAGCGGCGAAGGTTGGGGTAGCCCAGGAAAAAAGCGATGCGGTGAAGAATGATCCCCAACGCGTCAGCGATTTGCGGGGATGCAAAATGAAAAATGAAGATTTCAAAGTAATATAAAATAGTTGAGACGCCAAACCCGTTGGAATGGCGCTAAAAGGTTGTTGGTTGGGGCGCCGGATGCCTGGCATGCGTGCGCGCGAGAATTTATTCCGGCGGAAACGTCGGAATGAGTGGGCGGCAATCGTCACCGCGAGACAGCCCACGTCCGGCGGAATATCCGATATTCCACACGGCTGCGTGGTGCCCTGATGTTAAGCAAGACCGCGTTACGATTGCGCGAGATTCGCCGCCTCTATGGGAACTGGCGAGGGAGGGGGAACGTTGCGCCGGGGAAAGCGCCGCGAGATCGGCTTGGGGTAAGCAAATACAACACAAGCCGGCCATAAGGAGAATTCCCGTTTGGCCAGAAGAAAGTCGCCTACCTTTTTTTCCGCCTTCAAGATCGCTGACTGCTTTTGCTCTTTGCTCCGGCCCTGCGCAATCGCGCGGCACATTTCGCAGGGCGCTTCTCCGCTAAACGTCTTTTCGCAGCCAGCCTCGAGCGACCCTTCTTCCACGGAATAGCTCCAGATCATCTCGGCCCAAGCCACCGTTTGCATCGCAGCCCAATGCCCGCCGATCACGGCGAACATGGCAAGGCACATAAGGATGGATGCGAACTGGCGAACCATGGACAACGGAAACGATCTGTCGTGGGAAAATGTCAGGGGAACAGGCTGTTAGGTAAGTCGTTTCGGAGGATGATATTACCTGCGGGGCGCCAATGACGGTCGCCCGGAGGTGCGGGGTGCTTGACGTTGTTGCGGAGGATCCAGGCGAAGCCGTTCCGTGCTGTCAATTTGAATGACTTTGGAATCCTGGATCACAATCTCGACTTCGCCAAAAAGCATGGAGCCGATGCGGTCCTGTACAATCTCCAGCCATAGCTGAGCCGCGGGCGTTTTGGGTTTAGCGCGTTGATCCAATTTATTCACGAACGTTCTGATCATAGTTAATTTCCCAGGTTTCGAAGTTTTTAGAAGGCGATTTAGCGCACGAGGTTGGCATAGAGTCGTGCGGAGATGAGCGTTAACACCGACACAAAGGCGAGGAGAACCGAGATATCCCAGCCCACTCCAAATAGGCTGGAGCCGCCGTGTACCATCAAGGCACGCAGAGCGTCCACTTCGTAACTCAATGGATTGGCATGGGCGACGACTTTGAGCCACTCGGGCATGACGGCGATGGGATAAATGGCATTGCTGGCGAAGAAGAGCGGCATGGTAAGGACCTGCCCGATCCCCATGAACCGCTCCCGCGATTTGACGATGCAGGCGATGATAAGCGAAAAAGTGGAAAAGCCCATCGCACCCAATAACACTACAAGCGCTGCTCCGAGAAGGGCCGGGAGGTGGAAATTAAGGTGTACGCCCAGCAGCCATGCGAGCAGGTAGACGAATACCCCCTGGATCAAGGCGCGAAGACCGGCCGAAAGGGCTTTGCCGAGCACCAGCACCAGGCGCGGGGTCGGGCTGACGAGGAGTTTGTGCACGATCCCGAGATCGCGCTCCCAGATGACGGCGATGCCGTAAAAGATGGAGACGAATAAGACGCTCTGGGCCAGAATTCCCGGGGCCATGAAATCCGTATACGGAAGGTCGCCAGTGGCCACGGCCCGAAGTTTGGAGAAGACGTTGCCGAAGATTAAAAGCCACAGCGCGGGCTGCACGGCGCGGGAGATCAGGTCGGTCGGGTCTCGGCGCAGTTTGATATATTCTGTTTCGACCAGGGCCATACATTGCCCGGCGAGGCGGGTGAGCCCGGTAAACCGCCCGGCGGGGACGGCAAACGGTTCAGCCCATTCAAGGAGTGTGGCGTTGTTGAGGGATTTCATGAATCGCTAAATTGGGTATTTGCGGTGGGGGCGGGGAGGAGCTTGGCAGCGCCTAGCCCAGGCGGACGAGGCTGCGCCTGCTTTGGGAGATATCGCTAAAGTTGCTCGAGGTTTCCGGTTGTTCTTCGGAATAGCGGGTAAAGACATCGTCCAAAGAGGCGTCCGAAATCCCGAGGGAAAGCTTTAACTCCTCCGGGCTGCCCAAGGCTTTCACTCGGCCGCGGTTCATGATCGCCACGCGGCTACAAAGGGTGTCGGCTTCCTCCATGAAATGGGTGGTCAGGAGGATCGTCATGCCAAGTTCCCGGACGAGCCGTTGAATCTGTTCCCAAATGGACTGGCGCGCGAGCGGATCGAGGCCTACCGTGGGTTCGTCAAGAAAGAGCACTCGGGGGCGATGGAGTAAGGCCAGAGCGATCTCCAAACGGCGAACCATTCCGCCGGAATATCCACGGACCAGGCGATGTGCGGCCTCTTCGAGCCCGGCGAATTTCAGCGCGCCAGCGATGCGTTCGTTGGTGATGCGCCGGGGGACGCCATAGAGCTTCGCGAAGAGGCGCAGATTTTCGAGGGCGGTCAGGCCGCCGTCGGCGGATACCAGTTGAGGCACATAAGCGATCTCCGCACGCACACGACCCGGCTGGTGCACGATATCAAAGCCCGCGATCGTTGCCGTGCCGGAGCTGGGCGGCAGCAAGGTCGTGAGCATCTTGATGACCGTGGATTTTCCCGCTCCGTTAGGCCCCAGCAGGCCGAAGATTTCGCCCGCGCGAATGGAGAGCTGAATATGATCGACTGCGGTGAAATCGCCGTAGGTGCGAGTGAGTTTTTGGAGTTCAATAATGTCCATGAAGTGATGAAATGTGCGGGGGCCCATCGTTGGGAAGGCTTTCAAACAATGGCCTTGCTGTCCCGTTGAAAGGGGCTGTGCACGGAAGGAAACGGCACCAGTTGGCCGTTGGCTCGATCGTTTTTTGGGGCGGATATCTAGTCTGCAAGCATTTCGATAAAAGCCCGCACGCGGGTGATTTGTTCTTCGGTCGGCGGTTCCTCTGCGTGCACGCTGTGTTCCAGCGAGACCATGGGGACGCCCTTCTTTTTGAAATACTCGCGTTCGAGCCCCTGGACGACGCTGCCGTAGGGGCAGCCGGTGACAAACGATGAGATGATGCCTCGGGCCTGGGTTTTATCGACGAGCTCCTCCACCCGCCTGCGGCGCAGCGTGGCCGAAGCCCCCGCGCCTTCGCCTAGCTCGCCTTTGAGCTGCGCATCGAAGAGATAATGCGCGACAGCCTCCAGCGGCGGAATATCTTCGCGAAAGTCTGAGGTGCCATGGATCACCCAGCCGAGAATCACGCCGTTGGATTCTTCGATCACCTTGAGCAATTGAGGCCCCCCGGCGACACCCCCTGCGAGCACTAGCGGAATGGCGGGGCGGCGCTCTGGGTTGAGCGCTGCGGCTTCGATATCCGCGAGGATCTGGTCCACGATGCATTCAAATTTCTCGGGTTGGCCAAAATAATGAGTGGAGCCAAACAAAAGCGCCGAGGTGGGCAGGCTGCTGAGGTAGAATGGCGCTTCGATCCGAAGATCGAGGATGCGCCGCACTTTGGTCATGATGCGGTTCTTGAATTTCAGCTCCGCCGCAAGGCGATCCTGGTCCACGGGTTTGCCTGTGAGCCAAAGGGCGACCTTTTCGAGTTCGTTGACCAGGAAGGCGACGAGATCATCCCGGCGTTCGCCTTGCTTGAAGGCCGAGGCCGCGTCGATGCAATGGAGCTCGTACCCGTCGTGCAGGGAATGTTCCAGGACCATGCTGATTGGTTCGCAGGTCGATCCGAAATAAAGAATGCGCTTGATGGCGTTGTCTTTTCGTAGGTGCAGTCGGCCGATCATCGCTTTGATCATCGAGCAGAATTCCGCGGGAATATGGAAGTGATTCTCGGCCACGGCCTCGGCGTGGAGGCTGTCGTCTTTCCATAGTTCCGCAAAGCCGACGGGAATCGTATCGCAGGCGCGGATGAGCGGGGCTTCCCAGGAGTTGCCACCCCATATGACAGAGTGGCCTTCACGGGCCCATTGCTCAATTTGTTCTAGCGAGTAGCTGGCCGCGAGTTCCCGCAGCGCCTTGACGGCATTTGAATCGGCGGCGGAGAGCGGGGCCGCGACCCGGGGAGCGCGCCGCAGTCTTGGAGCGGTCTGCACGGCGGCCCTCACCGTCGGATCAAGCTTGGATGTGTTGCTCATGATATAGGGTGCGTTTTTCGTTGAGGACTTCGATAAAGGCTTCGATGCGGGTTTTCAGTTGGCCGTGGTCGCTTTGGGAATAGTCGCTGGAGATCTCCATCACGGGCAGGCCCTGGCTCTGGAACTCGGCGATAAAATCCTTTTTGGCGACGCCATAGCAGGCGCAGAATTTTAAGAAGACGTAGATGACGCCGTCGACGGCATATTCCTGGGCGAGCTTGCCGGAGAATTTGATCCCGTCGTCCAGCGGCCTCATTCGCGCGCAGGGGGCCTGGTCGAGGTAGCCGTTGGCGAGCGCCTGGTAGGGGTCGCCGGTTTCGGCGATGCTATGGTAAAATGGCCGCGAACCGGCGCAATGGTCCTCGATCACGACGCGCGCGCCGAGTTCATTCTCGATGATGTCGAGCAAACGGCGGTCTCCATCGGCCATGATGCTGCCGGAGATCATGAGGCGCAGCGGATTCTCCGGGCGCGCCGGAAGGCTCTCGATATGGCGGTAAACTTGTTCAAGCGCCGGGATCAGCCGCTCCACGGGCAGGTAGTAAAAGGCCCGCACGAGGTCGAGATATTCCTTGCCGGAAATGGGCGGGTTAGTTCGTTTGCGAATTTCGGAGATTTGTTTCAGCAACGCGCGGGCGCGGTTGTAGAGCACGATGTTGCGGCTTACGTCCTCTTCTTTGATCGGGGTGCCGGTCAATTGCGCGAGGTCGTCGCGGAAGTTGAGGATCTCCGAGCGGAAGAACGTTCGCGCATCGTCGCTGGCGCGCAGCTTCGGAAGGTTGAGCAGCTTGGTGGGGACGAATTCCTCGATCACCTCCGACGCCCGCTTCATCGTCGCGCAGGTATGGAAGTTGTAGACTTTGTCGAACGACTTGTAGAACGGATCGTTTTCGCGGAAGAAGCCGATGCAGCTCTTGGTGAAATCGCAGAAGACGCTTTGGGTGTAGAATTCCCCCGCTGAGACCGTCTTCGGGCTGCCCGCTTTGACCAAGCGCGAATGCCGCACGCCTGCCGCACTCAAGAGTTCGACCGGGGTGTAGTTGCAGATGTAGCCGACTTTCTTGATGTTCTGCGCGTCGATGAGCGACTGTTGCTCTTCGTCCACGAGAGCCGCGAATTGTTTGAGATCCAGCTTTGCCGCCGTCTTCTTCTTCCTTTTCTTCGCAAGGGCTCGGGTTACGTCGTGGGTTCCCGCGTACTGTTTCCAGGCATGGATGGCCGCGCCGATGGCCCCGGCGAAAATCAGGTCGAGCTTGGCCTTGGTGAATTTCGCGCCGATCTCCTCTTCGAGCACTTTCCACATCCCGACGTTGTTTGAGACGCCGCCGCTGAAAACGATATCCGGCTCGATCCCGATCCGGCCAAGCAGGTTGTGGACCCGCCGGGCGGTGGCGTAGTGAATGCCCGCGGCGATATCCGCGCTGATTGCATCGTTGTTCTCCCGCACGCCACGCGCCCGCAGCGAAATGACTTCGGATTCTGCGAACACCGCGCACTGGCTGCTAACCTGGGCGGGTTTCTCGGATTTCAGGGCCACGGCGCCCAGATCGCGCAGATCGACGCCGAGAATGGAGGCCGCTTTTTCCAGGAACCGTCCGGTGCCCGCGGCGCATTTGTCGTTCATCACAAATTCAACGACCTTGCCTGTGGAGGGATCGATCTTAATGGCCTTGGAGTCCTGCCCGCCGATGTCGATGATCGTGCGCGCCTTGGGGATCAGCGCGTGTGCGCCCATCGCGTGGCAGCTGATTTCTGTAACTACGCGGTATTGGATATCATCGTATTTGAGCGAAATGCGCCCGTAACCGGTGCCGACGATATAGCCAATGCTGGCGCGCCGAATGCCAGAAGCCTTGAGCAGGCGGGTGAGGAGTTCATCGGCCGTCTCCTGCATGAAGAGCCCCGTGGGGATTAGCTCGGTGAATATCTCTTCGCCATTGATGAGGACGCCCTTGGAACCGCGCGACCCGAGGTCGAGGCCCACCACGGGGACGGTGGTGAAAAATTTCCACTCGCCTCCGAGGACGATGTCGTTTGCTTGGTGTTTCATGTTGCCGTTGGTGATAGTCTTTGAAGTTTCGTTAGCGCTCGACCAATACGGGGGAGGGAAGTTGCGCAGGCGGCGTCAGTTTTCCTTCGTGAAGGTTCCAGCGGTTCCCTGCGCGTTTGGCCAGGTGGAAATCGTGAGTTACCAATACGAGCGCGTAGCCTTCATCAGGCAGGGCCAGGAGGAAGTCTGCAACTTGTTCCGCGCGGTGGACGTCGAGATCGTTTGTTGGTTCATCGGCGAGGATGACCGCGGGTCGCAAGAGCAGCGCGCGAGCCAGAGCGGCGCGTCGTTTTTGCCCGACGCTGAGCTGATGCGGAAGAAACCCCGCTCGCTCGCCCAATCCCAGGCGGTCAAGTAATTCCCGGGCGGCGGGGCGTTTCTCGCGCGCTTTCCCGGCGAGGAGCGCGGGGAGCAGGACGTTGTCGAGCACCGAGAGCGAGCCGACCAACTGCGCCGTTTGAAATACGAAGCCGTAGAAGGTGTTTCGTAACCGGGAGCGTTCCGTGTCAGAGAGCTTTGCCGCGTCGCGCCCGCCGACCAGGACCCGGCCGGAGCTAGGTTGCAGCAACAAAGCCAGGAGGGTCAGCAGCGTGGTCTTGCCGCTGCCCGAGGGGCCGACAACTGTCGTGACCTCGCCGGAGCGAATTTGCAGCGAGACGTTGGCGAGAATCGTTTCCGCGCCGAAAGAGCGGGAGACATTTTCCGCTTCAAGAACGATGGAGGATTCTGTTTTCAATCAATATCTCCTTGCGCCATGGTTAGGGCGGGTTCGAGTTGAGATACCCGCAGCGCGGGGGCCGCTGCGGAGAGAAAGCCGATCGAGCTGTAAATGCCGAGGATCGCCACCGCAGCCGCTACCAGCAGCGCCAAGCCCGGGGGGACGAAGGGCAATGCATTCTGTGCCGTGAGGTGGGCCTGTGCGAGACGGTACAAGCCGCAACCGAGCGGCAACCCCACCGCCGCACCGGCCAAGGCGAGGGTCACCGCTTCGCCGATAATCAGCTCCGCCAGGCCTAGCTTAGTTGCGCCGAGGGCCCGGTAGAGCGCCCATTCCCCCTTGCGATCCCACGCGGCAGAGGAGAAGTGCCCCAGCAGGTACGCGATGCCGCCCAGCGCGGTAAAGATTCCCGCCGAGGCCAGGATCAGGACAAACGAATCCATCAGGCGCTTGAGCCGTTGAAAGGTGTCCGCCGCGCGAATGACTTTCACGGGCCCCATATCCTCCAGTGCCTGCGCAATTTCCCTGACCTGGCGCGGATCATCCACTTCGATCAGCAGGGCCGAGATCAATCCGCGCGGATCACCTGCTTCCTGCCAGACCGGTTTCAGCGCCTCGGAGTCAGCGGCCAGAGCCTGCGCCGAGTCGATTGGCATGAGAATGGAGTGGTCGAGAGATGTGCCCGTGGGTTCAAGCCGGTAGGCAAGGCGGAAGATGCTGCCCAGCAATTCGATCAGAGAGCCGGGTCGGCTGATACCACCCATGATTTCCGATCCGATAATCACCTCGTCGGCATCCAAGTGATCACGACCATTGGGCGACATTCCCGCAAGCCTTCCGATAACAGCCTTTTCGATGCCGATGAGGCGGGTTTCCGAGCCAACCGAGCAGCAATCCAACCGTAGCGATTGGGTGAAAAACTGGCCATCAACCCGCTTAACCCCGGGCACCTTTGCCGCCAGCGCGCTGTACTTTTTATCCATGTAGACGCTCAGCGGCGAGCCCGCAAACAACGCCTTGTCTGGGTCTACAGTAGCATTGGATGGTACTACAAGAAGATCGGCTCCCAGCCGTTGGCGTCCCCGTTCCAAGCCCTTATCAAGCCCCTCGTAGAGCAGGAAAACGGCGAACAATAAACCCGCGCCGATGGCCACGCCGATTGTTGCCGCCAGCGATTGCCAGCGCCGCCGCAGCAGACCGTTGATAATGAGCCGGATCATAGCCTGGCCTCCCTCGATGTTTTTCCCTGGCCTTCCCAGGGGTCGGGTGGGGCCGCGTGTTTCCCCGGAATCCGTGCGCGAACGGCGATGAATAGGCCCTCAATGGCCAGCAGCGCAGCCCAGAGCCAGATCCAGTGGGCCGTATGATGGCAGGCCATTTCCGCGCGGCCGCACAAGCCGATGCCCCACGGCTGGGTTACGGAAACCGCCAGCAAGCTGAAGATCACAAGTACCACGCCGACCACGCGGCGCGCCTCACCGTGGCGTACAATCCATAGCAGCCCCGCTACGAGCACTGCTGCCGCCGCGATGAGAAATTCCGCCTGGAACGTCCAATGGCATCGCATCGGCACCGCCCCGCCTGCTGCGGTCGTGATTTGATGATCGCAAGGCGGAACGAACCGGGGCGTCAATAGCAGGGCGAGGGTGAGCGCCGTAGCCAGGAGGTTCGGGATCCAGCTTGATGCCGAGGTGAGGTCTTTTGATGCCATAAAATGAAGAAGGCGCTATTTCCCTCCGTTTTCCCGCTCGCAGCAGGAGGGGAGGGGGGCTTTTCGCTCAACGGTCGCTGGGGCTGTGGCTGCGGGTTGTGGATTGTTCCAGCCGTGGCTCAACGCAAGTGCTGTCCCAACAGAAAACAGGGTGGCGAAGAGAAAATAGAAGGTCCATTTCATACGGTTTGTCTTTTTGCCGATAATCCGGAGCGTCAAATTTCGTAAGTGAAGATGTCTTTGTTATTGAGGTGAAATTCCTCCAGCAGCTCTCGCTTAATGGCGAGAAAATCGGGGTGACTGCGGTTCCTCGGTCGGGCGAGCGGAACCGGGATGATCTTCTTGATGCGGCCCGGTCGGTGGGACATCAGGATCACCACATCGCTGAGATAGACTGCTTCCTCAACATCGTGGGTCACCATTACCATCGTGGTTTTTTCATCGAGCCAGATTTTCTCCAGCTCGCTGTGCATGTGCATTCGCGTGATGGCATCCAGGGCGCCGAAGGGTTCATCGAGTAGCAGGATTTTCGGCTTGTTGACCAATGCGCGAGCGATCGCCGCACGCTGGGCCATGCCGCCGGAGATCTGGGCCGGGTAAGCTTTGGCGAATTTTTTGAGGCCGACCAGCGCGAGGTAGCGCTCGACCAATTCGCGCCGCTCGGCAGCGGGTCGCGAAACGAGGCCGAAGCCGACATTCTCTTCGATGGTGAGCCAGGGCAGCAGGCGGTGTTCCTGGAAGATCACGCCTTTGTCCTTACTGGGGCCCTTGATGTCTTTTCCGTCCAACTCGATGCTTCCGTCGAAATCATTCTCCAACCCGGCCACGATTCTTAGCAGCGTGGTTTTGCCACAGCCGCTGGTGCCGACAATCGACGCGAACTGGCCTTTGCGGATTTTGAGATCCACGTTTTCCAGCGCGGTGACGGCCAGGCGGTCGGTGTTGAAGGTTTTGGTCAGCCGGTTGATTTCCAGCCCGATTTGATGCGAGTTGCTCATGCGATACGATGGGTTGCTAGGGCCAAGGCCGTGACCGGCGGGAAGAGCTTTTTCAGGGTTCTCCCGCCAGCCACGCTTCGCCCGGCATTAACTGCTAGTTGTCCAAACTGCCAAGCGCCTCTTCGAGGAAGTGAGGGGCTGCCCAGTCCCTTACGTCGAAGTCATGGGTGAGGTATCCGTGGTCGCGGAGGAAATTCTTTTCGATCTCGATGCCCGCTAGGTTTTTTGGCGAGAGATTGGGAACGAAGTCGAGCCCCGCTATGGCGCGGGCCGTGGCCGCGACCGTCGGGTGGAAGGTCACGCGATGCAGGATCGCCGCCGCCGCCTCCCGGTTGGCGTTGATCCACCGCCCCGCCCGTATGGCGGCCCGCAGATAGGCCACCACGACTTCCGGATGCTGTTCGGAAAATTCCGTGTTGATCGCGGCTGTGATAGGACCATTGGCCACCTGAAGCGTCCAGTCATCCCGGCGACTCAGGTCTTCGATGACTTTAAATTCGCCGCTCTCCACCAGCGCCTGCGTGCGTCCGCTATGGCTGTAGATGGCATCGACGACCCCCTCCCGCAGCGCCTGCACTTCCGCGCCGCCGTCCGCGAGCCTTCGGCCCGAGCTCTGAGCCCAAAGCTCGGACGGCTTCGATGCCGGTTCGAACCGATGATCATCGGCATCCTTGATGTCGACAATCTCGACCTCCTCGCGCTTGAGCCCGGAGAGGGCCAGGGCGTTAAGGATTCCCTTCTCGGCGGTGCCGCGAACGAAGTCGATTTTGGCGGTGTTCAGGCTTTGGAAGAGACCGATCTTGCGGCCTTTCAAATCGGCCACGCGCCAGATGTCTGAAAGCGCCCGGACGAGGATTTGCCCGCCGGTATGCGTGCCGGTCAGGGCGATGAGCCGGGTGCTGGTCAGGTCGGCCCGGGCCTGGATGGTCGGGATCGCCCCGCCGTCGCGGATCAAGTTCGGCAGCGAATGGGTGTAGTGCGGGATCCAGCCCTTGTTGTCGGGAAGCGAGCGCAGGTAAACGGCCTTTGCGCCGACTTTCTTGAACTCGTCGTCGAGCCAGCCGAGTTCAACGGCGACATTGGCGGCGTTGAAGACGGGGCAGATTGTATATAAGACCTCGGTGAGGCCGTGAATCGCCGCGGGCTTGGGTGCGGCTTCCAATGATGTGAAACTCATAGGATCGGATTGGGTATGCGATTTTTCGTGCGGCTAGAGCGACCGCAGCGCTTCCTCGAGGAAACTGTTGTCAGCCCATTCCTTGACGTTGAAGTCATTGCGAATATAGCCATGCTTTAGGAGGAATTGTTTCTCGATCTCGATGCCTGCGAGGTTTTTCGCCGAGAGGTTCGGTACAAAGCGGTAGCGCTGGAGCTCCTGCTTCAGGATGCACTTGCCAGCCCAGTGCGAAATGATGTCGCCGAAAATGTCGGCCGCTTCATCGCGGTGCACGTCCACCCAGCGGCCCGCCTTGATCGCGGCGCGCAGGTAGGCGACGACGACTTCGGGATGCTCTTCGGCGAGTTCTTCGCTGACGGTGATCGTGAAGGGTGAATTAGCCACTTGCAGCGTCCAGTCCGGGCGCAGCCCGAGGTCTTCAATGACCTTGACCTGGCCGTCGCGCTCGAACACATGGGCTCGGCCGCGGTTCGCGTAAATCGCGTCGACGTCGCCTGCCAGCAGCGCGTCAATCTCCGCGCCAAAGTGCGGGCCAGGCCCACTCCACGTGCCCCGGAAACGTTCGCCCGGGTTTTTTGTGGGAGCGTCCGAGGGGTAATCCGGCCCGCTCACCTCCAGATTGACGATCTCGACATCCGAGGTCTTCAAACCGGCGAGATCCAAGGCGAGCACAATGCCGCGCTCGGCCGTGGCGCGCCAGAAGTCGACGCGGTCTGTCTTGACGCGCTTGTAGAGCCCGATTTTGCGGCCTTTGAGGTCCGCGACTTTGTTGATGCCTGAATCGACGCGGACAAGAATTTGCCCGCCGTCGTTGGAGAAGGTCAGGCCGATCAATTTTGTGCGCTGGCCCTCGGAGCGGGCGTGAATGGCAGGAATGTTACCGCCGTCGCGGAATTGATTGGGCAGCGTGTGGTTGAAGTGCGAAAGCCATTCGGCGCTCGGTAGAGACCAAAGGTACTTCGAGGATGCACCGACTTTTTCCAGTTCAGTATCCAATAAGCCCTGGTGGACGGCGATGTGCGAGGCCACGAGGACCGGGCAGATGGTGTAGATCGCTTCCGTAACCTGCACGGAGGCGGTTTGTATTTGGGGATCAAGTTCCAACGTAGATGTGCTCATGATGGTTTGCTAGTTTAAGGTAAAAACTAAAGAATGATTTCCCGGACGGCGGTTGGCCCGGCGCCGAAGCTGTAGTCGAGGTATTTGACCTCGGTAGTGCGAATAATGTAGATCCCGGTATCGGTCAGTTCACCGCGTTCGACGCGGGTCTTGAAGCGGGGATTGCGGGCACTCAGGAGTTCGACGGCCTTCTGATATTCAGGGCCGTCTGTTAATTCCTCTGCCCGGCCGATGATTGCGACGTTTTTGAACGCTTCGAGCTTCTGGTTTTCGTGCTGAAAGAAGAAGTTGACGAGATTGTTGCTCGCGATATGGCGGGATTTGGCGGCCGCCTTGCGGGTGGAGAAAATGACGTTGATTCCGTCCGGGGCGAAGCTGCCCATTACGCGCAGAACGGGCGCGCCGTCCTCACGCACGGTTGCCAGCGTGGCCCATTGGGTTTGGTTGATATAGTCGGGTACGACTTGTGATAATAGGGCGGTTTCGGTAAGGGAATCCGCCGTGGTGGGTTGATTTGTAGATGTGCTCATATAAAATATTATTTGTAAAAATGGGTGGGTTTAGCCTGCGAAGCCTTTCTTCCAACGAAGTAGGTTGTTTTCGATTTTGCGCAGGGCGACGTCGACGAGGTAGCCGACTGCGCCAATGATGACGATCACGACAAAGAGCTGTGCGGTGAGCAGCATCTCCTGGGCGCGCGTTAGTAGAAAGCCGAGGCCGACGCGCGAGCCGAGCATTTCGGCCACGATGACGGTCGCCCAGGCCAGCCCGGCTCCGTAGCGCAAGCCGACAAAGATGGAAGGCAGCGCCGCCGGGAGAATGACTCTGCGTAGAAGCAGCGCTTGGTTGTACTCAAAGATACTGGCGACCTCGATATACTTTTTCGATACGCCGCGAATTCCCTGGAGCGTATTTAAGAATACCGGAAAAAACACGGCTTTGCCGATCATCACGCTTTTCGCAAACAGGCTGATGCCGATCCACAGTACCAGGAGCGGAAGCCAGGCCAGCGGCGGAACCTGGCGAAAGGCGTTGAGTGTGGTGCCTAAAAATCGCTCTACTGAATGCGAGAGCCCCGCGCCGATGCCAGTTAAAAGACCGAGCACGGCTCCGAGCGAGAACCCCAGGACCACCTCAATCGCGCTTGCGCGGAAATCGAGCAGCAAGTCTTGATTGACCAGCAGATCGTAAAATGATTCGGCAACTTCTCTTGGCCCGGGAAGAAATACGGGCTTGACCCAGTGGAGCTGGGTGGAGATTTCCCAAAGCAACAGGATCCCCACGGGAAGGGCCCAGTCCAGGGACTTATCTTTCAATAACGCCAGTACCGGCTTGATCTTCGCCAGCGCGCGGCGAATGCGCCAATAGTAACCGGCGGTATTGGGGTGTCCCACATACTCCTTGGGTTTAGCCGGGACCGCGCTGACGTTGCGGGCCAGCAATTGTATATTTTCAGCACTCATAAGTATCTCGTTGCAGTTGTCGAACCGGAGGCAGGCGCTTCGCCCCATTCTTTTTTGGGAATGGAGCGAAGCCCCTCCTTCATCATGCGATGTTCTTAGGTCTGTAGCCGTAAGTCTGACGATTCACGGCTACGGCTTGCTGCTATTGGCCGCTGGTTGCCTGGGCTAGTTGCGCTCCTGCGCGGGTGTCGATCGCGGGAGTCGCCGCTCCTTGGTTTGCGGCAGTCTTCGCGCGTTCGCTCGTGTCCACGAAGTAATCGCCGCCAGCGAAGAAGCGTTTGTCGATGAATGCTTCGATTTGCTTGTCGGTGAGGTGTTTCTTGGTGAAGAAGGGATCCCGTACGGAGATGGCCCATTCCTGGAATTTCTTCACCGAGTCAACCGCGTCGGCGTAGTCGACCTGGCCCCAGCTCCACGAGATTCGCGAAACGTCCTTCAGGTCATACAAGGCGACGGCTTTGGGCTCGCGAAGCTCACGCGAGGCAATCTGTGCCGCTTCGTCCCAGTGAGCGCCGTTGTCGGAATTGATCCAACGAACAGTGCGGTCCCATGCCAGCAGAAATGCCTTTACGAGGTCGGGATTCTCAATCGACCATTTCCGCATCGCGAAGAACATGGTGCGCCCGCCTGCGTTTGTATAGGCTCCGCCGGGAACTGCTGTAGCAATCTCACGCACTTGTTTCTGAACGTAGAGCGGTGCGGTCGACGAGGTTCCAGGGTGGCTTCCCGTGGAATCGATTTTCCCCGCGAGGAACGCTGAGATCGACGCCGCTCCGGAGATGTTCACGAAGCGGATGTCGCCTTTGGCAAGGTCGGTGTCGAGGTCATGTCCGGCCTTGATGATCGCTTCGCGGGACCCATAGTAGGGGCATCCTACCAGGGACGAACCGAGTTTCTTGTCTTTCAGATCCGCCACGGTTTGGATGTTTGAATCGGCGAGCACCTGGATGGCCACGCGCCGGGGATGGGCGTTGACGCTCTGCCAGATGACCACCGCGTCCAGTCCGTTGGCGCGGTGTTGCAGGGCGGGGTACGCCATGCGGCTGGTAATGTGCAGGTCGCCGCGGTCAAGAAGGGAAGCCTCGGCGCCCGGGACTCCGAGCACGCTGCTGTTGACCATTTCCACCTTGGCGTTAACCTTGGCGTATTCTTCCTGAAGCCATCCCTTTTTCGCGGCGATGGCGGTGACTTCCGTCAGTTGGATTTTGGCGGTTCGCTCTTTTCCCGGAACTTTCGGGGGCAGGGCGGTGGATTTGGTGACGGCTTGGTCCGCGTCGGCGGCAAACGAGACGCCGGCGCTAGCGAGAAGCCCCACCCACACCAGACGGTGTGTGATATTTTTGAGTAATGGGTTGATTTTCATACGGTGTTTCTCTCATTTTTTTTTGATTAGGGTGCAAATTAGGCAGCCACCGAAACCGGCCGGGGATTGAGGTCTTTGGGGTGGGTCAGCGCATTGACGCGCTTGAGCCTGCGTCCCATCGTCTCGGCCAGGGAGCTGACGCCGCCGCGGAAGTTGGGCGGCGGCACGTTGTACTTGGTCAAAATCGCGGCGGCTTTGTCGTAGATTCTCCGCATCCGGTCGGCGCTCGGGACGTCCACCTCGCCGGTGGCGCGCCAGTCGCGGCCATGGCCGAAGGGGAGGAAGGGCGTCACCAGGGTCGGAATGCCCTCGCTGGCGAAATGCTCGACGCCCTTGAGCAGGTTTTCATCGCTCTGGATGCCCGCGACGAGCTGTGTGGCGACTTCGCCAGGGAAGATCTCCTTCGCCTTGCGGAACGCTTTGATGTAGTCAGCAAGTGGCCGGTTGCCCTTGGCGTTGGGCATCACGTAACGGCGCTCCTGCGGGTCGTATACATCCACGTCCATTTGGATGTCGGTGAACCCGGCGTCGGCAAGGCGTTGCAGCCACTCGAAATCGAGCGGCGGCTCGATGACTGCGCGCCGGTAGAGCAGTTCGGGTAGGTAGCCGAGGCGCGCGCGGAGCGTTTCGAGCACCTTGATGTAGACATGCGCGCCTTTGTCGGCTCCGGGAAGCGTTCCCGAATCGACGGTCAAAGAAACCTGGCCGATTTCCGGCCCGATTTCCTCCACAGCCGCCGCGAAGGTCTCGCCGAGGTTGGTCCAGTAGTCGTCGTCATTGTGCAGGAGCTTGTGTTCGTTGTAATCGCCGGGAATGCAGCAGAACTTGCACTCGCTTTTGGCGCGGGTGTACAAGCAGCCCCATGCGGGCCAGATGACGAGGCCGTTATAGCAGGCGACCGTGACGTAGGGGAAACGGCCTTTCGTGATTTTGAAAAGATCGCCTTCCGAATCGTAGTCCTTGGAGGTTCCGCAAGGCGTAATGACGCCCGACATGCCTTCGTCGATGAAGATGGTGTCTTGTGACTGTCCTTCCAACCCCTTGGCCGTGTGCTGTTTGTCAAAGAAATCGGGTTTCTTGTAGAAGGTCGCGTCAGTGAAATATTTGCCGTTTTCGTAAACGGCGTAGTGGCCGTCGACATCGCGCAGTTCGAAGGGCGATTCGTCCCCGTAGCCGGTGAAGGAGAAGGGGCCGGTGATGTCGTCCTGCAACCAAGTTAATGCGATTGGGTAATAACCTTCGGCGGCGATTTGCGCCTTAAGTTCCGGCGTAATCTTGATTCCATTACCTTGGATCGCGATTTTTTTACTAACAATGTCTGTGTCTGGCATATGATTTTATATTGATGTATGTTGAAACGATGGGGCGGGTGAAGTTTCCCTAAAGGCTAGAAGTTATAGGTCACGACGCCGTTGACTTGGTGACGCGCCTTGGTCAGGTTTTGCTGATCAATGTAGTCGTAGCCAAGCTGCAGCTTGAGAACGCGGTTTGTTTGCTGCGTGGAATACGACCGGCTGATGACCGGCTCTACGGACCAGATGAACCAGTTGAAGCCGATGGAGTAGATGTCCGTCTGGGTGTTCCCCAAGAGGGTACTGGCCGCGTTCAGGCCGTCAAAGGCGGTGGGCTTGAACCGGTCATACCGAATCCACGGCTGGAAGTCAGGCAGCGTGCTGGGCGTCCAGAAGAGCGTTGCCACGTAGCTGTCGCTCTCTTTGTAGGCGGCGGTTGGAGAGGGCCAGGTTACGGTGGTGTCGTTGATGTTGGTCGAGTAACCGCTGTAACCATCCTGGCTGTGAACGTATTCGAAGTTTAGCAGGAATGGTTTGCGCAGCCACGCGACATCGCCGCCGTAGCGCCGCCGGGTGGGAAGGTCGTCATGGTCTTGCCCAAGATTTCCCTCATACCAGTTGCCTCCGAACTTCAAGTTGCGGAAAGTGGAGAAATACTGCGGAAACGGAGAGAGCACCACCCGGCCCAGCAAGTCGATGGACCTGTTGGTGTCCACTGCGTTTGGTCCGGAACCATTGTAGACGCCGAGGTTGTAGGCGATTACTGGTGTGGTGACCGCGGACGGGTCATTGACATTGAAGAAGGTGCCATTGGCAGTCACACCAATGTCACGGCCAAAACCAAGCTTCGAGACGTACTGTGCCTTATTAATGGTCGGGATTTGGTCTTCCGTCGCCACTGGATCAATACCGTAAGGGGTCAGGTATTGACCCACCTGGAATTGCAGCGTCCATGACGGTTCCAGTTCCAGCTTCGTTGTTTTGACGTCATACGTTGCGTAGACATCACCTAAGTTCACGTAACTTGCCTTGGTGCTGGGTGTGTTTACGGTATTCGTGACAACGGTCTTGGTGCCACTGGTTTTCGCGGTGGAGACCACGGTTACGGAATTGACTACCGTGGTCGGCGAAGCGATCAATCCCACTTTATAGTTAACGTCGCCGTCAGATCCCGGGTTAGACCGGAGGCTTCCGGTGAGGTTGATACCAATGCCGGACAGCTTAAAGGTTTGAGAGCTTTTGGCGAGCGCATCAAAACCTGCGGAATAGCCCAGCGAGGCATATCCGGTAAGACTGATCAGGTGCTTGTTTCCGTTGACCTGATAGCTCGAGATGCTGGAGCTTGATCCGACGCTTCTAATGGTGTTCTCGTCCTGGACGTCTCTCAGGGCTTCGAGGTCGCTTTTGGTCGCATATTCCGAGGATGTATCGGAATTGCTGTTGACGCCGATGTTTTCGAATTTCTCCGAGAAAGATCTGAGGCGGGTGTCGTTGGCGGAGGTGGTTTCTTTGAGTTGCTGGAGTTCCTTACGGAGTTCGCGCAGTTCGTTGCGGAGGGCTTCTACTTCGCTCTGGGTGGAAGACGAGGAGGCTCCTTCCGGAGCTTTGCTGGTTTGTGAGGAGGCCGCCTCGGCCGCGGGCGATGTGCTGCCGTCAGCGGCTATCGCCAGAGTGGAAAGGGGAATGCAGGAGGCTCCTACACCGACTAGCAGTAATCGCCGAAGGATGGATGTGCGGCTAATATCGCCAGTAGGCGAAGCCACAAAGACGCCGCCGACCGAGGGCCTCCGATCGGCGGAAAATGCGATGGAACTTGGCGTGGGCAGTGTGCCCGCGAGTTCTTGAACTGATCTCATGGTTGTTTTGTTTTTTCATGCAACCTCCAGTTCGCTGGTCGGAAGCCATTCTAAGGATTGGTATTTTCGTGGCGTCTACCTATCTGGTGGGTAGACGAAAAACTCCAGAAGACTGGTCATTCCGTCGAAAATGTGCACGGTATCCTTCTGCACACTACGATGCGGCGAATGTAACGATCCCCAGGAAATCAGTCTTTGCAAAAATTGTTGAAACATAGCCAGGAATTGTCATTCTGGCGAAAAAGAAGGGTTATTTTCCAATTATCCCCCGTTTTTTACGCCTACAGCGGGATGAAGATGAAAGCACGTGGGCTTTGACTCTGGGCCGGTGGGGGCGGTTTATTTGCCTCACCATGGGCATTTTGTGCAGCGTGGGCTTGACTTTCATCTTGCTGACAGGTAATCCACCTACCTACTATATAGGTGGTAATACATTGAGCGCCGCATCAGGGAGCTTAAAACAACCAGGCAGAATCCAATTTTATGAAAAAGTCATGGGCTTTATTTAGCAAAATCGCGCTCGCGGGCCTTATCGCCAGCGTTGCGGGCAACGTTTTTGCAGCTGACGCGGAGAAGGCTCCGGCCAAGGAGCTGAAAAAGGTGACGATCGCTTATGTCGCCACGACGTGTGACTCGACGGTCTACATTGCCAAGACCAAGGGCTTCTTCGCCGACGAGGGCCTCGATGCGAACCTGGTACTTGGGGACTGGGCCTTTATTAAAGAGGGTCTTGCGCTCGGGCGCATCGACGCTACGCAGGGCTTGGTGATGAACTACCTTAAGCCGATTTCCGAGGGGCTTGATGCGAAATTTACTGCCGGAGTTCACCGCGGCTGCCTGCACATCCTTGCGCCGAAAGACTCGGCCATCAAAACTGCGGCCGACCTTAAGGGCAAGCGCATTGGCGTGCCCGCGCTGGGCAGCAGCCCGTGGGTCTTCGCGGTGCGCGTGGTGGGCGACCAGGGCTACGATTACCAGAAAGACGTCGAATGGAAACCGTTCCCGACGCCAGAGCTCAAGATCGCGCTCGAAAAAGGCCAGGTGGACGCCATCGCCCTTGCCGACCCGATTGCCGAGATCCTGCTCACCGAAGGGAATGTCCGCAGCATCGTGGACCAGGCGACCGACGCCCCTTATAAAGACGAGTACTGCTGCGTGATCGTGACCAGCGGCAAGCTCGTGAAAAACGACCCGAAGACCGCCGCGGGCATCACGCGCGCCGTACTTCGCGCCGCCAAGTGGATTGCCGCCAACCCGCAAGCGGCCGCCGAGCTCGCGGTCAACGGCAAGCACATCAGCGGCACCGTGGAGGTCAACGCCCGCGTGCTTTCGAAGCTTGATTACATCCCGTCCGTGGAGGGCGGGCGTAACGCGGCGGCCACCGCTGCCAAAGCATTGAAGAAGATCGGCGTGCTCGGTAGCGGCGTGGATGTGGACCAGCTCGTCAAACAGGTTTTCCAACCGTTGGACAACGTCAGTGACGCTTGGCTGGAGAAGGTGACCGTGGAAAAAGTTGGCCAGGTTGAGCTGAAAAAAGATCACCCCGCTGCCAGCCAGGCCCAGAAAGCGCCCCATAACTGCTGCGACGAGCCCATCGCCACGAAATAGCACCGTTTGCATCGCTGTTTCATGAGGGTCAAATCCGTTCTCAACGCTTCCGCGCCGCTGCTAGCAGCTGGCGGCGCTTATGCGATTCATCGTTATTGGCCCGACAAGATCCCGCTTTCGGCCTCCCAGACCTTCCCTGGGCTGCTAGGGGCAGTTGCTCTGGTGTGGCTGGCCTACTTGGCTGCCTCATGGTGGTCTGCGCGGCTGCGTCAACGGGCCGGTGAAGTCGCCCCGCTATGGGCCGCGGCGCTTGCTGGCATCAGCCTTTGGCAGGTCGTCACCGGCAAGATGGGGCTGCTGCCTATGCCGTTTTTTCCGGGGCCCGACCGGGTCTTTTCGGTCTTCGGCGTCTCGTCCGAAGTCAGCATGCTGGCCATTGGCACGCTCCACTCGCTGCGGCTGCTGGCCACCGGGTTTATTTGCGGCAGCGGCGCGGGCTTTTTGCTCGGCGTCTGGATCGGCTGGAGCAAGCGGGCGAATTTCTGGGGAATGCCGGTGCTCAAGTTTTTCGGCCCGGTGCCCGCCACCGCGTGGATTCCGCTGGCCCTGGTGCTCTTCCCGACCACCTTCGGCGCCAGCGCCTTCATCATCGGGCTGGCGAGCTTGTTCCCGATGATCGTACTGACCTCCAGCGGCATTGCGGGCGTGCGCCACAGTCACCTGGAGGTGGCCCGTACCCTCGGTGCCGACCAATGGCAGTTGATTCGCCATGTGGCCATTCCCTCGGCGTTGCCCTCGATTTTCGTCGGCCTCTTCATGGCGCTTTCGGCATCGTTCCTCACGCTGATCGTAGCGGAGATGATCGGCGTCAAGGCCGGGCTGGGCTTTTACATCACGTGGGCGCAGAACTTTGCGGAGTATTACAAGGTATTCGCCGCATTGCTGGTGATGGGGGTGTTTTTTTCCGGCTTGATGAGCGCGCTCTTTGCCGTTCGCTCGCGGGTGCTGCGCTGGCAGCAGGGGGTCATCAAATGGTAGACGCTGCACAACAACCGCCCGCCGTCCACGCCGAGCAGGTGCGGAAGGTTTTCCCGCCCGCCGAGGGCGTCATCGCCGACAGCGCCGCCGGGACGGTCGCGCTCGACGGCATCAACCTCACCGTCCAGCCTGGCGAATTCGTTTCGCTCGTCGGCCCCAGCGGCTGTGGCAAGTCCACGCTGCTGCGCATCATTGCGGGGCTCACCGACGCTTCCGCCGGGCGGGTTTCTGTCAACGGCGTTACCGTTAGCGGCGTGGATACCAACATCGGCTTTGTCTTTCAGGACCCGAACCTCTTTCCGTGGCTGACAGTTCGCCAGAACGTTGCCTTTGGCCCGAACATGCGCGGCGGGCGGCGCAATCCGCATGCGGGCGATGTGGACGACCTGATTGCGCGCGTCGGCCTCGGCGCCTTTGCCGACGCCCTGCCGCAGCACCTCTCCGGCGGCATGGCGCAGCGGGCCGCTCTGGCGCGCGCGCTGGTCAACCGGCCTCCCGTGCTGCTGCTTGATGAACCGCTCGGCGCACTGGACGCCTTCACCCGCATGGCCATGCAGGACGAACTGCGCAACCTCACGCGGCGCTACAACACCACCACGCTGCTGGTCACGCACGACATCGACGAGGCCCTCTACCTGAGCGACCGCGTCATCATCTTTTCGCCGCGTCCCGGCCGCATTCAGGAAGAAATGGTGATTGGCAGCGGCTTCACCCGGGCCCGCAACGCGCCCGGCTTTGTCGAGCGCCGTCTGCGGATCCTGGAAACGCTGCACTTTGCCCCCACCGAGGCCGACCTTCCCGAATCCGTCGGCAATTGGAAAATTTAGCGGCGGGTTGATGGCTGTTTGGGGGGGCTAGATGCGCCCCTCGAAGCTCAGCAGTCGAGCACTGTTGAAAATCACAAAAAACGCGCCGAGTTCGTGGATGACGCTTGCCGCCAGCGGGCTGACGAGCCCGGCGCTCGAGACTGCGATGGAAAGCACGATGAAGATCACGCCGCAAAGCATGTTTCCATTGATGACAGCCAGCGTGCGTTTGGAGAGTTCCACAAACTGCGGGACGCGGCGCAGATCGTCAGACATCAGCGCGATGTCGGCGGTCTGAATCGCCACAGGGCTTCCGAGGGCCCCCATGGCGATGCTTAGATCGGCGGCCGCGAGGGCTGGGGCATCGTTGACGCCGTCGCCCACTACCAGGACGGTTTCGCCCTCGGCTTTGAGCGCCTCGACGGCCGCCTGCTTTTGCGCGGGCAGGCATTCCGCCTGGAATTCGCCGAACCCGATCTCTCCTGCGATGGCGGTAGCTACCTCCCGCCGGTCGCCGGTGAGCATGACGAAACGCTCGATCCCGCTTTTGCGAAGCTGCGCGGGCACAGATGGGGCCTCTGGGCGCAGCGTGTCGGCGAGGTAAACTGTTCCGGCATGGAGCCCGTTGCGTGCAACGTGGATCGCGCTCCACGCGGCGGCGTCCGGCGCAGCGGCGATGGCGACGCCCCGGGCCGAGAGCCAAGCCGCGCGGCCCGCTAGTAAGAGCCCTTCGCCCACGCGCCCCTCAACGCCCAGACCGTGCTCCTCGCAGACCTCCAGTGCCTCCGGAACCACCAGAGCCTGCTCCGTGGCGGCGCGAACAATGGAGCGCGCCACGGGGTGGTTGGAATGCGTCTCCAAAGCAGCGGCCCACGCGAGCAGTTCCTCGCGCGAAACCCCCTCGGCGGGATCAACCCGGGTGACGCGGAGATGGCCCGTCGTCAGCGTGCCGGTTTTGTCAAAGACCACGGTGCTGACATGGCTAGCGGCCTCGAAAAGCCGGACACTTTTGACCAAAATTCCCAGGCGCGAGGCTGCGGCAAGCGCGGCGATCATCGCGGCCGGGCCTGCCAGGATGAAAGCGCACGGCACGCTCACAATGAGCACCGCGATGGCCCGCTGGAGATCGCGCGTGAAGAAAAAGACGAACCCGCAGATTAGCAGGATGAGCGGCATGTAATAGCGTGCGTATTCCTCGGTAATACGCATGATGGGTGCTCGGGTGGCCTGGGCCTCCTCCACGATCTGGCGCACTTTTCCGAGCAGCGTATCCGGGCCCGCCTCGGTGACGCGCACTTCCAGCGAACCTGTCAGATTTGTCGTTCCTGCGAAGACCGCCGAGCCGGGCTCCACCTCCACGGGAAGCGATTCTCCGGTGATGTTCGCCTGGTTGACCGAGGAGCGGCCCGTGGCGACCACGCCGTCGGCGGGGATCACATCGCCGGGGCGCAGCCGGATGCGGTCGTCCGGTTTCAGCAGCGTGGCGTCGATCTCCTCCTCCTCGCCGCAGCCGTCGGGCCTCACGCGGCGGGCCACCGTGCGGGAGAGTTTCAGCAGCGTCTGGATCGCCTCGTTGGAGCCGAGCATGCTCCGATCTTCGAGCATCTGCCCCACGGCCAGGATGATGGCCACGATGCCGCCAGTCACAAACTGCCCCCCCGCGATGCAGGCCACCACGGCGAGCAGAATGAACTGTGCGATGTAGAGCTTAGCCGGTTCGGCGGATTTCCTGCGCAGGCATTCGAGCACTTCCCCGGCGATCGGCAGCGCGGCCACGAGCGCCCCGGCCAGGCTCCAGCAGGCTGCCAGGTCCCCCTGGCCGGGCAGAAGACGCCCAAGGCCGAAGCCCACCGCGAGCAAAAGCGCGGCGGCGATGACGAAGACGAGCTTAAGCCGCATCAAGCGGTCGGGTGCGGAAAGGCTCATGGCAGAGAGTCGGGTTCGGAGCGGCGAGGGGATTTATCGACCTGCGGGGCGAGGAGGACCCGCGGCGAGCCTGTGCCGGGAAGCAGCGTGGAGAGCTTGGCCTTGGGCAGGGCGACGCTCAGCGCCTCGCCGTAAAGTCGTGCGCGCACCAGCGTCGGGTTGGCGGCGTATTGCGTTTCGAGCGCGTTGAATGCGGAGGCTTCGCCCCGGGCCTTGGCGATGGTTCCCTGGGCATACGTCTCGGCTTCCTGTCGGATGCGGTTGGCCTCGGCTTCGGCTCCCGGCAGCTGCGAGGCCGCGTAGCTGTTGGCTTCCTCAACGAACGTCCTCGCCTGCACCTTGGCGCTCACCACCGCCTGGAAAGCCCCGGCCACGGTCGAGGGCGGGGCGATCTCCTTGGTTTCAAATGCCAGCAGGCGCAGCCCGAGGCCGAGCCGATCCAGCTCCGCCTGGGCCAGGCGAAGCGCGCTCAGGCCGATCTCGTTTTTGCCCACCGTGAGCGCGTTTTCCACGCTCATCGCAGAGACGGCTTTGCAGGCGGCTTGGTAGAGAATGGCGTCGCGCAGGCCGTCGCGGTCGGAGGCCCCGAGCGCGTACGCGGCGGGGTCGGCGATCTGGTAGCGCACGACGAAATTGGCGCGGATGATATTGGCGTCGCCGGTGAGCGAGTAGGGCTGCGCGGCGGGATCTAGCGAGCCCGAGTCGGCTCCGGCGCAGGCCCAGAGATTGAGCGGCACCTCCTGGACCGTCTTTACCGGCACCTTGATGACCTCGTCGATGGGCAGCGGAAAGGCCAGCAGCAGCCCCGGCGGACGGGGAGCGCCGAGCGGCCTGCCCAGCCGCAGCACGAGCCCCGCTTCGTTCGGGGCCACCATGGCGATCCCCGAGGTGAAGTAATACAGAAGCACACCCAGCATCCCGAAGCCGAGCACCCGCGTCGCCGAGCGCAGCGCAGCCAGCACGTCGTCCGAGGTAAAGGCGGCGTCAGTTTTTTTTCGCTTCATCGGCCGGGTTGGGTTGGGTGAGGAGGTCGAACGGGGGGCGCGTGGTATCCAGTATGAGCGTGGTGTTCTGGTTGATCGACTTTTTGAGCGTGTCGATGCGGCGCAGAAACAGGTAGAGCTCGGCATTGCGGCTGTGCGACTGGCTGTAGATGCGCGTCGCCTCGGCCTCGCCCTCGCCGCGCTTGATCTCCGCGTCCCGCTGTGCGTCGGCCAGGATCGCGGTCCGTTGCGCGTTGGTTTTGGCGCGGATGGCGTCGGCTTCCTGGCGGCCTTCGGCAAGGTAGCGTTCGGCGAATTGCGAGCGCTCGGCACGCATCCGCTCAAAGACATAACTAGTGTTAGCCTCCGGCAGCATGATCCGCTCAATGCCGATCTGCTCGACGCGGATGCCGAAGGCGCTCGCGGCCTGCGGGGCGACGATGGCGAGGATCTTCGCCTCGATCTCCTCCAGCGCCGGTTGATCGCGCGGTTCGGCGGAGATTAGCTCTTTAAATTCGCAGGTGCCCAGCACGGTATTCTTTGCGCTGCTGACCAGGCTGTCGAGCTTGCCCCGGGCGTTCTCGGCATTGCCCATGGCTTCCAGAAATTTGAGCGGATCCGCCACGCGCCAGCCGACAAACACGGGCACGACGACATTGCGGCGGTCCCTGGTTAGCGCCTCAGAAAGCCGGGCCTCGTGGAAATTGAGCCGGGCATCGACGCGGTTGACGGCCTCGACGGGCCAGGGCCATTTGAAGTAAAGCCCCGGGGCGGAAATCACGCTCATCGGCTTGCCGAAGCGCGTGACCACGGCCTGTTCATTTTGGCGAATGACAAAGCCGGTCATAAACGCCAGCAGGATCGCGGCGGTGAGGACGGGCGGCAGCAGCCGCACGAGGGAAGGGAGTTTCATCATGGCTTGGAAATTTTGCCCGGGACATCGGTGGAACGCGTGGCTGCCGGGCGAAAGTCGAGGTCGAACTCCGGGGGCGCGGCGTGCGGAGCCACCCCGATGATCGTCTTCGTGGCCTTGGGGAGCGTCTCGTCCAAGGCGTCGTATTCCAGCCTGGCGCGGAAGAGCGCGGGGGCCAGACGCTCGGTGGCGGCCACGGCGTCGAAGCGTCCCGTTTCGCCCACGGCCTGGCCGACGCGTTTGGCGCGCTCAGCCTCCGCCGCGATGGTCAGGTTGAGCGCCTCGGAGCGGGCCATCGGAACATTTCGGGCCTCGTAAGCGCGGGCCTGGTCGATCGCCGCTTCCTTGGATTCCTGTGCGCTGACGACCTGCTGATAGGCGGGGGCTACATTCAAGGGAGGGTGGATGTCCTTTAATCCGACAAACGTGATCTCCACTCCGAAAGCGTGGCGGTCAGCCTCGGCCTGGAGGCTGGTTTTAAGCGCCTCGGCGATGGCCTGCCGGTCCTCGGTCATCAGGTGAAAACTCTCCCGTGTGGCGGCGATCCGGACGAGTTGGCGCTCGGCCAGGCACTTGAGCGCGGCCTCGGGATCGGTCGCCGCGGCGAGGTAGACCACCGGATCGGCGATGCGGTAAAAGATCGGCACGTTGATGGTAAGGAGCGTTTCGCCGTGGTCCACGAGCAGGTTTTTTTCTCCCTCCACATGGGCTTTCGTCCAGAGAACCGGCAAGGTGGTTTCCCGCTCGAAACCGAGGCCGATTTCCCGAACGCGCCCCGTCTCCACGCTGATGATCTGCGCAAACGGCCAGGGCCATGTCACATGCAGGCCCGGCTCCAGCGGAGTGGCGGCCCAGCGCCCCATTGTGACGAGCACGCCGCGGCTGGCGGTGGGGATCGAGTGGAGGCAGGTCGCGCTCCAGGCCAGGAGCAGGCCCGCGAGAAATACCGGTAGCGCGGCGGCCCGCAGAAACCGGAGAATCCAGAGCTGGCGAAAATCTTTCCCCACCACGCGCTCCACTTCCCGGATCCACGCGCCCGCCCCGCCATCACCGGAAAGCGCGGCCTTCAGCCACAGGCTCGTGCCGGCCGATAGCGGCGGCTGGCGGAGGCCATTGGGTAGGAATTGGCGCAGGCCCAAACGCGTCCACGGTTCGACGGCCAGCGCCGAGGCAAGGCCCAGAGCCAGCCAACCGCCGGGGGCGTTATAGTCGGCCTTGGTGGCGATCTGAAGATAGATCAGCGCAGCGGCAACCCCGCAGGCGGGCGGGAGCAGCCAGGCCAGGCGCAGCACGTCGGCCAGCGCGGTGGCGTGCAACCGTTGCTGAAGGGATTCGGCGAACTGAGCGTAAACAAAGAGCCCCGCGCCGAGGGCCAGATAGATCAATGCATAGGCTCGGAGCGATTCCGGGCTGCTTTGAGTGAGCGGCCCGAGCCCGCCCGGCCCGGGCCACGCCACGCCGCCGAAAATCCCGACCAGCCCGAAAAGCGCGATCCACTGGCCGTGCGTTGCAAAGCGGGAAGGCCTGCCCAGCGGCGCGGCTTTTTTTTCAAACACCGCGTGGCCGTACCGGAGAACCGCCGCGAGCCATACCCAGAACATTAGCGCCACGACGCCCAGCGAAAGCGGGGCCGGGCAGCGCCGGTAGATCCAGAATGCGCCCGCGAGCGCCGCCGCCAGCGCGGCGATAAAACCCGGGAGCGGCCTGGCGGCCTCGCGCGGCTCATTCCCCGCTTCCGGAGAGGCATGGAGAGGCGGGGGATTCATCGCTCGGGCGCCGGTTGCGCGCGGTGAATGGCGCGGTAGCGCTTGGGAGAAGATTGAGTGTGAGCCTTGAAGGTGCGGTTAAAATGCGAGATGGATTCAAAGCCCGCCGCGTAGGCGATCTCGGAGACATTCTTGCGCGTCGAGAGCAGTTGCTCGCAGGCATAGACGATGCGTTCGCGGATCAAATAATGGCCGATCGAAATCCCTTCCTCCTGCCGGAAAAGCTTGGAAATATACCCCTCGCTCAGATCCACCGCGCGAGCGATGTCCGAGAGGGCCAGCTTGCCGGTGAGGTGCTCTCGAATATAGAGCTTGGCCCGCTGCACAGGGCCCGTTTCCACCGGCGGATGGGGCAGAGGCTCCTCCGCGAGGCTTTGGGCGATCCCCGTGATCAGCTCAACGGCCGGAGCCAGCAGGGGCGCGGGTTCGAGGGCATCGCCGGGGCTCTCCACGCCCCGTTCCGGCGTCCTTCCCTCGATGAATCCGCAAGGCGACGTTTCCTCGGAGGGAATCGGTACCGAAAAAAGGCGAAACCCGGCCCGGCACGAAACATACCGGGGCTCCCGGGCGGCGCGGGCCTCCCGCCGCAACCTCCGCAGCATCTCCCGGCAGGCCCCTTCGTTTGCAAGGCGGCATTGAGCGGAGCGGCAGACGAGGAGTTCATCCTCACCCGCTTCCTCCTCGCGCACCCAGAGCATCAGGCCGGTCAGCCGCGCCAGCGGTTTCAGGAGCGAACCGTGGAGCCTTTTCACCCGGCTTGCCGTGGAGGCATCCCGTGTCGTCGAACCGGGCGCGATTTCTCCAAAGGCGATGGCATTCATAGTCGTGGGATTTGCTGGAAACTAAATGAGGGCGATTTTGCGTGGGCTCTTAGTGATGGGCGTTAGCTTAGGAGTCCGCCCCCCTTCGGCTCAATGCGGCATGTGTGACAATTCCTTGAAGATCCGGGCAAAAATGACAGCCGTGTTACAAACCCGTAGCAGCTGGGTAAATAGCCGCCACAGGCAAGTATTGAAGGCCTCCCGAGGTAGAAAGCAACGGCCCGGGTATGACACAAAAACGCACGCAATGGCGTCATGCCGGAGCAGTTCGCTTCTTTACCACAAAAACATACTTCAACCGCATCTCTCATGAATAAACATCAAATCCTCAAGGGCTCCCTTGCCCTTCTCCTGGCCGGCCTCGGGGTCAGCACGGCCATGGCTTCGCCCTGGAAATTCGGCGTCATCTCGGATACCCAGTGGGCCGACTGCGCCAACGACGGCAAGAGCCCGCTCTCCTGCGCCGCTTCCATCATCAAGCAAATCGACACGGAATTCATCAACAAAGGTGTTTCCGTGGTGATCTCCGTCGGTGACGTGGTCGATTCCTCAACGACCTTCAGCTTCCAGATCCGCTCACTTTACGCCCAGGATCTTTACAACGCCGGGATCGGCTTCTATCCCCTGCGTGGCAACCACGATATCGCGCCCGCTCCGTCCCAATTCGTTGCCACATTCCCTCAAATCGCCAACGGTGGTATCAACAACAGCGGAACCACCACGGTCAGCTCCTTTTTGAGTGCCTACAACACTACCTATGGCGGCACCGGAAAAGACTCATCGTCGATAAACGGCTCTACTGATACCTATTCGGTTCTCAGCACGATCCTGAACGCCGCCGTCGTCGCAAGTAACGGACACACCTTCCAGAGCGGCAGCAACTTCAGCTACCCGACCTCGAATGCTCCGGCCGCGAACGGCACTGCCTTGACCGCATCCGTCTATAGTTTCACCGCCCCCACTTCGCAGGTAGCGTACACCGGTACCATCTCGGGCGTCGGTGGTATTTCCTATTCTTTCGACTTCAATAATACCCGCTTCGTGTTGCTCGACTCTTTCCCCGGCACCACCAACAGCACCAGCACCATCCCCTCCCAGCTCAACTGGGTTGCCGACCGCGTGCAGGTGGGCGGCACCAGCAACCGCCCCCTTCAGGCCTTCGTGTTCTCCCACAAGAACATCCTGGGCGGCAATCATAAGGACACCCTTTTCGGCGGCTCTTTGACCAACGATCCCGGTGACGGTTCGGTCTTCAGCGGAACGGCTTCCACCTTCCGGAAAGCCGCCGAGGATCACTTCATCAAGACCTTCGACACCAACGACGTAGCGTACCTGATCACCGGCCACGATCACCACTACAAGCAATCGGTCATCAACGATCCGCTCAATTCCAACTACTCGCTCCGCCAGCTCATCCTGGCCTCGGATTCGTCCAAGTTCTACACGCCCGCCACACCCGTCTCGGCCAACGAGACGATGGTTGCCGAGGAACTCTACCAAGTCGGCTACTACATCTTCACCGTGGACGGCCCGCGCGTAACGGTGGACTACTACGGCATTCCGGCCAACGTTGAAGGCAAACTCATCAACAACGCTAACGCAACTTATTTCTCTGCCACGCCGACCCTTACCGGCAATTGGGTCAAGCACCAGACCATCGGCCACAGCCTCAACGGTCAGGACTTCCTGATCCCGCAGGGCTCCAGCTACACGACCGTGTCCGACGACACGACGGTGGCGACCGGCACCAGCGCTTCCTTCTTTGGCGAAACCGGCTTTGTCGGCAGCTCCTTCTCAATCCTGAGCGGCAGCAACGGCAGCAACCGCTCCGACACAGTTGGTCGCGCCTGCACCAAGGAAGTCTCCACCGGCTGGGCTCCAGCGATCGCTGGCACCACCTATAGCGACGTGCTCTCCCTCTGGGGCCTGGCAGATATCGGTGCCACCCAGACCGATACGATCACCGTCGCGGTCAAATTCCCCACCGCGGGTCTCGGCACCATCTCGAAGGATAACTACGTCCTCGGTGCTCGCGATCCCAAGAGCGGCAAGTGGATCAACGCTGTCGATTACAACATCGTTGGCGGCACCAAAACGGCGATCAACGGCGCTTACTCCAGCAACTACACGCTTGGCTACCACGGCATCGTCGATAACGGCGACGGCACCGCGACCGCCTGGGCCGTGGTCAACGGCAACGCCCAGGAATTCGCCGTCATCGCCAAGCCCACGGGCCACTACCTGCCTTGGGACTTGAACGGCGACGGCTCCGTCAACGCCTCGGATTACACGGCGATCCTTGCCAAAATCCGCGCAAAATCCACCGACACCACCTACGACCTCAACAACGACGGCCGCGTTGACGCCGCCGATGGCCGCTGGCTCATCCAGCACTACATCACCAACTACTAAGCGAGATCAACTGACTCACTAGTTCATATCTAAAAATACCATTATGAAATTCATCAAACATCTTCTCGCGTGCGTCGCCGCCGTCGGGCTCCTTGCCCACGCCGCCAACGCCGCCGTAACCCTCAGCCTTACCCCGGTCACCAGCAGCACCGTCTCCGTGGGCGACTCGGTCCAGTATTACCTGACGATCAGCGGCCTCAAGGGCGTTGACAATCCGAACACCGCGTTGAGCGGATACATCATCGATCTGGAATATGATTCGACCAAAGTCACGGTATCGCTTTCGAGCTACCTGACCTCGTTCGGCGGCGTTACGGAGACGAACTCCATTGCCGTCGATACCTACACTGCTGACGGCCTGCTCTCGCTGGCAGCCGTCTCCAGCGCCTCATCGAGCGCCTTCAGCTCGCAGGTTTCCTCCTTTACCCTGGCCACGATCACCGTGACGGGGCAAAGCGCCGGTTCCGCCAGCGTTTCGATCAATTCCGATTCGAGCCTGAGCGACCAAGACGGCAATACGGTCGCGGTCGGCTCCGTGTCGGACGCCGCGGTGACGGTCGTACCCGAACCGAGCACAGCGGCCTTCGTGGGTCTCGCCGGTCTTCTGGCGGTTATGCGGTTCCGCCGCCGCTTTGCGCAGGTAGGGTAGAATCTAGGTTGAAAGGAATTCGTTCGTTTGTTAACCCGGCCCGGTCCGCGCCAAAACGCGGGCCGGGTTCTTCCCGTTTTACTAGATGAAGCTTAAAACCTGGCTGGTCATGGGCGCGCTGTTGCTGCCCGCCCTCTTCCTTATCTTTCCGGCGGGCAAAGCGGATCGCCCCACGCTCAAGGCCCCCCGGGACCGCGTCAGCTATGCGTTTGGCATGAGCGCCGGGGCCTCGCTGAAGAATGCCTACGGGCCGCTTGACCCCGGGGTGATCGGCCGTGGCATCAAAGATAGCCTCGGTGGCCGCACCTTGCGCCTCGCCCCCGACGAAATCGAAAAAACCCTCCGTGGAGCCGCTCTTGCGAATACCAAAGGTGAGTCGATAAACAACGCCTCGGGCTCATTTTTTGCACGAATTTTTAGCTCCTTCGGCAGCGAGCGCGAAAAACGAAGTTACGCTGCCGGAGCGAACCTCGGCGGCATGTGGCGCTTGCTGAATGCCGACCTCGCGCCAGAGATCGTCGTGCTTGGGATCGAAGATGCGTGGGCGGGCTACACGGCGGTCATGAACGAGGCCGAGGCGCGGGCGGAGACCGAACGCTTTGGCCGCGAGTGGCAGCTACGCCGCGCGGAGGAGCGCCGGAAACAGGGCGAGAAGAACCTGGCAGAGGGGGCCGCCTTTCTGGCCGCGAATCGCCAGCGCAAAGACATCTCAGCCCTGCCCACCGGTTTGCAATACAAAGTGCTCAAGACGGGATCGGGCGCGAGCCCTTCCTTTGATAGCTTTGTGGAGATCAAATATCGCGGTACGAAGCTCGACGGCACTGTTTTTGAAGACACAGCAAAATACCCGAAGCCCGTGATCGCTTCCGTGGCTGGGATTCTTCGCGGTTGGGCCGACGCGCTCCAGGCTATGAAGCCCGGCGACAAGTGGCAAATTTACCTCCCGCCCGATGAGGCCTACGGGTTTGACGGAAATGGCGGCACCGTAGGCCCGAACGAGACGGTCGTCTTTGACTTGGAGCTAGTCAAAGTCGTGCGCTCCGGCAAGGACCAGCCCCCGGCCGATTTGAGCGACTAGTCGTTATTTTCCTGCGCCGGCTGGGCGTTGGTTTCGCCGAGGTAGAGGCAATCCAGGCCCACGTCCTCCCTCACCTCCACGTAGGGCTGGAGGAAGGCGGCGTTGTCGTTGAGCCGCCGCCGGTCTCCCGGGTTTTTGGTGATCGACAGGGTCATGTAGCGGAAAGACCACTTCCCCTTGACGCTCAGCGGCGTGCCTGCAAACTCGTTTTGGATTTGCTTGCCGTCCTTGTCCAGGACCAGCACGCCGACGCGCGGGTACGGCCCCCTGAAGTAGAGCGTCCACGCCGAGAACGTATAGTTCTTGTCCTTCTTCACCGGGATCTTTTCGCCGCGCATCATCAGGCCTCCGTTCGTTGTGTGGTTGATGAAGATTGGGTAGCTGCCGCCGGGGCGGGGGCCGCCCTGCGCGAGGGAGATTACCGCCAGGTTTTCCCAGCCTTTGATCGAAGGCGTCGTCGCGGCTGCAGGGGAGGGGCTGGGCGAAGCGTCGCTGCCCGCAACCGCCGGAGACGGTGACGGCGATGGCGGGGCCGAGGGAGTTGCGGGGGCGTCGAGCTTGAACGTTGGGTTGGTGATCAGGTTTGGCGCATCGACGGCGGCCACCCAAGTACCGGTGTATTCCGTGGGCCGGGCCGACGGTTTCCCTACCGGGTGCAGGACCGCCTGGATCGAGCCCAGCCCGGCGGGGAGCTTGCCCGTCCATTTACCGGAAGCCTTTGCCGCAGGGATGAGCGCCAGCCGGGTGGTAGCATTGGGTAAGACCCGATAAACCAGCTCCAGATCATAGCGGCCATCGAGCTTGGAATCTGGCGTGCCTTCGAACAAGCGGTTGGCGGGGTTGAATTTCAGCGGATTGATCGAGCGCGTTTCCCAGAGCACCACGGTCTTGCCTCCTTCCTCGCCCGCCGGGCAGGCCAGCGCGAACGGATGGAGGGCGGTTTCAACTGCGGGCGTGGGGCTGGCCGAAGGGGTTGGCGACGGCGACGGAGTGGGCGTCGTGCCAGGCGATGCCGCGGGCGTTGCCGTTCCCGATACGGAGGGAGACGCCGAGGGTGAAGGCGTGGGCGATGCCGAGGGTGAAGGCGTACGCGTGGGCTTCTTTTCCTCCGGCGGCAGATCGGTTTGCGTGAGGGAAATTCCATGGAGTCGCACGGTTCCCGAGCCTTCGAAATACGGCTGCATGTAGACCGCCTTGTCCGGGAAGCGCTGCTTATTGTTGCCCCCCCTGGAGGAGATGGCCTGCGAGGAATAGGCCCAGCGGTCGCGGACGTTACCGGTGTACATTCCGTGGTTGCCCACCTGCTTGCCATCCTGGTCGAGGTAGGCTACTCCGCAGTTGACGAAGCCGTTCTGGAACTGGATCCAGAAGCTGTAGAGGTATTCCTTCTCCTTTTCGATGGGGATCTTATCGCAGGTCATCCGGGTCTGGCTGTTTTGCGGAAAGAGCAACTCCACCTGAGTGCCGCCCGGGTGGGGCCCTCCCGGCGAGATGCTGCCCGAGGGCACCCGGGACCAGCCTTTGAGGACGGTCGGCGTGCTATTGGTGCCGCTGGCCATGGTGCCGAGACCATCGAAGGCGGGGTTGGCGATCAGGTTCGAGCCCGTGAGCACGGGGATCCACTGGCCAGTGTAGGCGGGCGCGGGGGCGGCCCCTTTTTTCGCGGCGGGCGCGTGTAGCACGGCCTGGATGCTCACGAGCCCTGGCGGAAGCGCGCCGCTCCAGGTGCCGCGAGCCTTGGCCTTGGGAATCACCGCCAGGCGCGTCACCTCGTTGGGCGGCGTCAGCGCCAGCAGCTCCAGATCCCAGCGGCCGTCCAGCTTGGGGATGTCGCGGCAGCGGAAGCTGGTGCGGGTATTGCCCTCGGATTCCGGGGTGCCCTTGCGGAATTCCCAGGCCAGCACCGACTTGCCATTCTGCTCGCCCGCCGGGCAGACGATGGCCTGCGGAAACTCCACCTCGCCCTTGCTGAGCGCCATATCTGCCTCGGTTTCCGCGATTTGCTGCCGGTAGGACGAGTTGCCTTGCGCCTGCGCGTTGGACTTCGCGTAGGCGAGCACCTGATCGAATTCAGCCGTCATGCCGACCTTGATCATCGAACGCAGAGCGACAAAGATCTCGTCTCCGTTTGCAAAGCCGTTCATCCCGTTGCCGGAGCTTTGCATCAGGCCGATCCAATCCTTCGCGGCCTTGCGCGCGGCCTCGACGTCGTTGAACTCCACCGCGCGGTTGAAAATCTGCATGTCGATGCTGAAGAGCTGCCAGGCCGGGTTGCCCTGATAGGTTTCGACGATCTTCTTGGCGGCGAAAAGCAAATCCAGCGAAAGGTGCCGGGCCTCGGGCCAGCGAACCAGCTCGCTGCTCATCACGCGCAGCAGCGTCTCGTTGTTGAGCGCGGGGTTGCCCACCCTCGAATCCGCGAGCTCCTTTGGCAGGTCCTGGAGCAGCTTGGGATCGTGCTGGCGGGCGCGGATGATGAAGGCCAGCCATTTCATCGGTTCATCCTGCGCGGCCTTGGCCTCCGCCTTTGCCCGCAGCACATCGAGACTGCCGAGCTTTTCCGCCACGTCGAGCGGGGCGAGGCCGGGGAAGGAGACGTTGCCGTTCGAATCGGATGACATCGAGCTCATCCACGACGAGCCGGAGGAGAAGTTGTTCATCCCCAGCAGCGCCGCCTTGGGCTTGGCGGAGGGGAAATAGAGAAGCTCGACTTGGCTGAGCGCCTCTTCCTTGCGCCCGAGCTCGGCCAGGCCCTTGGTGAGCGAGCCCCGGAGCTCCAGGCTCTGGAAGGGGGAGGCTTCGTCGCTCAGCTCGATCCCCTTGCTCCAGACCTTCACGGCCAGCTCGAGGTTGTTTTCGCTGTCGCGCAGCCGCTGGCCCAGGCGGTTGCAGATCCACTCGGTCTGCCGGTTGCCGGAGTTGTAGTTGGGCCCCGCGGCGATCGGCTGCGCGGGCTGGTTTAAGACCACCTCGGCCAGTTCCGGCAGCGCGTGGCCGTTTTCGTAAAGGGTGATGACGTCGAAGCGATTGTCAAAGAGGCAGCCGGGGTCTTTCTTCAGAATTTCGCGGCAGAGATTGAGGCCCTCCTCGCGCTGGTCGCGGTTGTTCATGGCCTGCACCAGCTTCCATTGTAGCGTGAGGTCATCCGGGCGCAGCGCGACGACCTTGCGGTACCACTCCGGTGCTTTCTTCGAGTCCTTGCGGGCCCAGGCTTCCGCCAGGAGCAGGCAGACGCGGGCGGAGTCGGGCGTGGTGGCGGCCTGTTTCTCCAGGTCGGCGATGTAGGTGTCGAGCGCCTTGAACTGGTTGAGTACGTCGAGGGAAATGTAGCGGTAATAGTCGCCGCTGGTCTGTGGTGCGAGCGGATCGATGGCCAGCAGCGTCTTGGCCAGCGCGACGGCCTCGGCCTCCTTTTTCTCCTGGCGGTAGCTTTGGAGGAGGTCCGTTTTCTGCCGCATGTCGTTGGGCTGATTGCTTCCGCGGGCGATCTGCTTTTCCAGTTCATCGGCTTTTTCCGTAAGGCCGAGGCGTTTCAGGTCGGGCAGCAGCGCCTGGAGTTCCTCGCGCGGTGGCCGCAGCGTCACCAAGCGCAGAGCGGCCTTGCGCGCCACTTCGTCGTTCTTCGCCTTCTGCGCGCACGAGAGCATGATCTGCTGCGCGCGCTTGTAGACGTCCCGCTGCTGGGAGCCGACTTGGTCGAGCAGCGCGAAGGCTTCCGGCGTCTTCTGAATCTCCACGGCCATTCCGGCGGCCAGGAGCCGCAGCTCATCGTCCGGGGTGGAGGCCAGGAGGGCCTGGAGATCGTTGAACGCGGCTTCCTTCTTATCGTCGAACCACTCCAGGTAGACGCGCGCCAGGGTGGGGTAGATTTTCAGCTCAGCGGGTACCTCCAGCTTCGCCAGGCTCTCTAGGTAAAGGTCTAGCCCATTGAGCGGTTTGATGAGCTGGTAGGCCTGCCGCAGCGTGCTGATGCGCTGGTCGTCCATGTAGCGGTTGGGGTAGGGGACCTGCGGCAGATTCCCGTTGCGGTAATAGCTGCGGTAACCGTTGAAGCCGAAGAACATCGTCTGCGCGGTGTTGGCCCCTCCGGCCTGCGCGGGCAGGGAATCGCGGAAGGTCTCCGCCAACAGCCGCACGCCGTTTTTTAAGTCATTCTTTTTCAGATACGCCTGGGCAAGGGAGGACCTGAGGTAGCCGTAGTTGGTTCCTCTGTTTTTCTTGGAGAGTTCCATCAGCTTCGGCAGGTATTTTTCCGCCGCCTCGATATTCCCGCTTTCCGTGGCCAGGGAAAAGGCGACCTGGACCTGCATTGGGTCGCTCAGATCGATGTTCGTCTGCACGTCGTCGGCGATTTTCTTTGCCTCGTCCTTCTGCCCAGAGCTATTCAGTGCAGAATATCGCATCACCTTGGATAGGAACGCCATTTTCGGGTCGGAACCGGCAAGCCGCTCGGCGAATTTCTGCGTCAGCTCGGACGCCTTGAGTGCATCCGGCGAGGGGCCACCCTGCGGGCCCGTCATGAAGCGCGGCAGCGTCTCGAAGCAGAGCTGGTCGAGCTCCTTGCCGCCAGCGGGCGAGTCGGCCTGGGCCAGGATCTCGCGCCAAAGGAGGTCGCGGGCCTGCACCAGGCTGTAGCAGACGAAGCGTTCCATTCGGTCGACGTTTTGCGCGGCCAGGTCCTTTTCCAGCTCGGCGATGAATGCGTCCGGATTTTGTTCCCGCACGGCGATGGCCGCCAGGTAAACGAGTGCCTTGTCCCGGGTCTCCTCGAACGTGGGGCCGCTGGACGGCGCGGCATTATTCATGGAGCCCATGGGGCCGTAACGGTAGGAGCGACGGTATCTGTACTGGTGGCTGTTCTGGCTGTTGACGAGCTCGGCGAAGGATTGCTGGGCCAAGCTCGCGGCGTAGATGCGCTTGTTGGCGTTGCTGGGACTGCCGCCGAGGAACCCCATGGGGCCCACGAAGCCGGGCTGCGGCGACGCGGAAGCCGGGGCGGGCGTGGCGGCGGCCCGGGCGGGCTGGGGCATCCGGCGCAGGTCCCAGAGCGTCCGCTTGGCCTCCTCGGAACTGCCCATCGCGATCTGGAGCTCCGCAAGCGTCATGCGGCCGCTGTAGTCGGCGGGCCGCTGGCGCAGCGCATTGGCGAGCGTGGTGAAAAGCTTGGCCGCCCCGGGCTGTTTCTGCACCCGCGCGAGCGCCAGGCGCCACGGGGCCGGGTCCTTGAGCACCTCGGCCTCGTGGTCCGCGAGCACGCCCACGGCTCCCTCGGCGTCGTTGTTGTTGGCCAGCGCCTCGGCGAGCGCGGCGAAGTTGGCCGTCGTCGGCTCCACCTCCGCCAGCGCCTTGTGATAGCGGGCCTGCTCGGCAGTGTTGTTCTCCTGCTCGGCCAGGCGCAGGAGCTGCTTGAGGAGCGCCGGGTCCTTGGGCCGCGAGGCGAGGGACTTGGCCAGCTCCTCGCGCGCCTGCCCGTAATCCTGCATCTGCTGGAAAATCTCCGAGAGATAAAGCGCATAGCGCCAGCCGCCCTCCTCGCTCCGCTGGCGTTCGCGGAAGCGGTTGATGAGGACGTCGATTTTGCCTTGGGCGAAGTAGTATTCACTCACCTGGCGTAAGATTGCCATTTTTGCCGAGGCATCTTCTTCCGCCTCAAACGCCTCCTCGGCGGTCTGCTGAGCCTTGGCTGCCTCGCCCGCCTGGCTATAGGCCTGGGCAAGCCGGAGCCGGATTTGGTTGGGCTTTTCGCTCAGCTTGACGGAGTCGCGCAGCTTGGCGATGCCCTCCTCGGGCGCTCCCGAAGCGAAAGCGAGATCGGCGGCGAAAAGGTGCGCATCGGCGTTGGCGGGTGAGAAGGCGATCCACTCCCGGGCCACTTCGCGGGCCTGATCCCACTTCTGCACTTCCTGATAGGCGCGACCCATTTCCAGGAGGAAATCGCCGGTCTGCTTTGGCTCCAGCTTGATGAGGCGGCGCAGCGCGGCCACGCGCTCATCGAGGTTGCCCGCGCGCTTGGCGCATTCGGATTCCAGCCGGGCGAGCGCGAAGGATTCGGGGAAGCGCTTTTTGCCCTCCTCGATCGCCTGGCGCGCCGAGGGGAGGTCGTCGGCCTGCAACGCGATGCGCGCTAGGAGGCGCAGCTCGGCCTCGGTCGCCGTAGGGAGCTTCTCCGTAAGGGCCTTGCGCGCTGCGTCAAGCGTTTCGCCTGCTTTCAGCGCCTGGAGGTATTGCTGCTCGGTCTGTTCGTACATCGCCGGGGCGGCCGCCAGCATCGGCTCGTAAAGGGCCGCGGCGGCGCTCCATTCCTTGCGCTCGGAGAGGATACGCCATTGCAGCGCGAGCAGCGAGTAATCGGCCGGAGCGAGCGCCACGCCTTTTTTCACCGACTCCAGCGCGGCATCGAGCTTGCCGTATTTCAACTGGATCGAGGCGAGCCGTTGGTAGTTTGCCGCATTGGCGCGCGCCCCCTCAACGAGCCCTTCGAGGCACTTCCACGCCTCGTCGTCGCGGTGCAGTTCGAAAAGGAAGCCCGCCCGGCGTTCCCGCAGATCGCCCGCCTCGGGGGCAAGCGTGCAGGCGCGTTCCATTTGCTCGAGCGCCTCGTCGTTTAGGCCACTGTCGCGCAGGATATCGGCCAGGCGGCTGACCTGGCTCGCGTCCTTGGTCTCCGGCGGAGCGATTTTCTTCCATGCCTCAATCGCCGCTTTTTGATGCGCCTCCTCGTGCCCCTTTTTGAAAAGCGCCCACTCTGCCGCGCCGAGCAGCTCCCAGTAGCTCAGCTCCTCGGGATGTGCCTGCGCAAGGCCCGCCAAAATCTGCCGCGCCTCGTCGGCCTGGTCGGTATCGCGCAGCAGCCGCGCCAGCTCCACTTGCAGCTCGTTGCGGTCGGGGGCCCACTGGCCCGCCTTGCGCAGCCAAGTTACCGCGTCGGCCTTGCGGTTGAGCTCCACCAGCGCCCCGCTCAGGCGCGTCGCGGCCTCCACGTCCTTGTCGTGATCGGCGAGCCATTTTTCATAATAGCCCACCAGCCCCGGGAGATCATCCTGGCGGCGGTAGACCTCCTCAATGCGCGAACGCACGTCGCGGTGAATCCAGCTCGTTTCGCTGGCCTGCGCGAGCGCCCCCTCGTAGATGGCCAGCGCCTCCTTGGTCTTGCCCTGGCGTTCCTCCACCTGGGCGAGGCGGATCGTCGCGCTGACTTTCCGGAACGGATCGGTTCCGGCGAGATCGCGCAGTTTCGTAAACGTCGCGCGGGCATCGTCATACTTCTCGGCGTCGAGCTGGGCCTCGGCCACTTCTTCGATCACGAACGGGTCGTTGGGGAACTCCGCCGCCATTTTTTGCCACGTGGCGAGCGCCCCGGCGTTATCGAGACTGCGCTGCTGGGCGCGAGCCAACTCGCGGTAGAGCGGTGCGCGTTCGGCTGCGGGCGGATTGGCCGCGAGAGCTTTGGTGAAAGCTTCGATGGCCGCTGCGAGCTTCCCTTCCGTCGCTTCAAGGCCGCCCAGCGAGCGCCACACGCGGTAATTATCCGGCATGAGCTTCGCCGCTTCCGTAAAGGCCGCCCGGGCGTCGGCGGTTTTTCCCTGCCGCTCGGAGAGCATTCCCAGTAGGATTTGGTAAGTTGCCGCTTTCGTGGGCAAGCCCGTGACCATGGCTTCCATTTTCCAGCGCTGGGCCAGCTTTTCCAGCCCTTCGTTTTCAAAGTAATACTGGTAAACCTTGTCAAAGGCGGTCCCCTTTTCAGGCGACTTGACGAGGATTTGTTCATAGCGCTCCACCACGGCCGGAACGAGGGTCTCGGCATAAGCGCCGCCGGAAATCAGGAGGGCCGCGACGGAAACGTGCAGAATTTTGGATGGGTTCATGGGTGAGGAAAAAGTGACTTGGGTGGGCGGGAAAGCGCCTCGTCGTCAGGCCAGCGTTTGGCGGCGACGTCGGCGAGGAAAAGGATGAGGGCCAGCAGCGCCAGCCACGGCCAAAGCTCACGCTCGACGGGGGCGGTGCGGTCGTTGGGGAGCGTGGAGGGGTTGTACGCACCGCCGGTCTCTTTCGCGATGGCGCGCAGCTTCGCCTCGTCGAGCGGGCGGAGCAGGAATTCATCGGGATAGCCCGCGCTGATGGAGGCGTATTGCTGGTCGAAGGTCTGGTCGCCGTTCTTCAGCGTCACCTGGGCGTGCCACGCGCCGTGCTTGGCGGGCCAGCGCGCGGTGAAGCGCCCGGGGCCCGCTGCTTGGAGCGGAAGCTTGGAGGCGCGGTTGTCGGGGCCGAGCAGCGTCAGCTCGCCTGCCAGGTCGCTTGCGTAGTTGCCCCGCTCGTCCAGGCAATCGACCGTGAAGACGAAATCATCCCCCTCGCGCGCCAGTTGCGAGGGCTGGTGCTTGAGCGCGGCGGTGCGCATCAGTTTGCGGCACGTTTGCGCCCAGAATTTCCCGTAGCCCTCCCATTTGAGCCAGTCGACGGCCCAGCGATTGCGGGCGTCGGAAGTGAACGCCCCGGATTGGCCCAACCCGCAGCGCCACGTGGCCAGGAGCGGCTCCTGCTTTTCCGTGACGAGCCAGAGCTCCGCCGTCGGCTTCGTCTTGGTGTTCACGTAGCCGAGCAGGAAAGGCGCGCCGGAGAAATCGAGGCCGCCCAGGAAATCAGCGGGCGCCACCTGCACCGGCAGAAACGGCATGTCGCGAATGGCCGACTTCGCCGCCGTCATCGTCTCCTTGGTGAAAATCTGCGGAATGCTGCCCGGGTTGTCGGTGAAATAAAAGCGCCCGTTGCCCCATTCGGAGATTTTCTTGAGCAAGTCCTGGTCCGTATCGCCGCCGACGCCCACGGTACTCAGTGTGATGCGCTGCTGGGCCATCTGCGTGGCCAGTTCGTAGAATGGCCCGGGCGTGGAAACGCCATCGGTGAGAAGGATGACGTGCTTGAGCTTGGCCGACGAAGTCTGGAGCCGCGAGAGCGCCATCTCCATGGCCGGGGCCATTGCCGTGCCGCCGCCCGCCTCAATGCTGGCGATCTTTTGCTGCACGCCCGATTTGTCCGAGGCGGATTGCAGGTCGGCTACCCAGAAGCTCTCGTGGTCGAACGCGATGACTCCCACGTAATCCTTCGGCCCGAGCAGCTCCACGGCGGCCTTGGCGGCGTCCTTTGCCATCTCGACTTTCTCGCCGCTCATGCTACCGCTGCGGTCGATGACCAGCATGAGCGCCAGCGACGGGTTCTCCTGCTCTTTCTCAAAGTCGCACCGGACGGGGAGGACATCCTCGACAGGCGTGCGGTAATAGCCGCCGAGGCCGAAAGAAAGCTCGCCGCCGAGCATGAGGAGGCCGCCGCCGAAGTCCCTCACATAGCTGGCATAGAGCCCCATCTGTTCCCGGGTGAACTCCGTGGCGGGTACATTATCCAGAATGAGCAGATCATAATTCTGGAGATCGCCCATGTCGGCGGGCGCTCCCTTGGCCGGGCGTACATCCAGGAGAATGCCCTCTTGTTGCAGCGCGCGGGCGAGGTAGCGCGCCTGGTCGGGCTTGTCGGCTAGGAGCAGCGCCTTGGTTTTGCCCGATGAACGCACAAAGGCCGAGGCGCGGTTGTTGTCGGCGATGGTGTCCTCTTTCGCCTTCACCGCCACGGTGAACTCGTCGGTTTTCTCGCCGCTGACGCTCTGCGTCATCTTGAAACGGTTGACGCCGCGTTTGAGCCGGACCTCGCGGCTGGCCACGCGCGGGCCATTGCGAAAGACCTCCAGCGTGGCGTCGCTCTCGCGGTTGCTGACGACTTCCGCAGCGACTTCGAAGGGCTCGTTTTCATTCGCCTGATGGGGCGCGGTGACGGCTCGCACCAGCACCTCGGGGCGGTCGGGCGGCTCGACGGGCACCGTGCAGACGCGCACGCCCGAGGCCTTCAGCTTCGGCAGCACGCGCAGGACGTCGCCGTGCGTCTCCTGGCCGTCGGTGAAGAGGACGGCTGTTTTCGCAAAGCCGGGCGGGAAGGAGGCGTCGGCGAAGGCGAGCGCGGCGGCGAGGTCGGTGCGGTCATCGGCCACTTTGGGGAGCGCTTCCCCAAACGCTGCGGGGGTTCCCTGGACCTCCACGGGGTTTCCAGCGAACGCGATGAAGCGCTCGTCCCGGTAGGTCTTTTGTTTCCCGGCCTCGGCGGCGAAGGCCAGTGCGCGATCGCGGGCGGCGCTGCCCACCGAGCGGCTGGCGTCCACGAGCCAGATGACCGCCTGTTCCCGCCGCTGCCCGATCCAGCGCGGCTCGGTGAGCGCCAGGATGAGCAGGATAAAAATAAGCCCGCGCAGCACGAGCGCGAGTGTGCGCCGCCGGGGCGAGAGCGGGGCGGCGGAGCGGCGATGCCAGTAAAAAAGGAGGCCCAAGCCGAGCAGCCCCGCCAGCGGCCAGTAATGGAGGCATTCGATGCTCATTCGGTGATCCTCCGGTGAAAGAGCGCCCACTCCAGCGGCAGCCAGAGCGCCCCGGCCACCAACGCCCACCACCAGACCGGCAGCGAGCTTGCGCCCCCGAGCCAGCCCGAACGCGCCGGAGCTTCCGAGGGACCGGACGCGGGCGCTCCGGTGCCCGGTGCCCGTTTAAGCTGCGTGGCCACGGAGCCGGGCAGGGGAGGGGCTTTTTCGGTTTCCTCCGGTTGCAGCGACTGGACCAAATTGGCCAGCAGCACGGGGAAGGCCGTGCGGTAAACGAAGTCCGAATCCTCCAGCCCGAACGCCTGCACGAGCCAGCGCGGGGCCCCCGCCTTCCACTGGCCGAAAAGCAGCGGCTTTTCCGCGTGCCCGCCGCTTTCGCCCGCGAGGTATTGCGCGAAAAGCGTCGCGCCGGGGGCCGGGGTGTAGCCGGAGACTTTGTCGAGCCGCACGTTGTCGAGCGAAACGAAGCGCAGGATCGGCTCATCGCGCAGCGTTTCGCTCACCAGCGCCGAATCCAGCGGCCCGTCGTATTTTCCCCAGGGCCCATCGGCCTGCGGATTAATGACAAGCATCGCCGAAGGCTGGAAACCCTCCGGCGGCACGCAGCCATAGAAAAGATAAAGCCGCGAGGGATCGGGCGCGGCGGGCAGCGCGGTCAGGGGCCAGGTGCGGTGGGTCTCCACCAGTGGCAATGCCTCCAGCGCGGCGTCGAGAAAGGCGTGCGGCGGCGCGACGACTTCCACCGGCACGGGATGCAGCGCGGGCAGGCTCGCCTGGGCCACGTTGTCGGCGGCAAGGTCGTCGCGCTTCATTTCCGTGAGCCGGGCTTCGAAGCGAACGGCCCCCGTGGCCGAGCCCTCCCAGGTTTTTCGCCACGGCTTGCCCGGTTCCAGCTTGAGCTTCTGGACGTCGATGAGCGCCCCGTCGGCGCGCACCTCCAGCTCCGCCTCGACGGGAGCCGAGGCCGCCACGCGCCCGATCACCTGGTATTCCCCCGGTGCGGCCAGCGAGCGCCGGGCCGTGAAAAGCGTGATCCCGGCATTCACCGGCTCCTTCGCGCCGACCCACTGGAAATGCACCTCCTTGAGCGCCTCCGGGGCGGGCTCGGGTTCCCAAACGCCGTCGCTGACGAGCAGGATCTCGGAATTCTTGCGCTGTGCCGCCAGGTGGTGGGCCAGCGCGAGCGCCCCGCGCATGTCGCTGACGGTCCCGCCCGGTGCGGCGGTTTTCAGGGCCCGTTCCAGCGCCGGTTTGCTGCGGGTCCACGGGCAGAGCACGCGGGGCGCTTCCCCGGCGGCTACGAGAATCGCCTCGTCGAAAAGCCGCAGGTGGGCCACGCGGCGGCGCACCGTTTGCAACGCCGCCTCCCAGCGGCTTGGCGCGGCATCGGCGGCCGTCATTGTTACCGACGTATCGAGAACCAGGATCACCGCCGCCGGTTTGGCCGTTTGCCACGCGGCGAGCGGCTGGGCGATGGCCAGGACGAGCAGCAGCAGAAAAAGCAACTGGAGCGCCAGCGAAACCCAGCGCCGCAGCTTGCGCCAGAGCGAATGGTTGTAGACCTGCGGCGTGAGGTGCTCCCAGAAAAGCAGTGTGCTCACCGGCTTGCGCTGGAGCCGGGTGCGGATCAAGTAGAGCGCAATGACCGGCAGCGCCAGCGCCCCAAGCCCCCACGCGAGCGGCCACAGGAAGTTCATTTGACGAACCCTCCTTGCAACAGCGATTGCATGAGCAGATCGGGCGCGGCCACGCGCGTATTGGTCTGGATCAACGCGACTTGGTGCCTGCGGCAATAGCTCCGGATGCTCTCCTGGTAAGCCTCCACGCGCTCCCGGTATTCAGCGCGCGTCCGGTGGTCCACGATCACCTTGCGCGGCGCGCCGGTCTCCTCGTCCACGACCTCATATTCGCCGCGCTCCCCGGCGTCGGTTTCGGTGGGGTCGATCACCTGGATGACCGCCAGCTCATGGCGCGCATAGCGGAGGCGGTCAAGCGCGTGCAGCGCATCCTCCAAGTCGGCCCCCCAGAGGTCGCTGACCCAGATGACCATGCCTCGCCGGGGCTGGCTGGCGATCCACCTGCGCGCGGCCTCCTCCAGCCGCCGCGGCTCGGGTCGGCGCGCCGCCACGGGGCACTGGGCCAGGTAGCGCAGCAGTTGCAGAAAACGGTGCTTGCCCCGCGAGGGTCGCCACGGCTCGTAGCGTTCCGCCCCCAGCGGCATGACGGCGGCGCGGTCGAGATTGGCCAGCGTAATATAGGCCAGGCCCGCCACGATCCGCCGGGCCTGGTCGAACTTCGCGGGCTCGCCCCAGTCCATCGAAGCCGAGCAGTCGAGCAGCAGATGCACGTGCAGGTCTTCCTCCTCCACAAAAAGCTTCAGCACGAGCTGCCGCCAGCGCGCAAAGGCATTCCAGTCGATGTGCCGCCAGTCATCGCCGCTGATGAACGGGCGGTACTCGGCGAACTCGATGCTGGAGCCAAAGCGCGAACTGCGCCGCTCGGCGCGCATCTTGCCGCTGACGATGCGCCGGGCGAGCAGGCTGAGCGATTCGAGCTGCGCCAGGAACGCGGCATCGAAGAGTTGGTCCGGGTTGGTTTCGATCACGGAGGAGGGGGAGCCGTTCGGGGTTGCGTTCCGGTTAGCGGTTCCACTCCGCCCGCTGCGTTTCCACCACGCGGCCCAGCAGGGTGTCGGCGTCGAGCCCGTCGGCCTGGGCCTCGAAATTGAGCATCACGCGGTGGCGCAGGATCGGCAGCGCGCCCGCGAGGATGTCCTCGTGCGAAACGTTGAACTGCCCGTTGAGCACGGCGCGGATTTTCGCCGCCACAATGAGCGCCTGGCCCGCGCGGGGGCTCGCGCCGTAACGGACGTACTTCTTCACCTCCGCCGAAGCGTACTGCGTCTCCGGGTGGGTCGCCATGACGAGCCTCACCACGCTCTTGCGCAGGCTGGGGGCCACCGGGACATCCCGCGCAAAGGCCCCCATTTCCACCAGGTCTTTGCCATCGAAAACCGGGCTCACCGTCGGCTGCTCCCGGCGCGTTGTGGAGTCCAGGATGCGGTCGAACTCCTCCTCGGCCGGGTAGGAGACCTTCAGCTTGAAAAAGAACCGGTCCAACTGCGCCTCGGGCAGCGGGTAAGTCCCCTCCATCTCCAGCGGGTTCTGCGTTGCGAGAACGAAGAAAGGGGCCTCAAGGTGCCGGGTTTCGCCCGCCACAGTCACGCTCTTTTCCTGCATCGCCTCCAGCAGGGCCGATTGCGTTTTCGGCGTGGCGCGGTTGATTTCGTCGCCGAGCAGCAGGTTGCAGAAAATCGGCCCCGGGGAAAAATCGAAGCGCGAATGCCCGTGGCCGTCCTCGACGAAAATGCGCGTACCGATCAAGTCGGCAGGCATCAAGTCGGGCGTGAACTGGATGCGCTGGAAATTAAGCCGCAGCGCCCCGGCCAGCGAGCGCACGAGCAGCGTCTTGCCCAGGCCCGGAACGCCTTCCAACAGGATGTGCCCGCCCGCGATCATGGCGGTCAGCGCGTGTTCGATGATCTCATCCTGGCCGATGATGACCTTCTGCACCTCGCACTTCAGCTGCGCGAAGCGGTCGCGGAAAAGCGCCAGGTTTTGTTCGATGGATTGGCTGGGGGAACTGGGGAGGGACTCGCTCATGAGGGGTTATTTTTCGGTTTTGGGCCGGATCGTTTCGAAATACGTCTTGATGACCTGCCGATGGGCAGCGGGAATTGCTTCGTCGGCGATGGCCTGTTGGGAAAGGGTTTGGTATTGCTCGAAATTGACACCCCGGGTGGCGCGGGCGGCCTCGGCTTGGCCGGAGGCGCTCTTGAGCGTGGTCGTCTCGGATTCTCCCTCCGTGGCGGTGTTATTCATCGACTCCCGCTGGCGTTCGCTCGCGAGGTTCGTCTCCGCGCCGAAGCGGTTCAGGTTGGTCTCCGAGCCCGCCCCCTTGCCCTGCTGGTTTGTTTTGGCGAACGAGAGGCGCGGGACGAGGCACATCCCCTGGCCGTCGCACGGTTTATTGCCCGGGTTCTTGCAGAAACTGAGCTGCGCCATCTGGGTCGCAAGGCGTTTGCGGGCCTCGTTGCGCTGGCATTGCTGGCCGAAGGATTGTTTGAGCCCGTTGAGCCCCTGGGACATCTTCTGAGCATCGGACTGCTTCGCCCCCTGGCTGAATTGGCTCAGCGCCTGGCTCGTCTGCTGTTGCTGGCCCTGCTGGCCGAGTTGCTCGGAGAGTTTCTGCGCCGCGTTGCCCGCCTCCTGCGCCCCCTGCGGCGGCTGGGCTCCCGCCTGCCCGAGCTTCTCCGCCGCTTGCGCGGCCTGGTCCGCCGCCTTGCCGAAATCCTTTTTGCGCAACGCCGCCGCCAGCGCGCTCATCCCCTCCATGGGGGAGAGGGCATCGGCCAGCGCGGCGGCCCGGGGATCGAGCGACTGGGCTTCGAGCTTCGCCTTTTCCGCCGCCACGATCTCCTCCAGCCGGTTGAGATCCGCGAACCGCTGCTTTTCATTGCTCCCCGGAGCCATGAGGCGCTCCCGCAACGGCGCGGTCTCCTCCATCAGCTTTTTGAGGCCCTCGTCCTTCGCCTTGGCCTCCTCCCAGTCTTTGAAAACCGTTTCCAGCGCGACCGTCCGGGCGTCCTTCGGGACGGGGCGGGAGAGCGAGGCCTGTCGGGCGGCCACCTCGGCGTGGTAAAAAAAGCCCAGCAGCGCCACGCAAGCGGCCAAGCTCAGCGTCGAGGCCCCGGTCCACTTCGGCCAGGGCACCGGCCACACCTGGGCCCAGTCGAGGGCCTGGAGGCGGGCAAGCGTTTGGCGGTGAAGGAGGGCCCGCCAGGCGTCTTCGCCCGTCAGTTCGCCCGAGGAAAGCGCCAGATCGGGAAGCCCCAGGCGGCGGTCGAGCCCCCGGTGCAGCGTTTCGTGCTTCGGGCGTCGGCACCACCCGGCGAGTGCGGCGGCCAAGAGCGCGAGTGCGGCTCCGGCCATTACAAAGGGGAACGGGGCGATCCAGGAGCGCCGGAAGGCCAGCAACAGGAGCCAAAAGAGCCCGCCCACGGCCAAAATCGTCAGCGTAAGAGACACGCCTCCCTTGACCCGTTCCAGCTTCCATCGCGATGCAGCCTGGCGGGTGATGCGCAAGAATTCCTCTGAGGACTGACTGCCTTGAGCGTCCATTCGGCGGCCCAGCGTACCCGCCCTTCGCGGCAAGGCAATCTCCGAATTGCTTGTGCATTGAATCAAACGACTCACAAAGTATAGCCGGTAGTTGACTGATTGTCAGTCGACCGCCATATTTCCCCCTATGGCGCGCATCAGCAAAGCCCCCGGAGAACGTCGACTCGAATTGATCGAGACGGCGGAGCGCCTCTTTTTCCGCCGGGGCTTCGACGAAACGACCGTCAGCGACATCGTCCGCGAGCTCAACGTCGCCCAGGGGACCTTTTACTGCTATTTCAAGAGCAAGGACGACGTCCTGGCCGCCGTCATCCATCGGAGCATTTCCCAGGGCGTTGAGAAGCTCCGAACCGCCATCGCACAGCCTGCCCGGAACGCCGGAGAGCGCCTTTCGCGCCTCGTCTCCGGGATGCTCTCGGAGTATTCCGGCCACAGCAAGCTGGCCTTGTACATGCAGAAGGAGAATAACGCGGGCATTCACCAGAAATCGGTCATCGAAGTCGTCTCCCGCGTCACGCCGCTCTTCGAGGAAGTCATCCGGGACGGCACCCATTCCGGCGACTTCTCAGTGGAGCATCCCGCCGAAATGGCCGCGCTGCTGGTGGGCATCCTGGTCCACCTGCTCCATAACCCGGGCCTCATCGACGAGCCGCCCCGGCGCGAACGGATGTGCGCCACCATGGAGCAGATTCTCCGGGCATCGCTCCATGGCAGCAAAGGGGACCAGGGCATCCAACTCCAATGGTGAGCCCGGGCGGATCTCTTTTTAGTTTAAAAATGACTGATAGTCAGTCATTTGAACCGTTTTCGGAATTTGCGAGTATTTTTCCTCGGGGAAAACCTTGACACTCGTGGGCGGTATTCATACGTTCGTTTGAAACAAACGTATGGCCCCTGATCCAGCGCAAACTCCGACCCATCCCTTTCAGCCGATCGGCATTCCCTCGCCCTGCACGGAAACCCGAACCGCCATCCTTGATGCCGCCGAAGCGCTTTTTGGCGAAAACGGCGTCGACGGCACCTCCGTACGCGACATCGCGCGGCTGGCCAAGGCCAACCTGGGGGCCATCAACTACTACTTTGGCTCCAAGGACCGCCTGGCCATCGAAGTCTTCGTCCGGGCCCTGGAGCCCGCCAACCTGCGCCGCCTGGCCTGGCTCGACCGCCTGGAAAAAGAAGCCGACGGCAAGCCGCTCCCCATCGAGACCATCATGGAGGTCTTAATCCGGCCCATGCTGGAGCGCGGGGCCGAGGAGATCCACAAATCCGACGCCCTCCATCAGCTGATGTCCCGCTGCTTTCACGAGTCGAACCCGGAAGTCAAAGCCTTCGTCAAAGAGCGCTTCGCCAACGTCTGCCAGCGCTTTGACACCGCCATCCACCGGGCCCTGCCCGACCTTACCCCGGACGAACTTTTCTGGCGCACCCACTTCATCATCGGCGCCATGCACCACGCCATCGGGGCCTGGCTGCGGTTCGACTTCCTGCCGCTCCCGGCCCTGTCCAACAACGAAAAACCCCGTCGCATTGAGACCGAAGAACTCGTCCGAGAGCTCATCGTCTGCGCCACGGCCGCCTTCCGCGCCCCTTCCACTACAACTTCCAAATAATAAACCGCAGGCCGCCCCCCCCACTGCCGGCTCATCCTACAGCACAGCTCATGCAACTCATAAACCAGACTCCCACTACCTTCATGAAATGGAGCACGGCTCTCGTGGCGCTCTATTGCGGATTATCCCTGGCGGCCTGCAAACGCGAAACCCAAGCCCCACCCACGATGACCGCCGAAGTGGCCACCGTGAGCGTCGCGCGCCGGAGCATTCTTCTGACGACCGAACTCCCCGGGCGCACCTCCCCCTTCCGCATCGCCGAGATCCGCCCGCAGATCAACGGCCTCATCCAGAAGCGCCTCTTCACCGAGGGCAGCGACGTCAAGGAAGGCCAGCAGCTCTACCAAATTGATCCGGCCCCCTTCCAGTCCGCCTACGACGCCGTCAAAGCCACCATCCCCGCGCTCCGCTCCAAAATGGAGCGCTACACCAAGGCGATGGCCGAAAAAGCCGTGAGCCAGCAGGATTACGACGACTCCGACGCCGCCTACAAACAGGCCCTGGCCTCCCTGGAAACCGCCCGCATCAACCTCGCCTACGCCAGCGTCGTTTCGCCCATCTCCGGGCGCATCGGCACCTCGTCAGTCACCGACGGTGCCATCGTGACGGCCTACCAGACGACCCCGCTGGCCACCATCCAGCAGCTCGACCCCATTTACGTCGACATCCCCCAGGCCACCGCCGACATGCTGCGCCTGCAACGTCACCTCAAAGAAGGCGGCCTTCACCAGGATAACGACGTCAACAAAGTCCAGATCATCCTGGAAGACGGCACCAAGTACCCGCTGGAGGGCACCCTGCAATTCCGTGACGTCACCGTCGACCCGACCACCGCCTCGGTCATCCTGCGCGTCGTCGTGCCGAACCCCAACGGCGTGCTTCTGCCCGGCATGTTCGTGCGTTCCGTCGTCAAAGAGGGCGTCAACTCCAAGGCCATCCTGATCCCACAGCAGACCGTCGTGCGCGACACCAAGGGCAACCCGTATGTCTTGATCGTCAACAGCTCGAACATCGTCGAGCAGCGCCCCGTCGTGCTCGATCGCGCCATGGGCAGCAACTGGCTCGTCTCCTCGGGCTTGGAGGAAGGCGACCAGCTGATCGCCGAAGGCGGCTTGAAAACGCGCCCCGGTGCCACCGTCAAAGCCGTCCCCTTCGAGGATAAAAAAGCCGCGGCCCAGCCTGCCCCCGGCGCCAAGTAAAGAAAGGACCCCATGCTTTCGAAATTCTTTTTACAACGCCCGGTATTTGCCTGGGTCATCGCCATCATCCTGATGGTCGGCGGCGGCCTCTCCATCTACCTGCTGCCCATCTCGCAGTACCCGCCCATCGCGCCGCCCCAGATCGCCATCACGGCCAACTACACCGGCGCCTCCGCCGAGACAGTGGAAAACAGCGTCACGCAGATCATCGAGCAGAAGATGACCGGCTTTGACAAGCTCCTCTACATGTCGTGCACCAGCGACTCCTCCGGCCAGGCCCGTCTGGAGCTGAACTTCGCCCCCGGCACCGATGTCGACCTGGCCCAGGCCGAAGTGCAGAATAAGCTGCAACTCGCCATGGCCAGCCTGCCCGAGACCGTGCAGAGCCAGGGTGTCTCCGTCAAAAAGAGCACGCGCAACTACCTCTTGGTGCTCGGCCTGGTCTCCGCCGACGGCAGCATGGACGGCAACGACCTGCGCGACTACGCCGCCTCCAACCTGGAAAAAGTCCTCTCGCGCGTCAAAGGCGTCGGCGAAGTGGAAATCTTCGGTGCCCAGTACGCCATGCGCGTCTGGCTCAACCCGAACAAACTCACCGACTATAAGATGACCGTCCAGGACGTCATCACGGCCCTGCAATCCTATAACGTCGAAATATCCGCCGGGCAGTTCGGCGGCGCTCCCGCCGTCGGTGGCCAGCGGCTCAACGCCTCCATCATCGTCCAGAGCATGCTCAAGACGCCCGAGGAATTCGGTGCGATCCCGATTCGTACCAACGCCGACGGTTCCGTCGTGCGAGTGCGCGACGTAGGCCGCACCGAACTCGGCTCGGAGAGCTACACCGTAGAGAACTTCTGCGACGGCAAGCCCGCCGCCGCCCTCGCCATCCGGCAGGCCGCCGGGGCCAACGCCCTGGATACCGCCAACGCCGTCCGCGCCAAGATGCAGGAGATGAGCGCCTACTTCCCCACGGGGATGAAGATCGTCTATCCCTACGACACCACGCCCTTCATCCGGGTGGCCATCGGCGAAGTCGTCAAGACCCTCTTTGAAGCCGTCGTCCTAGTCTTCCTGGTCATGTACCTCTTCATGGGCAACATGCGCGCCACGTTGATCCCCACGATCGCCGTGCCCGTCGTGCTCCTGGGAACCTTTGCCATATTGGGTGCGATGGGGTATTCCATCAACATGCTCACCATGTTCGCCATGGTGCTGGCCATCGGCTTGCTCGTGGACGACGCCATCGTGGTCGTGGAAAACGTGGAACGCATCATGAGCGAGGAGGGGCTCTCCCCCATGGAGGCCACGCGCAAGTCCATGGGCGAAATCACCAGCGCCCTAATCGGCATCGGCCTTGTGCTATCGGCCGTATTCGGGCCCATGGCCTTCTTCCCCGGCTCCACGGGCATCATCTACCGGCAGTTCTCCGTCACCATCGTCGCCTCGATGATGCTCTCGGTCGTCGTCGCCTTGGTATTAACGCCGGTGCTCTGCGCCACCTTCCTCAAACCCGTGGAAAAAGGGCACGAAGCGGCTGAGGGGGGCGTCTGGTTTCTGCGCCCATTCTTCCGCTGGTTCGACGCCATGTTCTTCAAGGGCCGCGACGGCTACATGCGCGTCGTGGGGCAGGTGCTCACGCACAAGGGCCGCTACATCATGGTGTTCATCCTGATCGTCGCGGGCATGTGCTACCTCTTCCAAAAAATGCCCACGGCCTACCTGCCTGACGAAGACCAGGGGATGCTGATGGTGCAGGCCATGCTCCCGGCCAACTCCACCCTGGAGCAAACCAAGGAAGTCATGAAACAGGTTAATGATTACTTCCTGACCAAAGAAAAAGACGCCGTGGAATCGTGCATGACGGTCTCGGGCGTCAGCTTCTCCGGCAACGGCCAGAACGCGGGCTTGGCCTTCATCAAATTGAAAGACTGGGATCTGCGCAAAGCGGAAAACCTGAAAGCCGCCCCCGTCGCGGGACGCGCCATGATGGCCTTCTCGCAGATCCGCAACGCCCGGGTATTCGCCTTCGCACCGCCCGCCGTGACGGAACTCGGTATGGCCGGAGGCTTTGACTTCGAGCTGATCGACCGCGCTGGCCTGGGCCATGAGGCGCTCATGAGCGCCCGTAACCAGCTCTTCGGCATGGCGATGCAGGACCCCGGCCTCACCAAAATCCGCCCCAACGGCCTTGAGGATACGCCGGAATACCATGTCGATGTGGATTGGGATAAAGCGGGCGCCCTGGGCGTGCCGATCAACACCATCCACAACACCGTTTCAGCCGCCTTCGGCAGCTACTACGTCAACGACTTCATCCAGGCCGGGCGCGTCAAGAAAGTCTACGTCCAGGCCGATAAGGATTACCGCATGTTGCCGTCCGATCTGGAGCGCTTTTACGTCCGCAACGACAAGGGCAAAATGGTTCCATACTCCTCCATCGGCTCGGGGCACTGGGCGAGCGGTTCACCCAAGCTGGAGCGCTTCAACGGGTTCCCCTCGGTCAACATCATCGGCGAGCCCGCGCCAGGCAGAAGCTCCGGCGATGCCATGCACTCCATGGAGGAATTTGTCAAAAAACTTCCCAAAGGCATCGGCTATGACTGGAACGGCCTTTCCTACCAGGAACGCCAGGCCGGTTCGCAAACCGGGCCCCTCTACGCCTTCTCCGTCCTGGTCATCTTCCTCTGCCTCGCGGCCCTGTATGAAAGCTGGCCCATCCCGATCTCGATCCTCATGGCGCTGCCGCTGGGCGCCATCGGCGGTATCATCGCCACTTCCTTGCGGGGCTACTCCAACGGCGTTTACTTCCAGATCGGCCTCTTAACGACCCTGGGCCTGACCACCAAGAACGCCATCTTGATCGTCCAATTCGCCAAAGCGCGCGTCGAAGAGGAGGGGATGGACCTGCTCCAAGCCACCCTCGAAGGTGCCAAGCTGCGTTTCCGCCCGATCGTGATGACCTCGCTAGCCTTCGGCTTCGGCGTCCTGCCCATGGCGATCGCCAACGGCGCGGGCGCGGGGGCCCAGAAAGCCATCGGCACCGCAGTCATCGGCGGCGTGATCACCTCCACCCTGCTGGTCACCATCTTCGCCCCGCTCTTTTACGTGTTGATCCAAAAAACCTTTGGTAGAAAAAACCGGCTTTCCGTGCGGAAAGAACCCGAGTTGACCGCGAAAGCCAATTCCTAAAATGAAAAGAACCATCCCTTTCCTGGCGGCGGCCGTCGTCGTCGCCACCGCCGCCGGTTGCACGATGATCCCCAGCTACCACCGGCCCAAGGCCCCCGTGCCCGAAGCCTGGCCCACCGGCCCCGCGTACCCCAAAGCGCAGGCCGCCGCCACCGACGTCTCCAAGCTCAAGTGGCAGGATTTCTTCACCGACAAGAACCTTAAAGAAATCATCGGCACCGCGCTGGCGAACAACCGCGACCTGCGCATCGCCGCGCTCAACGTCAAGGAAGCGCGCGCCAACTACCAACTCCAGCGCGCCGAGCTGCTCCCCGTCATCGACGCCACCGCCGGGGTCGGCCGCCAGTCGTACTCCTCGCGGAACTCCTCCACAGGGGCCCGCTACACCTACAGCACCTACAGCAGTGGGCTGAACCTCGCTTCGTGGGAGCTCGACTTCTTTGGCCGCCTGCGCAGCCTCAAAGGCAAAGCGCTGGAGAGCTACCTCGCCAGCGAGGAAGGCCGCCGTGGCGCGCAAGTAACGCTCATCGCCTCCATCGCCAACGCCTACCTGACGCTGGCCGCGGACCGCGAGAACCTCAAGCTCGCGCAGACCACCGTTGAGGCCCAGCAGCATTCCTACGAACTGGTCAAGAAACGCTACGACCTCGGCCTCGCCCAGGAGCTGGACCTCTACCAGGCCCAGACCCCCGTTGACACCGCGCGGCGCGAAGTCTTCGCCTACACCCAGCAGGTCGCGCAGGACGAGAACGCCCTGGCCCTGCTCGTGGGCGCGCCGGTGCCCGCCCGGCTGCTTCCGTCCAACCTGGACGGCGTCAGCCAGCCCAAGGAAATCGCTTCCGGCATCCGCTCCGAAGTTCTCCTGACCCGGCCCGACGTCCTGCAAGCCGAGCACCAGCTCAAAGCCGCCAACGCCAACATCGGCGCGGCCCGCGCGGCCTTCTTTCCCAGCATCAACCTGACCAGCGCGCTGGGCCTCGCCAGCGGCGACCTCGCCGGGCTCTTCAAAGCTGGCGGAGACGTCTGGAGCTTCGGCCCGCAAGCCAGCATCCCGATCTTCGACGCCCGCACCCTGCCCGCCTTGCGCATCACCCAGGCCGACCGGGAAATCACCGTCGCGCAGTACGAAAAAGCCATCCAGAGCGCATTTAAAGAAGTGGCCGACGCGCTTGCCGTGCGCGGCACCATGGGCCAGCAGGTTAAGGAACAGCAGTCGCTCGTCAACGCGCTTTCCGCCACCTACCGCCTCTCGAACTCCCGCTACCAGCAGGGCATCGACGACTTCCTCAACGTCCTGGACGCCCAGCGCTCCCTCTTCGCCGGGCAGCAAGTGCTCGTCACCCTGCGGCTCGCCAAGTTGACCAACCAGGTTAAGCTCTACTCCGTACTGGGTGGCGGCGCCGAGTAGCGGCGGCCATCGATCATCGGGCGGGCACCCGGAATCCGATGGTATTAGAGATTCTATTTTGCTATCTTTTTTTCGCACTGGAAAAACATGCAATCACCCATGAGTCCCGAACCGACGGCTCCCGAGCCGCCCCCCTCAGGCGAAAAGGAAATCGCGCGCCCATCCAAACCCTTCAAGCGCCTGTTGGCCCTCGGCCTGGTGATCCTCGCCGCCGCCGCGGGCGCGCTGTATTACGAGGTAGCCGTCGCCCCCTACGAATCCACCGACAACGCCTCCATCGAGGGCCACGTCACCCCCGTCGCGCCGCAGATCCCGGGGCGCGTCATCCGCTTGGCAGTGGAGGACAACCAGGAAGTCAAGCGGGGCGAGACCCTGCTGGAGATTGACCCCAGCGACTACCAAGTCAAAGCCGCGCAAGCCCAGGCCGGGCTCGCCGCCGCCAAGAGCCGCCTGGAGCAGGCCCGCGCCCAGCTATCCGTCGAAGAAGCCCAGCAGGAACAAGCCCGCTCGGGCCTGACCGCCGTGGAAGCCGAGGCGAGCCGCGCCCAGGCCGAGCTGAAGCGCTACCAGTCCGTTGAAAGCCGCGCCGTCTCCCGTAGCCAGGTCGACGTCGCCGAGACCCAGGCGCGCTCCGCCGCCGCGCAAGTCGACGTCGCCCGGGCCAAAGTCCTCGGAGCCGAGGCGCAGGTAGGCCTGGGCCGGGCGGGAGTCCAGACCGCCACCGCCGACATCGCCCAGGCCGAAGCCGCGCTGCGCCAGGCCGAGCTAAACCTCTCCTACACCAAGATCGTCGCCCCGGACGACGGCCGCGTCACCCGGCGCTCCGTCGAGCCCGGAGCCTACGTCCAGCCGGGCCAGGCCCTCCTGGCCATCGTGCCGCACCGCCTCTGGGTCGTGGCCAACTACAAGGAAACCCAGCTCGAACACATGCGCCCCGGCCAGCCCGTCACGATCCGCATCGACGCCTACCCGGGCCAGAAATTCACCGGCAAAGTCGAGAGCATCCAGTCCGGCGCGGGCGCCCGCTTCAGCCTCTTCCCGCCCGAGAACGCCACCGGCAATTTCATCAAAGTCGTCCAGCGGGTCCCGGTGAAGATCGTCTTTGACACCGCGCCCGATCCCGCCCTGGCGCTCGGCCCCGGCATGTCAGTCGAGCCTGCCGTCCGGGTGAAATGAGCACCGCCGTCGCCGCCCAGCCCCACAAAGTGATCAACCCCTGGTGGGTCGCCGCGGCGGTCATCGTGCCGACCTTCATGGAAGTGCTCGACACGACCATCATGTCCGTCTCGCTGCCGAACATCGCAGGCAACCTCTCCGCCTCCAACAGCGAGGCCACCTGGGTACAGACCAGCTACCTTATTTCCAACGCCGTCGTGCTCCCCGCCTGCGCCTGGTTTTCGTCGTTCTTCGGGCGCAAGCGCTTTTTGCTCGCTTGCATCCTGCTCTTTACCGTCGCCAGCGTCGTCTGCGGCATGGCCCCGAGCCTCGCCGTCCTCCTCCTGGCCCGCGTCGTGCAGGGGGCGGGCGGCGGCGCCTTGCAGCCGATCTCCCAGGCCGTGCTGCTAGAGAGCTTCCCGCCCGAGAAGCACGGCGTCGCCATGGCCGCCTACGGCCTGGGCGTCATCATCGCCCCCGTCGTCGGCCCCGTGCTGGGCGGCTGGGTCACCGACCACTATTCCTGGCGCTGGCTCTTTTACATGAACCTCCCCATCGGCGCCCTGGCGTGGTGGATGGTCCGGCGCTTCGTCTTCGACCCCGACTACATCCGCGACGCCCGCCCGGGCCGCATCGACGCCTCCGGGTTCTTCTTCCTCATCGTCTGGCTCGGCACCCTGCAAGTCATCCTCGACAAAGGCCAGGACGCCGACTGGTTCAACGCCGGGTGGATTCGCTGGTTCGCCCTGATCTCCGGCCTCTCGTGCGTGGCCTTCGTCTTCCGCGAGCTGACCAGCGCCGCGCCGCTGGCCGACCTGCGCGTGTTTAAGAACCGCAACTTCGCCGTCGGCACCGTGCTCGTGAGCATCTCGGCCATCCTCATGTACGGCCCGCTCACGCTCCTGCCCCTCTTTTTACAAAGCCTCATGGGCTACAGCTCCTTCCAGTGCGGCATCGCGCAGATCCCGCGCGGCCTGGGCCTGCTCGCCTTCATGCCGCTGGTGGGCATCATGGTCAACGGCTTTGACAACCGCAAAATGATCGGCGGCGGCTTCTTCATACTGGGCATCTCCACCCTCGCCCTCTCCTGGCTCAACCTCGATCTCACCCAGCGCGACCTTTTCCTGCCGAACTTCATCCAGGGCGCGGGCCTCGCCTTCTGCATGGTCCCGCTGATGACCGTCTCCCTCGGCATGCTTAAAAAAGAGCAGATGGGCAACGCCACCGGCATCTTTGCCCTGGCGCGCAACCTCTTTGGCTCGATCGGCATCGCCATGGTCACCTCCATGGTCACGCGCGGCGCGCAGATCCACCAGGCCGCCATGGTCGAGCACGTCACGCCCTACAACCCCCTTTACCAGAGCGCCGTCCAGACCGCCCACGGCCTCCTCGGCTCGCAGGTCGGCGCGGTAAAAGCCCAGGCCATGGCCGACGGCCTCATTTACCAATCCATGCTCCAGCAATCCGCCATGATGGCCTACCTCGACGACTTCCGGATGCTCGCCTTTCTCTCCATCCTCGCCGTCCCGCTGGCCTTCCTCCTGAAACGCGTAACGGTCAAAGGCACCGTGGCCGTTCATTAGCACCTTTTCCCATGAAACCCCATCTTTCGCCCCTCGCGTTCCTCCTCATCCTTGGCGGATGCTCCGTGGGCCCCGACTACCACCCGCCCCAAACCACCGCCCCCTCGAAATGGAACGCCCCCCTTTCCGGTGGGGAAAAGGGAGCCGCCGCCCCCGTCGCCGCCTGGTGGAAAACCTTCCGCGACCCGCTGCTGAACTCCCTCATCGCCCGCGCCGTCAGCGCCAACCCGGATCTCAAAATCGCCGAAGCCCGCGTGCGCGAGGCCCGGGCGCAGTATCGCATCGCCCTTGCAGGCTTCGGCCCCACCGTCGACACCGGCGGCATGGTGGGTCGCTCGCGGATTCCCAAAAGCCTCACCGACAACATCCAAGTCCCGCCCGCGCTTTTGAAAGAAGTCTCCATCTCGCCCGAGAACGAAGCCTACCTAACCGGCTTCCAGGCCTCGTGGGAGGTGGACGTCTTTGGCGGTACCCGGCGCGCCGCCCAGTCGGGCCGGGCTGAGTTCGACGCCGCGCAGTACGCCCTGCGCAACGCCCTGGTCGTCCTGCTGGCCGAGGTCGGGCGCAACTACGTCGAACTGCGCGGCGGCCAGCGACGGCTCGAAATCGCCCAAAAGAACATCAAGGCCCAGCAAGAGGCCCTCGAAATCTCCAGCGACCGCTACAAAAACGGCCTCACCAGCGACCTCGACGTCCAGCAAGCCACCGCGCTCCTGGCCACCACCCAGGCCGAGATCCCCCGCCTGGAAGCCTTCATCCAGGCCTCCATGAACCGCCTCGGCGGCTTGCTCGGCCAGCCCCCGGGAGCCCTTGACGCCGAGCTTTCCCGGCCCGCCGCCATCCCCTCCACGCCCCCCGTCGTACCCGTCGGCCTCCCCTCCGAGCTCCTTTGCCGCCGCCCTGACATCCGCCAGGCCGAGCGCCAGCTCGCCTCCGCCAGCGCCCGCATCGGCGTCGCCACCGCCGATCTTTTCCCGAAATTCTACCTCACCGGTGCGGGCGGCTACCTTTCGCTCAGCACCGACGACTGGATCAGCAAAGGCAGCGCCTTCTGGGCCCTCGGCCCCACCGCCCAGTGGCGGATCTTCGATAGCGGCCGCGTTCGGGCCAACATCCGCGTCCAGAACGCCCGCCAGGAGCAGGCCCTCGCCCAGTATGAGAAAGTGGTCTTGAATTCCTTTGAGGAAACCGAGAACGCGCTCGTCGGCTACGCCAAGGAAAAACTCCGCCGCCGCAGCCTGGAGCAGGCAGTCAAAGCCAGCCGCGACTCCCTCCAAATGGCCAAGGAACTCTACACCAAGGGCCTGGCCAACTTCATCAACGTACTCGACGCCGAACGCTCCCTCTACCAGACTGAGGACGCCCTAGCCCAGAGCGACAAAGCCCTCAGCCAGAACCTCATTGCCCTTTACAAAGCCCTCGGAGGCGGCTGGGAGTAAAGAGTGGCTTTTTGCGCAACTGTCCTGATTTAGCCACCTCCGCTCCAGCACACCCCGGGGATTCCACGCTCCCCGTGTAGGGGATTTAGAGTAATTTTGCAAAAATGGCTGGCAGAAAATCGCAAGGCATGAGAAATGCTAATCCTGCAATGGGGGATTCGCACTCCCAAGCTCTCTTCAAGAACATGACCCATCTTTTCACCTTTGGCTTGAGCGCTGGGACGCTCTATAAAGCGTCGTTGTGGCATCAATGACGCAGTCCCACTCCTCCACGCAATCCAAAACGCTCCCGCTGGCGCTCGTCGCGCTGGGCGTCGTTTTCGGCGACATTGGCACCAGCCCCCTTTACGCTTTTAAAGAATGCCTGGAGCACGGTTCCAGCTTCGCCGACATCGTGGGGGTCATCTCCCTCATTTTGTGGAGCCTCATCCTGCTAGTCTCCGTGAAATATGTCGGCCTCATCCTGCGGGCCGACAACAACGGCGAGGGCGGCATCCTCGCTCTCCTCGCCCTGGCCTTTCCGGAAAAGCGAGATAACCGCCTTGGCCGTGCTGGGGCCATCATGACCGGCCTCGGCATCTTCGGCGCGGCCCTGCTCTACGGCGACGGCGTCATCACCCCCGCCATCTCCGTCCTTTCAGCCGTCGAAGGCCTGGAACTCATCTCGCCCGTCTTTAACCACCTGGTCATCCCGCTGACGCTCATCATCCTCGTCGGCCTCTTCTCCGTCCAGCGCTACGGCACCGGCGCGGTGGGGAGTGTTTTTGGCAAAGTCATGCTCCTCTGGTTCGCCTGCCTGGGCCTCATGGGCTTGGTCCAGATCGTCCAGCATCCCTCGATCCTCGTCGCCTTCAACCCATTGATGGGCATCCAGTACCTCAGAGTCCACAGCTCCGCCTCCATGGTCGTCCTGGGCAGCGTCTTTCTATCCGTTACCGGCGGCGAGGCCCTCTACGCCGACATGGGCCACTTCGGGCGCGTCCCCATCCAGATGGCCTGGAACTTCCTGGTGCTCCCCGCGCTCGCCCTGAACTACATGGGGCAGGGGGCCCTGGTCCTTTCCAACCCCGCCGCCGCGAGCAACCCCTTCTTCTTCCTCGCCCCCGGCTGGGCCCTCTGGCCGCTGATCGGCCTCGCCACCATGGCCACCATCATCGCCTCCCAGGCCCTCATCTCCGGCTCCTTCTCGCTCACCACCCAGGCCATGCAGATGGGCTACCTGCCCCGCATGCAGGTCATGCACACCAGCCGCGACACCTCCGGGCAGATCTACATCCCGCAGCTCAACTACGCCCTTGGCGCAGCCTGCGTCGCCCTCGTCATCGGCTTCCGCAGCAGCTCCGCGCTCGCCTCCGCGTACGGCATCGCCGTCACGCTCACCATGCTCACCACCACCAGCCTCTTCTACTTCGCCGCCCGCCGCGTGTGGAAGTGGAAGACGCTGCCCACGCTGCTCATCTGCGTCGTCTTTGGCTTGATCGAGTCCGCCTTCTTCGCCTCCAACGCCCTCAAAGTCCTCCACGGCGGCTGGCTGCCCCTCTGCATCGGCTCCGTCCTCTTCTACCTGATGACCACCTGGAAGATCGGCCGCAGCCGCATCCGCAAACGCTTCGCCGCCATCATGCCGCTCAAGGAATTCGTCAGCTCGATCGGCCTCTCGGGCATCCTCTCCGAAAGCCACAGCCCCTACCGCGTCAAAGGCACCGCCGTCTTCTTCAACAGCTCCCCCAGCGGCACCCCCAACGCCCTCCTTCAGAACCTCAAGCACAACCACGTCATCCACGAGCGCAACATCGTCCTCAACATCGCCAGCGACCACGTCCCCTACGTCAGCCGCCCCGACCGGCTGGAGATCGACTCGCTCGACGGCTGCTTCTTCCATATCACCGCCCGCTTCGGGTTCATGGAGATCCCCACCATTGACGAAATCGTCTCCGCCGCCGCCTTGAAGCACTTCGAGATCGTCCCGGAAAAGACCACCTTCTTCCTCGGCCGCGAAACGCTCGTCCCCACCACCTCCAAAGGCATGAGCCCCGTGCGGCGGGCCGCCTTCATCGTCATGAGCCGCAACGCCCAGAACGCCGCCGAGTTCTTCCGGCTGCCCAGCAACCGGACCATCGAAATCGGCCTGCCGATCGAAATCTAGCCCCCGCCTATGAGTGAGCTCCCTCAGCGTGTGGCCGTCATCGAGCGTCACCCGGTGCTACGGGAGCGGCTTGCGGAACTGATCGCCGCCGAGCCCGGCCTGGAGCTTGCCGGAGAAGCCGACGACCTTCACGGCGGGATCGCCCTCCTCGTCTCCGCCCGGCCCGAGCTCGCCGTTGTCGGCCTCGCCTTGCGGAGATCCAGCGGCACCGACCTGATCAAACAAGCCCGCGCCCTTTCCCTCCCCACCGCACTCCTGGTCTACTCCGGCCACGACGAAACCCTCTACGCCCGGCGCGTCCTCTCCGACGGCGCCAAGGGCTTCATCTCCAAAGACTGCACCTCGGCCGAACTCCTCGCCGCCATGCGCCAAGTCCTTGGCGGGAAAATCTACCTCTCCCCGGCCATGACCGAAGCCATGCTCCACACCCTGACCGCCAGCCGGATCGCCGCCCCCGTCGGCCGCTCCATCGCCCACCTGAGCGACCGCGAGCTGGAAGTCCTGGAGAAAATCGGCGAAGGCAAGAGCACCAAAGAAATCGCCACCACCCTCGGCCTTGGCCTCGCCAGCGTCGATACCTACCGCGCGCGGATCAAAGAAAAGCTCAACCTGCGCAGCGCCTTCGACCTCGTCAGTTTCGCCATCCGCAGGCTCTACGACCTAAACTAGCCACCGCTGGTAATCCTGGTCAGCGTCAATCCACTATTCCGTGGCAGTGGATAAAAAACGAACAAACCCCGCCAGAGCTGTCTAGTTTGGTGTAATGGCAAATGTTACATGGTTGTACGGGAGATTTAAATTTTACGGGTAGGTTAATTCCTAAAAAAAGGCGCTGGCATGCGGAATGCTAATGGCGTTGACCTGTTCCGCTCCGGGCATGTCCCCGAGTGCGAGCCTCAACAAGGAACCATCAACTATGCTAAAACTCCGTAAAACATTCGCCCTAGTGGCAGCCATGGCAGCCATGGCGTTGACCATGCCGGTCCAAGTGTCGGCAGAGGACGCTCCGGCGTCAGCCGCGGCCACACCCGCCGCCGCCGCCTCTCCCACACCCGCGCCGCCCGATTCCCTGGCCTATCCCCCGGGAGCCAACGCGGGCAGCGTCACCGACCTCACCTGGCCAATCCCCGCCGAGGCGACGAGCATCAACCCGAAAGGCAAGAACACCGTCTCCAACGACGAACTGATCCAGAACGTTGCGCACAACAAGATCTCGATCAACCTCGTCTGGACGCTCATCACGGGCTTCATCGTGATGTTCATGCAGGCAGGCTTCGCCCTCGTCGAGACCGGCCTTTGCCGTGGCAAGAACGCCGCGCACGTCATGGCGACGAACTTCCTCATCTACGGCCTGGGCATGCTCGGGTTCTGGATCTGCGGATTCGGCATCATGTTCGGCGGCTACTGGAACGGCCCGGTACCCATCGGCTGGCAGCCTTCGCTCGGCCAGGGCCTGGCGCTGCTCAACGTCGAGCACACCATCACCCTCTTTGGGCATCCCTTCGGCATCTTCGGCGGCAAGGGCTTCTTCCTGGGTTCGTCGGTGTTTGATACCGCCGTACTCGCCCTCTTCCTCTTCGAAATGGTGTTCATGGACACCACGGCCACCATCCCCACCGGGGCCATGGCGGAACGCTGGAACTTCAAGAACTTCATGATCTACGGCTTCTGGGTCGGTATGTTCCCGTATGCCCTCTTTGGCAACTGGGTCTGGGGCGGCGGCTGGCTCGCTCAGCTTGGCCAGAACTTCGGCTTTGGCCACGGCCACGTGGACTTCGCCGGTTCCTCCGTTGTGCACATGTGCGGCGGTATGATCGCCTTGGCGGGCAGCATCGTCATCGGTGCCCGTATCGGCAAATTCAACAAGGACGGCAAGCCCAACGCCATGCCTGCGCACGACATCCCCATGGTCATGCTCGGCACCTTCATTCTCGCCTTCGGCTGGTTCGGGTTCAACCCGGGCTCCACGCTGGCCGGCACAGATAACCGCATCGCCATCGTCGCGGTGAACACCATGCTCGCGGGTGCCGCGGCCTCGCTCTCCACCACGCTGCTCGTCTGGTTCTGGTTCGGCAAACCCGATCCGTCCATGATGTGCAACGGCCTGCTCGCGGGCCTCGTCGCCATCACCGCTCCGTGCGCCTTTGTGACCACGCTGGGCGCGGTCATCATCGGCTTGATCGCCGGTGTCTTCGTCGTCGTCGCCGTGGTCTTCGTAGAGCGTGGCCTGAAGCTCGACGACCCCGTGGGAGCCATCTCCGTCCACGGCGTCAACGGCGCCTGGGGCGTGCTCTCCGTCGGCCTCTTCGCCAACGGCAGCTACGGCGCCGGTTGGGGTGGCGTTCACACCCTCGTCAAGGACGGGGTGATCCAGAAGATCGTCAACGATGCGGCTCCGGCCACCATCGATGCCTACAACAAACTCGTTGCGGAAGGCTGGGCCGACCAAGGCGTGACCGGCATCTTTGGCAAAGCCTTTGGCGGCGCCTACAACGACTGGTCGCAGCTCGGCGCGCAAGTCACCGGCACGCTCACCTGCGCCGTGTTCGTCTTCACCTTCGCCTTCATCTGGTTCAAGGTCTCCAACCTCATCTTCCCGATTCGTTCCAAGGCCGAGGACGAAGTCGCCGGTCTCGACATCCCCGAAATGGGTGCCGAAGCCTACCCGGACTTCCAGCTCACCAACCGCACGACTCCGGTTCATCACTAAACTTCAATTTGCCGGTTTGGCCGCTGCTTGAACTCAAGGGGCGGCCAGACCGGATTTTAGAAAAACGCAATCTGTATGAAAAAGATCGAAGCGATCATCAAGCCCTTCAAGATTGAAGAAGTGAAGGACGCCCTTTCCGGAAGCGGAATCGAGGGAATGACCATAACGGAGGTCAAAGGATTTGGCCGCCAGAAAGGGCACACGGAAATCTACCGCGGCAGCGAGTATTCGGTGGATTTTCTGCCCAAGATCAAAATTGAAGTCGTCGTGTCCGATTCCCTTGCGGAAACGGCCATCAAACTGATCACCGAAGCCGCCCATACCGGGAAAATCGGCGACGGCAAGATCTTCGTGCTCCCCGTGGAGGATGCCGTCCGCATTCGCACGCAGGAACACGGCGACACAGCAGTCTCCTAGTTCTCTTAACCCTTACAGGGGCAAGGTCGTGATGGAGATGTGAGAGTTTACCATCACGGCCTTCCCCCTCCTCCATCTTTTTTTGAGAGGAAAAGAGATAGAGGAGTCCCGGTCCGGCTTGTTGATGTTCGGTTCGGCCGGACCGGGAGCGGGGGAGAGAAAATGCAACAACCGAAACATCGAACACAAGGCTTTTTTCCGATTCAAAGCGCAATCCTTCGGCGGTAAAATCATTATCAACGCCGTTTCCCATCATTCCCGATTTCCATGAACTCACTCGCCATTGTCTACAGCGTCATCTCCCTTCTCACCTTGGCGGCCGGGTTGGCTGCCTGGTACTACACCTCCAGCCGCTCCGTCGCCTTCCTCTCCTTTTTCGGAAGCGTGGCCATTCTTTTCGCCGCTTACTTCATCCAAACGCACACCCAGGAGCAGCTGACCTACGTGATTCCATTCATGATCTTCGCCCTGTTTGCGGGCCGCGCCATCGGGATCGGCTACCGGAGCCTTAAAGACAAACCGTTGCGGGTCCCGTCCGTCTTGCTCGGCACGGCGTCGCTGCTCGCACTGGGTGCGGCCGTCGCGGGGTTTGTGAACGCGTAAGGAATGTAAGGGGCCCCACCTCATGCTGCTTGCCTCTGTTTCCGCCACGCCCTCGGCGTGGATGATCCTGCCATTTGTGGGAATGCTCCTGGCCATCGCGGTCATGCCGTTTGTTGCCAAGGGCCACTGGGAGCGCTGTTATCACCGCTGGTCAATGGCGCTCGGGGTGCTCTCTATAGGATATTATTTTCTGGTACTCCATAACCCAGAACGAGTGGTCCATACCGGGCATGAATACCTCAGCTTCCTGGCGTTGATCGGCTCGCTGTTCACCGTCGCCGGGGGCATCCACATCATGGTCAAAGGCGAGGCGAAGCCGTGGGCCAACGTCCTCTACCTCCTATTCGCGGCGGGAACGGCCAACCTGATCGGCACCACCGGGGCCTCAATGCTCCTCGTGCGCCCGTGGATTAGGATGAACAAATACCGCGTTACCGGGTTCCACATCGTCTTCTTCATCTTCATCGTCTCCAACGTCGCCGGATGCCTCACGCCGATTGGCGATCCGCCCCTCTTCCTCGGTTACCTTAAAGGCGTGCCGTTCTGGTGGGTCATGCAGCATTGCTGGGCCGCGTGGGGCGTCGCCATCGGGCTGCTGCTGGGCGTATTCTTCATACTGGATACGTGGAACTTCCGGAAAGCCCCGCGCCAGATCCGCGAGGCCGAGACGCGCCGGGAAACCTGGCGCTTCGGTGGCGGGCTGAACCTGTTCTTCCTGGCCATCATCCTGGGGGCCGTATTCATCAACAACCCGCCCTTCCTGCGCGAAGCCGTCATGGTCGCCGCCGCGCTCGCCTCCTACTTCACCACCTCAAGAGAAGTGCATAACGCCAACGACTTTTCGCTCGCGCCGTTGAAAGAAGTTGCATGGCTCTTTTTCGGCATCTTCGCCACCATGATGCCCGCGCTCGACCTGCTGCAAGCCCGCGCGAGCGTGCTCGGGCTGGAGACAGAAATGCACTTTTACTGGGGAGCCGGAGCCCTCTCCGGCGTCCTCGACAACGCCCCGACCTACCTGGCCTTCCTCGCCGCGGCCTTTGGCACCGCCGGGCTGCCCATCGAATCCGGGATGCCGGAATTCCTTGCCTCGCACGGCAGCTACCTGATCGCCATCTCCGTCGGCGCAGTATTTTTCGGTGCCATGACCTACATTGGCAATGGCCCGAACTTCATGGTCAAAGCCATCGCCGACCAGGCCAAAGTGGAGACGCCGGGCTTCTTTCGCTACATCATTTGCTACTCCGCGCCGATCCTGTTGCCGGTGCTTTTCGTCGTCGGAATGCTCTTCTTCTCCCGCTGGCGGATATTTTAGTGCGGTGGCAGCGGGGGGGCGATCCAAGGTTGCCGCCCGGATTTGCTTGCCGTCCGGCGCAACTCAGGCATAGTAAGCACCTTGGGATTATCTCGGGGTGTAGCTTAGCTTGGTAGAGCGCCTGGTTTGGGACCAGGAGGTCGGAGGTTCGAATCCTCTCGCCCCGATTTCTTTTTTGCCCTGCGGCAATTTTACCGGAAAGGCTCCCGGCGCGACGCGTTCCCGCCGCACATCGGCAGCTCCAGCCGCGCCGATACCCGGCCCAGCGATTGGCGAAGCTCCTGCGGCGGTTCCATAAAGGCCAGCGTCGTCTGGTAAATCTTTACCCCGTCCGCCGCGCAATCCACCACAAAGCCCTCGGCCTCGATCCGCTGTGGCGTACCGTCGTCGAAGGCAAACGCGACCCGCAGAACCGATCCCAGGTCAAAGCGCCATTGCGAGCGGAACCTCATTCCGCGTTCGCAGAGTTCGCAGGCGGCGGTCTCCGCGTCGACGGCATCCGCCCCGTAATCAAGGAAAAGGGCGGGCTGCAAACGTCGCATCTCAAATCGGGAAGCGGGCATGGAACAAGAGAAGAAGGGAGAGGTAAAATAGCCTGGTGCTATTGACGTTTATCATAGCACGAAAACAGGACGTGTCAAAACGCGGTAAATTTTTCCCGGCGAGAATTATTTTTATCAATCAACGTGCCGCTTCCTCGCTGGTTCGTTGGATTCATGGGGTTCCTCATCCACTTCCGCGAGCAGTTGAAAGGCGATGCGCGCCAGGGCCGTGGTAACGGCAATCGTCAGAAAGAGCCCCCCGATCCAGATCAAGTATTCATGCGGCACGGGGTGCGTGCGGCCTTCGGCGAGCTTGATGCCGAGCTGGGCGAGCGTGCCAAGGTAGGCATACAGGAACAGCCCGGGCAGCTGCCCCGCGGCGATCCAAAACAAGCACGGGCCGAACCGAATGCTGGTAACGCCGTAGAGGTAATTGAGCAGGCTTGTGGGGAAGAGCGGGTGAACCTGGCTTAAGAAAACGATCTTCCAGCCCTGCTTGCGAACGGCGGCGTCGAGCGTGTGCCAGCGGCGGCTGTGGGCGAACTTCCGCTCCAGCCACGCGCGGCCAAGCCACCGGCTGAGGCCAAAAGCGAACGCCGCCGCGATCAAGTTACCGACGAGCACCAGGAACGTCCCCCACCAGAGCCCGAAGAAAAGCCCGCCCCCCATCGCGATGATCCCGCCGGGCAGCAGCAGAATATTGCACGCGGCGAAGAGAAACGGATAGAGCACCGCGCCCCAGACCTGCATTTGCGCCAGCCGCGCTTGCATCTCCCCGATCCACTCCACCACAGGCAGCAACCGGGAGAGCCCGACCACGGCCCCGCCCAGCAACGCGAAGCCCGCAAGCTGCGTGGCGATGGCGCGGGAGAATTTCGTCATGGGGGGTGAAAAAGAGCGCCCTAGCGTTTGCGCGCCGCTACGAGTTCCTCGGCGAGCCGCAGGGCGGCGATCATGCTGCCGGGCCGGGCCAGGCCGCGCCCCGCGATTTCAAAGGCCGTGCCGTGATCCGGGCTCGTGCGCACAAACGGCAGCCCGAGGGTCACGTTCACCCCTTCGTCAAAGCCCTGGAGCTTGAGCGGAATGAGCCCCTGGTCGTGGTACATACAAAGTACGCCGTCGAATTCCCCCGAGACGGCGCGGAAAAAGAGCGTGTCTGGGGAGAGGGGACCCGTGAATTCCGCCCGGCCGCGCCACGCCTCGGCCAGCCGCGCCACGGCGGGGGCGATCACCTCGATCTCCTCACGGCCCATTGCGCCGTCCTCTCCCGCATGGGGATTGAGCCCGGCCACGGCAATCCGCGCGGGCCGGGAACCGCTCAGGCGCAAGGTCAGAAACTCAGCCAGAAGCGAGCCCACTCGCTCGATTTCAGACCCGGTAACGAGCCGCGGCACCTCGGCCAGCGCCACGTGGATCGTGACGAGCGCTACGGTCAGCTTGCCGCCCGTGAGCAGCATGGCGAAATTCCGAACGCCCGCGCGCGCGGCGAAAAATTCCGTATGCCCCGGGAAAACGAACCCCTCCGCTTGCATGCGGGATTTGTGGATCGGCCCCGTGACCACCGCGTCGATCTCCCCCCGGGCCGCCAACTGGGCCGCTTCCTCCAGCGCCGCAATGGCAGCGCGGGCCGTGGCGGGTGTCGGTTGTCCGGGAATGGCTCCCCCAGCGTCTCCAATGACGCGGTAGGTAAAGCGTGGGTCGAGCGGAGCCGAGGCCAGCGCGGCCTGGATCACCTCGGGACCCACTCCGGACGGGTCGCCCAGGGTGATGCCGATCGTGCCGAGCGAACTCATCGGGCGTGCCCTAGAAAATCCGGATGAAAGCCTTCTCGCGCAGGCCCTTGATCCACTTATCCTGAGCCGCTTGGCGTTCCGCCTGGAGCGCCTTCTTTTCCACCTCGTCGCGGATCACCGTCAGCGGCTTGCTGTCGGCCGGTTTGCGGGAGTCGACGTAAAGCAGGTAGTAATTAGTGCCCAGGTCGATCACGTTGCTCACGTGTCCCGGCTTAAGCGCAAAGGCCGGGTTGGCCAGGGATTCATTAAGCGTCGAGCGCTCGATCCAGCCCCAGTCGCCGCCGGTTTCCTTCGAGCTGTCCTCGGAGTACATCTGGGCCAGGTTGGCGAAGTCGCCGCCCGCCGCTACTTTCTTGCGAAGCTCCTCAGCCAGCTCCTTGGCGCCGGGCGTGTCCTTGTGAAGAATCAGCATGCGCAGCTTGATCTGCTCAGGCGTGGAGTATTCGGCAATGTGTTCCCGGTAATATTTTTCCACCTTGGTCGGGGAGAGCACCGGGTCGACCTTCACCGAGCGGCTGCGCATCGCCTGGACGATCATCTTGTCCTTTTCCACCTTGCGGAAGCGCTGGAGCGTGTAGCCCTGGGCCTGCAACGTGCGGATCAAGGCCAGGCGGTCACCCTTGAACTGCTCGCGGATGATCGTGTTGATGCGGTCATCCACGGCGTAGTCGGGAATGGAAAACTTGTTTTTGCTGAAATCCTGGAGCACCAGCTGCCGGTCGATCAGGTCGTTGATGGCGGCCAGGCGGGTTTCCTTCACCTTTTGGTCAAGCTCCGGCCCAGCGGGAAGCGATTGTCGCAGCGACATTTCGCGGTTGAGTACCAGTTCGCGGACTTCCGAGAAGGTGATGACCTCTCCGTTGACGACTGCCGCGACGCCATCGAGCACCTGCTCCTCCGCACATACGGGGAAAGCGGTCAAGACTGCGCTGAGGGCAAGGAGGGCCAGGGCTCTGAATTGCATAGGGATGAAAATTTCCCCAACGGTAAGGAGGAGTGGCGCGAAGTCAAGCATCCGCTTAGACCAGTAACGCCCCCGGGGTTTCCCTGAAGCCCTCCAAATTGAACGATATGCTGGCGAAACCGGCGCGGGATGTTTATCGTGAAGCGCAAATGCAGTTTAAGGATTACTATCAGACTCTGGGGGTGGCCAAAACCGCCAGCCAGGACGAGATAAAGAGCGCTTTTCGCAAACTGGCCCGCCAGCATCACCCGGACATGGTCAAGCCTAAGGAGCGCGCCGCCGCGTCGGAGCGCTTCAAGGAGATCAACGAAGCCTACGAAGTCCTCGGCGACCCCGAGAAACGCCGCCAGTACGATACCCTCGGTGCGGATTGGGAACGCGGCGGGGCCCAGCCGCCCCCCGGATGGCATCAGCCCGGCCAGGGAGGCCGCCGCGCGGGAGGGCCCGGAATGGGCGGCGGAGATTTCGAGTTCAACTTCGGCGGCACCGGCTTTAGCGACTTTTTCGAAGCCTTCTTCGGTTCCGGCGGCCGCCACGCCAACCCCTTTGCCGCAGGCCGCGCCGCCGGGGCGAGCCGGGGCGTTGATGTCGAGGCCGACTTGGCCGTGACTTTGGAGGAAGCCCTCCACGGCGCCCGGCGCAAAATCACCTTCCAGCGCCAGGGCCATAAACCGCAGACCTACGAGGTCGCCATCCCCGCGGGCGTCCACCCCGGCCAGCGCATCCGCCTCGGCGGGCAGGGCGAAGCCGGGGCCCACGGCGGCCCGGCGGGCGACTTGTACTTAAACGTGCGCTTCGCCCCGCATCCCGATTTTCAGGTCGAAAAGAACGACCTCATTTACGAACTGGCCCTCCCGCCTTGGAAGCTCGTCCTCGGCGGCCAGGAGACTGTGCCGACCATGGAGGGCTCCGCGCACCTCAAAGTGCCCGCGGGCAGCCAGCCTGGCCAAAAGTTCCGCCTCAAGGGCCGGGGCCTGGCCAAGGAAGGCGGCGTGCGCGGCGACCTCTACGTCGCCCTTTCCACTGAGATCCCCAAAGACCTCACCCCCCGCGCGAAGGAACTTTGGGAGGCCCTGGCCAAGGAAGGGTAGCCACCGCCATGGGGCGCTTCGACTTCCTCCGCCGCCTCTGGTGGGGGAAACAAATTGCACGATAACCGGGCTTTTTTCTTGTCCCGCCAGGTGCCCCTTACTAATCTCACGCCGCACGGCGGGCGAGAGACTCGGACGCTGTGAATAACTTGTGAACAAACGCGAAAAAATGCCTTCTTTCCCTGAAATCCACCTAAATACGGACATGAGCGTCCGTTTTGGGTGTGGAACAGGCATGAAATCGCGGTTCCACAAATCCAGCTTTTCTAAGATGTTCAAAACCAGCGACTTTGCTGTTTGTTCCACCTCCTCCCTCCGGCGGGTTGCCGGGGGCATTTTGGCGGGAATTCACCTGTTTTTAGGGGATTTTAAGGATATGACCCTGGGAATTTGCCCCCATCCGGTCATCCAGTAATAAGTGTGCATAATCTTATTATGGAAGACCATTTCGCCATGATCTGGAAGCATATCGCCGACGCCATCCGTCCGGAGGTGAGCGGCGATACGTTCCAGCGTTGGTTCAAGGCGATCGCGCTTCTCGCGGCGGACGAAAACCAGATCACGCTGCGGGTGCCCAATAACATCTACCAGCTCTGGATCGAGACCAACTACATGGGCCTCCTCCAGTCCTCGTTGGTCAAAGTGCTCGGCAGCCCGCGCAAGGTGAACTTCACCATCGCCGACACCCCGCCCGAAAAAGAGCCCGCCGAAGCGGCCCCCGCCGCCGCCGGTACCTCCAAGGCCACCGCGCGCCACACCCCGGCCAACGGCGCCGCCCCCGCCGCCGCGAGTGGCACCGCCAACGGCACCGGCGAAAAAACGCCCCCCAACGGCCTCAACCCGCGCAACACCTTTGATTCCTTCGTCGTCGGGACCAACAACCAGTTTGCCCACGCCGCCGCCCTGGCCGTCGCCCAGAACCCGGCCAAGACCTACAACCCCTTCTTCCTCTACGGCGGAGTGGGCCTTGGCAAAACCCACCTCATGCACGCCATCGGCCAGCATGTCCAGGGGGCCAAAAAAGGGGCCAAAGTCGTCTACCTCTCCAGCGAGAAGTTCACCAACGAATTCATCGACGCCATCCAGAACGGCAAACTCGTCAAATTCCGCAACAAATACCGCCAGGCCGACGTCCTCTTAATCGACGACATCCAGTTCCTCGCAGGCAAAGAGCGCTCCCAGGAAGAATTCTTCCACACCTTCAACACCCTTTTCGACGGCCACAAACAGATCATCCTCTCCAGCGACCGTCCCCCGAGCGAAATCCAGAACCTCGAAGGCCGTCTCGTCTCCCGGTTCGAATGGGGCCTCACCGCCGAGCTTCAGCCGCCCGACATCGAGACCCGCGTCGCCATTTTGCGCAAGAAAGCGCAAGCGATGACCATCAAGCTCGACCCCTCCATCTACGAATTCCTGGCCGAACGCATCAAAACCAACGTCCGCCGCCTCGAAGGGGCCCTCATGCGCGTCGCCTCCTTCTCCTCCTTGAGCGGCCGTGAGCTGACCCCGGACACCGTGGAACACCTCCTCAAAGACATTCTCCAGGAGGAAGCCCGCCGGGCCGTCACCATCGAGCAAATCCAGCGCAAAGTCGCCGAACACTACGACGTGCGCCTGGCCGACATGACCAGCAAACGCCGCCCGGCCAACATCGCCTTCCCGCGCCAAGTCGCCATGTACCTGGCCCGCGAACTCACCAAAACCTCGCTGAGCGAAATCGGCGACGCCTTCGGAGGGCGCGACCACGGCACCGTGCTCCACGCCTGCCGCCTCGTCAAAGAACGGATGGCCGGAGAAGACCAGGTTCGCCAGACCGTCTCATTTTTGGATAGCCAACTAAACCGATAACCTTGACACTTGGCCCGGGATTGCCTTTGATCCAACAAACCGGGTTCAAGTAGCGCAGAGGTCCCCATTAGCCCCTTAGATTTTACCAATCCACCTTTTATGAAGTTCAGCGTTAGCAAAGAGAAGCTCCTCGAAGGTCTGCAAACCGTCCAAAACGTGGTCAGCACCCGCACCACGTTGCCGATCCTCTCCAACGTCCTGTTGCAAGCAGCCGACGGCCAGTTGCGGTTCACCACATCCGACCTCGACGTAGGCATCCGCTCCGGCGTGGAGGCCGCGATCGAAAAACCCGGCGCCACGACCCTCCCGGCCCGTCGCCTCCTCTCCATCGTGCGCGAACTTCCCGCCAGCGAGATCACCATCGAGGTCGACTCCAAGAACGTCGCCTCCATCCGCAGCGGCCCCAGCTTCTTCAAGATCCTCGGCCTGCCGGAGGAGGAATTCCCCCCGCTGCCGAAGTTTGAGAACGCCAAGACCTTCACCCTGCGCCAGAAGGATCTCCGCGAGGCCCTGAAAAAGACCTCCTACGCCATCTCCACCGACGAGACCCGCTACGTCTTGAACGGCATCCTCTTCTCCTTCCGCGACAACAAGCTCACGCTGGTTGCCACCGACGGCCGCCGCCTCGCGCTCGTGGACATCGAGCTCGAATTCCCGCGCAGCCACGAAGGCGACGTCATCATTCCGGCCAAGGCGATTGGAGAAATCCAGCGCCTGCTCTCCGACGAAGGCGACATCAAAGTCAGCATTGGTGAAAACCAAGCCGCCTTCGAAGTCGACGGTACATTCCTGGTCTCCAAGCTCATCGAGGGCAACTATCCCAACTACCGGCAGGTCATCCCGGCGGAAACCAAGGAACGCATCACCCTGGAACGCGCGCTCTTCCACGACGCCGTTCACCGCGTCTCGCTCCTCTCCAGCGAGAAGAGCAACTCCGTCAAGCTGGTCTTCACCAAGAACAACCTCGAAATCGCCGCCAACACCCCGGACGTGGGCGAGGCGCACGAATCCCTGGCCATCCCCTACAAAGGCAAAGACATGGCGATCGCCTTCAACCCGGAATTCCTCATGGCCCCGTTGAAGAACCTCGCCGTCGACGAAGTCTACCTCGACCTCATCGACGAAATGAGCCCCGGCGTCATCAAGATCCAGGGCCCGTTCCTCTACGTCATCATGCCGATGCGCATTTCGTAGGGAAGAAGCCGCCAAGAGGCACGAAACGATTTACCCGTTCCCCGCTTCGGTGGGGAACGGGCTTTTTCTTCCCCGCTCGTTCCCAATCTCCAGATTGGGAACGTCTTCTGTCTGCGAATCTTTGATTCGTTCAGTGCCGTGATGGAACCAGACAAGGGCGTTACAAATCTGGAGATTCGTAACGAGGAGGCTGAGGCTGGGGGCTGGCCCTCGGGTTGAAAACGAGGCTTTTTTCAAAATGAACCTATTCATTACCGGAATTGATACCGACGCGGGGAAAACCTACGTTTCCACGCTCCTGGTGCGGGCGCTGCGCGAAGCCGGGCTCGACACCGCCCCGATGAAACCCTTCTGCTGCGGCAGCCGCGAGGACGCCGAAAAGCTCCACGAAGCCTGTGGCCGCTCCGTCCCGCTGGACGAGATCAACCCCGTCTACTTCGCCTCGCCCACCGCCCCCTACACCGCCGCCAAGCTCGAAAACCGCCCCGCAGACGTCGCCTCCGTCCTGTCCGCCTTCCATCGGCTGCGCGCGGCACACCGCTCCGTCGTCGTCGAGGGCGTGGGCGGCTGGATGGTCCCCATTACCCGGGATTACTACGTCGCAGACCTCGCGGCGGAGATGGGCCTCCCCGTGGCCGTGGTCGTTCGCAACCGCCTCGGCGCCTTGAACCACGCGCTCCTCACCGTTCGCGACATCGAGCGCCGGGGGCTGAAATTTGCCGGGATCATCTTCAACCGCGCCGAACCGGAGAACGACCCCGCCGCCGCCACCAACCGCGAACTGCTCGAAGAACTGCTCGGGGCTCCCGTCCTCTTCGAAGTCGCCCCCGGGCAGACCTCGCTCGACGGGGCCGAACTGCAAACCCGCCTCGGCGCAAAATAGATTCCCTGACGCTCAGCAAGCTCCCGACTTCCGTAGGCATTTGGAGAGAGAGGGAGCTCATGCTACTACAGAAGACGTTTCATCTGCCTGCGTCGCGCGAGGCAGCGCAGGCTCGGCTGGCCGATCTGCCCGGCTACCGTCGTGAGTTGGCAAGGTTTGACATCGCCGTCGTTTCCTCCGAGGGGCGGGCCCACTTTGTGGCTCGGCTACCCGGGGGGTTCCGCGCCGACGTCGAGCTGGAGAAAGTCCCCGGCGGCAACGGGGCCCAAACGCTTTTTCGCTCCAGCGGAGGGAATGTGGAGATCCTGGGCGTCCTGGAGTTTTTCCCCATCCGCCCCGGCCTCACCGAAGTCGTTCTGACCCTTGATTACTTGATCGGTCCGCTCTTCTTCCGGTGCGTCGACCGGGTGGGGCACTGCATGGACCGCTTCCTGAATCGCGAACTCGAGCGGGTCGAAGCCGCCCTGAGCGGCGCGGGCGACTGCCGCCGCCTGCGGATCAACAGCCCCGCGCGGATGAATCACCACCCGCGTTAGGCGGGGAATAAGAATCTCCTCCGTGGTGAATCCTCCCTAGTTCACCTCCGTCTTCTGCGCCACCGGGCTGACCCCGGCGCGGATCGCCACCAAGCTGCGCAGAAAGGCCGGGTCAACCGGCTTGAGCACGAACTCGTGGAACCCGCTTTGCGCTGCGTGCACCCGGTCGTGCTCCTCCCCGAAGCCGCTCATCGCCACCAAGTGCGTTTTCGCCAGCTCGGGGCGGGAACAAAGACACTCCGCCACCGAGAACCCGTCCACGTCCGGCAGGTTCAGGTCGATGAGCACAATGTCGGGCTGGAAGGAGAGCGCCCGGTCGAGCGCCTGAGCCCCCGAGGCACACCCTTGCGTCTCGTGCCCCCAGCGCTTAAGCAAACGGCCCAGCGTCTCGCGAAATTCCGTATTGTCGTCCACCACCAGCACGCGGCAGGAAAGCGGCACCGTCTCCGGCCTCGCCGCGGCTTGGTCCAGCGGGTCCGGCTTCGGAATCGGGCGCGCCGGGGCCATCCCCATCGGCAGCCGTACCGTGAACCGGCAGCCCTTGCCCACCCCGTCGCTTTCCGCTTTCACCCGGCCTCGGTGCAGATGCACGAGCTGCCGGACCAGCGGCAGCCCCAGCCCCAGGCCCCCCCGCTCCCCGGCCCCTTCCGATTGCACGAACGGGTCGAAAATCCGCTCCAGCATCTCCGGCGGCAGCCCGATGCCCTCGTCCACCACGTAGAGCAGCGCATCGGTACTGTCAGCCTTCAGGCCCAGGCTCACCTTGCGCCCCGGTGGAGTGAACTTCGCCGCGTTCGCCAGCAAATTGCTGACAATCTGCTGCACCCTCACCGGGTCCGCCTCCAGCCAGAGCGGCTGCGAAGGCAGGCTGACGACCAGATTCTGCCCGCCCTTGGTAAAGACCGGCCTCGCCACCTTCACCGCCTCCCGCACGGCATCCACCAGGTCGAGCGTCGTCTTTTGCAGCACCAGCTTACCCCGGGTCACGCGGGAAAGATCCAGCAAATCCTCCGTCAGGCGCGAGAGATGGCGCACCTGGGTTTCGATAATCTCCGCGGCATCCTCCGGCTCCGGCGAGCGCAGCAGCTCCACCGCGTTGAGGATCGACGCCAGCGGGTTGCGCAGCTCATGGGCCAGCATCGTCACAAAGCGGTCCTTCATCTCGCTGAGGCGGTCCATCTCCAGCTCATGCGCCGCGAGCTTCCGGCGGGCCTCCGACTCCACCTGGCTGAGATCCTTCAGCTCCTGGGTGAGGTGGACGAACGAATGGCGCAGCTCGATTTGCGCCATGGCATGGCGGCTCAGCGTCTGCAAAATTCGCATCTGGCGCAGATCGAAATCCGGTCGCGGCTTGCTGTCCAGGATGCAGATCGCCCCCAGGGCATACCCCTCGTGGGTCAGCAGCGGCGCGCCCGCGTAAAAGCGCAGCGGCGGCTGGAGTTCGAATGCCGGGCCCGGGTTAAAGCGGGGGTCCTCCGCCGCGTCGTGCACCACCAGCCCTCCCGGGTCCAGGATCGCGTAGGTGCTAAAGCCGCGCTCTCGGGGCACCTCCGACCACGGCAGCCCCGTGCTGGCCTTGAACCAGAGCCGGTTCTCGTCCACCAGGCTTACCAGCGCCACCGGCGCGTGGAAAATAAACCCGGCCAGCGCGGCCAGCGCGTCAAAAGTGGCATCCGGAGGCGTGTCCAGCAGCCCGTATTGGCGCAATACCCGCAGCCGTGCTTCTTCGTTTGGCGGCATTGGGAAACTCATTTCCTTCCACCGTTTTCAGCCTTCCTCCTACGTCCCTCATCCATGGCAGCCCCTCCTTTTTTGGTTGCGACTAAAGGGCATCTCTGGAAACCAGCGGTGCCCCCAAAGAATCGCAATTTGAAGACACGCCGCGTTTATGAAAACCGGACGTCCTTCCCCGGCTCCATTTCGAAACTTAGCTCGAAATGCTCCCGGGTCTTGGGCTTGAGCACCCGTTCCAAGTGCTTGATGTAGATGGCGTTCTCCTTGTAGAGCGCCAGCTTCTCAGTCGACTCCACCTCCACGGCGATGAAAAACGCCCATTCGCCCGCCGGGTCGATATTGCGGCCGCAGCGCAGCACCAGCACTTCGTCGATTTTGAGCAACTGGGCGCGGGTCTGGCGCGTAATGGAGTCCAACTCTTCGGGAGAGATCTCCGGGTTGAGTTTAAAAAGCGCGAGGTGATGGATCATGACCACAAGTTCCCGAAAAAACTATCGGCTCGGAGCCGGTCGGTAAGTGTCCACACGGCGAGAGAGTTCCTCAATCCACGCCTGAGCCTGCGTGGCGTCCAGGCGCTGGGCGTTCGCGGGCGCAGCCCAGGTCTCCGGCGGTAGGGAGGAGGCCGACTCCAGCCGCTCAATGCGCACCGCCATGCTCCAGCCCGGGCCGATGAGGCGCAGGTGCTCCGGTTTTTCCCCCGGGGTGAGCGTCAACTGTGCGTACCATTCCTGCACGCCGAGGTTCTTGGCCAGCTCGGGCATCAGGCGCACCTCCAGCGTGCGCAGTCCCTGGACGGCCGCTACTTCCTTCACCTGGAAGAGAATCGGCAAAAGCGCGAGCTGCTGGGGAGGGAAGGGGAGCACCATTGGCTCCAGGCCCTGAGCCTTCTTTTTCTTGTGCCGAGGCGCGTCCCCCGGCGGATTGGTGAGATCGTTAAACGGGGCCCCGTTCGGGCTCACCCAGACGGCATTCCCCGCCCGGCAGAGCGCCACCGGCGTCCCGTTATAAACCCCGCGAAGGAGCAGGTGCTCCGGCGGTTGGAGGAGCAGCTCATAGCGCGCCCCGAGCAGCTCCGGCGGCACCCCGGTCATCTCTTCCAGCACCACGGAGAGCGAAAGCGCATGGTTGGTGGCCTCGGGGGTGAAAACCGTCGCGATAGGCTTCAGCACCCGGCCCAGAGTGTCGTAGGGGTTCGAAGAAACAGGCGCCTGCTGGGCCCGCAGGGGCAGAAAACACGCCAATAGCGCGGTGAGGACAAGGATCGGTAATTTTTTCATGAAGGCCAAGGTTGCGTTCGCCAAGCCAACGATCTTTACTACCGTCATTGCCGAAATGCCACTATTGACGCTATTTTTAGCCGACGGAGGGTTGATTTTTGCCTTCAAGCACTCAACGATGCCAGGCAAGACGGTCCTGCTTTGCCTTTTTATCGCCTCGATTTTCTCCTGGGCGGTCATGGTTACAAAGCTGCGGATGGTCAACACCGCCAAAAAGCAGTCGGGCAGCTTCCTGGATCTCTTCCGGAGCCATCGCCAGCCGCTGCACCTCTATGAATCGAAGCTGAAGTTCGAGGGGTCGCCCCTCTACGCCGTCTACCGGGCCGGGTGCCGCGAGCTGACCTTCCACTTGCTGGGCTCCCAGGAGGTGGACGACACCTTCCGCGCCCGTCTGGAGGACGCCCCCAAGATTTCCCCGGCCCAGATGCGCGTCGTCACCACCTCGCTGGAGCGGGCCGTGGGCGAGACGTCCCTGCGCCTGGAGGAGGGGATGATCATGCTGGCCATGGCGGTCAGCGGCGCCCCCTTCCTCGGGTTGCTCGGCACGGTCTGGGGCGTCATGGAGACCTTCGGTGGCGTCGCCGAGGCCGGTTCCGCCAGCTTAACGGCCATGGCCCCCGGTGTCTCCGCCGCGTTGATCACGACCGTCACCGGCTTGCTCGTAGCCATTCCCGCCATGTTTGGCTACAACTTCCTGGTAACGAGCATCCGGGCCTTGATCGTCCGGATGGACAACTTCGCCGCCGAGCTTTCCAGCGAATTCGAGCACCAGTACGTCGACCACACGCTCCGTGACTAGCGCGTCATGAAACGCTTCTCCGACCGCCACCAGCTTACAACGCTCTCCGAGCTCAACGTCACGCCGCTCCTCGACCTGGCGTTCGTGCTGCTCATTATTTTCATGATCACCACGCCGCTTATGGAGAACAGCAGCAAGCTCGTGCTGCCCACCCACAAAGCAGCCGAGGGCGCGGCGGAACCGCCCGATGTGGAGACCATCTCCATCGACCGGGACGCCCTTGTCACCATTGGCAAATCGCCCGTCCCGCCCGAGGCCGTGCGCGAAGCCATCGAGAACCTTAAAGCCACCCGGCCCGCCCTGGCGGTGCAAATCCGGGCCGATAAATCGCTTTCCGTGCAGCAACTAATGGAAGTCATGGACTCCATCCGGGCCGCCGGGGTCACCAAAGTCGGCCTCGTCGGGACCAAGGAGCAATAACGAGGCGATGAGCGGCGATTCCAAATTTCGGCGCAACGTCCTCCTCGTCGCGATGGCCCACATCCTCGTCCTGGGGATCATCTACCTGTGCACCTCCTTTGGCGGCAGCAAGCCCATCGAAATGCAGACCTGGCTTGACGGCGGTTCGCCCCCCTCGGGCGACCCGGACGAAGCCGGATCAGAGAAAACCGTCGCGACCGCTGCCACCGTGGAGCCGACCCCCGAGCCCACCCCGGAGCCGGAGGCCTCCCCCGAGCCCAAGCCGGAGAAAAATGCGGAGGAGCCCCCCGTGAGCCCGAAGGACGAAGCCGCCAGCGAGATCGTGCTCGCCACGCCAACCCCTCAGGCAACCCCCACGCCCACGCCCCCCCCAACGCCGACCCCAACCCCAACTCCGACGCCTACACC
>DBMP01000030.1 GCA_002298145.1 Spartobacteria bacterium UBA695 | reverse complement strand
CAGGCCCAGCGCAATGCGGTGGAACAGCAGCGGCGGCAGGCGGTGGAAAGTGCTCGCAGCCAGCAACGTCAAGCGGAGCAGCGGCCCCCGCAGCAGGTGCAGCGGCCCCCACAGCAAGCGGCTCCCCAGGGGCAGCCAAACGCCTCCAGAGAGCGGGATAAGGACCGTAAGAGACCCGACCGCCCGAACGAGCTCAACCAGTAAAACGAGACTTCGCCAACGGTATCTTTCAATCGGGGCGGCTTAACAGCCGTCCCGGTTTTTTTTAAGGGGGGGAGAGTGGCTGTGCGGGGGCGATATTGTCTATAGATAGAGCGGGGGAGGGGTTGACCTCCAGGCCGTGGCCGGTAGCGTTATTGCCTGGAAGCGAACCGGCTTCCGGCTTTGTACTAAATGGCACCGCATCCAATATTCGATATTACCGCCTATGGGGCGATCGGCGATGGGAAAACCGTCAATACCCGTGCCTGCCAGGCCGCGGCCTGCGCCTGCCGGGACCATGGCGGCGGCACGCTCCTGGTGCCGCCCGGGGACTTTGTGACGGGGATTTTGCAGATCTTTGGCAACACCGTCTTGCGGATTGAAAAAGGGGGCCGCCTGATCGCGAGCCCCGCCCGGGAGGATCACCGCGTCGGGGATGCCGTCGGCGGGCTCCTGTACGCCCTTGATGCACCGAATATCGTCGTGACCGGCGAAGGCATTTTGGATGGCAATGCCGATCGGTTTTTTTCGCACGAGGTGGTGCCGATGGGGGCGGATTTTTGCGTCTCCGAAACCCGCCAGGGCCAGCACGGCGCGCCCTATGGAACCACCGCTGCCGTCCACGGCCCGCTGCGGCCGTTGAACCGCCCCGGGAACATGCTGGTCTTTGCCCGTTGTACGAATCTGACGATTGAAAACGTGACGATCACCGGGGCGACTTATTGGACCACACACGTGGCCGATAGCGACGGCGTCACAGTCCGAAACGTCAAGATTTTCAACAACGTCACCCACCCCAATAACGACGGGTTGCATTTCACCACCTGCCGCAACGTTCTCGTGGAAAAATGCCACATCGTCTGCGGCGACGACGCCATAGCGATCACCGGATTCAACCACCCCGCCGGGGAGGCCGAGATCGCGCTTGGGCTGAGCGGAATCGTCGGCGTCTGCGAGGGGATCGAAGTGCGCGATTGCCATCTCTCCAGTCGTTCCTCGGCGGTGCGCATCGGCTATGGGAAAAATCCGGTTCGCCGGGTGACGTTGCGGAACCTGGACATCGTCGACAGCAACCGGGGCATCGGCATCTACGCGCGCCAGGCGGCTGTGGAAAACGTCACCGTCGAAAACTGCCGCATCCGGACCGGGCTCTTCCACGGCAACTGGTGGGGCCGAGGCGAGCCCGTGCAGGTATCGACCGTGAGGTTCCCCGGGGAATCCCGGCTATTTCCGATCCGCGATTTGGTCTTCCGGGACATCGAGGCGAGTGGCGAGAATGCCTTCACGCTTTATTCGCAGGAGCCGGGAGGCATCGAGAACGTCCGGCTCATCCGGGTGCAAGCAACCTTGTGCAAAGGCGAATTATTCGAAGCCTGGGGAGGCAACCTCGACCTTCGGCCCGCCGCTGATTTGAAGCTGGCGATCCACGCCGGGGGCACCGCGCCGCTCTGGGCGCTCGGCGTTGCCCGGCTGGAGCAAACGGAGTGTGCCTGGCGGATTGCTCCGGGCGCGGAAAGTGTTTGTGACGCGATCTCGGCAGTGCGATAAGGTATGATCCAATGATTCCTTCCGACGACATCGGAGCTACCCAGGTTCTCAAATGGCAAGACGGCAAGCAGGCCGTTTTCATGCTGGAGTTTGACGATAGCGCGCCGAGCGCCATTACGACCGCGATCCCCGAACTCAGCAAACGGGGAATGCCGGGGGTCTTTTATATCAACCCGGGCAACCCGCCGTTCCTCGCCCTCGAAAAGCAATGGACAAGCTGGTCGAGGGACCCGTGTGTCATATTGGGTAATCACACCTTTTCGCACGTTGGCGCATTCTCCGTGCCGCAGCTCGACGACGAACTGGCCCGCTGCAACGATGCCATTCGGAGGCTCGATCCCGGCTGCAAGTGGCCGCGCCTGGTCTCCTTTGGGCAGCCGGGCGGCGTGCCCTGGAACGTGAGCCCGGAAGAAGAGGCGGCGCTTCTGGCCAAATACCGCTTGGTCAAGCGGCCGCCATTCTGGGGCTGCCCGTTCCAGACCCAATCGGGGGAGGCGGTGCTTGCGCTGGTGGATGCCGCGCTGGCAACGGGCGGGATGGGGCATCACGATTTTCACGGTGTCGGCGGGGATTGGCATTCCACGCCGCTGGAGATTTTCCTGGCGCTGCTCGATAAGCTGGATGCAAACCGCGACCGCCTCTGGATCACGGACCCCGTTTCCTGGCATCAATACGCCACGGAGCGCGAGGGGGCGGTGGTGCAAGCCGCCGCGACGGGGCCCGACGCCATTGAGGTTGAGCTTCTTACCGCTGCCGATCCCGCGTTTTACGATCTGCCGCTGACCCTTGCCACGCGGGTGCCCACGGCCTGGCGGGCGTGCCGCGTCGTTCAGGGCCGCTCGGAGACCACGGTGCCGGTTCGGGATGGGGCGGCGATGTATTCCGCGCTCCCAGGCGGGGGAAAGATCCGGCTTAGGCCTGCGTAGGCGTTCTCCGGCGAAGTATAACTTTCCCAGCCAAGGCAAAAGCCGTTGCCCCGGGGGCCGGGTTCGACTATGGGTTGGGGAGGATGATACAAAGCCAGCAGATCCGGTTGTTCAAAGTTTTCGGCATCACGGTCCATTTGCACTGGTCCTGGTTCCTCGTGGCGGCCTATGAACTGCAACGGCAGTCGCAACGCAGCTCGCTTGGCTGGGCCGCCGCCGAATACCTGGCCCTTTTTGGCATCGTGCTGCTGCACGAGTTTGGCCATGCGCTGGCCTGCCGCCAGGTGGGGGGAGCGGCCAATGAAATCGTTCTCTGGCCGCTGGGCGGTGTCGCTTTTGTGAGCCCGCCGCAGCGCCCGGGCGCGACGCTCTGGAGCATTGCCGCCGGGCCGCTGGTCAATGTCGTCCTGGCCATTCCGCTTGTGGCGGCGTTTTACTTAATGGACGGCGACGCGTTTCCCGCCCTGCATACTTTTATTTTCAGGGTGGGGTTCATCAACGCGGGGCTCTTGATTTTCAACATCCTGCCCATTTACCCGCTCGACGGTGGGCAGATCCTCCGCTCGCTGCTCTGGTTTTTCCTGGGTCCCGTGCGAAGCCTCTGGATTGCCGCGCTTATTGGTGTCGTCGGCGCGTCGGCTCTGGTGGTGCTGGCGTACTTGAACGGGTCGATCTGGACTGCTGTGATTGCGATCTTCATCGCCACTCAATGCTGGAGCGGCTTCAAAGAAGCGCGGCGTTTGAAACGCCTGGAGGCGATCCCGCGCCACAACGCCTTTTCCTGCCCCGGCTGCAATGCGCACCCGATGCAGGCGCCCATCTGGCTCTGCGGCGGCTGCGGTCAGCCGTTCGATCCGTTTCTGCACGACGGCGTATGTCCCTCATGCGGGCGCGCGCTTTCCGCCGCGACCTGCCCCGACTGCCGCGAAGCCCACTCCCTCCCAACGTGGGGCGTGGGCCGGTAGAACGCCGGGCCCACGAGGAGTGATGAGCGATTAGTGATCCGCTTCTTCGGTCGTCACGGACGGGTTTTCCGCGCTGGACTCCTGGAGCGCCTGTTCGAACGCCCGCCAGGCCAGCATTGCGCACTTTACGCGCTGCGGGAACTTCCGCACGCCGCCGAGGACGTTCAGGTCGCCCAGCTCTTTCGGGCCCCGGCCCGGATCTTCGCCCGCCGGAGCCGAGACGCGGTCGTGGAAAAGGTGGAGCATCCGCTGCGCTTCCTCGCGTGGCTTGCCCTTGAGCTTCACGGTCATCAGCGAGGCCGAGGTCATGCAGACCATGCAGCCCGCGCCGGTGAATTTGAGGTCCTCAACTTTGTCGTCGGCGAACTTCACATGCAGGTCGATGGAATCGCCGCACGACGGGTTGTCGCCGTGCACGTGGACGATCTCCTCGCCCTGGAGCTCGCCAAAATTGCGTGGCCGGTGCGCGTGGTCCGTTACGACCATCTCGTAAAGCTCACCCAGCGGCAGCGATACCGCGGCGGCCGCTTCCGTTCCCGCCGCCGCGCCGAGAATCTCCACCATCCGGTCGATCTCCGCCTTCGTGTTATAAAAATAGAAGCTCGCGCGCGCCGTGGAGACGAGCCCCAGCTTGCGCATCAGCGGCTGCGTGCAGTGGTGGCCGCCGCGCAGAGCCAGGCCGTGTTCGTCGGCCATGGTTACCAGGTCGTGCGCGTGCGTCTCGCCGATGACAAAGCTGACTACCGCTCCGCGCGGCGTTCCGGCGGGCGGGCCCAGGATCTTGAGCCCGGGAATCTTGCCCAGCTTTTCGAGCGCATACTGAGTCATCTCGGCGTCGTGATCCCAAATCGCCTGCCGTCCGATCGACTCGATGTAGTCCACCGCCGCGCCGAGCCCGATGGCCCCTGCGATGTTGGGCGTCCCGGCCTCGAAGCGGTAGGGGGCGTTCTTGAACGTGCTCTTTTCGTAGTGCACCGTCTCGATCATGTCGCCGCCGCCCTGCCACGGGGGGATGGAGTTGAGGATCGCCTTCTTGCCATAGAGCGCGCCGATCCCCGTCGGCCCGCACATTTTGTGGCCGGAGAGGGAAAGGAAATCGCACCCGAGGGCCTGTACGTCGATGGGCAGATGCCCCGCGCTCTGGGCCGCGTCTACGAGCGTTACCGCGCCGACCTTCCGGGCCGCCGCGCAAAGTTCTTTGACCGGGTTGATCGTCCCGAGTGAGTTGGAAATATGATTGAAGGCAAAGAGCTTTACGTCGTCGGTGAGCACCTCGTCGAGCTTCGAGAGATCCAGCTCGTGCCGGTCGTTGATTGGGAAATAGCGCAGCTTCGCCCCGGACCGTTCCGCCAGGAGCTGCCAGGGCACCATGTTGCTGTGGTGCTCCATTTCGGTGATCAAAATCACGTCCCCTTCATGGATGAACGTCTCGCCCCAGGTCTGCGCCACGAGGTTGATCCCCTCCGTCGTGCCCCGGGTAAAGACGATCTCCTCCGGGCTTGCCGCGTTGAGGTAGCGGGCCACCTTTTTGCGGGCCTCCTCGTAGGCGTCCGTGGCCCGCGCGCTCAGCTCGTGCATGCCGCGGTGAACGTTCGAGTTATCCCGCTCGTAATAGTGGCGGATCGTGTCAATGACCGCCTGCGGCTTCTGCGAGGTCGCCGCGTTGTCGAAATAGATTAGCGGTTTGCCATGGACTTGTTGGTTGAGGATGGGGAAATCAGCGCGGATTTTCTCCCACGAAAGGTTGGATGCATTCATTTTACGTTACGCTTCAGCCGTGCCGTGGTGCAGTCGCATCCGGCCCCGCATTTTTTCTTCCGAAAGATAAAGTATACTAGCGCCACGGCAATCACTGCTCCCACGAGGATCTGATCGAGAATTGGGTTCATAATCGGATGTAGTTACTTGGTTAGTGAAATCCCAGGAGGCGTCCCCCTTGGTATACCGCAAAGGCCCCCACCCACGCCAGCGTGGAGAGCAGGGCGATCTGGATGAGCGGCCAGCGCCAGGAGTTCGTCTCGCGCCGCACCACCGCCAGCGTGCCGATGCACTGCATGGCCAGGACGTAAAAGACCATCAGCCCGAGGCAGACGAGCGGCGTAAAGACCGGCGTCCCATCGGGGCGCGTTTCGGCGCTCATGGTGTCGCGAAGCGTCCCGCCTTTGGTGGCGTCGTCTCCGGCCTTTTCGTCTCCCTCCACGTTGTAGACAATCCCCATCGTGCCGACGAAGACCTCCCGGGCGGCGAAGGAACTGATCAGCCCCACGCCGATCTTCCAGTCATACCCCAGCGGCTTGATGATCGGCTCGATGCCCCGGCCCATTTGACCGGCAAAGCTCTGCGCCATGGCCTCGCCGCGCGAGACCGACGGGTCGGCCGGTTTCGGGAAGCTCACCAGCGCCCAGAGCAGCACCGAGAGGGCGAGGATCACCGTGCCCGCGCGTGTCACGAAGAGCCCCGCACGCTCTTTCATGCAGACGCCCACGTTCCGCAGCGACGGCTTGCGGTAGGGCGGCAGCTCCAGGAGCAGCATCGAGGCGTCGCTCTTTAGGAACGTCCGCTTCAGCACGAACGCCAGCGAGAAGGCCGCCACCACGCCCAGCCCGTAGAGGGCTAGCATCATGGCTGCCTTGGTCAGAGGGGCAGTCCGCGGCAGGAGGACGGAAATCATCAGCGTGTAAACCGGGATGCGCGCCGAGCAGCTCATCAAGGGAGCCACCAGGATCGTCGCGATCCGGTCATTGCGGTTCTCCACCGTGCGCGCGGCCATTACACCCGGAATGGCGCAGGCAAAGGAGCTTAAGAGCGGTATGAACGACTTTCCATGCAGCCCCACTATCGACATCACGCGGTCCATCAAGAACGCGGCGCGTGCCATGTAACCGCTGTCTTCCAGGAGCCCCAGGAAGAAATAAAGGATCATGATCTGCGGCAGGAAAATGAGCACCCCGCCCACACCGGGGATGATCCCGTCCACCAGCAGGCTGCGCACGTGGCTCTCTGGCAGGTGCCCGCCGAGCCACGAGGCCAGCGCGTGGACGCCCGAGTCGATCCAGTCCATGGGGATCTGCGCCAGCGTGAAGATCGAAAGGAACATCAGCGTCATCGCGCCGATGAAAAACACCCAGCCCCACACTCGGTGGATCAACACCCGGTCGAGCCGGTCCGTCAGCGAGGGGCTTCCCCCGCGCGAGGGCTTTACCACCGCGCGCTGGCAAATGCGGTTGATCCACTCATAACGCGCCTCCACGAGCACGCAGAGCGGGTCCATCCCTTCGGCTTTCAGGCGGTTCTGGGCCGCCGTCACCCCGGCCACCACCGTTGCCCGGTGGGCCGCCAGGTCCTCCAGCGCCCGGTCGTGCAGCGTCAATAAAAGCAGCGCCTCGGAAAACGCCTGGTTCGGCGAGAGCGGCAGCGTCTGCGCCAGCGTACGCACCTCGGCGTCGATGGCCTCCGGCATCGGCGGGCGCTTGAGCGGCGGGGTCAGCGTCGCTTTTGAAATAGCGGTTTTCAGCTCAATGATGCCGCGCCCCTCGGTGGCCACCACCGGGATCACCGGCACGCCCAGCTCCTCCTCCAGGGCCGCCACGTCCAGGCGGATGCCCGAGCGCTCGGCCATGTCGAACATGTTGAGCACCACGACCATCGGCAGATTGAGGTCCAGGAGCTGCGCTACGAGGTAAAGATTGCGCTCCAGGTTCGAGGCGTCCACCACAGCGATCACCAGATCCGGCTGCGGCGTCCCGGCCTCGCGGCCCAGGAGCACATCGCGCGAAACCGCCTCGTCGGGCGAGCGCACTTGCAGGCTGTAGCTGCCCGGAAGATCGAAAAGCACCATCGGCTCCCCATGGAGCCCGTAAAAGCGGCCCACCTTGCGCTCCACCGTCACGCCCGGGTAGTTGCCCACCTTCTGGCGCAGGCCCGTCAGGAGATTAAAGAGCGTGCTCTTGCCGCAGTTCGGGTTGCCCGCGATGGCCACGTGGCGGTGCCCCTTGCCCGGGCCAGTTGAATGATGAGCTTGTGCGTGGCTGTGGCTGTGGCCGTTGTGGCGGAAACGCTCGACTTGGTGCGCGACGTTCATAGACAGGCTACACGGATTCCCCGGGCTTCCCGTTTGCGAAGGGAAAGACGGTAACCGCGCACCTCGATTTCTATGGGATCCCCAAGCGGAGCAAATCGGATGAGCTCCACCTCGGCTCCCGTCGTCAGGCCCATCTCCAGGAGGCGGGCGCGCCGTTCCGGCGGAAGATCAAAGCCCGTGATGCGGGCCACTTGGCGTGCCGCGAGCGTCGCCAGCGAGACGCCGGGGAGAGCTGTTTTTTGGGAAGCAGGGCGAGTCATGGTCAGGTCAGATGGTATTGAGATTCAATCGCAAAATCAAGCGGAATCTTATGGCCTCGAGAATGCCGCCGTCGCGCTCCGGTGTCAAAAAAAGAGCGTAATGCGGTCAGAAGAACGCAAAAAACGGCAAGGGGGCGGGGGAGGGGGAAGCCGCGGAGAAAAAAGAGACGCGGAGATGGGGAGAGGGGCGTCTGTGCCCCGTCTCCCCGAGTCTCCGCGTCTCCCCTTCTCTCTGTCGTCTTCCTAAATACCCGCTGGCAGCTTCCGCGCGGCGAGCGCAAAGGCGGCCCACCAGAATCCGCGGAAGATCAGGCTGATGCCCACGGCCAGCCCCAGGAACCAAAGCCCCGAGAACGGCCAGGAACTCAGCAGAAAAATCCCCAGGATCACGTCCAAAATCCCGCTCAAGACGGCCCAGCCGCCACACGGCAGGTTGGCCATCAGCGCGGAGATCATGGTCATGCCGCCGCCGACCAGGAAAAAGATCGCCAGAATCAGCGTCAGCGTCAGCGCCCCGGCTCCCGGATAAGCCATCAAGAGCGCGCCGCAGACCAGGTCGAGCAACGCGGTAAAGAGATGCAGCCAGAAACCGCCGTACTTGGCGCTGCGGAACGCGTTGACCATTTCGAAGATCCCCGCGATCACCAGCAGCACCCCGATCAGCAGCACCGTGAGCAGCGTCGTGGTGAACGCCGCCGAGGTGGCAACCAGACCCAGGACGAAAAGAACAATGCCGAGCACGAGCACCCAGCCCCAATGGCGCCGGACTTCGTCCATCCCCGGCATAATGACTCCTATAGGCATAAATTTCCCCCTTTACAGAAGGAACGGATACCGCGCGGCTTTTGAGCTCACCCCGTCTCTGGTCTCTTCCCTCTACCCCTCCGCCTGCGACTCCAGGAACATCCTCCGGATGACCTCCTCGATGGGGAGTTCCTGCACCGTGATGTCGCTCACCCGCTCGCGGGCCAGCACCGCCCGGCAGGTCTCCGCCACCTGGGCGCGGGGCACTTTCAGGAGCACCGTTTGCGGCGTTTGCTCGGTGACTTCCCCGAACATCGAGAACTCCCGGGCCGCCGCCGCCTCGAAAGTGAAAAGGATCATCTTGTGCGTCGAAAACCGGTCCACGATCGTCCCCAGCGGCCCGTCGAACATGATCCGGCCATGGTCGATGATGATCACCCTCGGGCAGAGCGCCTCGATGTCGGCCATGTAGTGGCTGGTGAGCATCGTCACGATGTGGTGATCGCGGTTGTACTGCTGGAGAAACTCCCGCACCTTTTTCGCGCTGCCCACGTCGAGGCCGATGGTCGGCTCGTCCAGGAAAAGCACCTTCGGCGCGTGGAGCAGCGCCGCGATGAGCTCCATCTTCATCCGCTCGCCCAGGCTCAGCTCGCGCACCATAACATCGAGCTTGTCCGTGACCTCCAGCAGCTCCGAGAGCCCGTGAACCACCTGCTCGAACGCTCGCCGGTCAATGCCGTAGATCGCCCGGTTGAGCTCCAGGGACTCGCGCGCGGGGAGGTCCCACCAGAGCGCGTTTTTTTGCCCCAGCAGGAGAGAAAATTGGCGTTTCAGCGCATCCTCCCGCGCCCAGGGGACGTGCCCCAGCACCCGCGCCTCGCCGCCGCTCGGGTTGAGCAGCCCCGAGAGCATCTTGAGCACCGTCGTCTTCCCCGCGCCGTTGGGCCCCAGGAAACCGACGAACTCCCCCTCCTCGATGGAAAAACTGACGTCATTGGCCGCCCGTGTCTCGTCATACTTCCGGTGGACCAGCCCCTTGACGGCCCCCCACAGACCGGCCTCCTTGTGGTAGGTGCGGTAGATTTTCGTAAGATGGCGGGCTTCGACGGCGGGCATGGGCGAAAGATACGGATTCCGGGCGATTGCGGCAAGCGACTTGCCTCCCTTCAATTTTCCTCTATCTTTGGCGCTCGTATCTCGCCCGTAGCTTTTTTCCAAAATGAAACTGACCGCACCGCTTATTTTCGAACCGCTTTACATGGAACGCGTCTGGGGAGGGCGCAAGCTGGAGACCCTCTTTGGCAAGAACCTGCCTAGCGGCGCGGTGATCGGCGAGGCCTGGGAAATCGTGGACCGCGAGGAAGCCCAGAGCGTGGTGCACACGGGGCCGCTCCGGGGCCAGACGCTCAACGAACTCTGGACCGAAACGCGCGCGGAGGTTTTTGGCGAACGCTATAGCGGGTTCCAAGGCCGCTTCCCGCTGCTGGTCAAGCTCCTCGACGCCGCCGATAAACTCTCCGTCCAAGTCCACCCCCCGGCCGAAGTCGCCCGCCAGCTCAAGGGCGAGCCGAAGACCGAGATGTGGTACGTCGCCGCGGCGGAGGAGGGGGCCGACCTCTACGCCGGTCTCAAAGCCGGGACCACGCGCGATCAGTTTGAAAAAGCCCTCGCCAGCGGCCACTGCGCCGACCTGCTCCACCGCATCACCACCCAGCCGGGCGACACCATCTTCATCCCGAGCGGTCGCGTCCACGCCATCGGCGCGGGCAACGTCATCGTCGAGATCCAGCAAAACAGCGACACCACCTACCGCGTCTTTGACTGGAACCGCACCGGCCTCGACGGCAAGCCGCGCGCCCTGCACGTCGCCGAGTCGCTGCGCTCCATCAACTTTGCCGACTACGAGCCGCAGCTCCAGGACCCGTGCAACGAAGTCCTGGCCGATTGCCCCTACTTCCAGGTGGCCCGGTGGGCCCTTGAGGCACCGCGTGAAGCCGCGCCCGCCGGGGATTTCGCCATCGTCGCCTGCGTCTCGGGGCAGGTGGAATGCGGCGGCGTGACCTTCGGGCCCGGGCACTTCTTCCTGGTTTCCGCGAGTCAGGAGGACCGGCTGCTCAAGCCCGTCGCACCCGGCACCGCCATCCTACGCTCCGTCATCCCGTAAAAACGGGGCCACCCCGGCCCCTAAAACTTACACGTGCCCAGACTCCTTTGCGGAGTTGGGCACGCGCCTTTGGAAGGGATGATTAGAGACAGCCTGAGGATTGCTGATTCGTCCCATGGGTCCCACGAGACAGCCGGGGGGAATTTTCCGGCTCAGGGGACCGATGAGACGAATCAGCGCAACGTTGTCGTCTGGATAAACGCTTTTTCATAGGCCTTTAGGCGGCCAGGGCGAGCAGCCCAAAGTCGCACTCAAAGTCCGCCAGGGCGGCGCTGCGTGCGGAGATGGGCGGCACTCCGGCCTCTTCGTAGATTGCGGTCAGCTCGTCCAGCGCACCGTAGAGCGCCTCGACGGGATCGGTATTGTTCCACCCCGGGCTCCCGGGGCCGTTATTCTTCTTTGTCTTCATTGGTGTTGTATTTGTGATGCCTTTCGGCGGCTTTTGTTCAAAAAGAAAACCCACTGCCGTTTCCAGCAGTGGGTTTTCGAAAAATTCGTTTAGGTTCTTTGTTCGTCCCTAATCCACTGCTGGCGGATTCGTCCATTGCACGGAACGATGAATGCATACACAAGAAGCAGACTGGCGCATAAAATAGGCGCTAGCTGCAACCGGTTTCATCGTGGTGTAATAGGAGTTCTTCATTTGGAACGCGCAGACTTTTTCAAAAATTGCCCATCTTGTCAAGACTGAGTTGCAATAACTCAATGCATTTTATCAAGATTACGCGCTCGAAAGGGATTTTGAGCGGGTTTTTTTGGGGGAGGGAGGCTGGGATCAGCCCAGAAGCTTTGCCACATCCTCCGCCTCCACCCCATCGAGGCGCACCACCTTCAGCCGGGCCGTCTCGCCGCGCAGCAGCGTCACCGCCGAAGCGCGCACCCCGAAGGTCTCCGCCAGGAAGCGGATCAGCTCCGCATTCGCCTTGCCCTCCACCGCCGGGGCCTTCACCTTGACCTTGAGCCGCTCGCCCTGCCAGCCGACGATCTGGCTGCGGGGCGCGTTGGGCGTGGTCTGGATGGTCAGGGTCATTAAGGGCGGCAGCGTAGAACCGCCTCCGCCCGGGCCGCAAATAAAAAGTTGCACCCGGTATCCCCCCTCTCTCTATTATAGAGCACTTAAGACCCCTCCTAATGAACCGCTCTCTCCCCTTTCGCACCTGGGTTGTCATCGTCGTGACCCTCGCCGTGGTCACCGCCGCGGGGATCTGGTTTTTATCGCGGCCCACCCCGCCCCCCAGCCCGCAGCTCGGCACGCCGATGCTGAGCCTGGCCGCCTTGGATGGCCCGGCCCGGACGCGGCCGCTCTTTTTCGACCGCGCCGCGCTGCCGTGGATCAAAGCCCACTGGTCGGAGTGGGATAAAGCCTACGGCGGCACCGGCATCACGCCCGAGGAACTCGTCGCCGAATTCGACCTCTCCCTGCAAGCCCCCCATATCTGGCGGGCTCAGGACCGCAAGTGGCGCTTCGGCGCCGTCCTCCTGACGGGCGATCCGCTCGCTTACCGACCGTTGCTCGACTACCTGCGCGCCGCCCCGGACTGGACCCTCAAGCGCCTTGACCCCACCAGCTACCTCTTCGTACGGGAGGACGCCGCCTCCGGCCACGGTTGGGCCACCGCCTCCGATCTCCGCGGCCTCTTAACCGCCTTCGCTGGCCTGCCTGTTGCCGAGCAGATCATGGCCCGGGTGCAGATCGCCCACCGGCTCCTTTTCCTTGAGGAGATCGTCCCCGCCCAGGACCTGCTCGACGAAGCCTTCAAGCTCGCGCCAAAATCCAAGGAAATCTGGACCGAACAGGCCGTCGTCTACAGCATGGCCAACCGCTGGGATGACGCCGCCAAGGCCGCCGAGCGCGCCCTTCATCGCGCCCCGGACTTCCGCCCCGCCCAGATGGCCCTGGCCAACGCCTACTACGCCCTGGGTCGCTTCGAGCAGGCGCTCGACCTCACCCGCGTCCTCTACGCCACCCCTCCGGGCGACGCCGAGACCTACCTGCTGCATGCCAAAGTCACCCACGCCGCCCACGCCTACCAAGAAGAGGCCGAGGTGCTCGGGACCTTGATCACCCTCCTGCAAGGGCGCTCCCAGCCCGTCGGTTACTGGCAGATCTTCCGCGGCCAGGCCCTCTCGGCCACCGGCGAGAACCTCCTCGCGCAGGAGCAGTTCCGCAACGCCTTGAAAGACGAAACCCTGCGCTCGTCGGACCGCGAATTTGCCAAAAAAGCCCTGGAGCGGATCAACTCCCGGGAGGAAGTCCCGCTCGACTTCGCCCCCGCTGCCCAATAAAGAGCCCCCGCCGGGCGTCCGGATCGCTCCTTCAAAACCGCCCCCCCCTTAAAACCGCCCCTTAAGCGAAGTGCTTGCCGAACCCGCCAGATGCGGCCAAACTGGTGGGCTCATCCATGACACCTCGGCGCGTAGTAATTACTGGCCTCGGGCCGATCACCTGCTCCGGCACGGGCCGCGACGCCTTCTGGCGCGCGGTTCACTCGGGCCACAGCGGCATCGGCCCCGTCACGTACTTTGACGCCACCCCCTTCCACGCCCGCTGCGCCGGGGAAATCCGCGACTGGAACCCGGCGGACCACTTCCCGCCCCACCGCCTCAAGCGCATGGACCGCTGTTCGCAGCTCGCCGTCGCCTCCGCCCTCCTGGCCCTGGAGGACGCCCGCCTCCCCTGGTCCGCCAGCCGCCCCCAAGCCCGCGTCGGCGTCTCCTTCGGCTCCGCTTTGGGGGGCATCGCCCAGGCCGAGCACGAGCACGTCCGGTTCCTGAAAAAAGGCCCCCACGGCGTCAACCCCTCCCTTGCCTTGCAAATCTTCGGCGGCGCGGCCCACTCCAACGTCGCCATCGAGTGCGGCTTTCGCGGCCCCGGCACCACGAATGCCAACTCCTGCGCCAGCGGCGTCATCGCCGTGGGTGAGGCCTTGCGCTTCATCCGCGAAGGCCGGGCCGACGTCATGATCGCAGGTGGTGCCGAGGCCCCGCTCGCCCCGCTCACCTTCGGCGCGTTCGACACTATCAAGACCATGAGCCGCTGGCGGGGCGAACCGCGCCGGGCCTACCGCCCCTTTGACCTCCACCGCGACGGCTTCGTCATGGGCGAGGGGGCCGCCAGCCTCGTCCTGGAGGAATACGGCCACGCCCAGCAGCGCGGCGCGCGCATCTACGCCGAGGTCTGCGGCTTCGGCCTCAACAACGAGGCCTACCACATGACCACCCCGCTCCCCACCGGCGAAAGCGTCACCGCCTGCATGCGCGAAGCCCTCGCCGACGCCGGAGCGGCCCCCGAGGAGATCGACTACATCAACGCCCACGCCAGCTCCACCCAGCTCAACGACGCCAACGAAACCGCGTGCATCAAAGCCGTCTTCGGAGCCCACGCCCGCGAACTGGCCGTCACCGGCACCAAGCCCTTCACCGCCCACCCGCTTGGGGCCACCGGAGCCATCGAGACCGTCATTTGCGCCCTCGCCCTGGACGAAGGCTGGATCCCCCCCACGCTCCACTACGACACCCCCGACCCGAAGTGCGACCTCGACATCGTCCCTAACGAAGGCCGCTACCAGAGCCTCCGCGCCGCCGTGAATAACGCCTTCGGCTTCGGCGGCATCAACGCCAGCCTCGTACTGCGGCGGGCAGAGTAGGATTTTTGGCCGATTCCCAGGCCATCGCACCGTGTCCTTTTCCCTCGTTCCCAAACTCCATTTGGGAACGCCGGTGCTCCGGCAACTCCATTGCCGCTATCCCTTCCCTCCTCGTTCCCAATCTCCAGATTGGGAACGTCTTTGTGTGGCGAAACTCCGTTTCGCAGTGGTGGGGGAATCTGGAGATTCCCGGACAACTTGCGTTACGAATCTGGAGATTCGTAACGAGGGAAAAGGCGCAAAAAGCGCAAAAAAAGCGCGGAGAATCCAGAGACTCTCCGCGCCTGGCCGCGCTGGTGGCGGGCTTCCTACGGCAGGCGACGTTCTACCACACCAAAATTCGGAGACCGTTCGTTTAAACGAACATCGTTAAATTTTCTCTGGAAAAATTTGCAAAAATTCTTCTTTGTTGCCGGAATTCCCTCGTTCCCAAACTCCAGATTGGGAGTGCAAGTGGGACCGGCCTCCGTTTTCCGCACTTGTGAAACCGGGCGCTTAGCCTACTCTCGTGCCCGTCGTTTGAACCATAATGGATTTTATGCCTCCCGAACCTCCTCCTCTCCCCGCCGCCCCGTACGTTGACCGCAAAACTGGCCTCACCGTGTTTGGCCTATTGACCATCGGCCTCGGGGTAATCTGCGCCCTCTTCGTAGCGTTCATGTTCCTGAGCGTTGCCGGAGCCAAGACCAGCACCGGGCCCCAGTATAGCCTCCTTTCCCCCGCGCTGATCTACGGGGGCCTGGCCGTAACCTTCATCTGGCTGGGCGTCGGCTCCATCCTGGCGCGGCGCTGGGCCCGGGCCCTGTTGCTCATCCTCTCCACGGCTACCGCCGTCGTCGGGATCGTCACGCTCGGGGTCCTGGGGTTCTTGAGGGATAAAATCCTCGCTTCCATCCCTACGAGCGGCGCTATGCCCGAGTCCTCCCGGGGGATCGTCTTTTGGACCATCCTTATCTCCGTGGCCCTCATCCTTGTCATCCCGCCCCTCATCTGGGCCTTCTTCTATAGCCGCAAAAGCGTCAAGGCCACCTGCGAGGCCCGCAGCCCATGGGAGTGCTGGACCGACCGCTGCCCGCTCCCTGTTCTGGGCGCCGCCCTGTTGCTCGTGGGGGGAGCCTTTAGCATGATCGCCACCGCCATCACCTCCCACGGAGTCATTCCCTTCTTTGGCACCTTTGCCACAGGCGTTCCCGGCGCGGCTGTTTACCTCTTGATTACCCTCCTCTGGGGCTATGCCGGGTGGGGCCTTTACCACCTGCGCCCGAGCGCCTGGTGGCTCGCCCTGGCGATGCTCTTGATCTTCCCCATCTCGGCCCTCATCACCTACCGCTTCCACGATCCCGTGGAGTTCTACACCCTGGCGGGCTACGGCCAGGAACAGATCGCGCGGCTCCAGGCAATGGGCTTTTTTACCCGCTCCAACGCCAGCTGGTTCACCTTGGTCAGCTCGCTCCCCTGGGTCCTCTACCTGCTCTGCATCAAACGCTACCTCAAAGCGGCCTAGGGGTCAGCTTGCCCGGGAAAATTCTTCCTTCATATCACTTTTCTCCCTCCGTAAACGCTTGCCTTTCTCTGTGGAACCGATACATTGCCGCCTCTTTGTCCGTAACAGGCGCGTCGAAAGTCGGCGAGTCCGGGCAGAGATAAATAAACGGCAACCGTGGTGTGAGTGATACCGGGCCAAAGAGTCCGGTTAGAAAACTGATATGAATCAGCAGATGCAAGAACTGATCGCGAAATCGTTTCGCGATTTCAAAGAGGGCAGCATTGTCAAAGGACGCGTCCTCGAAATCCGCCCTCGCGAAGTCTTGGTAGACATTGGCTACAAGAGCGAAGGCGTTATTCCCCTTTCCGAATTCGACGACGTGGAAGACCTCCAAGTCGGCGATGAGGTCGAAGTCCTCCTCGTCCGTTTGGAGAACGACGAAGGCATGGTCATCCTTTCCAAGGAAAAGGCCGCCTACAAACAGAACTGGGACAAGATCGTCAAGGTGTTCCAGGGTGGCGGCCTCATCAAGGGCAAGGTCAAAGCCGTCGTCAAAGGTGGCCTCACCGTCAACATCGGCGTCGAGGCATTCCTGCCCGGCTCCCAGATCGACATCATCCCGCCGAAAGACCTTTCGCAATTCGTGGGCAACACCTACGACTTCAAGATCGTCAAGATCAACGACGACCGTAAGAACGTCGTCCTGAGCCGCCGCGAAATCATCGAGCAAGAACGCGCCGACAAGCGCTCCGCCTTCCTCGAAACCGTCAAGGTCGGCGACATCGTCGCTGGCACGGTCAAGAACCTCACCGACTTCGGTGCGTTCATCGACCTCGACGGCATGGACGGCCTCCTGCACATCACCGACATGACCTGGGGCCGCCTCGGCCACCCGAGCGAACTGCTCAAAGTGGGCCAGGACCTCAAAGTCGTCGTGCTCGACATCAACAAAGAGAAGGAGCGCGTCTCCCTCGGCCTCAAGCAGACCCAGAAGAACCCCTGGGAAGAGACCGAAGGTCGCTTCCCCATCGGCACCAAGATCAAAGGCAAAATCACCAACCTCGTCCCCTACGGCGCCTTCGTCGAGATCGAGGAAGGGGTCGAAGGCCTCATCCACGTTTCCGAACTCTCCTGGACCAAGCGCATCACCCGCCCGTCCGACGTCCTTACCGTCGGCCAGGAAGTCGAAGCGGTTGTCCTTGGCGTCAACAAGGAAGAGCAGAAGATCAGCCTCGGCGTTCGTCAGCTCGAACCGAATCCTTGGGACGAGATCGAACACAAGTACCCGATCGGCAAACAGGTCAAGGGCGTGGTCCGCAACATGACCGCCTACGGCGCCTTCGTCGAACTCGAAGAAGGCATCGACGGCATGATCCACGTCTCCGACATGAGCTGGACCCGCAAGATCAATCACCCGAGCGAAATGCTCAAGAAGGGCGACGAAGTCGAAGCAGTCGTCATCGACATCGACAAGAACGCCCAGCGCATCAGCCTCGGCGTCAAGCAGCTCGACGAAGACCCGTGGAAGGTCATCGACACGCGCTACAAGATCGGCGATCTCGTCAAAGGCAAAGTCACCAAGCTCGCCAGCTTTGGCGCGTTTGTGCAGCTCGCCGACGACATCGACGGCCTCGTCCACATCTCCCAGCTCAGCGAAGACCGCGTGGAGAAAGTCAAGGACGTGCTCAAAGTTGGCCAGGACGTGGAAGCCCGCGTCATCAAGGTCGACAAGACCGAGCGCCGCATCGGCCTCTCGATCAAAGCCGCGAACTACTCCGAAGACGAACTCCGCAAGGAAACGGAAGCTTTCGACAGCATCCGTCCGGGCGAAGACCTCGTGGGCCTCGAACAAGCCTTCCAGGCTGCCGAGGAAGAGTATCGCCCCGGCGATCGCAAGAAATAGCCCTTGCTTCCAGACTAGATAATTGTAAAACCCCGGTCAGCAATGGCCGGGGTTTTTTTTGCTCATATCCCTCCGTGGGCTCTTTCGTAGAAGGCCCGGAAATTACGATTTCCGCCTTGCCCTGACCAAAATCCCGTCGCCCAAAAACCCAGTTATTTCCAAGCGATGGCAGGGTACGACCGAAACATTGGGGCGGTGCCTTAACCCTCATCCAGGGTCCCTCAAAATAAATTATAGTCCTGAGACGCACCCGAGATGATTAATTCATAAAAAACAGTCGACTTAAGAATTTCTTTCGGTAAAAAGAGCTCATTAACACGGTTTACCCAAAAATATTCAGCGGTATTCATAACGAAGGAATCAGTAAGCGCAAATTAAGTCCCGGTTAGTTCCCACCCCCTCGGCATTTTGACTCAGATCGGAACATTCCCAATGGGGATGTATTTTGAACTGTGGACGGGCCATGGCATTTTTCCAATGAAAACCCAGATAACTTTAGTCCTACTAAGTACTATTATCATCAATATGACGGGGTGCTCGATTCCGTGCATGACCCGACAAGTCAGGGAGAACGAAGCACTGATGCAGGCACAGGGTAGCCGTTACTACGAAATGTATCCCGGAACGGTTACCCCGAGAGACAGGCTAAAGTAATCGCAGTAACTCATTGGGAAATTCTTCGGGGTATTTTAAATACCCAAGCCAATTGCATTATGAAAACGACCCATTTCACTATTCTGTTTATTGCGATGTCGGCGCTCACTGGTTGTGTGGCCCCAACCCCCAATGCGGGATACTTCGCCATGAGCCCGGCTCAAGCGGAGGCAAACCGCCGAAACACTCATCGGATCGAACTTGAAGGATATGAAATTCAAGACGTCGATCGGATGAATCGGGCGCGTGCGTATGAGTACGCCACCCGTAATACACCCGAGTATGTTGCCCCCAGGACCACGATCATCGTCCCGTGATTTTTCATTTCTTAGTCCAAACAACCTCATGAAAAACAAACCGATTCTGTTGGGAATATTGATCGCATCTGTAAGTATGACGGGATGTGTTGTGCCGCCCGGGACCTCCGTTGCCAGCATGGGGGCGGGTTCCGACGCCGCGTATCTTAACGCTTCTCGCGGCCGGGCCGACGCGCAAATCAGCAGCGCCCAGGCCAATCAATACTCCCGGCAGCGGCAGCAGGTTTCCGAGGAAATGCAGCTTGAACAGCAAAAACGTCAGCATACCGCGGCAAACATGTTCGGGGCCTTCTAGATTTGGGAACGTAGCTTCAGCACGTGTATGAGAACAAAACTGAACCTGCTCGGTATATGCATCGCAGTTGTAGGTATTGCGGGATGTGTAACTCCTCCTGGCCCATCTGTTGCCAGTCATGGAGCGGGATCCGACACATCCAATATCAACGCAAACCGTGGCCGCGCTGATGCTCAAATTAGCAGTGCGCAGGCCGCGCAATACTCCAGGCAACGGGAGCAAGTCGCCGAGGAAATGGCGCTTGAACAGAAAAAGCGTGACAACACCATGAAGAATATCAAAGGCGCTGTTGATATTGGGGGAAGCATCTTGCGAGCGGTCGTTCGATAAGCCTAGCACCTTGTTGGGCGAAAAATTTTGCCCTCGTTGCGAATCTCCAGATTCGTAACGCAAGCTGTCCGGGAATCTCCAGATCCCCCACCCCTGCGAAACGGAGTTTCGCTACACAAAGACGTTCCCACTCTGGAGATTGGGAACGAGGGGCTCTGGAGACCCCGCGCTTACCAACGCGGAGGATACTTCAATAGTTCCACAATCTCTTCGGCCTCGAACATCTCCGCTAGATCCAGAGGAGTCAGCCCATCTCGCTCACAAATGGATTGATCGGCTCCGTATTGAAGCAGCAATTCGACAACATTCCGCTTCCGCTGCGTACAGGCTTCGTGCAACGGGGTGTAGCCTCCGTCTCCTTGCGCATTGATGTCCGCACCAGCTTCAATCAAGAGCCGGGCAGTCATGACATCTCCCCGGATCGCAGCCACATGCAGAGGTGTACTCCCTTCGGGATCAGCGGAAGAGACCAGTACCGGCCTACAGTTCATAAACGCGGGATGGTCGTCTTCCAGCTCTTTCAGGAAATCTACCAGGGCTTTTTCCACTAGATTTTCCCAGCCCGCGTCCGTTTCTCTTTCAGCGCCGCTTCGATTTTCGCGAGCGGGAGGGTGTTGACGACGTCGGCTTTGGTCAGCCCCCCTTTGCGGGCGGCGGCGATGCCAAACCAGAGGTGGTGGAACCCGGCGGTGTCGTGGGCGTCCGGGGTGATGACGCAGCGCACGCCTTTTTCCTTAGCCAGGGGCCACCAGCGCCAGTCGAGGTCGAGGCGCTGCGGGGAGCCGTTGAGCTCGATCCAGGTCCCCGTTTCCGCCGCCGCTTCGATGACGGCGGGGAGGTTGAGGGCGTATTCCTTGCGCGTTAGGAGCAGCCGCCCGGTGGGGTGGCCCAGGAAGGTGACGTAGGGGTTGCGGATAGCCCGAATGATGCGCTGGGTCATCTCGGCTTCGGAGAGGTTGAAGACGGAGTGGACGCTGGCGACGGCGTAGTCGAGCCGGGAGAGGATTTCGTCGGAGAAATCGAGGGTGCCGTCTTTGAGGATATCGACTTCGATGCCGCTGAAGATGCGGAAGCCGCCGCCGATTTCGGCATTCAGGCGGGCGATTTCGTCGAGCTGGGCGGCGAGGCGCGCTTCGTCAAGGCCGTGGGCCTGGAAGGAGGCCTTGGAGTGGTCGGCGATGCCGAGGTATTGCAGGCCGAGGTCGCGGGCGGCCGAGACCATTTCCTCCAGTGTGGAACGGCCGTCGCTGGCGGTGGTGTGGTTGTGGAAGGTGCCGCGCAGGTTCTCCAGCTCGATGAGCCGGGGCAGGGTGTGGGCTTCGGCGGCGGCGATCTCGCCCACGTTCTCGCGCATCTCAGGCTCGACGTAGTCAAGGCCCAGGGCGCGGTAGAGGTCGCTTTCCTGGACGATCTCGGGGATGGGCTGGGGCTTGACGCGCCCGTTTTCGACCGGCGAGAGGCGGTATTCGTTGAGGGACCAGCCCCGCTGCAAGGCGCGGCCCCGCAGGGCGATGTTGTGCTCTTTGCTGCCGGTGAAGTAGTTGAGGGCGAAGGGGTACTCGGCGTTGCTGACGACGCGGAGGTCGGCCTGCATGCCGTTTTTCAGGCGCACGCTCGATTTGGTGGCGCCGCTGACCATGATGCTCTCGACCAGCGGGTGGGTGGTGAAAAAGGAGGTGATTTCGGCGGGCTCGCGGGAGGCGACGACGAAGTCGAGATCATGGAGGATCTCTTTGCGCCGACGGTAGCTGCCGCCGACGGCGACTTGATCGACGTCGGGGTGCTGGCGGAGGTCGCTGTAGAGGATTTCGGCGGCGATGGAGGCGGTGGAGAGCAGGAAGCTGCCTGCGACGCTCTGGCGCTCTTCGATGGCGTGGAGGATATTGACGGCGGTTTTCTCTCCGAACCCGGCGAGTGTGGCGACTTTGCCCTCTTTGCAGGCTGTTTCGAGGTCGGCGATGGAGGCGACGCCGAGCTGGTCGTAGAGGGCGCGGATTTTCTTGGGCCCGAGGCCGATCAGCTCGAAAAGCTCGAAGATCCCGGCGGGGAATTCGGCTTTGAGGGCCTCGTAGTAGCCGAGGTGGCCGGTGGTGACGAGTTCGGTGATTTTGTCGGAGATCGCCTGGCCGATGCCGGGGATTTCCTGGAGGCGGCCTTCCTGGACGAGGGACTCGAAGTGGCCGGAGTAGGTCTCCAGGGCGCGGATGGCGTTGCCATAGGCGCGGATTTTGAACGGGTTTTCCCCTTTGAGTTCCAGGAGCCGGGCGATGGCCTCCAGGGTGTTGATCACTTCCTCCTTCGTCATGCGGGGCAGCGTAGCCCCCGGCGCGCCCGGGCGCAAGAAACCTCACGCAAAGGCGCAAAGGCGCAAAGGAAAGGCAGGAATACTTTGCGCCTTTGCGTGAGAACCAAACAACCAACCCGCCGGTCGGGCCGCGATTCTCAATCGGAAATTTCTCTCTCTATGAAAAGGATCACTCTTGCGGCGGGAACGGGATTGCTGGCTCTCTTTTTTAGCTTCGGAGGCGCGGCACAGGCCGATCCCCCCACGCCCCCCCCCCTCACGACTGGCGGGCTAACGACCTTCGCCCCGGTGGTCGATAAGGTGGCCCCAAGCGTCGTCAGCATCCAGACGAGCAAAACGGTGCGGGTCCCCCGAGGGCTTCGGGATTTCTTCGGCGTTCCCGGGCCCGGCGGCGGGGTGGAGCGCCAGCGCGGCCTCGGCTCGGGGGTGATCGTGAGCGATGACGGCTATATTCTAACCAACCGGCACGTGGTGGACGGTTCGGACGATGTGACGATCCGCCTCGCCGACCGCAAGGAGTACAAGGCGCGCAAGATCGGCGCGGACCCGGGGACGGACTTGGCGGTGCTCAAGATCGAGGCCACCGGGCTGCCGGTGCTGGATTTCGCCGACAGCGACAAGGCGCGAGTGGGCGACATCGTGCTGGCGGTGGGCAATCCCTTTGGCCTGGCGCAGACGGTGACGATGGGCATCGTGAGCGGGCTGGGCCGGGGCGGCATGGGGATTGTGGATTACGAGAATTTCATCCAGACGGATGCCTCGATTAACCCGGGCAACTCGGGCGGGGCGCTGGTGGATATCGCCGGGCGGCTGCTGGGGATCAATACGGCGATTTTCAGCCGCTCGGGGGGCAATCAGGGGATCGGTTTCGCGGTGCCCTCGAATCTCGCGCAGGAAATTTTAAAGAGTATTCGCCAGAACGGACGGGTGATCCGGGGTTATCTCGGAACGGTGATCCAGCCGGTGACGCCGGAGCTGGCCCAGGCCTTTAACCTCAAAGAAGCTGAGGGGGCGCTGGTCTCGGACGTTTCGTCGGGCAGCCCGGCGGAAAAGGCGGGGCTGGAGAATGGCGACGTGATCACGTCCTTTAACGGCAAGAAAGTGGTGGGGCCGCGCGAGCTGCGCCTGATGGTGGGGGCGCTCCCCCCGGGCACGAAGGCTTCGCTGAAGGTGCTGCGCGACGGGAAGGAAAAGGAGCTACAAGTGGAGCTGGGCGAGCTGCCGCAGAAGGAGGCGAGCATTTCGGGCGGGGATGATAACTCCTCCACCGCGCCGATTCTGGAAGGGGTGCGCCTGGCTGATCTGGACCGGGCGACGCGGGAGGAGATCAACGCGCCAAAGGATTTGCAGGGAGCGGTGGTGGTGGAGGTGGACCAGGAATCCGCCGCCTACCGCGCGGGCCTGCGCCAGGGGGCGGTGATCGTGGAGATGAACCGCCAGCCGGTGAAGAACGCGGCGGATGTCCAGCGACTCGCCTCCGGAACGAAGAAGGGGAGCACGGTGCTGGCTCGGGCGTGGTTCCAGGGGCAGACGCGCTACATCACGCTCGGCGGCAATGGCGACAACGGCAACGGCAATGGAGATTAGCAGGTTGGCGGCGCCCCTCGTGCCCAGATAGAGTGTGGGCACGAGGAAAGCAGGAAACGGTCGGCTTATTAAAGGAGCTGATCTCGCAAGCTGGAGTCGGTAAAGACGGCGCCGTAAGGCTGGAAATCCTTCCCAAATTCGCGGATGACCCGCGTTTCGAGGGAGATCACCCCCTCTACAAAAAGGGCATCGAGACCCCCGATAGTGATGGGGCCAAGCAGTCGGTTGTCGGCACCTAGATAATACCAGAGATTTGAAGAGTGAGAAAACGGCGTCATAATCCTTCCTTGGGCTGTTTGGTTATTTTTAACTCGAGCCTCCCTTCGGGTTATTCCGAAAGGAGGCCGGGAGTTAGTAAGCCGTAGAAAAACAGCCGCGACGGCCTT
>DBMP01000007.1 GCA_002298145.1 Spartobacteria bacterium UBA695 | reverse complement strand
AATGCCTTTTGTCTGTGTAAATCCCAGCTATCAGGCAAACCACAGTTTGGGAGACTCGTAACGAGAACTTTTAAGCCCGGCATGGTGCTGATGGCACCGTAGCCTCACAAATCCGAAGAACCGGGAGCCTGGGGCGGCATGTTGGGCGGGTAAAACCGGGGTTTCGAAATTTTTTCCTGTTTCATTTCCCGCTCGAAGCAGGGAACGCAGATCATGTGCGAAACAGGGCTGCCTTTCCCGCTGTCTTTGATGATCTTGCCGCACCAGGCACAAATAATGGTAAACAATTGAGGCTCCTTTTTTTAGGCGCGGGGCAAAAAAAGGGGCGCGGCCTAAACCGCACTGGGTCCTGAGGCCCTAGCAAGGCCCGCATCCAAAGCACGGCTAGACCGCGCCGATCCGGACCGGCGCAGTAAGCAGAGCGATTGGATGCGTTTAAAATTGCTAGGTTTCAGGACGCCCAATCTGCCTTACGCAGTTTAAAAATGTAATATGTTCGGAGTACCCTTCGCAAAGGTCTGGTGGGTGGTCAAGCCTTCATTGCGTGGGCCCCCCCAAACCTTTACTGGAAATTTTCCGTGCAATTGCTCTAATCACCCCCGCCATGACTCTCTCGACCAAGCCGATTCCATCCGCCGAACGCCTCATCTTCGCCCTCGACGTGCAGACCGCCGACGAAGCCAAAGCCCTCGTCACCCAGCTCGGCGACGCCGTCCAATTCTACAAAATCGGCCTCGAACTCTTCATGGCCGGAGGCTACTTCGAGCTACTCGACTGGCTGGCCTCCCAGGGAAAGAAAACCTTCGTTGACCTGAAATTCTTCGACGTCCCCGAGACCGTCAAGCGCGCCGTCGCCGCCTTGAAAGGCCGCCCCGTCGAATTCTGCACCGTCCACGGCAACCAGAGCATCATGGAAGCCGCCGCCGAAGCCGCCGCGGGCAGCTCCATCAAGGTGCTCGCCGTCACCGTCTTGACCAGCCTCGACCAGGGCGACCTCGCCGACCTCGGCTTCGCCTGCAACACCGCCGATCTCGTCCTTTCCCGCGCCAAACGCGCCCTCTCAACCGGTTGCGCCGGAGTCATCTCCTCCGGGCTCGAAGCCGCCCGCCTGCGCGATAGCCTGGGCGAGAAACTCCTCATCATCTCCCCCGGCATCCGCCCCGTGGAGAACCGCCCCGCCGACGACCAGAAACGCATCGTCACGCCGACCGCCGCCTTCGAGGCCGGGGCCGACTACATCGTCGTGGGCCGCCCCATCCGCAACGCCCCCGATCCCCGCGCCGCCGCCCAGGCCATCCAGCGGGAAATCGCCGCCGTATTCGCCGCGAAATAGGCCGGGCCGGACCCCGCGGGGAACCGCGCCGCCTCCCGCTCGCGAAATCCCGAGAATTCTGCTATACTCTGCCGCAAATCACATGAGCCACGCACCGCTGCTAGAAGTCCGGAATCTCTCGGTCCAGTTCGCCACGGAAGAAGGCACCGTGGAGGCCGTCAAAGACGTCTCCTTCTCGATCGACGCCGGGGAAACGCTCGCCGTCGTGGGCGAGAGCGGCTCGGGCAAAAGCGTCACCGCCCTTTCGCTCACCCGCCTCTTGCCGGAGCCGCCCGCCCGGTACACCGGCGGCGAGATCCTGCTCAACGGCTTTAACGTGCTCGCCATGCGCCCCAGCGAACTGCGCGGCGTGCGCGGCAAACGGATCGCCTATATTTTCCAGGAACCCTCCACCTCGCTCAACCCCGTCTTTACCATCCACTTCCAGATCGCCGAAGCCCTCAAGCTCCACCGGCCCGACGTCACCGACTACGATGCCGAAGTCGCCAAGTGGCTGGGCTTGGTCGGCATCGTCAAGCCGGAGCAGCGCATGTGGGACTACCCCCACCAGCTCAGCGGCGGCATGCAACAGCGCGCCATGATCGCCATGGCCCTCTCCTGCCAGCCCGACCTCCTTGTGGCCGACGAGCCGACCACCGCGCTCGACGTCACCATCCAGGCGCAGATCATCGAGCTCCTGCGCGACATCAAGCGCCAGCTCGGCATGAGCATCCTCCTCATCACGCACAACTTCGGCATCATCGGCGGCCTGGCCGACCGCGTGGCCGTGATGTTCCGGGGGAAAATCGTCGAATACGGCAAAACCGAGGACGTCCTGCGCCACCCGCAGCACCCCTACACCCGGGCCCTCATCGACTGCATCCCCAAGCTCGGCAGCCGCGCCCGCAGGCTCACGACCATCGACCACGAGAAGCTCGCGTAGAGCCCCGGGGCCGTTTCAATGCGGCGCCAGGAGCAGGAAGGGCGCGAAGGGGAGGTTTCGCAAAACCCAGAACGCCACGATGATCCCACCGGCTACCCACGGCGCGGCGGGGTGCTGAAAGGCCCGGTTCACGGGGCTCCCCTTCACCTGCGCCAGGGCCAGCACCGGCAGGGAGGCGACCATCAGCGGGTTAAGGTGCCAAGCGGCGGCGACGTCGAAGTGTAGCAGCGCATGGGCCGCCCGCAGGCTTCCGCAGCCGGGGCAGTAGCAGCCCGTCAGCGCATGAAGCGGGCAGGGCGGGTAAAGCGTGTTCCCCGCCGGGTTGCAATGGTAGAGCAGCGCGGCGGCTCCCAGCGCGGCCGTTCCCCAAACGAGCTGGCGCGCGCGGGTCGTCATTGTGCCCCACCCATGAGCGTAAAGCCCCGGCTCAAGGCGTAGATGAAAAGACACAGGACGCCGATGACGAAACTGAACATGCACCACATCCGGGCCCGTCGCGAGGCCTCCCAGGCTCCCTCGATATCCTCGTTTCGCAGCCGCTGGTTCACCAGGAAGGAGTTGTACAGCCCGATCAGCCCAAGCGGCAGACAGCAAAAAACAGCCGTCAGGATGGCTTGTGGAAGGTAGTTCGGGATATCGCGGTGAAACATAAATGCGTAAAAGGCAGCCTTCTGGGCCTATTTGATAGGCGCGTCAAGCCGATTGCGCATTCAAACCAAGCCGCTGGCATCCTTTCATCGGAACCTCCGGGCCGCACGCTTCTTTTCTGGAAATTTCTTTCCGGTGATGGTTTATTTCCCGTTCCGCCGGTCCATCCCGCGGCCCATTTTTTTATGACCAGTTCGCAACTCCGCCAGTCGTATCTCGATTTCTTCCACGAAAAAGGGCACACCATCGTCCCTTCTTCGAGCTTGCTGCCGAGCTCGCCGAACCTGCTTTTCACCAACGCCGGGATGAACCAATTCGTCCCCATCTTCCTCGGTGAAGCGGCTCCGGACGTGGATAAGTGGCCGCTGGCCAAGCCCGCGCTCCCGACTCGCGCCTGCGACACCCAGAAGTGCATCCGCGCGGGCGGCAAGCACAACGACCTCGACGACGTCGGCCTCGACACCTACCACCACACCTTCTTTGAGATGCTGGGGAACTGGTCCTACGGCGACTATTTCAAAAAAGAGGCCATCGAATGGGCCTGGGAGCTGGTCGTCCTCAAGTGGAAATTCCCCGCCCAGCGCCTCTACGCCACCGTTTATTGCCCCGACAAGACCCAGGGCGATCCCGCCGAATTCGACCAGGAAGCCTACGACTGCTGGAAGGTCCTCTTCGAGAGCGTCGGCCTCGACCCGAAGGTCCACATCGTCAACGGCAACAAAAAGGACAACTTCTGGATGATGGGCGAGACCGGCCCGTGCGGCCCCTGCTCCGAGCTGCACGTCGACCTCACCCCGGCGGGCGACACCGCGGGCAAGCTCGTCAACCAGGGCACCGCCGAGTGTATCGAGATCTGGAACTTGGTCTTCATGCAGTTCAATGCCAACCCGGACGGCTCCTTTGTCCCGCTCCCGGCCAAGCACGTCGATACCGGCATGGGCTTCGAGCGCGTCGTCTCGATCATCCAGGGTACCAAGAACTTCACCGACTTCGCCCACGCGAAAATCTCCAACTACGAGACCGATATTTTCCGCCCGATCTTCGACGAACTGGAGAAAATGAGCGGCCTGAAATACGGCTGCACGCTCCCCGAATCCGGCAGCACCGGCGACACCGAGGAGGAGAAAATCGACGTCGCCTTCCGCGTCATCTCCGATCACATCCGGACCTTGAGCTTCGCCATCGCCGACGGCATTCAGCCCGGCAACACCGACCGCAACTACGTCCTGCGCCGCATCCTGCGCCGGGCCGTCAAGTACGGGCGCACGCTCGGGTTCCAGAAACCGTTCTTCTACCAGTTGGTGGACGTCCTCGCCCGCACCATGGGCGACGTCTTCCCCGAAATCCGCGCCAAGGCCGCGCACGTGAAGGAAGTCATCAAGCGCGAGGAAGAGGCGTTCAACCGGACGCTCGACCACGGCATCGCCCTTTTCGAAAGCGAGACCGCCGGGCTCGAAACCAAGCGGATCAGCGGCGCATTTGCCTTCCGCCTTTACGACGAGCAGGGCTTCCCGCTCGACTTGACCGAACTCCTCGCCCGCGAGCGCGGCCTCAAGGTGGACGTCGAGGGTTTCGAGAAGCTCATGAACGAACAGCGCGAACGCGCCCGGGCCGCGCAGAAGCGGGAAATCATCAGCGTCTCGAACATCGAAGCCGGGCCGACCAAATTCATCGGTTACGACAACCTGAGCGCCGAGGCCCTGGTCCTTGACGTCGTCGAAGTGAAGGGCAAAACCGCCGTCATCCTCGATACTTCCGTATCCTACGCCGAAATGGGCGGCCAGGTGGGCGACACCGGCGAACTCGAAGGCGCGGGCCAGCTCTGGCACGTCGTCGGCACGCAGAAAACCGGCGCGACCTGGCTCCACTTCCTGGCCGAAGCCGACGCCCCCGCCATTGGCACGAAAGTCACCATCTCCGTCGATACCGCCCGCCGCGCGGCCATCGCCCGGCACCACACCGTCACGCACCTCCTCCACTGGGCGCTGCACAAAGTGGTGAGCACCGAGATCGCGCAGAAGGGCTCCTTTGTTGGCCCGGACAAGCTGACGTTCGACTTCAACAGCGGCGCGCTCACCCCGCACCAGGTGCGCGAGGTCGAGCGGCTCGTCAACGAGAAGATCGTCGAGGACGTTCCGGTCTCCTGGACCGAGGTGCCCTACTCCGACATTCGCGGCAACCAGCACATCCAGCAATTCTTCGGCGACAAATACGGCGACGTCGTCCGCGTGGTGCAGGTCGGCGGCGACCCGCACGTCCTGGACGGCTACTCCATGGAGCTTTGCGGCGGCACGCACGTCTCCGCCACCGGCGAGATCGGCCTCTTCCGCATCCTGGGCGAATCCGCCATTGCGGCGGGCGTCCGGCGCATCGAAGCCGTCGCGGGCCTTGAGGCCTACGAACAGGCGCGCGCCGCCTCCGAGCGCCTTTTTGAGATCGCGGGCCGTCTGGGCACACCGGTCGGGGAGCTGGAGAAGAAGCTCGAAGCGCTGATCAACGAACAGAAAGAACTTCACAAACAGCTCAAGGCCGCCCAGCAGCGCCAGGCCGCCGAAACCGCCCGCGCGCTCCTCGGCAAGGCCGTCCAGCTCGGCGAGACCCCGGCCATCGTGGCCAACCTCGGCGCGGTCGATGGCGATGCGCTCCAGGCCGTGGCCGAAGCCCTTAAGGGGGAATTCGTTGGCGTCACCGTGTTGGTCGGAACGGGCGCGGGCCAAGTCCCGCTCGTCGCCAGCGTTTCGCCCGAGTTCGTTAAGAAATTCCAGGCGGGCAAGCTGGTCCAGGCGCTCGCCCCAATCCTCGGCGGACGCGGCGGCGGCCGTCCCGATTTCGCTCGGGGTGCGGGCAAGGACGCTTCGCAGGTCGAGGCCGCCCTGGCCAAGGCTCGCGAACTGCTGGGGTGCTAGAAGTGTCTACCTCGCCCATCCGCCCTCCGCGTCACCTGACCTTCCTGCTCGGGGTGCTGACGGCGTTTGGGCCGATGTCGATCGACATGTATCTGCCCGCGTTCTCGCAGATTACGCGGGATCTCGGCGCGCGGCCCGGCGCGGTGCAACTGACCCTCGCGGTCTACCTGCTGGCGGCGGGCTTGAGCCAGGCGTTCTACGGGGCCCTGGCCGACCGGTTCGGACGCCGGTTGCCGCTTCTCACCGGGTGTGCTCTCTACACGCTCGGTTCGCTCGGGTGCATGGCCGCCCCGACGGTCGGCGTGCTCGTCGCGGCCCGCGTGCTCCAAGCGCTCGGTGGCGCGTCGGGAATGGTGATTGCCCGAGCCGTGGTGCGCGATCTCTACGACGAACGGGCCTCGGCGCGGATTTTCTCCGAACTGATGCTCGTGACGGGCATTGCCCCCATCGTGGCCCCGTGGGTCGGCGGTCAGATGCTGCTTTTGGGGAACTGGCGGCTGATTTTCATGATCCTGGCGGGCTTCGGCGCCGTCTGTTTTCTGGCAACCTGGTGGGGCCTGCCGGAGACCCACCCCCTCGAACGCCGCCTGCGCGACGGCGTCTGGAAGGCGGTTTGCAGCCTCGCCTCGCTCTTCCGGCACCGGAGCTTCGTCGGCTACGCGCTGGTGGGCGGGTTCACCTCCGGGACGCTCTTTGCCTACATTTCGGATTCCTCCTTTGTTTACATCGACCTCTATGGCGTCTCGCCGCAGCACTTCGGCTACTTTTTCGGCATCAACGCCCTCGGCATGATGGGCGCGGGGCAGGTCAACCGCTGGATGCTCCGGCGCTGGACCCCGGAGTCGATCCTCGGCTGGGCCCTGGTGGCGAATGTCCTCCTGGCGCTGGCGCTTCTGGCTTGCGGTGTGACTGGATGGGGCGGGCTGCCGTTGCTGGCGGGGTGCCTTTTTGCCACGCTGCTGACCTTCGGCTTCGCAGCCCCGAACTTCCCCGCCGCCGCCATGGCTCCCTTTGGGCGGAAGGCCGGGAGCGCCTCGGCGGTGCTCGGCCTGGTGCAGTTCGCCCTTGGCGGCCTCTCTGGAGCGGCGGTCGGCTTTTTGCACAACGGCACGGCGCAGCCGATGACGGCCACCATGGTGGTGTGCGGCTTGGGCGCGCTGACGGCCTTCCTGGCCCTCACCGGGAGAGCGCCTGCCGCTGAAGCGGTGTCCGAAGCCTAGAGCGGGGCCTCGGCTTCCCCGCCATAGCTTCCGACCCGCGGATGGATCTGGTGAATCGCCAAGCCCGTTACCCCTTTGCCCTCCCGGCCCGGTTTCAGCAGCTGTTGGCCGTCATAATCGCCCCCGTTTTGGGAGCGGTATTGAATGACCGGAGTGGTTTCGAGCGTCAGCAACCGCTCCTTGTAGGCCGCTTTGATTTGCTCGAACGCCTCGGGTGCGGTCCGGGGGTTTACTTCAAAGGCCGTAAACGGGGGCAGCGGGTACATGCCCGGATAGAATAGAATCCCGTGCTGAATCGGCCAAAGCAGGTCTTCCAGGTACCCATTGACCCCGCGCGGGCTATAATGCAGTTCGCGGCCCCCGGCGGTCAGCACCACCATCGCCTTGCGGCCCTTCAAGACGCCCTCCCCGAAGCGTTCGCCCCACTTTTCCCCCTGATGCACGCCCACGCCATAGGCGAACTTGTAGGCGTAGACCCGGTCGACCCACCCTTTCAAAATCGCGGGCATCGAGTACCACCAAAGCGGAAACTGGAAGATGACGAAATCGGCCCACAAGAGCTTTTGCTGTTCCGCCTCGATCTCGGGGAGTTGCCGATGTTGGGTGAACGCCTCGCCGGAGGCATTTGCGTACTGGAGCGGCACCCCGGCGTCGAGCCACGGAAAGTCATCCCGATCCGCAACGGCCTTCCAACGCATCGCGTAAAGGTCGGATACCTGGACCTGATGCCCCGCTTCTTTGAGGACCTCGACGGAAAAGTTGAGCAGCGAAGCGTTGAGTGATTTTGGCTCCGGATGAGCGAAAACGATGAAGATATTCATGCGGTTACCTCTGGTGCGTTGTGGACGTTGCAACGAAGTATCGCCATGGCTCCAAGAGTTACAAGTACCTACTATTTTGACATATACCTACCTAAAAGTGTAACTTGCTGATAATGAACTATGAAAGCTGCCCAATTACTCGGACGCTGGAGGTCATCGGCGGCAAGTGGAAGCCCCTGATCCTTCATTTCCTTGCCGAAGGCCCGCGCCGTTCCGGAGAGTTGGGGCGCTTGGTTCCCCAAGCCAGCGCCAAGATGCTCACCCAGCAATTGCGGGAGTTGGAGCGGGACGGCGTCGTCCAAAGGAAAATCTATCGCGAGGTGCCTCCCCGGGTGGAATATTCTCTTTCGCCCCTGGGCCAATCGCTCAAGCCTCTCATGGCGGCGATGTGTGCCTGGGGTGCGGCCAACCCGAGGCCGGGTAAAAGGCTAAAACCGGCCTAAAGCCGCGCGGGCTTGCTGCTGGGCGAGTTCGTCGTCGTGGTCTTGCGCGGAGAGGGCCAAGACCTTTTCCCACTGGCGCTGGGCGTCGCTCTTGCGGTGCTGCGCTACGTAGACCTGTGCCAGGTACTGGTGATGCATGATGGTTTTGGGCGAAAGCTCGGAGGCTTTTTCAAGATTGCGCGCCGCCTCGTCCATCGACGCCGGGGGCAGCTCGCCCACGGTGAGCTTTGCGCCGAAGCGCATAAAGGGGTTGACCCCGGCCATGCCCAGATGCCAGCGGCCCAGGACGTGGTAGGCCATGTCGAGCTTGGGATCGAGCTCGATGGCCCGCTCGGCTTCGCTGCGGATCTGCCGAGAGAGGGCTACTTTTGTTTTGCGGTCCACGAAGTCGGTCCATTTCCCCTCGGCGATGGCGAGGGCCAGGTGGGCCTGGGCGCTTTTCGGGTCGGCGGCCACGGCCTGGAGGCCGAGGTCGAGCGCGTGCCGGGCGGCGACCTTGGCGGTGGCGGGGTCGGAGGGGTCGACGGCGTCGGACCAGGCGCGGGAAAGCCGGGCCAGCAGCCGGGCGTTGTCGCGCGGAGCTTGCCCCATGGCGCGGGTGAGGGTCTCCTGGGCTTGGCGTCCCGGCTGGCGCGCGGCTTGGGTGATGGCTTCCTCCACTGAGGGAAGCGGCTCGGTGGGGGAGGCGAGGAGAAGGACGGTCAGGAGGTTAAAGGCAAGCATGACTTGCGCTATTCGGCTCCCGAGCCTTTTTTGCGTGTATCGAAATGCTGCCGGCACGTTTTATGAATCGGGGTCGCTGGTTTTGTTGAAGTGGTCCTTCAATTCTTCATCGGTAAGCGCCTTGGGGGAGGGCGCGAGCAGAAAATAAAGAACCACACCCAGGATGTTTAGCGTGCAGAGGATCACCGTCCATATGATTCGGTCGGTGTCGCTCATCCGCCGGTCCCGGATCACGGTGACCAGCGCCCAGAGCCACGCAATGGCCCCAATAATGACAAGCGTCGCCACGGACCCTCCGCTCTCTTTACTGAGTTCGATGAGCGCCCCGAGCATCATGGCTTGGCTTTTAGCTTACGACGCGAACGGCGCGGGTTTTGTCGAGCTTGAGTTCGCCGCCCTGGGCAAACGCGGGGGCCGCCTTCGGGTCGGTGATTTTCTCGCCGCTCCACTGGACGCTGCCTTGTTCCACGAGCCGCCGGGCGTCGCCGCGGGATTTCTTGATGTTGAACCCCTGGGCGTAGGCGGCGACGACTGCCGAGACGATGTCGGCGCCGATGCCGCTGGCCGGAAGCTCGGGGAGCTCGGCGTGGGCGAGGTCTTTTTTGGAAAACCGGGTGTTGAAATCCTCCAGGGCCGCCTGGGCGGCTTCGGCGGAGTGGTAGCGGGCGACGATCTTGGAGGCGAGCTGCTTCTTGGCCTCCATCGGGTGGAGCGATTTGTCGAGCACCTCGCCCAGGAGCAGCAGGTAGTAGCGCTCCATGAGCGTGTCGGAGATGCTCATCAGTTTGCCGAACATCGTCTCCGGGGCTTCGCTGACGCCGACGTAGTTGCCCAGGCTCTTGCTCATTTTCTGGACGCCGTCGAGGCCTTCCAGGAGCGGCATCATGAGGGCGACTTGCTGCGGCAGGCCCTCTTCCTTCTGGAGATCGCGGCCGACGAGGATGTTGAAGAGCTGGTCGGTGCCGCCGATTTCCACGTCGGCCTGTACTTTTACGGAATCCCAGCCCTGGATGATCGGGTACTGGATTTCGTGGAGCCGCACGGGCTCGTTTTTGGCCAGGCGCTTGGCGAAGTCCTCGCGCTGGAGCATCTGCTGGAGGGTGACGCGGCTGTTGAGGCGGATGACTTCCTCGAAGGTCATCATCTCGAACCACTCGCCGTTAAACACCGTGCGGGTGTGGGTGGGGTCGAGGATTTTAAAGGCCTGCTGGCGGAAGCTCTGGGCGTTGGCCATGACCTGGTCGTGGGTGAGCTGCGGGCGGGTCTTGCTGCGGCCGCTCGGGTCGCCGATCATGGCGGTGAAGTCGCCGATGATGAGGATGGCGGTGTGGCCGAGGTCCTGGAATTGCCGGAGCTTCTGGAGGGCGACGGTGAAGCCGAGGTGGATGTCGGGGGCCGTCGGGTCGACGCCGAGTTTGACGTTCAAGGGCCGGCCCTGCTTGAGTTTTTCGAGCAGTTCGGCTTCGGAAATGATGTGGGCGGCTCCGCGGGTGAGGATTTCGAGTTGTTGTTCTGGGCTCATGGCCGGGTTACTTGCTTTTATTGAGCAGGGCACGGACATCGTCGATGGACTTCAACTGAATGAGATCCCCCCGGTAACCGTTGTTGGCGGCCTGCTCCGGCGTAAGATGTTGCTTTAATTTCTCTCGCTCCTTGCCGCGAAAATCGCGTGTGGGGTTGGAGACTGCCGCGTCCGAGTACTTCTTTTGGGCTCCGGAGTAGTCCTTGGTGGCGGCAGTTTGGGTTTTGTAGTTCTTGGAGGGGAAAATGAAGAGGAAGCGGGACGCCTTTTTATCGTCGGCGTTGTATTTGAAATCGCCCATCCAGCACGATTTCTGGCCGTTGTAGGCCCCGGTGAGGTAATCCTTTGCGTCGAACTTGCGCAGGCCGAAGGCTTTGTTTTCGACCGGCACGCGGCCGCCGGTGGAGGAGTTGAACGCTTTGGCCCCGGAGGCGGTTTTACCGTAATCGTACTGCCGGGTCATGTCCGGCTTGAGGATTTTCTCGATGCGCGATTCCTGCTCCTGGGCTCCCGCCGTGGCGGCCCCGAGGCAAAGCAGACCTCCGGCAATCAGTGGGAGGGTGAGGGTGGAACGCATGGGACGAGGGAAGGATCAGTAAAATTGATCATAGCCACACTTGAGGGGCGCTGGCAAGTCTGGCAATATTCTCGGTTCACACCGTTAATGCAAGTCGCCCGCTCTTTTATTCCCGCTTTGGCCGTTTTTTTGGTTCGCGCGCTTGCGCTGACGCTGCGTTGGCGCGTGGTGGACCGATGCGGTTTTTCCACCCGCAGCCAGCCGGTTGTCGGGGTCTTTTGGCATAACCGGCTGCTGGTGGTGCCGGTTTTTTACAACCGCTTCAGCGGCGGCCGCAAGGGGTACTGCCTGACGAGCCCGAGCAAGGACGGGGCGATCGTGGCTGGGGTGATGGATCGCTTTAATATCGGCAGCGTGCGGGGGTCGAGCTCCCGGCGCGGGGCCACGGCGATGCGGGAGATGGCGGCGGTGCTGGAAGCGGGGAACGACATGGCCATCACGCCCGACGGGCCCAAGGGGCCGCGCTATTTTTTCCATCCCGGGGCGCTCAAGCTTGCGCAGCTCTCGGGCAAGGCGCTGGTCTTGGTTCATGTCGATTACTCCCGTTACTGGGAGCTTAAGAGCTGGGACGGCTTCCGGATTCCCAAGCCGTTCGCGCGCGTGGACGTGGTCTTTGGGGAGATGCACCAGATCCCCGCCGATCTTTCGGAGGAGGCCTTCGAGGCACAGCGGAAGCGGTTCGAGGCGGAGCTGGCCGCTTGGCCCGAGGCGATGGAAAAATCGCGGGATTAAGCCCCGCCTTCCCCGCCTACTTAGTCCCTCGCGTACTTACCTAGTACCCGCCCGAGCGCGGCGCGTCCGGGGCGGCGTAGCGGGAGCACTCTACTTTGATGAAGTTGAGCACCACGGGGGCGAGGATCACGCCCGGGATGCCCATCAAGTAGTTGCCCAGCACCAGCGCGATCAAGGTCAGCCACATCGGGTGCCGGATGCGGGAGCCGATGATCTTGCTGTTGAGCAGGTACTCCACTTTGTGGACGATCACGAGAAAGACCAGTGCCCAGACGGCCATCTGCGGGGAGACCATTCCGAAGGCGATGCTGACGGTCAGCGCGTTGCTGATCAGGTTGCCGATGATCGGGAGCATGCCGCAGATGAAGGTCAGCGGGATCAAGATGCCGCCATAGGGCAGCAGCGGCGTGCTCAAGACGAAGCAGGCCGTGGCGGCGGTGTTGATGAGCGAGATGAGGAACTGTGCCCCCATGACGACTTCGAAACTGCGGAAAAACGAGCCGAAGCAGTTCCGGATGGCGTCGTCGTAATGGGTGTAGAGGTTCTCCTCGCCCGGTTTGTGATCCGGCGGCGGGTTGACGAAAATGCCGATGGCAATCGCGATGCCCGCCACCAGCATGACGAATTCCTTGGTGGCCAGCTTGGCGAAGTTCCCCAGGAACCCGAGGCTGTCGCTGACCATCCGGGGCGCGGCGTCCTTCAGGTCGTCGAAGTCGGAGAACGGGAGGCTGAAGCCTCGGTTATCGGCGTACTGGACCACGGCGGGCACGGCCTTGGACATGATCTTGGGCATGTCGACCACGGCCCGGTGAGCGAAGAGGCCGAAGCCGAAAAAGGCGGCCACGACCAGAACGAGGAAGAGCGTGAGGGCCAGCCAGCGGCGGTTGCCGATCTTTAGCACCCGCAGGGCGAAGAGGGAGAAAAGCACCGTGATCGGCAGCGTGGCGAGGTGCAGCCAAGCGGCCAGGCCCAGCGTGGCGGCCAGGATGCCATAGGACACGCCGATGGAACGGGTAAACACGATGGGGGATTGCCCGAGTAATTCGGTCGAGTTCCGTTGGAAAGGCATGGGGGAGTTGTAGGCGTGGATGGTCCTTTGTTCAAGGGCTTCCCTGAAATAAAAACGCCCATTTTCGGGGTAGGGAAAATCCCTTGGTGCATTTCTTGCCCAGCGCGGCGCTTTGCGTGGGGGGCCGTTATTCGTATTCCCCGATGGCCCGCAGCCCCGCGTCGCTTAGCTCAAAGACCTCGCGGCTCACGGGGACGTCCGATTTGCGGTAAATGCCCACGACCCGGTCGGCGTAGTCCTGGTAACGGCTTGCCAGCCGGGGAAAGAGGAAGAGGGTGCGGCGGTCCGGGACGGCGATGAGGATTTTGCGCCCGAAAATCGGCGTGAAGCGCTTAAGAAAATCGGGAGCGAGGATCACGGGCGTGATGTCGTCCGCCGGGCGCTCGGCCCGCAGGATGGCGCATTCGATCACCTGATTGCGATCGCGGATCCACTCCGGCTTGAGCCCGGCGAGCAGGGCCGAGGCGGCGGGGGCGGATTTCGCCTGGAAGGTCTTCCAGTCGATCCCGAGCGCTTCGAAGTCCGCCTGGGTCAGGTAAGCCAGGTCCCCGACGGCGGTCTCGCGGGCGGCGGCCAGTTCCGTTTTCAGCGCGCCCGGGATAGCGCTGACCATCGTTCCCGCCGGGTGCTGGTAGCCCACCACGGCCACGCGCCAAGTCGCGGCTGCCGGAGGGGCCGGGGGGTCCGCCTGGGCGAACCCGGCGCAGGCCACCAGGATCGCAATGAGCCTTGCACTTTGCCGACAAAACTTCATCTTCATGGCTTTTCTCCCATGATTACGTTTCTGGATGGCATTCTCGAAGAGTCGCTCCCGACGCAGATCGTTGTCAATGTCCACGGCGTTGGCTACGAGATCCTGATCCCTCTTTCCAGTTTTGACAAGCTCCCCCCCGTGGGCAAGCCGGTCAAAATCCTCACCCACCTCCAGGTGCGCGAGGACGCCCACATTCTCTACGGCTTCATGACGGTGCCCGAGCGCGATCTCTTTCGCCTGCTCATCAACCACGTTTCGGGCATCGGGCCCAAGCTGGGGCTGGCGGTTTTAAGCGGCATGAGCGTCTCCAACTTCAAGGGAGCCGTGGTCAATGCCAACACCGGCCTGATCGCGAAAATCTCCGGCATCGGCAAGAAAACCGCCGAGCGCATCGTGCTCGAACTAAAGGACAAACTCGGCATTGCGGCGGCTTGGGAGGCGGCGAGCGCCGAACACACCCCCGGTGCGGAGGAAATCCGCGTCACCGATGCCGTACTCGCCCTTATCTCGCTGGGATACAAGCAGGTGGATGCCCACAAGGCTGTCAAAAAGGCCCTGGGCGACGCCGGTTCCGCCGCCGCCACCATGACGGTCGAAGATTTGGTGCGCCAGGGGTTGAAGCTCCTCATTTAACGCGTACGCTTGCTTTTAGCCACCTTTCGTTCCATAAAAGCCATATATGTCTAGCGGGATTATAGAGAATACCCAGAGAATCCGGGACGCCCTTCCTCAAGAGGGGCTCTTCGACGGGAAGGATTGGCTGGTATCGCCGGAGCCGCTGCGGATCTCGAACGCGTTCGCCGACGAGCTGGAGAAGCTCGGCTACCGCCTGCATCTCTTTGTCCGCGCTTGCAACCAGCTTTACTTCCAGAGCGTCAAGGGGAAGCAGCCCCACTGGATCGCCCAGCTGCTCGACAAGGGGAAACCGCCGGAACTGGTGGAACTGGCCCGCCAACGACGCGAGGAAACCCCGCAGGTGATCCGGCCCGACCTGATTTTGACCGAAGAGGGCTTTGCCATTAGCGAACTGGACAGCGTCCCGGGCGGCATCGGCCTGACGGCTTGGCTCGGGCAGACCTACGCCGACCTGGGTTTCGAGATTTTAGGCGGCGCGAACGGGATGGTCGAGGGGTTCCGCTCGATCACGCCGGAGGGGGCCGACATTATTGTTTCGGAGGAGTCGGCCACGTACCGGCCCGAAATGCAGTGGCTCGCGGGGCGGCTTAACGAGCGCTATAACCCGGGGGCGAAATGGCGGGTGCTCGACGGTTCGCAGCCCGAGGCGGGCTTCCAGTGGCAGCCGACGGTTTATCGGTTCCTGGAGCTTTTTGATTTGCCGAACATCCCTGCCATCCCCAGCCTGACCGCCGCCGTGACGCGCGAGGAAGCGCCCGTGAGGGTGACGCCCCCCTTCAAGCCATTTTTGGAGGAGAAGCTCTGGTTCGCCCTCTTCTGGCTGCGGCCGCTGCGGGAATTCTGGCGGCGCGAGCTGAGCGAACGCCATTTCCTGCAACTCCAGAAGGTGATCCCGTACACTTGGCTCGTCGATCCCGCCCCGCTGCCGCCGCAGGCGGTGTTGCCGGGCCTGGAGGTCAACGACTGGAGCGAGGTGGCCGCGTTTTCGCAGAAGGAGCGGCAGCTGGTGCTAAAGATCAGCGGATTCTCCGAGCTGGCTTGGGGGAGCCGGGGCGTCCACATCGCCGCCGACCTGCCGCAGGCGCAGTGGCGCTTGGAGCTGGAGCGGGCGCTTGGGAGCTTCGAGTGTCATCCGTACATTTTGCAGCAATTCCGCAAAGGGCGGCTCGTCGAGCAGCCATATGTGGACGCCGAGGGGGAGGCGCGCGTGATGCAGGGGCGAGTGCGGCTCTGCCCATATTTCTTCCTATCGGAGAAGAAGGCGCAGCTCGGCGGGGCGCTGGCCACCGTCTGCCCGGCGGATAAGAAGATCATCCACGGAATGCGGGACGCCGTGCTCGTGCCGACGGGGATCGGGGAGTAGCGTCAGGTGCCGCCGGGCGTATAATACGATCTCCGCAGACAAAAGGCATAAAGTCTCACGCAAAGACGCAAAGGCGCAAAGAAGACGAAGGCAAGCTTTCTCCCTCTTTGCGCCTTTGCGTCTTTGCGTGAAATAATTTTTATAGAGAGGCCATGGAGTGGCGTTTGACTATAAGTCCTCGGGCGGCTGTTTGGGCTGATTGGGTGGGTAAAACCGGGGCTTGGAGATTTTCTCCCGCTTCATTTCTTTCCGGAAACAGGGGACGCAGATGATATGCGAGCGGGGGCTTCCCTCGCCGCTGTCTTTGATGACTTTGCCGCACCAGGCGCAAATAATGGTGTACATAGACGCTTCCTTGGGTCCGTGGGCAAAAAAAGGGGCGCGGCCATGCCGTGCGGTCCAGAGGCCCTAGGAAGCCTGACACCAATACACGACAGACCGCGCCGATTCTTCGGCGTGGGTGCAGTGATTGGTGTCGCGAAATTTCCTAGGTTTCTGGATACCCAATCTGCCTACGCAGTTAAAATTAAAATGTCAGTGTACCTTTGCGGGAGAATGAGTCGCGGGTCAAGTGAGAAAGCTTCAAGAAAACGCTTGAACCCGCCTCGCACCTCCCCTAATTTATCCGTCCCACACGCCAGGGTAGCTCAGCGGTAGAGCAGGGGACTCATAAGCCCTTGGTCGGGAGTTCGATTCTCCCCTCTGGCACTTTCTCTTTTTTTCCCGCCTCGCAAGCCCTCTCGGCGCGAGGCTTTTTTGTAACTCGGAGGCCCCGGGATGAGCCGGGTTGGGCCAATGCATTCTTTAGGAATGCGGAAAAAAGGCAGGGGGCTCACGCAAAGGCGCAAAGGCGCAAAAAAGACGAAGGCAAGCTTTCTCCCTCTTTGCGCCTTTGCGGCTTTGCGTGAGAATATCTTTCTTCCTTGTTCCCAAGTGCACGGGGGGAACGAAGAGGACGGCTATCCGGAGCGTCTCAAGCCCCTTTTTACTCCACGAATTTCCCCGGGTTGAGAATCCCGTTCGGGTCGAGCGCGTGCTTGAGGGCGGTGTGGACTTTCCGGCTGACGGGCGAGGTCGCCGCGTCCCACCAGCGCTGCTTGGCCAGGCCGATGCCGTGTTCGCCCGTGATCGCCCCGCCCCAGGCCAGCACTTGGGCAAAGAGTTCGTCCAGCGCGTGGCCCACGTTTGCCTTCACCTCGGGCCGCTCGTAGCCCTCCACCATGATGTTTGTGTGAATGTTGCCGTCGCCCGCGTGGCCGAAACAAGCGACCGGCGTGCCGTATTTTTCGCGCAAGTGTTCGGCGAATTGCGCCAAGTCCACGAGCCGCCCGCGCGGGACGACGATGTCCTCGTTAAGCTTGCGCAGGCCCGTGGCTTTGAGCGATTGGGAAAACTGGCGGCGCAGGTCCCAGAGCGCCTCGCAGTCGGCTTCGCCGAAGGCTTCGCGCTGGAATACCGTACCAAGATCGCGCACCAGGGAGGCCAGTTTTTTAACCTCGCATTGCACCGATTCGCTCTGCCCGTCCAGGTCGATGAGGAGATGGCCCTCGCCGCCGGGAACCAGCTCGGCTCCCAGGTATTCCCGGGCCGAGCGGAGCGTGAAGGCGTCGGCGATTTCGAGCGCGGAGGGGAGGAAGCCCGCTCCGAGGATTTTCTGGACGGCGTTGGCCGCCTCCGGGAACGTGGCAAAGCTGGCGGAGACCGTGGCGCGGGCCGGGGGCAGCGGGATCAGGCGCAGCGTGGCTTCGGTGACGATGCCGAGCAGCCCCTCCGAGCCGGTGAAGAGGCCCACGAGGTCAAAGCCCGTCTTATTCTTGTGCGTGCGGCCGCCGGTGCGGAGGATTTCGCCCGTGGGGAGGACTACCTCCAGTCCGAGCAAGTAAGATCGCGTCACACCGTACTTCAGGCAGCGCGGGCCGCCCGCGTTGGTGGCGATGTTGCCGCCGAGGGTGCATTCCTTGAGGCTCGCCGGGTCCGGTGGATAAAAGAGCCCCTGCTCGCGCGCCGCGGCTTGCAGCACGCCGGTGATAACTCCCGGCTCCACCACAGCCACGCCGTCAGCCGCGTGGATTTCCTTAATGCGGTTCATCCGGATGAGCGAAAGGGAGATGCCGCCGCACACCGGCACGCAGCCACCCACGTAGCCGACGCCGCCGCCGCGCGGGGTGACGGGAATGTGGTGCTCGTTGGCGTAGGCCATGACCTTGGCGACCTGCTCCGTAGTCTGCGCGAAAACGACGCACTCCGGGGCACGGTTGGCGAACCATTTGTCGCCGCCGTTTTCAGCCAGATCGGCCGGTGCGGTGGAAACGGCTTCGGGGCCGATAAGGCGGATCAATTCTTGGACGAGATGGGACATCAAACAATGTTTCAAACGCTCTGGTGGCCTTTAAACGGGGTATGAGAAAGGATAAAAACCTACCAGAGTTTGTTTCAAATTACCAGCGTTCTCCGAAGGGCCCACCTTTTGTTGCTCAGCAAATGGCATCCGTTGGCAATTCGACTGATATTAGATGAGATTATCCGGAGATCGGCTATTTTATCCTCCAGACTATTCTATTTATGCGCAACACGAAGATAATCTGTACCCTGGGGCCGGCCACGGAGTCGGAGGCCATGCTTAGAGCCATGGTCGACGCCGGGGCCAATGTATTCCGGCTGAACATGAGCCATGCCTCGCACGACTGGGTGCGCACGATCGTACCCCGCATTCGCAAAGTCGCCGCTGACTTGGATGCGGTGGTCGGCATTTTGATGGATACGCAGGGGCCCGCCATTCGCACGGGCGACGTGACCACCAAGCTCCAGCTCAAGCCGGGCGACATTGTCGAATTCACCGTCCGCGGCGAGAAGAGCGAGGAGCAATACTCCGTAGACGTCAACTACGACGGCCTGGTTGACGACATTTCCGTGGGCGACACAGTGCTCGTGGACAACGGCGTGATGCACATGGAGGTCCTGGAGAAGGAAGCTAACCGCGTCCGTTGCCGTGTGCTGACGGCCGGTACGCTCGGCTCCCGACGCCACATCAACCTGCCCGGCGTGAAGGTGAACCTGCCGCCCTTGACCGAAAAAGACCTGGCCGACCTCGCCCTCGGGGCCGAGATGCAGGTGGACATGGTGGCCTTGAGCTTCTGCCGCGAACCGAGCGACGTCGACGCGATCCGCAAGGTGCTCTGCGAGCACGGCAGCAACGCCCGCGTCATTGCCAAGATCGAGGACCAGATGGCCGTGCGCAACATCAGCGGCATCATCGCCAAGGCCGACATCATCATGGTGGCTCGCGGCGACCTCGGCATCGAATGCGCCATGGAGGATCTGCCCATCATCCAGCGCTCCATCGTCAAGCGCTGCCTGAAATCCGGCGTGCCGGTGATCGTGGCCACGCACTTGCTGGAGTCGATGATCGCCAACCCGGTGCCGACCCGCGCCGAGGTCACGGACGTTTCCAACGCCGTTTACGAGCAGGCCGACGCCATCATGCTCTCCGGCGAAACGAGCGTGGGCAAATACCCCGTCAAATGCATCGAGACCCTCCACCGCGTAGCCTACCGCACCGAGCGGAGCGGCGGCGCGGGGTATGCGAACGAGGCCTTCTACACCGAGAACCGCCAGCGCACGATGCACTCTGCCGTGGTGCTGGCCAACTCGCTGCGCAACAGCAAGCTCGTCGTTTTCACCCGCCGGGGCCGCGTGGCCGACTACGTTTCGGCCCAGCGCCCGGAGCATTCGCCCATCTTCGCCTTCTGCAACACGCCCGAAACGTGCTGCAAGATCTCGTTGAACTGGGGCATCGTGCCGCTCTTGCTCCCCTTCGAGAAAGATCCCGAGGAGACCATCGAGGCCGCGGTGAACCTGCTTCGCAAGAAAGGCCACGTCCACGCGGGCGATAATCTCGTCATCGTGAGCGACCTTCAAGCGGGCCAGTCCACATTCGACTCGATCCAGCTGCGTCCGGTGCTGTAGTATCGGCGGCCCATTCCAATGGACCGCTTCGTTTACTACCTTTTCCTCGCCTTTTGCCGCCTGTTATCCGCCCTTCCGATGGGCGTCGTCTACCGTTTGGGGGCGGCGCTCGGCGGGGCGGCCCATCTCATCCTGCCGGGGTACCGGGGGCTGGTCGTCCGGAATCTCACGCTCGCCTTCGAGGGGGAGATGACGGAGAAGGAAATCCGCGCTCTGGCCCGGAAGCATTTCATCCGGCTGGGGGCGAACCTCCTCTCCTCGGTGAAAATGGCGACGATGTCGCGCGAGGAGGTCGTCAAGCATGTCCAGGTGGAAGGCGTGGAGCTGATCCGCTCCGTCGCCAACGACCCCGTGGGGGCTGTCGGTATTTTGAGCCACCTTGGCAACTGGGAGGCCCTGGGGCAGATCACTCCGCTCATCTACCCCGGCAAAAGCTCGACGGTCTTTCAGCCGCTCAAAAACCCGTTTATCGACCAATTCATCCGCGACTCCCGCTCGCGTCTCGGCATGGAGCCCATGGCTCGCAAAAAGGGATTCCACCGGGCCGTCGAGCTGCTGCGGGAAAGAGGGCTCGTTGGCATTTTGATCGACCAGCACGCGGGCGACGGCGGGATCTGGTGCCCCTTCTTCGGGCGGCTCGCCTCCACCTCGCCGCTGGCCGCCACGCTGGCCCTGCGCACCGGGGCGAGCTTCATCCTGGCCGCCGTCTTCACCGACAAGCCCGGCTACTGGCGCATGGTCATTGAAAAACCGGAGCTTAGCGCCACCCGCAACGTCGCCCAGCTCACCGCCGAGCTCAACCAGGCCCTGGAAAAGCAGATCCGCCGCTCGCCCGCCGACTGGTTCTGGGTCCACAACCGCTGGAAAACGCCCCAGCCCAATTTCCTCCTCTCCGAATACAAGCGCGGCATCGCGCTGCCCGTCGGGATGACTGCGGCTGATTTGAAGCCCTTCCGTATTGTCGTGCGCTCCAGCAACTGGCTGGGCGACGCCGTCATGACCACCCCGGCGGTCCTCTCGATCAAGAAAGGGCGGCCCGACGTGCGCGTGACCGTGCTCGTCAAAGCCAAGTTGGCCGATTACTGGCGGCGCTTCCCGGAGATCGACGAAGTGCTCACGATCGAACCGGGCGAGGGGCTCTTTGCCGTCGCGCGCAAGCTGCGGGCGCGGTATTTCGACGCGGCGGTCATCCTGCCCAACTCCATCCGCACCGCACTGGAAGCCTGGCTGGCGGGGATTCCGCGCCGGGCGGGCTACGCGGCCAAATGGCGCAAGGCGCTCCTGGCCCCGGCCTTTACGCCCGAGCCCGCAAAGGTGCCCAAGGGCTCCAAAACGCCCGCCCCGCCCCAGCCTGCGCAGCACCAGGTCCATCACTACCTCCAGCTCGCCGAGTGGATCGGCGGAGAGATCGCCGAGGTGCCGCTGGAATCCTGCTTCGCCACCCAGCCCCGCCCGGAGGGACCACTGAAAATCGGCCTTTGCCCCGGCGCGGAATACGGCCCGGCCAAACGCTGGATGCCCGAACGGTTCGCCGAAGCCGCCAACGCCGTCTCGGCGCGTGTTGATTGCGAATGGGTGCTCTTTGGCGTGGCGGGGGATGCGCCCGTTGGCGACGAGATCGTGGCGAAGCTCACCGGGCGCGTCACCAACCTGATCGGCAAAACCACCCTTTCCGAGCTGATGGAGCGCCTTGGCGAATGCGCCGCGCTGCTCACCAACGACACCGGCACCATGCACCTCGCCGCCGCGCTGGGCGTGCCGACCGTCTCCGTCTTTGGCTCCACCGAGCCCCGGCTCACCGGGCCGCTCGGGCCGGGTCACCGCGTGTTGCGTCACCAAGTGGAGTGTAGCCCGTGCTTCCTGCGCAAATGCCCGCTCGACTTCCGCTGCATGGAGGCCGTCACCGCGCAGGAAGCCGCGAAGGCCGTGCTGGAAGTCATCGGGTGTTGAGCTGTCGCCTTGCCTCCTCGTTCCCAAACTCCATTTGGGAACGCCCTTGCGCCGGCAACTCCATTGCCGCAATCGAGTTGCGGGTCCAAGCGGTGCCGAAATAGAGTTTCGGCACGAGAAGAACAATCGCCTGCGCCTGCTCCTGGTTCCCAATCTCCAGATTGGGAACCTCTTCTGTCTGCGAATCTCCTGATTCGTTCCGTGCGGTTATGGAATCAGAGATTCCCAGACAAGGGCATTACGAATCTGGAGATTCGTAACGAGGGGAGAGGGATGCTGATGGAAGAAATTTGCGATTTTGTAAAGATAGCCACCTATAAGTGGCCGAAAATCGGTGCCTCTTCCTCTATGATGCTTCTCGCCTTGGGAAGCCCGCCGCCAAAACGCGGTCCGCGCATCGGGAGTCCCATCCTCCCGATGCGCTGGGCGATGCTTGACAAAACCGACCCGGATCGGAAAAGTCTCCCTTTCTTCAACACGCTTTTTTTCTTATGCCTCGCATTCTTTCAGGGATCAAACCCACCGGTCGGCTTCACATTGGCAACTATTTCGGCATGATGCGCCCGGCGATCGACTGGCAGAACAAAGGCGAGGCGCTCTATTTCCTGGCCGATTACCATGCGCTGACCACCGTTCACGACGCCGCCCAACTCCGCGAGGCCACCCGCCGCGCCGCGCTCGACTTCCTCGCCTGCGGCCTCGATCCGGCCAAGGCCGTTCTCTTTAAGCAATCCGACGTGCCGCAGGTCACCGAACTCTCCTGGCTGCTCTCCGTCCTGACGCCGATGGGCCTCCTGGAGCGCTGCCATGCCTACAAGGACGCGCTGGCCCACGGGAAAGCCGCCAACCACGGCCTCTTCGCCTACCCGGTGCTCATGGCGGCCGATATCCTCATCTACGACAGCGACATCGTCCCCGTCGGCAAGGACCAGAAGCAGCACGTGGAAGTCACCCGGGATCTCGCCATCAAAATGAACGAGACCTTCGGCAAGGACCTCTTCCGCCTGCCCGAGCCGAGCATTCTGCCCGACCTGGCAACCATCCCCGGCCTCGATGGCCAGAAGATGAGCAAGAGCTACAACAACACCATCGAGCTGTTCCTGGAGGAAAAGGCGCTCAAAAAGAAGATCATGGGCATCATTACCGACTCCACGCCGGTCGAAACGCCCAAGGACCCCGAGACCTCCTCCATCTTCGGGCTCTACAAACTCTTTGCCAGTCCGGATGACGTGGCCAAAATGGAAGCCGACTTCCGCAATGGCGGCACCGGCTACGGCGACTTTAAGAAGCGCCTCTTCGCGGCCATCTGGGACCACTTCGCCCCGGCCCGCGCCCGCCGCGAGGAGATCGAGCGCGATCCCGGCTACATCGACGAGGTCCTCCGCAAAGGAGCCGCCCGCGCCAACGAACTGGCCAACGTCACGCTCAAGCGCGTGCGCACGGCCATGGGGCTGTAGTTATCCTAAACCCCGGACTGGGATTAGCCGCAAAAAGGCGCATAAAGCGCAAAATAAAAGCGCCGCCCCGCCTTTGCGCCTCTTGCGCTTTTTGGCGGCTTTTTCTATCGCGGTTTTTACTCGTTGAGTTCCACGCGGCCCATCGTCACGGCGTGCCCGGCGATGAGCACGCGCTTGCCGCGCACGCAGACCTTCGCCGTCCCGCCGCGCTCGCTGCCCTGGTAGACGCTTAGGTCGGCCTTGCGGAGCTTTGGCTGCCAGTAGGGGCCTAGCGCGCAGAAGGCCGAGCCCGTCACCGGGTCTTCGTTGATCCCGGCAGCGGGGGCGAAAAACCGGCAAACAAAGTCATACGAATCGCTCCGGGCGGTGACGATCACCCCGCGCACGGGGAGCTTGGCGAGCACCCCGAGGTCGGGGTGTAGCGTGCGCAGCGTCGCCTCGTCCTCCACCTCCACGAGGTAATCCAGGCTGCTGCGGCCGGTCCAGAGCGGTTTACAGCCGAGCGCCCGGGCCAGGCCCTCCGGCTCGGGAACCGCCTCGGCGGGCGTCGCAGGGAAGTCGAGCTCAACGGCGTTCCCAACGCGGGTCGCCGTCAGCCGTCCGCTGAGCGTGGCAAAGGCCAGGGGCTGCTGTTCGTTGGCCAGGCCCTGTTCCCAGAGAATATGCGCCGCCGCGAGGGTCGCATGGCCGCAGAGGCGCACCTCCACCGCCGGGGTAAACCAGCGCAGCGACCACTCCGACCCCTGCCCGTGGAGAAACGCCGTTTCAGAGAGGTTCATCTCCCGCGCCACCAGCCGCATCCAGTGCTCGTCGCCGGGGGTTGGCAGCACACAAACCGCCGCCGGGTTGCCCGAAAAGGGGTGTTGGGTGAAAGCGTCGACGAGAAAAAGGGGCGTCATGGGGGGATCTCCTGAAAAAAGCCAAGAGTACCTTTTTTGACTTTTTGTCACTCGGCTGCAAATAAAATCTGGTTGCGTGTCCAATCAAGGTTCGTAGAGTAGGGGGACTGCCCAAGAGTGCGGGTGAGGCAAACCCGAGCGGACGGCAATAAATCTATGATTAACGATTCAGGAGAACGCCAGGTCAACGAACCGCTGGCATCGGAAAAGATTAACGTGGACCGGAAAATTTTCTTTCTCGATCTCAAAGAGAATGCCCGGGGCCGTTTTTTGAAGATCACCGAGGACGTCGGGGGACGCCGGGACACGATCATGCTGCCCGCGGCCGCTTTCCACGATTTCGCGGATGCGCTGCAACGCTTGATCGACCTCGAATCCGGCATCTAAGGCCGGAGAAGGCTGGGAATTTTCAAAGACGCGGACCTCAAAAAGGGGTCGCGTCTTTGTGCATTTTCCGGCGCGCGCATCGCCAACCGGCCACCCTGGAGGGTTGACACGGTTGTCCCGGGGGCCGTAAGTTAAGGGTCCATTCTCAGGGCGGGGTGCAACTCCCCACCGGTGGTATCCCGGGGGTTTTTTTAAGATCTCCGGGGAGCCCACGAGCGCCTTTGGCCTCCTTAAAAAAAACAGGGGGGCTGGAGGGTCAGCAGATCCGGTGCGATGCCGGAGCCGACGGTACAGTCCGGATAAAAGAGAAACATGCGGGGCTTGGCTTGCCCGGACGCGCGTCCGGCGGCGAGGCTGGCCGCAGTTCGCCACCCTGATTCTGGGAAGTTGCAAATGACCATGAATCAGACTCAATCCAATCTCTTGGCGGCGTATCCCCGGGTGGCCGCCGCGTTCCGCGCTCTGCAAAACGGCCAGGGCGTCTTGGTTTCCGACGATCCGGACCGGGAAAACGAGGCCGACGTCATCTACTCGGCTGAACACCTCACCGAAGCGCAAATGGCGCTCCTTATCCGCGATTGCAGCGGTATCGTCTGCCTGTGCCTGACGGACGAAAAGGCGGCCTCGCTCGATCTCCCGCCCATGGTGGAGAAGAATTCCAGCCACTACGGCACGGCGTTTACCGTCACCATCGAAGCGGCCACGGGCGTGACCACCGGCGTCTCGGCCTACGACCGCCTGCAAACGGTGCGCGCCGCCTCGGCTCCGGGGGCCCGGCCTTCTGATTTGAACCGCCCCGGGCATGTCTTTCCGCTGCGCGCCCGCCCCGGCGGGGTGCTGGAACGCCCCGGGCACACCGAGGCGACGGTCGATCTCATGCGCCTGGCTGGGCTTCAGCCGTGCGGCGTGCTCTGCGAGCTGATGAACCCCGACGGCACGATGGCCAAGGGGGCGCAGATCGCCGCCTATTCGCAGCAACACGGCATGCCGATGGTCTCCGTGAAGGAGCTTGTGGAATACCGCCGCGCCCTGGGTGATTGCTAGCCTGGGGTGCGCATGGGCGCGCGGAAAGTGGGGCCGCCTACTGGCCTTGATCGGGCCAGACTTGATGATTTCCACAGAAAAAAGGCATTAAGTCTCACGCAAAGAAGATACACATCTGCCTTCTTTGCGTCTTTGCGTGAAATATCTTTTATAGAGAGGCCAATGAGGGGCCTTTGACTATGAACGGCGTATTAATTCGCCAGTTTGCGATAGAGCGTCGCCATGCTGATGCCGAGCATCTTGGCGGCGCGGTCGCGTGAGCCGTCGTTGAAGTGGATGGTTTCTTCGATGAAGCGCCGTTCCAGGTTTTTCACGTAGGCGTCCAGCGGCTCGCCCACCGGGAGCTTGCCCGGTTCGGGGGGTTCGCCGCCATGGGCCGCGCTGCGTTGGGCGACTTGCGCGGGCAGGTCGGTCAGGGTGATGCGGGAGTCGTCGCAGAGCGCGCAGGCGCGTTCGATGGCGTTCTCCAGTTCGCGGACGTTGCCGGGCCAGGCGTACTTGGTCAGCGCCTCCATGGCGTCGGCCTCGATCTTGGGCACCGGCGTCTGGTTCTGCGCGGCCACTTTTTGCATGAAGTGCTGGGCCAGGAGCGGGATGTCCTCTGGGCGGTCGCGCAGCGGCGGGAGGTCGATGGGGATGACCGCCAGGCGGTAGTAGAGGTCCTCGCGGAAGCCGCCGGTGAGGATTTTCTCGTGCAGCGATTCGTTGGAGGCGGCCAGTACGCGGACGCTGATGGGGATGTTCTTGGTATCGCCCACGCGGCGGATGGTCCGTTCCTGCAAAACGCGCAGAAGCTTGGTCTGGAGGGTCTGCGCCATGGAGTTGATCTCGTCCAGGAAGATCGTCCCGTGGTGGGCTTCCTCGAAGAGGCCCATTTTGTCCTGCACGGCTCCGGTGAAGGCTCCTTTTTTGTGCCCGAAGAGCTCGCTTTCGAGCAGGTTCTCGGGCAGGGCGGAGCAGTTGATGGCCACAAAGGGGTGGTGCTGGCGGCGGCTGTTGAAGTGGAGCGCCCGGGCGACAAGCTCTTTACCGGTGCCGCTCTCGCCCTGGATCAGGATGGTGCTGTCGGTGTCGGCGACCTTGGCGATGAGGTTGTAGACCTGCTGCATCTTGGAGCTGGTGCCGACGATGTTCTCGAACTTGTAGCGGTCCTTGAGCTCCCGTTTGAGGATCGTGTTCTCCCGGACGGCGCATTGGAAGTCGAGCGCGCGCTGGAGGGTGAGCTGAAATTGGTCAATTTTGAAGGGCTTGGTGACGTAGTCGAACGCGCCGAGCTTCATGGCTTCCACGGCGGTTTCCACCGAGGCGTAGCCGGTGACCATGATGACGGCGGGGCGCTGGGAGAGGTCGTTGCAGGCGCGCAGGACGTCGAAGCCGGTGAGGTGCTGCATCTTGATGTCAGCGACGACCAGTTGGGGCATCGTGCCGGGGAGCGCCTCGATCGCGCGCGCGGCGGAGTTGAAGGGGAACGCTTGGTGCCCCATGTCACGACAGATGGTGGAGATGACTTCTACCATTGCCGGTTCGTCGTCGATAATCAGGATCCGAGCCATTCTTTGGTCACAAGATAAGGTACTCTACAGCGGAATGAAAAGCGGTTTTCTCAAATTTGAGGACTCTACGCGCTTTTCTCGAAAATGCCGCCCCTCCGTCAGAGACAGCTTCGCGAGATTTCGCGCCGCGTCAACGGGTCCGGGGGGAGGAGCGCCGCTTTCTCTGAAATTTCCCTAGTGTCAGTCCGGCCTTCTGTGTTCTAATTTCCGACCCCTTCCATGCTGCTCAAAGAAATCATCGAAGCTCTGGTCTTCGCCTCCAACAAACCGCTCACCGTTAAGGAGATCCTCGCGGCGTTGCGCGGCGCGCTCCAGGATGCCGACGACGAGCCGGTGCGCGAGGCAGCCAAGCTCCGCTCGGGCGAGGTGAAGGGGCTCATCCAGGAGCTGCGGCAGGATTACGACGCGCAGGGCCGCTCGTTTCAGCTCGTGGAGCAGTCCGAAGGCTGGACGTTCGTAACGCGCAAGGAGTACGCGGTGTGGATTCGCCAGCTTTACCCCGAGAGCAAGCCGACGCGCTTGAGTGGTCCCGCGCTGGAGACGCTCGCCATCATCGCCTACCGGCAGCCGCTTACCCGGGCGGATATCGAGGCCGTGCGTGGCGTGGCGGTCGACGGCGTGATGCAGAGCCTCCTTGATCGCGGCCTGGTGCGCATTTCCGGTCGGGCCGAGGTGCCGGGCCGTCCGCTGCTTTACGAAACGACCCAGGTGTTCATGCAGCACTTTGGGTTGAAGTCGCTCGACGAACTGCCGAATGTCGAGGAACTCCGGCGCGTCAAGCTCCCCACTGCCACCCCGCCCGCCACGGGTGAACTCTTCCCGGCTGGAGCTGGCTCCGAAGCGGCGCAAACCGCCCCGGAGGCCCCCTCCGAACCGGCTGAGCCGACCCCGGCCGCTCCGGCGAAGGAGCCAGACCCCGAGCCTGAGCCCAAGCCGGAACCCTTGACGCTCCCCGAGCCTTCGGCGGCCCCCCGGACCATCGTGCTTCCCGAGTTCCCCGGGGCGCCCGAACTCCCTTTCCAAGACCATGCTGACACCGATCCGCAAGAAAATTGACGCCCTCGACGAGCGCCTGCTCGAGTTGCTCAACCAGCGTGCCGACCTTGTCCACGAAGTGGGCGAGGTGAAGCGCCGCAACGGGGGTGCGATCTTTGCCCCGGACCGGGAGGAGACCCTCCTGCGTTCGCTGGAAAAGCGCAATGCGAAGCTCGGCGGACGGCTCCCGGGCTCGGCGGTGCGGGCCATCTACCGCGAGATCATGTCGGCCTCCTACCAGCTCGAAAAAGGGCTCGTTATCGCCTATTTCGGCCCGGCGGGGACGTACACCCACGAGGCGGCGCGCAATAAATTCGGCGCGAGCGTGGAGTACTCCGCGCAAGCGAACATCACGGAAGTCTTCGCGGCGGTGGCGCGCGGCACGGCCGACTACGGCGTGGTGCCGATCGAAAACTCCACCGAGGGGGCCGTGACCCACACGCTGGATGAATTCATGTCGAGCGACCTGAAAATCTGCTCCGAGATCCTGCTCAAAGTGGAGCAGAACCTCCTGGCTCGCTGTCCGCGTTCGGAAATTTGCAAAATCTACTCCCACCCGCAGTCGCTCGGGCAGTGCCGCCGCTGGCTTCAGACGAATTTCCCCACGGCGGAGGTCCTCGTGGCCTCCAGCAACACCCGCGCGGCGCAGCACGCTGCCGAGGAGCCGAATACGGCGGCCATCGCCGGGAAGCTTGCGGCGGAGCTCTACAAGCTGGATATCCTGGAGGCCTCCATCCAGGACAGCGCGTTTAACACCACGCGCTTTCTGGTCATCGGCCCGCAGCTGTGCCCGGCTTCGGGACACGATAAGACGTCGCTGCTCTTTTCCGTACCTGCCGAGAAGAGTGGGACACTATTCTCCGCGCTGGAGCCGTTGCAGCAGTTGGGCATTTCGATGAGCAAGATCGAAAGCCGCCCCTCCAAGCGCAAGGCCTGGGAATATTTCTTCTTCGTCGACATCGAAGGCCATGCGCAAGACACCCGGGTGGCCGAGGCGCTCGCCGAAATGGAGAAGCGCTGCACGTGGCTCAAAATCCTGGGCAGCTACCCCAAAACGACGGCGTAGGGAAGGCCCACGGTCATCCCCAGGCAAAGGGGCTGTTTCGGCGAACCACAGTTGTAGTTGACAGGGTGACTACGCTTGTAGTTTAATAACGCTGTGAGCATTAATATTGCCCCGGCCGAATGGAAGGTCATGGAAGTCATTTGGAAGCAGCACCCCATTAGCGCCGCGGAGGTGCTTGAGGTGCTCTCGGACAAGGAATCCTGGGCCCCCAACACCGTGCGCACGATGCTTGCGCGGCTCGTTCAAAAGGGGGCGCTCCTATACACCCAGGAATCCAACCGCTACCTCTACCGCCCCGCGCTTCCGCGTGAAGAGTGCGTGAGGGAAGAGGTCGATTCGCTGCTGGATCGTCTCTTTGGCGGTGCGGCGGAGGCGCTGCTGGTTCATTTCGTTCAAAACCGCAAACTCACCCGCGAAGAGCTCGATCAACTGCGCAAGGTGCTCGATCAAGAGGAGGGTAAACCATGAACCTGCTTGGTAATATAGAGTATTTTACCCAATGGCTGGCGCACACCTCATGGGAAGCCGCCTGGATTGTTTTGGCGGTCCTGCTGGCGCGTTTTTGTTTTCGCAAATCGCTCCCGGCATCCTGGCGTTATGCGCTTTGGCTGCTGGTCGTCGCGCGATTGCTGCTCCCAGGGTTGCCGCAAATGCCTCTGCGAACTAAAGGGTTTGCCATGGATCGCGGGGTGACGCCGGTTTGGGCAGAACGCTGGGTGGCGTCTGCCTTGGAAACCGACGCGATCACGCCGCCCGCCGCTCTACCTGTGACACCAACGCAGCCTGCGCAACCCGCGCAAGCAAAGCCCTTTTCTCTCTCCAAACAGCAGGGCTTGGCGTTGCTTTGGCTGCTGGGGGCAACGGGGTTTGGCGCGGTCGCATTGCTTCAGGTGCGGCGTTTTGGCCAGGCCGTTCGGCGCGCGCCCGTGTGCGAGGATGCGACGGTGCTGGCTTGTGCGCAAGCGGCGGCGGAGCAGATGGGCATACCGCAAAAAGTGCGCCAACGGATCCGAATCCTCGAAACGCCCCACGTGAGCGCTCCGGCCATGATGGGGTTGTTGCGCCCGGTGGTGCTGTTGCCGGAGGGGCTCCCCCAACGCTTCTCGCCCGAAGAGCTGCGCATGGTGTTTCTGCACGAATTTGCCCACCTGCGGCGAAAGGACCTCTGGCTCAATCCGCTGCTGCTCGGGCTGCAAATCGCGCACTGGTTCAACCCCGTGTTGTGGTTCGCGTTTCGGCAAATGCGCCGGGACCGCGAACTGGCATGCGACGCGCTGGTGCTGGAACAAGATCGAATCGGATTGAAGCGCCTTTACGGCGAGACGCTTCTGCGGTTGCTGGAGGATTTTTCCCCGCGACAAAGCGCAATCCTGCCCTCCGTCAGCATGATGGAAAGCAACCGCCACCTTAAAGAGCGACTCACGCGCATCATGCAAGCCACGACGGGCGCTTCGCATGCGTGGAGACTGGGGTTGGCGCTGTTTTTGGCGCTCGGGATTACAACGCTGACACGCAATGCCATCACTTCAAAAAACACCGGCGAAGAACCCCAACCGGCGCCGCCCGACAATCCCCTTTTCGACCCGCTCCCGAACGTCCAGCTCACCATCAATTCCCAGCAACCCCGGCGTTCGCCAAGATCCACAAGCTTCCTCAACGCCGAGAATCGGCCCATTCCGCCCGCCCAAAAGAATCAAGAGCGGGTCAGGGAACGCTTTGCCAAGGATCGGAAAACCTATACCCCGGAGCAATTCAAAGAACTTGAGTCCCTCTACCAGATGGCCAACAAGGAACTGGGCAGCCCGGGAGCAAAGGATGTCCTCAAACTGGTCATTGAGAAATATCCCCAATCCAATCGTGCCGGTTGCGCGCTGATGTATCTTGCCCAGCGGTCACAGGGGCAGGAACGGGAGAATTATTTAAAAGAGGCTATCGAGAAATACAGCGACAGCTTTTACGGCGACGGGGTTCAAGTGGGGGCCTACGCACGGTTTTATTTGGCGGGCTATTACCTCGAATCCGACAAAACGGACGAGGCGAAGACGCTCCAGGAGCAGATTCGCAGAGACTATCCCGATGCGATCAATCACGGCGGGAAGCCGCTCATGCAGGAAAGCAAATAGCCGACGCGGTGCCGCTATGGCGTATTGGTCGGGCCTTTGGGCGTGGAGCGCTTGAGGAGGTTGAAGAGGTCGGTGTCGGTGGAGAGGACCATGGTGGAGTCTTTGGTAAAGATCTTCCGGTAGGTCTCCATGGTTTTCAGGAAGGTGTAGAATTCCGAGGCCTGCGGGTTCTGGGTGTAGGCGCGGGCGTAGATTTCCATGGCTTTGGCGTCGGCTTCACCCCGGATTTTCTGCACCTGCCAGTAGGCTTTGGACTGGATTTCGTTCAGGTCGCGCTCCCGCTGGCCTGCGATGCGCGCGGATTCCCCCTCGCCTTCGGACCGGAAGCGCTGGGCGATCTGCATGCGCTCGCTGATCATGCGCTGGTAGATTCGGTCGAGCACTTCGGGGTTGTAGTTGACGCGCTTGATGCGGAAGTCGAGCAGCGAGATGCCAAACTCGGCGAGCTTGCCGACGGCCTCGGTCCGGATCTCTTCCTCGACTTTGAGCCGCCCGAACTGGATCGCCGGGAGCATGCCGATGGTGCCGAGGCCTTCCTTGAGGGTCTCGTCGCGCTGGGGCTTGCGGTTTTTGTCGGTGCGGATGATCTCGATGAGGTCGTGCTTGGCGATGGCGTTGCGGGTCTCGCTGCCGAGGATGTCCTCCAGGCGGGATTGCGCGCTGCGTTCGTCGTGCAGGCGCACGAAGTAGGTCTTGGGGTCCTCGATGCGCCAGCGCGCGAAGGTGGCTACCTGGATGTAGGTCTTGTCCCGGGTGGGGATCGCGGCGGAGGCGCCGTCCCATTCCAGGAAGCGTTTGTCGATGCGGTTGACGTCCTGGATGAACGGTTTTTTAAAGTGCAGGCCCGGCTCGGTGATCGGTTCGCCGACGGGTTTGCCGAACTGGGTGACGATGACCTGTTCGGTCTGTTCGACGGTGTAGTAGGCTCCGGAGAGGACGAGGAGCGCGATGAGCGCGGCGGCGCCCACCAGGATGGCGGCGATGGATTTCATGTTACTTGACCTCCCCGGTTTTGGCTCCCATCGGCAGGACCGGCAGGAGTTGTTTGAGCGACTCGTCGAAGATGATTTTCTGCCGAACCTGGGGCATCAGCTCGCCCATGGTTTCGAGGTAAAGCCGGGTGCGGGTGACGGCGGGGGCTTTGGTGTATTCGGCCAGCATGGAGGTGAAGGAGGCGACGTCGCCGTTAGCCTCGTTTTCGCGTTTGAAGCGGTAGCCTTCCGCGGTGCTGATGTCCCGGTCGGCGTCGCCCCGGGCTTTGGGGATGGCTTTGTTGTAGTCGCCGTTGGCCACGTTGATGGCGTTTTCGCGATCCTGCTGGGCTTTGTTGACTTCGTTGAAGGAGCCCTGGACCTGCCGGGGTGGGTTGACGTTTTTCAGCTGCACTTGGTCGACGCGGATGCCCAGGCGGTAGCGCTTGGCCAGGTCCTGCATGCGGGCCAGGGCGGAGACTTCGATCTCCTGGCGGCCGATGGTGATGACTTCGTCCACGGTGCGGTCGCCGATGACCTCGCGCATGGAGGCTTCGGAGAGGTCGCGCAGGGTCTGGCCGGGGTTGCGAACGTCGAAGAGGTAGGCCTTCGGGTCCTCGATGCGGTATTGCACGACCCACTCGACGAGGGCGGCGTTTAGGTCGCCGGTGACGATGTTTTTCTCGGTATCCTGATCCGCGCCGACCTGGTCGGGGTTGGAGGTGGCACCGGGCGAGTAGAAGCCGAACTCTTGTTTGAGCTGCCGCCGGGTGGGGACGACGGTGACGGAGTCGATGCCGAAGGGGATCTTGAAATGCAGGCCCGGCTCGGTGGTGCCGAGGTATTTGCCGAACCGGAGCACGACGCCCTCGGATTCGGCGTTGACGGTGTAGTACGACGTTACTGCCCCGACGAGGATCAGAAGGACCACGGCACCGGCTGCGATCAGGCCCGCCATGGGGGGCCGGGGATTGGCGTCAATGGGTTCCATAGGAGTTCTCATAAAGAGGGGGATAAATAGGAAATCATCAGGAACTCATGAAAAGGATTCCTGCCTTTTTCCCGAGTTCCTCGAGTTCCTGAAAAAAATTTAGGGCATTTTGCCGCCGAAGATGCGCAGGGTGGTCACGAGGTCCACGGCGCGCTGGAGCACGACGTCGCAGGGCGGGACGTCCTCTTCGTCGCTCTTGCCCCGGCGCTGTTCTTCTTCGTCGGCGTCGAGCTCGGGGTTGGTCCCGGCGACGAGCGCCGCTTCGTTGATCCGCGCCCGCTCGGTCTCGTAGACGAGCCCCGCCACGCCTTTATCCAGGCCGGTTTGCAGGGCCTCGCGCTCGTCGCGGGCGGCGACTTGCACGGAGAGGTCGGGCTTGAGCCCGTCGGGGAAAACGGTGACTTGCGCGGGCAGCTTGACCTCGGCCACGGCGACGCGCAGGGTTTTGCCGCCTTTCAACGGCAGTTCGGAGTATTCTGCAGCCTGGCCCGCTGTATGGTGGCCTACCACGAGCGCATTGCCCACGCCCCGCAGGACGGCGGCGATGACTTCCGGGGCTCCGGCGGTGTCGCGCCCGACGAGGGTGACGACGTTGCCTTTAAAGGCCGGGTCGAGGTCGGAGGTGAACATCCGCTCTTGCTTGGCGCTGGGGCGGTGGATGGCGAAGAGCATTTTCCCCTTCGGCGTGAGGCGCTTGATGACGTCGGCGGCGAGGTCGAAGTCGTTGGAGGGCGGCGTGGCCCTCAGGTCGAGGATGAGGGAGCCGACTTTCTTGGCGTTAAAGTTCCCCAGCGCGGCGTCGAACTCGGCCAGGTGCCCTTTGGAGAGGGAGCCGAGGCGGACGTAGCCGATCTGTTCATCGAGGATCTCGGAGCGGAAGGGGCTTTCGGCGGCTGCTTCGCCGCCCGTGGCTCGGATGGCCGCGCCGCCGCCGATGCGTTCCAGGAGGCCCTGGAGTGTGGCGCGGTTGAGGGCGGCTTCGTTGAGCGTGCCGGAGCGGACGTAGGTGGAGCGCAGGAGGTCGAGGGCTTGCTGGGCCTCGGCGTCGGAAAGGGAGTCGACGGCCCGAGCGGGGCTGAGTGCCGCCGGGGTGGGCGTGGGTTCGGGCGTTTTGGCCGGGCTGGGCGTGGCGGTGGCAGATGGGCTCGGGGTGGGCGAGACCGAGGCGGCCGGTTTGGCGGCTTCGGTCTGGCCAAAGACCCGGGGGGCGACCTCAAAGTTGACTCCAAGGAGGAGGCTGGCGGCCGCCGCGATGCGAAAGCTGGGGTTCATAGGCAAGGGTAACAAGCGCGACCCTACAGCCCTTTTGCGCCGATGTCGCGCCGGAATGTGGCTCCCTCGAAATGAATCCGGGAAACTGCTTCGTAGGCTCGGGCCTGGGCTTCGGCCAGGGTGCCCCCCATGGCGGTGACGCCCAGGACGCGGCCGCCCGCGGTGACGAGGGCGCCCTCTTCTTGATGCGTGCCCGCGTGGAAGACGGTGACGTCGCCAAGCGCCTCGGCCTCTTCAATGCCGGTGATGACTTTGCCCTTGGTGTAGGAGCCCGGGTAGCCGCCGGAGGCCATAACGACGCAACAGGCGGGGCGGGGGTCCCAGTCGGCTTCCACCAAGTCGAGGCGGCCCGCGACGGCGGCTTCGATCCAATCGACCAGGTCGCCCTTGAGGCGCGGCAGCAGCACCTGGGTCTCGGGATCGCCGAAGCGGCAGTTGAATTCCAGGACTTTCGGGCCCTCTTCGGTGATCATCAGGCCGGGGAAGAGGAGGCCTTTGTAGTGCAGGCCGTCCTTTTTGATCCCTTCCATGAAGGGGACCATGATTTCCTTGTGAATGCGCTCGATGATCTCTGGGGTGACGAGCTTGTCGGGGGGGGAGAAGGTGCCCATGCCGCCGGTGTTGGGGCCTTTGTCGCCTTCGAAAATCTGTTTATGATCCTGCGCGGCGGGGAAGAGGACGTAGTTTTCGCCATCCACCAAAGCATGCACGGAGCATTCCTGGCCCGAGAGGAATTCCTCAATGACGACCTGGTCGCCCGCGGCCCCGAAGGCGCGTTTTTCCATGATCTCGTTGATGGCCTGGGCGGCTTCCCACGGGGTCTGGGCGATGATGACGCCTTTACCGAGGGCGAGGCCGTCGGCTTTGATGACGAGGGGAAATTTGCTCTTCTGGCAGAAGCGGTGCGCTTCGGCGGGATCGGAGAAATGGCCGCTGGCGGCGGTCGGGATGCCGTGGCGCTGCATGAATTCCTTGGCGAAGACTTTGCTCGATTCCAGCCGAGCGGCGCTCTGCGTAGGGCCAAAGACTCGCAGGCCTGCGTGGCCGAGGTGATCGACGATCCCGGCGGCCAGGGCGTCATCGGGGCCGACGACGATGAGGCCGATGCGCTCGGCGCGGGCAAATTCGATCAAGCCATGGTGATCGCTGATCGGCAAGGGGACGTTGGTGGCGATTTCTGCCGTTCCTGCGTTGCCGGGGGCGCAATAGACCGCCGATACCCGCGGCGATTGCCGGAGTTTCCATACCAGCGCGTGTTCGCGCCCGCCACTGCCGATAACGAGAATTTTCATGCGGGAGACAAGAAAAGCAGGATTGCTCAAAATGCGCCAGCATTACTGCGGCTGGAGCTGGCTTTGGCTGACGCGGGCCGTTTTCGCCGCCCGCTTGCGCTCGATGAGCAGGTGCAGTAACAGAAGCCCGCAGCCGGTGGCCAGGAGCGTGTAGCTGAGCTGGATTTGCACGTATCGCCGGACCTCCAGCGTGTGGCCGACGGCCAGGGTCAGGGTGTTAAAAAAGCCGTATCCCATCAGGTAGAGGAACCACCAGAGGGGGCGGCGGTGTTCCGGGGTCCCGCGTTTCCAGAACAGGGCGACCGCTGCCGCCAGGGCCCCGATGGAGCAGAGCCGGTAGACGAGCGCCAGGAGGCGGTTGAGGCCGAGTAACCAGAGCGGTTGCCGCCAGGTCTGCTTGGAGTGTGTGAGCTGGTGCTCTTTCTCGATGTATTGATCGAAGAGCGGCAGCGGTTGGGCCAGCGAGGGCATGCGTTCGGTGCCGTGGACGGCTTCGTAGCCGATGGCGAGCGGGTCTTTCCGGATGTCGTAGGGGCTCTTCATCCAGTAGAAGGTGTAGAGCTGGTGGGTAACCTTGTGGAGCATTTGCAGCGGGTAGTACCGCCAGGCGGCCCAGTAATAGTGCATGTAGAAGCGGCTCAGATCCCGCCCATCCGGGAAGCGTTCGGTGAGGTAGCGCGCTGCGGAATCGGGGGCGTAAAGGATGGCGTCGGCGTCGAAGCCGAGTTGGCCATAGTGCGGGCTCTTGGTGTTGAGCACGTCGTCCATGCGCCGGGCGACGTTTTGCAGCAGGTCTCGCTCATAAGCGGCGGGCTGGCGGCCTTGGATCTCGTCTTCGATGGCCTTCCGGATGACCCGGCCCTGGAAGGCGAAAAGATGCTGCTGGGCGAATGCGTTGCCGAGCGTGTCATACCGCCTCACAAGTTGGCGCTCGGGGTACCAGAGGCAGCTTAAAACGAGCGCGAGCGGCACGGCCAGGACGGCGACCCGGAAGCGCCACGGGGTCCCGCGCCGGAAACAGGCGGCGAGCACGGGCGCGATGGCTGCGAGCGCGCCGACGCCGAAGGCTCCCTTGATGAACAGGAGCGAAAAGGCCGCCGCTACCAGCCCCGCGCCCCAGAAAAACGCGGGGCGAAGCTTTTGCTCCAGGAAAAAGGTGATGCCAAAGCGGGTGCCGCAAAGGAGCGCCAGAGCGGCTACCAGGGGGAAGACGGCTTCGGGCCGGATGGTGTGCTCCATTTTCAGCGGCCCGAGGGATAGCAGGTAGGAGGCCGAGAGGGCCAGGCCGATCCAGCGATGTGAGTGGCGCAGGGCCGGGGTCGCGGGGAAGAAGCGGAGCGCGCCCTGCCAGGCTTCCCAAAGGAGGAAGGCGGTGAGCACGCCGAGCAGATGCTGCAAGACCGAGAGCGCGTTGAGCGTCCCGAAGAGGGCCAGCACGCGGTCGATAAAGAGCGGGTAGGGGAATTCGCGCCCCTGTACGTGGCAAAAGACGCCGGTGGTTAGGTGGTTGAGGCTTGGGAAGAGGAAGCCCCAGGTGTCCCGGTCGCTAAAAGGGGCGATGGGGAGCTGGGCGCGGATATAGATGCCGTAGGCGGTGATTGCTGCCAGCAGGGCGTAAACCCAGCGAGGCTGTTGGGGAAGTGGGCTAGACATGGTGGGTTCGGTTGATTTTGAAAAGGGAATGGCGCTTTCCGTAACTTGTGAAAACCGGGCGAAGATGTTCTACTATGCGCCCATGAATCGCCTGCAAACCATCCTTGACCAGAAACGCCTTGAGATTGCCCGGATTCTGCCCCGCCTGGAGCATCTGCGTACGGCGGCGCTGCTGCGCAATGATTACCGGGGCTTTGAGGCGGCTCTGGACCGCGGCCCGGAGGCGCTGGGGCTCATCGCGGAGGTGAAAAAGGCGTCGCCTTCCGCTGGGGTCATCGCCGAGTCGTTTGACCCGGTGGCGCAGGCCAGGGCGTATGAGGCGGCCGGGGCGCATGCGATTTCGGTGCTTACGGATGAGAAATTTTTCCAGGGCAGTCTCGGCTACCTGGCTCAGATCCGGGGGGCGGTGGCGCTGCCGCTGCTGCGCAAGGACTTCATTTTGCACGAGGTGCAGATTTACGAGGCGGCGGTGGCGGGGGCCGATGCGGTTCTCCTGATTGTGGCGGCTCTGGAGCAGCCGGAGCTGGAGCGGCTCTACCGGACGGCGGTGGACCTGGGCCTGGATGTGCTCGTGGAGGTGCACACGGTGGAGGAAATGGACCGGGCGGCCGACTGCGGGGCGACGTTGATCGGGGTGAATAATCGGAACTTGACGACGTTCCAGGTCGATCTGCACGCGACGGAACTTTTGAGTGAGCAGGCTCCCGAGGGGGCGCTGCTGGTGAGCGAGAGCGGGATCAAGACCAACGCGGATGTCCGGCGCGTTTTTGCGTGCGGGGTCAATGCGCTGCTCGTGGGCGAGTCGCTGATGCGTTCGGGCGACGTGGCGGCCCAGGTGGCTTCGCTCTTGGATCTGGCGTAAGCCCTGGTCTCCGCGTCTCCGCGTCTCCCGGTTTGTAAGCGTTTTTTTTAAAGCGCGCCCTGGTTTACCCACTGGACGGCAAAGCGTACCATTTCGGGCGCCGTCTTGAGGTTGAGTTTTTCTTTGATGTGGGCGCGGTGGCTTTCGATCGTCTTGACGCTGAGGTTCAAGTCCTCGGCGATCTGGCGTGTGCCGTGGCCCTGGCCGATCAGTTGCAGGACTTCCAGCTCGCGGTCGGAGAGGATGGCCACGGGGGAGGTGTCCTGGAGGGCTTTGCCGTCGATGGCTTTGCGCATCATTTTGTCGGCCAGCTTTTCGGAGACGTAGATCTGCCCGTTGAGGATGCGGCGAAGCGCGCCGGTCAGTTTTTCCGGGGCTTCTTGTTTCATGACGTACCCTTTGGCCCCGGCTCGCAGGGCGCGTTCGGCGTAGAGCGATTCGTCGTGCATGGAGAGCACGAGGACGGGGAAGTCGGGCCACTGCGCCACGATGTTTTTGATGAGCTCAATGCCGTTGGTCCCCTGGAGGGTGATATCAACGATGCCGAGGTCGGGTTTGGTCTCACCGATGGCCGCCATGGCTTTGCGGGCATTCCCGGCTTCCGCGCACACCATGAAATCCGGTTCGCAGTTCAGGAGTTGCACCAGCCCCTGGCGTACGATGGGATGATCGTCAACAATAAGGACCTTTGCTTTCGTTTCTAGTGGTTTCATTTTTGGGGCTGTAGGGGTCTTTGGTTGCGAGGATCGGCTTTCCCAGGCCATCCGGATGGCATTTCGTTGAAAAAAAATCCCTCCGCAAAAAGCGGGGGGATTAGTGCCTGCCCTGGCCCGGTATGGCACGGTAGCCATTCTACCGTCATTTGATTACACAATGCCAGAGAAGTCCTTGGCTCCCCCACTCTTTCGGGAACTCTTATGAAATGAACCTCATTTCGTAGGAATACCCAAAACTCGCTCGATCAAGAGATTATGCTTATGAACTCCAAGGCGCAATCGGCCTGACCCCTAGTCTGATGATCAGGGAATCCCTGAGGTTATTTTGACGTAGGCCTAGGGGTTTACCCCTTGCGGGAAACCAGTGTCGGCCTGATTGCGCGCCGCTTTCAATCGCGTCATGGTGGGAGTCGGTCCGGCAGGGAAACGCCGGAATAGCAAAGGATATTGCGTGTAGCGAGCAAAGGACATTGCGTGTATGAAACAACGACGTAGTAAGGTGGTGGTGAAGGCGGCTCAGCGGGCCGCGGGGGCGGCGGAGGCCGATCTGGCATTAAAATGGCGACTTTTGCGGGCGGCACCCGGTTTTCGCCCCTGGACTTCGATGGACGAATGCCGCCACTGTGTCATATGCGAGCAGACTTTTAGCGGACGCGATGTGCGGCTTGAACGCGACGGGCTGGGGCTTTTCCAGGTCCGTTGTGCGACGCCTGGATGCACCTCGACGCCCGCGCAGTGGGTTCACCCGGGCAATCCGCTTGTCTCGGATGAGGCGTGGAAGGATTGGGTGAAGCTGCTGGATTCGCTTTGCGATGCGGAGTCGCCCCGGACCTGCAATGGCGAGGCCGCAACGGCGTTGTCGAGCGCCGCCGGGTTCTCTCGGCCCCGGTCGCTGTAATACTGCGTCTGGTGCTATGAGCCGCTAGAGGGAGAGGCTCGGCAATTTTCAGGCAGGGTTGGCAGGATTAAAGAGGATTACCCTGACATCCTCTGTGCATTGGATGGGCATTTGGAAAACCCAATCCGAAAAAGCATGCCCCCCCCAAAAAAACTCCTGTTAAGCCCTCCTAACGACCTTGCCGGCCAACCCCGGCTAGTTGAACGTCAGGTTCTTTACCCCGGCGGCTCCGGCGGCGTTGAGGACGTCCATGACGCGCTCGTGCTTGGCTTCGAGCGCGGGGCGGATGATGACGGGGTCTTTGTTGTCGAACTGGACGATGGTGTCTTTAAAGCGGTCGCGCAGTTTATCGAGGTCTTTGTCCGTGGCGGTGCCCATGATGGTGTCGTTGACGAGCACGCGGCCGTCGGCGGTGATGTCGACCATCATCGGGGTGGGCGGCAGTTCGGTGGTCATGCCGCTGGGGGATTTGCTCCCGGGGAGGTTGATGTTGAGCTCGCGCTCGGCCACTTGCGACCCCGCGCTGGCCATGAAAAAGAGCATAAGGACGAAGACCACGTCCACCATGGGTGCGATCTGGAAGCCCGCGTCGCCGTCTTCGTTGCCGATGGATGCCATATGTCTTGCGGTGTGGGGGTGGGGGTTAAAGTTGGGAACCGGCGGCCTGTTGGTCGGCCCCTTTTTTGTCCACGACGGAAAAGGTGACGTTGCTGATGCCCGCGGCGCCGACGGCGCGCAGGATTTCGCGCTCGTAACCCCAGCTCGCGGTGCGGTCCACGCGGACGAGGACGCGGGTCATGGGGTTTTTGCTCAGTTCGTCGACTAGCCGGGGGATGAGTGCTTCGGCGCTTTCGTAGGGCTGGCTGTCGATCTCGATGCGCCCGGAGTTGTTGATGGGGACCCAGAGGACGTTGATGATGACTTGGCCGGGGCTTTTCTTGGGCTGCTTGGCGTCTTTGGCCACGGCCAGCGGGATCTCGCGGTTGCTTTGGAGGACTTCCGTGGAGCTGATCGACATGAAGAAGACGAGCAGGACGAGCAGAATGTCGATCATCGGGGCGATCTGAAATTCTGGGTCCTCTTCCGCGGGGTTGCGGGTGGCCGCCCGCGCGGCTTTCGCTTTGTTATGGCGAGGCATGGGGGACTTTAGGGGGGGGCTAAGGTTGGATGGGGGCCCCCGGGGTTACTGCTGCCATTGCAGCGTGGCACCGCAGTGCGGGCACGGGTTCTGTCCGGCGGTGATGGCGCCGTTGCAGATGGGGCAGTTGGTGGAGAGGTCTACGGAGACTTTGCGCGATTCGTTGGCGTTCGGGGCTTTTTCGTCGCCGGTGCCCGCGCTGAAGGCTTCGCCGATCTGGACGCCGGAGAGGTCCTCGTAGGGAATGTCGCGCACGAGGCTGTTGACGGTGTCGTCGGCGTAGACGATGGCCATCTGGGCTTTGTTGCGGAAGATGTAGTAGAAGACGAAGGCCGGGATGGCGATGAAGAGGCCGCTGGCGGTGGCCAGTAGCACTTCGCCGATCTTCCCGGAGAGGGCGCGCGGATCGGAGATGCCCGAGCCGGCGAGGACGGAGAAGGCCCCGATCATGCCGACGACGGTGCCGAGCAGACCGATCATCGGCGAGACGACTCCGATGACGGAGAGGTAGCTGTTGCGGGTGCGGATGATGGTGGCTTCGCGCAGGCCGTGCTCTGAGATGGCGTCTTCGACGGCTTCTTTGCCGCGGCCGAGGCGGCTCAGGCCTGCCTTGAGGACGTTGGCGATGTAGTTCTGGTTGGCGTTGCAGGTTTCCCAGGCTTCCTGGTAGTTGCCTGCATTAATAATAGAGCGCAGGGTCTCGACCAGGGTGGGGGGGGTGAGCTTGGCCTGGCGGATGGTGGCAAAGTTCTGGATGACCAGCGTGACCATCGTGGCGGAGGTGGCCATGATGACGCACCAGATGATCATGATCAGCGGGCCGCCGTTCTTGATGGTTTCAAAAATGGTTTCCTTATGCGGGCCAGCTTCCTGGGCGAAGCAGCTGGTGGATGCCAGGAGGAGCAGGCTGAGGCCAAGGCCGAAACGGAGACAATGACGGGTTTTCATCTGGGAAGGAATGGGGGAATAGGGGGATGGATGGAGGATATGGGTTCGTCGAGCGGTAAGCTCGCTGAATTTAGCGAAATGGCAAGGCTAGGGAATCGTAAGGGATGGATCTTGTTTGCGCAAAGAGTCGGCTCGTTCCTGTGCCTGCCGCGCGGCGTTGGCGTCGCGGTGAAAGAGGGTCACTGTTTTCAGGTAGTATTCCAGGGCGGGGGCGTTCTGTTGGCGTGCTTCGGCGATTTGTCCCAGCAGGAAAAACGCCTGGCTGTAGGCGATCGCGTCGGGGCCCGTCTCAAAGGGGTTTTTTTGCGCGGCCTCGGCGATGGGCTCCAGCTTGGCGAGGGCTTCGTCGAAGTTTTTGCGCGAAAAGGCGATGCGGGCCATGCCGACATCCACCTGGATGCTGCCGCCCCGGGGATAGGCACGCTGGAAGTCTTTGTAGGCGGCCTCGGCTTCGGTCAGTTTGCCTTGGGCTACGTAGATGTCGCCCACGAGGCTGGCGGTTTCGCGAGCCCAGTCCACCGGCAGGCCCAGGAACTTGCCGTTGACGGCCTTGGCGAAGGTGAGCGCCTTGGCGTAGTCCTTTGCTTCAAAGGCTTTATTGGCCTCGGCGACCTCCGCCGGAGCCTCCTTGGTCACTGAGGTGATGATGGCCAGGGGGACGCCAATGGTGCCCGTACCGACCTGGATTTGCACATTGGCGCCGCTGACGCCAAGAATTTTGACGTCCTGAGTCTGTCCTTTGGAGACAATTTTGTCTTGCGCCAGGGCGGGAAAACCAAGGAAACAAAGGGTGGCGAGACTAAAACTGAATGCAAAAAGACGTTGCCGGAGGGATAAGCTGCATCTTAGCTTCATTTTTTCGAGATAGATGTTATGTAATCTCCTCCCCGAAATCAACAGCAACCCGTACCCATTTTATTTTCATGCTTCACGTATTCCGAAAATACCAGCAACCGCTGATGATCGTTCTCACCATTGTGATCATCATCGCCTTCGGAGTGTTCTTTACCCCTGGCAGCGGAAAGGGGCGGCAAGCCGCTGGACGTGATTTCCGCATCTACAACCGCAGCTACAGCCAGGACGACCTGGAGCGCCGGGCTCGCGGCATGCGCGTGGCGATGTATGGCGGCCTGGGCGACCTCGTGATCGGCCTGACCCTCGGCAACCCTTACTCTGAGCGGGCGGCGGATAACTACGTGATCGACTCGATCGTGCTGGAGCATGAGGCCGCCGTTCTCGGCATTACGGCCACCGACAACGAGGTGGTTGCGGCGGTGGAGAAGCTGCCGGGCTTCCAGACGGCCGGGACCTTTGACCCCGCGAAGTACAATGCCTTTATTGATAACGTGCTCAAGCCGAACGGGTTCACCGCGGACCGGTTCGACGCCCTCGTGCGTAACCAACTGCGCTTAAAGAAGCTCGTCGAGCTGCTCGGCGGCACGGTGGAGGTGACTCCGGCTGAGTACCGGGCCCAGTACATCCAGAGCTACCAGAAGATCCACGCCTCCGTGGCCCGGCTGAGCCTGGAGGACTTCAAGGCGGCGGTGACGCCGACCGACGAGGAGATCAAGAAAGTCTACGAAGGCCATGAAAAGAGCTACACCGCACCGGAAAAGCGCGTTGTGAGCTTCGTTCGCCTCGACCTGACGGACGCCGAGAAGGCCCTCAAGGGTAAGGAACTCCTGGACGCCCGCCAGAACCTGGCCAACCGCGCAAACGACTTCGGCCAGGATCTTCTTAAGGAAGGGGCTGTTTTTGCCGACGTGGCCAAGAAATACGGCCTGAGCGTCCAGACGACGCCGGAATTTTCCGAGAAAGCCGCTCCCGAAGCGCTGCAAACGGTGCCGCAGGCCGCGACTGCCGCCTTTAAACTGACGGAGGCCGAGCCGCTTAGCGACGCCCTCCCGGCGGGCAACGGCTATGCGATCCTGCACCTCGACAAGGTGGTGCCGAGCCGCCAGCTGACCTTTGAGGAAGCCAAGCCGCAGGTGATCGAGCAGATCAAGACCGAGCGGGCCAACTCTGCCCTGGTGGCCAAGGGAGCCGAAGGCCGCGCCAAGCTGGAAGCCTCGCTGAAGGCGGGCAAACCGTTTGATGTCGCCGCCAAGGAAGCCGGGTTCAAGGTGGAGACGCCGGATGCCTTCTCGCCTGCCGAGCCGCCGGAAAAATTGACCAACGCGGAGGAAATTCTGACCAAGGCTGTGGAGCTTTCAGACGGGGCGCTGAGCGAATTCACGCCAGTGGCCGGTGGCGGGCTGATCGTGCATGTTGAAAAGCGCGACCCGGTGGACGAAGCCGAGCTGAAAAAGAACGAGGCCGAGCGCCTTGCCTCCGCCAACGAGCGCAAGGGCATGATCGTCTTTATGCAATGGCTGGAGACCCGCCGCAAGCAGGCCAACATCGCGGCCGGGGCGTAACCGCTCCAGGGGAGCACCTCTTTTTTCCGTTGCAAGAACCGCAAACCATCCAGCGCCTCTTTGGGAGCATCGCCCGGCGTTACGACCTGGCCAATCACCTCCTCAGCGGCGGCTGCGACTTTCTCTGGCGACGCCGCGCGGCGCGGATCGTGCGCGGCTGGGCTCCCGGGCGCGTGCTCGACCTGGCCACGGGCAGCGGCGACGTGGCGTTGACGCTCCGGCGGTATTTGCCGGAGGAGGTGCTCATCGTGGGCGCGGATTTCTGCGTGCCGATGCTGCGCGAGGGGCTCAAAAAAGGGGCCGGGCCCGTGGCGGCCGCCGATGGGCTGGCGCTGCCGTTCGGCGACGGGGCCTTTGACGCGCTGACGGTCGCCTTCGGCCTGCGCAACATGGCCTCCTACCTTGGGGCGCTCAAGGAAATGCACCGGGTGCTGCGGCCCGGCGGGCATGTGCTCATTCTTGATTTTTCGGTGCCGCCGCCTCCGCTTCGCTGGGTTTACCGGCCTTACCTACACCATGTGCTCCCCTCTATCGCCGGGTGGCTTACCGGGGAGCGTTCGGCCTACGAGTATTTGGGCGAGTCGATCGAGGCTTTCCCTTCCGGCGCGGCCATGAGCGCGCTGCTGGAGGAGGCCGGGTTCGCAGAGCCCACGGCCGAGCCGCTCACGGGCGGGATCGTCTCGCTCTATACCGCCAGAGCGTAGCGGCCTGTTAGCAGGCTTGCCTTCCGGTGCGCTTGGGCTCATTCTGAGCGTTCTCCTTATGGCAAAGACGTTTTTCATTACCACCGCCATCGATTATACCAACGCGGCGCCGCACATCGGCCACGCGTATGAGAAGATCCTTTCTGACGTGATCGCGCGCTATCACCGAATGAAGGGTGAGGAGGTCTTTTTCCTCACGGGCGTGGATCAGCACGGGCAGAAGGTGCAGCAGAGCGCGGAAAAACAAGGGCTCGCCCCGGCGGAATTCGCGGCCGGAGTCACCGAGAAATTTATCGCCCTTTGGACTAAGCTCGGCCTGAGCCACGACGCCTGGGCCGCCACCACCGAGCCGCTTCATAAGGATGTCGTGCGGAAAATCCTCCAAAGCCTTTACGACGCGGGCGAAATCTACAAGGCCAGCTACTCCGGCTTCTACAGCGTGCGGCAGGAGCAGTTCCTGACCGACAAGGAGCGCGGTGAGGACGGCGAATTCGGCCCCGAGTGGGGCGAGGTCGTCGAAATCACCGAGGAGAACTACTATTTCCGCCTCGCCAAGCATCGCGACTGGCTGCTCTCCTACATCGACGCCCACCCGGGGTACGTCACGCCCGCCTTCCGCCAGGCCGAGCTGCGCAATGCTGTCGAACGCCTCTCGGGCGATCTCTGCATCTCCCGGCCCAAGGCCCGCCTGGAATGGGGCATCGAGCTGCCGTTCGACCCCGGCTACGTCACCTACGTTTGGTTCGACGCGCTGGTCAACTACATCAGCTTCGGCGGTTACTGGAACGGCGCGGAGCCGCACAACGCCGAGTTTGACAGCCGCTGGCCCGCCCTTCACGTCATCGGCAAGGACATCCTCGTCCCCGCCCACGGCGTCTACTGGCCCATCATTTTGCACGCCGCCGGGTTCACCGACGCGGAAATCCCGCCGCTCCTGGTCCACGGCTATATCAACATCGGCGGTGCCAAGATGAGCAAGAGCCTCGGCAATATTGTCGACCCTGCGATCCTCTCCGAGAAGTACGGACCGGGTGCGCTTCGATACTACCTGATGCGCGAGGCTGCCACGGGGCAGGACATGGAATTTTCCGAGGATCGCTTGGTGATCCGTTACAATACGGACCTCGCCAACGACCTGGGCAATCTGCTCAACCGGACCTTGAACATGGCCAAGCGCTACCGTGCGAGCGTGGTGAAGAAGCCCGCCGATAACGCCGAGTGGCTTGCGGAAATCAAGGCCGTCGTGGAGCTCTACACGGCCAAGATGGACGGGTACCTCACGCACGCCGCGCTCGAAGCCGCCTTTGGCCTTGCCGCGAAGTGCAACGCCTACATCGAGACCCAGGCCCCGTGGAAGCTGGCGAAGGACCCGGCCCAGGCCGATCAGCTCGACGCCGTGCTCTACAACCTGGCCGAAGCGTTGCGGGTTCTCTCGATCCTGATTTCCCCGGTGCTGCCGGAAGCCGCCGCGGGTATGGCGGCTCAGCTCAATATTCCCGCCGGTTTGACGCTTGCTGATGTGGCGACGCCGCTGGCCGACGGACACGTTCTGGGCGCTCCCACGCCGCTCTTTCCCCGCATCGAAATCCCTGCGGCGGAGTAGAGGAGGGAGCCGCGGAGATTTTTTCCCCGTGCCTCTTCAGGACACTACGCAGGACACTTCGAGCGCAAAGGCCGGGAAGCGAGGAGGTCGGAAACCCCGTCTTTGCGCCCCCGGGTGGGCGGGTCAGGCCGCCCAGGCCGGTTTGAAGTAAGCGAGCAGCTCGTTGCCGGGGATTTTGGTCAGGTCCGAGTGCACCCGCAGCAGCGCCCGGTAGCGGAGGTCTTTGGGTAATTCCTTCAGGATCGCTTGGTGGATCTCCGAGGAGGCGGCAAAGCTCCAGGCTTCCGGTTTCTCCTGCTGGAGGACGGTTTCGATTCGGTCGGCCACCAGTTTGATCAAGCGCTTTTGTTGCTCATGCTCGGCGTGCAGGGCCTCGCTTCGCGCCATCGCGGTGACGGGCCCCATGGCGCCCATCCCGGCGTTGGCCTTGAAGCGCCCGGCCGAGTCGGTAAATTTATCATGGACCCGGGTGTGCGCCTCCGGGAACTCCACATCGTCGATTAGTTCCAGCTTGCGCCCTCGGGTGGGTGTTTCCGCCACTCGAAACGCTTTCAAGCAGCCCAGATTCGCGGCAACGACAACGGTATTCATCCTATATGGGAATCGTTTGCCGACCCGGCAAAGATTGCCGGGTTTTTCTCTATGACCCTCTTTTTTTAGGGTGCCCCGTTGCTGGCGTTGGCGCTGCGCCGCCAGGTCAGCACGACGAGCCAGAAGGCGAAGAGCTGCGTGCGCTCGGGGATGGAGGGCAGGCAGTTGATGGAGGCGCGTCGGGCGAGCAGTCCCGAGGGCTGGATGGTCCCCACCTCGCGCTCGCCGTGGTAGATCGAAAAGGCGCGGGTGAAGAGGTTCTGGGCCCGCAGCGTGTAATCCCCCTCCGGCGTCGTCAGCACAAAACGGCGCACGAGCGGGTTGGGCTTGTTGGCCTCGCTGCATGGCTCGCGCTCGGCCTCCAGCGTCCAGCGGCCGCTTAGCCAACCTTGTTTACGGATGTCGAAATGCTCTGGCCCGAGGCCGATGCCGCCCGCTTCGGTGAAGAAATTGATGGATAGCTCCGCGGGCCCCGAACGCGCCCCCTCGATACGATAATCCCAATTGAATACGGACTTGGGGACACAGCTCAGCATCATGCGAACGGGGGGGTGGGGGGTTCTTGGAGATTTGTCGCTCTTCCGGGGAAAAGGCTCAATGCAAAATCCGGGTTGCCGCGCACTTTTTTGTTATTCCGCAGGGGCCCTCGCGCGTAAAGTGGAGCCCGGATATGAACGCGGATTCCACCCTGGGGCCGGAGGGGCCCTCCGGAGATGTGGACGTGACTCGCGAGGCGCGAAGGCGCGCAGTGACCGTCGCGTACAACCCCGAGGTGGTCTCCGGCGAGGCGGCCCGACAGGTGGCCAGCCGCATCGAGCCCGAGGGCGGCGATCATTTTGAAAAATACCTCCTTCGCCTCCATGGCCGCGCCAGCGAGGCCACGGCCATGCGCTTCGAGCGGAAGGCGGAGGCGATCCCCGGTGTGCGGCGCGCGACGGCGACCTTCATCGGCGGGGTGATGAACGTCACCTACAACGAGGCCGTCCTCTCGCCCGAGGAGGTGGTGCGGAAAATCCACGGCATCGGTGCGCCCGTGACGCCGTGGAAGGCCGGTGAGGAGGCGCGCTTTACCCGTGCGGAGCTGGTGGCCGTCGCGTTGACGGCGCTTTGCCTCGGCCTCGCCGTGGGGGGCTGGATGGCGGGGCGCGGGTCGGTGTTATCCAATGTGCTATTCGCCGGGGCGTATGGCTGCGGCGGGTACCCGGGCGTTCGGGCCAGCATCCAGTCGTTGCGGCAGTGGACGATCGATGTGGACCTGCTCATGGTGCTCGCGGCCCTTGGCGCGGCCTACGTCGGCGCGCCGCTGGAGGGGGCCGTGCTGCTCTTTTTGTTTTCGCTCTCCAACGTGCTGCAATCCTTTGCCATCGACCGGACGCGCAAGGCGATCCGCTCGCTCATGAAGCTGCGGCCGGAAAAAGCGCTCGCCCGGCGCGGGGAAAAAAACGTGCTCCTGCCGGTCGGGGAACTCTCCGTGGGGGACATCGTGCTGGTGCGCCCGGGGGAGGCCATCCCGCTCGATAGCGAGATCGTTGAGGGCTCCAGCGCCATCAACGAGGCTTCCGTGACAGGCGAATCGATTCCGGTGCTCAAGCAGGCAGGCGATCCGGTTTTCGCCGGGACGCTCAACCAGAGCGGCGGCTTGGAGATCCGTGTCACCCGGCAGGCGAAGGACTCGACCATCGAGAAGCTGGTGCGCATGGTGGAGGAGGCCCAGAGCGAAAAGGCGCAGACGCAGCGCTTCCTCGACCGGGCTGAGCAATGGTACGCCTGCGGGGTCATCGGCTTTACGCTGCTCTTGATTTTCGGGCCGTCGGTTTTGCCCCACGTTTTTCCGCAATGGCTGGAGGACCGGCCGTTTGCTGATGTTTTTTACCGCGCCATGACCGTCATGGTGGTCGCCTCGCCTTGCGCGCTGATCCTCAGCACCCCCGCCTCCATTCTCTCGGCAATTGGCGGCGCGGCCCGGCGTGGCGTCCTCTTTAAAGGCGGCGCGCATCTGGAACGGACCGCCGGGGTAAAGGTGGTGGCCTTTGACAAGACCGGGACGCTCACCGAAGGCCGTCCGCGCGTGACGGACGCTCTCATTTTCGGAGAACGCCAGGCGCTCGGCGGGGCCCGGCCCGAGGCGCTGGAACTGCTCCGGCTGGCCTCGGCCATCGAGGCAAAAAGCGAGCATCCGCTAGCCCGGGCGCTGGTGGAGGAGGCGCAAGCGCGCGGGCTGGAGCCGCCGCCGTGCGCGGGGTTCCAGTCGGTCTCGGGGCAGGGAGCGAGCGGGCGCGTGGGGGAGCGGTGCATCGGCGTCGGCAGCCCGCGCTACTTCGAGTCGCTCGGGGCGGCGCTGGACCCGGAGACTGCACGCGGGATTGAGGCGCTCCAGGCCGAGGGCAAAACGTGTGTGCTGGTGGGCGAACTGGGGCGGGACAACGCGGCCCCGGCCCGGGTCCTGCGGGTGCTCGGGGTCTTGGCCGTTGCCGACGTGCTGCGCGAGGAGGCGCGGGAGGTGGTGGAGCGGCTCCGGGAGCTGGGCGTGAAAAAAATTGTGATGCTCACCGGGGACAACGCCCGGGTGGCCGCCGCCATCGGCGCGCAGGCGGGCGTGGACGAGGTGCACGCCGAGCTGCTGCCCGAGGGGAAGGTGCGCGTGCTCAAGGGCTTAAAGGAGATCGGTCCCGTGGCGATGGTTGGCGACGGCATCAACGACGCCCCGGCCCTCGCGCTGGCCGATGTCGGTGTGGCCATGGGGGCCGCCGGGACGGATGTGGCCATGGAGACGGCGGATCTGGTGCTCATGAGCGACAACCTGCGCAACGTGGCCTTTGCCATTTCCATCGCGCGCCAGGCCCGGCGGGTCATCTGGCAAAACCTGGCCTTTGCGATGACGGTGATCGTCGCGCTGGTCATCTCCGCGCTCGGGTTCGCGCTGCCGTTGCCTTTCGGCGTCGTGGGGCACGAGGGGAGTACGGTGCTGGTCTGCCTGAACGGGCTGCGGCTGTTGGCGTTCCACGGGAAATGGGGAAAATGATGGATGATCCTGCCTGCCGTAGGAAGCCCGCCACCAGCGCGTCTTCTTTGCGCCTTTGCGGCTTTGCGTGAGAATAGAATCTCCCCTTTTTCCTGACCACTTCCTTACAAATACCGGTTGCGGGCGCAATACGCCTCGCTATGCTCCCCTCCATGCGTTTCCTCCGGTCGCTGACGCGGATTATTATTTTTCCCGTGCTGGTATTTCCTGTCCTGATCTTTGCCTTTCAGGACAAAATGATCTACCACCCCCGGCCCTATCCGCAGGAACAGTTGATCGAGCTTCGGCAGAAATTCCGCGAAGCGAGCCGCGTTTCGCCGCTGGACTACGCCACCCAGCAAGGCCCGCAGCGCTGCTATTACGTCCCGCCCGCGAGCGGCACCGCCCCGGGGCATCTCTGGGTCCTCTTCAACGGCAATGGCAGCCTGGCGCTGGACTGGATGTACCTCCTGGACCGCTACCCCGCTGCCAAGGACGCCTTTTTGCTGGTGGAGTACCCCGGTTATGGCGCGTGCACGGGGCATCCGTCATCGAAGGCCATTCAGGAATCCGCCGACGCCGCGCTGGCGGCCCTGGCCGGGCGGATCGGGGTGGCGCAAGACGTTCTGGAGCCGCGCCTTGCGACGCTGGGGCATTCACTCGGATGTGCGGCCGCGCTCGGGTTCGCCGCCCGGCACCCCGTGGAGCGCGTCGTGCTGCTGGCCCCCTTTACCTCCATGGAGGACATGGCCCGGAGAACCGTCGGCACGCCGCTTTGCTACCTGCTGGCCGATAACTACGACAACCGCGCACGGCTTCGGGAAATCGCCACCCGGCCCACCCCGCCCAAGGTGGAAATCCTTTCCGGCACCCGCGACGGCCTCATCCCCGCCGCCATGGGCCGCGAGCTGGCGGACCTCGCCCCGGGGATCGCCCGCTTCATCCCCGTCGAGGGGGCGGGGCACAACGACATCCTGAGCCACACCGGCCTGATCCTCCCCGCCATGACGGGCGAGAGCGGGCCCCGGTGGTGATTTTGTCCTATTTTGTCCTAAGCGCTCCCCTTCTGGCTGCCCCCGTTTTCGGGCTTGCTCCCGGGTAGGGCTCCCGCGATACTCTGTTATTTATGATCGTCACCACTGCCCAACTCGCCAAACACGCCTACGGCAAATACGCCGTCGGCGCGTACAACATCAACAACCTTGAGCAGACGGCCGGCCTCTTCCGTGGCTGTATCGACAGCCAGGCCCCGTTTATCATCCAGCTTTCCAAGGGTGCCCGTAACTACACCGACAAGCGGTTCCTCGAAGGCATCATCCGTGCCGCCGACGAAATCTACCCGGAAGCCATCTACGCCGTGCATCTCGACCACGGCGACGAGGAGACCTGCTACGACTGCATCGACTCCGGGTTCTACAGCTCCGTCATGATCGACGCCTCCCACCACGCTTTCGATGAGAACGTGGCCATCGTCAAACGCGTCGTTGACCGCGCCCACGCCAAGGGCCTCACCGTCGAGGCCGAACTCGGCCAGCTCGGCGGCGTCGAAGAAGACGTCGTCGTCGACGAAGGCAACGCCTGCCTCACCGACCCGAACCAGGCCGTCGAATTCATCCAGCGCACCGGGTGTGACTCGCTCGCCGCCGCCATCGGCACCAGCCACGGCGCCTTCAAGTTCAAGGGCCAGCAGAGCCTCCACTTCGAGGTCATCAAAGAAATCGCCGAGAAGGTCGCCGCCGCCGGTCTGCCTCCCATCCCGATCGTCATGCACGGCTCCAGCAGCGTTCCTCAGGACGAAGTCCGCCGGATCAACGCCGCGGGCGGCAAAATCCAGGATTCCTGCGGCGTCAACGAAGACGAATACCTCCCGGCCGCCAAGCTCGGCGTCACCAAGATCAACATCGACACCGATGGCCGCCTCGTCTGGACCCGCGTTCACCGCGAATACTTCCGCGATAATCCCGCTCAGTTCGACTTCCGTCCTCCGGGCAAGATTTTCATCGACGAATACGCCAAGTTCATCGCCCACAAGAACGGCAAACTTGGCAGCGCCGGTCAGCTTAGCTCCCTGCGCGCCGCATTGAGCAAATAGTTCCGGTTTCGAGAAACGACGGTAAATTTCTCCAATTTGGGCGCTTTCCGGCATGGAAAGCGCCCTTTTTTTGCCGAACGGGCCATTCTTCTCTTTTTCACCTTGCTCCCGTCCATAAAGTCGCCTACATGCACAGGTTGGCGTGCGATATAATCGTAAGCCAAACCGACAGGCGTCAGCCGCTCGTCCGCCGGGAAGAAGGAGCGGTGAGCATGGGGGGCGAAACCCCAAGCCCATCTAAAACGGCCCCAAGATAAATCAGGTTCCCTCTTCCGCTTCGAGGGGGGCGCCCAAGGAGAATTAGGTTATTCAAATCCAGCAGATCCGAGTCAACGGACGCATCCGCGCGAAAGAAGTGCGGGTGATCGTCGCATCCACTAATGAGCAGCTTGGCGTGATAAAGCTGCAAGACGCGCTTCGGCGCGCGCAACATTTGGGTCTCGACCTTGTGGAAGTCGCACCCAACGCAAATCCCCCCGTCTGTCGCATTGTGGACTTCGGAAAGTTTCGCTACGAACTGGCGAAGCAGGAGAAGGACAAGAAGCAAAGCGCCAGCCGCCTCAAAGAACTGAAATTCCGGGTCAACATCGACGAGCATGACTATGTGACGAAGATTCGCCGGGGCGAGCAGTTCCTTGATAAGGGCAACAAACTCAAAATCCAGCTCCAGTTCCGCGGGCGCGAAATGGCGCACAAAGACTTGGGCGAAGCCGTGATGCGGCGCGTTCGGGAAGACCTGGCCGGAATGGCCGTCGTCGAAATGCCCGCCAAGCAGGTCGGCAAGAGCATCAACATGACGCTCTCCCCGCTGCCCGCCGCCAAGCGCAAGCGCAAGTACTCCGTGGCCGAGCAGGACGTGGAGGACCTGGAGGACGATTCCGAGCTTCCCGACGAGGAATAGATTTCGCCGGTTTTTTGCTTCCCATAGCGCCCCCGGGGTTCCATGAGCCCCCGAGGGACGGACGGGGAGTCGTGGCGAAACGCCGTTTCACAACGAGGCCGCACGCTTTGAATGAGGGCGTGCGCTTTGGTTTGCCGCGGAGCTTGGGGCCGCTTGAGCTAAGCCGAAGGACGCCGGGCGGTGTAGAGAGCCGTGACAAACGGGCGCTCGACGCGGCCGCCGAAGGTGCCGTCGGCGATTTCGGCGAGGCGGCCCAGAAATTCCGCTCTTTGGTCAGCCGCGAGCGACTTGACCGGTGAAAAGGTGCTGTAGAGCGCGACCAGCTCGTGCGTGTCGTAGGCGCGCGTCCAGCGCCAGGAGTCGGCTTGGGCGTCGGCGAACCCGGCCCGGGCCAGATCGGCCATGCGGGCTTCCCGGTCGAGGGCGAAATGCGGGCGGCCCTGCCCGGTCATCGTGGGGCTTTTGGGGATCCCCCGAAAGAGATGCACCGTGGCGCGGTCAAAAGCGTCGCCGGTATTCTCCCCCGCCCCGAAATGGGTGTTCCACCACATGGCCCACCAGCCGCCGGGCTTGAGCAAGTGGCGTACTTTTTCCAGCGAGGCCGCTTGGTCCAGCCAATGGAAGGCTGCGGCTGAGGCGCCAAAATCAAAGTGGGCGCAGGGGAGCACGACTTCCTCAAACGGCGTCTCGTGAAGCTCCAGCGCGCCGGGGGCGACGGTCCGGCGCAGGTAGGCGGCCAGGCGCGCATCGGGCTCGATGGCGTGCAGCGGGGCGCAACCGGCTTCGAGCAATTTGCGCGTGGCCAGGCCGGTGCCGGGACCAACTTCAAAACTGACGGTTCCCGCGTGTAATCCACAGTGTTCCGTGAGCCGGGCGTAGAGCGCCGCCGGGTACTCGGGCCGGGCGGCGGCGTAGGCCTCGGGGTCGTCGCCAAAGGCATACCGACCGGTGGAGAGCGGGAGCTGGGACATAGCGGCGAAGGAAGGCCGGGAAATATTAGTCGAACTTCACCGAGCCCGGCAGATGCGCCAGGCCGTAGGCGAGGAGCTGCTTGCTGTCGAGCCAGATGCCCGGTTTGTCGCTATGCATGACGACCGAGATGACCTCCCGGTGGTTGCGCAGCGCCGAGGAGACGAGCACCTGCTGCGCCTTGACGGTGTAGCCGGTTTTAAGCCCCGTGCAGCCCTCGAATTTCCACGGCGGGCACCAGAGCAGCTTATTATGATTTTTCAGGATCACCGAGATCCCCTGTGCCGTCACCCAGCGGTATTCGACGGTGCCGACAAGCTGCCGAAAGACCGGCTGCCCCATGGCGGCCCGGGCGATCAAGGCCAGGTCGTGCGGGGTCGTCCAGTGGTTCGGGTTGGGGAGGCCGTTGGGGTTGGCAAAGTGGCTGTTCTCCGCGCCGAGGCTGGCGGCGCGCTGGGTCATCTTTTCCGCAAAGGCCTCGACGCTCCCGGCGTTGTCGCGGGCGAGGGCCATGGCGCTGTCGTTGGCGCTCTTGAGCATCAGCGCGTAGAGCAGCTGGCGGCGGGTGTAGCTTTCGCCAGGGCGGAAGCCGATGGCGCTCGGCTCCACGCGGGTGTCCTCGGGCTGGATTACCACGGGCCGGTCGAGGTCGCCCTCCTCAATGACGAGCAGCGCGGTCAGGATCTTGGTGGTGCTGGCCGGGTAGAAGGCAGCATGGGCGTTTTTTTCGTAAAGCGGCTCCCCGGAAAGGGTGTCGATGACGGTGGCTCCCTGGGCGGCCAGGGTCAGGGGGCCTTTGCCGTCGGGTTCACCGAGCTGGCGGGTGCCTGGTGTGTCGTCCTGCTCCTCGGCGGAAAGCGCCGGGGTGAGGGCGGCTGGGGCCTTGTGGACGCGCCGGGCCTGGGCCGTCGGCTGGGCAAGGACCAGCGCGGCGGTAAATAAAACAGTCGTTAAAGAGCGCGGCATTAGAGCACTTCTCCGTTGAGCATCATCCATGGGACTGGGCTCCGGTTTTCGACGATGGCGTCGTAAATTTCGTTGAGGTTGCCGTCAAACGGGAGGGCGATCAGGTCGGCGTGGGCCCCGGGAGTCAGCTCCCCGAGCTTGCCGGCTTGCCGCAAGGCTTTGGCCGGGTTGATCGTGATGGTTTTCAAGAGGGTTTCGCAGCTCAGCTGCGGATTGGCTTTTCGGGCCAGCTGCATCTCGGTGAAGAGATCGAGGCTGCCGTTGCTGGCGAGGCTGTCCGTTCCGAGGCTGATGGTGACGCCCGCGCGTTCGAGGCGCTGCCAGGCGAAGGGCTTGTGGCTGAAGAAGGCGTGGCTGCCGGGGCAGTGGACGACATGCCAGTCGCCGGGTGTGGCGGCGATGAGCTCGAAGTCCTCGTCGCTCAGTTCATTGGCGTGGGCGAGCAGCCAGCCGGGCCCGATCATGCCGCGCGTGACGGCGGTGTAAAAGGAGGAATGTTGCCCGCAGTCGTCCATGGGCCGCCCAAGCTCGCGGAAAAACTCGTACATTTCCCCCTCGCCCCGGTGGAACATCGCCTCTTCGTCGGCGGACTCGGCGATATGGGTCGTCAGCGGCATGCCGAAGTGCGAGGCGCATTCGGCGCAGATCTGGTAGAGATTGGGCGAAGCGGTGTAGGGGGCGTGGGGGTTGAGGCCGAAGCCGCCGAGCCAGCCCTCGTGTTTTTCGAAAAAGGAGAGCGCCCCGGCGAGCAGGTCCTCGGTGGCGGCGCGGCTACGGATGTCGATGAGCTCCAGGAACCACCAGGTGCGGATGGGCGGGGCGGGCAGGCGGGGCAGCAGCTCGGGGAAGGCCTCCAGGTTGAGCACCGTGGTGGTGCCCCACTGCTGCAGTTCGCGGAATCCGTGGGCGATGGCGGCGAGGTAATCGTCATCGGTCATCTGACGCTTGAGGGCGTTGATGCGGGTGATCCAGCGGGTGAACGACTTCTGCGGGTTGATGGCGTCGCGCAAGGTCGTGTAGTCGAGGTGGCAATGGGCATTGATGAGCCCCGGCAGAAGCACTTGGTCGCCCAGATCGACGACCGGTACGCCCGGGTGGGCCGCAGCGACCTCGGCAAAAGGCCCCACCGCCGAGATAAGCCCTGCGTCGTCGACGGCCACGGCACCGTTTTCAAGGGGAGCGGTGCGAATGGGGAGGGCAAATTTGGCGCGAACGATCATCTTTATTATTTAAAAATGCAGGAGACGGGCTGATTTTTCCCGCTCTTTTTGGGTTTTCTCTGAAAAATTCACATAACGTGAACGTGCGTTAACGCTGTTTGCGCTCATCCGTGGGCACAAGGGCGCGAAGCAGGCAGGGCAAAGAACCCTCCCATCATTTTCTCTCTCTGTTCTCCGTGTTCTCTGTGTAAACCCTAGTCCTTAAGACTCGGATCCACGAGGCGTTCGAGGTACTTGGCCAGCATGTCGAACTCCAGGTTCACCCGGTCCCCGGCCTTGAGGGTGTGGAGATTGGTGACTTCCATCGTGTGCGGGATGAGCCAGATGACGATGCTCGATTCCTTGACCTCCGCTGCCGTCAAGCTGATGCCGTTGACCGAGATGGAGCCCTTGTAGGCTACGTAACGGGCAAAATGGCGCGGAAGCTCGAACTCCAGCCGGTGATCCTGCCCTTGGGGCGTTAGCGAGAGGATGTGCGAGGTGGTATCGACGTGCCCCTGGACGAAGTGGCCGCCCAGGCGGTCGTGGGCCTGCATGGCGCGTTCCAGGTTGACGAGCGAGCCCGGCTTTTGGTCGCCGAGGTTGGTTTTATCGAGCGTTTCGGCCAGGAGATCGAACGAAAGGCGGTTGCCCGTGAGGGTCGTGATCGTCAAACAGCAGCCGTTGACGGCGATGGAGTCGCCTGCTTTGGTGCCCGGGATGACGAGGGCGGCTTCAAGGGTCAGTCGGGCTCCGCCGCCGATGGGCTCCACCGATACGACGTGCGCGGTTTCTTCAACAAGTCCGGTAAACATGCGCTCACTCTAGAACAAAGGCCGATGAGAAAAAAAGAGAATCCCCACGATAAAAAGCACCGGCAGTAGTACGGGAAGGGCGTAACGGAGGAGGTAGCCAAAGAAACCAGGCGTTTCCACCCGGGCCCGCTCGGCAATGGCCTTGACCATGAAGTTCGGGCCGTTGCCAATGTAGGTCATGGCCCCGAAGAAGACGGCGCCGACGGAAATGGCCGTTAGCAGCGCGCCATCCTCGGCGATAAACCGGGCCACACCCGCCGTGTCAAACTCGAACCCGAGAAGGCCCAGCGCCGTGGCCAGGAAGGCGAGGTAGGTGGGGGCGTTGTCGAGCACGCCGGAGAGGAGCCCGGTAGCCCAGTAGAAGTGCCAGGGGGTGTGCAGGCCGAGGGTCGGCGCGTGCTCCCGCAGGTATTCCAGGGCAGGGATCATCGTGGCGAAAATGCCCAGAAACAGCCATGCGACTTCTTTGACCGGCTCCAGGTTGAAGTCGTTGGCCTCATGGATCTCCCGCCGTGTGGTTATCCACGAGCCGAGAGCCGCCGCGACCATGATCCCCTCACGCAGGAAGGCCGGGTGCTTGACGAAGACGGAGCCAAGGATGGCGCCAAGAAAAAGGAGATTGTGCAGGCCCCGGATTTTCCAGTGCCCTTCGGCGGTCTCCCGCTCCCGGATGGCGGCCGGGGCGCGGCGGAAATTGATCGTGTCCCAGACGAAAAAGATGGCCAGCAGCAGCCCGACGCCTACCGCCCATGGCTGCCAGCAGTGCTGGAGCGTCCACCAGAAGGGGACCCCCCTCAGGAAGCCGAGAAAGAGGGGCGGATCGCCAATCGGCGTGAGGCAGCCGGAGACGTTGGAGACCAGGAAAATAAAAAAGGCGATGTGAAAGCCGGTGATCCGGTATTTGTTCATCCGAATCCAGGGTCGGATGAAGAGCATCGAGGCCCCGGTCGTGCCGATGAGGTTGGAGACGACGCTGGCGAACGCCAGAAAAAGGACGTTGGCCCACGGCTTGGCCTCGCCCTTGACGGTGATATGGATGCCTCCCGCCACGACAAAAAGCGAGCCGACCATGGCGATAAAGCTCACGTATTCATGCGCTGTGTGAAGCAGCGGCTCGGTTTCCTCGCGAAAAAGCAGGTAATAGGTGACGCTCAGCGAGCCAAGCCCGACCGCCCAGAAGGCGTAAAAGCGCTCCCAGTGGTGCTTGAAGAGAAACGGCATGGCCGCGATGGCCAGCAGCATGGCCGCAAAGGGGAGCAGCGCGTAGGGAGGAACGGCGTCAGTGGGCATGGTGCCCAGGAGGTTAACCCAGGCTAGGGCTTGGAGCCAAGCTTCTGGGAGGCGGTGCTGATTTTTCCAGGGAGTTCCTTGCTGGCTCCCTCAAGCGCGGCCGCTTTTTTCCAGACTTCAAGCGCCCGCGCGAGGTCGCCCTTGGCGGCGTAGGCATCGCCGAGGTGCTCCAGGACCACCGGGTCCGGCTCCGGGATCTTTTCCACGGCTTTCATGAGGTTAACGATGGCGTGGGTAAAGTCGCCGGTCTTGTAAAAATACCAGCCGAGGCTGTCGAGGAAGGCCCCGTTTTCCGGTTCGTCGGCCACGGCGCGCTGAATGAGTTCCCCAGCTTCCTTAAGGCGCTTGCCATGCTCTAACCAGCTGTAGCCAAGGTAATTGCGTGCCTGGGCGGAATCGTTCGGAGCCAGTGAGATGCTTTTTTCCAGCAGCGTGGCGGCGCGGTCGAGGTCGCCCGCCTGCTCCGCTGCCATGCCGTAGGCGAAGTAAAAGCTGGCGTTGGTCAGGGTCGGCTTGGAGGCGGGGGCTTCGTGCAGGGTTTCTTCGAAAACTGGGAGCGCCTGGGTGTAAAGCCCAGCCTGGGCGAGTGTGGCGGCCAGCGAGTAGGTGATGAGCGCCGTGCCGGGGAATTTTTTCCGGGCTTCCTGGAGGGTGGCGACGGCCTCTTCCTTCTGGCCGAGGCGCATCTGGAGATCCGCGATGCGGAGGTAGACCGGGGCAATGGAGGGGTCGAGTTCGAGCACCCGGCGGTAGGCGTTGAGCGCCTGGTCGATGTTGCCTTCCAGGAGGTGGTTGTCGCCGGTCAGCGCAAAGGTTTCCTTCCGTTCAGGCGCGTCGACGGCCATTTTCTCCAGCACTTTGAGCGCTTCGGGGCGACGGTTGAGGCCCATGAGCGCGCGGGCCAGCTTTTCCCCAAGGGCGAGGGCGTCGCCGCTGGCCGGGTCTTCCTCTTCGCCGATCAATTTGCGCAACAGCGGAATGGCGGTCTCAAATTGCTGGGTTTCGTAGTAAAAATCGGCCGCTTTGCCCGCGATTTCGAGGTCCTGAGGGGCGAGCTTGCGCGCTTTTTCAAAGAGGGCGTTAATGCGGGGCAGCTTTTCCTTCGGCACCGGGGAGCCGTCCTGCGGCTGGTCGAGCTTCAGGCAGAGGTCGCCGAGCTGGGCCCAGAAATCGGCGTCGGGGCTCTTGCTTTTAAGCGCCCGGTCGAGAATGGCCACGGCTTTCTGGGTCTGGTTGGCCTGGGTGTAGAGCTCGATGAGCGCCAGATAGGGGCTGATGTTGTCCGGATTGAGGTCGAGCGCGATCGTGGCGTAGCGAATGGCTAGCGCCGGTTTTTTGAGAAACTTCGCGTAGATTTGCGAGAGGCACAGCGGTGGCAACATCTCGCGCGGGGCGGCCTTGGCCGCGTCTTTGAGGAGACTGATCCCCTCGGAAACCTCCCCGCGGCGCGCCATTTCAAAGGCGACTTTTACGGCCAGATCGGGGTTGTTGGGGTCTGCGCTCAGGGAGCGTCGGTAGGATTCAAATGCGCGGTCCGTTTCGCCGTCCTCCTCGGCGATGAATCCGTCGGCGAAATGCGCAAGGGCCTGAGCCTTGCGCTCGCCCTCCTTGCTCAAAGACAAATCGGTAACGTTCGCCAAAGGTTTGTTTGGCGTGGCTTCCGTGTCGGTCTGGGCCGCTTTGCCATCCGGTTTCGGACGGTATTTGGCCCAGCCATGAGAAAGAAGGGGGCCGGCCAGAATGCCGACCCCGATGGCTAAACGGACTAGAGCGGGACGAATCCATACGGACCAAGGGAGCCTCTGACGGGTGAGTGAAAGGGCTCTCTGTGGTCTCATGGATGCAATTATCCCTGCCTAGCTCTTGTAGCGCAAACGCTTCTTGTGGCGGTTTTCTTTCATCCGCTTACGGCGTTTATGCTTCGCGATTTTGGATTTACGGCGTTTCTTTAAGGAACCCATACGTGACTGCTGTTCTACTTGGCTGGTTAAAAACTAGCTTTTACTAGTAAACGACTTTGTTCAGGGGGTATTCGATGATCCCCTCGGCACCGAGTGCCTTCAGCTGGGGAATGATCTCCCGCACAACCTTCTCATCAATCACCGTTTCCACGGCGACCCACCCACCCTGGGCGAGCTGAGAGATGGTCGGATTGCGGAGCGAGGGTAGGGCATCGAGAAGATTCTGCAATGCCTTTTCTTCGATATTCATTTTGAGGCCGACCTTGTCGCGGGCGTTATGGGCGCCGGTCAAGAGCAGCATGATGTTCTCCATCTTGCTGCGCTTCCAGTCGTCGGCCCACGCGGCATTGTTGGCGATGACCTGCGGGGAGGAGGTCATCAAGGTCTCCACGATGCGCAGTTTATTGGCCTTGAGCGAGGAGCCCGTCTCGGTGACGTCCACGATGGCGTCGACCAGGTCGGGCACTTTCACTTCGGTCGCGCCCCAGGAAAATTCCACTTTGGCTTCGACGCCATTGCATTCCAGGAAGCGCTTGGTCATGCCGATCGCCTCCGTGGCGATGGTCTTGCCTTGCAAATCTTTAACGGATTGGATGGGCGAGGCCTCGGGGACCACCAGCACCCAGCGGGTCGGGGCGCTGCTGACCTTGGAGAACATCAATTCCCCGAGCATCTGCACATCCGAGGCGTTTTCAACAATCCAGTCCCGGCCAGTGAGCCCCATGTCGAGGTAGCCGTGCTCCACGTAGCGGCTGATTTCCTGGGCCCGCAGGAGGCGGATCTCCACCTCGGGGTCGTCGACGGAAGGCTTGTAGGAGCGCTTCGGCACGTTAATATGGAAGCCCGCCTTGCCGAAAAGGGCGAGGGTGGGTTCCTGGAGACTTCCCGAGGGAAGCCCGATTCTAAGGATCTTCTGGCTCATTGAAAAAGGGGAGGAGCCTTTTAGGCGGGTTCGGCCGCCGTGGCGAGTAAAATCTTCGCTTTTACGCAAGAAAACTTCCGCGGAGCCGCTTGTGGCGCGGGTCCGCGTCGCAGAGGGGGCGTTTTGAAAAGGCGGAAACTTTTTTGGGGGTGCCAAAGAAAACCTTTTGACAGCCCGCCCGCTTTTGCTACCTTCCCCACTCGCTTTTACGACCAAAGAGTGAAATTCGAACCCGACACCTGAGTCTGCCGAGAGGCGGATCGGTCCGGGGGTTTTTCGCCCCATGGCTCGTTTGGGCGTAGGAGTTGGCCGCCGCGTTGGGTTGGTTTCATACCGGCTTGTCGAGGTTACCTTCTCCTGCAGGGAAAAGACGCCCATGTAGCTCAGTTGGCAGAGCACGTCCTTGGTAAGGACGAGGTCACCGGTTCAAGCCCGGTCATGGGCTCCCCTCCGCATGAGAAACGCGGCAAGGCGAGCCGGACTTCAACAAACACTTTTAACAATAAAACCTAAACTCAAGAGAACGAGGAGATCCTAAAATGGCTAAGGAATCATTCAAGCGCGACAAACCGCACGTGAACATTGGTACGATCGGCCACGTCGACCACGGCAAGACCAGTCTGACCGCCGCCATCACCACTATTCTCGCCAAATCGGGCAAGGCCCAGGCGAAGAAGTATGACGAAATCGACGCGGCTCCCGAAGAAAAAGAGCGCGGCATTACGATCAATACTGCTCACGTCGAATACGAGAGCGACAAGCGTCACTACGCTCACGTTGACTGTCCCGGACACGCCGACTACGTCAAGAACATGATCACCGGCGCGGCCCAGATGGACGGCGCCATCCTCGTTGTGTCCGCGGCTGACGGCCCCATGCCTCAGACCCGTGAGCACATCCTGCTCGCCCGCCAGGTTGGCGTGCCTGCCATGGTCGTTTTCCTCAACAAGTGCGACCTCGTGGACGATCCCGAGCTCCTCGACCTCGTTGAAATGGAAGTTCGCGACCTCCTGACCCAGTACGAATTCCCTGGCGACACTATCCCGATCATCAAGGGATCCGCCGTCAAGGCCCTCGAAGGCGACGCCGAGGCTGAAAAAGCCATCCTCGCTCTCGTTGACGCCGTTGACGAATACATCCCGCAGCCCGAGCGTCCGCTCGACCAACCTTTCCTGATGCCGGTTGAAGACGTGTTCAACATTGAAGGTCGCGGCACTGTCGCCACCGGCCGTGTCGAACGCGGTATCCTCAAGAAGATGGAAGAAGTCGAGATCGTGGGCATCAAGCCGACGGCCAAGACCACCGCCACCGACATCGAAATGTTCCGCAAGCTTCTCGACGAAGCCCGTGCGGGTGACAACGTCGGCGTTCTGCTCCGCGGCGTCAAAAAAGAAGACATCATGCGCGGCCAGGTTATCGCGAAGCCGGGCACGACCACCCCTCACACCAAGTTCAAGGCCGAAGTTTACGTCCTGAGCAAAGATGAAGGTGGCCGTCACACCCCGTTCTTCAGCAACTACCGTCCTCAGTTCTACTTCCGCACCACCGACGTGACCGGAAGCTGCAAACTGCCGGAAGGGGTTGAAATGGTCATGCCTGGTGATAATGTGACTCTCGAGATCGAGCTGCTCACGCCGATCGCCATGGAAAAGACCATGCGCTTCGCTATCCGCGAAGGTGGCCGTACCGTTGGCGCCGGCCGCGTGGCTGAAATCATCGCCTAAGCGTCCCTTAAAAGACGCCCCAAAGCACCGAAGAACTTAAGGTCAGTAACTCAATTGGTAGAGTAGCGGTCTCCAAAACCGCCTGTTGGGGGTTCGAGTCCCTCCTGGCCTGTTCTTCAAATTAAACTTCATGCTCGCACAAACCAAAACGTTCATCTCCGAAGTCCGCGGAGAGCTTGCCAAGGCAAGCTGGCCGTGGGATCCGAAGGAGAGAGGGTTCAAGAAATACAAGGAACTGGTCGATTCTACGCTCGTCGTGGTCGTCGCCATGCTCATTCTGAGCGGCTATATCGCGCTCCTGGATTTCGTACTCCTGAACGTCGTGGGTGTGCTTACCGGCGGAGGTTGGCAAAAGTAATGGCAAACACGGCACGCAGTCAGTGGTTCGCAGTGCACGTTCTGTCCGGACAGGAACAGAAAGTGCATGACAACATCGTCAAGCGCATCAAGACCGAGGAAATGGGCGATCTCATTTTCGAGGTATTGATTCCCACCGAGCGCGTATCCGAGGTCAAACGGGGCAAACGGACCGAAACCGTTCGCAAGCTCCTTCCTGGCTACCTCATTATCAACATGCACCTGCTCGACGAGCAAAATCAGCTCGTCGACCGCACCTGGTATTTCATTCGTGAAACGACAGGGGTGATCGGCTTTGCGGGAACGAAAGACCGCCCGATTCCCATGCGCGACCAGGAAGTGGAGACGATGCTCGCCCAGATGGCCGAACGCGAAGACACCGTCAAACCGAAGGTCAGCTTCGAAGTCGGCGAAACCGTGAAGGTCGCCGATGGGCCATTCCAAAACCAGAGTGGCGTCGTCGAAGAGATCGACCCCGAACGCGGCAAACTCCGCGTTTCCGTCAGCATCTTCGGGCGTTCCACCCCGGTCGAACTCGAATACTGGCAGGTCGAGCGCTCCTAAGCGTCGCGAACCCAAGCCACCAAATTTTCATCAACCAACCCGCACCCACCTTTTCACATGGCTAAAGAAGTCGTAGGACAGATTAAATTGCAGATTCCCGCCGGCCAGGCGAACCCCGCGCCCCCCATCGGGCCCGCGCTCGGTCAGCAAGGCGTCAACATCATGGCGTTCTGCAAGGAATTTAACGCCACCACGCAGAAGCAGGCCGGAGACATTCTCCCGGTCGTCATCACCGTCTACAAAGACAAGAGCTTCAGCTTCATCACCAAGTCGCCGCCCGCCGCCATTCTCCTGAAGAAGGCCGCCGGGATCGCCGCCGGTTCCAAAGAACCGAACAAGACCAAGGTGGCCAAGCTCACCAAGAAGCAAGTCCTGGACATCGTCAAGATCAAAGCCAAGGACCTCAATTCCCGGAATGATGAAGCCGGTTTCCGCGTTATCGCTGGAACGGCCCGCCAGATGGGCATCGAGATCGAAGGTTAATCAAGCGATTCTCTGAATTCTCTTTTGAGCCGCACCGCGACGTCGGTGCGGCTCTTTTTTTAAACGCGGTCAACGGAAAATTTGTGCAATGGCGAAAAAACCGTTGCGTTTTTCCCCTTAGACCGCATACTCCGCCTTCCAACTTTAACAGCAGGAGGTGAATTCTGCTCCCCTATTGGAGTTCCAAAGGGGGTAAAATCACCGTTCGCACTGCACCAATCTATGGCAACACACAGAAGCAAACGCTATCGCGCCGCCGCCGAAAAGGTGGAGGGAGCCAAGGCGTATCCTTTCGCGGAGGCAATCGCTCTTTTAAAGACACTGCCCGCCGCTAAATTCGACCAGACCGTGACCCTTTCGTTCCGTCTCGGCGTCGATCCCAAGCAATCCGACCAAATGGTGCGCGGCACCACCCCGCTCCCTCACGGCAGCGGCAAAACCGTCCGCGTGCTCGTTTTCGCCCAGGGCCAGGCCGCTGACGCCGCCCGCGAAGCCGGGGCCGAATTCGTCGGATTCGAAGACCTTATCAAGAAGATCCAGGAAGGCTTCCAGGACTTTGATGTCGCTGTCGCCACTCCCGGCGCCATGAGCGAAGTTCGTAAACTCGGTAAAGTCCTTGGACCGCGCGGTTTGATGCCGAACCCGAAGACTGGCACCGTGACCGAAGACACCGCCAAGGCTGTCAAGGAAGTCAAAGCGGGCCGCGTTGAGTTCAAGCTCGACAAGAACGGCAATGTCGCCGTTCCCTTCGGCAAATTCTCCTTCTCCGAGGCAGCTCTTGTTGAAAACGGTTCTGCCGTGATCGACGCCATCATCAAATCCCGGCCTTCCTCGGCCAAGGGCACCTTCGTGCACAACGTCACGCTCGCCGCGTCCCAAACGCCGGGCATCAAGGTTGACGCCTCCTCGTTCTCCAAAACCGTATAACACGAGCCGCACATCATGAGACCCGAAAAAGTCACTATCGTTGAAGATTTGCAGGCGAAGCTGAACGCCTCGCCCTTCGTGTTGGTCACGGATTACACCGGCCTGCGCGTTGATCAATTTTCCATCCTTCGGAACCGCCTTGCCGAAATCGGCGCGGAGTACCGGGTGGTCAAAAACACCTTCCTGCGCCGTGCGCTGAGCCAAATCGGCCTCCCGGACATCTCGTCTGATCTCAAAGGCCAGACGGCCATCGTGATCGGCGATAAAGACGTCGCCGCCGCCGCCAAGGTGCTGAAAACTTTCGTTGGCGAAGCCAAAAAGCCCGAGATCAAGATCGGTGTCGTGGATAACCTGGTCGTGAGTGTTGACCAGATTAACTCCATCGCCGACCTCCCGAGCCGCGAAGTCCTCCTGGCCACCCTCCTGGGTGTCCTTCAGGCCCCCGCTGGTCAACTCGTCCGCCTGCTCAACGAACCGGCCTCCGCGCTGGCTCGCGTGCTCAAGGCGAAGAACGAGGGTGCCGAAGCTCCCGCCGCAACCGAGGGAGGCGAAGCCGCCGCGTAAGCGAAGGCCCGCAATTCCTACAAAAGAACCTTTTTTGCGGGAGGAACCCTCCCGCGAGAAAACACCAAGTAAAACAACAAACTGGTTCCTCGTCGGGCGAACGGCCGTTCGCCTTAAACCACCGGAAGCCTCCGGTCAACGACGACACCGAAACATACAATGGCTGATATTAACGCAATCGTCGACCAACTCAGCGGCCTCACCGTCCTGGAAGTTGCTGAACTCGTCAAATCTCTCGAAACCAAGTGGGGCGTTAGCGCCGCGGCTCCCGTTGCCGTCGCCGCTGCTCCCGCAGGTGCCGCCGCGGCGCCCGTGGAAGAAAAGACCTCCTTCGACGTCGTTCTGAAGGAAGTCGGTGGCAACAAGATCGGGGTCATTAAGGAAGTCCGCGCTGCGGTTTCCGGCCTCGGCCTCGCTGATGCCAAAGCCCTCGTCGAGAGCGCCCCTAAGACCATCAAGGAAGGCGTGACGAAGGAAGAAGCCGAAGAGATCAAGAAGAAGATCGAAGCGGCTGGCGCCAAGGTCGAAATTAAGTAATTTCGAAAAAATCGATCCTTTTGTGCGTGCGGCAAGCGAAAAAAGGCTTGCCGCACGCCTGCTTGTCTTTTAGTTTAGACGCCCAATTTTTCCCTGGGGAGCACGCACTTTCTGAACCACTCAGCGTATCACCGATTTCAAGATCAGAGACCGAAAGCCGCGGGTCGTTTGACGACTCGCGCCTTTCGGCCTATTGCTTTTATCCGGCATGGTGCCGGAAAGCCCAAGATGAATCGGTAACTTTACCGCTGCCTCTCAAGTTTCCTTTCCAGCCGGCAGACGGCCCCAACCCAACGCACCACCTATGTCAGAGCGAATCTACTTCGGTAAACTCAAGGAAGTTAGTGAACCGCCTAATCTTATCGAGATTCAGGTTAATTCCTATATCGAGTTTCTTCAGCGGGACGTTACCCCAAGTAAACGAAAAGATATCGGCCTTCAAGCGGTCTTTCGTGAGGTTTTTCCGATCCAGAGCTATGATGAGAAGGTAACGCTCGACTTCGTCAGCTATGAAATCGGCGAGACGAAGATGAGCGCGCTTGAATGTCAGCGCGAGGGGCAGACTTTTAGCGCCCCGCTTCACATCACCTTCCGCCTCATCGACGAGAAGGGGACCAAAGAAGAGAAGGTTTACATGGGCGAAATTCCGCTCATGACCCCGCAGGGCACTTTCGTGATCAACGGCGCCGAGCGCGTCGTGGTCAGCCAGTTGCACCGCTCGCCGGGCATCGCCTTCGAATCTTCCGTTCACCTGAACGGCAAGGTTCTCTACAGCTTCCGCATCATTCCTGACCGCGGGTCCTGGCTCGAAGTTCAGTTCGACACCAACGACCTGCTCTACATTTACCTCGACCGCCGCCGTCGCCGTCGGAAGTTCCTGGCCTCCACCTTCCTGCGCGCCATCGGCTACGGCACGGATGAGGAGATCATCAAGCTTTTCTACCAAGTCGAAGTCCTCAAACTCTCCGAGAAGCTCGAAGAGGAAGAAATTTCCACCAAGGTTCTTATCAGCGACATCCGCGATGGCGAAATCACCGTCGCCCGTGCCTTTGAACCGCTGACCAAGGCCACCATCCGCCAGGTGCTCAACTTGGGCGTGAAGGAAGTGCAAGTCGTCGATACCAAGCTCGACGACACGATCATTAAGGCCCTCAAGAAGGACCCCTCGCACGACGAAGAGGAAGCCCTCAAGGATATTTACCGCCGCCTGCGCCCTGGCGATCCGCCCACCGTGCCGAACGCTCGCGGTCTCCTTAAGCGCCTCTTTTTCGATCCGAAGAAGTACGACTTGGGCCGCGTTGGCCGTTACAAGATCAACCAGAAGCTCGGTCTTCAGATCGAACTCAACGAGCGCGTCATGACCAAGGACGACTTCATCGCCGCGATGAAGTACCTGATTGGCCTGCGCCGTGGCGAAGGTTCCCTGGACGATATCGATCACCTTGGCAGCCGCCGCGTGCGGACCGTGGGTGAACTTTTGGCCAACCAGTGCCGCGTCGGCTTGGCCCGTACGGAGCGCTTGGTCAAAGAGCGCATGACCCTCTTCGACGTCAATATCGAAGGCATGACGCCGCAGAAGCTCATCAACCCGAAGGCCCTTTCCGCCGTTATCCGCGACTTCTTTGGCCGGTCCCAGCTCTCGCAGTTCATGGACCAGACCAACCCGCTCGCCGAGCTCACCCACAAGCGCCGTCTTTCGGCTCTTGGACCGGGCGGCCTCTCCCGCGACCGCGCTGGATTCGAAGTCCGCGACGTTCATCCTTCCCACTACGGCCGTATCTGCCCGATCGAGACGCCTGAAGGTCCTAACATCGGTCTGATCAGCTCCATGTCCACCTACGCCCGGATCAACGATTTCGGGTTTATCGAAACGCCTTACCGGGTGGTGGAAAACCTGCGCGTTACCGACAAGATCGAGTATCTCACCGGCGACCAGGAAGAAAATTACTACGTGGCTCAGGCCAACGTGCCGATCAACAAAGACGGTTCGTTCATCAACCCGAAGATCGCCGTCCGTCACCGGGGCGACTTCCTTGAGGTGGAGCCGACGATGGTCCACTTGATGGACATTTCGCCCAAGCAGCTCGTTTCCGTGGCCGCTGGCTTGATTCCCTTCCTCGAACACGATGACGCCAACCGCGCGTTGATGGGTTCGAACATGCAGCGCCAGGGCGTGCCGCTTCTCGTCTCCGAGTCGCCGCTCGTCGGCACCGGCATGGAAGGCAAGGTCGCCCGCGACTCCAAGGCCGTGATCCTCGCGGAAGCTGACGGCGTCGCCGCCTCCGTGACCGCCGACCAGATCATCGTCACCAAGGACGGATCGCTGCCCGAAGGCAAAAAGCGGATCAAGACCGACGTTGCCGAGGGCGTGTACGTCTATGAACTGCGCAAGTTCATGCGTTCCAACGCTTCCACCTGCGTCAACCAGAAGCCGATCATCAAGAAAGGCCAGCAGATCAAGAAGGGCGACGTCCTTGCCGACGGCCCGAATACGCAGCAGGGCGAACTCGCTCTGGGCCGCAACGTGCTGGTCGCTTTCACCCCGTGGAACGGCTACAACTTCGAGGACGCTATCCTGATTTCCGAGAAGATCGTGAAGGAGGACATCTACACCTCCATCCACATCGACGAATTCGAAATCGGCGCCCGCGACACCAAGCTGGGACCGGAAGAAATCACGCGGGACATCCCGAACGTCTCTGAGGAAGCGCTTCGCAACCTCGGGCCGGACGGCGTCATCCGCATCGGTGCCGAGATCAAGCCGGGCGACATCCTCGTCGGCAAGATCACCCCGAAGAGCGAGACCGAACTCGCCCCTGAAGAGCGCCTCCTGCGCGCCATCTTCGGTGAAAAGGCTGCCGACGTTAAGGACACCTCGCTGACGGTTCCTTCGGGCACCTACGGCATCGTGATGGACGTCAAGGTCTCCTCCCGCAAGGAGCTGGCCAAGTCCAAGCTGACCCCGGCGGAGACCAAGCGCCAGATCAAGGCCGCGACCGAGGATCTGAATCGCCGCAAGGACGAGCTGCACGAGCAGTTGACGGAAGCCCTCTCCAACATCCTGTTGGGTGAGAAGATCCCGCTCGACGTCGTCAACGCCCAGACCGGCGAAATCATCATCCCGGCCAACCGGAAGATCACCAAGACGCTCCTGCGCAAGCTCGCCAGCGTTCACGATCACGTCGAAATCGATCCCTCGCCGATCCGCAACAAGATCCGCGAGATCATCAGCCAGTTCGAACACCGCTTCCATGAGCTCGACCTCGAAACCGAGCGCTCCATGGACCGCATCGAAGCGGGCGACGAGATCGATCCCGGCATCATCAAGCAGGTCAAGGTTTACATCGCCTCCAAGCGGAAGCTCTCCGTGGGTGACAAGATGGCAGGCCGCCACGGTAACAAAGGTGTCGTGGCCCGCATCGTCCCCGAAGAGGACATGCCGTTCCTCGCGGACGGAACTCCGGTGGAAATCGTCCTGAACCCGCTGGGCGTGCCTTCTCGTATGAACGTCGGACAGGTGTTGGAGACCCACTTGGGCGTCGCCGCTAAGGCGCTTGGCTTCAAGGTGGCCACCCCGGTGTTCGACGGTATCGAAGAGAAACAGATTTTCGACTACCTCAAGCAAGCCCAGAAAGTGGACGGCTTCACGTGGGTCGGCGATAACGGCAAATCCACCCTCTACGACGGTCGCACGGGCGATCCGTTCGATCAGCAGGTGGTTGTCGGCTACATTTACATGCTGAAACTGGGCCACTTGGTCGCGGACAAGATCCACGCCCGCGCCGTGGGGCCGTACTCGCTCGTCACGCAGCAGCCGCTGGGTGGTAAAGCGCAATACGGTGGCCAGCGCTTCGGCGAAATGGAGGTCTGGGCGCTCGAAGCCTACGGCGCAGCCTATACGCTCCAGGAACTCTTAACTGTCAAATCGGACGACGTGCAGGGCCGCACACGCATCTACGAGTCGATCGTCAAGGGCGACAACTCGCTTGAGGCGGGTACCCCGGAATCGTTCAACGTCCTTATCAAGGAAATGCAGAGCCTCTGCCTCGACGTTCGCGCCGGGGCCGCCGCACCCGCGCTTCCCGAGGGACTCGCCTAACCGCCGCCTAACGCAACCTATAAGTCTGTAAGAAAATGAGTGATTCCAATTTCCGTGACATTTTTCCCGCTGACAAAGGGGCCGGTTTCGACCAAATCGCCATTGCGGTGGCGGCTCCTGATACCATTCGCCAGTGGAGCAGCGGCGAAGTCAAGAATCCCGAGACCATCAACTACCGGACGTTCAAGCCGGAAAAGGGCGGTCTCTTCTGCGAGCGTATTTTCGGCCCGACCCGGGACTGGGAATGCTCCTGCGGCAAGTACAAGCGCATCAAGCACAAGGGCGTGATCTGCGACCGCTGCGGCGTCGAGGTCACCCTCTCCCGCGTGCGGCGCGAGCGCATGGGCCACATCGAGCTGGCTGTGCCCGTTTCGCACATCTGGTTCTACAAGTGCATGCCTTCGCGCATCGGCTTGATGCTGGATATGTCCAGCCGCCAGCTTGAGCGCGTGATCTATTACGAGGATTACATCGTCATCGACCCGGGCACCACCCCGCTCCAGCGCTGCCAGCTTCTGACTGAAAACGAGTACCGCGAGGCTCTCGACCAATACGGCGACGGCAGCTTCGTGGCCTCCATGGGCGCCGAGGGCATCAAGCTCCTCCTCGCCCAGACCGATCTCGCCCAGCTCAACACCGAGCTGGAAGAGCAGATGGGCACCACCCGCTCCAAGCAGATCCGCAAGAAGGTCGCCAAGCGCCTCAAGCTCGTTCAGGGCTTCATGACCTCCAAGAGCCGTCCCGAGTGGATGATCCTGGACGTCCTGCCCGTCATCCCGCCGGACCTCCGCCCGCTGGTTCCTCTCGAAGGGGGCCGCTTCGCGACGTCTGACTTGAACGACCTCTATCGCCGCGTCATCAACCGCAACAACCGCTTGAAAAATCTCCTCCAGCTCAAGACGCCGGAGGTCATTATCCGCAACGAAAAGCGCATGTTGCAGGAAGCCGTTGACGCCCTCTTTGACAACGGCCGCCATGGCCGCGCCGTCACCGGGGCTGGCAACCGCCCGCTCAAATCGCTCTCCGACATGCTCAAGGGCAAGGGCGGCCGCTTCCGCCAGAACTTGCTCGGCAAGCGCGTCGACTACTCCGGCCGTTCGGTTATCGTCATCGGCCCGGAACTCAAGCTCAACCAGTGCGGTCTGCCCAAGAAGATGGCGCTCGTCCTGTTCGAGCCGTTCATCATCCGGCGCTTGAAGGAACTCGGCTACGTTCACACCGTCCGCTCGGCCAAGAAAATGATCGAGCGCCAGACCCCCGAGGTTTGGGATATTTTGGACGAAGTCACGCGTGGCCATCCCGTGCTCCTCAACCGCGCTCCGACGCTGCATCGCTTGTCGATCCAGGCTTTCGAACCGCAGCTCATCGAAGGCGAGGCCATCCGCGTCCATCCGCTCGTCTGCACGGCTTACAACGCCGACTTCGACGGTGACCAGATGGCCGTTCACGTTCCGCTTTCCATCGAGGCCCAGATGGAGACCCGCATGCTCATGCTGGCCTCCAACAACATCTTCTCGCCTTCGAGCGGCAAGCCGATCACGACCCCGTCGCAGGACATTACCCTCGGGTGCTATTACCTCTCGCAGAATCCGCGCAAGAACGCCCCGGTCCCGGAGCGTCTCCCGCTCTTCAGCGACCAGGGCGAAGTCGAATTCGCCATGACCGAGGGCAAGCTAAAGATTGCCGACCGGATTCGGTTTGTGAATCCCGACCTTGGCAAGAAGACCGTCTACGGCAACAAAGACCTCAAGGTGATCGAAACCACCGCGGGCCGCGTGCTCTTCAACTCCATTTGGCCGGTCAACCTCGGCTTCTTCAACAAAGCCGCTGGCAAGAAGCAGCTCTCCGACATCATCTGGCGTTGCTACCAGGTCGCCGGTCCCCAAAAGACCGTTGAGACCCTCGACCGGATGAAGGAACTCGGCTTCAAGTGGGCCACCAAAGCGGGCATCTCCATCGGCATCGCCGACATGATCATTCCCGCCGAGAAGAAGGTGGAGCTTGAGCGCGCCTATAAGGAAGTCGCCCAGGTCGAGAAGCAGTACCGCAACGGTATCATCACCGACGGCGAACGTTACAACAAGGTCGTCGACATCTGGACCCACGCTGGTGAGCAGATCTCCAACGTCATGTTCCGCACCCTCGAATACAACGAGGGCCGCAAGGACTTGAACCCGGTCTACGTCATGGTCGACTCCGGCGCTCGTGGTAACCGCCAGCAGGTCAAACAGCTCGCCGGTATGCGCGGTTTGATGGCCAAGCCCTCGGGCGAAATCATCGAGCAGCCGATTACCTCGAACTTCCGCGAAGGCCTCACCGTGTTGGAGTACTTCATCTCCACGCACGGCGCCCGTAAGGGTCTGGCCGATACCGCTCTGAAAACGGCCGACTCCGGTTACCTTACCCGTAAGCTCGTCGACTGCGCCCAGGACGTCATCATCACCGAAGAGGACTGCGGCACCGTCAAGGGCATCGTGGTTCGCTCCATTTACGAAGGCGACGAAGAGGTCGTGGACCTCGGCCAACGTATCGTGGGCCGTACTAGCTGCGAGACGGTGATCGACCCGGTCACCAAGGACAAAATCATCGTCCCTGGCCAGATCATCGACGAAGTCACCGCCGACAAGGTGGTCAAGATCGGCTTGGAGCAACTCAAGATCCGCTCCGTGCTCACGTGCGAATCCAAGCGCGGCGTTTGTGCCAAGTGCTATGGCCGCAACCTGGCCACCGGCAAGGCCGTCAAACTCGGCGAGGCGGTCGGCATCATTGCCGCCCAGTCCATCGGCGAGCCCGGCACCCAGCTCACCATGCGTACGTTCCACATCGGCGGAACGGCGTCCCAGACCTTCAAACAGCCGATCATCAAGGCGAAGAACGACGGTATCGTCCACTTCTCCGATGATCTGCGTGCGGTCCAGACCACGGACGGAACGTGGGTCGTTCTTAATAAGAGCGGCACCATTACCATCCACGGCAAGGACGGCAAGGAACTGGAAAACTACACCGTCGTCATCGGTGCCGTCATTGCGGTGGGCGCAGGCCAGGCCGTCAAGAAGGGCCAGACCTTCGTGCAGTGGGATCCGTACAACGTCCCCATCTTGACAGAGATGGCAGGCAAGATCGAATTCCGCGACATGATCAACGGCGTCACCGTCAAGCGTGAGGTGGACGATTCCACCGGCGTTGCCGAGTCCGTCGTTATCGAGCACAAGGAAGACCTCTTCCCTCAGATCGTCATTTTGGACGAGAAGGGCGAAGTCGGGGCCAACTACTCGATCCCCGCCGGGGCGCACATCACGGTGCAGGAAGGGCATATCGCCGAAGCCGGCCAGCTGCTCGCCAAGACGCCGCGTAAGATCGCCAAAACCAAGGACATCACCGGCGGTCTGCCGCGTGTGGCCGAGCTCTTCGAAGCCCGCCGCCCGAAGGACTCCGCCGAGATCGCCAAGATCGACGGTGTTGTGGAAATCGGCGGATCGGTTCGTGGCAAGCGCCGCGTGATCCTCAAAGACCCGGAAACCGGTGTCGAAGAGGAGCACTTGGTCCCGCTCAACAAGCACATCATCGTCTTCAAGGGCGACTTTGTGAAGAAGGGCAGCCAGCTGACCGAAGGTCCGGTAGTGCCGCACGAAATCCTCGACATCTGTGGACCTCACGAACTCCAGGAGCACTTGGTCAACGAAGTGCAGGAAGTTTACCGTCTGCAGGGTGTGGAAATCAGCGACAAGCACATCGAAATCATCGTTCGCCAGATGCTCCGCAAGGTCAAAATCACCGATCCGGGCGACACCACGCTCCTCTGGGGCGACCAGGTGGACAAGCTCGAATTCGAGGCCGAGAACGCGCGAGTCATCGAGAAAGGTGGCAAGCCCGCCGAAGCGAGCCCGGTGCTCCTTGGTATTACCAAGGCTTCGTTGGAGACCGATTCGTTCATCTCTGCGGCTTCCTTCCAGGACACGACCCGTGTGCTGACCGAAGCGGCGACCCTGGGACGCATCGACCACCTGCGCGGCTTCAAGGAAAACGTCATCATGGGCCACCTGATCCCGGCTGGCACGGGCTTCTCCAAGCACCGCTCGGTGAAGCTGGTCTCCCACGGTGAACCGCTTCCAGAGCCGATCATCGAGATCGAGACCGAAGTGGAGCAACCGCTCGCTTAAGCTAAAGAAATCCTTAAACCCCCGGCGGCGCTCACAAGGCGCCGCCGGTTTCATTTATGTCAATTTCAACTCAAACCGGCGACCAGGGCAGCACCAGCCTGCTTTATGGAAGGCGCGTTCCCAAAACCGACCATCGCATCGCCTGCAACGGGGCGGTGGACGAACTCAATGCCCAGCTTGGGATGGCGCGGGCTTTCTTAAAAGGGAGCGTGGGAGATCCGTTCATCACCGAGCCGCTTTTTCGGATCCAGAAGGAACTCATCGTGCTGATGGGCGAGGTGGCCGTGGCTCCGGAAGACCGGGAACGCCATCGCACCAGCACCTACGGCGTGACCACCCCGGAAATGGTCCAGACCCTTACCGACGCCGTGCACGACCTGGAGCAGAATCACCAGATCGAGTTTCACCGCTGGGCGACCCCGGGCGACAGCGTCGCGAGCGCCTCCGTGGAACTGGCCCGTGTTATTTGCCGCCGGGCCGAACGGCTCATCGTCGGTCTGCGCGAGACCGATCCCGGCCTGAGCGTGGAAATCATCCGTTACTTGAACCGCCTTTCCGACCTGCTCTGGCTCTGGGCCCGCTGGGTGGAAACGCAGGAAAACAAGCCCGTGGAGGACAGCACCACCGCTTAGCGCAAACCCGCGGTGCCTTTTCCCTTGCCTTCGAGCGGGGTTTCGGACAAAAATTGAACTTTCGTCGTCAAAAACTGACCAACCGAAAAACCCAATAACCAACCGGACGCGACGGGACCACCGCACGCGTCCAAACCAAAGGGCGGACCTACGCGCCCTTTAGCCGCAGGAAACCTAAAATACATCGTTTATGTCTACAGAACTCATGACGGAACTTCTCGAAGCGGGCGTCCACTTTGGTCACCAGACCAAGCGCTGGAATCCGAAGATGAAGCCGTTTATTTTCGAAAAGCGCAGCTCCATTTACATCATCGACCTGAGCATTACCGTCGAGCAGATCGAGACCGCCACTGAGTACCTGCGCGGTGTTGCCGCCAAGGGGGGCAAGGTTCTCTTCGTCGGCTGCAAGAAGCAGGCCCAGGAAGCCGTGAAGGAAGCCGCCCAGGCTGCCGGTCAATACTACGTCAACCAGCGCTGGCTGGGAGGCACGCTGACCAACCTCACCACGATCCGCAAGAGCATCGCCCGCCTGAAATACATCGAGAATCTCGAAAAGCAGCCCGAGTACACCAAGATGGGCAAGCAGGAAATCGCCGCCGTCAAGCGCGAGGGTGCCAAGCTCTTCAAGAACCTCGAAGGCATCCGCAACATGGACAAAAACCCGGACGTCATGATTGTCATCGACACGCCGCGTGAAGCCATCGCCGTTGCCGAGGCCCGCCGCCTCAAGATCCCGGTCGTCGCCATTGTTGACACGAACGCCGACCCGACGATCATCGACTACCCGATCGCCGGTAACGATGACGCCATCCGTTCGATCCGCATCATCCTTCAGAAGCTGGTCGACGCCTTGGTTTCCGGTGGCAGCCGCCCGGCCGAAGCCGCCCAGGAGAATCTCGCCGCCGTCGGCGAATAGTTCCGTTTTCCCCGCGCCGCTGGGCCCTCAGGGGTCTGGCGGCGCTTCAACCTCTCTCTCTTATATAGAAGCTATCTATGAGCGAAATCACTTCCCAACTCGTTAAAACCCTCCGCGAAAAGACCAACGCGGGGATGATGGATTGTAAACGCGCCCTTGAAGAAGTCGGCGGCGATATCGAAAAAGCCGAGGATCTTCTTCGCAAGAAGGGCATCATGAAGGCCGGTTCGAAAGCCTCCCGCACGACCAAGGAAGGCATCATCGCCTCCTACATTCACATGCAGGGCAAAGTGGGCGTGCTCGTTGAAGTGAATTGCGAAACCGACTTCGTCGCCAAGAACGAGGCCTTCCGCGAATTCGTCAAGGACATCACCCTCCACATCGCCGCCGCCAGCCCGATTTGCGTTTCCCGCGATCAGGTCCCGGCTGACCTCATCGCCCGCGAGCGCGAAATCGCCGCCGACCAGGTCAAAGGCAAGCCCGCGAACATCGTTGAGAAGATCGTCGACGGCAAGATGGACAAATATTTCTCCACCGTTGCGTTGCTCGATCAGGCGTTCATCAAGAACCCCGACCAGACCATCTCCGAATTGCTCAAGAGCAAGATCGCTGAACTGGGCGAAAACATGGTCATCCGTCGCTTCGTTCGCTACATGGTGGGCGAGGAAATCTCCGGCGACCTGAAAGCCGCTGAATAAGGGGAACCCTTCCCAATTGATTTGAAGCCGCGGAGCAATCCGCGGCTTTTTTTGTGCCCGGATGAAACTCCCACGTACCCGATTTGGATTGACTCACGACCAAATTTTCCCCATCAATCAACGCATCCAGATTCGTAAATGTTTTGTTGCTCGCGGTCCTTGCCGCTAGCCTTAACCGAGTCTAGTTTCTAAAAATCAAATCATCACCATGCCTCGAAGCTTCATTTTCTCCTCCGAGTCCGTCGGCGAAGGCCATCCGGACAAAGTTTGCGACACGATTTCCGATGCCGTGCTCGACGCCTGCTATGCGCAGGATCCGCTGAGCCGGGTCGCGTGTGAGACTTACGCCAAAAGCAACGTGGTGGTGGTCGGCGGCGAAATCACCACGAAAGCGAAGGTGAACTACGACGAAATCGTGCGCGGAGCCATTCGCGGCATCGGTTATGTGAACGACGACGACATTTTTCACGCCGACAAGGTGTTCATTATGAACATCATCACCTCCCAGAGCCCGGATATCGCGCAGGGCGTCGACGCCCGCGAGGCCGAGGGCAAAGGGCATGCCGAGCAAGGGGCCGGTGATCAGGGGTTGATGTTCGGGTACGCTTGCGACGAAACGCACGAATTGATGCCCGCGCCGATCATGTTCGCCCATCGCCTGGGCCGCGAAGTCACCCGCCTGCGCAAGTCCGGGGCCGTCGATTGGCTCCGTCCGGATGCCAAAAGCCAGGTTTCGGTGCGTTATGAGGACGGAAAACCGGTCGAAATCACCAACGTCGTGATCTCCACCCAGCACGCTGCGAGCGTCAGCCACGCTGAAATCCGCGAATTTTTGATCTGCGAAGTCATTAAAAAGCAGCTCCCTGTGGAATTGCTCACGGCGAAAACCGAATTTTTGATCAACCCAACCGGCCGTTTTGTCGTCGGCGGGCCTCAGGGAGACACCGGTCTGACCGGCCGCAAGATTATCGTCGACACCTACGGTGGCATGGGACGGCACGGCGGCGGCGCTTTTTCGGGCAAAGATCCGACAAAAGTGGACCGTTCGGCGGCCTACATGGGCCGGTATGTGGCGAAAAACGTGGTCGCCGCGGGCTTCGCGAAGCGCTGCGAAGTGCAGTTTGCCTACGCCATCGGGTATCCCGACCCGGTCAGCGTCCACATCGACACCTTCGGAACCAACACCGTGGCGGAGGAAAAAATCGAAGCGGCGGTGAAAGCCGTCTTCAGCTTCAAGCCCGCCCGGATCATCGAGCAGCTCGATTTGCGCCGCCCGATCTACGCCAAGACCACCAATTACGGACATTTTGGCAAAATTGACGACCTGGAGGCCATCACCTGGGAGCGCACGGACAAGGTCGACGCCCTCAAATCCGCGCTCTAGCCCCTATTTTTAACTGCAAAAAGGCGCAAAGGGCGCAAAAGGAAGCGGCAAAAACCTAAAAAGTTCTGCCTTTTTCCTGAGCTCCTGAGTTCCTGATAAATTTTCTTCATCTTTTCATGAGTAACCAAGACTTCAAAGTAGCTGATCTTTCCCTGGCCGATTGGGGCCGCCTCGAAATCGAGATTGCCGAGCAGGAGATGCCCGGCCTCATCGCCATCCGCGAAAAATACGCTCCCAGCAAACCGCTCGCGGGCGTTCGCGTGATGGGATCGCTTCACATGACGATCCAGACGGCGGTGCTGATCGAGACCCTTGTGGCTCTCGGCGCCGAGGTGCGCTGGTGTTCGTGCAATATTTTCTCCACCCAGGACCACGCCGCCGCGGCCATCGCGAAGGCGGGCGTCTCGGTGTTCGCCTGGAAGGGCGAAACGCTGGAGGAATATTGGGACTGTACCAACCGGGCCCTCAGCTTCCCGGGCGGGCTGGGGCCGCAATTGATCGTTGACGACGGCGGCGACGCCACGCTTTTGATTCACAAAGGATACGAGCTCGAAGCGGGCGAGGACTGGGTCAACACCGCGAGCGGCAACCATGAGGAACAGGTCATCAAAGACCTCCTGAAGAAAATCCACGGCGAAACGCCCTGCCGCTGGCACGAGGTCGTCAAAGAATGGCGCGGCGTTTCGGAAGAAACCACGACCGGCGTTCATCGCCTTTACCAGATGGTCGAAAAAGGCCGTCTCCTGGTTCCCGCCATCAACGTCAACGACACCGCGACGAAGAGCAAATTCGACAACCTTTACGGCTGCCGCCACTCGCTCGTTGACGGCATCAACCGCGCGCTCGACATGATGCTTTCGGGCAAGGTCGCGGTGGTCTGCGGCTATGGCGACGTCGGCAAGGGCTGCGCGCAATCGCTCAAGGGCCAGGGCGCCCGCGTGATCGTCACCGAGATTGATCCGATCAACGCCCTTCAGGCCGCGATGGAAGGCTACGAAGTGACCACCGTCGAGGAGACCCTGGGCATCGGCAACCTCTATGTGACCACCACCGGCAATGTGGATATTATCACACTGGAGCATATCGCAAAAATGAAGACCCAGGCCGTGGTCTGCAACATCGGGCACTTTGACAACGAGATCCAGGTGGACCGCCTCAACAGCGCTCCCGGCGTGGTCCGCACCAACATCAAGCCGCAGGTGGATAAGTACACCTTCCCGGACGGCCACGAGGTCTTCCTGCTTGCCGAGGGCCGCTTGGTCAACCTTGGCTGCGCCACGGGCCATCCGTCGTTCGTGATGAGCAACAGCTTCTCCAACCAGACGCTTGCGCAGCTCGATCTCTGGCAGCACCGCGACTCCTACAAACCGGGCGTGTACATCCTGCCGAAGAAGCTCGACGAGGAGGTCGCGCGGCTCCACTTGGAGAAGATCGGCGTGAAGCTGACGACCTTGAGCCAGAAGCAAGCCGAGTACCTTGGCGTGCCGGTTGAAGGGCCTTACAAGTCTGAGCATTACCGCTACTAGCCACTAAAGGTTAGGTTTAAGTTTACAGGGCTTACCTAGTGAAATCCAGAATGTCTGGAAATGCACTGGGTAAGCCCTGGTGTTATTTAGTGGTAGGGTGCCGGGATCCCTCATCGGGCCTGGGCGGCAATAGATGCCGGGTTTCCAATCGGTGGAAAAATCCGCCCATTCTTGACAAAGCGCCCCCCGAGGGAGCATCAAAGACAAGCTCCCGTAATGGCATGATCACTTTCCCATTGTTTCCTAAAATCCGGCGCTGGCGTGGCGCGCTCTTCGTGCTCGCTCTCGTCGCGGTTTCTTGCTTTTTGTCCGGCTGCGCCTCGCTTCGTTATTATAACGTCACCGACTTCGACACCGTCGTGGTCGATCCCGGGCACGGCGGTCACGATTCCGGCGCTTCCAGCCGGGGACGGCCCCGCCTTCTTGAAAAGGACCTGGCGCTCGATGTCGGGCGGCGGGTGGCCGCAAAACTGCGGGACGCCGGGTTCCGTGTGGTCATGACGCGCAGGGACGACCGCTTCATCCCGCTTGACCAACGGGCCGAGTGCTCCAACAGCTACCGGAAGTCGGTTTTTGTCTCGATCCACTTCAACGACTCGGTTCGCCGGGCGCCCCACGGGGCGGAGGTTTATCACAATCGGCAGGGAACGTGGGAACTGGCCGGGCGCATCGAGGATTTCCTTTCTGCGATGCCCGGCAGCGAACGCCGCGGCGTCAAAACAGCCCGGTACCGCGTGCTTAGGAAATCGGAAGGGCCCGCGCTGCTGGTCGAATGCGCCTTCCTGAGCAATCCCGGCGACGCCAAGCGCGCGGCCAGCGCGGCGTGGCGCGAAGAAGCGGCCAGCCGGATCGCCCGCGCCATTATTCTCCAGCGGCGGCAATAGCTGGGCGGGGGCAAGAGTTGGGAGTTGAGGCAGGGGCCGGGGCGGCGGTATGCTTACCGGCGTTTATTTTCTCAACCTCTATGGATACCCAGCTTGAAATTCCAGGCGTCGCGCGGCTTGCAACGGGCCCCTGCGGCCTGCCACGTTACGAAATCACCACGCCGCTTGCGGAGGCGCACATTTATCTGCACGGCGCCCACGTCTCGCACTTCGTCCCGGCCCGCCAAGCTCCCGTGCTCTTTATGAGCTCGCAAAGCCAGTTCCAGCCGGGCAGGCCCATCCGGGGCGGTGTGCCGGTGATCTTCCCGTGGTTCGGCCCGCGCGAAGGATTCCCCTCGCATGGGTTCGCCCGCATTAGCTCCTGGACCCCCGAGTCCCTCGTGCAGAAGCCGGGCGGAGAAGTGGTGCTGACGCTCCGGCTGGAGCCCGACGACAAAGCGCGCGCGGAATGGCCCGGCTCCTGGGTGCTCCACTTCCGTGTCACCGTTGGCACGGCGTTGACCATGGAGCTGGAAATCGAGAATACCGGTAGCGAACTGCTGCGCGCTCAGGATACGCTGCACACCTATTTCCTGGTCCAGGACGTCCGGAACGTCAGCGTCTCCGGGCTGGAGGGAGCCGAATATTACGATCAGCTCGACCGGATGCAGCTCAAACACCAGCCTGCCGAGCCGATCCGCTTCACCGGCGAAACCGACCGCGACTATATTAATACCACCAGCGCCTGCGTCATCGAGGACCCCGGGCTGCGCCGCCGCATCGTCGTCGAAAAATCCGGATCTCAATCTACCGTGGTGTGGAACCCGTGGATCGCCAAATCCAAGGCCATGCCGGACTTCGGCGACAACGAATGGCCTCACATGGTCTGCGTCGAAAGCGGCAACGTGTTCGACAACACCCTTGAAATCGCCCCCGGCGCGCGGCACATTTCCCGCACCCTGCTTCGGACCGAACCGATCTGATTCATGTCCCGCCCCAATAAAGACAAAATCCCCACCCAGGCCCCGTCCGGCGGTTTCTTCCAGGCCTTCGCGGGCCTGGATATAGGCGGCCTCCCGGCGGGCCCGGCCCCTTCCGAAGAAGCCGCGCAGCCCCGGAACGTCTCTAAAAAAGGGCGCGTCGTCCTGCGGCGCGAAACCGCTCATCGGGGCGGGAAAACTGTGGTCATTGTTGACGGATTCGCCGATTCCATCGATGACGCCGCCATCGCGGCCCTCGGGAAAGAGCTTCGCGCGGCGTGCGGTTGCGGCGGGTCCGTCAAAGACCGGAGGATCGAAATCCAGGGTGAACAGATCGCCCGCTTGCGCGAAATCCTCGCCGCCGAAGGATTCCACGTAGCCGGAGAACGCTAAAAAACAGCGAGAAACCAAGGATTTGTCAGCGTTCCGGGCGGAAATTTTTTCCAGAGTAAATCGGCAAAAAATTCAAAATACCGTTGACCCTGGGGCCGTGTTTGCTAGTTTTCGCCTCCCACCACGAGCGGTATGGAGACCGGCGAAAGGGTAGGGGCAGCCGAAAGTTGCTGGAAATAAAATTCCACAAAAAACGGTTGACGCTGCGGATGAAAACGTTACTGTTCTCACCCCGCAACGGAGAACGCTAAATCGTTCGAAATGAGGATGTTAAAAAAATGAAAATTGATTTGACGTCCGAAACTCAAACGCTAAGGTGTTCACCCCGCGAGATGGAATAAGAAACGGCAAACGCCGGGCGCTGAAAAAAATCGAAAGAAATTGATTGACGCTGCGAAAAACTTCGCTAAATTGTCCACCCCGCAAGAAGGACGGTAGAGGGCTTCGAAAGCGACGAAAGAATTT
>DBMP01000021.1 GCA_002298145.1 Spartobacteria bacterium UBA695 | reverse complement strand
CGGCGGCGGCGGCACCGGCGGCGGCGCGGGTGCGGGCGGCCTGGGCGGCCTGGGCGGCGAGATTCAATTTACAATTTCGGCTAATGCCACCCTCACCGGTGGGGTCATTCTTCTCACCACCGGCGGTGACGGCGGTGCAGGCGGCACCGGCGGTGCAGGCGGCGCAGGCGGTAACGCCGGTTATGGAGATCTTGCTCCGAACGGTGTCCAATATGGCGCGGCTGGAGCCGGTGGTAACGGCGGCGCGGGTGGAGCAGGCGGCGCGGGCGGTTCGTCCGGGCTTATTTACGGCACCAACGCAGCAACGCTCATCAACATTGGCCTTATCGGCGTATCCGATGGCGGCAATGGCGGCAACGGCGGCGACGGCGGGGTCGGCGGCAGCGCTGGCACTGGTGCATCTGCCGTTAATGGAACGATCGGCATCGGCGGCAATGGCGGCGCGGGTGGCTCCGCTGGCGCGGTTGTCCTGACCAATCTCGGCGCAATTTCGACCACCGGCAGCACCTTACAATACTCCGGCATCGCGGGGGTATCCGAAGGCGGCAACGGAGGCAACGGCGGCTCGGGGGCCACCTACGGCGGTAACGGCGGCAACGGCAGCGCTGTCACCATCAGCAATTTAAACACCATCACAACCTTGGGTGATGAAGCGGACGGTATCTACGCGCTCAGCCACGGCGGCTATGGCGGCTTTATCAATATCAACGGCACCAACAATATCTCCGGCAATGGCGGCGCGGGTGGCAGCATCGTCATCAGCAATAGCAGCGCCATCGCGACTTCAGGCTCAGAGGCCTACGGCATCCAGGCCCGTAGCTACGGTGCCTATGGCGTTATCGGTGGCACCAGCGGTAATATCACCATCACCAACGCGGGTTTCATCACCGTAAAGGGAACAGACACCATTGCCATCAATGCTTATTCCGAAGGCAGCACCGGCTTTATAACCGGCGGTAACAGCGGAAATATCATCATCAACAACTCTGGCACCATCGTAGCCTCCGGCTACGCTAACGAAGGCATTGCTGTTGGCTCTGAAGGTGGGTATTCCGAGTCTGGCATCGGCGGCAACGCCGGCAGCGTCACAATCAACAACTCCGGGGTGATCAAAGTCACCAAGAACGAGGGCTTCGGCATCGATGCCTATAACTTTACCTACCCCGAAACCGGCGGCAGCGCCGGTAACATTACCATCAATGTTTCCGGCTCCGTCATCGCCTCCGGAAGCACCTCGGTCGGCGTCTGGCTGGGCAGTGAGGCCGCCTTCGGTTCTGCGGGCGCGCTTTCGCTCACAGTAAGCGGCACGGTCAGTGGCGGTTACGGCGACCAGGCCTATGGCGTCCAGTTCGGCCATGAAAACGACCCTGGGCTCAGCTATGGCAACGAAGCCAAGCTAACCATCCAAAGCGGCGGCGTCGTCACCACAGTCGATGGCGTCAAAGGCACGGCTGTTATTAGCTACGTGGACAACACCACGATCTACAACACCGGTACACTGATTGGCTCCGTCTACCTCAATGGCAACCAAAACGCCATTACCAACAACTCGGGCGGCGTCATCTTCGCTGGCAACTCGATCCATCTTGGAAATGGCTACACCCTGACCAACAACGGTCTGATCCTGCCCGGCGGGTATGACACCCTCCAGGCGACCACCGTCACCGGCAACCTCGTTCAAGCCACGGGTACATTGGGCTTCAAGATCAGCGGCACCGCCAGTGGCAAATACGACACCATCTACGTCACCGGCGCAGCCTCTGAAACGGGGCATGGCACCATCAAGACCTACCAGTATGACGGCTATGTGCCGAACCCCATCAATACGGCTTGGGGCTTGTCTGCCAATTCCTTTACCGTGTTGACCGCCGCTGGCGGCCTTAGCATCACGGGAACGGCAAACAAGATCGACGACTACTACGTCAAGAACTACCTCGTGCGGTTGGACCAGGCCCTGAGCCCAATTGTGACGGGAACCAGCCTTACCCTGGTAACCAAACAGAGCACGTTTAACACGCTCTTCAACGGTTACAACGACGGGCTGACTCATAATCAGCGCGCCGTGGCCGTGGCCCTTGACAAAGCCATCGTCGCTTCCAACTGGAACGGCGGCACCGACAGCCGTGCGGACAAGCTCATTTACCGCTTGGACGACATCGACAAGACGGGCCTGCGCACAGCCCTCGACCAGATCGCACCCGAGGAGCTGGGTCTCCTCGCCGACGCGGCTCTGGGCGTGGTTCGCAGCCATGAAATCTCGGTGCAATCGCGCCTGTCTCAACTCCGCTTGCCGGAGGAAGCCACGCTATCGCCCGTAGGCTCAGCGAAAGACAATGACGACAATAAGGCTGTCGTCGCCCCCACCGGTGGCGACCTCAACGGCTTCTACGCCTTTGGCAACGTCAACACTGCCAAGGTGAAGGATGACAACGATATCCTCGGCGGAAAAGACGATGCCTACGGCGTGACCCTCGGGTATGATCGCCAGGTGTCCAGCGACATCCGCCTGGGCTTGGCTGGCACGTATCTCTACGATGACCTCAAGTTCAACAGCGGCGGAAAGACCAAGATCAATGATGTTTCCGCATCGGTTTACGCCCAGTGGGTTTCCAACCAGTTCTTCCTCAACGGATTGGTTGGCGGCGGCGCCGGTTCCTACGATGTCACGCGGTCTGGATTGGATCGCGCCAACGTAAACGGCAGCACGGACGGCGAGGAAGTCCACGTTCAAATCGCAACGGGGTACGATATTCCGGTTCATCGGTTCACCATCACTCCCAATGCCAGCCTGGGTTACACCAACCTCTGGTTGAACGGCTACACCGAGGATGGCTCGCTGGCTCCGTTGAAGATCAACGACATCAAGAACACTGCTTCGCTACGGTCCCGTTTGGGCACCAGCGTTGCCTACCACGGCACGGTTGCAGGCAAGGCGGTGACTCCTGAAGTCGGCCTCTACTGGCAGCACGAGTTCCTGGACATCGACCGCTCCATTACGGCCCATCTGGCCAGCGGAGCCGGTGGTACGTTCACCGTAGACAGCGCCTCCTCCGAGCGCGACAGCCTGACGCCCACCGTGGCCGTCAACGTCAAGCTGACGGACAACATCGATGTGCGTCTGGCCGGTGAAGCGGCGCTGCTTAACCGCGCGCCCTCCTTCAACGGCAACGTCGGTGTGAGCATCGGCTGGTAAGAGAAACACGTTGTGTTCATCTGCCCCCTGGCGGCCCATCGGCTGCCAGGGGGTTTATGCGCACTTGGCTATAGGGATGGCTCGGTAGCTTATCCGAGGTCCACGGCCGCGAAAAAGATCCCCCCCCGGTGTTTTTTTGTTACCCGGTATGAAAGGCTTGCTTAATCTCCCGCAGCTTACGGTCGAGAAGGTAACCGAAGATGGCGGGCATTTTATTTTTATTGTCTCCGGCGACACCCCGCCGGCAGCCTGCTGCGAGGCCCCCTGCCTGGTCAAAAACGGGACCAAGCGCGCGCTATACCTCGACCTCCCCGTGCAGGGAAAGCGGGTCAGCATCTGGGTCAACCGTCGGCGCTGGTTTTGCAAACGGTGCCAGAAGACGATTTACCAGGACGTTCCCCACATGGATAAACACCATGGCATGACCGAGCGGCTCGTCCGGCATATCGAAGCCGTCAGCGTGAAAGAGCCGTTCACCTTCATTGCCCGTGAACTCGGGGTCAGCGAGGGAACGGTCCGGCTGGTTTTCAGAACTTACGCAGCTCGCGCGCTGGCGAACCGGAATATGACCACCCCGCAATGGATCGGGATCGGTCTGGTACATTATGGCCACCAGCTTTGGACGGCGGTTATCGACGTGGAGAGCAAAACGCTGCTCGACCTTCTGCCTTCGCGCAGCGAGGAAGCCGTCACCGACTTTCTTCGTGGCCTCCCGGGCAAAGAGGCCATCGAACGGGTGACGATCGGCATGTGGGAGCCTTACCGCAAGGCGGTTAAGTCCGTTCTACCCTGGGCGAGCCTGGTGGTAGACCGTTTTCACATCGCCAAACAGGCCAACGAGACGCTGGAATGCCTTCGCAGCGCAATGGCCTTCCCCGTTTCCAAGCACGGTTTGATCCGGAACGGTCGCCGCATGGTTCTCCGCACCCCCGAGCGCCTCAATCCGGCTCAGAGAGTCAAGCTCGACACCTGGCTGGGCAGTTATCCCCAGTTGAAAGCCGCTTACGAGGCCAAGGAACGCTATCGTGCGATCTGGGAGAGCGAGACCCGGGCCGAGGCGGAAGCCCGCTATGCCGAATGGGAGCGGTTGCTTCCCCCTGAAATGGCCTTGATATTCCGTGACCTTATTCACGCGACGGACGCCTGGCTCGAGGAAATTCTTGCCTCTGTCGAATGCGGCTACCCGGCCCAAATCTATGTGAATTGCGTCAACGGCCTTCAGCGATTGCTTAACCGGCTGGGGCACGGTTACAGCTTTGAGGTGGTCCGGGCCAAGTGGCTCTTGAAGTGCCGCGCTTCCGGCGTGCCCTCAGCGGTTTGTTGATAAGTCGCCGCTGATTTCCACTTCATACCAAAGGGTGCAGTGCTCGGGGCCAAGGTTGAGCGCCGAGCCAGAGCCTTCCGCCTGGAGGGGGATGGGGGCTCCGCGCTGGCCCCGTTCGTCCAGGGCCCAGGCCTTCATGCGAGCGGGCGGGAGCGGCAGGGTGACGCGGGCGGCGATGCCCTCGGCCAGGACGGGCGCGCGGCCCCAGTCGCGGCCCACGGAGTCTTTGGCGGCGCTTTTCCAGACCATTCCGGTGTTCTCGACGGACCCGGCGGCACAGATGAGCACGCGACCCGGGGAATGGAAGTCGGGGCCGTCGATGGCAGTCAGCGCGAGGGCGGCCCAGCCTTGGAAGGCGACGCCGACTTCGCCGAGCGCAATGGGCTCGCCGGAACCCTGGCCGATGAGGGCTTTACCGCGCGGGGCGTCCACGGCGGCGCGGGCGTGGGGCGTGTCCCAGAAGAGCGGGGAGCTTTCTCCGGTAGCCGAGGCGGAGGAGGCGTTGCCGATTTGGAAGGCCACCCGGAAGAGGTCCTGCCAGGGCATCCCGATCACATTTTCAGCGGCCCACCAGGTACCCCGGCGGCGGCAATACTCAAGGGCCTGATCCTGGGAAACCGCAAGGGTACGCGTGGCAGCGGCTTTGGGCAGGTCGCCTCGCACGAAGAGCGATACGGCGGCGGGGAGGGTGACGAGCTTGGCCGAGTTCTGGTCGATGTCGAAAAAGCTGCCCTGGCGGCGGCTGTCCCAGTCATCGGTGCGGCCCGAGTACTCAAAGGCAAAGAGGGCGTCCCAGTCCTGGAGCCCGGCGAAGGCGCTGACGAGCAGGAAGGCTTCGGCGGCGTGGGGGTTGGGGGAAGGGGCGTTGTACTCGGTGCAGATGAAGGGTTTGCCCTCGACGCGGCGCAGGGCGAGGCCGGGAAGGGTGCCCCCGCCCTTGATGCCCGCCATGGAGAGGGGCGCGACGGTCCAGTCGGTCAAGTCCCACGGTTTGCGGGGAAAATTGGGGTGCTGCCAGTAGGCATGGCTGTCCACGACGTCGAAGGCGGCCTGGATCTGCGGGAGGCTGTATTCCGCCGCCGTGCCCACCAGCAGGCTGTGGGTCCGGATCTCGTCGCGCAGGAAGCAGCGCATGCCCGTCCAGTAGGCTTCCTCGGTTTCCCAGAGGAAGCGCAGCCAGTCGCGCTGGGCCTCGGCGGTGCGGGAGGCGAAGCTGGATTTGATGAATAACGGCAATGCGCCCAGGTGCTCGCCCTCGGAGAGGCCGAACCGGCCCCCGGGCCGCAGCGAGACGTCGGCGAAATCAAGATCGGCTCCGGACTCGCCCAGGTTGCCGAAAACAACGCGGGCGTTCGGTTCCCTGTCGGTGACTTGGAAAACGAAACGGTACTCTTTCCACTCGGGCCCAAGGTCGGCCTTTGCGGACCAGAGGAGCCCCCACGGAGCATGCGCCTGGCCGACATCGACGCTCACTCGCCGGGGGGTACCCGCAGCGGCCCGGGCACGGAAGGCAAGGGTGTAGGACTTGTCGCCCTCCAGGGAAAGGAGGGGCTGGGAAAGCTGGAGGTGCCACTCTAGGCTGCCGGTTTTCTCCACATGAAGGCGCAGGCCGCCCTCCCCCTCGGGTAGCTTGGCGGTAGCGGCTTTCGCTCCGAAGTGCTGCTCCAGGGTCCACGCGGAGCCGAGACCGCCCGCGAAGTTCCCCTCGCGCAGAAGTTCGCCGCCGGACGGTTGGTCGGCAAGGTTCCAGGCCTTTTGCAACGCCTCCTGGGAGGGGTAGCGCGCTTGCAGCCAGCGGTTCCAAGGGGCCTCCAACTCCGCGCGGTACGGCTCCGGCATAGCGTCAAGCGAACCGCTCCACCACTCGGAAATGAGGCCGTTCTCGTTGTTGATCTCCACAAAGGCGACGGCGGGCTCGTCGGCGTAGGCGGTGTGCGTGTACGGGTTGACGTGCCGGAGGAGTTGCCGGGCGTAGTCGCGCTGGGCCTCCAGCAGGGGCGGGTAAAAGAGGTCCACGCCTTTGAAAAAGGAGGGATGTTTCTCCCAAGCGGGCATGCCGGGGTAGACGTTGCCGACGTGCAGGTTCAGGTTGGCGTAGATGCCGTGGGCTTTGAGCCGGGCGATGAAGTAATCGAGGCGGTCCAGACGCTCGGGGTCGAGGGTGCGCCGGTCGGCCTGCAAGATCCCGGCGGGGGCCTTCTGGGTGTCCATGTGGTGGAACCGGACGCAGCCGATGCCGAATTTCGCCATGCGGGCGGCGATGCCCTCGGCGGCCTCGTGGGTGGGGAAGTTCGCGCCGAAGGTGGTATTGACGCCGAAAAAGCGGATGCGCCGGTCGCCTGCGTAGAGGTGGCCGTCAGGGCGGGCCTGGACGAAGCCGTGGGCGCCCGCCGGTTTTTCCAGGAGGCCGCTCATGTCGGTGACGCCGGGGGTGGCGTCGTCCCACGGAAGGGAAAAGGGGAAGCGGGGCTCCTCGGAGGCGGGCAGCCGGAGGGGAAGGAAGCAGAGGAATCCGACCGCGAGAAAAAGGGGGAACGGTTTCATGGGGGTTCCCGGATTGTGCCCTTCCGGCCTCCAACCGGGCAATTAAAAAGGCCCCCCTCTCCTTCAAAAAAGGGGGCCTTTTCTTTTCATCCCGAGCCGGTCTCTGCTCCGGCGCGGAACCCCTAAATTTTTTTCGCTACAGCGTCACGCCGTCCTTGAAGATGGCGATTTCGCGGAAGCCGTTGATCTCCGCCTGGGTTTTCTTGCGGCCACTGGCGACGGCCAGGACGTCGAGGAAAAGCCGGGCGGCCAGTTCCTCGCGCGTGGTGCCGTGGATGAGCTCCCCGGCGTCAAAGTCGATCCAGTTCTTTTTGTGCCGGGCGAGCTCGCTGTTGGTGGCGATCTTCATGGTGGGCACGCAGCCTCCCAGCGGGGTGCCGCGCCCGGTGGTAAAGAGGATGATGTGCGCGCCGGAGGCGGCCAGGTCGGTAACGGCGACGATGTCGTTGCCGGGGCCGTCCAGGAGGTTGAGGCCGGGCAGCTTGAGCGGTTCGGCATAGCCGAGCACGTCGACGACGGGGCCGCAGCCACCCTTCTGGGTGCAGCCGAGCGATTTTTCCTCCAGGGTGGTGATGCCGCCGTCCTTGTTGCCGGGCGACGGGTTCTCGTAAACGACCTGGTTGTGCCGCAGGAAGTAGTCTTTGAAGCCATTGACCATGTCGACGGCCTTTTTGTAGACCTCGCGGCTGACACAGCGGTTCATGAGGAGCGTTTCCGCGCCGAACATCTCGGGGACTTCGGTTAGCACCGTGGTGCCGCCGCTGGCGACGAGCAGGTCGGAGAAAGCGCCAACAAGCGGGTTGGCAGTGATGCCGGAAAGGCCGTCGGAGCCGCCGCACTTGAGGCCGACGCGCAGCTTGGAGACGGGCACCGGCTCGCGCTGAACTTTGCCCGCGATCTCCGCGAGCTCGCCCAGGAGCGCCAGGCCGGTTTCCATTTCGTCCTCGACCTGCTGCGAAATGAGGAAGCGGTAGCGACCGCTCTCGGCGTCGCCCAGGGCTTCCTTAAAGCTCTCCATGGTGTTGTTCTCGCACCCGAGGCCGATCACCAGCACGCCGCCCGCGTTGGGGTGGTGGGCCAGGCCCGCCAGGGCTTTGCGGGTGTTGGCGTGGTCCTCGCCGAGCTGCGAGCAGCCGTAGGGATGGGTAAAGGCGTAGACGCCCTCGATGCTCCCGGCTTCGCCCCGCTGCGCTTTTTCGTTGAAGCGACGGGCGAGCGCCTCGGCGATGTGGTTGACGCAGCCGACGGTGGGCAGAATCCAGAGTTCGTTGCGAATGCCGACGTCGCCATTGGGCCGCTTGAAGCCCTCGAACGTGGGGCCCTCGCCCTTGGAGGCGATGGCGCTGGGGACGGGCTGGTAGGTGTACTCCAGGAGCCCGCCCAGGTTCGTCTTGAGGTTGTGCGAATGGACCCAGCCGCCGGGGCAGACGCGCGCGATGGCATGGCCGATGGGGCTGCCATACTTGATCACATTCTGGCCCACGGCGATTTCCGAGAGCGCCACTTTGTGCCCGCGGGCGATTTTTTCAGCGAGGGTGATCTCGAAGCCGCCCACGGAGAGGGTCTGCCCGGCTTCGAGGTCTTCGAGCGCGACGCCGACGTTGTCGGTGGGATGAATGCGGAGAAGGGGATTCATGGGCGGTTAGGCGAGCAGCGCTTCAACGGCGGCGCGAGCGCCCTTGGTTTGGATGGCCGCGATGCCGCCCGCGACGGCTTCGGTCAGGCCGGGAACGGTGTTGAGGTCCTGGCCCCAGAAGGCGGTCTGCGAGAGGGTCTCTTTCGCGAGTGCGGCGGGGTCGGAGGCGAGGCTGGCCCAGCGGGTTTTGAAGAATTCCAGGATGTCGGCGTCGTCGCGGATCGGGTAGGCCGCGCCGTCACGCAAACCTTGCAGGTTGCCTTCGGCGGTCGCGGTGCCTTTGTAGAAGCTGATCAGCGCGGCGAGCGAGAAGGCCAGCGCGGCCGGGAGTTTGCCGGTGTTCCGGACGGTGTCGAGCAGCGACGGGAGCACGCGCACTTTCCATTTGGAGACGGAGTTGAGCGAGATGCTCAGAAGCTCATGCCGGATGAACGGGTTCTGGAAGCGCTCCATGACGGCTTCGGCAAAGGCTTTCTTGGCGGCTTCCTCCATCGGCAGCGCGGGGACGATTTCGTCAAACACGGCGCGGCGGATGAATTTGCCAAAAACCGGGTCGCCCATCATTTCGCCGACGGTATCGAGGCCACCCAGGTAGGAGGCGAGGACGCTGGAAGTATGTGCGCCGTTGAGCACGCGCACTTTGCGGGTGCGGTAGGGGGTCTGGTCGTCGGTCCAGATGACGTTGAGCCCCGCCTTGGCGAGCGGGAATTCGTCGGCGTACTTGGCCGGGCCTTCGATGACCCAGAGGTGGAAGACTTCGCCGGTGTCGATGAGGTTGTCCTGGTAGCCCAGTTCGCCCACGAGCGCCTCGGCTTCGGCGCGCGGGTAGCCGGGGACGATGCGGTCAACCAGCGTGTTCAAGAACGCGTTGGCGGATTCGATCCACGCGGTGAATTCGGCCCCCAGCTGCCACGCGGCGGCGTGCTTGAGAACGTATTCCTTGAGCTTGGAGCCGTTGCGTTCGATCAGTTCGCACGGGATGAAGACGAGCCCCTTTGCGGCGTCGCCCTTGACGGCCTGGAAGCGCTCGTAAAGGAGGTTGGCGACCTTGGCCGGAAAGGAGTTGGGGCAAACGCCCGGGGTGTGCGGCTCCTCGACGTAGGCGATGCCCGCCTCGGTGGTATTCGATATGACAAAGCGCAGATCGGCGCTGCGAACCAGCTCCACGAGCGCGGCCCACTCATCGTAGGGGTTGAGCGCGCGGGAAATGGAGGAGATGACGCGGCGGTTCTCGACGACTTTGCCCGCTTCGACGCCCCGGGCAATCAGCGTGTAGAGGCCGTCCTGTTCGTTGATCTTGCCCGCGAGGCCCTGGGCAATCGGCTGGACCGCGACGACGCTGCCGTTGAACCCGGCGCGTTCGTTGGCTTCGTCGATCATCCAATCGACAAAGGCGCGCAGGAAGTTGCCCTCGCCGAATTGGAGGACTTTCTCAGGCCGCGTGGCGAGCGGGCCGACGGCGACGTTTTTCGGGAGGTTGAAGCCGCTCTTGAGCAGCGACAGGTTAAGAGAAGGAAGTTTGGACATTGCGTGTGATTTGTTATTTGGAGAAGAACCCGAAGTAATTGCGGGCGTTGTGGTAAGAGATGTCGGCGACCATTTTCCCAACGAGCGCGAGGTCGTTCGGGATGAGGCCGCGCTCCATATCCGCGCCGAGGATGTTGCAAAGCAGGCGGCGGAAGTATTCGTGGCGGGTGTAGGAGAGGAAGGAGCGGCTGTCGGTGAGCATGCCGACGAACTGGCTCAGCAAGCCCAACTGCGAGAGGGCTTCGATCTGGCGCGTCATGCCGTCGGTCTGGTCCAGGAACCACCACCCGCTGCCCATTTGCAGCTTGCCCGCGACTTCGCCGTCCTGGAAGTTGCCCAGCATGGTGGCGATCAGTTCGTTGTCGCGCGGGTTGAGGTTGTAGATGATCGTCCGGGGCAGCTTGCCCGCCAGCGCGAGGCGGTCGAGGTAGCGCGAGAGGCCCTGGGCCACCGGCTGATCGTCGATGGAGTCGAACCCGGTATCCGGCCCGAGCGCGCGGAACATGGCGGTGTTGTTGTTGCGCAGCGCGCCGTAGTGGATCTGCTGTGTCCAGCCGCTTTCGGCATCCATGACGCCCAGCTCGAAGAGCATGAACGACTTGAAGCGGCGGATCTCGACCGGATCGAGCGGCTGGCGGGCGCGGGCTTTGTCAAAGATCGTCGCGGCCTGCGATGCGGTGCAGTCGTCACCATAAACCGTATCGAGGCCGCGATCGGAAAGGCGGCAACCGTGGGCGTGGAAAAAGGCGTGGCGCTGGCGGATGGCACTGAGGAAGGCCTCCAGATTGCCGATCTCCACGCAAGCGGCGGCTTCGAGCTTGCCGAGCCAGGCCAGGAAGGCCTCGGGACGGTCTACGGCGTAAGCCAGATCGGGACGCCACGTGGGCCGCACCTGGACGGAGAAAGAGGCATCAGCCGCGATGGCGATGTGGTCGGCCAGGGAGTCGACGGGATCGTCCGTGGTGCAGACGACCTCCACCTTCGAGCGCGTCATGAGCGAGCGGCAGGAGAAATCAGGCGCGGTAATGACGCGGTTGCAGTCGTCGTAGATGGACTTCGCCGTGTCCGGCCCAAGTAGGCGGTCGGTAACGCCGAAGTAGCGGGAAAGCTCCAGGTGGGTCCAGTGGTAGAGAGGGTTGCGCAGCGCCTTGGGCATGATCCCGGCGTAGGCTTCGAATTTCTCCCAGTCCGAGGTATCTCCACCGGTGCAAAGGCGCTCGGGCACCCCGGCGGTGCGCATGGCGCGCCATTTATAGTGGTCGCCGTAGAGCCAGATTTGCGTAATGTTCTCCCAGCGCTTGTCGCCCGCGATCTCCGAGGGCTTCAGGTGACAATGGTAGTCGATGATGGGCAGGCCCTCGGCGTAGCCGTGGTAAAGTTCGCGGGCGGCGCGGGTCTGCAAAAGGAAGTCGTCGTGGATGAACGGGGAGTTACTCATGGAAAGGGATCGTTTTTTTTATCGCACATTCCCCGAGGCTCATCTACGGTAATGATCCGCAGAGTCAGGGTAATTTTGCGCAATGACCACCAACCCCGTTCCCCACGCCAAATTTCACGTTGCGCTTCTGTTGGAAACCTCCCGCGAGGTCGGCCGGGGCCTCCTACGGGGCGTGCGCCGCTACGCCCGCCTGCACGGACCTTGGGGCTTGCATGTGATGCCCGGGGATCTCATCCAGACGCTCCCCACCATGCGCGCCTGGGGCGGCACGGGGATCATAGCCCGCGTCCCCACCGACAGCGTGGCGCGCGCGATTCTGCGCACGGGCCTGCCAGTGATCGCCGGTCCCCTCTCCGACCGCCAGCTGGCCCCGTCGAGCCCGCTCTCGGGCTGCCCGGAGATCCGCGCCAACGGGGAGGCCATCGGGCGGCTCGCGGCGGAGCACTTGATGGACCGGGGCCTCGTACACTTCGCCTTCGTGGGCGGCTACCGCACCACCAACTGGGTGGAGCGCCGCCAGAGCGCCTTCGCCGCGAGGCTCAAAGAAGCAGGGTTTTCATGCGCCATCTACCCCAAGCCGCCCTCCTCCGAGCAGGACTGGGGCCGGGAGCAAAAGCGCCTGGTGCGCTGGCTGGCCAGTCAGCCCAAACCGCTGGGCGTCATGGCCGCGCTCGACGCCCGGGGCCGCCAGGTCATCGAGGCGTGCATGGAAGCGGGCCTGAGCGTGCCCGACGAAGTGGCGGTCATCGGCGTCGACAACGACGAGCTGCTCTGCGAACTGTGCGATCCGCCCCTCTCGAGCGTCGCCCTCAACGCCGAGAAAGCGGGCTACGAAGCCGCCGAACTGCTCGAAGCCATGATGCGCGGCGAGAAGGTCCCCCCGAGGCAAATCTTGATCGAGCCCACCCACGTCGTGGCGCGGCAATCGACGGAAATCGCCGCCACCGACGACCGGAAAATCGCCGACGCGCTCCGGTTCATCCGCCACGAAGCCAACCGGCCCCTGGGCATCCCAGACGTCGCCGAGCATATCGGACTCTCGCGGCGTTCGCTGGAACTGCGCTTCCGGCGCGCCCTGGGGCACACCGTGCTCACCGAGATCCGCCGATCGCAACTGGAGCGGGTGCGGGCCTTCCTGATCGAGACCGACTGGCCGATTGGAAAAATCGCCCAACACTGCGGCTTTTCCAACGGCAACTACCTCGGAAAAATCTTTCGCAAAGAATTCGGCGAGACCCCTCAATGCTTCCGGCTCAAGCAGAAGTAACAAAACTGAATAATAATATCCTCGTATTACTAATACTCCACCAAGTAATCGTTATTTAACATTCCGTTATGAAATTCTCCTTCCGGTCCCATTGGCCTATTCTGATTTTGTTGACCCTGCCTTTTGTTTTTCTGGCAGACATTTGGCTTGGCGGTCGAATGCTTTTTTTGAGGGATTTTTTCTTCAACGATGCGACGATGCGGATCATCCATGGAGAGGCGTTGCGGCATGGAAGCTTTTGCCTTTGGTATAACAACCAGTGCGGAATTCCCGGAGCCGCCCAACCTCACAGCGGAGCATTTTACCCCCCAAACTGGATGTTTGTTCTGCCATGGGAGGAGTTTTCCATCCGCCTCTGGTGGACATTCCATCTCGGCGTCTCAGCGGTGGGATGGTATGCCCTGGGGCGTTCGTGGAAGTTAGATAAGGCTCCCTCTTTGCTGGCCTCGGTGGCATTTACCTTTGGCACCTATTTGGTTACCTGGATCGAGGGGGCTCCCGCTTTTACGTCCATGGTATGGGGACCGCTGGTGCTTATGTACACGGGCCGCATTTTGAGTCAGACCGCTGAATCCGTCAGCCGGGGCTTTTTGCCAACCGTGCAAAATAATGCAGGGACAATCGGCATGCTTTCCCTGTTTCTTGGGCTGCAATTGTTAGCCAATGGAGAGTACTTTTTTTATACCGGCCTGATTACCGGCATTTATGTCGTCGTTTGGTGGGTTTGGAAACAGAACTGGAGAATTGCCATCTACTCCATGCTGTTGCTGGGGGTGGCTTTGGTCCTCGCCGCCGCGCTGTCGGCTCCACAGTGGGTGCTAACCGCGGAGCTAGTGCCTCTTAGCGAGCGCGCGGGGGAAGTGGACGCGATGACGCGAACGGCCTCGGCCCATCCGCGCCACTGGCTGACCTTTTTACTGCCGTTCCTATACGGCAGACCGGGCTATCCAGACAAATTCTGGGCACCAACCCTTTATGAATTTGGAATGTGTCACTGCTACCTGGGATTGGTCCCGCTCGTTTCCGCCCTCTTCGCGTGGCTCTGGCTCAAGGGTCCGCAACGCAATGGAGAGCGCACAGCCCAAATCACTTTCCTGCTGATTATCGCTGTTTTTGGACTCGTGATGGCGGCAGGTAAATACACGCCGTTTTACGAATTTTTTCATCAAACAGTACCGGGGTTCGGGCATCTGCGATTTGCTCCAAAATTTTACATCTTTGTCGCTTACGCCATCGCCATGCTGGGGGCTCTCGGCCTTCAGGCGCTGATCGAATGCAAGGAGGAGACGTTGAAGGTTCGCAAGCGGATCTGGTGGATCACGGCGGCCGCCCTCGGCGTGTTCGCCCTGGGATTCCTCGCATGCCTTTTCAGCGACAGCGCCTTGGCCTGGCTAATGAAGCACCCGCGCGTTCCCTCACCTGCGCAGGTTGAAGACGAGTATCTCGATTATGCTCAGGCCATCGGCTTCTTTGGAGGCGCCACAGCCATTTTTTATTTCCTAGCCGTCAAAAAGATTCCAAAAAAATGGCCTCAATACGCCGCCGTGGCCTTTGCTTTCCTGAATCTTGTGCTTGTCTCCCGCCAAATTCATCCAACTGCGGCCGCAGGCCTTTACACGCAACGGGCCACGGAATTGGAAAAACGAATGGGCAACGATAATCTCCACACCTTCCTTTGCCTCTCTTATCAGGTGCAGCAATATACCTTGGGCGAAACCCGGCGTGAGATCCTTGATTGGGCCACGCAAGTTGGGGCCACCAACGCAATCCGGCTCGGCCAGGTTCCCGTTCTAAACACCTGCTGGATGACCCTCTCCCGCTTTCGCACGCTTCTAGCCGGGATCATGACAGGGCCAATCCCGATTAGGGAAAGGCTGGCAGACCTGATTTCGCTTCGCTATCTGGCCTCTGGCAAAGGGAGCATCGAAACGATCCTTTGGGGAAACGGGCCAAAAGACTGCGACTACATTGTCCGAGAGAGCGCGCTGCCCCGAGCCCACATAGTCTCCAACTGGGCTGTCGTGAGGGACCAGAATGAGATCCTGAGAACGCTGATTTCACCCAATTTCGATCCCCGCCAGACAGCTGTAGTGGAGCCATTGCTGGGCCAAACGATACCATCCCCGTCCAACACCAATCCCCCCAGGGATGAAGGAGAAACGAAAGCGTTCCAAGACCAAGGAAGCCGCTTAGGGCTTGAGGCCTCCACCAAAGATAGGGCCCTGCTGGTTCTTAACGACACCTGGTACCCTGGCTGGAAGGTGAAAGTGGACGGCGTGGACCAGCCCATATTCCGAGCCAATTACCTCTTCCGGGGGGTCTTCCTGGAGCCAGGCACCCACAAGGTAGAGTTCATCTACTGGCCCACCCACTTCACGGCGGCCCTCGGAATCTGCCTCCTGGGTCTGGTTGGCTGCGCGGGGCTCGGGGTGCTTGCCCGCGCTACCCGGCCCGTTTCCACAGTTTCTTCACTGCATCGCGCTGCTTCTTCGCGTCGACCATCCGCTGCTTGACTCCGGCGGGGCAGGGAAAGCGGCCACTCGGGAAGGTATTGCGTGGATTATTGAGTACGCCAAACTCCTACTTGGCTTCCTCATGATATTCCGCGTCGGAATTGACGTTCCAGGGGTCGAGCTTCCCACCCGAAAGACGGCGCGCAGCCAGCAGAGCACTCAACATGGAATGGTCCATGTTGTTGTATTTATGCATCCCATTACGACCGACGACCTGGAGATTTTCAAATCCGTGGATCTGCCGCCGGATCTTTTCCACATCTTCCTGATACCCTGGGCCATAAACCGGATAGGCCTTGGGAATCCGGACTACGGCGCCATCAAACACCTCCCCGCTTTTGACGAAACCAAGCTGCTCCACCTCCTTTTTGCCAAGGGCGATGAGATCTGCGTCTGCCATGTTCCAGAGGTCGTCTCCTTCGAAACAAAAATATTCCAATCCCAAACAGGTAACTTCTTTTTCGGGAATCAATGAGGGGCTCCAGTTGTTAAAGTTTTGGATGCGGCCCAAGCGAACGGAGGGATCGTGAACGTAGATCCAGTTGTCCGCAAAAAGGTCCGTTTTTCGGATCATCAAGGCCACAGTCAGGAAATCGCGGTAGGTCAGGTTGCGGGCCGCGATTAAAACGGAGTCCTCCACCGGCGGGGAAATACGCAAGATCGTCTCCCGAAGAGGCATCGTGACAATAAATTCGTCACCAGCGAAAATCTTTTCCTGCCCTTGCGCGTCGCGAGTTGTCACGGAAACGATCCTGCAACCTTCGCGCGTTAGCTTGACGACTTCTTGCCCCATCCAAACCTCGCCTCCCTTGTTGAGAATGTCATCGCGGGTCTTTTCCCACATCTGGCCGGGGCCAAGGCGGGGATATTGGAAGCGATCAATCAACGTTTTTACCACTTCGCCCCCGGTTTTTGGCTTTTTGGGAAAAAGAGAGTTCCAGATGGCACCGGAAAGGGAAAGCCCTTTGATGCGCTGGGCGGCCCAATCAGCACTGATCTGCTCACACGGCATCCCCCAGACTTTCTCTGTGTAGGTTTTGAAAAAAATCGAAAATAGCTTTTTTCCAAAACGATTGCTGACCCAATCTTGAAATGACTTTTCAGGCCGGACCGGCAATACCTTGCTCTTGAGATAACTCAGGATGCAAAGAATGCTTGTCCCAATGCCGAGCCCCAGAAGGGCATTCATGGCTTTAAGCGGGTAATCAAAGAACACTCCCCGGTAAAAAATACGAGATAGCCGATTCACGGAGATGAATTCCTTACCCATGCGATCAGCCCACCATTGGCTGATTTCCTTATTTTTGCTAAAAAAACGGTGCCCTCCGATGTCGAATCGGAAGCCTTTGTATTCCACCGTCCGGGCGATGCCCCCCACATAGACCTGATCTTTTTCGATTACCGTCACAGAAACATCGGACCGTTTTTCAACGAGTTCGGCTGCACAAGCAAGTCCCGCAGGCCCGGCGCCGACGACTACCACGATATTTCTACTAGACATATCCACAAAGTTTAATGGATGTCGGCAAAAAAGTCCACATCATGGCTTCCCCCGGATGGGGCCTTGGGGGGCTGTGAGAAGAAAAGCCAAGGCCAGGCGATGGGACCCTAGATGTTGACCTTCTGGTCCACGATGTAGGGCATCCGCCCTTTTCCCTGGTTGTAGATCCGCCCGACGTATTCTCCAATAATCCCCAAGATGAGGGCGTTCGAGCCGATCATAAAGAGCAGGAGCAGGAATGTCGTCGTTACTCCGGGAGGGGCCTTTGTCAAAAAACTCGGCTGGGCAAAATAGAGTAAGGCATACGTGAGGCTAAGGACGAAGGAGACCGAGGTGATCAGCAATCCAAATAAGGTTACCACTTTCAACGGTTTGTTGGAAAAACAGATCACTGCGTGCAGGGCAAATTTAACGCAGTAATAGACGTTGGCTGTGGACTTTCCCTTGGTCCGCAGGGCTCTTTCGTAGGGAAGGGGAACCTGTTTGAAGCCAACCCAGTGGACTAGGCCGCGCATGTAGCGGTCGGGCTCTCGCAGGGCGCGCAGTTGCTGGACTACTTTCCGGTCCATGAGGCGAAAATCGGTGGCGTTGGGGACGATCTTGCAGTCGCTTAGGTTGCAGATCATTAGGTACGCGATCTTGGCGCCTAGTGTCTTGAGCCAGTTCCCGTCGCTGCGCTTGGTTAGGCTTCCGTAGACCACATCGGCGCCCTGCCTCCATAGCTGGATCATCGTCGGGATGAGTTCAGGGGGGTCCTGCATGTCCGAGAAAAGATTTACTACCGCATCGCCTTCGGCGTGATCAAGTCCGGCAAGCAGCGAAGCCTCCGCGCCAAAGTTGCGGGAGTAGCGCAGGTATTTCCAGCGGGGATCGGTCTGGCAAAATTCGAGGGCCAGTTCGGAGGTCCGGTCGACGCTGGCGTTATCCAATACGATGGCTTCGAACCGGTAGGCGGCCGCGCAATCCATCATCTTGTTAACCCGCTCGAAAACCGTCGCCAAGTTTCCTTCCTCATTGAATGCAGGGATGATGATTGAAATCAATGGGGAGACAGGTTGGGCCATGCCTCAAGCAAACTAAAAAGACTTCAATAACTGTCAAATAATAAGCCATCCCCGCCGCATGCAATGAGGTAATTTAATAGAATCCCCGTTGGAGCTGATGTGCCTCTCCCCCATGCCTCCAACCGGGCTGTATAATATCCATCCGCCCCAAACTCTTGTAGCTGCTTTTCAACGCTGAAAGGACCTCATGGACCGTCAAACTTGGCCAGCGTTAAAAACCTTTTACTAAACGGTTACTCCACTCGCCCCCTCAGTTTTTTCACGGCGCCCCGCTTCTTTTTCGCGTCGACCATCCGCCGCTTGACGCCGAAGGGGCGAGGGCGATTGCGGCGGCGGGTTTTTTCCCGCTCGGAGCGCTCCTGGGCCCGGCGCTCGCGGAGTTGTTCCTCCAGGGTTTCGATGAGCCGCTGGCGCGCCAGCTGGCGGTTCATGGCCTGGGAGCGGGTATCCTGTACGGTGACCGCCACGCCGCTCGGCCCGTGCCGGAGGGTGACGGAGGTGGATACTTTGTTGACGTTCTGGCCGCCGGGCCCCGAGGAGCGGGCAAAATTTTCCTCAATATCCTCGGCCCGCAGGCCCAGGCGTGCCAGGCGGGCGGCGAATTCATTTGCCCCGGAGGTGGAGGAAGCGTTCATTATCTTAAGAAATTCAATACGGGGGGACGGTTATGGAAATCATTATAAAAGCCGATGCACAAGAAGCGAGCCTGGAAGCGGCCGCGCTCATCGCCCGGCAGCTGCGCGTGAAACCGGAGAGTGTGCTGGGGCTGGCCACGGGATCGACGCCACTACGACTTTACGAGAGGCTCTGCGCGATGGCCGAGGCGGGGGCAATCGACCCTTCCCAGGCGACGGCCTTTAACCTGGACGAGTATGTGGGGCTGCCCGGAACGCACCCGCAAAGTTACGCGGCCTTCATGCAGGCTCATCTTTTCGAGCGCTTTAAGGTGGCTCGCTGGCACATTCCCAACGGCATGTCGGCAGATATTGCCCGCCACTGTGCGCAGTATGAGGAGGCGATCCGCGAGGCGGGCGGGATCGATCTTCAGCTCCTGGGCCTCGGTTCGGATGGGCACATCGGCTTTAACGAACCGGGCTCGTCGCTGGCCTCGCGGACCCGGCTTAAGACGCTGACGGCGCGTACGGTGGCCGACAACGCGCTGCACTTTGCCTCGCCTGAGGAGGTGCCGCGGCACGTGATTACGATGGGCGTGGGGACGATCCTCGATGCCCAGGCCTGCCTGGTGCTGGCGTTCGGGGAGCAGAAGGCGCGGGCGGTGGCGGCGATGGCCGAGGGCCCGGTGAGTGCTTCCTGCCCCGCCTCGGCGCTCCAGATGCACCCGGTCTGCACGCTGATCGTGGACGAACCGGCGGCGGCTTTGCTGGAGCGGCGCGATTATTACCGCTGGGTTTACGAAAATAAGCCGGACTGGCAGCGCCCGTAGCTGCGGTCCCCTCCCGCTCTCCCGTCTGGCCGACGGCCCTACTTGGGTACGATGAGGCTGTCCTTGACCTCGTTCGAGAGGCGGGGCACGCGCTTGTAGATGATGATGCCCCAGGCACCGTCGTCGCCTGGTTCCTTGCCGAAGTTGCGCTGGAAGATTTCGGGCCGGTAGAGGGCCTGGGCGTAGGCAGTCAGCGCCTCAACCTGGATGTAGCGGCTTTTCTCCTGCTTGCGGGCGCTGATCTTCTTCTTCATGAAGGGCAGGTTGCCCGGCCCGAAGACTACGAGGTAGTCCGGGTCTTCCTGGTAGGCAAAGTTGATGGGGGCGAGGTCTTTAAACTGCCCCTCGGCAGGCCGATCGAGCTGCCAGGCGTAAACGGCCTTGGGGGCGTGGTAAATCAGCGGGCCGGTCATGAAGTAAGGCATGACGTAGATCGATTCGCCTTCGTTGAGGTGGCTGTTGATCCAGGCCGACGCGACGGCATACGGGTCCTCGGGTTTGCGGAATAGCTCCTGGTAGAAGAGGACAATGCCGGAATGGAAGCCGGTTGAGAGGAACATCCCGCCGTTGAGGACGTTGGTGAAGAAGACCGCCGCGCCGAGCATGAGGATCTGCCCGGGCATGTTGGCCCCCAGGAAGGCCAGGGTGCGGGCGCCGATGAAGATCCCCAGGGGGATGAGCGGCAGGCAGTAGCGGATGTCGGCGGCGTTGGTATCCTGGATGCTCTGGGGGGAAAAAATCGTGGTGCCCACTAAAAGCACGGCAAAGGCCAGCATGGCCCGCCGCATCCAGACGTCCTTCATGCGCCAGGCGATGACGGCCCCGACCAGCAGTATCCCGGCGGCGTAAAATTCGTTGGCGTTGGTGTCCCGCAGGTTCCACCAGAGGAGGGTCAGTTTTTCCCCAAGGGGAGAGGGGGCACGCTTGGAGGCAAACTCTGTGGCAAGAGGGTTCCAGATGGAGATGATCACCCCGCCCAAGACGGCCACAGGCGGGAGGGTCCAGGCAAAATCCGCTTTGGAAAAGGAGAGCCGCCCCCGGCCAAAAACAAAGGCATCGGCCACCAGGCAGAGGTAGACGGCGATGAAGCTGATGTAGTTGGAAGCCAGTAGCACCAGGGACGCCAGGACCCACAGGAGGCGTTGCCAGGCCGTCCCCCGCCAGTGGAGGTAGAGGTAGGCCAGGGCGGTGCTGGTGAAAAGGACGGGGCCGTAGTAGCGGCAGTTGCGCGAGAAGAGGAAGAGCGAGACGTTGCAGAGGATGCCGATGCACGCCAGCAGCCACATCGTTCGGCTGGCGTCGTCCTTGTGGAGCCACCAGAGCATCAGGGCCACGGTGGCCAGGCCAAAGAGGGCGAAGGGGAAGCGGACCGCAGCCGGGCTGTCGCCAAAAAGAGCGATCGCCCCGGCGGCCAGGTAGGAGCTCAAGGGCGGGGTCACGCGGTCGCGCAGGTTTTTGAGCGTCACGCCGTTGCGGTAGGCGTAGAAATTGTGCCCCACGATGGTGCTTGTATCCCCCGTGGCCAGGATTCCCTTGGCATGGATGGCGGTGTCCGCTTCGTCGTCCCAGAGGGAGTAGTGGCCAAGCTGGAAAAAGAAGGCAAACCCGGCGATGAGCAGGGTAACGGCTGCGATAAAGATCCGGGAGGAGTGGTTCACGGGACGGAAGACAACTAGGCTATCTTTTCCAGGCTTTCCACAAAAAACCAGCAAGATTTGCACAGGCGGCGAGCGCGCCCGGGCCCACCGCCCGGGGCAAGACCGGGCCGCGCTCCGCCCGCGATGCTTTGGGTGCATGAAAGCAAGCGGCATTCTGGCGGCGATAGCTTTGGCGGCGGCTGGGCCCATGGCCTTCGCCGACGTGGTGGTAGTCCAGAGCGTGGAACAGACCGGCAAACCGTACCTGGCGACCCAGGTAACGCTCAAGGTCAAGGGGCCGAAAATCCGGGCCGACCTGGGGCCGGAGACGACCGTGATCATGGACACCGCCTCGGGGGCGACCGTCACGCTGCGCCACCCGCAGAAGACAGCCCTGGAGATCGATGGCGCGGCCACTCGCCAGCTGATGGACCGGGCGGAGAGCCTTCGCGGGGCGACGGAGATCGGCAAAGCCCAGCTCCAGCCCGCGGGCAATGGGGAGACGATCGCGGGCCGCGAGACCCGGCGCTACACGGTGCAAACGGCGGCATTAAGGATGACCTGGTGGCTGGCGGCCAAATCCGGTGAACACGATCCGCTGGCGGAGGTATTCGAGACGCTTCAGAAAGCCCCAATGGTCCGGCTCGCAGGGGGCCTCTCCGGCCTGCCGGGAGCCGATGAACTGCCCGGGCTGCCCTTGAAAACCGAGCTGCTCACCCCCGACGGCCGCACGATTACGACGACGATCCTCTCGGTGCAAGAAGGACCGCTCGACGCTATCGACTTTACCGCACCCGCGAGTTATCGTCGGCTTACCGGACCGGTTTTCGGCCCGGCCCCCTCTGCCGCCCCATGAAAATCATTGTAGCCGAAGACGACCCCATCACCCGCGAGATTATCGTCAAAATCCTCAAGAACCTGAACCACGAAGTCCAAGCCTACCCGACCGGCGACGAAGCCTGGGCAGCGAACGAAGCGGCCCCGGCGGAAGTCCTCTTCTCCGACTGGGTCATGCCGGGCCTGGACGGGCTGGAGCTCTGCAAGCGCATCCGGCACAAACAGTCGAAGAACTACACCTACTTCATCCTCGCGACGGGCGGGCGCACCTCCGAAGAGGACCACGACGCGGCGGTACGGGCGGGGGTGGACGATTTCCTGCTCAAGCCGATCAACCCCGACGAAGTGTGGCGGCGGCTCTTCGTCGCCCGGCGCTTCCTGGACTTCACCCGGCACCTGCGGCGCGTCCGGGCACTGCTGCCCGCCTGCTCGGTGTGCAAGAAAATCCGCGACGACAACACCTACTGGCACGACTTCGAGGCCTACATCCAGGACCAGCCCGACACGGATGCAGACACGTTCATTTGCCCCGACTGCCAGCGCGCCCAGGAAGAGGCGGCGGCGAAACACCGGTAAGGGCCACGGGTTCGCCCCATCAAGGCCGCGCGGGGTAGCGCCAGGCCCAGTCGCCTTGAGCAAGATCACAGCCTTCCGTTACCTCGCCGTGGTCATCGGTGACGTTCCAACCGACAGAGTAGAGGCAAAAGAGGCCGTCGGCGGTGCGCTTGTAATGGAGCGGCTGGCCCGTGATGATGTCCCAAGGGAGAAGGTCCAGGTAGCGTGGCACCAAGGCTTCGAGCTTTTCGGGATATTCACCGTAGGCCAGCCGGTAGCGCTCCAGGGCGCAGCCGATGCGGGCTTCGTCCACGGCGGTTTGGGCATAAGCAATTTTCTTAAAGCCGTTATTCATCACAGGAATGGCCAGTTCAAAAAGGCAGGTGTAGGGATGCCTCCAAAATGGGTTGCTCCAAATCGGGGCGTTCTCATCGATCGAGGGCATAACCGGCGGAAGCGCCTGGGGTGAAATGACGCGGGAGGCCGGGTCTAGAAAGGGGAAAAACTGTTCCTCATAGCAACGCGATAGGGCAAGGGTGTTTTGATACAAAACATTCCGCGCCAGTCTCCAGTAGCCGGAGAGTTGGGTTGTGCAGGCGGCGATCGCAAAGGCTCTTTCTCCTTTCATCCCGCGGAGCCCGGCGTCTAGAAAATCCCTCTGCGCCAGCATCTGCTGAATCTCGACGAGTTGGCTTTCATCCCAACGATGGGCGGCCAAGCCTTCCCAAACGGGCTGAAGATCAGCGCATACCATGCCGACTTCCATCATCAGAGACATCAGCGACGGGGGTTCGCTGGCGGCTTTGGAAATGCCAAAGAGTGTTTTCACATCCTCCAGCGCCAGGCTGGACTGGCCTTGATCCATCCGGGCCGTGGCACGCAGCAAAAAGATTTGCGTGGCTTGTCGCAGAGAAAGATAGAGGCGGAGATACCGCATTTCGAGAGAAATGGGAAACTGGGCAAAAGGACGGCGGCTGGCTTGCGAAATTTCTTCCAGTTCCGGGTCGATGGCCTTCAGTGCTTGCAAAGGATCGGAGCCAAGGTGTTCCGCCCACGCTTTCTGGTCCACGCTTACCCCGGTAGCCCATTTACCCAGCCGTGGCCAGTTTTCGCCGCCCCACGGGTCGAAACGCTCCAGTCGTTTTTGAACGGCAGCGGCTGCATTTGTGTTCGTGATCACAGCCTTCAAGAGCGGGGTCTTATAAAAGTTCTGCTCGTCTGGAACGGCAGGTGAGGCGAACGCGGCCAAGTCGAACCGTTCGCCCCGGGCCTCGGCCTGACGTTTGTAGCGTTCCCAAAGCCACTTTGCCCGGACATTCTCCTCCGCGATGACCAGGAGCCCTATGGCCACCAGCGCAACGGCAGCCAAAAACACCCGGCCTGCGATTTTCCAGAAAAGGCTGCGCTTCTTCATGATGAACTAAGCCCCTTTTTCTACCCTCCGCTGCCGGTTGTCCATCCCGATCGCCGCTGCAAACTCCCCTTTCCATTTCTCTTCAACCCAGTTAGTTTTGCCCTCACCCGATGGAGAAAGATTACAAAGTCAAACTCGAGGTTTTCGAGGGGCCGCTCGACCTGCTGCTGTTTTTGATCAAGCGGGACGAGATCGATATTTACGATATCCCCATCGAACACATCACCAGCCAGTATCTGGAATACCTGGAGGCGTTCCAGGAGCTGGATCTCGATATCGCGGGCGAGTTCGTGCTGATGGCGGCCAATCTGATTTACATTAAGAGCCGCAGCCTGCTACCCGTGGAGGACCGGGGGGAGGAAGAGGAGGAGGAAGAGACCGATCCGCGCTGGGAACTGGTGCGCCAGCTCATTGAATACAAGAAGTTCAAGGAGGCCTCGATGCGCCTGGGCGAGATGGAGGCCAATCAGTCGGCGCTCTTTCGCCACATTCCCGATGTCCCCAATACGGAACCGGAACGGCCGATTGGCGAGGTGAGCATTTTCGACCTGATCGCGGCGTTCCAAAAGATCCTCAAAAGGACGGTTAAAAAGGAGCTGATCCGGGAGATTTTCGAGGAGAATTTCACGGTTTCAGACAAGATCGAGTGGGTGCTCAAGCTGACGGCCTCGGGCAAGCGCCTGACGCTCTCAAGCATTCTGGAGGGGACGGTTTCGCGCACGGAGGTGGTGGTGACGTTTCTGGCGATTCTGGAGTTGATCCGCCTAAAGCAGCTCGCGATCCGGCAGGACGAGCCGTTTGCGGAGATCGAGATTCACCGCCGCGAGGACGCTCCGGAGAGCCCGCACTTTATTTCGACGACGCCCAAGCCGTTTAAGGAAGCGGCGGGGGAGGAATAGGCAGGGGTGCCTCGTTCCCAAACTCCGATGTGGGAACGCAAGTACTCCGGCAGCTCCATTGCCGGAATCCTGAGGGCCGCAATCGAGTTGAGAGATCAAGTGCGTGCCCAAATAGAGTTTGGGCACGAGGGGCGTTGTTCGGTTCAATACCCCGGAGCTTGCTCGGGGGATGCTTTACGCTTTACGGCGCTTTAGGCAGAAAAGACCGGCACCAGTTACAACCAACAAGGCGTACGTGGAGGGTTCCGGCACAATGGTCAATGTTTCCGCCGTCGCCGGTGAGGTGATGGTATTGTCCATGGTATAGGTACCGGTGACCAGGTTGCCAAAGCCCAAGCTGACGGTGTAGGAATCAGTGCCCGGGGTGTAGCTGATCTGATCTCCCGTGTGGCTCATCACATTTCCGCCGTTGTCGAACACCAGACTGACGACATCCATCCCTCCCCCACTCTGGAAGATCACACTGGTAATCTGATAGGTGGTTCCCGTGGTCAGATTGGTAATCGCCCCCGCGTTTTGCACCGTAAAAGTCACCGAAGAGCCGTCGGCAAGGAAACTGTTGTTAATAAAGGAGGAATAACTGCCGATTCCAATACCCCATAGCGCCCCATTGCTAGTCACACTGGACCCCGACAGCCAATCGTTGCCGAAGACCCATGAAACTTGCGTGTCGGCCCCGTTGTTGGCCGAGGACAAGGTGAAGTCGATGGTAGGGGTTGCCGTGCTCGCGGCGACACTGGCAAACATCGTCAATGCTAATACTACATGCAAAGCGTATTTTTTCATATTTGGTCCGCGCGTAAGTTTTTAGGGCCAAATGTAAAAATAATATTATAGCGAAATATTCAACCATATTTTTGCGGCATGCGCAAACAGCTGGGTTTATCCCCACCTGAGAGAGGCCATTTCGCAATAGCCCCCTACCCGTTGCACATCCCCAGGACGCGCTTCAAATACCGGCCGGTGTGGCTGGCCTTGGAGCGGGCGATCTGCTCCGGCGTGCCTTCGGCGATGATTTGGCCGCCGTCAGCGCCGCCCTCGGGGCCGAGGTCGATGATCCAGTCGGCGCATTTGATCATTTCCAGGTTGTGCTCGATGACGATCAGCGTGTTGCCGGAGTCGCGCAGCTTGAGGAGCACTTCCAGGAGTTTATGGATGTCGGCGAAGTGGAGGCCGGTGGTTGGTTCGTCGAGGATGTAGACGGTGCGGCCGGTGGCTTTTTTGGCCAGTTCGGCGGCGAGCTTGATGCGCTGGGCTTCGCCGCCGGAAAGCGTGGTGCCGGACTGGCCCAGGCGCACGTAGCCGAGGCCCACGTCCTCCAGGGCGAGGAGTTTGTCGCACACGGTGGGGACGCTCCGGAAGAAACGGGCGGCTTCGTCGACGGTCATGTCGAGGACGTCGGCGATGTTTTTGCCCTTGTAGGTGATCTCCAAGGTCTCGCGGTTGTAGCGGCGGCCGTGGCAGACTTCGCACTCGACGTAGACGTCGGCCAGGAAGTGCATCTCGATTTTGATCAGGCCGTCGCCCGCGCAATGCTCGCAGCGGCCCCCTTTGACGTTGAAGGAGAAGCGGCCGGGGTCGTAGCCGCGCACGCGCGAGGCGGGGAGCTGGGCGAAAAGGGAGCGGATGGGGCCAAACGCGCCGGTGTAGGTGACGGGGTTGGAGCGCGGGGTGCGGCCGATGGGGGTCTGGTCGATGACGATGGCTTTGTCCACCTGGTCGAGGCCGAGGAGGCCTTTGTGTTTGCCGGGGCGGTCTTTGGAGCCGTAGAAGTGCCGGAAGAGGGCGCGGCGCAGGATGTCGTCGACGAGGGTGGACTTGCCGCTGCCAGAGACGCCGGTAACGCAGGTGAAGCACCCGAGGGGGAAGGCGGCGGTGACGCCCGCGAGGTTGTTCTCGCTGGCTTCCTGGACGGTGAGCCAGCCGCTGGAGAGGGCGCGGGTGTCGAGGGCCAGTTCGCGGCGGCCCTGGGGGGGCACGCGGTGTTTGGGCACGGGGATGGAGAGCCGCCCGGAGAGGTAGTCGCCGGTAAGGGAGCCGGGGCTGTTTAGGATGTCCTCCAGCGTTCCCTGGCCGACGAGCTGGCCACCGCGCACGCCCGCGCCGGGGCCGAGATCGACGATGTGGTCGGCGGCGCGGATGGTGTCCTCGTCGTGCTCGACGACGATGACGGAGTTGCCGAGGTCGCGCAGGCGGCGCAGGGTGCCGATCAAGCGGTCGTTGTCGCGCTGGTGGAGGCCGATGCTGGGTTCGTCCAGGACGTAGAGGACGCCCGCGAGGCCGGAGCCGATCTGGGTGGCCAGGCGGATGCGCTGGGCCTCGCCGCCGGAGAGGGTGCCGCTTTCGCGGTCGAGGTTCAAGTAGGAGAGGCCCACTTCGTCCAGGAAGCTCAAGCGGGCGAGGATTTCGCGCAGGACTTCGCCGGTGATGAGGACCTGCTGCGGGGTGAGCTTGAGGTGTTCGAGGAATTCCCGGGCATCGCGGATGGTCAGGTGGCAGAGGCCCTGGATGCCAAGCTCGCCGCCGGTGGCGTCGGTGAGGGTGACGGCGAGGATCTCGGGCTTGAGGCGCGCGCCGTGGCAGACGGTACACCCGCGGCGGCTCATGAAGGCGCGGATTTGCAGGCGGCGCAGTTCGCTCGCGGTCTGCTCGTAGAGGCGGGCGAGGTTGCCGACGACGCCTTCAAAGGGCTTCTGGATGCGGGTGCTCCGCGAGCTGCTCTGCATCTGGAGGTCGATGGTGCGATCACCCGTGCCGTGGAAGAGGGCTTGCTTGAAGCGCTCGGGGAGCTCGCCAAAGGGGGTCTCCATGGAGACTTTGTAGGCTTTGGTGAGCGAAAGGAGCAGCGCCCGGTAGTAGCCGTGCATCCGCTTGGTGGCCTTGGCCCAGGGGACGACCGCGCCGCCTTCGAGGCTTTTGGTGGGGTCCGGGACGATGAGGTCGGGGTCGCAGACGAGTTCGGTGCCCAGGCCGCTGCATGCGGGGCAGGCCCCTTCGTGGCTGTTGAAGGAGAAGTGCTTGGGGGTGAGGTGCGGGATGGTGAACCCGGTCTCGGGGTTGATGTACTCGGTGGAGTAGCGGTGGCCCTCCCAGGCGGTCTCGCCCCGGAGCTGGGTGAGGGCGGAGAGGCGACCGTGGCCCCATTTGAGGGCGGTTTCCACGGAGTCGGCAAAGCGCTGGCGGGCACCGTCGCGCACGACAAGGCGGTCAACGACGGCTTCAATGGAGTGCTTTTTCTCCCGGTCGAGCTTCACGGGCTGCTGCGGGTTGCCGATTTCGACGATCTGGCCGTCGATGCGGGCGCGGACGAAGCCTTCGCGCTTGATTTTCTCCAGCACGTCGCGGAATTCCCCGGCCTGGCCGTCGACGAGCGGGGCCAGGAGGACGATTTTGGTTTCCGGAGGGAAGGCCAGCAGGGCGTCGACGATGGATTGGGTGGTTTGTTTAAAAACGGGCTGGCCGGTGGCGGGGTCGTGCGGCTGGCCGATGGCGGAGTAGAGGACGCGCAGGTAGTCGTATATTTCCGTAGTCGTCGCGATGGTCGAGCGGGGGTTGCTGGCGCTGGTGCGCTGCTCGATGGCGATGGCGGGCGAGAGGCCTTCGATGAAGTCCACATCAGGCTTCTGCATCTGGTCGAGGAACTGCCGGGCGTAGGCCGAGAGGCTCTCGACGTAGCGGCGCTGACCTTCGGCATATAGCGTATCAAACGCGAGCGAGGACTTGCCCGATCCGCTCAGGCCGGTCATCACGACGAGCTTCTGCCTCGGAATCTCCAATGAAAGATTCTTGAGGTTATGCTGTCTTGCGCCTGTGATTTTGATTGTCTCCGCAGCCATTTTGCTGGATTGGTGGAAATAATCACAAAAGCACAACCTCTAGCCCAGCTCCAGAGATAACTTCCATGAGCAACGAATCTGTCACTTTTACTTCCGAGGAATGGATGGACTTCCGCCAAAGATACAGCACTGTAAAGCACTCGCTGAACAATGCTCTGGCGGTGTTCATGGCCCTCGCGGAACTGGCCCAGCGCAATCCCGAGAATTTCGAGAAACTGGCGAAGTCGGTCTGCACCCGCGGGCCGGAAATCGCCGCGCTGATCCAGGAATTCACGGTCTACCTCGACTCCAAGGGCCCGCCCGCCCCCTTGAGGTAGCAGAGGACCTAAAGTTTTTCGGCACGGACGCCTTGTTTTTCTCTTAGCCGGGAAAAGCGCGAGGGGGTTTTGTGCGCCCCCACGATCCCGCGCTACGCCATCCGAAGGACGGCCTTAATGGCCCGGCCCGATGCGGAATCGGCAAAGGCGCGGTTGATTTCGCCAAACGGATAGACGCGAAGGAGCCGGTCGATGGGGAAGCGCCCGGCTTGATAATACCGGATCATTTTCGGGATGAACACCTGGGGAATGGCGTCGCCCTGGATGATTTCGACCATCCGCTGGCCGGGCTGGAGCCGGGAGGCGTCGGCCCCGGGCACGGCGATATTGGCCAACGCGCCGCCGGGGGCGAGGGTTTCGGCGGCTACGTCAAGCACCTCGGGCTCGCCGGTGATTTCCAGGGCGTAATCAACCCCGCGGGGGAGGATTTTCCGCAGGGCCCCGGCCAGGCGTCCGTTGGAAAGGAGCGCATGGGTGGCCCCCAGTTCGCGGGCCAGTCGCAGCCGGGCGGGCCGGAGATCAATGGCGATGATGACCCCGGCCCGGGCAATCCGCGCGGCCATGACGGCGGCGAGGCCAACGGACCCCGCGCCAAAAACCGCCACGCTGGAGCCGCGCCGGACGCGCAGGGAGTTTAAAATGGTCCCCGCGCCGGTCTGGAAACCGCACCCGAGGGGGGCGAGGAGTTCCAGCGGGAGCGTCTTGGGCACTTTCACGGCGTTGCGAGGGGTGGCCAGGGCATGGGTGGCAAAGGAGGACTGGCCGAAGAAGTGCCCCCGAGCGCCGTGGTAGGCGTTGGAGCCATCCAGGCGCTCGCCGTCGAAGTTCAGCTCCCAAAAGCGTGCGCAATGGGCCGGAGCGCCCCGGCGGCAGGCGGCGCAGCGCCCGCAGGACTGGTAGGAGAGGACGACGTGGTCGCCCGGCCGCAAGCCGCGGACCCGCGCCCCGGTCTGCTCGATGATCCCCGCCCCTTCGTGCCCCAGGATCTGCGGTAGGCCGCCGTCGCCGCCAGCCGCCCCGGCAAAGCCGAGGTCGGTGTGGCAGATGCCGCACGCGGCGATGCGCACGAGCAGTTCGCCGGGCCGCGGAGCGTCGAGCCCCACCGGCTCGATGCGAAAGGCCCGGGCCGAGCCGGATTTGCGCGCCAAGGCGGCCTGAATGGTGATCATCCCGGCCCTTATCGTGCGCCGGAGGCCTTCCGGGGGCAATCCGAATCCACCTCGCGGCGAAATCGCCTCGCCGGGTCCCGGACGGCCACTGCGATGGGCTGAACGATGCGAATTGTGCGAATTTTCTCTCGCAACCCTCCGTTTGCAGGGTAACTAGGGGAGGGAGTCCCCAAGATGTCTACCGAACTGCTTGATGCCTACGCGTATTGCCCGCTTTGCGGCGCAAAAGAATTATCGAAAAACCCCGAGGGCCTGACGTGCTGCCATTGCGGTCACCGGATCTTCAACAACCCGATCACGGCGGTGGCCGTTTTCATTCTCGACGACCAGGAGCGCGTGCTGCTGATCCGCCGGGCCATGGAGCCCGCCCGGGGCAAATGGGCCCCGCCGGGTGGGTTCGTTAACGCCGGAGAGACGCTGGAGGAGGCCGCCGCGCGGGAAATCGACGAGGAGACCGGCCTGAGCCTTCGCGGCCTGCGCTACCTCGGCGCATTCCCCAACCGCTATCTCTACCATGGCCTGAGCCGCCCGGTTTGCGATGTTTTCTTTACCGCGCGCACCGATTCGTTCGCGGTGCGCTTGCAGGATGACGAGGCGAGCGCCTCTGAGCTGCGCCCGCTGGCGGAGATCGCCCCGGAGGACCTGGCCTTCGACTCGATGCGCCGCGCGCTGGCGCTCCTGCGGGGGGTGTAGGGCGATGCCGTTGGGGCGTTGGGGGAGGGTTTGTTGAACTGTTCAACAACCGCCGGGTTGCGTTAACCCGCTTTTCACCGTCAAGTATCAGAGTCCGGTGTGTTTGCCACGATCAGTGAACCCGGCGGCTCACTCCTATTTTCCATGAATCATCCCCATCCCCCTTTTGGCCATTTCTCCGAAGACGGCCGCGAATATTGCATTACCGAACCGCTCGCTCCGCCCCGGGCCCAGGTCAATTTTCTCTGGAACGATACGCTCATCTCAGGGCTCAACCAGTTCGGCAGCGGCGACGGCGTCTTTAATAATCAGGCGATGATGTACAACGACGCGCGCGGGCGGGTTCGCATGATCCGCGACGGGCGGCGCTACTTTTACCTGCGCGACAATGCCTCCGGGGAGTTCTGGAACACGGGGCTTTACCCGGTCAATACCGCCGGTGCGAAGTTCACCTCCCACGTGGGGCTGGGGTACTCCCGTTTTTCGATGGAGTGGTCGGGCATTCTCGCCGAGAGCCAGGTATTCCTGGCGCCGGATGAGCCGGTGGAGATCTGGGAGTTTACGCTCCGGAATCTCTCCGGCCAGCCGCGCACGCTCACGCTGATCCCCTACGTGGAGTGGCTCCTGGGCGGCTATGCCACCTTCAGTAGTCCTTACTCATACCTTCGCAGCGCCTACGACCCCGCACTGAAGGCGGTGAGCAGTTACAACACGTCCGACGAACGGCCCCACGGGCGCTATAACGCGTTTGCCGCCACGGACGGGGCAATCACCGGGTGGTGCGGCGGGCGGCGGGATTTTCTCGGAGCGTATGGCTCGCCCGCGCGGCCGCAGACGGTGGTGGATGGCGCATTCTCGAACAAAGAGGCGTGGTGCGAGGAGCTGGCGGGAGCGATGGGCATCGAGGTCGCGCTCGAACCGGGCGAGGCACGCGAGGTTGCGGTGTTACTCGGTAGTTTCGACACGGAGGAGGAAAAGGCGCGCCTGATCGCCAAGGTCCTGCCGAAGGCTTACCGTGCAAAGGCATGGAGTTCGCTGATCGAAGATAAAAAGGCGATGCTCGAAGCGGTGGTCGTCGAGACGCCGGACCCGCAGGTCAACCGGCTCGTCAACATCTGGGCCAAGCAGCAGATCCAGCTTTGCGTGGAGTTCGGCCGCGACGGGGCGCGCGGCTTTCGCGACACGCTCCAGGACGCCTGGGGCATCGCGCCGTTTAACGCGCCGCTCTCGAAGGCGAAGATCAAAGAGACGCTGGCGCACCAGCACAGCGACGGCCACGGCATCCGCGGCTGGCTGCCGCTCCAGATGCACCATTACTCCGACGGCCCGGCGTGGATCGCGCCGACGGTGGCGGCTTACCTCAAGGAGACGGGCGATTACGATTTTCTCAACGAAACGGTGCCCTACCTCGACGAAGGCGCCGACACGGTGCTGGGCCACACGCTCAAGGGCGTGCGACACTTGAGCGGCGACCTCGGGGCGCACGGCCTGGTGCTGGCGCACGAGGGGGACTGGAACGACTCGCTCAACTGGATGGGCCGGGGCGGCAAGGGCGAGAGCGTCTGGACGAGCATGGCGCTCTACCATTCGTGCAACGTGGTGGCCGAGTTGGCCCGCGAGGTTCTCTGCGACGCCGCGCTGGAGGCCGAGATGAACGAGCGCGCGGCCCGCATCGCGGCGGCCATCCAGGAGCACGGCTGGGACGGCGAGTGGTACCTGGCGGGGTGGAGCGATTCCGGCAACCCGGTGGGGTCCTCCAGGAACTCCGAGGGGCGCGTTTTCCTCAACTCGCAGACGTGGGCCGTTCTGACGGGCCTCGCCACCGGAGAGCGCAAGGCGAAGTGCCTCAAGGCGGTGGACGAAATTCTCGAATCCGAGCACGGCTCGCTGACGCTGACGCCGCACTACACCCATGCAGACGAGAACGTGGGCCGCGTCACGATGCTGCTCCCCGGGATGTATGAAAACGGGACGCCATATTGCCACGGCACGGCGTTCAAAATCGTGGCCGACCTCAGCGCGGGCCGCCCCGAGGAGGCGCTGCGGAGCTGGCAGAAGGTGATGCCCGACAACGCCGCGCATCCTTCGGCGGTTTCCGGCTGCGAGCCCTACGCCTTTACCAACCAGTACCTCGGGCCGGGCAACGGTCGCGCGGGCGATTCGATCAGCGGATGGATTACCGGCACGGCGGGGTGGATGTTCCGCGCGGTGCTGGAGTACTTCTGCGGCGTGAAGCCGGGCTACCAGGGGTTCACCGTGGAGCCGTGCCTGCCAGCGGCGTGGGACCGTGTGAAGATTCACCGCCGGTTGCGCGGGAGCGATTACGAGATCCTCCTCGAACGCCAGGCGGGCGGCGCGGTCCGCGTCACCGTCAACGGTGCCGAGGTTCACGGCGAGCCGATCCCCTACCGGTAATCGCCCGGCAGACCGGCGGCTATCGCACCGTGGGGCCGTCGCGCCAGACGCCTTCGATACTTACGATCTTGGGGCAGCGCGGGAGGCCGTATTCGTTGTTCTGAAGCTGCCCGGTGACGAGATCGACCCCGGCGGCGCCGATGCTGCGCGGCAGGCGGTCGATCCCGGCCCACGGGTCGGTGTCCAGCAGCCGGTGGAGCGAGGCAAAGCCGATCTCCTCGGGCACGCGGATGCCCTTTTCGCGCACAAACGCCAGCGGGTGCGCAGTATTACTCACGATGACCTCGGGCCGGTATTCGTCGAGCCACTTATAGAACCGCTCCGGGCTCCACACCATGCCGCCCGCGCAGGCGTGCATGCCGATCTCGGGCGATTTCGGGAAGCTCCTCAGCGGCCCGTCGGAAAGCCCCCATTCGCGCGGCAGCAGCGGCGGCACGCGCTGGCTCTGCGGCAGCTGCTGCTGAAAGGTCAGGAACCCGGATAGCCAGCCGTGCTTGACGCGCCGTTCGAACAATGCCGAGTTCACAAACCCGATGCGCCTGTACCCGCGCCGTTTGAGCGTGCGCAGCGCGAGCATCATTCCGTCATGGTAGGCGTGGGTCGCGCGGTGCACGTTCGGCTGCGCGATCGTCAGGCCCAAGGCCGCGCTGGCGAACAAGCGCCAGTCGAGCGAGACGTGCCCCAGGTGCCTCGGCAACGGCCCGAGGACCACGCCGCGGATGCCCCGCGTGTACAGAATGCGGCTGAGCCGGGTGCCGTTCATGCCCGGTTCCTTGGCCCAGAAATGCTCGATCTCGTAGCCGGTCTCCTCGGCCCGCTCGCAGGCCCCTTCGTAATACGCCCGCTCGTTGATATTGCCCCGCCACATATCGGCCGTTTTCCAGAAGCTGAGGTAGGCGATTTTCTCGCAGGAGCGTTCGCGCCTGGCGGTGCGAAGGCGCGTCATGAGGGATGAGACGACCGGATCGGGCGTGTATCCATGCGCCTCGGCGAGCTTCAAGATGCGCTCGCGAGTGCCCTGGGCGATGCGGGGATGATGGTGCAACGCCATGGAGACCGTGGCCTGGGAGACTCCGGCAAGCGCCGCGAGCTGCCGGATCGTGAGGAAGTTGCTCATAAGGAAAAACGCCGGGGGGGCTTGACGTCCTTAGCGTAGCATTCCTCCCCCGCGAAACGAACAGAAAATCAACCCCATCCCGATTTTTGGAGGTTGACTTTCGACACGGCATGTAGCACGGTGGCTTAGCCACGATGCTAATAAAAGATCCCATCTACCAACAGCTGCGCCAGGCCTTGGGCGAGCTGATCCTGAAACGCGATTTCAAAGTCGGCGACAAGTTCCTGACGGAACGGGAGATCTCCGAACGCTTCGGCGTGAGCCGGACGACGGCCAACAAAGCCCTTTCCTCCCTGGTCGCCGACGGCACCCTGGAATTTCGCAAAGGCGTGGGGACGTTCGTGCGCCCGGGGGTTCTCGATTACGATCTGCGCTCGCTGGTGAGCTTCAGCGACAAGGCTCGGAGCGCCGGGCGCGTGCCCAAAACGGAGCTGCTCGCCTTCCGCCGCCTGCGAGCCTCGGAAGCGCCGGACCCGGTGGCCGCTCAGCTCGGGGCGGGGCCGAAGGAGCGCCTTTTCTTCGTCGAGCGCCTGCGGTTCGCGGACGACGTCCCGGTCATTCTCGAACGCCGTTACATCCTGGCGGATCTCTGCCCACGGCTGACTAAGCGGGACCTGGAGGGATCGCTCTACGCGGCCTGGACGGAGAAGCACAAGCTGGCGATCACGGGAGCCAGCCAGACGATCCGCGCGGTGAAGCTTTCCGGCAGCGACGCGGCGGCGCTTCAAACCAAACCGGGCGATGCGGCGCTGGCGGTTCTCGCGCTGGGCTACGTCGCCGACGGCAAGCCGCTCTGGCGCGAGGAAACGCTCTACCGCGCCGAGGCCTACGAGTTTCGCTGCGAACTCGGCGGCCTGCACCCCTCCCAGCCCACCATGGGCCATCTCCTGCCGTAGTTCCGCGCGGCGGGGCGTTAGCATTTTCAACACCCATCCCATCACTCAAACCCAAGAATAATTCCATGACATCCATCAAAGTTACCCTCAAAGATTTGGCGAAGATGATTGATCATTCGCTGCTGCACCCCACCATGACGGACGATGACATCCGCAGGGGCTGTGAGCTCGCGCGCAAGTACGACACCGCCACGGCCTGCGTGAAGCCCTACTCCATCCCGCTCGCCCGGGAAGTCCTTGCCGGAAGCGACGTTCGCGTCTGCCCGGTGATCGGCTTCCCGCACGGCAACAGCACGACAGCCATCAAGGTGGCAGAGGCCGCAGCAGCAGCGACGGCAGGCGGGGTCGAGATCGACATGGTGGTGAACATCGGCAAGGCGCTCGGTGGTGACTGGGCCTACGTCGCCGCCGAGATCCAGGCGATCCAGGACGCGGTGGCGGCCCATCACGCGATACTGAAAGTGATTTTTGAAAACGACTACCTTCAGGATGAGCACGTCATCAAGCTGTGCGAAATCTGTTCGACCATCGGCGTGGCATTCGTCAAGACCTCCACGGGCTATGGATTTGTGAAGCAGAGCAACGGCCTATATTCTTACAAAGGCGCGACGCTGCACCACCTCCAACTGATGCGCCAGCATTGCCCGTCCACGGTCCAGATCAAGGCGGCGGGCGGCGTGCGCACGCTCGATGATCTGCTGCTGGTGCGCTCGATCGGCGTGAGCCGGATCGGCGCGACGGCCACGGAGGCGATCCTTGAGGAAGCCAAAAAGCGCGGCGTCGGCGAACAGCCCGTGGAGGTGACGATCGAACACTCCGCCCTGGCCGGTGGCGGCTATTAGCGCATGATTGGCCTGGAAGGAAAAGTGCTCGTCGCCCAGGGCGGCGGGCCCACCGCCGTCATCAACCAAACGCTGGCAGGGGTCACGCTGGAAGCGCGGAAGAATCCGCTCACCAAGGCGGTCTACGGGGCGCTCCACGGTGTTCGAGGAATCGTGGAGGAGGAGTTCCTCGATCTGACCCGAGAAACCACCCACCACCTCGAACAGGTCGCCGCGACGGCCTCCTCGGCACTGCTCTCGACCCGCGACAAGCCCGACGCGGAATACTGCGCGCGGATGTTCCAGGTGATGCGCCGCCATGACATCCGCTACTTTTTCTACATCGGGGGCAACGACTCGGCGGATACGGTGCGGATTATCGACGAGCAGGCGAAATCGACCGGGTATGACTTACGCGCAATCCACATCCCCAAGACCATCGACAATGACCTCGCTGTCAACGACCACTGCCCGGGCTTCGGCTCGGCGGCGCGGTTCGTGGCACAGGCGTTCATGGGCCTCAACCTCGATAGCCGCGCGCTTTCCGGCGTGCTGATCGGAACGGTGATGGGGCGGCATTCGGGGTTCCTGACTGCCTCATCGATCCTGGCGAAAAAGTATGCCGATGACGGCCCTCACCTCGTCTATCTGCCGGAGCGCCCGTTCTCGCAGGAGGCGTTTCTCGCGGATGTGGAGCACGTCTACCGCCAGCACGGCCGGTGCGTGATCGCCGTGGCAGAGGGGATCAAGGATGCACAGGGGACGCCGATCCTGCTCCAGCTCAGCCCGAACCGCGAGCGGGATGCGCACGGCAACCGGCAGCTCTCGGGAACGGGTCTCCTCGGAGACCTGCTCGCGGAGACGATCCGCAAGGGGCTCAAAATCCGGCGCGTGCGGGCCGATACGTTCGGCTATCTCCAGCGGTGTTTCGCCGGAGTGATCTCCGACCGGGATGCGCAGGAAGCCCGGGAGCTGGGGGAGACCGCCGTTCACTACGCCATGCGGGACCATCTCGATGGCTCGGTGGTGATCCGCCGTCCGGTGATGGATTACGGAGTATGCTACGATCTCGTTCGGCTGGATGAGGTGGCGGGCAGGACGAGGACGATGCCGGACGAATTCATCAACGAGGAAGCCAACGGCGTGACGGCGCTCTTCCGGAGCTACTGCCGCCCGCTGGTGGGGACGCAGCTCCCGGAGGCCCATCGCCTGCGTGCGCCCCGCGTGCCAAAAATCGCCGTGTCAGCTTAAACCCGGAGGATTGACAACCGGCGGGGTCAATCCATTATGGGCGAAGTCAAAGCGGGGCGCCTTCGGCCCGGCAAGCCCTCCAGATTACCACCTCCCATGGTTCCCCTTTGCTTCTCCACTCTCGGTTGTCCCCAGGACAACGTTGCCACGCTTTGCGAACGCGCCCGGCGCTTCGGTATTTCCACAGTGGAAATCCGCTCCCTGGAGGGCCTCGTCGATTACCCGGGATTCCTCGCGGCGCATCCGGAGGCCCTTGCCCATACCCGTGAACGCTTGCAGCGCGCCCGGATCGCCGTGGCGGGGCTCGGCGCATCTTTCGACCTGCTCGGAAGCGGCCCCGCCGACATCCCGCACCTGGTGGAAACCTGCCGCGTGGCCGACGCTCTCGGGAGCCCCTACGTCCGGATTTTCGGCGGCGGCGGCGAGCGCCAGGTGATGACGCCGAAGGATCTTTGCTACGCCGCGGACCTCTACCGCCAGGCCGACGCGGCACGGGCCAACGCGGGAACCGAATGCCAGCTCCTCGTGGAGACGCACGGCGCGCTCGTGGATACAGCGACGCTCTCGGAGTTCATCGCCCGGGCCGGGGAGGACGTTCTGTTTTTATGGGACACCCACCACACGTGGCGGCTCGGTGGCGATGCGCTCGCAAAGACCTTCGCCCTGATCGGCCGCAATGTTCGCCATCTCCATTGCCGCGATAGCGTCTCCACTGGCGGCGAGGCGTACCGGCAGGTTCTCCCGGGCGAGGGGGAGTTCCCCTATGGCGATCTCTTGGAGCTGCTCCGCTCCCCGGAAGGCAAGGGCTTGACGCTCTCGCTGGAATGGGAAAAACAATGGCACCCGGAGCTGCCGCCGCTCGACGAGGCCCTCGAGTGCTTCCTCGGCATTATTGACGCGCACCGTTGATCGCTTCTTCGATCTTCCGCCGGTGCTCGCTCTCTCGGCCCAGCGTTTCCGCGACTTTCTGGAATGCCGGGGGGAGCGTCAGCGCTTCGGCGGGAGTGGGGTTGAACTGGTAGCGGTAGAGCGTACCGTCCGCGCCCCGATAGGCCACGGGGAGCTTGGTGGAGGCGTCGATCCAGGCTTCGCGGCCCGCCGTGGCATAGTGATGGCACAGGTGATTTTCGAAATGGGCCGCGCCGGTGTAGGCTGCGATTTTCACCCAGGCCACGCCGGGGAAACCGCCCGGAACGGCTGGGCTCATCTCGTCGGACACAGGCGATCCGCTGAGATCGTCGGCCACGACTCTCCCGGTATTGGTCATCCAGAGCAGGACTGATCCGGAATACCATTGGTCCCGCACCTTGTGGTTACTTAGAGTGATTCGATCATGCTTGATCTTTCCGGCCAGCGTGGAGCGCACTTCCAGGATGCGGAAATCTTCCGGCTTTGGCGCAACGGCATATTGGACCGTTACCAGCCAGTCGGCGGTGCGGGGCTCGGCGATCAACGGCGGGGTGGGCGCGGAAAGCGTGGCGGCTTCCTGGGCCGGGGCGTGCACGGTGGCGAGGAGGGTGAGAAGGGCGATCCAGCGGAGTTTCATTTGCAAAAGGATGAAGTGATTCAGCGATTGACCGGCTCGAGCTGCTGATCTACCACCTCGCCGGTGATGCGGTCGATGGCGACGTGCAGCCAGTAGCGGCGCTCTCCCTCGACCATGAACTGGTCGAGACTCCGGGCGGAGCCGGGGTAGCGGCCAGTTTGAACGACGAGGTCGATCATCAAATTCCACGTCCGGGTCTGCGCCACGTCGGCAAGCGCGCGGACGACGCCTTCGCGCCGGGGCTTGACGTTGCACTCGTCGGAGCTCGCGCCGCCGAAATCCGCCGCGGCAACGTTGGGAATGAATTTGGTGACCAGTTCATCCCGGCCCGCCAGGGGGGCCGATCCGCTAAGCTTCACCAGGTCAGAGGCGATCAGGTCGGGGCTGGATAGTTCGGTGGTGGCGATGACGTCGGATATCGTTTTGGCCGCGACGGCCTGCATCGCCGGGAGGTTGCGGGTGTTAAGCGATATGCGGCCGCCGATCACTTTGTCGTCGCTCTGGCTAACGGTAAAGAGGTCGAGCAACCCGGCGTCGGCGCTATTGGCGGTGAAAAAGTCGAGCGTCCGCCACGGGCAATCGCGGTTGACGTAGCCGAGCTCGCCCACGCTGTAGAAAGGCCGGTTCAGGATGACCGGGCGGTCGGCGACGCGCGTCGCGGAAGTGGCGTAGGGATCGCCTTTCCAGCCGTTGCTGGAGGCCAGCGCGCTGTAGAGGCCGCTGTCGGCGATGCGCTGGACGCCGTCGGGGTCTTTGTACGCAGCGAGCGAGGTGGAGCTGCCGGGCGGGGTGGTGTTATTCCGGCTAAGCCCGGCGAGGAACGATGGCTGCCCGTAGGCCGCGTACGATCCGGTGCCCGGGCCGAAGCCCTTGGGGATGTTCTGCGTGTCCTGGCGGCCGTAGGTTTGGTAAGCACTCTGGGTGTCGCTGCTCCAAAGGGTGCTCTTGAGGAAGGAGGACCAGCTGGCGCCCACGGAAACGTCGGTCTGACCGACGGACCAGTTAAAGCGCAGGGAGCGGGGATCGGATATTTCCTGGTAATACTTGCGGGCGTAGAGGTCGCTGCTGGTGGTGTCCAGAGGCTGAAGCGTGGCGGGGTAAAAGGTGCTCACTCCCTGGGCGTTCGTCGTGTAGCTCCGGCCCATGTAGTCGGCGTAGAAAAACAAGGCTTTGGTGTACCAGGTGCTCGAATCGTTGATGCCCGCGTTGTAGTTATAGGGAACCCAGGTGCCCGAGGGGTTCTGGTATTCGAGCCAGGTGTTGAATTTGTCGGCGGCGTTGCAGTTGATCCATGAATAGAGCCAGTTCCACTGGGCGTTGACGGCCGAGGTCAGGGAGGTCGGGGCGTCGAGGGGGTCGATGAGGTAATCGGGAAGCCGGTAACCCGCGTAGGTGGCGGAGCCGATGGAGGGAAGCGATGCCCAGGTCATCCCCTGGGCGCTCCCGACGCCGGGGGCGCTCGATAGGTCCGAGGGCGTGATGACGTGGGAGTCGGTGAAGCCGTTGACGCCGGAGCCGCTGTTGGCCGAAAGCTCGGTGGTCGCGTCGAGCGAATACAAGATCCCGCCCTGGTAGTTCACGTTGTTGACGGTGATGCCCGTGCTGTAAGCGGGGATGTTGCGCCCGTAGAGGTTGGCGAACCCCATGGAGCCTTCGACGTGAAGCCGCACTTTGGGCCGCCCGGTGCTGACATTTCCCTGATGGGGATTCCACAACGCGGGCAGCCAGTAGCAGCCTAGGCTATTGCTGGCGTTCTTGCCCGCGAGAATGGCCGTCAGGTTCAGGTAAGGAAGGTTGTCGATCCCGGCGGCTTGCCACGAGATGGAGCTGCCCGCATAGGGCAAGAAGCTAACGACGGCGGGGCAGCAGCTCGCCTCGTACTGCGAGATGATGGAGGCGCCGATGCGCATGACGTGCAAGGTGGTCGAGCGCTCGTGCTGGGAGTTGTAGGCGTTATTGGCGACGGCGCCTCCCGCAGAGAGGTGCATCTCGCCGCCGAGCGAACCGGCGAGGATGCCCGCCTGGAGCAGTTCGAAGAAGTTCGGCTCGCGGCTGGTAGTCTCAGCGGCGACTTGGCTGAGGGTTTTGATGGCGCTTTGCTCGGTATTACCCGAGGGCCCCACGTAGTGCCATACGCCGGTGTCGCTATCCCATTTCAAGCCGAAGTGGGTCTGGATCGCGGCGTCGGTCGCGCCGTTCTGGGGGCCGCTCGCACCAAGCCAGCGCAGGCGGTCCAGGGGGAAGCGCTTGTAGACCAGCGGATCGCCTGCCTCGACGGGGTAGCTGGCATCCGTTGAGCCGTCGATCTTGTAGGCCTGGATGGTGGCGGGACGCGAATGGCGGACCAGCGGGATAAAGACGTTCGTGGAGGTGAGGGTCAGGGCGTTGGAGGAGTAGTCGATCGATGGCGTGAGGCCGGGCGGGTTCTGGGGCCGCCAGCTCGGGGCGTTGCGTTCGCGGGTGAAGGTGGTGAGGTTTGGAAGCACGGAGGTGCCCGAGGAGAGGCCCGCGCCGCCGGTTTCAGCAGCCCGGATCAGGTCCTGGCGGCTGAGGAAATTCGTGTCGCCGGGGGCCACGCGGCGGTAGCCGTTTTTGGCAAAAAAGTCCGTGGCGTAGGTGGTGAAGCTGGCGTTGTTGCCTCCCGTGGCGGCGTTGCGCCACTGGATCAGCTTCTGCACGTCGATGTTGAGTTTCGTGAGGTCGGCGCCCGCGAGGGTTCCTTTGAATTTCTGGATTTCATCGGCGGTCATACCCGCCGGGTGCCCCGCCGAGGTGATGTCCAGCAGGCCCCCTTCGTCGTAGATGGCGTAGGCGAACCGGGCGACGACATAGTTCGAGTTGGAGACGGCGGCGTTATTGACGCTGGCCCCGGTACTACTGAAGGTGAGGCCGTCACCGTTGCTCGGCCCTTCGCGGGTCAAGAGCACCCAGTGGGGGACCGGGTCTGAGGGAGCGTAGGCGCCGAAGCTGGCGTAGTTCCAGCGCGGAAGGTCCACGGTGCGGCCATTGCGCGAGGAGGTGGTGGCGCTAACGCTGGTGGCGAGGAGGTAGGTGCCGCTCACGCGCGATCCGGTAAACGAGGGAGAGGGGCCGCTGGTTTTGACCAATGTGGGAATGGACGCGGCGGTGGCCGTGACCTGAGGGCCGACGTTGGAACCGGTGACGTTGGTGTAGACCGGTTTTTTCGGGTAGCTGCCTCCGCCGGTGTCCGGGGCTGCGTCCTTGCCCATCTCGCGCTGCAAATCGGCGACGATCATTTGCAGGCAGCCGGAGGCCGTCTGCTCGGCGCGCACGGACTGGCTGTAGGCGACGCTGGCGGAGCGGTCGGAGTTCATGATGCTGCTGAAGCCAACAAGCAGGATGGTCACGAGCACCACGGTGGAGAGGACCATGATCAACGCCACGCCGCGCTCGGCCCGCCCGGACGCTGAAAGCTTATGGGTAGTATTTGGGAAGGGGCACATAGCGTTCAAAGATCCGGAGCCCCGGGGAGAGCCGGGCCGGTTGGTTGTCCCAGGTGGCGGGATCGGCGAACTTCTGCCGCAGCACGCTGATCGCCGGGGTGTTGAGGCGGCCCAGCGTGCGATCGTCGAGCACCGCGAGCGATACGCCCATGGCAAGCACCGGGTTCGTCCCGCTCATCCCGGCATAGGTTCCCGAGGTGGTGCCGTCGGCTTGGATGAAGAGCACCCGGAAGCCGACGATGCCCGGGGCGGTGTCTCGCAGCGTGACCGAGCCGCTCGCGCTCGAGGTGAAGGCGTTGGTATTACTAAACGTGATGCTATGCGCCGGGCTATCCCAGAGGATGGCCATGTCGCCGCGCTTGAGGGTGGTCTTGCCCTGGTCCGGATCGAGGGCGTAGGTGACCAGCGAGACGCCGCGCACGGTGCCGGTACCGGTGACGGCCGGAACGCCGGGGCGCTGGGTGTAGAAGGCGAGCGTGCCGGAGATGGCCGGGGGAAAGGCGGGGAGGTCGTCGCGGAATACGCCCGCCTGGGCGTCGCGCGCGACCAGGTCGAGCATGGCCCGCGCTTTGGAGAGGTTGTTGACCTGCTTTTCGCCACCGAGCCAGGTCTCGCCCGCGATGCCCGCGAACTTGACGAGGAGCACGAGCACGATGGCCAGCACGACGATGGCCGTCATGAGTTCGATGAGCGTGAAGGCCCGGTTACGGTGTGGGGAGATACGTGGTGACTTCATACTTCCCCTCGGCCAGTTCGGGAGCGGCCCCGGCGGGCCAGCTCAATACAAGGTGGACCTGCGCGATCCGCGTGCCGGTGCGCTCATTGGTGCCGCTGGAGCAGCTCACGCGGAATGCGGCGCTGCCGGAAACGGTAAGGCGGCCCTCGGTATCGACATAACGCGGGGACGCGCCGCCGTAGGCATCGCCATAGGATTGCGCAAGGGCTCCGGCGGGAATGGCCAGCGTGCCGGTGGTGGCGGAGTCGGCGAGGCCGGGCGAGGCGCTGCGGATCGCGATGACTTTCGAGGCGATGCCCGCCGCCTGCACTTGGTTCATCGAGTCGCGGCTGGCTTTGAGCCCTACGCTGAAGAGGCCGATCATGGAGACGAGGGCGACGGCACAGATTCCCAACGCCATGACGATCTCCACCAACGTGAACGCGGGCAGGCCACGTTGGAGATTCCGGGGGGAATGGCGCAGGTTCATATCGTCACGGGCGGTAGACCATCGTCTGCCCTGTCAGGCCGCTGATTCTGACGACTGCCACGTTGCGGTTGTCCACGACGTTGCCCTGGCAGGGCTGGACGGCAAATTCAATAAGGTTGATGGGGCTCTCGGTGGTGCGAGCCTCGCCCGATGGGGTGAACTGGAGGGTCCGTTGGAATGGAATGGCCACTCCGCGCACGTTGACGGTGAAGAATCCGGTGGCATTGGTGGCGGGGCTATTGATGGTGTCGATGACCACGGGATCGGTACTGGGAAGCTGCGGGATCTGGGTGGTGGTGAAGGTGCCCGCGTCATTGAGTTTGAGGCGAGCCAAGACGCGCGGTTTTCCAATCAGGTCGATCTGGCTATTGGGCACGGTGCCGTGGAGCTCCAGCGGCGACTGTTCTCCGCCGCATTTGGAGGCGAGGACGGCAACGTTGAGCGAGTCGTCCACCTGCTGGAAGCTGACCCAGACGGAGGTGTTATTGGCCACGGCGTAGGTGCGGGCTTGTTCGAGCAGACCGGCCAAGTCAGCCACGGAGGCATTCATGGTGTTGCCGCGAAGCAGCGAGTTAATCGCCGGGCCGGAGAAGCCGAAGAGGACCCCCGCGATCAACATCACTGTTAGCATTTCAATCAGGCTGAACCCGGACCGGGAAGCGGTCGCGGAGGGAGCCCGATGTGGAAGGAGTGAGTGCATGGTAACTGGGAAAAGGAGGAATGAAGCTCAGGAAACCATTAGGGGTGGACAGCGGCGGAATGGAGGGTTTTCTTGGGGGGGAAACGGTCCTTGGAATAGGAGTAACTTAATGCAGTAAAGAATCCAAGCGCAACGGATAACCTGTTCTAGCTATAGACTTGTGAAAATTAAATGAAAGGGAGGTTTGAAGACGTTTTTCCGGCGCGGGGAATGGGCCCCGCGCCGAGATTAACTATTGGCGGCGGCGCAGGCGTTGACCGAAGGCTAGCATGCCAACCCCGCCGACTAGCATCGCCCAGGTGCTCGGCTCGGGCACCACGGTGAGCACAGTGTAGTCGCTGTTGTGATCGACGACCGCCCAGGCGGTGTGCGTCGTGGGGTCGTATCCGTAGGAGCCGAGGCTGTAGGCGGAGTTCCAGGTCCCCACGTAGTAGCTGCCCGAACCGCCTTCGAGCAGGGAGGCCCCGCCGTTGCTGTTCCCGCTGACGGCGCTGACGAATTCCCCAAGGGTGGTGTCGTAGTAGGCGACGTAGACTTCCCCGGTCTCCTCGATGCTGTAGGAGAGCTGGACGACAAAGAGGTCAGTAAGGGTGGAGTTGTCGTAGCCTTTGAGGCCGGTCTGGTGCACGCCGGAGATGCTGACGATGTCGGCCACGCGGTTAACGCTGTCGTTGATGGCGAGGTTCGTGGCGGTGTTGAAGGTGACGCTCAAGGTCGTATCCACCGTGGAGCTGCCGCCGAGCAGGGCGACTGTGGTATTGTAGGCGAGGCCGCTGCTGGTGAGGTTGTACCCGGCGAACGAACCGCCCGCCACGATGCCCGCCACCTTGGTGACGCCCGCGGCGCCGGTGTTCCCCGACACGACTGCCGAGAGACTGACGCTGGTGCCCGCGTCGCCAGTGGTGACTCCACCGATGGCACCACCGGAGGCAGTGGTGCTGGTGGCCCCGATGTTCGCGGTGGCATGGTAGGTGCCGTTAAGTTTGTCGGAGGAATCGAAGGAGGCGATGGCAGCGGTGGCGTTGGAGGCGACCAGGCCGGGCGCGTTCGCAGCGGTAAAGCCGGTGACGTTTGTGTTAAGCGATACCGAGGTGACGTCGGCGGCGGCTCGCAGGGCGCTGCTCCCCTTGGCGTTGGTCAGGCTGTAGGTTTCCACGCTTCCGGTGGAGGTCGATCCAGCGGAGGTGAGGTTGGCCCGGTCGTAGACGTCCACGCTCACCGTCGCGGTCTGGCCGCCGTTGGTGGCGTTGGAGTCGTTCACCGTAAAGGTCCCCTCCTGCCCGGCTCCGGCGGTGGCGGAGGAGAAGCTCAGGCCGGAGATGTTGGCGCTGGTCTCGCCCGCGGCCACGGAGACAGCGGTGCCCACCGCGCCATGCACATTGGTCCCGGCGCTGGCGGTGACGCTGAGCGAATCGGAGCTGGTCGGCGCGGAGTTGCTCACTTTAAAGGTGACGTCGGTGGAGCTGCCCGCGAGGAGGGATGTGGTGGTGGTGGAAGCGGTCACGGAGCCGATGGTGGCCCGGTGGATCAAATCGAGTTCGCTCGATGAAGCGGAGAGCCGGTAATCCGCCGCTCCAATAAGCGCACTGCCGCCGCTGAGGGCCCCGGTGGTCGTCAGGAGCACGTATTTCCCGAGCGTCTGGCTGCCGGTCAGGTTGACTGAGATGGCGCCGGAGAGAGCCGCGTTGCCGTTGACGGAGATCTTGTCCACGGTATCGCCGACGAGATCGACGCCGAGAAGCGCCCCGCTGGCGAGCGTCAGGCCGCCGGTGGTCAATGTGCCCACCGTGCCGATGGTGCCCGCGTTGAGGAGGCCGCCGCCGTTGATGACCACCGAGCCCGCCGCCGTGCCGGTGCCAGCCAGGACGCCGCCGGAGTTGACAGTGACGCCGGTGTCCACCGCGAGCGCTCCGGTGACGGCCAGCTGCCCGCCATTGACGGTGGTGGACCCGCTGTAGGTGTTGGCGGCGTTGGAGAGTGTCACGGTGCCTGAGCCGAACTTTGTGAGCCCCGCGCCCGCGCCGGTAACCGCCCCGCTAAAGACAACGTTGCCAGTACCCCCCACGGTCAGGGTGTTGACTCCGCCGGAAGTGAGGTTTGCGCCGTTGGTGAAGGTCAGCGTGCCCGTGTCCACCTGCACGGTGCCGGAGCCAACCAGGGAAAGCGTGGAGGAGGTGCTATTGGTTCCGCTGAGCGACTCGATCTTGGCGTTGCCCAGGTACCAGCCGTAGCCGTTGGAGAGGTTCATGTTCTGGAATTGCAGCACGCCGGAGTTGATATAGACCGCCCCGGTAAGGCTGTTATTCCCGGTGAGCTTCAAGGTGCCCAGGCCGGACTTGGTGAGGCCCGCTCCGGAGCTGCTGGCCAGGGAGCTGGCAATGGTCAGCGTGTCGCTGGCCTGGTCGACCCGGATGACTAGTTCATTGGCGCCACCGGTGGTAATGGTACCGGAGGAAATCGTGGAGGCGTTGCCCCCGGACTTGAGGATGCCGCCGACGGTCAGCGTGGCCCCGGTGGCCAGGCTGACGGTGCTGGTGTCGGCGATCTGCAAGGTGCCGATGTTTACGGAGGCTTGTCCGGTGACGCTCGTGGTGCTGACTTGAACGTTGTTGCCGGAGGTGAATGCCGCGCCGCTGGTGTTGTTCTGGGTGTTGCTGTCGGTGCCGTAGTTGATCCCGCGCACATACCCGGTGTTATCGTAGTAGGCAAAGGAGGCGCTGCTTGAGTTACCCCCGTAGAAGTACCGGGCCCCGAGCACTCCGGCAGCCTGGCTCGTCAGGGCGATCTTATTGGTAGAGCCGTTGACGCCGCCGGTCGTTACGAAATTGCCCGTGGCCCCTTTGGTACTGGCAGCCAGCGAGGTGAAGGAAAGGGTGCTGTTGCCGCCGTTGTTGATGGATTGGACGTTGCCCTCGCCCGCGGTGAAGGTCAGGGAGCCCATGTTCTGGCTCACGCCGCTGGCTTCGTTGACGACGAAGGTCCCCCCGGAGGTGGTGAAGTTCAGGGCGGAGTAGGTGCCGCCGGTGTTGATGAGGTTGCCGGTGGTGCCGTTGCCAACCTGCAATGTCCCGGAGGCAATGGTGGTGGTGCCGGTATAGGTAAAGGCTCCTGTCAGCAAAAGCGTGCCATTGCCGTCGCCCGTGCGAAAGGCGCCGTTGGCATCGTAGTAGGCGCTCCCGGCGCTCTTGACCAGGCTCCAAGCGGGGGTCCCAGTGCCGGTGCTATTGCCAATCCCGGAGGCCAGGGTAATCGTATTGCCGGTTGAAACGCCGAACGAGAGCGTTCCGGCGCTGGTCGCCGTTGAGGAGATGACGCCGGTAAAGGTCAGGTTCGAAGCCGAAGTCGCGTAGTTATTAATCGCGTTGGCCCCGCTGTAGATAATGGAGCGGTTGGTTGTCTGATTGCCCGAACCGACGTAACTGAACCGGCCGCCGTTGCTAAAGGTGATCGCTCCGCTACTGGCATTGGAGATGCCCAGGGCGCTGGCTCCGGCGCTGGCTCCGGCGTTGTTGATCGACGTATAGGAAAAGAGCCCCCCTATGTTGTAGGTGGAATCAAGGGTGTTGGAGTTGTTGGAGAGGACGATGGCAGGGGCCGAGGAGGAGGTGCTGCCAAGCGGGGTATAGGAACCGGTGAAGTTCGTGCCAGCGCCGCCGCCGGTCAGCTTGGATGCGATCACCACCACGGGAAGAACCGCGGGCATGCTGGTGATGCTGGAGTTCGCCTGGTAGTTGACGGTATGGGTCCCGTTGGTAAAGTTGAGGGTCAGGTCGCTGCCGAACTTCACGACGGTACTCGTCGGCGAGGGCAGGTAGATGTTCTTGTTGAGGTTGAGGATGGTATCGCCTGCGGTGCCGTCGCCGTTGATCGTGATGGACTCGGTACTCGTACCGGTGCTGGAGGTGCTCCCGAAGTAGAGGCTCTGGACGTTGATGGTGCCGACGGTGGTGGCGCTCAATACAACCGGCAACGGGGTGTTGATCGCGGCAAAGTTGAGGTCGTTGGTCGTCGAAAATGTCGGGGAGGAAAGGTAGTTGGCCGGGGCATCCCAGAGGGTGCCGTTACCGGTCCACGTCGAGGTGGTCGCAAAGGTGGAGTTAGCCGCGAGAAGCACCGCCGAAACAGCGGCGGGGGTGACAATTTGGCGAATCCTCATGGAGGCAGGGGTTTTCATACTCAAGGGATGTTTGGGGTAAGGCGTTCGGGGATTGATATGGGACTTTTCCCACAATGCGGAATGAAGGCAATGGTATCGGAGTTCTAACTATTGAACGGGGCCGGTTGGGGTTTCAGGTGATCCGGTCATAGACATCGAGAGTGATCAAAGATTCCAGCGGATCGCCCATGATGAACCGGGCGATATTACGCAACGCCAGCTCTCCGCAGGCCCGCAGGTGATCGGCGGTCGGGCCGCTGATGTGCGGCAGCAGCGTTACGTTGCGCAGGCCGCGCAGGGGGTGAACGGCTGGAAGCGGTTCCTGGTGGTAGACGTCGAGCCCGATCTGGAGCGTTCCCTCGCGGGCGACTTTGAGGAGCGCGTCACCGTCGACCACGCCCGGCCTGCCGGTGTTGACAAAGACGGCGCCGGGGGGCAGCCGCCGGAGCAGCGCCTCGGTGACGACGCCGGTGGTCTCGGCAGTAAACGCCGCCAGCTCAACGAGGACGTCCGAATCGGAAAACAGTTCCTCAAGCGAGCCAACGCGCTGCACGCCGTGCGCCAGCAGCACCTCGTCGCTCACATAGGGATCGTAGGTGCGAACGGAGCACCGGAATGGAGCAATGAGCCGCGTAAAGCAGCGCGCAATGTTCCCGAAACCATGGATGCCGATGCGCTTTTCAAAAAGGCTGGAGGGCAACAGCGCCGGTTCCCATTTCCCCTCCAAGTGCATCCCGAGGGCGTAGTAGGTAACGCGGCGCATGGCGCACAACGTCAGCATCATCGTGCATTCGGCAATGGTGCGGCTGATGGAAGCCCCCCAGTTGGTGACCAGCATTCCGCGCTCGATCATTTCACGGTTGATGATCCAGCGCACCTCGCCGCAGAGGTGGCAAATGTAGCGGAGGCTCTCGGGAAGGTCTTGGGGAAGCGGGTAGGTATCCCAGCCCGTCACCAGGATGTCCGGGCGGAACTCGTGCAGCAGCTCCTTCCAGCGTTCGATCGGGTTGCAGTACGGGTCAAAAACAACCATTTCCGAGGCCATCCGTTGCAGGCGATCCATCAGGTCCTGCGGCAGAAACCCCTGGCCCCGGCGGGCATTGAGGGAGACAAGGATGCGCGGCTTTTTGAAGCAATTAGTCATAGAAAGAATTCGCCGGGAGGGGGGAGAAACCGAAGATTACTGGGCAGCTTTGCCTTGCCCGGCAATGTGGGCGTCGACGGCTTTGGAGATGGCTCCCCAGACGCCAGGGCCGCCCGCGTCGTGACCGCGCACGGGATCGTTGATGATGGATTTAGGCCCGGCAAGCTGGTTGAACGCCGCGTAGCTTCCGGTGGGCGGGCAGGTAACGTCGCAGAAGCCCACCCAGCCGTAAACGGGCGTCTTGATCCGCGTGGCGAAGTTCACGGTATCGAAATAGCGCATGGCTTCGAGGACCGTCGGATCGAGCTTCCCGTCCGGGCCCTTGGGAACGACCTTCGGCCAGCCCGCGATGCGCCCCACGACCGGTCCGCTGGGGTCGCATTGCCCGGGCACGCAGGCGACGGTGAACGTCACGCGCGGATCGAGCGACGTGGCGGCCAGGGACTGCGCACCGCCCTGGCTGACGCCGACTACGATCAGCGTGCGTCCATCCCATTCCGGCTGCGAGGTAAGGAAATCGAGCCCCCGCAGCGCCCGCAGGTACATGCCGAGGAAGTAATAGGTATCGCGCGATTCGCGGCCCCGCACGCGGTAGTCCTTTAGTTCGCCGTTGGCCAGGTCGTTATAATATTCGCGCGGTTTGCCGACCGGGATGCCGTGGGCGTTGAGGTCGAGGGCAAGCACGCCTTTCTGCGCATACCGAGTAGGCGCCAGTAGATCCGTGGGCACGACGCCCGCCCCTTCCACGTAGAGCAGCGCCGGGCAGCTCTTGGGCTTCGCGCCCACCGGGCGGGCGTAGTAACCGGAAGCCGGGTTGCCGATGCAGTCGGCCTGGAATTCAAAGGTCTCCACCCCGGCCCGACCCGCAGGCGGCGGCACCGAGGTCAGCTTTGGGTTGATCGGCACGGCGGCGAGCTGCTTCTTTTTCTCCGCCCAAAATGCGTCGAAATCCGCCGGTTTGGGGAGGCTCGGCTGGATGTCGCTCGGGTCGATGCCCGCGGCGGCCAGCGCGGTGTAGTTTTTGTCGGAGCCCTTGAAGGTCACTTCACATTGCAGGAAGCCCGGTTCGCCAAGCGTGCCCGTCACCACGGCGCGCCCCTCGGCGTTCAGCGTCGCGGTGCCGGTTTGCAGCGGCGGGAAGACGCCGTCTTTCGAGAGCTTCCAAACCACCGCACCCTCCGTTGCCGGTTGCCGGTTGTGCTCCAGGTAAATCTCGAAGTTCACCGGCTCGCCCTTGTGGTAAATGGCCGCCGAACGCTCGGGGTAGACCGACACGATGTACTCGACCGCTTTTTCCCCGTCCGAGGAAGCCCCGGCGAAAAGCGAGCCGGCTGAAGCCATGGCTACGGCAAGGCAGGCGCACGCTTTGCGCCAGCGGGATGCCGGAAGGAATAACGGGGAGGAAGTCATAAACATATTGGGGGGCGGTTTCGCTTTGCATACGCCGCGAAATGCGGCTCACATCGGTTTGAAAAATAGGTGCCTTGGGCGCTCACGCCAAATGCTTTGCAGTTCTAGCTATAGAATGCATTGACCGCGCGCTTGAAGGCCGCCGCTCTATAGTTAGCACCGCGCGCCGGTTGTTCTTCGCCGCCGGGTCCTTATCGTAGGGACGCATGACGCCATTCTCTCCCGATCCCCTCAAGTGGAAGCTCGTCTGGTCCGACGAATTCGAGCGCCCCGGCCTGCCCGACCCCGCGAAATGGGGCTATGAAACCGGCCTTGTTCGTAACAACGAGCTGCAATACTACACCGCCTCGCGTCCGGAAAATGCCCGCGTGGAAGGGGGGCGGCTCATCATCGAGGCCCGCAAGGAGGAGTGGGAGGGCTCGCACTACACCTCGGCGAGCCTCCACACGCTCGGCAAGGCGAGCTGGCGCTATGGCCGCTTGGAAGTGCGCGCGAAGCTCCCCGCCGCGCGCGGCACCTGGCCCGCTTTCTGGACGCTGGGGGAAAACTACCCCGAGGTCAACTGGCCCCGCTGCGGCGAAATCGACATCCTCGAACACGTCGCCCACCATCCCGGGGTAATTTTTAGTAATATCCACTATGGCGACCCTTCCCACCATAATGCCAAGGGCTTCCTCGTGGTTCCCGACGTAACCTGCGCCTTCCATGTCTACGCCGTGGAGTGGCACGCCGATCACCTCGACTTCATGGTGGACGGGCGCATCTACTTCACCTGCCGCAAGGAGGATTCGCGCGACGGCACCTGGCCCTTCGATCACCCCCACTACCTCATCCTCAACCTCGCCGTTGGCGGCGTCTGGGGCGGCGAAATGGGGATCGACGCCGACAGCTACCCGCAGCGCTACGAAGTCGACTACGTTCGCGTCTACGAACCGGCCCGGTAGCCGGCCTTGGTACGAATGGTCTTCCCATCGACCCACACGCCCTCGATGAGGAGCTGGGTCCGCTCCGCCGGGATGCCGCGCTCGTTGTTCTGGATCATCTTGACCAAAAAATCGACCGCAGTACGCCCCAACAGCGGGTAGTTCTGGCAAATGCCGGATTCGTTCCCGTCGAGATCGGCATCGAGCGATGCATAGCCGCATTCGCCGTAGCCGATGTTGAGCCGCCGCATGAGCTCCGGCACCGTCCGGTAGAGCGCCAGGATGACCTCGGGGCGGTGCTCGCCATACCAGCGCCCGAACTCCTCGCACTCGGCGGGAATCGTGCTGTCGTTGAGAATCAGCATCGGGATCTGATCCGAGGGCTTGAAGCGCCGTTGCTCGGAGAGAAAGCCGGAGGAAAAATTGAGGTTCGTGCGCTCGTCGATATTGTGCGTGGTCACAAAGCCAATGCGCCGATAGCCCCGCACGCGCAACTCGCGCATGGCCGTGCGCGTGGACTGGTACTGGGCGTTGGTGACGAGGTGCAGCCGGGGCCGCGCGACGGAAAACCCGAAACAGACCGCGGAAAAGTTCTCCCAGTCGAAATTAATATGCGTGCGGTTGAAGGACTGCGGCGGGATGAGCAAGCCCTGGATGTTCCGGGCGCGCAGAACGCGCGAGAGCCGAAAACGCCCCAGCTCGGCGATGCTGAAATCCTCGATCTGGTAGCCAAGCTCCTGCCCGCGCTCAACAGCCCCGCAGCGGTACTGAGTACTACTCGGGACCGACCCGCCCTCTTTCACGCAGGGGCAAAGCCAGGCGAGCACCCCCTGGTGCCGGGCCCGTTTGAGCCGCTTGCGGTAGACCGTCAGCGCCGAGAGCATCGGGTCGGGCCGGTAGCCCATCTCCTCGGCGAGGTCCTGGATGCGTTTGCGCGTGGCCGGGGGCAGCCGGGGGTTATCCCGCAGCGCGAGGGAAACGGTGGTGATGTGGACACCGGCGCGGTCGGCGATGTCCTGTTGCGTAACGACTCCCTTGGGGGTGGGCATACTATAGCTAGAATAGGCCTTGCGCTTGCGTTTCACAATGGGATTCTCCGGGTTTAAAATGCGGGGTGAGCGAAGAAACGCGCCCTCAGACCTCCGGCGCCACGTAATGCTTCGGCCCGCCGAGGGCCATGAACTTGGCATGAACCACCAGGCCGCCGAGGAATCCGATTAAGGCCAGCCCGGAGCTCATGAAATAGGTATAGCGGTAAATGTGGGCCGCGTAATCCAGGAAGATGCCCACCAGCGGCCCCACGGAGATCGAGAAAGCGCAGCCGACCAGCCCCGCTGCCGAGCCGAGTTGGGCAAATTTCGAGCGCGGGAACAGCCGCTGCCCCAGCGACGCCACGGCGGTAATCCAGGTCCCCCCGAGCACGCCCGTGACCACGTAAAAGACCCCGAAGGTAAAGGCGTCCCGCGCAAAAATCCCTCCCAGGAGCGTCGCCACAAAGTAGAGCCCCTGCACCCCCAGGCTCAGCCGCAGCGGGTGGAGGCGGTCGGCCAGCACCCCCAGCGGATAGGAGACGAGCAGCGAGAGGGCGAACGTCAGCGCCAGGCACTTGCCATAGGTATCCATGCTCATCTCCACGCTCTTGGCAAAGTAGACGCTGAAAAGATTGAGCGGGTGCATCATCGCCCACGACACCGCCATCACCACGAAATACCAAACGTAGTAGGAGTGCCCAAAGCATTCCTTGAAATAGTCCTTCGCGGCGGAGAGGAACCCGCCCCCGTTGAGGCGGGGCAGGGTGGGCGGGGACGGCGGAGGGTAGTCCCCTTCCTTCACTTTGAAACACATCATCGTGAAGCCCACGCCATACAGCGCCCCCATGCCCAGGAAGATCCAGGCGAAGTGCGTCTCCACCTTGCCCATCATCTGGTAGTTGAACACGATCCCGGCGACTAGGCTCAGCGCCCGGAACATGCCGTAAAAACGCCCCAGCACCGGCTCGGGCACGACGTCATTGACCAATCCGCTGAAGACCGAATTCGCCGTCACGCTCGCAAACTCGAAGAGGGTCCAGAACACCGCGAAGAGGATAAGGATCGAAGGATGGAGCCCGGGCGACCAAGCCCCGAGCGCCTGGTTTAGCGCCCTCCCCAGCTGGGGGCAAAAGGCGAGCCCCGCCATGGAAAAGACAATGACCGGCGTCGGGATGAGCAGGAAAGGAATCCGCCGCCCCCAGCGGCCCCGGTGGCGGTCCGATTGATAGCTGATGACCGGCCCAAGGATCATCGTGAACGCCGCCGGGAGCGACCCGATGAGCAGCCCGGAAAGCAGGTCAGACGCCTGGTATTTGTTCAGCAACAGCTGCACCACCGAGGGCACGGAGCGGTCCTTGAGCGACCAGGCGAAATCCCCCCACAGCAGCCAGAAGAAGAGGACCACGAGACCGCCCGTGGTGTAGGTCAGCGTGCCGACGGTCCAGCGTTTGCCGGAGGGTTTGGCTGAGGTGTCCGTGGTCATGCGAGGCACGGGGGGCTAGAGCTTGGCGGCGGGGGTGATCTTGACCGCGATCGTGGCCTTTGCCGACGGGGCATTCAGATCAATGCCAAGGCGGCGCACCTTTCCGGCGCGGGATTCGTCCTTGAGGGTCTCGTTCGTGACGGTTAAGGGAGCGTCGGCGGTGATCTCCACCCGCACCGCCTCCCCTTTTTGCGAAATGATCCAGACCCCTGGCTGCTCCTCCCGGGCCTCTCCGTAGGTGGCCATCGCCGTGCCAAAGGCCTGCGGCGTTTCAAACTCCACCTGGTCCGTCACGGTCACGCTCCCCTGCCCTGCCCGGCTGTAATCGAAGCGCCGGAGGAGCCCGCGCAGCTCCGCAACCTGGTAACCTCTGGAAATATCCAGCGTTATTACGTCCGCATCGTCAGCAAAGCTGGTTCCCGTGACAATGGCGCGGCCCGGCCAGCCCTCGCGCTGTACGTCCCCCGCCACCTTCGGCACGGAGTGGCCATAGGAGCCGATGATCTGGTTTTGGTAACGCTCCGCGCTGAACGTCGCGCCGGTGTACTGCGTCGCGCCGGGGTCGACGATCAACGGCTGCCCCTGCATCGCCACCACGTAGGAGCCGAGGTCGCAATGCCCGTGACGCGTTCCGTTGTTGCCCCCCTTGAGGCCCAGCGTCAGCCCAGCCGCGCCTTCCGGGAGCCGGCCAATGTACACCTGGCCGCGCTCAAACCAATCCCGCAGCTTGTGCCCGCGATCCACGGCCCCGCCCTCGGTAAAGACCGGCGCGGCGGAGGAATCGAACGTCATCGCCGTGCCATAGGCGTAGAGGAACGTGGAAAAAATGCTATCCACTTTACAAACGCGCGGCGCGGCGTCTCCCAACCCATAGCGATGGTCGATGATGTGGTAGAGCCACAGACTTGGCTCTTCCATGAACTGGGAATCGGCAAAGGCCGGATAGACCTTCGGGACCAGCTCGAAGCGCCGGGGGAACTGGGCCACCAGCCGGGCGCTTTCCCCCGCGTAGAGATTCACTTTCCCCTGGGTCGCCCGCAGGATCGCCTCGGAAAGCATGACATAGTGGCCAAAGCCGTACTTCCAATAGCCCATCCCCTCCCACGAATAGCCGTCGGAGGGGAAGCCCTGGAGGTAATACGGCAGCTCCTTTTCCACCGACGCGATCACCTCCGCGCGCTCTTCCCGCGAGGGGTCGACAGCCAGGGCCACGCCCACCACGCCGCCATGCACCACGGCGTTCCAGTTATAGTTATCAATCCGCCACCACTCCGGCTTCCCCTGGCCGCGGGTTTTTTCCAGATAGGGAAGGATGATCCGCTCCCGGACTCTGTCGCGAATCTGCTGGCGCGTGGTTGCCGAGAGCCGGTCGCCGAGCATCGAGTCGGCGGTGACGAGCGTCCACGAAACCATGGCCGCCCCGAGGTCGAGCAGCTGTTCGGGCGACTGGAAGCCCTGGGCCCGAGAATCGAGCGAAGGCGCAACCCACGTCGGCTCCGAGCAGATGACGCCGATCTCCTTTTCAATCGCGGGAAGGAAACGGCCCTGGTTTTCCATCCCCTCGGCGAGCACCCAGGTGGCGAGGCGGAAGCGGCGCTTGTCGATCAGGCCATCCGCCTTGCGATCCCGGGAGCGAATGGACTGCATCCAGAGCGCCTCGCTCACCTCAGGCGTCGGCTCATTGAGGAACCCCTCGGCACGTTTGAGCGTCTTGCTCTTGAGGTCCGCGTCACGGGCCAGTTCGTCCCAGGCCTTCCGGTCGTCAAGGGAGGGGCCCGTCCCCCGCGGCTGCTCATCGAGAAAAGAAGCGATCTCCCGGATCCGGGCCGGGTCGGGCACCGGCAATAACGAGGCCTTGGCCGCCGGACCGGAAGGGGGAGGAGTGTCACTGGCGCCGCAGAACGCCAACTGAAGCCCAAGCCAGGCGCCAGCGAGGAGCGAGAGCCTCGCAAAAACGGAGGGAGATTTTTGCATCGGCCCCAAAGTAGGGTCCCCCCGGGCGATCTCAATTTCTTTGCTGCTCTAGCTATAGAACTCCCCGCCTACACCCGTTGGACCGGGCGCACCGAGCCGCCCTATCCCCCAAGCGCCCCCTTCTAGAAAAAGATATTCGGCGCCATTTTCTTCGAGTAAGCTCAAAGCCGAATTCCGTCAGGGTCGCCTGACCTCCAGCTTGGCGGCCAGGCCCCTCCCCGACGTGCCATCGGGCTGCATTCACTTACTTCCGCATCGATCTGGAACTATTTGGAACTATTTTTATGAAAACCATCGCCATTCTGCTCCTTACGCTCTCCGCATCGCTGGCCTTCGCGCAGGACATCGCCCTGCCCGCCCCTCAAACCAGCGGCGGCAAACCGCTCATGCAGGCGCTTGCCGCCCGCAAAACATCCCGCCAGTTCAGCGACCGCGCTCTGCCCCCGCAAACGCTCTCCAATCTCCTTTGGGCCGCCTATGGCTTTAACCGCCCCGGCAAACGCACGGCCCCCAGCGCCCGCAACCAGCAGGAAATGGAGCTCTACGTTTTCCTGAAAGAAGGCGTCTACCTCTACGACGCCAAGGCCAACAAGCTCCTCCAAAAAATCACCGGAGACCACCGGCCAGCAACCGGCAAACAAGCCTTCGCGGCCAACGCGGCAGCAGACATCGTCCTCGTGGGCGACATCGCCAAGCTCAACCGCGAACTCGTCCACGCCGACAGCGGCTTCATCAGCCAGAACATCTACCTCTACTGCGCCTCCGAAGACCTCGCCACGGTTGTCTGCGGCTCGATCGACAGAGAGGCGCTGGGGAAACTGCTCGGGCTGCAAGGCCAACGGGAAGCACTCTATACCCAGTGCGTTGGCTACCCAGCCGAATTGTAGATCGGCTAACATACCGTCAAAGGGCAGGGAATTGCTCCGGGGCAAACCACGCGGCGCGGTGCGGTGCAGTACCGTGCACGCAGGAAAATAGAGGTTGTGAAGTCGGCCGTTCTCGCCGATGGGTAGTCATGAGAGGCCACGGTGGTATTGGCACTGTGGACGCGCGGACCTATGCCGATCATTCACCGTTTACCCACCAACCCCCTTTTCACGCCCGCCAACATCCAGCCATCGCGGCCCGATTTCCAGGTACTGTGCGTCTTTAACCCAGCGGCGACACTCTTCAAGGGCCAGCGCCTGATCCTCATGCGCGTCGCCGAAACCCCCATTCCGGAGAAGGGCTACGTGGCCACCCCCATCGTCAATCCCGAAACAGGCAAAACAGAAGTCCTGCGCTTCCGCCGGGATGACCCGGATTTCCAGCAAAATGATCCGCGCATCTTTACCTACAAAGGCGAGAGCTACGTAACGAGCCTAAGCCACCTGCGCCTGGCGGTCTCCGATGACGGCATCCATTTCACAGCCGACGCCCAGCCGCTGCTTTACCCGTGCGGCCCCTACGAATCATTCGGGATCGAAGACGCCCGAATCACTCGGATGGAGGAAGACTATTATATCAACTACACGGCCGTCTCGCCCCACGGCGTCGTCACCGCGCTCACACGCACCCGGGATTTCAAAACGTTTGAGCGACTAGGGACTGTATTCGGCCCCGACAATAAAGACGTGGCCATCTTCCCGGAAAAAATCAACGGCCGCTACCATGCCTTCCACCGTCCGGCGACCTTCCATTTGGGCAAACCGTCCATTTGGCTGGCCTCTTCGAGCAACCTCCTGGACTGGGGGCGGCATCACATTGTGGCCGGTCCGCGGCCAGGGTCCTGGGATTGCGAGCGCGTCGGCTCCGGCTCCGCGCCGATCAAAACCGAGCACGGCTGGCTGGCGTTCTACCACGCCGCCGATTACCAAACCCGCTATTGCCTGGGGGCCATGCTGCTCGACTTGGAGCAACCATGGCGCATCCTCTCCCGCCCCAACGAACCGTTCTTCATCCCGGAGGCCGATTACGAAGTGCGCGGCGGCTTCATGCCGAACATTGTTTTTCACAACGGCACAGTGGACCTCGGCGACGGCAATCTGGAGCTCTACTACGGCGGCGGCGATCTGGTCACTTGCGGCGCGCGGGTGAAAATCAGCGACCTCCTGGAATACCTCGGGCGAGGAAAATGCGCCTGAGGCTCTAGCTGCGCCCGCGGGATCTCCACGCAACGGTACCAGCCGATCGAGGCTGAGGAGGACTTACTTTTTGCCGCCGGGGGCTCCGCCGTCAACGTAGGCACGGACGGCAACGAAAAAGGGCAAGCTGGCCGAACTGCCCAACGGCCATCAAAGCACCTGAAGTAATTACCTTTGATTCAGTAAATTGGAGCGGGTAGCGGGAATCGAACCCGCATGGCGATTCCGGCCTCTTTAGTCATCGTAAGTGCTTCTTCATCAACACAACAAAATCTCTTCGACATAGGCAGACGTTGTTACTATTGTTGTTACCCGAAATGGCCAGCGTCCGCAAACATCCCAAGAGTAAATTCTGGTACGCCTGCTTCACGGACTCGAACGGAGTCCGGACTACCCGGTCCACCAAAACGAAGAATCGCACCACCGCGCTGAAAATGGCCGTCGAGTGGGAAAAGGCCGCTACTCAAGCCTCCGAAGGACGGCTTACTGAGGCCCAAGCCCGCACCGTCATCAACTCCATCATGGAGCATGCCGGGCAGGAGCCTGTGTACATACGTGCTTCGCTTTTACGTACCCTCCGTCGTAGTCGCTGCCACGGATGTATTCCACCGAAGCGTAGGTCGAGCCAGCAGCGTGCTCCTGTACGCTAAGCCCACCGCTAAAGACGACGTTGGTGCTGACTCTGCCCGCTGCGGTTTCGTCCCGGACCACCCGCCGGGTGCGGTAGTCGTAGACGTACTCGTAACGTCCCGCTGACTGCTCCCGCGCCTTTGGCGAGGGTGACGAGGCGGTTCTCGTAGTCGTAGCCGTACGTGTCCACCCCCGACGCCGTTCCTCCGGTGACCGTGCGCGCGGCCCGGTTCCCGTTCGCGTCGTAACTCAGCGCGACCGCTTGCTGGCTGTCGCTGTATTGGGTGAGCTGGTTCAAGGCGTTGTACGTGTAGCCGGTTGTACCCGCATTGCTTCCGCCCGTCACGACTTTTGAGAGGCGGTTGTTGGCTGTGTCGTAGGTGTAGGCCATGGTGACGGCGTTGGTTGCGCTGACCGCCTCGATGCTCAAACGGTTGATCACGTTGTAGGTGTTGTTGACGGTCCGATTGTTAATTCCCCCGGCATAATTTTCCCCGATTTTGGTAACGTTCCCCGCAAGGTCGTGCTCGTAGGTGTATTGATAGAGCAGGTTGGTGCTGGAGGTCGCTGTTTGCAACGTGGTCCGGTTGGGCAGGTCGAACGCGGCGGTATCTTTATCGCCGTTGGGGGCGGTTTGGTATGAGTTTGCTCGGAATGCCCCAGCTTCCTCACAAACTACACTTTTAGTTTGCTAGGCATCCTTGGCTTTGGACGCATACCTGTCCCCTCTTATGGTAAGCATGTAGCAGGCCGCGCCTGAATCTGAACTGTATTCCGTATCATACGTGAGATCGATACAATTGCCTGAATCGCTCGATATTACATAGGCAGCGTTGGCATTCAGAACAACCAACTCTGTTGCCCTGTCGAGAAAATGGTGAAGTCCAACCTTCACTGACCCACAGGATTCGCACAAAGGTGTACTATATAAATAAATCTGCTCATCGTGGATTTCATCCTTGAGGCGTTGCATGAACGCAGCGACTTTTTTTCGTTCCTTGAATGTGATCCGGTGTGCCGAATCGCCAGTTAGACCTTTTATCTTTGAACGATAGGCCTCCAGTGTAGCATCGCTCTCATTTAGGCTCACCATCTCAATATCATTAATCGTGATTTCCAATCGAGAAGAAAGGAACTGCAACAGTTCAGGTAGTTTATTTTTGCGCTGATTTTGCCGCAATGCGCGTTGAAGAGGGGAAGATGCCTTCATGATTAACACTTCTTATACGTGACCTTTGATTTATCTCTTTCGTATTTAATCTGTCCTTGATTACCCGTCCGCGGATTCCCTTGATCGTCAAGCTTTACATCCCCAGCCTCCCAATCTGGATCTGCTGATGGCTCCATCCGCACCGTTGCCCACTTCACGCCCGACTGCCGCGCAACTTCCTCAAGCGGCAGCCCTTTGGCGTAGAGTTTGTAGCAGCGTTCTTTGACTTCCGGGGAATGGATTTGCTCCATGTCCCCAGTCTAATCGAGCTTGGCCCGTTACGCCACCGTTGCCGCCGTATCCGCTCCAGGATGGCCACTACGGGCTTTGGTTCGGGGCGCGGTGCGATGGCCTATGGTATGCGTTTGCTCTTATTTGCCCCCGCCTTCTCACAAACTACACTTTACACTTTCCTCGCAAACTACACTACGAGCGAACTACTCATCAGGCGAATTGGCCGCACTATTCGGTGGGTTCAACTCTTCCTCTTCTATCCCACAGAATTTGTTCCATTCGTAAACGTATTTTTTTGACTCGATCCCCAACAAGGGTTCGATCTTTTTCCACAATTCATCCTGCTTGTCTGTCTCAACTAGCAATGCCTCTATCAAACCTGTTGCCACCGCATTACTTGATGCCTGATCAGCGGACGACATGAGATCTTCGATCTTTGAAAAGATTTTCTCCTGTGTAGACTCTGGAACACTCAGAATATTTTGAGCTATTGCCTTACCCAAGGATTCAAAGGCGATCGTTATCGGCGGAAGTTCTGGTTCCCAGTCTTTGAACACGCTATTCAGCGCATCATCTAGAAACTTCGATAATCCCGCCAATAGCCGTATTTCAGTTGTATCCCATGTGTTTTTCATTTTCCCGAAACCGCGTTTTTCATATCTTTTAGCACGTTTTCTGCGGCGGCACGGTCGCCCGGACTCGCTGCCGGATTTTTCTGAAGCCAATTTTCAAGTTGTCGGATTTTGTCCATCGCTTTTTGTAAATGGAATTTTCCAGCAACAGGATTTCCCGTTGCCATTTCCTCTCGCACCGCCGCAGCAGTGCTCCCACTCCCGATCTTAGCACCGCGTCTATAGAGTTCTTCCAAATATAGCCTTCAACTCAGGATTCGCCGCGGCTGGCTTCCCCATCTGCGAACGTAAAAAGTCCTTATATGCTTCGAACGCGATTCTATTCTTAAGAATACTCGCTCCTTCGGCAATTTTACCTTCACCCGGAACACCGGCTATCTTGAGGAGTTCGATAGCGTTCCGAGCGCTATCCATCGCTATGAAATCGTTGCTAGTATCATCAACCGTGTTAGCGTCGATCTCCTTCGATATACCCGCAAAAAGCCTGGCTGCCTTTGAACAAGAAAGCTTTGCCGTTTCTTCAATGCTAGAAATCCTTGCATCATCCCTATCAACCCTTTTCCAGTATGAATCATAAATCTTCTTTGATTCCTTATCATACTCTTTTGTCCCTGCAGCATATTTCTGTTTTAGCTCATTGAGCGACTTCTCGCGTTCAGCCGCTGCTGCCTCCTTGTCTTTTTCGTAATCACTTTTCGTCTCTAGCCCTTCCGGGTCAAAGCTGGTCCACGGATTCTGCTTAACGTAGGTGTAGAGATTCGGTCCGTCAACGAAGCCTGCGGGATCGGCGGTAATGAACACCCCTGTCTCCAAATCACGGTAACGGAAGCCTTCATTCAATAACCCGGTAGGGTCTTCGTCCTTGGTATTGGCTTTTTGTCGGTCTGCTGTGCTGCCGTTTTCCTGTGTGCGAGTGCCGTACGCCTCGTAGCTGGCTTGGTAAGTTAGGGCTCCGCTGGCGTTTGTCTTGGCTATGACGTCGCCTCGGCGGTTCTCGTGGGTGAAGCTCGGGTCGCTGCCGCGCAGGGTGTAGAGGATGCCGCCGACCCCTCCGCCGTAGTCACTGCCCCGGATGTATTCTACTGCCGTATATGTTGAGCCTGCGGCGTATTCCTGCACGCTCACGCCTCCGCTGAAGACCACGCTCGTTAGCACGCCCCCGGCGTTGGTCTCGTCCCTGACCACTCGCCGTGTGCGGTAGTCGTAGCTATAGCTATCGGTGCCTGCGTCGCTGGCGGCGGTGCCGCTGACGACCCGCCGCGTGCGGTTGCCCACCGTGTCGTAGGTCAACGCTACGCTTCTCCCCGCACTGCTATAGCTCGTGAGTTGGTTCAAGGCGTTGTAGTTGTAGCTGGTTGTACCGGCGGCGCTCCCACCTGTCACGATTTTTGACGCCCGGTTGTTGGCAGCTTCTTGATGGATACAAGGGGCGCTCGGTATTGCCGTAAACGCAGTCTTCTAATATCAACAAAGAATAGCCTAAGGAAGTCGCATTTCTTACCCGGCTTGCAGTGAAATGGGATGGGGCTGAAAAACGAATCTCGCGAAGTTGCCAGGGACGAGCACTGGATGGAGGCGGGCCCGTGTGCTGAAGCGTTCGGATGGTAAGGCGCATGCCGCTATTGCTCAGAAGCCTTGCTTGGCGCTCATTTTTGCTTGGGCGTGATTTTCATCGCCTATGGTATGCGTTTGCTCTTATTCGACCCCGCATCCTCTCCAGACTACACTTCTAATTTCGATTGCATCGTTTTAATTACAATATAACACCCATCTCGATTGTTGTTTTTCATTTCGATTTGAAGCCGCCGCCTAGTCCCAAAATTATCATCCACCTCGATTGTGCCTTCAAAACCGTATAGAGCTATCTGGTTAGTTCCATAGGTCCTTTCTATGTAAAAACTTGCTACTCTGCCTAGGATCATTCGAAGAGTTCCATTTGCATGATTTACATTATATAGCTGGAGTTCCCCATTGTTAATTCCTATTCCGATTGTGGAGTCTGTTTGCAGCTTGACAACGACATGCCCGTATTGTCCCGCGAGCCTAAGCAACCTCCATGTCAAAGCTGATATATCGAATTCATGCTTGCCCAGCTCTTCTATCCAGTTGGCAAAAGTATCTATGCTCATCAATTTGAAGGTGTTGCTTCCACTGTCTTCTCTTGTTTTTTGGGAAGGGGAGTGACGTGCTTTTCAATGCTACTCCAGCTTTTTCGCAACGCCTCTAGCCCTGTGCCGGTTTCAAAGCGCTTTTCTGTCATATCCCCGGCACCCATCTTATAGATACTCCGGGGCATTCTCATTACAAGCATTACTGGATCTCCTCCATATTGTGCTGCTGTACCACGAGCGTAATCCTGAGCTGACCCGCCGACTCCAGTCACTTCTGCCCCGTGCGGTGTAGCAACCGAAAATCCTCCGGCAGGGAACACATCCCCGGGACGTTTGAACTCGGGATCCGGCCCATTTTTCAGCAGTGCAGGTGCGCTGGAACTATTTGTGCCGTGGTAGACAGTGATCGTATCGTCCGTAATGGCTTTGGTTTCTGATGCGGATTTTCCACTTGGGGAAAACCCAGCCTTCAGGGCCTTAGTACCCAAAGTTGCCATCACAACCGTCTCGCCGAAACTGGCCCCAGCACTTAACCCTGCCGCAAACCTTTCTCCACCACTTAGGGTTTTTCCTGCGTTCTCAGGATGGATACCAAGCCCATTTTTTGCCTCGTAGCCGCTAGCCATAACGTTGAACATCGGATTGTTCCTAGCGTTCGCTACGTTGAAATGACTTTCGTAATGAGCGTAATCTCTTTCGTAATGCTGGACTTCAGCAGCAGCAGCTTGGGTTTGCTGCTGAACATAGGAATTCCACATTCCTTGGACAGTGGACAATAGCGATAAACCCTCTGGGTCAAAGCTGGTCCAGGGATTCTGCTTAACGTAAGTGTAAAGATTCGGACCGTTTATGAAGCCAGCCGGATCGGCTGTTATGAAGCCGCCCGTCTCCAAATCGCGGTAGCGGAAGCCTTCATTGAGGAGGCCGGTAGGGTCTTCGTCCTTGGTGTTGGCTTTTTGCCGATCCTGCGTGCTGCCGTTTTCCTGTGTGCGAGTGCCGTACGCCTCGTAGCTGGCTTGGTAAGTTAGGGCTCCGCTGGCGTTTGTCTTGGCTATGACATCGCCTCGACGGTTCTCGTGCGTGAAGCTCGGGTCGCTGCCTCTCAAGGTGTAGAGGATGCCGCCGACCCCTCCACCGTAGTCGTTGCCCCGGATGTATTCCACGGCCGTGTACGTCGAGCCCGCGGCGTATTCCTGCACGCTTACGCCTCCGCTGAAGACTATGTTGGTCTGGACGCCTCCGGCGTTGGTCTCGTCCCTGACCACTCGCCGTGTACGGTAGTCGTAGCTGTAGGCGTAGGTGCCGCTGCTGCCCGCAGTTTTGGTTACGCTGATGAGCCGGTTCTCGAAGTCGTAGCTATAGCTATCGGTGCCTGCGTCGCTGGCGGCGGTGCCGCTGACGACCCGCCGCGTGCGGTTGCCTGCTGCGTCGTAGGTTAACGCTACGCTTCTCCCCGCACTGCTATAGCTGGTGAGTTGGTTCAAGGCGTTGTAGTTGTAGCTGGTTGTACCGGCGGCGCTCCCACCTGTCACGATTTTTGACGTCCGGTTGTTGGCGGCGTCGTAGGAGTAACTGGTGGTTGTGGCGTTGCTGCCGCTGACGGCTTCGCTGACAAGCCGGTTGGCTCCGTCGTAGTTGTTGGTAACGGTTCGGTTGTTGAGGCCGCTGGGGTAGGTTTCCCCGACGCTGCTGACGTTGCCCGCAAGGTCGTGGCCGTAGGTGTATTGATAGAGGGATTCGTTCGCGCCGCTGACGGCGGTTTGGGTTTTTGTACGGTTCAGGGCGTCAAAGGTGGCGGTTTCTTTGTCGCCGTTGGGGAGGACTTTTTGGGCGATGTTGCCGTCGAGGTCGTAGGCGTAACTGGTGGTGCGCCCCGATTCGGTGACGGTCGAGAGCCGGTTCAGCGGGTCGTAGGTGGAGACGAGGGTGCGGCTATTGCCTCCGTAGATGGCTTTGGTGCGGTTGCCGGCCAAATCATAGCTGTAGGCATGCGTTTTACCGTTGGATGTTTCGCTGACGACGCGGTTGAGTCCGTCATAGAGATAGGCTACGTCGGCAACCCCGCTTTTGGCCGGTTCGCTGACGGTGAGCATGTTTCCTACGTCGTCGTAGGTGTAAGTGCGCGTGGCGTTGGCGGCGTCGGTGGAGGCGTAGACGACGTTGGTAAGCCGGTTGCGCGTGTCGTAGAGGTAGTTGGTGATGCGCTTAGCGGCATCGATGCGCTGGGTTTTGTTCAGGGCATCGTAGCGGAACTGGGTTGACCGGCCCAGAGCGTCGGTGACGACGGTGTTCCGGTTCAGGGCATCGTAGGCAAACGTGGTGCTCTGGTTTTTGCCATCGGTGACTTTGGTACGGTTGCCTACTTGGTCATACTGATAACTGACGGTGTTCCCTGCGGCATCGGTGGTGTTTAGGAGGCGGTTGAGAGCATCGTAGGTGTTGGTTGTTGTATGGCCGTTTGGGTCGGTAACGGTGAGGACGTTACCGTTCCGGTCGTAAGTGCTATGTGTGATCGGGGTAGCGGTGCCGCTGGTTGTGCCGCTTTGGAAAAGCACGGCGGGAGCCGTGACGTCGGTGACGCGGTTGGCTGGATCGTAAGCAGTGTGGGTCCAGTTGCCGCGGGCATCGAGCGTGCCTGTGGCACGGCCCGCAGCGTCATAGGCCCACCCGAGCGTGGAACTTGTGGTGCCGCCGCTGACGATGTCGAGCGCGGCGGGCCGGAACTCGCGGATCTTACGGTTGCGGGCGTCGTAAGCATAGTCGGTCTCAAAACCCAGCGGGTTGACCGTGGCGGCTATGTTCCCGGCGGCATCGTAATAGGTGGAGGTTGTGGGAATGGCGAGATTGCCGGCCCCGTCATCTACCTGCGAACCCAGGACAGCTGTGGCACGTCCGGCACCGTCATATTGCGTGCGGGTGATGTGGACCAGAGGAGTGGAAGGCCTCCAGTTTTCGTCCTGAACCTTCCACTTCAGACCGGTGGAGGTGTAGAACGTTTGGGTAAAGGTGCTATCCGGGTGTGTAGTCTTGACCGGGCGATTGAGGGCATCGTATTGCGTCGCGGTTTGGTGCCCCAGGGCATCGGTGATGAGGATGGCATTGCCAACATTATCGTATTGAGTAGAGGTGGCGGCGATGACGGCTCCGCTGGCGTCCTTGACGGTTTTGACGAGAGGCCGGTAGAGGGCGTCGTAGGAAACATCCGTGATGACGCCGCGCGGGTCAATGCTCCGGGTCGGCTTGAACGCGGAAGTATCGAAGCCGTTCCCGCCACTGTTGGTGCCGTATTCGAGGTTGGTGCTGTTGCTCAGGGCATCAGTGGTTTTGACGAGCCGCTGGATGCTGTCGTAATCCATGGTCGTTGTGTTGTGGTTGGGGTCGGTGGTGGATATTTTGGAGTTGGCGGCGTTGTACTTGTAAGACGTGACCAGATCGGAGTCCGTGCCGTTCATGGACCGGGTTTGCTGGGTAAGCCGGTTCAACTTATCGTAGCCGTAGAGCGTGCTATTGCCGTTTTCGTCAGTTTCGGAGACTTTGTTGCCGCTGTCGTCATAGGCGATCTGTTTCAGCGTGCCGTCGGCAAACGTGGTGTAAACGAGACGGTTGCGCGAATCGTAGGTGAACCATGTGGTGTTGCCCTTGGGATCAGTGACGCTCAGTTTGTTGCCGTTAGCGTCGTAGGTATATGAGGTGACCAAGTGGAGGCCATCGGGATCAATGATTTGCTGAGCAACTCGGCCGTTGGCGTCGGGCACGAACTGTGTAACCAGCGCCGACTGGGCCCACTCATCGCCGCTGAGTTTTTCCACGGTTTTCTTGGTCTGGAACCCGGGATACTGCTTGTTGCCGTACTCGAAATCTGTGACCTGAATTGTACCACTCGTGCCGATGATGGTCTCCTGGGTGCGCCTTCCAAGATTATCAATCTTATAGGCGGTCTCGCGACCCTCTTCGTCGGTAACGCTGCTCATGATCCGAGACCCTGCCGTATAGGTAAATGACTTGGTTTTACCCAAGGCATTGATCTGGCTGGTGGGATCGCCGTAGTAGCCGTTGACCGTCGTGTCGGTCATGATGTTACGGTACAAGGAGGACAGCGAATCCGTCCAGGCATCTCCGTGGACGAAGATGGTTGTGTTACCGCTGAAGTCCTTGATGGAACTAACAGCCATTCCCGCGCCGATATCAAATGTATAGGTCTCGCTCCCGAGGGTTCCGTAGTCGATGCTCATGGTCTGGTAGCAGACGACCTTGGAATCGGTGAAGTTGGATGCGTTGTAATATTTTTTGAACTTCGGCAGCGGAACGACTTGCGCGTCTTCAAACCGGTAGGTCCGCGTGAAGCCCGTGGCGTCGGTGACTTTGACGTGCCGCTGGCCTTTCTGGATGGGGGTGCCGCCGCTGAACTCCACCCAGACTTTCGAATCGTTGACAAAGGTGGTGACGTCTGCCTCCGGATGGGTTGCTGTGTGGTCGTCCGGAAGCGTAATCTGGGCGATGTTGCGAGGCAGGCCGCTCTGCGTATAGTAGCCGGTGTAAATATCCGGGTCGGCCATGTAGTTGAGCTTGGTGTTATCGATGTTGTAAGTGAACTGGTAAGTATTGCCGAGCGGGTCGGCGATAGATGCAATATCCGCATGCCAGAAAGTCTTCCCGGGATCGGTGGAAAGATGCGGCGTGGCATCGGATTCCTGAGCAAGGTTGTAGGTATAACGCGTGATGGCTCCATCGGGAGCAACGACGCTGACCAGTTCACAAGCGTTGCTGTCGCCACTACCCGCAGCCTGGTAACTGAAGGATGTCCTATTTCCCTTGGCATCCCAAATGGCCGTGATAAGGGGCTGGGTGCTTGTAACACCCGACACAACAGACGATGCGGGCGCCTGCTGAATTGAAAGCTTCGTATCCGGCTGATTAGCGACGGTGATGGTCGCAGGGATCAGATTATTAGCTCCTTGGAACTGATAGTAGATCGTATTGCCGAGGCGGTCCGTCGCCTGTTTGAGGCGGGCGTATGTGTTGGAATCTGAATAGGGGCTGCCAATGACACGGTCCTCGCTGATGCTCAGGTTGAGCGGCGTCATCTCGAAAGTCAACGTGGCGCCATATTTGCGCGTAAAGGTGTACGTGGCAGAGGATCCGCCGGAATTGGCAACAAGGCTTTCCAAATTGGGCGTTTGCTCGTTCTTCGCCGTAGGCATCGGGAAGAACTGCTGAACGCCGCCATCGCTCCAAATGAAGAAGGTATGGACTGCGCCCGTTTCATCGGTCACGTAGGCCTTATCCGGCTCGGTTTTGTTCGGATTGCCGGAATTGGTGAAGTGGATATTGGGGGCAAGATTGCTGCTCCAGCAGATGCCAAAGGGGCGGTCCGGCTGTTCATGCGGACGCAGGCCGCTGCGATTATTCCATACTTCAGAGCGAAAATCGCGTCGCGCAGATACTGAAAAATCGCTGCCGTTGACGGGGAGATAAGCGTCCGTGGTGCTGTGACGTAGCCCAAGAGTCAGCGCATCGACAAACGTTTCCTCCTTCTCTTGATCGGTTTCGGCGGAATGCTGCGGTTTTTCGTCCGGCATCGGCAGGCCGTTCATGGCGATCTTGCGATATTTCGGCCCCGAGGACTCGTCTATGGGAAGCGAGTAATCCGGTGTCTGACCTTGATAGACGAATTTGCAGGTGTCTGTTGCTACAATAGCGCCGTGCAGGTCTTTGAAGGTCACGGTAATGATCATGTAAACGCCGTTGGGCGTGTTGTCCTTGGCTCGGACATAGAACTGATTTTTATAAGCATCATTAATCAGCGTATCGCCAATTTTGTTGCCATAAGCATTGTAAATCTCGAAATAACTGCTTGAGAAACTTATCGTTGCGGATGCTTCGCCAGCGCCATACAAATAAGGAATTTCAAAAGGCACTTGGCCCTGCGCGCCCGAGGCAGCAATCTTTACGCCGTTGTCTTTTTTCTCCGTCTTATCGGTATTTCCATACGCATTATTGTAGACAATAATTTGTGGCGTGCAATATAGCACATAATAGGTATTCGTGCTAGTGCTCGGATTTACGGAGTACACGCCTGTTTCGTTTGAACTTCCCGTCCAGGTTTTCGGGGTCCAGGCTATGACACTATCGTCATCCGTTAAAAATTCTACTTCCGTCCACTTAAGTGCATCCGAAGGTTGATGATGATTTAATATGAATTTGTATTTTTCGGAGGTATTGGTGTATTCTCCATTCGATCCCCGATAGTTACCAGTCCACGAGTCATAAGCGTACCAGTTATAGGAATAATTAGAATCCACCTCATACCAGTCGGAGGTGTAATCACACCAAACTTTATTTTCATCGCCGTCCAAATAATAGTCATGGGTGTGCCGACGAAATTGATATATGAACGTACGTACCAGCGGGAAACTATAGGAAGCCGTCGCTGAAGGCTGGGATTGGTAGGAATCCCTCGTCGCAATGACGCGGAATTGGTAGTCCTTTTCTGCATATAGTCCACTTGCCGTATACGAACCGCCTTTGGCTCCAGCGGTCCCAAGGTTGTTCCATTTACCGCCGCTAATTTGCTCTTGTATAAGGTATCCGTCGGCATTCGCCGCAGCACCCCATGTAATAATAACCTCGCTGGGGTCCTCATAATAATCCGTCGGTGTCACATAAACATTCATGGGAACACCCAATGCCGGCGGATCTAAATCCGTGGTAGGTGTCCCAGAGCCGCCTGCCGTTGTTGTCCCGCTGGAACCGCTTTGAGTGTAAGCTGACAAGTATACGGTCGAAGTTGACGACGAAGTTGTGCAGGAAACCTGATTGAGCGGACCGGTTCCCGTACAGAGATAGATCGTCGCTTGCCCGCTGCCGTCTGTGGATAAATTGAGAGCGCTTTGCCACGCACCGCTGGATGAAGGCGAAATCGTGGCGCCACCGCCGACCACGTTGAAGCTCAATCCCAAAGAGGAAACAGGCCCGCCCAAATGATCGACTGCTTGGACTACGAACGGACTGGAGAGCACATGCCCCGCCGCGGCGCTTTGGTTTGCTCCGCTCACAACCGAAAGGACCGGCACATCGTTCGCCGTCGAGTCGGTTCCGCTTTGGGCTGTGGATGCCACGGTGTTTTCCAGAAAGACGACTGGATTTGAGGTTCCTGCAGAGGCTTTGATCGAAGTCACCCCAAGAGTTTGCGGCATCTGCAACCAAGCCGTTGCCTTCCCTGAAGCATCGGTAGGAACCGTCAAAGTGGAATAAGCCGGAGCCAGCCCCGTGTTTGTCGAGGAGAGGAGCCCCATGCCAGATTGAGCGCTAAAGGTGACCAATGTGGACGGAACCGCTGTGCCTGATTTCAGTGCCTGTACAATCAGCGGTTGAGCCGCAAACAAACCAGCGACAGCGTATTGATTGGCACCGCTAACTATCGAGAGTGAATCGATGACGATCCCGCTATCGATATTGATGGTCATCGCCTTCGTCCCTGTCCCAATGGCGTTGGTTGCGCTCGAGGTCAGCACCGTGCTGCTAACTTGCGTAGCTGTGCCCGAAATCACGCCAGTGGACGCGCTCAAACTCAGCCCTGAGGGAAGGGCGCTCACCCCGAAGCTGGAAGGCAGATTTGTGGCCGTAAGCGTAAATCCAAACGGCGCATTCACGGTTCCCGAAGCCATTGCGGCGCTCGTAATGACCGGAGCAGAGGTGCCGGAGGTCAACGTGTAGGTAACCACCAGCTTGGGATTCTTGGTAGGATCAGATGCCTGGGCATTCAATCCAACATAGTTAGCGGTCGAGCCCGATTCCACGCTTGGGGCCAGTAGACTCAAGTAAAGCGTTCCTGAATTGGAGTAAACCTGCTGAACAACGCTGGTAAAAGCGGTTAGGCCATAGAAATTACTGGTGCTCGGCGAAGCAGTGTCGATCGTAGCGTAGCTCAGCGGTGTTAGGGAGTACGCGTTGTTGTTGGACCAGTTGGCGGTTGCAGCGCTGAACGGCGAAGATGCCTGATGGACTTCCACATAGACCGGAGCCCCCAGACCATTCGTACCGGAAGCGGTCACGACAAGCTGAGCGCTTGTCACACTGGCATTGTCGGGCAGCGATGAAAGATCGAATGCCAAAAGCCCCCGACTCGCCGAGGTTCCGCTGACGATCCCGACCGGGATTACGTTCGAGGAGGTCGATGACAGGTCGGGCTGGGAGGAGTTAATCGCCGCGAAGGGAACCGTGTAGCTCGAAACCGGCGCAGCGCCTTGTTGGAAGGATGCTACGGTGTCCATCGGGTTGGCCGTAACAATCATTAACAATGGTGCTGAAGTCTGTCCGGCGCCATTCCCGCCCGTGAGGGTCATACTGACCATATCGGCAGCCACTGGAGTTCCCGAAATGATTCCGGAAGAACCATTGAGGCTTAATCCTGCGGGAAGCGAGGTTGAGCTGAAATTCGTGGGATTATTGCTTCCTGTTATGAGATAGTTGAAAGGCACGCCCACTTGTGCAATCGTCACCGTGGAACTCGTGATCGTCGGTTGCCCTATGACGGTCAAAACCAATGTTGCACTATTCGTGCCATCCGTATTTGCAGCAGTAAGATTGATGTTATAAATTCCACTTGCAGATGCTGTGCCTGTAATATATCCATCGGCGAAAGTTAATCCGTCTGGCATGCCTGTTGCACTGGTGCTCGTTGGGTTATTATTCGCATACAATCCATACGAATAATAATTCCCAACATAGGCTGTACCAGTCAGTGCACTGCTGATAATTGGCCCTGGAGGGAAGATCGTTAATTTCAGGGTTCCCGTTCCGCTAATGGCTCCGGCACTCACAATATAACTGGCAGTAATTGGAATAAAATACGTTCCAGTGGTAGTTGCCGTGCCAGAAATTTCGCCCGAATTATTTATTGATAATCCCGCCGGCAACCCGGAGGTTGAAAACGAGTAAGATGGGTAGGAAGCATTCGCTACTTTGTCGACTGTGCAGTTTAGGTTGGTGGAAAAGTAATTATTAACAGACGCTGATGCGCTCTGATCCGACACCCTCACAGCAGGTGGAGGCAGAACATTTATTGCAAACGAAGTGGAGCCGGAACCGACGGCATTCGTGGCTGTAACCGTTACGGCGAATGTTCCCGTTATTGAAGGGGTTCCTGAAATTGTTCCGTTTTGGCTGATTGACAATCCCGGAGGCAAACCGGTTGCACTGTACCTCGATGTTTCGTACGTAACATACTGAAATGGGTAATAATTAAATCCTAAACTTTGATTTCCTGAAACATCGGGTATAATGCCAAATACGGGCGGAACTTGAGCGACATTAAGTGTAATTGCCTTGCTAGAGCTGCCGTATTGATTGGTAGCCGTGATGGTAAACGTTCTGGAGTAAGTAGATGTGGCAGAGATTGTTCCTGAAATGATGCCCGTAGCCGAATTAAGGCTTAATCCATTAGGCAGGGAACCGTTGGTTAGACTATACGTAGCGGCTCCATTGGATGTCGCGAAAGTGTAACTGTATGCCGCACCTTCTGTCCCAGAGGTGATGGTTCCGCTTGTCTGAATATTTGGAACGCCGCCGACTATCATCGTTAGCGCGCCCGTTCCTGATCCGTTGGCGTTGGTTGCACTAAGGTTCACAACATAGGTTCCAGACGTCGTGGCTGTTCCACTGACAACTCCGGTAGTGCCATTTAACAATAATCCGGCGGGCAAGTTTACCGCACTGATGGCGGTCGGACTATGGAGTATCGGAAGCCGAAAACTCGTTGCGGTGCCCGTTGTCACCAAAGAGCTTTGCCCCGGAATAACCACGGGAGGCGCTGCTGTTGTATAATTTAGATAAAGTGATGGGCGTTTCGCTGGCGTGCTGTCTGAGGCGGTCGCAAAGGTGTAATAGTAGGTTGTCCCGCTTATATTTGCCTCCGCGGTTGGCGCCAAAAGCACCAAATTAAGCATTGTGGCATTTTGAACGGCCCCTTGCATGGCGCTCACGAAGTTCGTCCCGGAAACCCATGTGTAGTACCCTGCAGATCCTGTGACCTGCGTACTCGCCAAACGTAGATTTGAATCATAACCATTGTTGAGCGTCCAGGTTGCCGCTCCTTCGTAGAACGGGACGCTCGGCTGGTATATCTCCACGCTCGACGCATACGAACCATAAGACGTTGCATACAACGTTAGGCTGCCGCTTATAACCGTGGCATCCGGCGGCAACATCGAAAGATCAACCCCCAGGAGCCCGCGCTGGATTGTGTCGGAACTGCTATTTCCCACGGACAAACCTGGAAACGAAGTATCCGCCACGGTCGTATCGCTCGTGCTGCTTTTAATAACCGCGGAGGTTGTCGCATACGTCTGCATCGGGCTCACGCCGGTCTGAAGTTGGGCGCTCGAGGACACAACGCTCGTTGCCGACTCCACAACCAGCAGCATTTGCGCTGTCCCGGTGCCCACGGAATTGCTCCCAGTGAGATTAATAAGATAAGTTCCCGCCGTGCCCGATGTTGTCCCGGAAATCACCCCGCTGGCCGCATCGATTGTGAATCCCTGCGGCAGTCCTGTAGCTGAAAAACTGGTCGGGAAATTAGCCATTGAAAGCGTTTGGCTAAACGGAATATTCGGCGCGCTATAGACGATGCTACGGCCTGTGAAAACCGGGATAGCGGGACCATTAACGGATACCGTTAACGTCAGCGTAGCCGTCGAACTTCCAATCGCATTGCTCGCGGTCAACAAGATCGGGTAAACGCCAGGCACTGTAGGAACCCCCACAATATTACCGCTGGTTGGGTTGATTTCCAAACCCGCAGGCAGCCCGGATGCGCTGTAACTCGTTGGGCTGTTGCCCGCGGATATCTGGTAAAAAAAGGAATTTTCCACCATAACGCTCGCTGTCGTATCGCTGGTAATCACAGGTTTTGCAACGTCGATATTAACGATCAAATTGCCCAATGCGACGCCGTTAGGGCCTGTTCCCGAGATGGCAACAGCGAAATTACCGCTCTGCGTGGGAATACCTGTTATATCCCCAGTATTCTGGTTCAGACTCAGTCCTGACGGCAATCCAGTAGCGCTGTAACCAGCCGGATTGTTATTGGCGGTAATTTGGTAATAGAAATCCATTCCTATTGCCCCGCTGGCAGTAGCAGCACTAGTAATCGTCGGGATGGTTGGATCGATGATCACCATTTGCATTGAGGCGCTGCTCGTCCCGTTTTGATTTCCAGCAGCGATGATGAGGGTATAAGTGCCCGAAACGGTTGCTGTCCCGCTAACAACGCCCGAGGTTCCATCAACACTCAATCCGGAGGGCAATCCCGATGCACTATAGCTCGTGGGACTATTCGTCGCCGTGATCGTATAGCTAAACGGCTGGCCCATGGTTCCGCTGGAACTAAGACTGCCCGTAATCGCCGGGACCTGACCGCTTCCGCCCAAACTATTGGTACTGACCGCAAGCATGAGTGTTGCTGAACCCGACCCTGCTGCATTGGCTACGCTAATATTGACATTATAGGTACCCGAAGTGGTCACCGTTCCGCTGATAATGCCGCTGACTGAATCGACCAATAAATTCGAGGGCAGATTTGCTGCAGCAAAACTTGTGGGTGAGTTGCTCGCCGTAATCATGTAGGCAAATCCAACCCCTGTCGTTGCCACTGCGGAGAGGCTGCTATTAATCACCGGGGCCGAGCCTGATGAAGCTACATTAATGACCAAAACACCGGAACCGGTCCCATGCTGGTTCGTTGCTGAGATTTTGATGCAATATAATCCCGCGTTACTTAGCGTTCCGCTTATCACGCCTGTGGAGTTATTTACGCACAATCCTGCCGGAAGCGCGCTTCCATCCAGACTCGTGGCATTGTAAGCAGTAGGGCTTTGGGTAGCGGCAATCGTGTAAGAAAATGCAGCACTGACTACCAAGTCCGCATCGGCTGGACTCGTAATCTGCGGAACCAGTGAACTTGCTAGGGTAAAACTCGACAAATCAAAACTGAAGAGATTTTTGACTTGGCCAATATTGGCCATGGCGTAGTCGTTTGCAGTGCCTTCCCGGTTAGCCCATGGGTAGGTACAGGTGCCAGACTCCAGAGGACGCCCGGTGTATTGGACTTCTAGAAGGCGGTCAAAAAACGGCTTTGCGACCGCTTTCAATTGGCCCAAGTTGACCGCCGCGTAGTCGTTGGTGCTCGACGAAGTTTTACTCAATGTTATTGCCAGCTGGTTTAACGCATCTCCAGCACCGCCTAGATCCGCAAGCTTTTCGTTGAATTCGGCAACGGCTTTAGTCGCGATATTCTTGACTTGTCCTTGGTTTACAGCGGCATAGTCATTGGCAGAATTGCCATTGGTAACACTGCGCTCGGTCCACCATTGGGGAGCTTGCGCCAGGAGGACGAGCGGAACAAGCAGAAGCACCAATACAGCTATGATGCGCAGGGATGCCAGACCAACTCTTTCTGAGTCTAGGGGCAGTTTCATATCAGAATTCTCTGGCCTTTAATATTTTCTAGAGCTTTTTGGCTGAGGTGTCTCGTTGCCTCAAATGAATCACGACGGTAACGATTAAGGCGACGGTTTAGCGCCATTTACAAAATCCCCCATGGATAAATCTCCCTGCTCCGGGATCAAAACTGATGCTGTTGTTCCGGATGATATAATCTTCGTTGTGGTCGTTCCCGAGGTTAAAGTTACCGGCACGGCCGTTCCTGTTACAATCAAGCCGGTGCCAGTTCCACTGACCGTAAGTTTGCCATAAAGTGTCGTGTCGCCATTATTGTTCATTACAAGGGCATTGGATTGAACATCTGGCAGTTGATTCCCGTTTTGATCGTAAAGCGGATTGCCCCACAGGCTTTGTGAAACGGTTCCGTTCCCAATAATGAATAGCGGATCCGTTGGGCTCCAGGTTCCGGTGGCTCCTTGGGGAATATTATTGACTCCGACAACCGTTTGGCAAAATCCCTGAGCTGTAGTCCTGCAGCCTGCTGACATTGCCCCGAATCCACTGGCGCTTGAATAAAACCCACTGGCGGTTGATCCCCATCCACTGGCGCCTGAATAAATCCCACTGGCGGTTGAATAAAACCCGCTGGCGGTTGATCCCCATCCACTGGCGGCAGATCCCCGTCCGCTAGCGTTCGAATAAAACCCACTGGCGATTGAAAAATCCCCGCGGGTAAATGACTTATATCCACTGGCAGTTGACTGATATCCAGTGGCAGTTGACCAATTTCCACTGGCAATTGATGCCCACCCGTTGGCATTTGCCCCCCACCCGCTGGCAGTTGAAAATCCCCCGCTGGTAGTTGACTGATATCCGCTGGCAGTTGACGCCCCCCCGTTGGCGGTTGACCAATTTCCGCTAGCGATTGAATTACCAGCATTGGCGGTTGAACGATACCCGCTGGCGGTTGTATTCCAGTCGTTAGCCTTTGAATACGCGCCGCTGGCAGTTGAAAATCCCCCGCTGGCGGTTGCCCAAACCCCACTGGCAGTTGAAAAATCCCCGCTAGCGCTTGACGTAAATCCGCTGGCGCTTGACGCTAATCCGCTGGCGGTTGAACGATACCCGCTGGCGGTTGACGCTCCTCCGCTGGCGGTTGAACGACACCCGCTGGCGGTTGAACCATACCCGCTGGCGGTTGACTCACACCCAATTGCGACTGAACCGTAATCGCTAGCTGCTGCATTAATGCCCGCGAAGGAGCAGGCAGCGGTTGCTGTTCCGCCGACCAACGCAACGGAGGGGCCGGTTCCGACTACAATACTGGAACTGCTAACATATTTATTATCAGCAGCCTGCTGGGTGAGAATAGTAGCCGCGCCAGTAACGCCAATTGAAGCGGGGCTCAAAACGAGAGAATTCCCAGAGGTATCATAAACCTTAAGGCCGTTGGTGGGATCCAGGGTCATGAGTGGCGTGCTGGAGCCTGAACTAACCGGGTATTCCCATGTCCACTGATGCGACTGTCGGGTGGGAATCAAACTGAACTTGGATGATGTGCCATCTGTGTAGATCGCGCTAATCCCAGGCTGAAGGGTAGAGCCACTGATGACCGAGCCCATATAGAGGCTACGGCCATAAAAATCCAACACCGAGCTGGTCCCCGTAACGCTGACATTTCCCTGAAGGGTTGTTGATCCGGTAACAGTCAACGTCGATCCAGACAACGCTTGGGCGCGCACGGTCATGGGAACCCAAAGCAGGTCGGCGACGGCCGCCGCGACGACGAGTGTCAGGCGATTCGTTAACTTTAGCTTTGTTTTGGTGCGCATAGGGTCTCTCCAAGTGATGTTGAGGGTTAGGGGGAGGGGATTTTTTCCGAATCAAATTATCGAGGCATCGAGAAGGCGTAACCGAAGCGTTCAAAATACCAGGCGTAGTTCGTTTCGATAAACTTCACCGTGGCCGGGCCCAGGATTTGCAGAAAATCTTCGGGCAATGGGGCGACTTTGGGGCGAATCTCATGCAGCCCGGCAGATTCATACACCGTATCGTCTTCCTGAGTTATTTGCGCGACGTGATCGAAATTATGTGCAAACTCCGGCAGCCCGACATAGGCGTAAATCTGCTTTACCGTATTGGCTGGGGTGCGAACCAAGTCTTCGTAACGCAGGAAAAGCATTTTGGGAGCGAATCCCCGGGTGTGCACTTCAAAAAGGCGCTCCAGAGCCAGCCCCAGCGGAATGCTCTGGAGGTTCTGAACCGCACGCTTGTAAGTCGTAATCCCTTCCATGGACTGATGCTTTTCAATCGGCTTGTAAGTGGCCGGATTTTTACGGAAGCGTTTTTCCAGGGAGGCGACGATGGCCCGGAGATCCCGCACCATGCAGACGATTTTGGGTTCGCATCCGAAAATTGCGCTCAAAAGGTCGAAATGCACGCCCCAGCCCCGCGATTTGTCCCAAACATAGGGACGATCCGTAATTGCATCGAAGAAACCTTCCATCCCTCCCTTGCAGAAGTTCAGGAACGCCTTTTCCATTAACTGATGATCTTGAGCCTTGAACTCCGGGCCATTGGTGTAGTTAAGCCGGGCGCCGAAGACCAAATCAAGCACACCTGAAGTCGGCGTTACATAGAAGGCAGGATTTTGAGCCAGGATGTTCTGGAGCAACGTTGAGCCCGAACGAGGGAGGGAACTTTGGTAGAAAATTTTCATCGGTGCAGGTTTTGCCCTGATCTTTCTGAGTATGTTTTGCGCACACGCAGGATTTCAATTCAATCAAAAATTCCTATCTCCGCATCGGGGAAACCCTGATTTGTAAATATTATTAAGTAAAACCAAATTGTCATTCCTGAACGGACGTTGCATAGTCCGGCTGGATATTGGTTTATGAATTTCTCCCTCCGCCCTGCTTCCCAAGGCAATGATTCCGCCCCCGATCCGGGCGCTCCTCCTTCGTGGACTGACTGCAGCATTACCTGCAAGCATCGCGCACTTCACAATGGCCACTCCAGTGCCATTGTATGGCTCACCGGCCTCAGCGGCGCAGGTAAATCCACGATTGCCAAGGAACTGGAACGAACGCTATTCCAAAACTCGATCCAAACTTACGTACTTGACGGTGATACCCTTCGCCAAGGGCTCAACGCAAATCTTGGGTTTTCTCCAGACGACCGGTCCGAGAACATTCGACGTGTTGGCGAAGTTGCCCGCTTGATGGCCGATGCCGGGTTGGTCGTCATTACCGCATTTATTTCACCATATCAGGCCGACCGAAACCGTGCCCGCGAAATAGCGCTGGAGGGAGGCTTCGAATTCATTGAATGCTTTGTCGATGCCCCTTTGGAAGTATGCGAACAACGCGATCTCAAACAGCTTTATAAAAAAGCGCGGGCGGGTAAAATCAAGGATTTCACAGGAATCGATGCCCCTTACGAACGTCCAACTGATCCGGAACTGGTAATCCGCACTGACAAACAAACAGTGGCGGAGTCAGTCGCCCAAATCGTCGATCTTCTCTTACCTCGGATCCGATGTTTAGCTGATTGATTAGCCGGAAAACAAAGTTTTCCCGAAGATCGGAACGCGCTAAGGCCGAACTTAAACCGGTGACACGCGGTCAATGGAACGTGTATGATTGCCCAGCTAAAGAAAAGAGTCTCCAATGACTGGAAGCCCTTCTCTTTGAACTAATTCCTCCCAAACGCCAGCCCGATGTGGGTATCCATAAGCCCATGTAAGGCTTCAGTGCGTTTGGGGAGGACTGCTAGGTCGCCATCCTTCAGCGCCTCGATAAAGGCATTGAAAATCGCGAGACATAGCGTGGAAGAAGCACATGCTCGATTATGGCGTGGCTGTGGCGGCATTCCTTCGGTAAATAGCAACGTGTCCGGTATGGCACTTCTATGGCGATTCCAGTCTCTGTATTCGCCATAAGTTATTCATAATCAACACCACAAAATCTCTTCGACATAGGCA
>DBMP01000028.1 GCA_002298145.1 Spartobacteria bacterium UBA695 | reverse complement strand
ATACAAGGCCGTCGCGGCTGTTTCTTTACGGCTTACTAACTCCCGGCCTCCTTTCGGAATAACCCGAAGGGGGGCTTGAGTTAATAACCTAAACAGCCCAAGGACGATTATGACGCCGTTTTCTCACTCTTCAAATCTCTGGTATTATCTAGGTGCCGACAACCGACTGCTTGGCCCCATCACTATCGGGGGGCTCGATGCCCTTTTTGTAGAGGAGGGATCTCCCTCCAAACGCGGGTCATCCGCGAATTTGGGAAGGATTTCCAGCCTTACAGCGTCATCTTCACGGACTCGACTCTGCGGATGCCGTTTCTTGAAAGCTGAGGGGGGGAAAAGCCTCATTTGTGCCTCTCGCCCCTACGCCCCCTACGCCATGATGCTCTCGGCGATTTCCCGGGCTTTGGCCTCGCCGTAGAGCCGCCGCACGAGGGCTAGGCCGAAGTCGAGCGCCGTTCCGGCTCCGCGCGAGGTGATGACGAGGCCGTCCTCGACAACCCGTTCGGCCGCCAGCGCGGCTTTCAGTTCACTGTGGACGGAAAAATGGGCCGTGTGGCGCTTGCCTTCCAGCAACCCGGCGTCGGCCAGGACGGTCGGGGCGGCGCAGATGGCTGCCACGGGGTTGCCCGCTTTGACAAACGCCGCCGCTAGCTTGGCCGCGCGCCCGTCTTTGCGCAAGGTGGCGACACCGGGGCCGCCCGGGATGAGGAGGAGGTCGAAATCCGCCCCAATGACGTTGGTGAGGCTGGCGTCGGTCTGCACGGTGATGTCGCTGCGGCCTGTGACGGTCGGAGCGCCGGTTACGGAGGCGAGCACGACTTCTGCCCCGGCCCGCCGGAGCAGATCCACGGGAGCGAGCGCTTCCACTTCCTCGAAACCATCCACCAGCAAACAAAGGACACGCTTTGGCATAGTCCCCCTGCTCTATCATAGCGCAGCCCCGCCGGGAACCTTAAAAAGCCATATCGCCAGCCCCGATGCGAATTGATACTGTACCCGCACTAAGATGAAACTTCCGCGCTGGATCGCCCTATTCCTGCTCCTCTGCTGTGCCTCGCCCGGCGGCGCGGAGCCCGCGGCGGCGTTCTACTACCTGGCGATTCCCTCGGCCCCGGCCAAGTGCCTCTTTTTCTCCTGTCTGCGCCTGGAGGCCCAGGGGAACCCCGGCCCGGCGGGCAAAAAAAGCTTCACGCTCTGGCGCTCGGGCTACTGGGACGAACGGGAGCCGGATATCGTGGTTAAAGACCCGGGCGACTGGACTCACGCGCTGGAGCTGCGGGCCCGGAAGTCCCTCGCCGCCCGCCCGGAAATGAACGGGGTGCCGCCCGCGATGATCGAGTTTTTCGTGGCGCTGCAAACGCTCCGCGACGCGGCGCTTAAAACGCCCATCGTGGCCGAGCCGCTCTTCCGGAACCCCAATTTCGTCGGCTGGGAGAATGCGCGCCACCTGAACGCCCTGGCCGTCCCCGACACGCTCGGGCCCAAGGAGCGCAGCCGGGCGCTGCTGCAAGCCATGGGCGCGGCGGAGCGGGAGCTGGACCAGGACCCGGGGCCGTGGCTCAAGGCGCTGCTCGGCAGCCTCGGCACGAAGGTCGCAAGCGCCCGCTACTACCCGGAGTACAATGTTTTTGTGTTCGAGGCGGGGCCGGATTTTCCCCAAACGATGGAGACGCTCTTCTCGGCCATGACGGGCCATTGATCTTGCCCGCGCTTCCCGGTACTATCTTTTTCCGTGAGCCCAACTGACCCCCACCCGCACCGGAACTGGCATTTGCCGATTCTGCGGTTGTGGGTCTGGTTCACGGACCTGGTCCAGCCCTCGGAAATGCAGATTACGCTGGTCTGGGCGGGGCTGATCGGCTTTCTGGGCGCGCTGGCTTCCGTCGGGTTCCGCGATTTGATCCAGGTGGTGCACCGCTTACTGACGGGCCACACGGGCAGCCTCGTGGCGAGCTTTTACGGCCTGAGCCCGTGGCAGCGGCTCCTTATCCCCGCGGTGGGTGGCGGGCTCGCGGGCATTGCGCTCTTTTTCGGCAAGCACCTCCGCCCGGGCAAGAGCACGACGGATTACATGGAGGCCATTGTACTGGGCGACGGCAGGATTTCCTTTCGCATGAGCTTGGTCAAATCCGCCTCGGCCCTGTTTTCCATCGCCTCGGGGGCGTCGATCGGGCGGGAAGGGCCGCTGGTCCAGCTCTCGGCGATGATCGCGTCCCTCATCGGGCGGCTGCGCAAGATGCCGACGGTGCGGCTGCGGCTCTTGGTGGCCTGCGGCGCGGCGGCGGGCATCGCCTCGGCCTACAATGCGCCCATCGGCGGGGCGCTCTTTGTCTCGGAGATTATCCTGCGCTCGCTGGCCATGGAGAGCTTTGGCCCGCTGGTGTTCTCCTCGGTGGTGGCAACGCTGACGGTGCGCCAGCTCCTGGCGGCGAGCCCGCTTTACGAGATTACCATCCCCGCCGTGGCGCTTAACTCGAACTGGGAAATGGGGCTCTACCTGCTGCTCGGTGTCATCGCCGGGGGCATGGGGCCGCTCTTTCTCTGGTTGCTGAGGAGCAGCGAAAAGCTTTTTCGCAAGCTCCCGGGGCCCGGCATTCTGCGGCTGATCGCGGGCGGGCTCATCGTGGGAATGCTGGCGGTGGTCAAACCGGAGGTCTGCGGCAACGGCTATAGTGTCGTCAACCAGGTGCTCAACGGGCAGTTCCTCTGGTACACGCTGCTGATTATTTTCGTTATGAAGCTCGCCGCGACCGCCGCGACATTCGGCTCGGGGGCGGTGGGCGGCGTTTTTACCCCAACGCTCTTTGTGGGGGCGTGCATGGGCTACCTCTTCTCGCAGGCGGCGGCACCGCTCTGGCGAGGGTCCGCGCTGGTCCCGGCGGCGTTCGCGGTGGTCGGCATGGGGGCGCTGCTCTCGGCTACGACGCACGCGCCGCTGATGGCGATCCTGGTGCTCTTTGAAATGACGCTCGACTACCAGATGACGCTCCCCTTGATGGTGGCCTGCGTGGTGGCGCATTATGTGAGCCGGAGCATCCAGCCGCAGTCGATCTACGCGGAGTCCCTCAAGCGCAAGCAGGAGGGGATTTTCGAAGGTCGGCTCTCGGCGATGCGCGTTTCGGACTTGATGAAGACTTCGCCGCCGAGCGTGCCAGAGTCCGCGCCGTTCCTGGAGATTGCGGCGAGTTTCGTGGCCAGCCGGTTCGTCAATCTTTACGTGACTGACGACGAGGGGGCCTTTAAGGGGGTCATTTCCCTGCACGACATTAAGGGCTACCTGACGAATAAAGAGCTTGCCAACCTGGTCATCGCCCGCGATCTCCTGCGCACGACTTTCCCGACGATTACCCCCGATGCGCCGCTGGGCCAGGCGCTCACGGCGTTTTTGAAGATCGAGACTGACCGCCTGCCGGTGGTGGAAAACCGGGAGAATTGCCGCCTGGTGGGGAGCGTCTCCAAGCGCGATCTGCTGCTGGCCCTGGCCGAGCAGAACAAGGCGGATGCGGCTGCGGCTTAACTCGGGGAGTTTCTATTCTCACGCAAAGCCGCAAAGGCGCAAAAAAGACAAAGACATGCGTTCCCTATCTTTGCGCCTTTGCGGCTTTGCGTGAGCCTGCTGCCTTTTTTTCGGTTGGAGTTGGTACTATACGCTTATACGCTCTTCCTGCGGGTCATCCAGGTGAGCAGCATCGCCCAGAAGGTCAGCGCGAGGTTCTGCAACGGTAGCTGCAAGAGGGACGGCAGGGAGTAGATCATGCAGACGACGGGGATCCACAGGCCCCAGTTCGCCAGGAGCGTGGGGAGGGTGACGGTCTGGTAGAAATCCCGCGTGAAGACCCGCCTCACCCCCGCCATGCGGTAGCCGCTGTTCTTCCATTCAAAGCAGATCATCGCAAACGGGTTGGCGTAGAGCGCGGTGTAGATGAACTGGTCCACGAGCACCTTCTTAATCACCGTGGCCACGTTCGGATCGGTGCCAAACAGCACGCCCTGGAAACGGTAAAAGGCGTCCACCACCATGCTCTGGAAGCCCCAGTAGCACATCGCAAAGATCAGACGTTCCCAGGTTTCGCGGGTGATTTTCCCCTTCTGAAACACCGTCACGGCCAGGATCTCGGGCAGGATCGCCCCGGCGATAATCCCCGAGACTAGCGAATACCCGTACCCGTAGCGCTGTTTGAGCAGGGCCAGGTGCGAGAGCCATTCCCGCGCGGGAGGATAAAAAAAGTAGGCGCACACCACCGCGGCCATCAGGATCTGCACGATCAGCCCCGGCACCAGGTTGGCCCTGGCGGCGCGAAGGCCGAGGGTGAGCGGATGGCTGGTTTTTAAGGTGGCGGTTTTCACGAGGCGTGAGACCGTAACGGCACTCGCGCGGAAAAACCAGTTTTCAAACGCGCCATAACCCCGTAAAAAGGAGCCCTCTTTAACTTTTCACATGGTCCCACACGCTATTTTCGCCCAAATGACGCCCGCCTTGGCGTCCCAGGTCTTCGGCTTTCTGTTCGAAAAAGAAAAACCGCTCTACAAAGCCACCATCGAAGCGCTGGCCAAGAAGCGCAACCTCCGCCCGATCTTCGTCGAGCGCAAACCCCGCGATGAACGCTTCCTGTGGATTAAGGAAGCGCTTTCCCGCCAGGTGAACGACGCAGTGGCCGCCCACATTCTGCAAGTCTGGCTCGTCGGCGCGCAATCCGCAGTGCTGTGCGACTTCCTCGACGCCCTGGGCATCGCCCACGACGAGAACGGCACCGTGGAGGAGCTGCCCGGCGCTCCGGAGCTGGAAAAGGTCAAGACCGCCGTCGATACGCTCCTCGAAAAACACGAGGCGGGCGTCGTGGCGATCTACCTCCACACCTTCCAGGCGCTGCACGACCAGGGCGGCTGGCCGACGCTGGCCGAAGTGCTCGAAGCCGATCCCCGCCTGAAGCTCGGCGCGTAGCTCCGCGTCCATCGCTGCGAAGTCCCCCGATTCCCATACCGAAGTATGGTGAAGCAACGGACTCTCGAAATAAAGGCGGCCCATGCGCTGGTAGGGGCGATCGCAGGCATGGCGGCGACAGGCCCCATGACGGTGGCCATGATTCTGTTGCACCGGCGTCTGCCCCGGCAGGAGCGCTATCCCCTGCCCCCTCGCGAGATTACGGAAAAGCTGGCGGAAGCGACTGGCACCCGTGATCACGTGCACGAGCCGCTCACTACCGCAGTCACGCTGGCCGCGCATTTCGGCTATGGGGCCGCCACTGGCGCGGTTTTCGGCCTCGTCCCCAAACCGGCGGGGCCATCCACGCTGCAAGGAGCCGGTTTCGGGCTGCTTGTCTGGGTGGCCAGTTACCTCGGAATGCTGCCCGCAACGGGGTTGCTCCCCTCGGCGACGGAGCATCCGGCTCGCCGCAATGTGCTAATGATTGCGACGCACCTTCTATGGGGCGCTGCCCTAGGATGGCTAGTCCAGCTCCTTTTGCGTGAAACGAGCCCGCAATCGACGGCCCTTGGAGCGCCCGGCAAGCCTACTCCCCGATGATTTTGACCAGGACGCGCTTGCGGCGTTTTCCGTCGAATTCGCCGTAGAAAATCTGCTCCCAGGGGCCGAAGTCGAGCAGCCCCCCGGTAACAGCCACGACCACCTCGCGCCCCATGATGGAGCGCTTCAAGTGAGCGTCGGCGTTGTCCTCAAACCCGTTGTGATGGTACTGGGAATACGGCTTTTCGGGAGCCAGCTTCTCCAGCCAGTTCTCGAAATCCTGATGCAGACCCGCCTCGTCGTCGTTGATGAAGACGCTGGCCGAAATGTGCATCGCGTTCACCAAACAGAGCCCCTCGCGAATGCCGCTTTCATTCAATGCGGTCACGACCTCCGGCGTGATGTTGATAAATTCACGCCGGGCGGCCACGTCGAACCAAAGCTCTTTGCGGAACGATTTCACGCGCGCGCGGCCGGGCTATTTCCCCTTGGCCTCAGCCTTCAGCTGGCGCTCCGCCTCCACCCAGTCGCTCGTCGCATCTCCGGGGAGCCCCAGCTTGTGGCGCTTCTCGGCAATATAATAGGCGCGCAGGCCGATATCGGCGGCGGTAATGGCGGCGGCGGGAGCCGTCACGGGGGCAGCGCTCAGCCCGACCTTTTTCACCTTCGGGGCAGCCGCCTTCTTTGCAGAGGGCTTCTGCGGGCTCTTGGGTTTCGTCACGGGCTTGGAGGCAGTCGATTTCGTCGGTTTGGCTGGTTCAGCTGGCTCCGATATTTTTGCAATAGTCGTTTTTTTTGCCATGGTCTTGTACCTAAAATTCGTACCTTAGTTTCATCTCCGCAACAGACCCGCTTCCACAGGCGGGATCCTTCCGTGCGGTCCACATCATACGGTATTGTCGACCTTCCGCAATCCGATTTTCACTCTGCATTTTTTTTCTCCAGCCCCGAGTTGATTTTTGTCCAAAAGGGGTTTCGTTTCCGCAATCCCGAACTCCCCCACATGCCACCCCGCCCCCTTCTTGCGCTGATCCTTGCCTCCGCGCTGCTCACCCCGCTTGCCCCGGCCAGCGCCCGGATCGTCGAGGCCGACAGCTTTGAAACACCGCAGGTCGCCTCCCGCACGCCCAAGGCCGCCGGTGGCGATCCCTCCCTGACCGCAACTCCACCGGGCGCACCGCCCTTCTGGCAATGCCTGGAAGACCAGCCCACCATCGGCTGCGACGGTGGCAGCCTCGTCGCCGGGCTTTCCAACGAACAGGCCCGCAGCGGCACCCAGGCCCTTTACATCGAGGCCCGGCACCTGTGCGCCCCCTTTATCGGCGTCCAGTGGGCCACCCGGCCCCTCGCGATCCGCGCGAATCGGTATTACTCGGTAACGCTCTGGGGCCGCAGCGCGCCGGGCCTTCCCGGGCAGCCCCCGGCCCCGCCGCTCTACCTCAACGTCCGGGTCAGCTTTTTTTGCGACAAAGGCGAGCAGGAGACCGGCGAAAGCGTTTACCTGGTGATCCCGCTCCAGGGGCCCGCGAAGAAAGGCATCAACGCCACGACCTGGACCCCGCTGAGGTTTGGGTTCGAAGCCCCGAGCGGCGCAAAATACATGACCGTGAACTACCAGTGCGACGGGCGCGCCTCGAGGGAAGCCATCAACGGCACCGTCTACTTTGACGACTTCAGCGTCAGCGAAGAAGCCCCCCGGAGCGGAGAGCGGACCCTGGCGAACAGAGGAAACCACCGCCGGACCAAAGGAAACGCGCATTCAAAACGTTTATTTGCTTGCCGTTCCTAAAAAACCAAGCGAAATAGGAGCCGTGACGGCCGGGGAAACCGGGCTGGAGCAACCAAACGCCGTAGGGGCAGGCAGCAATGTCCCTGAAAAATTCGCGCTAAAGGAGAGGTGGCTGAGTGGTCGAAAGCAACGCTTTGCTAAATCTAAAACCCGGTATTCGCCGGAGTTATCCCAGGTCATCACAATTCATCAAGTCTCTTAAAACAAGCGACTTATGACTTCCGGTTTATCATCCTGAATCATCCCAGATTGGCCCATTTTTGGGCGTGGACTTACTTTTTTGACTTACCTTTTTCAATCGGTCGAAATCGCCGTTTTTCCCTTATTGTGACATTTTCGCCACAACGTTCCATAGCAGCCACGCATCTTGTAAGTTTGTTCCCTAACCAAGAAATCCTTCCATGGATATTAGACTCAGCTTCATAGCTTGTTCGGTCGCTTCGATGTTGCTTGCGTCCTGCGCGCCTGACATTCCCCCAAAAAATGAGCGTCTCGACAACCGGCCATCTTCCCATCTTCCCCCCATTCCCAGGAGCACAGCAGAATATGCTTTAACGTTGCACGATCAATTTTATGCCCAATGGGTGCAACCAAGCCCGTCCTCAATTCATGGACAAGATATTATTACACGGGTTAAAATCACGATTGACCAGAATGGATGGATAACCTCGTCTCAAATCGTACGGTCATCCGGGGTTCCCTCAATGGACGATTCGGTTATTGCCGCTATTCACAAAATCACCATAGTTAATCCTCCCCCACCTGAACTGTTGCATAACAACAAAGGGGAGGTGTGCATTGAGTTCAAATACAATTGAGTGCCCCCTTTTTCCTTCCACGGCTCCGGAAGGAAGCACCTTAGTCTTGTTTCGTCAAATCCCGCACTTTTACATTCCAGTCTTGATTTTGTGAGCCATTCTGAGCATATTTGAGCATGTCTTCGCCCACCGTCCTATTCCGCTCCCGTGTTCCCGCGCAACGCCTAAAGCGGGCCGAGAAAATCCTGGAGCAACTCGGAATGAAACCAGGGGATGCCTTCAACATGCTCCTGGCCCAGATTGAACTCCGGAAGGGGTTGCCCTTTGAAGTCACCACCGCTCCTACGACGGTTCTTTCGTCGGAGCAGCAAGCGGGCGAATGGACGGAGGCCTTCGGTGAATATTAACCCTAAGGTGGGGGATGTTTGGTTCGCCGACTTGGGAATGGCGGCAAAAAGTCGGCCTGTCCTCATTTTAGCCGTTCCCGATGATGCCGACGCCCGTTCGCTCGTCACCGTAGCACCCCTCACCTCGCAAATCCGGGGAATGCGAGGGGAAGTCGATCTCGGCAAACCACGCTGGCTCCCCAAACATTCCGCCGTCAACGTCCAGGGATTAGCCAGCTTCGACACCCAAAAGCTCACCCGCCGCATGGGCGCTCTCCCCAAGGCCGAAATGGAACGAGTAAAAGACGCGCTCCGGGAGTTGCTCGGCTTGTAAGCCTTTGCTTTCCTGAAAGGGATTTCCCCTGAAATCCCATAACCCCCATCCTCGGCACCGTAGCGGAACGCTCAAGCGGGAAGTGGATATAAATCCCGGACGGACATGGCAGGCTCCACGCTTTCAAATTTTATGCCCACTTCACGCTTGAACGTGGAGCGGAGCGTGGCGTTTACTGCCACAGCCCCCTGCACTATGCCACTAGATGAAAGAATCTTTCGCTGTTTCGAGAGTCACGCTGTAATCAACGGAAAATCCGTTAACATTGGGGTTGATGAGTCCGTTCAACTGGCACGGGAAGCCTTTTTCGCTAGAATAACCAAAGAAGACGGCACCCCAAAGGATTCGTTGCCGTGGCTGGAAGAAATCGTCGTCCTCATGCGTGCGGCTACGTCGGGGGCACCTTTTAATCATGAATGGTGGGCAGACCAGGTGACGAAACCCGAATGGGCAAGGCTTTTGGATCGTTACTATGGGGAATGTTGGCTCTATTTTCCTGAAAAGCCTGGAGAGCTTACTCCGCAAACCGTCGGGAATAGACTGGGATATTCCATTTCACTTGGAGAACGTAGGCTGGAAAAAGCGACATCTCAGCCGTCTTTTCTACAAAAAGTTGAATCCATTGAGCTTGAAAAAGCTCGCCGTGGATTTGAGCCAGAAGTGGCAGAAAAGGTAAAATTGGTAATCCCGGGCTATGACAACTGGAAACAATATGCCGACGAGGAGTATTTCGGGGTTGTTGAACTACGAAAAACGCTTTTCCGTATAGCCACAGAGCGAGCATCCAGAGAAGAATTTGAAGACTTCTCGGCAACTTTTAACGTGGGAGCAAAACGAGCCAGAGCCGTAGATTTGGAAAATCAGCTTTCGGAGTTCAACGAAACAAACGAAGTCGCGGAAATTCTTCAAAAACACTGGCTGGAGGTCGAAGAACTCCAAAATCGGGCCGAAATTTCAGACCTGATTTTTGAATACCTCTCCCCGGAGCGAAAAAAGTTCCTGCAAGGGGATTTACCCCCAAACGGCGGTTTCTCGTATAAAGACGGGGAGCAGTGGCTACGGTTTACAGATAGATTGCGCGATATTTACCGGAAAATCGGTCTGAAAAAAGCAGGTAAAGGGCGCCCCCGGAAAAATGGGGCCCAAGGCGAAACGTAGTCCCCCATTATTTTTGCGCCGCACTTGGACAGATTCGCGGCGTGCAAAATACAAAAACCTGCGGGCAACCGCAAAAGCTGGCGCTGACTCGGACCGAGGCCGCTATGGCCTTGAATATGAGTCCGGCATCCATTGACCGTCTCACCGCTCGGGGGCTTCTACGGCCCTCCAGGGGCACGCGGCGGCCTCTTTACGCAATCTCGGATCTGGAACGCTACCTCCAGGAAACGAAAGGGGGAATCTAGCCATGGATTCCGAAAATCGTTCCCGCTCGCCGTTCTGGAATGGGCCGCTCCCCGCCACTGGCGCGCGCAGCGCGACAGCGGCGCGGGCGGCCCTTCCTAGTCTTAAGAAGGATAACTTCCACGGAAAACAGAATTGGAAGTCCCATTTTGTAGCTGAGGAGAATATCCACGGTTACATTTTGAAGTTTGGGGAATTCAATGTGGGAGTTTTAACCGTCACGGTTTCCGACTGCCTTTTAGCCAAAGAATTTCAGGCCATGTGGCATCCCTTCATGAAAGCACTCCAAAAACACTTTCCCTCCGGGATGTGGGTCAGGGAGCGCCAGCCAAGAAGCGGAAACTGGCATGCCCATTGTGTGGTAAACCTGGGGCGAGACTTCAAAACCGGTTTCCCTTTCGCTCAAGTAGAGAAAAAGTTCTACGCCAACGTGGCCCCTTGGATTCGGGAACTTTGGAAAAACCTGCGAGAATTGGCCCAACAACACGGACTGGGCCGCATTGAACTCCTTCCACTCAAGCACAGTGGCAAAGCGTGTGCGCGGTATTTGACGAAGTATCTCGCCAAAGCGCTGGGATCGGAGAAGGCCGAAGGAGAAGAGAAGTGCCGCCTCTTTGGAGTGTGGGGAAACGTGCGCTCAGTGAACTCCCTGTTCTGCCTTCTGAGCAGCCGAATCATCGAAAAGCGGAAAGAATGGTTGGCCACCGATTCTCACCTCGCCGACAAAAGCTTGATCAAACAAATGTTCGGCCCGCATTGGTGGTATCATCTGGGGGACGCGCTACGAAATGTCATCATGCCCGTGGAATATTACCAGGTAAAGAAAGACGGCCAACTGGTCTGGGATGACTTGGGGAGAACCGTCTATGAAGCCGATCTCTCAAAATATCGGGACATCCAAGGCGACGACGCCAAGGTAAACCAGTCCCTTTACGAGTTCTATTCCAAACAGGGGGATTACATGTTCCGCGGCTCGGCAGAACAAGCCCATGCGTATGTCATGGGTCGGATGGCAAAACGTCGGCAACCAAACGCCACTATAGAGCAGCAGGACTGTTTCAATTTTTAGCAGCAGAAGGCTAGGTTTATTCCGACCCTAGGAATTCATCTAGTTTATCTTCAATAGCTCCGCTCTTAACTTGGACCGCTTCTAGCAAATCCCACATCCCAGGAATTAGAGGCAACCGCCATAAGGCAACTCCATTCCAGTCAGTTAGCTCAATTACAACGTCGCTAGTCCAGTAGAGACGTCCCTCATCATCCATAGATTTATACCTAGATTCGTATATTCGGAAATAACTATTGGCATATTCTGTTTTATATCCTGCATCAACAATGCAGTCCGTACCAGCCGTTAAAGATCTGGTATCCGTAAAACGAGCCCACTCGATCTTGCCTTCTTGGGTGAGCTTGAGAAGCTTTTCTACTGTCTTGATTGCTTTTTCGTTGAGGGTCATTGTTGAGGCCTCCACTTGTTATCCTTATTTAAATTAACGATATCGAATTCGATTGTTGCTAATACACTATACACACCTCTCACCGTGTCTTGAGATAAATTATTTTCGCTCTTAATCGCGGTTTTTAGTGATTCACCAGCCCTCTTCACATTCTTCAAAAACTCTTGGGGGTGGTGATTTGTCATAAAGCGTTTAAGCGATGTAATATCAGAAAGACACTTTCTTAACAATTCTTGAGCTAAAATCCTATCAAATTGTCGGCTATTCATAAGTTGAGAGAGGCCTGATCTATTTTTCCGAATACTTGCTAGGATTTCAGAACTTCGTCCAATAAAACCGTAAAATTTTCGCAGCTGACTAATCCGCATCGCAACGATAGTTGTAAGCCCGACACCAATAATACTTAGGACATCTGCAACATTTCCTAATGTCCACCCGTCATAGATGTATTTGAAAAATTCAATTAGTAATGTCGGCATAGCGTTCTTTGAAACGGCAAAAGGGTGTGATACACGTACTCAATAGCGCGGCATAATGCACGCATAATTTTTTTCTAAGATCAATATGGATTATAAAATGTCATTCGGTCATTAGCATCAAAGTTCATCCTCTGTGCCATTGCGGCGGAATGCTCGGCCCGCAAATGACCGTAGGTTTTTGCTACAAGAACGCCTCCGTCTTTGTGCCCCAACCACCCGGCGATTACCTTGAAGTCGATTCCGGCTTCGATAGCATTGGAGCAAAAGAAATGCCGCAAGGCATGGTGGCTGAATTTAGGCAACCCCGCCCGCTGACAAGCAGAAGTTAGCGCCTGCCGAATGTCCTTTAGCGGAAAAAGGCGCGTACTTGTCGGCTCCTTAAGCTTCCGGGCCTCACAAACCCGCTCCATGAGTTTCCTTAGAGGCGGAAAGAAGGGAATGGTGCGGGCCTCGTGGTTCTTCGTGCCAGTCTCGCCCCCCGTCACAAGCAGCGTGTTTAGGTCAAAATTGATGTCACAGTGGCGCACCTCTCGGGCTTCTCCCAAGCGCAAACCGGAATAGGCCAGAAATTCCGCAAAATCCACAGCCCCACTTCGGACGGCCTGGGGTTCTTTGCCTAACTCGGCAACGAGGGTGCAAAACTGCTCTTTTGTCGGAATCTGAATGCCCGGAGTATCCGCCTTTCGGTTTCGGATTTGCTCTGCTGGGTTATCCAGAAGGATTCCCTTCACGTCCCGGGCGTAGCGCATAAGGTGGTTGAGGGTTTCCAGCTCCTTGTTGAACGTGCGCGGGGCTACCGCCGCTCCCCGGCTGACTTTCCACCGCTCCATGTCCTGCGTGGAAATCGAGCGCACGGGCATTCCCTTAAAAAACGGGGTGATCTGGTTTAGGCAAACGATCCGCCGTTTGTACGTCGATTCCTTCACGTCAGCCCGAATGGATTCGAGCCAGAAGGCGACCAGTTCCTCAAAATGAAGATTGCGTTGCTCCCCACCATGGAGCCTTTCGCCCTTTTTCCGAAGGTCGCCAAGCCGTCTCCGGGCTAAATCTTTATCGGAAGTCTTGAGGGAACGCTTTATTTGCTTGCCGCGAACGGAAAACCAAGCGAAATAGGTGCCGTGACTGTTTCGGTAGAGGCATTCACCGACTTTTTGAAGTCCTTGGGTTTGGTTGGTAGCCATGTCTCAAGTGTAGGCTTACGAAAGTAGCTTACAAATTCAAAAATCGGTCTTGAAAAAATAGTCATAAACAGCTCAAAATAAGCGCATTGGAGAGGTGGCTGAGTGGTCGAAAGCAACGCTTTGCTAAAGCGTCATACCTCAAAAGGGTATCGGGGGTTCGAATCCCCCCCTCTCCGCGTGTTCTCAAAAAAACAGGCGGTTTTCTCTGAAAGCCTGTTATTATCAGGGTCAAAAGGCCGCGATGAACCCCTTACCTGATACACCAGCCCTGTTTTTAGCCGTGCCCGGCCATACCCGTTTGTTTCGTCGCATCGGAGGGACTTACTACCTCCGCGCCAAGGTTCCCTCTCGTCTTCGTCGCATCATCGGGAAGACCGAAATCCGCGAATCCCTCAGAACGAAGGATATTGTGGAAGCAAAGCGTTTGGTCAAACCGGCCTCTATGCGCGTGGACCGCCTCATCATGCCTCAAAGGGCGTAGGTTTAGCCGACAGCCCCGGAAAGAGAATTTACCACTAATAACGCCGTTTATGGTGATCCTAAGTGCTGTTTTCAGAGCTAATGCTGCTCCGATCCCTTCCCTGTGGGTTCATCGCTGATTTCCTTGGCGAGACGAATAGGCCAATCCGGTTCCGTGAAAAAATCCATCCTTTCGGCCTGATAGCGTTTGTATCGAGCAACAAACTCGATGTTGAGAGGCGAATTTTTGTCCACAAGAGCCGGATAAAGCTCCATGGCCTTCTTTTGCGCTAGCGATGGATTACGGCGAAATACGATCAAGGAGGCCTCGCGATCCCTCTTTCTATCGGCCTCTATTGCGTTATTCGCCTCTTCCTCCTGTCGCTTCTTCTGACCGTCAACGATCTTTGTGAGCCCTTGGATTCCATCAATATCCTTCATTGCCACGCAAACGGATAATTCATCGTCGTCAGTTGCGACAAGCGACTCCCCTGAGCCGGAAGATGACAGGTTGTCGTTTGAGAGCATCACTGTTTTTTTGTCTGCGTCATAGCCGATAGGAACCATCCAAAAATAAGCCTCCAGATGATCCCCTATTTCCCGCTGCGATACCGCCACCAACACATAGCTTCCGGGCTGAACCGTAAACGAAAATTTCCCGTCCGGGTCGGTTTTAGTGTGCTGAAGCTCGGGAGGGAGGCCATCGAACAAGTATTTTCCCGACCTCGTGTATTCAATATATCCTGAGAGCCTTTCCTTTAGATCTCTCGCATCTCTCATGATTTTTTTGGCTTGTTCGTATTGCTTTTCAAGTCCCGCATTGGAAATATCATTCATCCACGCCTTATTGAGCGAATCTCCAGCCTTGCTTGCGTTTTCGTATGCCTCCTTCGCCTTTAGGTACCACGGAGTAAAGTATTCAACGACCGGAGCCGCCGCCTTCTTTTTTTCTTCGAGGAATTTGTCTATTGCTGCGCGTTCATAGACTGCCACCGGAACAAGCCCGAGTTTGATTGAATTTCCGCCCTTTGTGACGATGAAAACCTGCCCATTGATTTCCACCGGGGAAGCTGCAAGCGCAAAACGAGACAGGAGGCATGCCGCCAGGCAAATGAAAATCATTTTCACCATATTCCGCCCTTTTACGCTTACCTCATCCCTATATCAAACCTTCATTTGCCGGGGAAGGGGTGGCATCAATCCCGCGTTCCATGTCTCTTTTGTTTCGGTTCGAATTCTACCTCCCTCACTAGAAAAAAATGCGCCTCGGATGCACTGCGGTCTATAAATCCAATTCGGGACGGTGGGTAACGCCCCGGTGAAAACAAACAACAGCGCCACGGTGCATTTCGTAAGCATGGGCGGATTTTGCCGAATCGGAGATGGAACGCAAATTTCATCTTAGCAGTCACACCTAGACGGGAACGAAAAACTGGGGTCGAGGCGATTTGAAAATGGTGCGGCCAATTACAGCGATCCTGATCGCGCTTTTCGTGCCCTTCATTTCATCTGGTTTTGCTCCCAAGACGAACACCCCATCCCCTAGCCCCGCAAGAACGGAGCTGTGGCGCTTTACAGCTTTGTGAATTCTATGCTGGCCGGTTCCGCATCTCCCGCGGTCTGGTCGCACTCGATTTTGATCGCCTGTGTGTCGGCTTCGCCTCGCGATAAGGTGAAGACTTTCTCCCACTTGTACGCTTGGCCTGGTTTGAGTCGGTCTGTCTTTAGGTCGAGCGGCGCTTCTTTGCCTTTCGCATCCACGGCATGTCCGCTCACATGGACGTGGGTGAGCGGGAAGGGTGACTTGTTGGTCACGATGACGTCATCGGTGCCAAAGCCGATCCCCAGGGTGAGTGTTCGGCCGGTTTTCCAGCCGAGGTCGATCCCCAGCGTGCAACGGGGGCGGACCAGGGTAGTGTAGGCCTCGATATTGGCGTCTCGCAGCGGCTGAAAGTCGGGGTCGTTCTTGATTTTGAGGACATCCGGGTAGGCGTACTTGCCAAAAAGGAGCTTGAGGCTCGCGCACGCACCTTCCAGGTCGCCGGATAGGCTCTGGAGCGCGGCCAGGTTGATGGTGAATGCTGCGTTCGCCCCGCGCTTTTCTTGCACGGCCTGGGCTTGCGTCAGGGCTTCTTTGTAATGTCCGCAGGCGGCCAGTGCCCAGGCGCGCTCTTCTTCCATCTCGCCGGAGGGATCGCCGCGCGGGAAAAGTTTCAGACAAGCATCCCAGAGGCCCGCTGCCTGGGCGGCTGTGGCCGGGTCGGAGCAGGTGCTCCAGGTCTCCCCCTGAGAGGCCATTTTCTTGCGCACCGCTTCGGTGGTGAGGGTTGCCGCGGTGAAGAGGAGCTTGGCGCGATATCCGTCGTATATGGAGGGGGCGGGCACCAGGGTTGCGGCGCGGCGGGCGTCGGCGGCACGCTCCAGCATTTGCTCGGGTGGACGCTCTTTGAGCAAGGGCAGGAAGTCGAAATACCAGAGGATGACGAGGGGGTCGTTGGGGCGCTGTTCTTTGGCCGTCGCGGCGAACCGGGCTAGGGCGACCTGGGCTTCGCGCGCCTTGGCCGGGTTGTATAGGCCGACGATTTTCTGGAACGCGGCCCGGTCTTCTTTCGGCGCGAGGCAACCGGCGGATCCCTTGGGCCAGTTGTACTTGTCGGTTAGCATGAAGGCGGCGTTCTGGAGCGAGCCGATGAAGTTGGAGAGATTTTCGTCCCGCTGGCGCACGATGGCGGCGAGCGCTTTTGCCTTTTCTTCGGTACGGGTCGCGCCGGGCCGGAATACGCCGGAGGCTCCGCCGGTCGCGTTGGAGTAGCCGCCAATCACGTCGCCCATGAAGAATACCCGCGCGGCGCCGCTCGCGATGCCGCCCATCCCCTGGGCGATATCCCAGCCCAGGCCCTCGGTTGCCTTTTTGTTGATGAACTTGGCGTCGTCGAGCGAATTGATGTACGCGCGCACCATGGTCAGGAATTTGTCGTACAACGATGCCAGGGGCTCTTCGAGTTTGCGGCCTTTGATGTTCTCGGAATGGAGGTAGCTGCGGTCGCGCAGGTCGCCGAGCTTGGCTTGAAAGTTTTTCCCTTGGTCGACGGTCTCGGGCCACTCCATGTAGAAGCCCTCGATGAGGCGAATCAAAAAGAGCGGCTCACTTGCCTCCGGCGCGGTGGTAATCTCGATTTTCGGGACTTCGACGGCCCCCCCTGGCGCGCGAACGCCGGGCGCACCCGCGTCGCTGGCATAAAGCACGGACCCGAAGAGAGCCAAAAATAGAAGGAAACAAAAAATCGGAGATTTCATCGACGCGGCAAACGCTGCAAAGGATGCTATTGCGCCGTGACGGGGGCTCAAGCCAAAACTTGGATTGAACGAGACGACGGTCTCCGGCTCGCCGCCTCGCTCCGGTCAGGCGACCGGCTGGTATTCTCGAGTGACGGAGCTTTCTCCCTTGGCGACGACGGCGGCGATGACAAGGTCGCCGGTCACGTTGAGAGCGGTCCGGCACATGTCCAGGAAACGGTCGATCCCGAGGATGATCGCGATGGCTTCGGCCGGGACGCCGATGGTGAGGAGCACTCCAACGACCAGCGGAAGGGAGCCGCCCGGTACGCCCGCTGTCCCGATGCCTGCCATGATGCACATGAGGGCGACGATCAGCTGTTGCCCGACGGTCAGCTCGACGCCGAAAACCTGCGCGAGGAAAAGCACGGTAATGCCTTCGTAGATGGCGGTGCCATTCTGGTTGGCGCTCGCGCCGACGGTGAGGACAAACCGGGCGATGCGGGGCGGGATGCTCAATTTTTCTTCTGCAACGCGCAGCGAGACCGGCAGGGTGGCGTTGCTCGAAGAGGTGCTAAAAGCGGTGACGATGGCCTCCTTTGCTCCGCGAAAGAATTCGGCGGGCGAACGGCGCGCCAGCAGCACCAGGACCACGGGATAAACGACGAACTGGTGCAGGGCCAGGCCGCCCACGACTACGGCGGCGTAAAATCCGAGGGTCCGAAAAATATCGAGGCCAAGCCGGGCTGCGACGGAGAACGAAAGGCAGGCGACGCCGAGGGGGGCGAGCTTGAGGGCGAAGCCGATGACTCTCATCGAGACCTCAAAGACGCCGTCAAAAAAGCCGCGCAACACCGCCACCCGCTCAGGCGGAGAGAGCGCCATGGCCACTCCGATGAAGAGGCTGAAAACCATTACCGCAAGGAGGCCGCCGCCGGGGTTGTCCGGGTTAAAGGCGTTCGCGGCCTCGGCGAGTGGGTTCTCGGGGATGAGGTCCAGGAGGGTTTTGGAAATCGGTTTGGCTTCTTTCGCGCACTCGATGCTCTTTTCCGAAGCCCCGCCGTAGGCCGCAACGAGCTGTACGCGCCGGGTTTCGTCGATCGCGCGCCCGGGCTGAAGGACATTGACGAGCCCCAGTGCGAGCACGACGCTGATCCCGGAAAGCAGCAAGGTCACCCACAAGGTGCGCAAGCCGATGCGCCCCAGCGTGCGGGCGTCCCCCATCTCGGCAACGCCGATGACGATGGCCGAAACGATGAGCGGAATGACGACCATGAAGATGATGCGCAGGAAAATGCGCCCCACGGGCTGGACCAACCCGTCAATCCACCACGAAAGGTTCGCCGCGTGGGCCTCCAGCGGGCCTCCCGTCGCGACAGACCAACCGGCGAGGAGGCCGAGGGTGAGCCCCAGCACGAGGCCAACCATAATACGCCTGGAAAAGTTGTCGGACGTTTTACCCATCGTTGCTTTTTCTCGCAAACCCGCTTTACCAGCACAAGCTCTAATCACACGTGGCCCCGGAAATTGGGCCCTTTGTCGCTTTGTCGCGCGCGGTGGGGGCTTTTCCGGCGGCTCTCGCCCCGTCAGCCCCGCTGCAGGCAGTAGGCGCGGTATTCGCTCGGCGTTTGCCCGGTGTGGGCTTTGAAGGCGTGGGAGAAAGCGGCGATGTTGGCGAACCCGCATTCCACGGCGATGGTCTTGATGGCCTCGCCCGTGGAGACGAGCCGCTTTTTGGCCACGCGCAGCCGCCGCTGGATGAGCATCTGGTGGGGCGGGATTTTGAGGTGTTTCTGAAACTCGGCGTGGAGATGCGGCAGCGACCAGCCGGAGTCCCGGGCCAGTTCCTCCAGCCGCAGCGGTTGTGCAAAGTCGTTCTCGATCCGCTGGATGACGGCGGCGATGGGGGCCGGGTAGCGGGTCATTTGCACGGAGCGCTCATGCAGGTGCACCTGGTAAACCAGTTTGGAGAAGAGGTAGTCGCGCATGACTTCGCGGTTAAAGGCTTCGTCGAGGATCAGCCGGGTGGTCTCGTGGGCCAGGAGCTTGATTTCTTCGACATCCGGCCATTTTGAAAACCGCGGCATTCCCATCCCGAGGGCGTCACGAACGCGGAACTTGACGACGAATGTGCGAAAGGGATTCTCGAAATCGCTGCGGCCCACCGATTCGTCTCCGGGGGCTTGCCAGACCATGTCGCCGGGCAGCAACTCGTGCCAACCGTCCCCTTCCCGTTCGCGCACCCACCCGCGCCCGCCGGTGACGATCTCCACCCATTCGCAGTAGGGCGATAGGATAAAAGGCCGTGGATTTCTGCCCCCCTTCTGGCGGTAGGAGAAGACATCGGTCAGCGAGAGGGGAAAGGGAACGGGATTCATCGGGAGGGCAGGAACCGGAACGAGTTTTTAGCAAGAAATCATAGTTTTTGGCAAACGCTTAGGGTTGTTATTTCCAAACCTAAAGGGAATAGATGGCAACACACCGATTTTTTAATAAACCACGATCCACCCCATGTCCCGAAACCTTCTCTTCCCCACCGATTCTCTTCAGACGTTCGTCGCGCCGGAGTGCCTCTCCATCGACCGCCTTCCGATGCGGGCGACGCTCTACCCCTTTCCCAGCGCTGCCGAGGCGCGCACGAGCGGGCGGGAGGATTCCCCGTGGTTCCGGCTGTTGAACGGGAAATGGCGCTTCCGCATGGCGGCGAAACCGTGCGAGGTCACGCCCGAGGATACGGCGGCGGGGGCCGACCGCTCGAAGTGGGACCAGGTGGAGGTGCCGGGCAACTGGACGCTCCAGGGCTACGGCCACCCGCACTATACCAATGTGCAGATGCCGTTTAAAAACGAGCCGCCGACGGTTCCCGATGAGAACCCGACGGGGATCTACGCAACCACCATCGAGGTGCCCGCCGCCTGGGAGGGCCGCCGGGTGGTGATCCACTTCGGCGGGGCGGAGAGCGTGCTTTACGTTTATGTCAACGGCGAGGCCGTGGGCATGGGGAAGGATTCGCGGCTTCCCTCGGAGTTCGATATTACGCCATATGTTGCGTTCGGCGCGGCCAACGAGGTCACGGCCATTGTCGTGAAGTGGTCTGATGCCACGTTCGTGGAAGACCAGGACCAATGGTGGATGGGCGGCCTGCACCGGGAGGTCTACCTCTACTCCACGGCTCCGACGTATCTCGCGGATGTGTTCGCGCGGGCCGGGCTGGAGAACAACTACCGCGACGGCAAGCTGCACCTGAGCGCAAAGGTGGATTTCGCCGCTCAGCCCGAGGAAGGCTGGAAGGCTCGCCTGGAGCTCTTTGATCCCCGGGGGAAGGCGGTGCTGCGCAAGCCGCTGGAAGCCCCGGTCCCCATCGTGCCCGGAGAATTCCGGCGTTTGCAGGCGGATTTCCACACAACGGTGAAAAACGTCGCCGCCTGGTCGGCAGAAACGCCGCACCTCTACCGGGCCGTGGTCACGCTGCTCAACCCGAAGGGGAAAGTGATCGAAGCCGTGGCCACGCGTATCGGGTTCCGTTCCGTGGAAGTGCGCGACCGGCAGCTGCTCGTCAACGGCAGGCGCGTTTTCATCAAGGGCGTCAACCGGCACGACCACCACGACACCAAGGGCAAGGCGCTCGATTACGAGACGCTCCTGCTCGATGCGGTGACGATGAAGCAGCTCAATGTCAACGCGGTGCGCACCTGCCATTACCCGAACGATCCGCGCTGGCTGGATCTCTGCGACGAGCTGGGCTTCTACGTCATCGACGAGACCAACCTGGAGTCGCACGCCTTTTTCAACCACCTTTGCAATGACCAGCGCTACGCTGGGGCGTTCCTGGACCGCGTGGTGCGCATGGTCGAGCGGGACAAAAACCACCCCGCGGTGATCCTCTGGTCCCTCGGCAACGAAAGCGGCTACGGCCCCAACCACGACGCCATGGCCGGGTGGGTGCGCGGCTTCGATCCCTCGCGCCCGCTCCACTACGAGGGGGCCATCTCGGGAGCCTTGCCGGGCGAACTGCGCCAGGGGAAACTCTTCGATTACGGCTACCGGGCTACCGACATCGTCTGCCCGATGTACGCCCCCATCACGGATCTGGTCAAATGGGCCACCGACAAGGATCACCCGGACCGCACCCGCCCGCTGATCCTGTGCGAATACTCGCACGCCATGGGCAACAGCAACGGCTCGCTGGGCGATTACTGGGATGCGTTTGAGAAATATCCCGGCCTCCAGGGGGGCTTTATTTGGGAATGGCTCGACCACGGGCTCAAGCAAACGACCGCGGACGGCAAGGAATACTGGGCTTACGGCGGCGACTTTGGCGACACGCCCAATGACTTCAACTTCGTCTGCGACGGCCTCCTTTGGCCCAACCGCAAACCGCATCCCGGCGCGTATGAATTCGCCTACCTGGCCCGGCCCGCCAAGGCGCTCGGGTTCGACCCGAAGACGAGCAAGCTAAAGATCGCCAACGCCCGTGACTTCGCCCCGCTGAGCGACTTGCGCGGCGTGTGGGAGCTCAAGATTAACGGCGCACTGGTGGCCAAGGGCAAACTCCCCGCGCTCAAGGCAGGTCCCCGCGAGGAGCAGGTCGTGAAATTGCCGCTGCAACTCGCCAAAGTTGAGCTTCCCGCCGATGCGGAGGCCTTCCTGAATATCCGCTTTGAACAAGCCCACGAAACGCCCTGGGCCTCGGAGGGCTACACGGTGGGGTGGGATCAGCTCACCCTCCCGGCCAGCGCCTTCAAAAAAGCGCCGCGCCGCACCGGAGGCCGCAAGCCCGCCGCCGAACCGCTGACCGTGACGAAAGCCGGGGCAAAAGTGATCATCGAAAACGCGGCGGTGCGCGTGGTCGTCGCGAATGGCAAAATCGAGGCGCTTTCCTTCGGCGGCAAGGGCGTGCTCACCGCCGGGCCGGAGCTGCAAATCTGGCGCGGCCCGACCGACAACGACGGCATCAAGGGCTTTAAGCATGAGACCTGGCGCGCGCTCGGCAAATGGCGCACCCTCGGGCTCGACCAAGCCGTGCTCTCCGCCGCCCCGGCGAAAATCAAGGCCCGCCGCGACGGCACGGTGGAGCTGTCGCTGGAGCATGCGATCTCCTGCACGGGGGCGAAACGCGCCGTGGTGTTGCAGCATGTCTATACGATTTCCCCGGAGGGCTCCATCGCCGTGGCCAACCGCTTTACGGTCGGCAAAGCCGTCGATAATTTGCCCCGCCTGGGCGTCGTGATGCGGCTGCCCGAGGGGTTTGAGGAGCTGGCATGGTTTGGGCGCGGGCCGCTGGAGAACTACTCCGACCGCCACCGCTCAACGCTCGTCGATCTCTACGAGAGCACCGTGACGGATCAATACGTCCCTTACGTCATGCCGCAGGAACACGGCAACCATACCGGGGTGCGCTGGCTCGCACTAGCCGACGGCGAAGGCAGCGGGGTGCGGGTCGAAGCCGCCGGGCCTCTGGAGTTCTCGGCCAGCCACTTCACCGCGCAGGATCTCTACGCCGCCTACCACACCTATGACCTGAAGGCGCGCCCGGAGACGATCCTCAACCTCGACCTGCGCCAGCGCGGCCTGGGAACGCAATCCTGCGGGCCCGACACGTTGCCGCAGTACCAGATCCGCGCGGGCCGCCATGAATGGCACTACACCCTGCGCGCCTCGGGCTCCGAGGTGAAATAATACCGGTTACACAGATCAAAGCCATTAAGGCTCACGCAAAGCCGCAAAGGCGCAAAGAAGGCAGTTACGTCTCTTCTTTGCGCCTTTGCGTGAAATATTTTTAGTAGAGAGGCCATTTACGATGAAAGTCGTATAACCGGCCCCTAAACCGGGTCAGGCATAAAAAAAATCAGGGACGCTCCCCGATGCGGGTACGGATGGAATCTGGAAACATCCACCTACCTAATTCGTATAATGAGAGCGTTTCGTAAATTCTGGATGGTCGGGCTGTTGACGCTCGCCATCAATGGGCTGGTCCTCGCGGGCACACCGGAGCCGGTGCGCCGCGTCGTCAAATTTGAGTCGGCAGAGCTTTCGGCGACCAGTGACTTTGAAGGCGGCCGGTTGAGCGATTTCGTCGCAGAGGGGCCCAATAGCTACTCCGCGCTCATCGCGCCGGAATGGCGGCCGATGAACAATCAGCAGGCCTGGTACGCCTTTCGCCTCCAGTCGCCCAAACCGCGCGTAATCGAGGTCAAGCTCACCTACACGGACGGCAAAAAGAATCTCTTTTACCCCAAAATCAGCCGCGACCGAACGCATTGGCAGGAGCTGCCCAAGGGGGACTTCCGCCTTTCCTCCAACTCGTCTACGGCAACGCTCCGGCTGACCGTGGGGCCGGAACCGCTTTGGGTCTCCGCGCAGGAGCTCTTTACGCAATCCGACTACGCCAGCTGGATCCAAAAACTGACCGAGCACCCCTACGTCACCTCGGGAACCATCGGCTTCTCCACCCAGCAGCGGCCGATCTTCAAGATGGATATCACCGAGGCCCCAGCCGACGCGCCGCTGGTCCTGGTGCTGGGCCGTCAACATCCGCCGGAAGTCACGGGCGGCTTCGGGCTCGTCTCGTTTGTAGAAACCGTGACCGGCGATTCCCAGCTGGCGCGGGATTTCCGCAGCAAGTTCCACATTCTCGTCATCCCGCTCATCAACCCGGACGGCGTCAACAACGGCCACTGGCGCTATAACGTGAACGGGACCGATCTCAACCGCGACTGGGGCACCTTCGCCGAGAAGGAGACGCAGGCGGTGCGCGACGAAATCCTGCGGGCCCTCGCTGCGGCCAAAAACCAGGTCCTCTTCTCCATCGACTACCACTCCACCACAAAGGACGTCTACTACCCCTTCCCCACCGTCAAAAGCAGCGAGCCCGACGAGCGCCTGGAAGCCAAGGATGTGCTCATGCGCAAGTGGCTCGAACGCGTGCGGCAGTTAACGCCGGACCACCGCGTGCCGATCGAGGTCAGCCCGGCCACCCGCGAGAGCAAGCTTAATTCCGTGCTCTGGATGCGCACCTTTGGGGCCGCCAGCATTACGCACGAGTTTAACCACGACACCGACCGCCAGGTCATTCGGCAAGTCGCCCAGGCAGACGCCACGGCCTTGATGGAGCTTCTGCTCGCCCGTAACACAACCTCGAATCAGCCAACCCAATAATGTACTACACCGGATTATACTGCTCCGCCTGCGGAGAACCGCACGACCACCAGGTTCCCCAAAATATTTGCGTCAAGTGCGGCAAGCCGCTCTTTGCCCGCTACGATCTGGAAGCAGCGGGGCGCACGCTGACGCCCGAGAGCCTGCGCACGCGGGGCAAGTCGCTCTGGCGCTATCGCGAGGTGCTGCCGGTGCGCGACGAGGCGGATATTGTGACCTTTGGCGAAGGCTGGACGCCGCTGCTCCCCGTGCCGCGCCTGGGCTCCAGGCTGGGCGTGGAGCGGCTGCTCATCAAAGACGAATCCCAGAACCCGACGCAGAGCTTCAAGGCGCGCGGCATGGCGGCGGCGGTCTCGATGGCCAAGCAATTCGGCCTGCAAAAACTGGCGGTCCCCTCCGCGGGCAACGCCGCCGGAGCGCTGGCGGCCTACGCGGCGCGCGCCGGGATCGAAGCGCACATTTTCATGCCCGCCGATACGCCCCGGGCCAATATTATCGAGTGCCGCGAGAGCGGGGCGAACGTGACGCTCATTAATGGCCTGATCACGGACTGCGGCGCGGAGGTGGCCCGCAGGAAAGCCGAGGAAGGGTGGTTCGACGTTTCGACGCTGAAGGAGCCCTACCGCGTGGAGGGTAAAAAGACCCTCGGCTACGAACTGGCCGAACAGCTCGGCTGGAAGCTGCCCGACGCCGTGCTCTACCCGACCGGCGGCGGCACGGGCTTGATCGGCATGTGGAAGGCGTTTGATGAAATGGAAAAGCTGGGCTGGATCGACTCCCGGCGGCCCCGGCTCTACACGGTGCAGGCGGCGGGGTGCGCCCCGATCGTGCGCGCCTTCAAGGAGGGCAAACGCTTTGCCGATGAATTCCTCAACGCCGCGACCCGGGCTTCCGGTCTGCGCGTGCCGAAGGCGATTGGCGATTTCCTGATGATCGACGCGCTCAAGGCCTCCCGGGGCGGGGTCGTCGCGGTGACGGATACGGAGATGTTCGTCGCCATCCGCGAGCTCGGAGCGGCGGAGGGTATTTTCGCCGCGCCGGAAGGAGCGGCCTGCGTGGCAGGGCTAAAGACGCTGCTCGCGCAGGGGTGGATCCAACCCGACGAACAAGTCGTGCTTTTCAACACCGGAGCGGGGGTCAAGTACCTCGAATGCTTCGAGGATTGATTTCAAGGAAGTCATCATGGCGGGAAAAACCAAATTCTTCTCTCTCGGGACGCAGATCCTACTGGGCCTGCTGATCGGCGGCCTCGTGGGCTGGCTCTTCCCGGAATGGGCGAAGTCTCTGGATTTTCTCAAGGAAATCTTCCTGCACTTGATCAAGATGATGATCGCGCCGCTGGTCTTCGCGAGCATCGTCCAGGGGATCGCGGGCAGCGGCGACCTCAAGCAGGTGGGCCGCATCGGGATCAAGGCGCTGGTTTATTTCGAGGTCGTCACGACTCTGGCGCTGGTCACCGGAGTCCTCTTCGCGAACTGGCTTAAGCCGGGCGTCGGCGTCGTGCTCCCGGCCAATGCCGACGTGCTCGCCCCGCTGGCCAAGGCCCATCCGCAGACGGTGACGGATCTGCTGCTGCACGCCGTCCCCACCAGCGTGGTGGCCGCAGCAGCGAACGGCGACGTGCTCCAGATTGTTACCTTTGCGGTGGTATTCGGCATCGCCGTCAGCTTGGCCGGTCCGGCGGGCAAGCCGGTGCTGCATCTCACAGAAAGCCTCATGCAGGTGATGTTCAAGTTCGCCAACCTGATCATGCGCTTCGCCCCGATCGGCGTGGGGGCCGCCATGGCCGTGACGCTGGCCAAGCACGGGCCCGGCCTGTTGCTCAACCTCGGGGCGCTCATCGGTACGCTTTATCTGGCGTTCGCGGTCTTCGTCGTGGTCGTTTTTGGCTCGGTTATCCGCATCGCGCAAGTTCCCCTGCTCCCTTTCCTGCGGGCCGTGCGCGAGCCCTGCCTCATCGCGTTCGCCACAACCAATAGCGAATCCGCCCTGCCCAAGGCCTACGAGGCAATGGAGAAATTCGGCGTGCCGCGCCACATCGTGGCTTTTGTCCTGCCGACCGGCTACACGTTCAATCTCGACGGCGCGGCGATTTACCACACCGTGGCGAGCCTGTTCGTGGCTCAGGCCGCCGAGGCCGTCACGGGGGTGCACTTCGGGTGGGAGCAGCAGCTGTTTTTAATCCTCACGCTCGTCATCACCTCCAAGGGGGTGGCCGCCGTGCCGCGCGCGGCCCTGGTCGTGCTGATCGCCGCCCTCACCTCTTTTGGCCTGCCGCTGGAAGGCGCTGCCATCCTGATCGGAATTGATGCTATAATGGACATGGGACGCACGTCCGTGAACGTGCTTGGCAACTGCCTTGCCAGTGTCGTGGTCGCCCGCTGGGAGGGGGCTTTCGACGAATGCCAGGCTCAGAGAAGTTTTGGAACACCCACTTTAGAAATCGCATGAAAAAAATCCTCATCGCCATCTTGCTGACGGCCCTGATCGGCGGGGCAACCTTCGCGCCCGCTGCAACCGTGGGACCGGATAACGGCACGCTCATCATCGTTGGAGGCGGCGACAAAACCAGCATCTGGCCGACCTTTCTCGATCTGATCGGCGGCAAGGACGCGCCGATTGTCATCATCCCCACCGCCAATGAAAAGGGGGAGGAAAACACCAAGGACCAGGAGGAGCTGGCCGGGCTCGGGGCTACGAATATCAAAATCCTGCACACCACCGATCGCAACGTGGCCAACTCCGCGGCGTTTGTCGAACCGCTGCGCACCGCGAAGGGCGTTTGGATCAGCGGGGGGCGGCAATGGCGCTTGGTAGATGCCTACCTGGATACCCGCACGCAGCGGGAGATCGAGGCGGTGCTCGCCCGGGGCGGGGTCGTGGGCGGTTCGTCTGCCGGAGCGTCGATCCAGGCGTCTTACCTGGTTCGCGGCGCCAAGGCGGGCAACAAGGTACTCATGGCGCCCGGTTATGAAAAAGGCTTCGGCCTCGTCAAGAATTCGGCGATTGATCAACATATCAACACCCGTGGCCGCTCGGATAGTTTGCGGGAAGTGCTGGCCATTCACCCGGGGCTGCTTGGCATCGGCCTGGACGAAGCCACGGCTCTGGTCGTCAAAGGTGACGTCGCGGATGTCATCGGCGCGGGCGTGGCGCGCTTTGCCAGCCGGAGCACCGGCGCTTACAGCCACGTGGAGCTGACCTCGGGCGGTCGCTACGACCTGGCAAAACGGCAAGTGATCCCCGCCCAGCAGCCCGCAGCGGCTTCCGGCACGACGGCGGCGGTCGCAGGACCCGTCCGCGTGGCCATTTACTCCGACGAAGGCAGCCCCAAGGCCCCCGACCTGATCGAAGCCTGCCTCACTCCGGAGCCCGAGGGGTTTGTGTTTAAGCGGGTGTCGGCGGAGGAAATCCGCGCCGGAGTGCTCAAAGATTATGCCGTTCTCGCCGAGGGCGGCGGGCGGGCCTCGCTCCAGGCGGAGGCGCTTGGCGACGCGGGCCGGGAGAAGATTCGTGAATTTGTCCGCAACGGAGGGGGCTATATCGGCATCTGCGCCGGAGCCTACCTGGCCGCCGCCGACCGGCCTTACTACCTGCGCCTCGTCAATGCCAAGGTCGTGGACCGCGAGCATTGGGCCCGGGGCGGGGGCAATGTGCAAATCCGCTTCACCGAGGAGGGCCGCAAGCTCCTCAACGAGCCCTCGCAAACCGTCCAGATTCGCTACAACCAGGGGCCGCTTCTCGCCCGCGATTCCCAGACCGACCTGCCCTCCTATACCGAGTTGGCCGTCTTTGAAACGGAGATCGCCGAAAAGGGAGCGCCGCGCGGCGTCATGAAGGGAACCTCGGCCATGGTCAACGCCCCGTTCGGCAAAGGCCGGGTCTTTATCAGCAGCCCCCACCCGGAGCGCACTGAGGGGCTCGACCACATTATCCGCGCCGCCATCCGCTGGGCGGCAGGGGTCCCGATCTCCGCAAACCCCGCTCCGTAGAAAAAAATCAGGGAGCCTCCCCGATGTGGAGGTATAAAAAATTTAGTTAACTCCTACCTATCCGTGTGGTATATTCAAATCCCTAAAGCTTACGGCCCCCTTCCATAAGTACTGAGAATAAAAAAACACCACATACCTATTTAAAAAAACAAATGCGTATGAAACTCCTGAAGCTAAACAAACTCCTGGGAATCCTGGCCATGGTCGGCCTCTCAACGAACCTTTTTGCCGCCACGTACACCTGGACGGGGGCCACTGGACAGTTGGAAAGCGGTACGGGCAACTGGAGCAGCGCCCCCACCTTTACCTCGGCTGACAGCATCTACTTCGCGGGTTACAGCGGAGTGGGAAGCCAGATCGCACAATTCGACAGTGTCACGACCATCGGTTCGCTGGTCTTCGGCGCGGAGACCGGCAGCGCCGCAGTCTCGGTCATCGGCGGCACCAATTACCCACTGAGCATCGCGGGCCAAACGGGGTCGACCCTCGGTTTGACCGGCGATCTCGCCGCGGTCAACGTCGGATTACTCGTGCAAGCCGGGGCCGGAGCCAATGGCATCTACTGGAGCAATTCCGGCGCAGTCGCCCAAAGCCGCACGGGGTTGGCCATCAACCTGAACTCCGCGAGCACTACTTTCCTCAATAATTCCAGCAACCCGTTCTACCTCAATGCCCGCCTCACCGGCACCGGTGCTTTGGTCCTCCGCAACGGCTCATGGGTCATCAACTACACCTCCTCAATAGATAAGCTTGCAAGCTCCCTTTCGGGGGGGATTACCATCGAAAGTGGCACCCTGGAAGTGAACACCGGATTGAGCGGAAGCAGCACCATCTCAAACACGAACAGCGCGATTGGCACCGGTGCGCTTACGCTGGGCCTAGCCAACTCGGACAAAGACGCCGTTTTTCTTTTCACGCAAATGCTGAGAGGAAACAGTTCCGACAACCGGTTTTCAGCTGAATCCGGTGCCATTAACGTTTCGGACGGCACGGGAGCGCGCATCATCAGGAACAACTCCTCCACCGAGAAACAGATCTATAGCCGGATCAACCTCAACGGCAACTCCACGCTGACCCTCGACAACAACAACATCAGCGGGGCCTCGTTCAAAATCAGCGCTGCAGGCGGAGTTAGTAATACCAATGATCTCGCTACCGGGATCAGAGGAAGCGGCAATCTCTACCTGACCGGCGGTGGTCTCTTCTACACCTTTGCCGGATTGTCAGTCGCCGAAGACGGAGTACGCAACAGCTTCACCGGCACCACCACCGTCCACAGCGGCACCCTGCAATTCAGCGGCACCGGCGGCTTCCAGGCCACCTCGCGCATCCAGGTGGATAAAGACGGTGTCTTTGATGTATCCCAGGTCACCCACCTCAGCGGCACCACCTACGTTATCGGCGGCACCTACGCGCTGGGGGCCTACACCTACAGCGGCACCAGCTACGCCCAAACCCTTGCGGGTACCGGCAAAGTCGTGGGCAATGTCTCGTTCGGCGATTATGCCACGCTCCATCCCGGCGGCACGGACACCATTGGGCGTTCCGCGCTCACCTTCACCAATAATCTGACTCTCGGCAACCTGACGATCATCGACCTCTCCAACACTTCCTACGGAGCCATCAATGTCACCACCGCCGGGACCGGCTCCACCGGACTGCTGATCTTCAACGGCGAGCTTCGCCTGGCTTTGGACGCGGATTACTCCTCGACCGGGACCTACGATCTCTTCTCTGCCACCACCTACAGCGGCGATCTCTCCAAGTTCGCCCTGTACCTCGACACCACCTTCCTGGAGAACCTGACCAAGGCCGGGGAAATCTGGTCGGGCATCTACAATAATACCCTCTATTCCTTCGACGAATCGACGGGGGTTCTGGAGGTGGCGGCGGTACCGGAACCTAAATCGATGGTCCTCTTAGGCCTGGGCGCGCTTCTCGCGATCCGCCGCTTCCGGCGCACTCAATTGGCATAACCCGCAAATGGGCTCACCGATCCAACCCACCCAACTCATCCTCCCCCCCTCACGGCGCGTTCACCCACGCCGTCAGGGGGGCTTTTCTCTTGTCGAGATCTGCGCCGCGCTTGGGTTGGTGGGGTTCTGCCTGCTCTCGCTGCTGGGCCTCTGCACGGTCGGCATGCAGCAGGAGCGCCAGGCGCAGGATCAAGCCCGCGCGGCGCAGCTGCTCGGCACGGTCGTGGATGAGTTTCGCGGTTTGGCCCGCGAAGCGGTGGGCGGCACGACGGTCCTGGCCAATCGTTACAACCTTCAATTACCCGCTCCCGGTAGCGCGGCCTACGAACCCTCCTCAGCTATCGGCGTCAATGAACTGGGCGAAACCGGAACCGGCCAGACAGATTATGTGGTCTATTATCGCGTCATCCCCCCACCATCCGGCGCGGGAATTTACACTCCCTACAAACTGCGCATTTTCATCGCGTGGCCAGGCAGCGCTTCCTTCAGCAGCGGCACCGGGGTCACTCTGAGCAAGGCGCGCGGGAGCATTGAAACGACACTGGAACTCAACCGGGGATCATGATGAAACCTGCATTTGCTCAACCCTTACGCCGCCGCGACATCCGCGCCTTTTCGCTGCTCGAAATGCTGGCGGCCTCGGCGGTGCTTTCTGTTTTGATGGTTCTGCTCATACAGGTTCTCGGCACGCTCTCGACCACGAGCTCCTCCTCGCAGCGCCGCTCCGAGATGATGAAACAAGCCATCGGCGCGTTCGAGCGGGTCCACTTCGATCTCAAGGAACGCATCCAGACGGGCGGCACTTCCATCCTCGTCGTGAAGGGGGACTCCGCTTCGGTCAACGATACGCTCTGGTTCATCGCCCCGGTGTCCGCCTCCGTGAACCACACGCCCAACGAACCGCGCAAACTCTCGCTGATCCGCTACGGCATCCAACCGCGTCCGTCGGGGCAGCCGGGTTTCGACGGCTGGCCGGATATGAGTGTTTTTTCCCGCAGCGTCGTGCCGTTCGCCTGGGGGAATAATATCGGCAACTTCCTGCCGCTGACCTCCAGCCAGGTTTCCAGCGCGGTGGGCGACGCCGAGACCCAGTCCGTTTCCCCGAGCATCATCCGGTTTGAAATCTGCTTTCAGAAATGGGACGGCACCGTCGTCGACAATCCTCCGGACGACTTCAGCGCAGTGCGCGCCCTCATTTTCGGCATGGTCTCGGTGGACAAAAACGCCGTTGGCCGCCTCACTTCAAGCGAACGCGCCGCGCTCGCCGCCAAATTTCCCAAGCCCAGCAACAACCAACGCCCCGCCTCGGCGTGGAACTCCGTCGTGGCCTCGTTGCCATCCAACTTGAAAGCAACTCTTCGCATTTATGAACAAACGATTTCTTTCTAAAGTCACCCGGGCTTTTACGCTGATCGAACTGGTCGCCAGCGTCGCCATCATCAGCACGTTCGCGGCCCTCGTCGGCCCAGCGCTGGCCACGCTCAGCGGAACCGCGGGCACTTCCAAGGCGGCCATTGAGGTCTCCGCGGCGCTGGAACACGCCCGCCAGTCGGCCATGCGCCTTAATACCTGGGTGTGGGTCGGCGTGGCCGATACGACGCAACTCAACGAAGGCCAGGCGCAGCTGAGCATCGTCGAACTCGCCAGCCGCGACGGTACCGACGATACCTCAAAGGATAACCTGATGGCCCTCGCCAATAACCGCCGCATCAACAATGTCAAATTCGTCACCGGCACGTCCGACACGGATGCCGTGACTCTCGGCACCCAGGCCTCCCCCGTCTCGCTGAGCTGGCCGGTCGCGGCCCAGGATGTGAACTTCACGGGCCAGGTGATCGGCTTTTCTCCAAAGGGGGAGGCCGTGCTGCAAAAAGCCGCCATCCCGAACTGGATCCGCCTTCCCATCTCCGACCGGAACAACGCCAAGGACACCGTTTCCATCCTCGTCTCGGGGCTCTCAGGACAAGTGATCGTCTCACGCTAAACTTTTTGAAATGCGAATTCTCCCGGCCCAAACCCGACAACGGGGCGGCGCGCTGGTCATCACGCTCAGCATCGTGGTGCTGGCAACGATCACGATTCTTGCGCTGTTCTCCCAATCCCTGAGCGCGCTACGTTCGTCACATTCGACGGTCGTCCAGGCCCAGACCGATAGCCTCGTGCAAAGTGCGGTAGACGCCACCATCAGCGATCTGCGCATGGAAATGCTGGCGGGCGCGGAAACGGTTTCCACCGGTTCGGACTACACCACGCTGGCACCTTTGGTAGTACTGCGTAATTGGGCCATGGTGCCCGCCCGCGTGGTCTCCTCCAACGTACCCTCAAGCGGTTTTGAGAACTTGGTAAAGCAGAGCCTTTCCGGAGCGGCTTTTTACCCCGGGGCCAGCCCCTCGGCAACCTTTAAGGCCAATGGACCCGCCGCCGCCACGGGCAACAGCCGGGCAAGCTCGGTCAATACGCGCACCGCTTCCGCCGAGGGCCGCGTGCTTTCCGCCGCGCGCTGGGATCAGGTCGCGCTGACCTCCGGGACGCTACCCTCCAATGCTTTGCCGGACTGGATCTACGTGACGCGCTCCGGGGTCCCCACCAGCGGCTCGGCGCTGAATTCCAGCAGCGCCTCCAGCGTCAGCCTTTCCAACACAAACTACGTTATCGGCCGGTACGCTTATCAGATCTACGACGTCGGCGGTCTGCTGGATGCCAACGCCGCGGGCGCTCCCGCAGGCTTATCCGCCGATGCTCAGCTCAAGGGTTCGCTGGCGTGGGCTGACTTGACGGCCATCGGGCTTTCCAAAGATCAGATCGCCTCGTTGATGAGTTTTCGCCATCCCGCGACGGGCTCTGATCCCGATTTTGCTGATTTCATCCGGTACCAATCCGAACGCAACGGCTTCCTCAAGCCGCTCAAAAGCGCCACCGCCTCGGACAATTTTTTCTACTCCCGACAGGATCTCATCCGCTTTTTTCTGCACCTCTGGGGGCGCACTTCATTATCCGCCTGCACGGCGAGCGAACGCTCAACGCTGGCCAGCCTGACGCAGGACCTCCGCTTTTCGACCGCCCCCTCCTGGAACCCCGACCCCAACCGCGCCAGGATTAAGAAAGGGATCGCCGACTACCCAAACAGCGCCGAGGGCGGCAACAACTCCTATGGGCTGGACGACCTGTTCAACCCCACCATTACCAGCAGCACCGGCATGGTGCAGGCCAACCAAACCTTCACCCGGGCGCGTTTTGATAATCTCCCCAGCCTCACCAGCACACATGAAGTCAGCACGACAACCGGCGAACCCGCTCTGTTGAGCCGCTTCCCGCTTGACCGGCTGCGGCTGATCACCCGCGATGCCGTGGCCGATAAGAACAGCCTTATTTACCGCTATTTCGGCCTCACGCGCGCGTCAAAAAACGACCCATGGATCTATAATCACGGTACTACCTCCAACCCCGTACGCATTCTGCGTTTAAGCGAAGTGCTCTCCGGACAATACACCGACAACGGCAAAGCGCGGGAACCAGACTTCCTCGAAGTCCTGAGAATGGGGATCATCGCCGGATCGCTCGGAAAAAGCGGCGGCGTGTCCAATGGCGGTAGCACGCCCATGGCGCTCCGCGATGAACGGGTGAACTATCAGGTCATTCAAATCTTCGCGAACCTCGTGGACCAATTCGACGAGGATAGTTATCCCACGCATATTCAGTTCGACGGAGAGGATTTTTACGGTGTCGAAGACCTGCCCTATCTTGTCCGGGTGAAGTTTTTCATGGCCCGGCTCCTGGCCGACACGAGCGATTCTGCGACCCTGATGGCCGATGGGCAGCCTTACTCCATGGTGTTTCTGCCGGAGGTATGGAATCCCCACGACCCCAACGTGAGTGGAACCGGGGCCAAACCGACAAAGTTCCGCGTCGCGGCTGACACCAGCGGCAACTCATTTCAAATGCGATATCGCGATTCCCAAAACAATACGTCGACTTATTTTAACGGTGGCATGGTCGGGTTTGATCCGACGGTAAACTATATCGAACTCACCCAAACCGCCATCGATGCTAGCCGCGAGCCCGTCATGATTAATAGTACGACGCTCGGCACGCCCTCTATCGCACTAAAGGACATTCCGCGCTCGCCACCGTCAAAGAGAGCTGTATTCCCGGACTGGCAGACTTGGGCCCCGGTCAACAGCACGCTCGCGGGCATCGCCTCGCCCGCGGTATTAGTCGATTTCAGCGACCCCAAAAACAAAAAGAACCCGTCCAACCCCAACGGCATCGCCAAAATCGGGCTGCAATACTTCACCAGCGACGCCCCGGTCGGCCTGAAGTTTGTGATGGAGTATCAGGATTCCGATGGGACATGGAGACGCTATTTTACACGCACCCTCAACCGGGCTGGCGCGGAGGGCGGCACCGACGCCGCCCGGGGCCAGTCCGGCAGCGCCACCTATTACAACCAGCAAAACAACGCGCGGATTCTTTCCTTTGACCCCCGCACGGACCGGTTCTCAACTTACCGTCTCCGGGAACGGGATCAAACCGCCTCTGCCTACGTAGACGGCACCAGCATTCGGTCCGGCACCGGGGCAGGCTACGGGATGGAATACGACCCGACCGATAGCGACCGTCAATCGCCGGGGCGGGATTCATCCATGGGCTGGACGATGGGAGCTGCCAGCACCACCACCCGCTCGACCGACCTTAACGGCACCGCCATTCAAGGCCTCGCCATGGCCACCATTTTGCAAAACGCCACCACGTCGGCAACCCACTACACCGACCCGGACGGCGAGCTGCGCTCCGGCGACGGCATTCTTGCCGAGGGCTCTTCCGATAAGGAGGGCCAGATGTACTGGCCGGGCAACTACGCGAGCCGCCCGATTATTTTAAACCGCCCCTTCCGCTCCGTGGCCGAGATGGGCTACGCCTTCCGCGACACTCCATGCCGCAGCCTTGATTTTTTCACTGCCAAGAGCGGTGACGCCACGCTGCTTGATTTTTTCTGCATCAACGAAGTGCCCGACGATGGCGTGACCTCCGGGCGGGTCTCCGCCAACACCCGCAACCCGCTCGTGCTGCAAAGCCTGCTCCAGGGTGCGCTAAAAGACCCCGCGTTAACCGACACGCTCGACTCGGCGCGCGCCTTGGAAGCGGCCCAGAAGCTGGTGGCGCTGACCACGGGCGGCGGCGACAATAAGGGCCCGCTGCTCAACCGCAGCGAAATCGCAACGCGCCTCCTGGGCAATACCACCCTGTTCCCGCCCGCGACCTTCGACAAGGGGGAACGCATCAAGCGCCAGCGCGAAGTCTTTGCGCGAGCCCTGGGCGATGCCGTCGAGACGCGAACCTGGAATCTCCTCATCGATCTCGTGGTCCAAAAAGGAAACGTCCGCCGCTCCACGCTGACGAATTTCCAGATCGAAGCGGAACGGCACGTCTGGGTGCATCTCGCCATCGACCGCTATTCAGGCAAGGTCCTCCACACCAATTACGAGACGATTACTGAGTAATTCCCGGTCTGACAACGCCAGGGGCGCATGGGCGGGGGAATTTAACTGGCGATCTCTTCGGCGCGCCTCGCGGGAAACCGCGCGTGGACCCACCAGCCGCCGTTGGGGTTTGGGCGGAACTCGATGCGGCCGCCCAATTCGCGAATGCGGGCCCGCATGAGGCGCAAGCCGAGGCCGTTGCCCGCGTCCAGGTCGCCCGGAATGCCCAGGCCGTCGTCTTGGACATCCATCGTCCATTCGTTCTTTTCGCGCTTGAGCTGAAACTGGATCTGCTTTGCCTGACCATGCCGGACGGCGTTGTGGAAGGCCTCGCGGACTACTTGGATGAGTGCGTGCGCGGAGTCGTCGTCAAACGGTGGCAGTTCGTCGGGAAGCTCGACTTCAACGCTGATTCCAAACAAGCGCCGGGTGGTGTCGGCCAGCCATTTCAAGCCACCGGCGAGCCCTCCGGCTTTGAGCGCGGGGGGGAGCTGCGCGTGGGCGATGGCGCGCGCCTCGGCGACGGCGGCGGAAAGCATTCCCGCGATTTCCCCGACTTCCGTGGCGGGCGCGCCGTCCAATTCCCGCGAGAGGGCGCGGGCACGGAAGGCCAGGCCCGTCAACGTCTGGCCCAGGCCGTCGTGCAGGTCCCGCGCAAAGCGTTCGCGTTCGGCTTCCACGAGGCTGAGCTTTTCTTTTTCCGAGTCGCGCTCGATTTCAATCCGCGTGATCCACCCGAAGACGGCCATGATCACCAGGGCCGCCAGGTAGGTTCCCACGAGGATCTGGAACTGGATCTCGCTGCGCTCTCGCGTCCACGCTTCGGAGCGGAATTCCAGGTTCAGCCATGCATAGACGGTCTGGCGCGATTGATCCGTGGGGTCGTGGATGCGCTCCTGCGCCACGATGCGCACGGACCGGCCAACGTAGCGCAAAATCTGTACATAGGGCTGCGGGGCTTCGAAGCGCGCGCCGTCCAGGTTCAGATTCGCCGCTCCCCCGGCCTCGTCGCTCCCCGGATCGGCGTCGTCTGAGTCCGTGGTCGCGCGGGCCAGGATCATCACGCGCTCGTGCTGGCGCCGCCAGAGCAATGCGGAGGCGATGTCGGAATTGGCAACGAGGATTTTCTTGAGCTGGCTGCGCACGTTCGTATAGGCGGGCATCCGGCGATCGGAGCGTTTGCCGGAAAGCCGCAGCACGGAATCCAGGTCCAGGCTGAGCGCTGCGGTTTTGACGCGCCAGATCAGCCGCTCGGACTGCTCCGCGAAGTGGCGACTCAAGCGCCAATGCGTGACCCCCACGCCCACCGCCACGAGCACCAGCAGCCCCAGCGCGAAGAAAAACGATTTGCGCCGCAACACCGATTTGCAATCCGTAGCGATGGGCAGGCCTCGCACAAAATGAAGCTGCAGCCGCGCGGCCGTGTACACGGAAACGAAGATCATCACCACCGCTAAGCCCGCGATGAGGAGGACCCACCGGCCCCCCTGCGAGCTGGTGGCCTGCATTAGCGACGCCGTGATCGCGATCAGCAGAACGGGAGCCGCCGCGACCAGCCGCGCGCTGCGTTTGAGCAAACGCCAGTTCCACCCGGCCTCGATCAATGCGAAAAGCCCGCAACTGGCCGCAACCGCCGCGGCGAGATACGGCGGGATCCATTCGAAGCGTTGGATCACCACGGCCGCCAGGCCCGCCATCATCAGCAGGCCAAAGATCCCCCCGGCGCGACCCGTCATGAGCGCCGAGGCGCCAACGCGGGGTTCGTCGATTTGCCAGGCGGTAAGGGCCGCGGCGGTCCAGACGATCAAAGCCACGAGGAGGAAGACATCCACTGCGCCGGATGAGAACGCAAGCCAGTCCATATCGATAATCATTGATCTACCCGGTGGACATGCCGGTGGTGAGAACCCAATTCCGCGCGGCGGTCTGCAAGTCGGTCATCCGTTCCAGGCCGAGTTTGTTTTTGATATGCTCCTTGTGCGTTTCCACTGTTTTTACGCTCAGGAAAAGGTCGCGGCTGATTTCGCGATTGGACAACCCCTGGCCCACGAGCCGAAAGATATGCCGCTCGCGCTCGCTCAAGGTCGAGAGATTCACGGCCCCCGCGGGCGCGGCCATCGCCGTCCGGAGCGTCAGCCCCAGGAAGGTGTCGCCTTTTTGGGCCGCGTGAATCGCGTCGATGATTTCCGTGGGGTCGTCGCTTTTGCAAACGTAGGCGCTGGCGCCTTTCTGCAACAGGGCGCGGGCGACCTGGAGATCGGCGATCATCGAGACCACGACGATGCGCAGCCGCGGATAGGTCCGCGTCCACCGGGGCAGGCATTCGCCCGCCTCGCGTTTGCTCAAAATGAGATCGGTCACCAGCACGTCGGGGTGGTGTTCTGCCAACGCGCGGTCGATCCCCTCGACATCCCGGGCCGTTCCGAGGATCGCCAAGTCCGGTTCGGTGGAAAGCAAGCGCTCCAACCCGGCGAGGGCGATCGCGTGATCGTCGGCCAAAAATACTCGAATGGGTTGGTTCATATCCTGGGACGGACTATAGCAAAGGGCATTTTTGGCCCTCGGCTATTATGCCTGCAAGTTCATCGGGAGCAAGCAGATATCAGCGACCCAAAGGGGCTTCCGAGGCGCGCGAAAACGCCCCCGTTTTTCAAAAAAATAAGGGAGGCTCCCTGATGACACCGGGGCTGATTTCCGAGACTATTCCTGAACCTGTATTCTATTTACGACACCCTTCGTCATTTGGGGATGGCTGGATCGGCCGGTCGCCCGGGGATGCCGAAGCTTACCTTAGAGCTATGAAGACTTCCTATATTACGTTACTAGCCGCAGCTCTCGTCATCGCGGCGGCTCCCGCCTTTGGCAAAGGCCACCGATCCAAGCCGTCTCAACCACCCCGCCACGATGGCCGCACGGTCATTGCGAGGATCGGCTCCAGCGAGATTGTGACGGAATCCCCACAATCCAAGCGGACCTACAAGATCGACGACGACACCGAGTTTTTCTATCTGGGCAAAAAAGTCACCAGTAGCGACCTGAAAAAGGGGATGCGCGTGGTGATCACCCCCTCCTTTGACGGTCTGACGGCGGACAAGATCGAAGCGGGCGACGCGCCGGTGCGCGACAAGAACTCCAAAAAATAGATCCTTGGGTCGAACGGGTGGCGCGGCTCGCGGGGTGGCTGCGGCTGGACGCTTTTTCGCGCTTTTATTGCCCGGGCCAATGCATGGCGAGCCGGGCGGTGGTGGTCAGCGAACCCCAGACGCCGCCCTCCTCCTCGATCATCCTCTCGCATACCCGGCGAACCTCTGGATCGAAGCTGGAGATCGCGTCGGCGGCATAGTAGCACTGGAACCAGCGGTCGCACGCTTCTCGCAGCGTGGTGTGTACGCAGACGTCGGCCGTCACGCCTGCGAAAACAAGGGTGTCGATCTTTTGCGAGCGCAGGATGCTTTCCAGATGCGTGCCGCAAAATGCGCCGTAGCTGGCTTTGTCGATGACGACTTCGCCCGGGAGGGGCTTTAGTTCGTCGATGATGTCCTGGCCGTGCTCTCCCCGGATTAGGAGGCGCCCCATGGGGCCGGTGGAGCCGATTTCGCTGCCTGCCCGGCGGCTGCGCGCGAGCTTCGTGGGGGAGCAGTCGGAAAGGTCGGGTGCATAGCCTTCGCGGGTATGCACGACGAGGCTACCCGCCTGGCGCGCGGCGGCAAGCAGACGCCCGGCGGGTTCGATGATCGGCCTGACCCAATCCAGCCCGGCGATGCGGTCCGAGTAGCCGCCCGGAGCGCAGAAGTCGCGCTGGAAATCAATCATGAGCAAGGCCGTCTGATTCGTCTTCATGAGGCGATTCAAAGTCTCCTTGAAGGCGCGCGGCCTTATTTCAAATACGAGGCGTCGTAGAGCTTGGTGACGTCCACGAGGGTGTCGCTGATCTTCTTGTCTTTGAAGAATTGCGCCACTTCTTTGGAGGCTTTTGCGGCGGCGCCGCTCTCGATTACCTCGATGTTTTTCTTCGCGCTGTAAAAGACGACTTTCGGGAGCATCGCTTCGACTTCATCGGGCTTCTGGTCGAGGCTCTTGGCCGCGAGGGCGGAGGCTTCGGCGGGGTGCTGTTTGAGGAATTCGTAGCCCCGGTTGAGGCCCTTGATGAAGGCGCGCGTCTCGGCGAATTTTTTGGAGGCGGTCTTGTTGCCGATGGCCAGGACGTCGAGGATCAGGTTGGGGGTTTGGGCGGAGCTAAAGACTACGTGCCCTTTGTTCTCGCCGGTGGCTTTGGTGATCCACGGCTCCCAGGTCACGGCGACGTCGAGTTTTCCGGCGACGAGCGCCGCGCCGGAGTCGTCGGCGTTCATGTTTTTGAGCTGGATGTCCTTTTCCGTGAGGCCGACGGATTCGAGGGCTTTATCGAGGAGAAGTTGATTGCATTGGCCGAGGGTCGCGGCGACGGAGTGGCCTTTGATGGCTTTGAGGTCCGGGATCGCCTTGGTCGCGACGATGGCATCCGCGCCCGCCGAGGTGTCCGTGAGGTAGACGACTTTCACTTGGCCGGGCGCTTTATCGAGCACGGTAATCACGCTGTCGGCGGTGGTGAGGGCGGCGTCGAGGTCCCCGGCCAGGAGCGGCAACAGGGAATCTCCCGGCGAGCTGAAGCTCTTGGCCTTGACGTCGAGGCCCTCTTCCTTGAAGTACCCTTTTTCGCTGGCGACGAAGAACGTAATGTAGCCGACCCAGCTATTGAAGCCGACTTTGTACGGTTTCAGGTCGGCGGCGTTGAGGGACGCGGTGAAGGCCACGAGCAACGCGGCGTGAACGAGGTGACGCAGTTTGCGAACGGGATGAGTGATCATGGCAGGTTACTTACGGGAAAACGGCGCGCTCCGCTATGGGCGAACCGTCCTAATGCCCGCGACACCCTCGCCGCTCAGCGCCCCGGGGACCCGCGAGAGGAAGCGCTCCGAGGGCGTCCGCCGCGCCTGCCGGACGCAGAGCATGGCCGCGCGCCGGTTCTCGACGCCGAGTTTGTCGAAAATGCGTTCGAGATGATGCCGCACGGTATGCTCGGATATGCCAAGGATGACGGCGATCTCGCCGTTGCTTTTGCCCTGCTCGAGCCATTCGAGGACTTCCTGTTCCCGCGCGGAGAGGGTCGCGCCTTCGGGGGCGAGGCCGCTCCGAGGGGTTTGCTCCTCCAGGGAAAGAATGCGGCGGCCGGTGTGCGGGTGGCGCACGACGGTAACGTGCAGCTCCCCGCTCGCGGCCGGGAACACCAGGACGCCGGGAGCCCAGTCCGACGCGGTGAGGCGCTCGGCGAGGGCTTTGGGCAGCCGCCCGTTGCGGCACGCGCCGATGTAATGACCGAGGAGCTTGCGGGCCTGGCGGCTGGCGCTCTCGATCTCGCCGTCGTCGCGAGGGAAAACGTGCCAGCGCTGGAGGAGGGTTTCAGCCAGGTCATCCGCGGGTGCTTTTTTTCCCTTCAGGCGCTCCAGAATCCCGTCCAGGGAGATATCCACGCCAACGGCGCCGATGAAGCGGTCCCGTTCAAGGATCGGCGCGACGCGGCTCAGGCAAAGCACGGGAAGGCCGGTGAGGCACTTTTCGTCATACGGCCCGAAGACGACTTCCTGCCGGGATTCGCGGGTGAGGAAATACCATTCCCCGAGGGTCGGCGAATCGTGGCCCCAGCTGTGCCCGAAGCGTAACGTCCCGTCGTTGCGGTCCCAGCGCGGCGCGAAGCGGCCGGAGGCGTCGTGGCCTTTGCGGCCGCTGAATTCGTCGTCCGAGCCGTCAAAGGCGTCCGGCTCGAAGACCGCCCAGAGTCCGAGGAAATCCGGATAGCGCCCCATGACTGAACGCAGGAGCCGGACGACGAGGGTCCGGTCAAAGACGCCCACCTTGCGCATGGAAACAAGGAGCGAGGCCAGTTCGCGGACGCTGAGGAATTCGGGGCTATCCATATTGGGATGGTGCGTGAGGGCAGCTACCCTACCATGACTGGGGCCGGGATTCAAAAACCTTCGGTAAACACTTCCGCCCTCTTTTTGGGGCCTATTTCTCGGTTTCCCCGATCCGCACGGTTTGTTTGAGCCGGAGGTCGCGGGAGGAGGCCCCGGCTTCAATGACGAATTCCCCGGGTTCGACGGTCCACGCTTTTTTCTCCGGGCTCCAGTAGGCGAAGGCGTCGCGCGGCAGGTCGATGGCGACTTTCCGCGTTTCTCCCGGCTGGAGCGAGACCTTGGCAAAGCCTTTCAGCTCGCGTGGCGGCCGCTCGACCGTGGAGCCGGGCTGGCCAGCGTAGATTTGCACTACCTCGGCCCCTTCGCGCGGGCCGTCGTTGGTAATATTAAGCGTTACTCTGGCACCCTCGTCTATCCGTTCGACGTTCAGGTCGCCATAGGCGAAGTGCGTGTAGCCGAGGCCGTGACCGAAGGGGTAGAGCGGGGCTTTACCAGAGCGGTCGTAGCCTCGGTAGCCGACGAAGACGCCTTCCTTGTACTCCACCACGGGCGGCTGGCTCGGGCCGGGAAGTTCGCCCGGGTAGTTGGCAAAGGCGGCGTTGTCGGCGAGGTCGCGGTCGAAGGTCATCGGCAAGCGGCCCGAGGGGTTCACTTTGCCGAAGAGGATTTCGCCCAGGGCGGTCCCGGCTTCCTGCCCCAGGAACCAGGCTTGCAGCAGGGCGGGCGCGGCTTCGCTGACCCCGGCCAGGCCGAGCCCCGCGCCGCTGGTGTTGACGACGATGGTGCGCGGGTTCACGGCGGCGAGGGCCTCCACGAGGCGCTGCTGGGCCAGCGGCAGATCGAAAAAGCTGTCGTTGGATTCGCCCGCCATGCGCCCGGTGCAGACGATGACGGCATCGGCCTGCCGGGCGCGCTCCACGTCCGGAGCGATGCGGCGCAGACCGACTTTGATGGTTTGCCGCCCCCGGGGGAAGACATACCAGTGGACGCGGATCGGCACGGCCTGGCCCTTGGTCAAATGCAGGCCGTCGCCGGTCTCCCACTGCGGCACCATGTTTTCGCTAAACTGCGGCGGCGGGGTGCCGATGCGGATGTTCGGCTTGGGGTTCCACCGGGCGGTCCCCTCGTAGTCCCGGACGAGCTCCCAGTCGCCGTCTTCCGGCGCGATGAGCACGCCCTCCCAGGTGAGCGCGCCGTTGCGCCCGACGGGGATGCCAAACGGGCGGTTCTGGTCGCCCCAGGCGAGGTTGATGCCGGGGACCACGGCTTCCATCGGCTGCGCGCCGCCGGTTTGCGCGGCTTCCTCGGGCTCTTTGGCGGGGCTTACGGTGGCCTTCAGGCTGAGCCCGGCGGGGCCGTCTGCGGTGACTTGCGCGCAGGCCAGCGTCTCGAATACCGAGGGATCCGCCTTGGGCGCGGGCTCGAAGCTTACGCTCACTTTGTCCCCGGCGGCAGCCCGGATGCCGTCCAGGTAGCTGACGGTGTGGAAGGGTGTGACGTGGCCGCTCCCGCCGCCGGAGATGGGGGTCTTTAGCGCGTAGTCGCCGTAGACGATGATCGAGCGTATCTTTGAGGCGTCCAGTGGGAGCGTTTCGTTGGCGTTTTTGAGGAGCACCACCGCCGAACGGGCGATCTCCAGGGCGGCCCGCGACGATTCGGGCGAATCCTCGGGGAGGTCTTTCTTTTTCTGCGGCCGGTCAAAGAAGCCCATCGAGAACTCGGCCAAGAGGATGTGATGGACGGCGGCGTCGATGGCTTCGAGCGTTACCTGGCCATCCGCCAGGGCGGCTTTGACGGTGGGCTCGGAAAGGCTGGCTGCGCTTGGCATTTCGAGGTCCATGCCGTGGTTAAGTGTGGTGACGCTGTGGCAGGCGCCCCAGTCGGACATGACGATGCCTTTAAAGCCCCAGCCCTCGCGCAGCACGTCTTTGTGGAGGAAGAGGCTGTCGGTGCAGTAGGTGCCGTTGAGCCGGTTGTAGGCGTCCATGATCGCCCACGCGCCGCCCTCCTGGATGCTGCGTTTGAAGGCGGGGAAATAGATTTCGTGCAGGGCGCGCTCGTCGATTTTGGCGTCAACGTAGAGGCGCTGCCATTCCTGGTTGTTCCCGGCAAAGTGTTTGACGGTGGCGATCACTCCCTGGCTCTGGACGCCCTGGACGTACTGGGAGGCCATCATGGAAGCCAGGTAGGGGTCCTCGCCGAAGTACTCGAAATTACGCCCGTTAACGGCCACGCGGCAGATGTTCATGCCCGGCCCGAGGAGGTAGTGGATGCCCCGCGCCCGGGCCTCCAGGCCAAGCTGCTCGCCGTTAAAGCGGGCGAGGGCGGGGTTCCACGTGGCCGCCAGGGCCGCGCCGCACGGGAAGGCGCACCCTTTGCCGAAGGTGCGCACGCCTTGCGGACCGTCGGACATGACAAAGGAGGGGATGCCGAGGCGCTCGATGGGCATGGTGTAAAATTGATACCCGCCGAGGAGCTTGATTTTCTCCTCCAGCGTCAGCCGCCCCAGGAGGTCCTCTGTTCGCTGTCCGGGCGGCAGGGAGGCGTCCCGGTACGGGGGAGCGGAGGGATGCGAGCCGGGCTCTGCCTGGGTGCCGCACACCAGGGCGAGGCTCATGACGGTGGAGGTGAACGCGGCCTTCAGAGGGGAGAAGAAGCGGTGCGTCATAAGGGGAACTACCGTTGCCTGACGTTTGCACTGAAGCGGCGTTTCGGCAAGGTTTCTTGCGGAATTTTTTTCCGGGTGCCCGCCGTTGCCAAAGGGGGCCGAATGAGCACCTTGCGCGGGCGGTGGGGCTTCGCGTCTTTTGCGCTTTTTATGCCGTTTTGCGATTGGAAATTGCACCCGCCCACGCGCCCGCCTCATGATGGAGCCATGCCCCGTTTTTACATTTCACCCGAGCGCTGGAACCCCGCCTCCCTGGAGCTGGGCGAGGAGGAGGCCCACCATGCCCTGCACGTGCTCCGCATGAAGGCCGGAGACCGCGCGGTGTTATTCAATGGCCAGGGCTGCCAGGCCACGGCCGAGATCACCGCCACGACCAAACGCACCGTCTCCCTCAAGGCGCTGGGGCTCACCCAGGCCGCTCCGCAACGCTGCCGCGTCACCCTGGGCCAGGCGATCCCCAAGGGCAAGAACATGGACCTCGTAGTCCAGAAGGCGACCGAACTGGGCGCTGCCGCCGTGGCCCCGCTCCTTACTGAACACACCGTCGTCCAATGCGACGCCCGCGAGGCCGTGCACAAACAGGAAAAATGGCAAGCCGTGGCGGTCGAGGCCTGCAAACAGTGTGGGCAGAACTGGCTCCCCTCCGTACTCACCCCGCAGCCAATGGAGCGCCTGCTGCAAAACGCATTCGACCTGAAGCTGATCGCCTCGCTGGCCCCCGGCTCGCGCCACCCCAAAGAGGTGCTTGCCGAGGCGCTGCGCGAACGGGGCGGGACCCCTCCGCAAAGCGTGCTCATCCTGATCGGCCCGGAGGGGGACTTCACCCCCGGGGAAACTGCGCTCGCGCTCGATGCCGGGAGCCAGCCGATCACGCTCGGCCCCATCGTGCTCCGCACCGAAACCGCCGCGCTCTATTGCCTGAGCGTGCTAAGCTACGAACTGCTCGGCTAACCGTCTGCTAAGCCGCCACCGCCGCCCGCGCTCCTCCGCCCATGCTTTTCGCCGCCATCGCCCCTGTCTTTGTCATCATGCTCGCCGGGCTCATCGCCCGCCGCACCGGCGTCCTCTCAACCGAGGCCGACGCCAGCCTGATGCGCATTTACCTCAACTTTTTCTACCCCTGCCTGATCGCCACCAACATCCTGGGCAACGAGGCGCTCCACCAGGCCGCGAACCTCTGGGTGCCGCCGCTCATCGGCGCGGCGACCATGGTGGCCGGGTTCGCCTTCTGCTGGCTGGGCGCGCGGCTGCTGCGCATTACCCAGGGAGCGCCCACCCGCACGTTCGTCTACGTCACCGGCATCTATAATTACGCCTTCACGGCCATCCCGATCGTGGGCAGCCTCTTCGGCAAACAGGCCCTCGGGGTGCTCTTCCTGTTCAACCTCGGCGTGGAGCTGACCTTCTGGGTGGCGACCGCATTAATATTACCTAATCGCACCGGGATCAGCCTCTGGCGGCGCATCTTCAACGTCCCTGTCATCACCGTGCTCGCCTCCGTGGTGCTCAATCTGCTGCATTTCCGCGAGGCCGTTCCGAAAAGCCTGGACTGGGTCTTCACGGCGCTCTCCATGATGGGCAACTCCGCCATCCCTCTGGCGCTGCTCCTCACCGGGGCCATCATTACCGACTTCCTGGGCGACGCCAAGCCCTCGTGGAGCGACGCCCGGGCCTTCAGCGGCGCATGCTTTCTGCGACTGGGCTTCCTGCCGCTGACCTTCCTGGCCGTGGCGTGGTGGATGCCCTGCACGGTGGAGCTCAAGCAAGTGCTCATCGTCCAGGCCGCCATGCCCGCAGGGCTATTTCCCGTGGCCCTAGTCAAGCACCAAGGCGGCGACGTCGGCCTCGCCGTCCAGATTGTAATCGGCACCACGGCGCTGGCGCTCCTGACCATGCCCTACTGGGTTTCGTGGGGCTGGAAGCTTGCAGGGCTGTAGACGGCGGCTAGAGCGGCATATCCGCTGCCCCCCCGGGCCTACGGTTGCAACCGCTTGGGCGGCTCGGGGTTTTCCGAAGGAGGGATGATTTTCGGGTCCAACAGGATCCCCTCCTTTGCGGCAAAATCCTCCAGAGCCTGCTCGGCCAGCGCGTTCTGCTCGGTCTCCTTCAGCGCAATCCCCTCCGCGCCCATCGAATCACGCGCTACCCGAATGCGGCCCGCCGCCTTCGCCTTCTCCTCATCGAGCAATTGCTTGAGGCGGTCGGAATTTTCCCCCACCCCGCCAATCGCCCCGATCATTCCGCTGGCCATCTCCGCGAGTTCCGCCGTGGCGCGCTTTACCTTAAGATCACTGACCGCGCTGCTCATCGCCTCGATCTTATCCTTGGCCGCCTTCACTGCCACATCGCGGGCTTGCACCAATTCGCGATAAGCCGCCTCCGCCTGCTCAAGCTGCTTGCGGTTCTCATCAATCTCACGGGAGACCGTCTGGAGCCGCAGCGCATATTGCCCGGCAACATCGCGATTACCGGCGCGCAAATGAGCCGTCGTTTTCGCCTTTAGATCGGCCTCCTCCGCCTCGCGATTGCGCACCTGGCCGACCAACCGCTCACAGAGCCCCGCATGCGCGGCAAGCCCCTGATTATAGTTGCCGATCTGCTTGCGCAGATTCTCCTTTTCCAACTCGAGCAAGGCTTCGGGATTCTGGCGTTCCGCCTTGCCGACCATCAGACCAATAAAGCCGCGGATGAGATTAACGATACGATGCAACATACACGTGTTTCCTGTGGAGATTTTGGCTGCCGCCCCAATAACTAGGGCGAATGGAGAGGAAGAGAAAGAAATTTCGGCTAGGCGGAAGGGGGAATTACTCAGGGGAGCCCGATATTTCGGATAAAAACTAAAAACGGACTTGCAAAGGCCACGTTCTGAGCTACTTTGAACAGACCAGATCGCGGGGTGGAGCAGCCTGGTAGCTCGTCAGGCTCATAACCTGAAGGCCGCGGGTTCAAATCCCGCCCCCGCAACCATTTCCTCGGCATTGAGAAACCAGTGCCATCTGGGTTAAATAACCCCGTAGATCACTCGATCTCGGCAACTCATTGAAACACAGCCACTTGCGCGGCGTGTCCATTTTCTCTGTTTTTTCCCGAGAGAGGAAGGAGCCCCCTGTTTTTCTCTTTTTGCGCCCCAACCGGCCCAAACCTCTCTCGACTCTCTGTTTTGCCCGAAATCTGGTTAAGTGACCTTTCGGAATGGACTTCCTTGCCCAACGCTTTTCAAAACTGGGGTTGGACTGCATGCAGGAGAAGCTTCCTGTTCCTCGACAAGCCTCGCCTTGTTTTCAACCCGTCCATCAAAAAGGAAAATTTGCAGAAAGGCAAAGGCTCATAAAGAGGTGTGCTTTTGTTGGTTGTGTTTGCTGCACCCCAACAGGAAACCACACTGGCCAGCCCCCGACGAACTTTGCGAAAGCCCCTTCCGGGGCCGGCTGCACTCGGTTCGCGAAGAATCCAATTACAGAAGAAACTTTACACCCTCCCAGTTTGAACAGGGCTGCCGGAATGTAGAGGAGGAATGATGTTGCCCAATTGTTTTCGGCGTCAGTTGTTGCTCCTTTTCCCATGTTCCTCACCGCAGCCCTTTCTCACATCCGAAGAAAAGAGCCGAAAAGTCTTGCACATCAGTGTGAGTTCAGCGCAAATCTCCAATAGCCAGTGTTGTTCCGTACGATACGCGGTTAAACGGGGAAACGAAGGAATTCATGAATGGCTCCATATCTGGGGGCTTCGCCGCGCAGTGCTGACCATCGTCTGACAACGAAATATCCCCCCAACTCACCATGGAAATAGCACTAAACAACTTTGTGCTTCACAAAATACCGACGGATGCAACTGGAGCCGTGGGAGCAGAGACTATAAAGAGCGAAAACGAGGTCTCCGGTTACGTGCGCGCACTGCTTGGGTTCCTCGGTTCCGAATCGGGCGTGAGACTGTTCGGCTTTCCGGCCGGGCGGGAACCCGAAGCGAAAGCTAAACTACTTGGTCTTTTGGAGACAAAAAGTTTTCTGCCTTCCTCCGACGTTCTCGCTCAACGATTGTGTGAGTGTCAACGCAAGGTGGAAAACGGTGTCGTTCATCCACAGTCGGGGGACCTGCTGACCGTTTCTCTTTTATGTAATGGTCAGCCGTGCCTCCTCCTCGCCAAGCTCGAGCAGATGAGCTACCTAAGTCGAACCACGTGGCAGCGCGAAGCGGGATTTCCTTTTGACCGAAACCGGGTATTGAAAACATGCTTCTGCACGCTCGACAAAACTGACGAAGGTGTGAATTTCCATGAAATCGCAATTTACGACTCAAATTCCACTATTTCTCAATTTTGGTGGCGAGATTTTTTGGAGTTGGTCGAAGAAACTAGTAATGACACAAACAGCAGGAGGGCTTACGGAGCTTGGAAAGAATTTCTGGTAAAATCGGTGAAGCCGAAGTCGGAACCAGACTACCACATTCTGCGCAACAGCATAGCATACTACTTTCGAACTCAAAAAGCGTATGTCCACGCGGATGTGGTAAATACAGTTCTGGGGACCTATCGACCGGAAACGGAGACTCTGGATATAAACTCTCTCCGTCAAAAGGCTGCCGAACTTCCAGAGAAATCAAAAACGCTAAATAAGCGGTTCGATGCCAGATTTGAGATTAATGATAAAGCTTGCAATATTCGCCTCACTCCAATTCGGCTAACGCAAGATGTTGACCTAGTGATCAGATCGCCACTCGAAGACCTTAAAGCTGTCGTTCGGGCTGAAATTATCAATGAAGAAAAAGGAGTGTTTGTAGTCTCGGAAGATGGCTGGAGCTGCCTGGGCGGAAAGTAAATACTTATGACGACGCGTTTGAACGAACTCGTTCGTTGTTTCGTTGCCGATCCAACAGTGGAACAAGCCAATGAGACGATCAAGACTGCCAATTTCCGTTGGCATGGACAACCAAGCACACTTCGGTCCTTAGATGAGGTTGCGGAGCATTTCGGAACACTAGCCAGTGACACGTGGATGTTTTCGGTAGAGTTAGATTGCGCTGAATCGCCTTTCACTTTCACGCCCCAAAACGGCTCCCGCTGGGCGGACATGTATCGCGATCTTGGTCAATCATATTGCGACTGCCAGTCAATATATGTTAGCTTTAGTGTTTCCAATCGCATTGTCGAAGGTATCATTCGCCTGTTTGACCCGGAAGTTTTCTTCAGGTGGATTTCCGACCAAAGAATTACCGATCTAATTGGGCAGTTTTCATTCGTGCTCGACGCTGCCGAACACGTTGCATTTGTACACAGTTCGTTCGACCCTCCTTGGGGATCTGAGACCTTTGCTTTTGTTAGTTCCGCCTCGGTTGCGGCGACTTTTCACAAATCAGCGAAGGAACGGGCTGAGTTAACAATGGCCCGTCGCGAAGTTGTTACGACCGATTGGAACTGTAGACTATTCCCAGAAGATTTTCGCATCATTACGGGCTCCGGTTTGCCTAGTTGTTATAGGTCGTTTGCACGCCTCGAAAACTTTCTTTCAGTCGCATCTTTGGCGGATGCAGTCATTAAATCGGATGAAGACCACTTTCTTGTTCGGCTAATAGGGCACCGGATGCAGGAGGAGACGTTTAGCTGGTCTACAATTCCGGAATCCCGTAACGATAGCCTTCAGCAAATCTATGACTGGGTTTACCAATACAGGGCAGCTGGACCTCTTGGAGATCGACTTGGGTTAGCCAGAAATTTTATTTCACTCCACTGGACTGATAGTATATTCAATTTAGATCCACGAGTTCTACCGGCAATTAAGTCTGGATACGAACTATACCTAACGAGGAATCTCAAGGACTATGTCGAGATCCGAAGCAAGGTTACATCGTTTATTCTCGAAATCGACGGCAAGGCGTCCAAGTCTGTCGAAAACGCAGTATCGAATTTAGAGAAAAACTTCTATGGCCTTGTGACCTTCGTCACCTCTTTTCTGTTAATTAAAGTTTTACAGGACAAAACATTTGATGGGGCTTTTACCCAGCAGACTGCGAGTTTAGGATATGCATTGGCGGCGATATCATTGCTTCATGCTCTGTATGCCAAGTCTTCGGTCAATGCGGAGATGGATAGATCTGAGGCACTTTACGTGGATCTGCGGCGGCAATATTCTACTTTTTTTGCTCCCATTGATTTCGACAAAATTTTCGGGAATATTGATTCAGAGGATGCAACAAATGGAGGTTATTCCACAGCAATAGCGGCCACTCGATCCTACGTAGAGAAGCGCATGCGAGTAATTATGTCCGTATGGATTATATCTATATCAATTGCATCTGGTATTGTTTGTTATCATACCTATAAAGCACCGCAAAAGAATCAACAGGGCAAACCAATTACCGCGACATTGACAGAAATGCATAGTTTGCGGCAGGTGTCGGAACAGCCATCGCCTCCTTCAACTGCTCCACTCTCCATCAAGGCTATACGTGGCCTAGAACAGAATTCAGACCCTTTTATTACACCCTTTCCGTAATGGCTAAGGCAATACGAGACTCCGATCCCACTCCATCTATCAGCGTTGCATATGCATATTATTTTGATCAGATTCGACTATTTCTGGACTCGATCATGCTTACCAGCCCTGCCATTACTTTTGCCGTTTCTAAGAACTAACTTCATAGTATAACGACCTATGTTTCACGACTTTCCAACAAATTTTAACTTGGCTCAAATGGATGGGGCGGGAGCAAAAGAGTTCGACAATCGTTCAGATGCTTTTCAGCAGCTCATCGGCGATGGTATTCTTTCGATGTCGGGACATTCGTATCCAACCAAGGGACAGGATGGAAGTATCGATTGTTTTTTGGACATGGATGCGGGGTTGTTTCGTCCTTTTGAAAAAGTGCCGCTACCGGCCATAGTCGAATGCAAGGATCACGACGATACTCTTCAAGGGTTGGAAAAGAACATTACGAATGGCTGGGAGAAAGTCAAATCGAAACTATCGGCACAAGCAGCAAAAGGTTGGCACGGTCGATTCGAGCCTTGGCGAAGAGCAAAAAGCTATATATATATCGTAAGCGCTGTTATTCGGACACACGATTATCGGATCAAGCTTGAGGAACGCATTAAAGATTTCTTTACCAATCTGCCAGACGACCAGCGCCTTCCTCTCCAACATATCATGGTGCTCGATTGGACTGACGTGAGGAGCTGGTTGAAAGACTTAAAGGATGTTCGAGATAAATGGATCGGGACAGGAATGCCAAGCATTCTTTCTCTGAATCAATACCGAGCAGGACTAATAGGCTTCCGACGTTTTCTCTGTAACGATGGATTGCCTTACCGTCCCCCTCGCAACGATTCACCCTTTCATCCCAAAACTCTGTTCGATCGACTGGGTGATCCTCAAACAGATATGGGCATTTTGTTGGTCGGACCCGGCGGAGCAGGCAAGACCAGAACGTGCTACGAAGTTGCTCTGATGGCTGAGAAACGCGGCTGGTGCGTGTTATATGTCTTGCCCAGTGATCCTCCGATTACTGCCGAGGAACTCGGTGAAAATATAATCGCTCAGGGTTCGTCACGGACACTTCTTATATTCGAGTATGTCGACCAGATGCAGCATTTCGATCTCGGTTTTTTCCGGCGCAGCACTATTCCTCGGGCACGTGAAGCCGGTATCCATTTAGCATATCTCGCAAACAGTCGCCCCATTTTTGTAAAAGAAAAGCAGGACTTGGATGATTCATTTACTCGCGTCGACCTTTCGTTATCAGACGATGAGTCGAATGCACTATCTCGATGGGTGGTAAAGCGAACCGCACCGAAAGCGTGCGAGATATTGTCTGATCACGAGGTCTTTTGTATATGCGGTCATCGTCCGATTATTTCGCTTCTGATTGCACAGCAGCTTGAAAAATTAGCGAACGCTGGAAATCTGACCAAAACAACGGTCCAGCCTGTTCGAGGAGAAGATCCACTTGGTCACTGGCTAAGGCGAAGGTTGTGCGAAGATGGACTTACGATACCTAGACCCGAATCCATTTGGGAACCCATTTCTCCCCCCGGGTACGTAGTCGCAGCTGCTGCGGTGCTTGCCTCCGCACCCGATAGCGAAAACGGGCTATATGCGGCGGCGCGCCTTACATTACAGGAACTTAAAATTGGAACGGGCGGTCGAATAATCGTACAGAATTTACGTGAATTGGGCTGGATGGAAAAAGATAATTGTTGGTTAAGCGCCGCCCACGACGTGGTTGTCGATGAAATAATAGAACTGACGATATTTGAAGGGCGGTGTGTACGAGTTAGTGAACTCAACGCAATGCTCAGTATTGCGCTGAGTCAGATACGGAGTTTCGGAAATATAACCAAGTCATTAAGCCGAGTTCAGGGCTCTATATCCAACAGCCGCCTCTGCGAACTCCGCATCGAATCCCAACATTGGTTGGAGAAACACGCAAAACAAATTGGCTGCATGATTGCGAATGAAGCACCAAACCACGGTTCGTACGCATTAGGCGCGGTTTTCGGAGGATCTCCATTCGAAGATAAAGCGATTAAGCTGTGGTCCGTAATTGTTGCCCCTTGGCTTAAAAAATACGATTCCCATTTCGAGGCGCGCCATCTTTTGTATCGAGGGCTGAATACCGTTTCCGGTGACACGCTTTGTGAACTGATAAAGATCGCGATGAAGTGGCTCGTTTCCTGGCATTCAGAATATGCGGCCTCTTTTGTCATCTCGGCACTTTTGAACATCGACCAATTAAAACTCGAAGAATCAGGCAAACTATTTTCTTTCGCGATCGGTTGGCTGAAAAATCACGGGAAAAAGAAAGAGGCGGCTTTTGTTCTGAGGCCACTACTAGGCCGAAAGGACTTAAAGGAGCCAGATGCTAGTAGGGCTGTCACACATGCATCGGCGTGGTTGGAACAATGCGAAGTGGATATAAAAGCTGCGTTTGTTGTTGCGCCGCTGTTGGGCCGAAAGGATTTGAAGGATGCAGAGGCCAGGAAGGCCGTCACCCATGCATTGGCGTGGTTGGAACAACACGGCACCAAGAGAATAGCGGGGTTTGTTCTTGCGCCTCTGCTGGACCGAAAGGGCCTTAAGGACCCGGAGGCAAACAGCGCTATCACGCTTGCATTGGTATGGTTAGAACAGTGCCGCGCCGAACAAGAGGCGGAGGCTGTTCTTGGTGTCCTACTAAAATATGCGATCGCCAATGGAAAGAAATCAGCTGCGGCCATTGCGCATGCGATGGCTTGGTTAGAGATCCATGGAATTAAGGAATCGGCGGGGTTTGTTCTTGACCCTTTACTGAGCAACAAGAAGGTCAATAAAGCGGATGCACTCAAAACCATTACTTACGCTGTCGCATGGCTAGGGAGCCATGGCAGGTCAGACCGTGCTGACTTTGTCTTAAATGCACTGTTGAATCACGATAGTCTGAATCGGGTGAATGCGCGCAAAGCCGTCACTTACGCTATCGCATGGCTCGATAGCCACGCAACCTCAGACCGCATTGGCTTTGTTTTGAGGTCCTTGCTAAGCAGCCGAGACGTCAGGGGAACGGACGCAGGCATGGTAATTGAACACGCGATGATTTGGTTGAAAAGCCACTCAGAGGCAGACTGCGCTGACTTCGTTTTACGTCCACTACTCAAGCATCGGGACATCAATCGGGTCGACAAGGAAAAAGCTACGGCGTATGCGACTGCTTGGTTGACCAAATACAGTGATGAGGAACAGGCTGGATATCTACTTGACCCACTACTATGCGTTAAGGACCTGAAACAGGTAGATGCTGACAATGTTATTATGCATGCGATGGCGTGGATGGAAAAGCGTGGGACGGAGGAGAATGCGGGTTTCGTTCTTGGTCCGTTAGTTCGTCGCAAGGACTTAAAGGAGCCGGATGCTAGACAGGCTGTTATGCACGCGACCGCGTGGCTGGAAAAACACTCCGCAAATCGAAATGCGCAGGCTGTTCTTGCTTCGCTGCTAGGCCGCAAGGACTTAAAGGAGCCGGATGCTAGACAGGCTGTTATGCACGCGATCGCGTGGCTTAAAAAATACTCCGCAAATCGAAATGCGCAGACTGTTCTTGCTTCGCTGCTACGCCGCAAGGACTTAAAGGAGCTGGATGCTAGACAGGCTGTTATGCACGCGATCGCGTGGCTTAAAAAGTGGTGGAGGGATAGAGTGGCCCGGTTTGTGATTGCGGCACTTTTGAATCAGGATATTAAGGAATACACACTGGCTGAAGAAATTGCGAAATGTGCAACATTATGGCTGAATACATGGAGCGGAGCCTACCATGCAGGCTTTGTTTTTGTTCCATGGTTTAATTCTAGCTTCATTAGTATACAACAAAAAGTTAGCCTTGAAACATTGGCCCGAATATGGGCATCAGAAAGGGGTGGTCTAGACGAAGGAGGTCCGGCATTGGTCCTTGATCTTCATCTCTCGACTACCGCAGCATCAGAAAAGACGGAGTTAATTCACGTCGCATACGAATGGATACTTGCACATCTTCAAAATTCGTATGCACCGGAAGTTTTGATCGCCCTATTATCTTTGCCGGATATTACCGAGCGAGATACCGAACGATACATGAAGTTAATCACCTATACTGAATGGCAAAACCGACTTTCACAAGTGAAGCGAATCCTAAGAATTGCGTTAGAAAAGCTTCCAAAAGAGAGTCCATTACGTACAGAGATTGAAGCTTGTTGGCGAGATCGGTGTTACAGGTGAGCGTGCCTGAATCGGATCTGATGCAAACCCGCCGCAATTTACTTGAAGTCCTGGTCATAGAATCGATAGCTATGTTCTTCAGGCTGCTTTGCTGTGTTAATGTCGCAAAAGGCCGCTCAAACGGAACTCGCACTCAACCTCTACCAACTCGGGATGACTGGAATTCGGCGGCGGCATAGAAACAACGCAAATCGTTCGGTTCCCGAGCCCCTTCAAATTAGGAGAACGGTAGGAGATCTCGCGCAGGAGAATCGACTGGGTTATATGAAGCAGAGAATTGCCTCGGAATAGATGTTTACGGGACTTTTATGCAAGCGGCTTCCACAGGGACGTCTGCGTTTCCTTGCGCACATCACGTTCCGTGATGCGATCCCGTCCTTTGGTCGTTCCCTCCAGAAAAAGCAGTTCCTCCTGCCGCCACGGAGGGAGATTGAGCAGGTTCATGATTTGGGTCATCCGGGGCTGGGACACGCCGCCCAACCGGGCCAGATCGGAATAATCGCGCACGATTTCCCGGCGAATCAGTTCCTCGAAATGAATGGCGAGGGCGACCAGTCGAGCGATGCGGGGGACCGGCGAAGGCGCGGCGGGGCGGGCCTTCGGGCCGTTCTGCAGGCGTTTGCGCCCGTCGCGGCCATTGGAAAAATGAATCTTCGATTCAATGGTAATACTCATGCTGTTTGCTCCAGAAGTGTCTCGAACCCCGTCGAGTGGAACGCAACGGCAACGGTTTCCTTTTCCCGGTCGTAGGTGACACGTTCCACCAAAAGCTGGATCAGCCGCGCTCTGTCTCCAACGGAAAGTGCCGCAGTGAGTCCCTCAAAGCGCGTTAGCGCCCAGGCCACCTGCTCTTCGTCTACCCCATCTCCAAGCCCGGCCAGTTCGACCTCGATTTCAGAAAGGCGGTTTTCACCCGCCCGTAATTGATCCTGAAGAGTGGCCATGCGGTCTTCAATTTCCTGTCGGCCCACGCGGAGAGATGGGCACTGGCCTCCTCAAAGGTGAGCGTTTCAGGCTGGGGATGGCCGGTGCGGTAAAGCCAACGCACCTGCTTTGCCGTGGCCAGATTGAGCCGGGAGCGCAGGAACAGCTTATCCAGCAATGCCGACGCATGCCCCCGGTTCTTAACGGAATCAGGGTCCAGGCCGAACCGCTCAATGAGCGCCCGCTGTTTGTCCGTAACCTCCTGTTCGTGCCAGGGCATCGTCGGCATGAAATCGGCAAGGGCCACATCTTTCAGAGAAAGGGCGAACTCCATCGCATCAAAGGAGCGCGACGTGCGGGTCCGGTTGCGTTCAAGACGTTCCCTCAGTTTCTCCGCACGGTCTGCTTCCGCCGCCGCTTTGGCTTCTTCAAGGTCTCCTTCACCGCCGAGCGCATCCATGATCGCCTTGGCTTCGTCTTCGTCGCCCGCGATCAAATGCGCGGGCTTGATAAGATTGTGCTCCTCGGCGAGCCACAGAAAATCGAGCAAAAGGAGATGGTCCTTGCCAGGATGAATCCGCGTGCCCCGCCCCACAATCTGGCTGTAAAGCGAGCGAACCTGTGTGGGGCGCAGGCACACCACGCAGTCAATGCTCGGCTCGTCGTAACCCTCCGTAAGCAACATGGCGTTGGTAAGAAGCGTGGTCTGGCCTCGCTTGAACCGATCTAGAATTGCCGCGCGATCCCGGGACTGTCCGTCGATGTGCTCGGCGCGGATGCCGTGCTCCCGGCATAGCCGCGCCAGGTCCTGGCTGATGGAGACGAGCGGCAGGAAAACCAGAATCTTCCGGTGCCGATGCTCGTAAAGAACGCGGGCGATCCGTGCCAGATAAGGCTCCAATGCATGCCCAACATCTTCGGCGTTATAATCGCCCGCAGTGGTGCGGCATTTGTCCAGGCCGATTTGCAGCGGCACCGTCTTGACTTTGATTGGCGCGAGCCAGTTCTGCCGGATCAGATCGAACAGACCAATTTCAATGGGGATGTTCTCGAAGTATTGACCAAGGCTCTTGCGGTCTCCGCGATCAGGCGTCGCTGTTACACCCAGCACATGAGCGAACGAATCGAAATGCCTCAGAACAGAAGCGTATGAATCGGAAAGGGCGTGCTGACATTCGTCAACCACCACAAGCCCGAAGTGGTCGCGGGGCCATCGATTGCGCCGCTTTTCCCGCGCCAATGTCTGAATACTGCCGACCACCACGGGTGCATGGAGACTGGCCTTGGAATCGGCCATTTCGACTTCGGGGAAAAGTCCGGTTGCCCGGTGGATTTTATCCACAGCTTGAAAAATCAGTTCTTCGCGGTGGGCTAACACCAGTGTTCGCCGGGGTTGGTAATGCTGGGCAAGCGAGGCGAAAACGATCGTTTTACCCCCGCCCGTGCTGATTACTGCAAGCTGCCTCCGGTATTCGCAGAACCCTTCAATGATGGCCTCTCGGGCCTGCATTTGATAGGGCCGCAGGGCGATGGAACTAGAAAGGCAGGTCGTCATCATCGTCTCCTTTCTTGGTGACTGTGGAAGTTGCCGGTTTGGCTACCGGCACGAGCCAGGCGGCCACGGTGTTACGCTTGCGTCCGTTGTATTCCTCGACCGCGAGGCGGGCGCGGCCCTGTTTTCCAATGAAATCGTCGGCATGAATATCCACTTCCTCATCGGGAAGCACGATCTCGCCAATGGCGGCGCGGAAAGCGTCGATTTTCCAGTAAGCGTTTTCGACAAACACGAGATGATCAAAAAATACCGCCTCATCGGGCATGACTTTCAGTTTAAGCTCGATCATGTCGCTACCCTTCTTGGAAACAGTTTCCGTAGCGTTGATGACTTCAAGGGTATAGTCGCCGGGCTCGACGAAATCAGGACGGCTGGTGGGTTCGGAGGATTTGTAGGAAGGCATAAAGGGAATTAGTTTTTGTGGGTTTGGCGCAGCGAGAGACTGGTGTGGCCGTGCTTGACGGTCTCTTCGGGGAATGGGGTTTGAGGGAACTTTGCAGCCCAAAGTTCCCGGAATTTTTTGGCGGAAAGATTGCCGTAAGCGGCGAGCACTAGGCCGAATCCGATGGCTTGGATGTGATGACCAACCGTGATGTGATCGACGAACTCGGGCCCGCGCCGGGTGGCGAGTTTCCAGCCGGGAATGGTTGCTCCGGCCTGAAGCCGTTCTTTGGCGGTTTCCTCAGCCTTCCCTCGGTAGTCATTCACGACGGCGCACGCGCAAAGAAACTTCCCGAGCGTTTCGTTATCAGCGAGGACGGCTTCAAATAGGAACCCCGGCTCGGAGACGGAGAGGGCATTTTGCGCAAGTGTGCGCCGGAGAGAACAGGTCATTTCCTTGTCACACCAACCGCAGTAATCGCAGATGGCGGGTTGCTTCCCTGCGTCACGGTACGCCGCAATCACCTTTTCGACGGTCGCCTTGGCTTCGTCATAGGAGAAGTGAAGCGTGACAACCTGCCGCTGGTCGCAAAACAGCAAGTGGGCGGTCCATTCGGACGCGAAATGCATTTCCATCAAACCCAGCGCATACGCCGCCATTTGCTCCCGGTAGTTGCGGATTTGGCCGGTTTTCAAATCGGCATGGGCGAACTTCCCGAGGATCAGCGCGTCCGCAGTGCCGGGCTTTTCAAATCCCGGAATCGTGACGCAGCAATCCTCTTCCCGCGTGATGACCTGCGCATCTCCGGCCAGCACTTTCAATGTGGTCACGGCCCATTCCACGGCACCGATGTCTTCGGCGTTCAGGTCGTGGGCCATTCCCGACGGGTCCATGTCGCCTTGCATCCGGGCCCGGAACAAGGCATCCAACGCCGACCCACGTTCAGCCGCTGGTCCAGCATTTGGATTTGGTTCGTAACACGGGCATGCCGCCAGTTTGGGGAGATTGGAGGGGCGCAGAATCATTGGGCCGCCTCCGGTCGGAATTGCGCCACCGTCTGCATAAACCTCTCGGGAGCGGCGAGCACACGGGCCTTGTAATCGCCCGGAAGGTCGCGCCACGTTTGCCCTTGCTTGATCTGCGAGCGAGAGAGCAAGAACGCATTGATGCCGTCCTCTTTGCCGCTGAATAACTCGGCAAGTTTGTCAACGGGAGCCGGTTTTTGAACCGGCGCCGTTGTTCCGAATGCGGAAGCAATGGAAGCAAACGCGAACGGCAATTTCTCTTCGAACCCGTGCCGGTTCTTCGCGTCCCACGCCGCCGTGTGACAGGTGTAGAGCACGCGCTCGCGCCCGCCAACGCCCCGCTTTTTGCCGCTCTCATTTTCCGCAACCCGTGTGAAATAGTTGGCGAAAAGCTGCATGTCGCACCATTCCCAAAGCAGCGGTGCGACTTGCTTGG
>DBMP01000027.1 GCA_002298145.1 Spartobacteria bacterium UBA695 | reverse complement strand
TCAGCAGCGGCAATGAGGGCCTTACGAATAGGAAAATTCATAACAAGGACAAAACGATGAAACGGCGACAGACATGAGCGAAATGATGCAAAATCGCCCTAAATTTCCTCTCGGAAATGTGCGCATGCTCGATATATCTGTTTTTCATTGTCCGCTAGCACTTTACGTATATGGATTCGTGCTAAAGCGGACATTACCCTCAGAGATTCGCACGGGAGGGGGGAATCTGGAGCTTCCCGGACATCTTGCGTTACGAATCTAGAGATTCGTAACGAGGAAAACTCAATTGCCGCAATGGAGTTGCAGGACCAAATGCGTGCCCAAATAGAGTTTGGGCACGAGGGCCTAGCAAAGAGTGCTTTTCGCTCTTCCCTCTGCCTTTTCCTCCGTGCCCTCTGTGTCCTCTGTGGTGAAAAATTCTACAAGCAACCGGTGCAAACCAAATTCCGGTCGCCGTAGACGTTGTCCACGCGGCCCACGGCTGGCCAGAACTTCGAGGCCCGCACCCATGGGGCCGGGAAGGCGGCTTGTTCGCGGCTGTACGGGTGGGTCCACGCGTCGCTCGTTACGGATTGCGCCGTGTGCGGGGCGTTTTTGAGCGGGTTATCCTTGGCGTCGAGCTTGCCGCTTTCGACCGCCAGGATTTCGCCGTGAATGGCGATCATGGCGTCGCAGAAGCGGTCGAGTTCCGCCTTGGGCTCGCTCTCGGTCGGCTCGACCATCAGCGTGCCGGGGACGGGGAAGGACATCGTGGGCGCGTGGAAGCCGTAGTCGTTGAGGCGCTTGGCCACGTCTTCGACGTCGATGCCGGTGCGCTCTTTGAGCGGGCGAAGGTCGAGGATGCACTCGTGCGCGACGAGGCCGCCCCGGCCGGTGTAGAGGACCGGGTAGTACTCGCCGAGGCGTTTGGCGATGTAGTTGGCGTTCAAGATGGCGTACTCAGTGGCGGCTTTGAGCCCGTCGCCACCCATCATGCGGATGTACATCCACGGGATGACGAGCACGGACGCGCTGCCCCACGGAGCCGAGGCCACCGCGCCGCTTTTGCCCGGGCCGCCGGTCTCAACGACTCCGTGCGAAGGGAGGTAGGGGGCCAGGTGCGCGGCGACCGCGATGGGGCCGACGCCGGGACCGCCGCCGCCGTGCGGGATGGCGAAGGTTTTGTGCAAATTCAAGTGGCAGACGTCCGCGCCGATGTGGCCGGGGCTGGTAAGGCCGACCTGCGCGTTCATGTTCGCGCCGTCCATGTAGACCAGGCCGCCGTTGGCGTGGACGGTCTCGCAGATTTCCCGGATCGTCTCTTCGTAGACGCCGTGGGTGCTCGGGTAGGTGACCATGAGGGCGGCGAGCGTGTCGCGGTGGGCCTCGGCTTTCGCCTTGAGATCGGCGACGTCGATGTTGCCCGCATCGTCGCAGGCGATATCGACGACCTTGAACCCGGCCATGGCGGCGGAAGCGGGGTTGGTACCGTGGGCGGAGTGCGGGATCAGGCAGACGTCGCGCTGGCCCTGGCCCTTGGCGGCATGGTAGGCGCGGACGGTGAGGAGCCCGGCGTATTCCCCTGCGGCCCCGGCGTTGGGCTGGAGCGAAACGGCGGCGAAGCCGGTGATGGCGGCGAGCCACCCCTCAAGCTGCCGGAAGAGGGCGGCGTAACCGCGTACCTGTTCGGCGGGGGCGAACGGGTGGAGTTTGGCAACCAGCGGCCACGTGAGGGCCAGCATTTCGCTGGTGGCGGTGAGCTTCATTGTGCAGGAGCCCAGGGAAATCATGGACGTATTGAGCGCCAGGTCCTTCACCTCCAGGCGGTGGATGTAGCGCATCATCTCCATCTCGGTATGGTAGAGGTTGAAGACCGGCGCGGTGAGGTAGGGGCTCGTGCGGCGCAGGGCTTCGGGAATGACCTCCCCGGCCTCGGCGGCCAGCGCGGCGACGTCGAACCCGGCCTCCTTGCCGCCGTTGAAGACGGCCAGAAGATCGGCGATGCCGTCGGTAGTTTCGTCAAGGGCGATGGAGACGGTGTGCTCGTCCAGGACGCGCAGATTGAGCTTGCGGGCTTCGGCAAGGCGCACGATTTCGGCGGCAGGGGTGCATCCGAGCTCCACGCGCACGGTATCGAAGAACGGGGTGGGCGAGACCGTCCAGCCGAGTTTTTTCAACCCGGCGGCCAGCGCGGCGGCGAAAAGGTGGACGCGCGTGGCAATGCGGCGCAGCCCATCGGGGCCGTGATAAACGGCGTACATGGAGGCCATGACCGCGAGGAGCACCTGGGCGGTGCAGATGTTGCTGGTGGCTTTCTCGCGGCGGATGTGCTGCTCGCGGGTGCCAAGCGCCAGGCGCAGGGCGGGGGCACCGTGGGTATCGTGCGAAAGGCCAATCAGACGGCCCGGCATGGAGCGCTTGAAGGCGTCGCGGGTGGCAAAGTAGGCGGCGTGCGGCCCGCCGAAGCCCATGGGAACGCCGAAGCGCTGGGTGGTGCCCACGGCGACATCGGCCCCCATTTCGCCCGGGGACTTGATGAGGGTGAGCGCGAGCAGGTCGGCGGCGACGATGACGCGGGCCCCCTCGGCATTCGCCTTGGCGATGAACGCGGTGGGGTCGGCCAGCGCGCCGTCGGTGGCGGGCACCTGGAGCAGGACGGCGAACGGTTTTTCGGCAAAATCGAGGCTCTCGACGTCACCCACGATGACGCGCAGCCCGAGCGCGCCCGCGCGGGTGCGAACGACGGCGATGGTCTGCGGGTGGCAAGCGCTGGAGACGAAAACGGTCTTGTGGACGGCGTTCTTGGACTGGGCGCGACAGAGGTTGACGGCCTCGGCGGCGGCGGTGCCTTCGTCGAGCATCGAGGCGTTGGCGATTTCCAGGCCCGTCAGGTCGACGATCATGGTCTGGAAGTTGAGGAGCGCCTCCAAGCGGCCCTGGGAAATTTCGGACTGATAGGGGGTATAGGCGGTGTACCAGCCGGGGTTGCAGAGGATGTTGCGCAGGATCACCGGCGGGGTGAAGGTGTCGTGGTAGCCCATGCCGATGTGGCTGCGGTAGAGGTCGTTCCCTTCGCCGATGAGCGTGCGGAGCTCGTCGAGCGCCTCGTGTTCGCCGCGGCCAGCGGGGAGATCGAGCGGGGCAGGGAGCCGAATGCCGGTGGGGACGGCGGCGTCGGCAAGGGCGTCAATGGAGTCAAACCCAAGCGAGGCGAGCATGGCCGCCGTGTCGATGGCGTTCGATCCGAGGTGCCGCCGGAGAAACGAGTCGGCGGGGGCGAGGGCGTCTGAAATTGAGGAAACTGAATGACCTGACATCCGAGCAGGTTAGAGCGGCGGTTTCTCAAATCAATCTGAAAAATCCGGCGGCGGCAAAACCTGCCTACCCCCGCCCGGCGAGCCGCTCGCGCAACCCGGAGGCGCGCTCGATCCGCCGCGAAACGCCCTGGGCAAAGAGCGCCGGGTCGGTCCAAAGCTCGACGTGCGAGCGGGCGCGGGTAACGCCGGTATAGATCAGCTCGCGGGTGACGACGGGCGATTCCCGCTCCGGCAGGATAAAAAGCACGCGGTCGAACTCCGACCCCTGGCTTTTATGGACCGTCATGGCAAAAGCGGGCTCGAAGGCGGGAAGCTGAGCCGGGGTGAAGCGCCGCAGGACGGCCGCCTCGCCGTCGCCGGGGAACCAGGCCAGCAGGGAACGCTCGGAGCCCTCCGTCGCGGCGGGATCGGGCAGGAGCAGGCCGATGTCGCCATTGAACAGGCCCAGTTGCGGGTCGTTGCGGGTGATGAGGAGCGGCATCCCAGCGAACAGCGGCCCCTCGCCTCTCAATAACCCCGCTTCGCAGAGGAGCGCTGCCACTCGCCGGTTGATCTCCTCCACGCCCCAAGGCCCCTGCCGCACGGCGCAGAGAATCCGGAACCGCCCCAGCGCTTCGAGCGCCAGCGCCGGGTCGCGCTCCCGCAGCACCGGGCCGTAGCCATCGACTGCCGCCGCGCGCAGGGCTTCATTGAGATGCGCAGGGCTCGGTGTCGCACGGTGCCCCAGCCCATTGCCCGGAGTGGCAAGTAGGCCCGCCGCGTCGGCTCCCCGCCCCTCGCGCACGGCCTGGGCGAGGCGGTAAATAGCGTGGTCGTTGCCGAAGCGGAAATTCTTTTGCAACACGGCGAGCGAACCCCGGAGCGGCGCACCGGGCCGCGAGGCGGCGTCGACAATATCGGCCAGGACGCTGCCCGGATCGACCGAGGCAAGCTGGTCGCGGTCGCCCAACAGCAGCACGCGGGCCGAGGACGGAAGGGCATCGAAGAGGCTAGCCATGAGCGGCAGCGGGACCATAGAGGCTTCGTCCACGACCAGGAAATCGAGCGCAAGCGGGTTACGCGCATTGTGCCGGAAGCCGGGGCCTCCGGTAACACCCAGTAATCGGTGCAGCGTGGTAGCCCGGGGCAGCGCGGCCAGCAAATCGGGCCGCTCCGCGCGAGCGAGTCCTTCACGCACGGCCTCCTCAAGCCGCGCCGCCGCCTTGCCGGTGGGAGCCGCCAGGGCGAGCCTCGGCGCGGGCGATCCCGGCGGCGTGAGGCGAAGTAGAATCTTCACAACTGTCGTTGTCTTACCGGTGCCGGGGCCGCCGCAGAGGATGGACAAACGGCTGCTCACCGCGAGTTCCGCCGCCGCTTCCTGTCCCTCGGCCACCGCCGCCGGAACCGCTTCCGTCGCGCGATCAAGCAGCGCCTCGGCAAGCGCCGCCTCCTGGATGAAAAATCGGCGCAAATAAAGCCGCCCCGCGCCATCGAGCACCAGCGGCGTCATCGCGTCCGAATCCGCTGCGGCCACCGCCCGCGAGCAGCCAAGCACCTCCCGCCACTCGTCCAACGACGGCCACGCAGTTTCTCCCGCCGGGGCTTCTTTTAGATCCAGGCAGATGTCTCCCCGCGAGACGGCGCGGCTCAAATGCGCTGCCGCCAACGCCACGCGCTCCCCGCCCCCAAAGCGTGCCATAAAGCGCCCGAAATGCAAATCGAGATCAGCGAAATCCGCGAGCGACCGTTCCCCGCCCTTCGCGCCTTCGTGCCTTCGCGCCTTCGTGTGAGATTTTTGATTCATCGCGTTTGGGAAAGCCTCCGCAGTTTTTCAACCAGCGCCAGCGGCGGGCGCATCCGGCAAATGCCGCGTTCCGGATTGCCGCGCTCGACCCCGCGCAGGAACACATAGAACACCCCGCCGAAATCCCGCTCGTAATCATACCCGGGCAGCCGCGCGCTCAAAAAGCGGTCGGCAGCGAGCACGTAAAGATGCGCCTGCAACGCATAATGATGGGCGCGCATGGCGGCCTCCACGCCCGGGGCGTCGTAGTCCGAGGGTCGCTCGCCAAGCCAGTTCGATTTCCAGTCGGCAATATAGTAGCGCCCCTCGTGCCGGAAAAACAAATCAACGAACCCGCGCAAAAACCCCTCCACCGGCGTAAACCGGAGCGCCCCAAGCGCCGCGGGATCAATCACCGGCGAGGCGAAATCCGCGAACACCGCGCGCAGGTCCTCGGGCTTGAGCGACGGCAACCGCGCGGAGAACTCGGCCTCCGTAAGCCGGTCGTCTAGGCCAATGCGCGAAAGCGTCAGGCCCGGGGCCAGCTCCACTTCGAGCAGCTCCGTCAATTTCTGCACGACCGCCCCGGAGTGTGGCGATCCCTTGAGCCCGTAAGCCCCAAGGCGCGCCTCCACCAGCGGCGCGATCTGCTCCGGGTGGCGAAAATCGAGATTCTCCAGCACGTCGTGTAGGAACTCCCCGGCGCGCGCGCCTTTCTCAAATTGGAAAATCCCCGCGACCGGCTCGGCTTCGTCACCTGCCGCCGGAAGCGCGGCCGGAAGCGCATCGCGTTCGGGCAACTCCCCACCGGTGCCCGCCGTGAGCCCCGTAAAGCTGGTCAGAAACGCGGGCGTTCGGATCATACCCGGAAATACTCGCGCCGCGCAAACAGGCTTTTCCTCCGGCGCACCGAATGGTGAAATATGCGGCCCCTCTTCCGGTTCGATCATCGTCAGCGCAACGTGTTCCGGGCAGCTCGCAGCCAGGGCCCGCGCGCCTTCCCGAATCCCGTCGCCCAGCACGTGCCCCAGCGCCGAAACACCCGGCTGCTGGATGTCACCCGTGTAAATTATGCAGCGATGCTCAGCCCTTGTGACGGCCACGTAAAGCAGCCGCACCTCCTCAGCCAGCGCCTCGCGACCGTGGGCCTCGATATCCTCCGGATCAGCCCCATCCTTGCCGCGGAGGTCGAAGGTGAGCCGCCCCTCGGCGTCGTGAAATTGCACCCGCTTGCGCCGGGGTGTGTCAGCCGGACACCAGAGAAACGGACAGAGTACGACTGGATATTCCAGCCCTTTGCTTTGGTGAACGGTGACGATCTGCACGGCGTCGCCGTCGCTCTCCAACCGGAGCTGAGCCGCTTCGGCGGCCTCGCGAGGGTTCACACGCTGCTGTGCCAGCCAATCCACCAGCGCCTCGGGCGTGAAGCCGCCCGCCGTCTCAACGTCGTGCAGCAACTCGGCGAGGTGCAGGTAATTCGTCAGCCGCCGCTCGCCCCGCGCCGCCTCCATGACGCGCCGGTAGAGATCGCCCCCGGCCAGCAAACGGCGGAACATCACGGCGAACCCGGCGTCGCGCCAAAGCGTGCCCAGCCCGGCGAACCGCTCCACCCAGCGCTGGTGATCCTCGGGCGAAAGCTCCGCGAGTTCATTGCCATTCAGGCCGCCGAACGGCGTGACCAGAGCCGCGTGAAGCCGCGCGCGCAACCCGGGCTCCAGCGCCGCTTCCAAAAGCAAGCGCATCTCCGCCGCCTCGGGCGACTGGAAGACGCTTGCCTCGGTGTGCATGACGCCGCGCAACCCACGCCGGGCCAACGCCTCGTAGACGGCCTCCGCCTGCCGGTGGGTGCGCACGAGGATGGCCAGGTCGCCCCATTGCCACTCCCCTCCCCCGCTAACATGCAGCTGCGCCACATCCCTTGCAGCAGCAGCCGCCAGCGCGTGCATGGCCGCCTCCTGTGCAAAGCCTTTTTCCGCATCGCTCGGCAGGTAGCGCACCTCCAGGGCGGGCGGCGTCCCAGGCGGAATCTCCGGTTTATTGGAATGTACCGGATAATACTGGATTTGTTCCACCACAAAGGGCGCGCCGTCCTCACGCCGGGCAAAGAGCGCATTAAACCCGGCAAGGAGAGCCTCGTCCGAGCGCCAGTTGACCGCAAGTGTGGCGCGCCGCCGCGCGGCCCGGGCCGCCTTGAGATACGTAAAGATATCCGCGCCCCGGAAGCCGTAGATGGCCTGCTTCGGGTCGCCGATGAAAAAGAGCCGGTGCGCGCCGCCGCCGAAAAAACGCTCGAAGATCGCGTATTGCAGCGGGTCGGTGTCTTGGAATTCGTCGATGAGCGCGGCCTGGTAGCCGCCCCCGACCGCCCGGGCGAGTGCCGCCCCACGCGGGCCCGTCAGCGCGGCGTGGACCTGGGTGAGCAGGTCGTCGTAGGTGAGGATGCCCCGGCGAAGCTTGCGCGCGGGGATCTCCTCGGCGGCGTAGGCCAGCGCCTCGTGCGTGAGCTGGTTAAAGAATGCGTCGGCCAGCGCAAAAAGCGCGTCGCAACGAGCAAAGAAGGGGTGCGAAAGGGGTGTCTTGTTTTTCCCGGCGGCGGCGGCGATCGCGGTGCTCGTGAAATCTCCCAGCGCAGCGATAAGTTCGCCATCGGGCTCCGCGCCAAGCCGCGCCAGCACTGGCAGCGCGGCGATCCGGCGCTTGAGTTCGGCGGGGCGGAGGGTTTTGTCGGCTTGCAGCACGGCTTCGAGGCAGGAGCCTTCGCTCAGCCATGCCTGCCGCAGCGCTTCGAAGGTTTCGCCCAGCTGCTCCGCAAGCACGGAGGCCACGCACGCCTCGGGGCTGGGGCGCAGCACGAGATCGGGATGGTTACGCGTCTGCTCCAGCAGCTCCACCCACGCTTCGGGCGACTCGCCGCGCGCCACGGCCAGCGCGGCCACGAGCGCCGGGGCTTCGTGGAAACGGATGCGCCAAAAATCGGCGGCAACCTCCTCCAGCAATGGGCGCGCATCGGGTGTCAGCTCCGCGCCGTAGCGCGCGCCGCTCTCAAACGCCCTCTCCTGCAAGACGCGCTGGCAAAATCCGTGGATGGTGAAAATTCGCGCGTCATCGAACGACTGCACGGCGAGGTTGAGCAACCGTTCGCCCGGCTTCGGATCGGCGTGCGCGGCGAGGTACTTGGCCACGATGGCGTCTTCGGAAGCGCCCCGCCGGAGGTCCACCCACGCGGCGTGGAGCCGGGAGCGGATGCGCTCGCGCAGTTCCTTGGTGGCCGCCGTGGTGTAGGTGACGGCCAGGATCGCCTGCACGGGGAGCGCCTCCTCCAGCACAAGGCGCAGGTAGAGCGCGGCGATCGAGTACGTCTTGCCCGTGCCCGCGCTGGCTTCGATAAGGGTGGTCCCCGCTTCGAGCGGGAACGTGACGGCATCAAATGGGGTAAACGGAATGGGCTGCGTCATTGGACGGCCTCCAGCATCGGCCCGCAGACGGCACGGGCTACGGTTTCAAATTCCTCGCCCAGCGGATTGGCGTCTCCGTAACAGAGCCGCACGGCGGGGTCCTCGGCCTCGCCCGCCTCGCGCATATTCCCGAGCCAGACGGCCGTGGCGCGCTCCAGCGGCGTGCGGGTGGAACGGCTTCCCGGCGGCTTGGCGAACTCGATGGACGCCTTGGGAAAAAATGGCAACGGTGCGGAGAGCCCTCGCCAGTAAAGCTCCAGCAACCCCGCAAGCGCCCCCTCCGGAGCGGCTGCGAAACGGATGGCCTCGTCATCCCCGGCAAGCACGGTCGGCGCGGGCCGTCCGGCGGCGGCACACCAGGCGAGGTGCGAGATCCACGCGCGCAGCCAGTCCCGGGCCTTGAGCTTCGCGGGGCGGAAAAACGCGAGCGTGCCGCCGTAGACCGACTCCAGCCGCCCTGTAAGCGTGAATTCGCCAATGCGCAGATCCAGGGTGATAGGATCATCCCGGCGCGCACCGGGCAACAACGGCAGCAGGCGTTCCCGCAGTTCGCGCGCCGCGCGGTCGCGGTCCTGGTAATATTGAGCACCAACGCTCCCGACGGGGAGCAGCGCCCGGGCGGCCAGCGCGGCTTCGCCCGGAGGCGGCTCGGCGGCGAAGCGGGCTTCGAAAATCTCGTTGGCCACGGTGTAGAGCCCGAGGGCGTCGGGCGTCACCGGCTCGGATTCCTCCAGCGGCTCGTCCGGCAGGTCGAGCGCCACGCCGAGGCGCCGCTTGAGCAGGTAGGCCGCCGGGTTGTGGAAAAAGCGGATCAAGTCGGCCAGCGCCACGGTGCGCCACTCGGCGTCCGGCTCCGGCAGCGGGCGGGTGAAGAACGGCGCAGCGGGCGCGGGCCGAGCCGAGGCGGCGGCAGCGTTGGCCGCCGAGTAGCTAAAGAGCCGCCCGCCGGGCTGGAAATAATCCGCGCTGAAGCAGTGGAGCCGGTGCTCGAAGCTAAGCGCCTGCCGGGCATTGCACCCGCCGGGGAAGCGGAACCCGGCCTCCAGCGCGTCGAGGAATTCGCTCACCATCACCGACGGCGGAAATTCGTCGCGGCTCACCAGCGAGCGCCCGACGTAGCTCACGCGCAGACGGTCGCGGGCGCTCAAGATGGCTTCGAGGAAAAGGTAACGGTCGTCGTCGCGCGGGGAGCGATCGCCGGGGCGGGGATGCGCGCCGATCAGGTCAAAGGGGAAGGGCTGGTTGCGCCGGGGAAAGGCGGATTCGTCCATGCCCATGAGCCAGACGACGCGGGCCGGGATGCTCCGCATCGGCTTGAGCGCGCAGAAGGTGACGCCGCCCGCGAGGAAGCCCCCCCGCTGCGCGGCCTGCTCCATCTGCCCGCCCAGGTGCTCGCGAATGACGGCGAACTCCACCAGGCCGGAAACCGCTCCCGCGATTTCCCGCAGCCGCGCCACGGCTTCGCGCAGGGCGCGCACGTCGTCGATCTGCGCCTCGTCGGGCAGGCCCGTGAAGAAGCGCCCGATGACGCCGTCGAGCACCTCGCACCACTCGGGCAGCGGGCGCGCGCGGGCGAGCTCGGAGAAGGTCCGGAAAAGATCCTCCATGGCCGAAACAAAGCGCCCGAGCAGCCCGGCATCGGAACTCTCCACGTCCTCCTCGGGAAGGATGCCCTCGAAAAGCGTGCGGCGGTCGCCCGGCATGGCGTAGCCGAGAATGAGACGCTCCAGGCCGCGCCGCCAGGTGGCCTCGGGCGTGGCGGGCAGGCCCAGCTCGGAGCGTTCGTCGGCATCAATGCCCCAGCGGATGCCCGATTCGGCAATCCACTGGCGCAGGCGGGCTAGCTCCGCGTCGTCAAAGCCATAGCGGGCGCGCATCACGGGGCTCTGCAACAGCGCGAAGCCCTCCGGCGCGGTAAAGCGTGTCCCGACCGCACCCAGCAGCGCCAGGAAGAACCGGATGGCCGGGCTTTCGTTGCGCGGCTGGCGGTCGGCGATGCTGTAGGGGATGCGCCAGGCGGGATTCTCCGGGCCGCCAAAGACGGCATGGATCAAGGGCGCGTAGCTCTCGATATCGGGCGTCATGACGAGGATGTCGCGTGGGCGCAGCGTCGGGTCGGCGGCCAGGAGGTCGAGAAGCCGGTCGTAGAGCGCCTCCACCTCGCGCATGGGCGAATGGCAGACGTGGATTTCCACCGAATGGTCGTCCGGGGCGGCCTCCAGCGGCGGTTCGCCCACGGGTTCCCCACGGGCTTGGGCGTGGAGGATATCGCGCTGGAGATGGTGGAGCACGGAGTCGCCCGGCGGTTCCTCGAAACGCTCGGGGCGGTATTCCAGGCGGTGACCGGCGCGCTCGTCGGCCTCCAGGAGGACGTTGGTGAACTGCGCGTTGAGCCGCCCGAGCGAGGTCAGGAGCGGGTGGCCCTCGCCCGGTTCTTCGACCAGCCCGAGGCGCGCACGCTGGCGGGGCGTGAGGTCGTCGCCGTGGTATTCGCTCGACGGGGCGAGCAGGAAAAGATGCACCGGGCAGTGGGCCGCAAGCCAGAAAAAGACCTCGACCTGGGCGGGCGGCAACGAGGCGATGCCGAAGATCGAAACGCGCTCGGGAAATTCCGCGCCCGGCTCCACGCGCCCCCGGCGGAGCCGCTCCAGCACCGCGCCGAAGTGCAGCGCGCGCGCGCGGTTAAGCTCACGCCAGAGCGCGGCCTGCCACGCGGCGTCGCCCGCCGGGGCAAAGAGGTCGCCCTCGGGCGCGGTCCCGGCCTCCCATTCGAGCAGCAATTCGGGGCGATAGACGAGGTATTGGTCGAACACCCCGGCGAGGCGTTCGGAAAGCTGGAAGCGTTTGAGCGCGTCGCCGTCGGCCACGTAGCCCCGCACGGGGGCGAACTCCGGTCGCGAAAGGAGCCCCGGGAGCAGCTCGTAAATGTTCCACGCCATGGCGTCCGGCGCGAAGGCATCGCTCGCGGCCATCTCGGGCACGAACCGGCGCAGCGTTTCGTCCAAAAAAGCGCGCGGGAACGGGAACTCGGTGGCCATGCAGACCCCGCGCCTCGCGGCGAGCTGGAGCGAGAGCCAGCGGCTCATCCCGAGGCTCTGCACCAGGATGACCTCGCGCGAAAACGGCGAGGCGAGCGGCCCGGCCGTCACCCCGGCCAGTTCATCCGCGAGGAGTTCGAGGCGGTTGCCGGTATGGAGGAAGAGGCCGTTCACGGGAGAATGTTCAGGCTTAATTGCTTAATGCAACGGCTCCCCGCGCGCCAGCCTGGAGGTTGAGAAAATGTGGGGCTAAAGTGGCCCTGTAAACGGCTTGATGAAATAACGATAGCCGCCCGGCTGCTTGGAAACGCTCAGGCGGATAGGGCATTGGTTTCTGAGATCGGCAGAAAATGGGGAGTCCTTCGCAAAAGTCCCGCGAGACCATCCCCGAACATAGCCATCTTCGCCAAACACGATATGGAGCATCTGCCCGCCGTTTTGCACCTCAATCAAGGCGGAATAAAACGCGCCCCCGGTCTCCCAGTAAACCAGAACGGGCTTCCCCTCGGCGCGGTCAATCTCCCCGGGCTCCGTGGGCAGCGCTTCGAACCCGGTTTCGCGGAAATCCTCCGCTGAAAGCGTCAAATTCCGGCGCAGCTTCACGCCCGCGTCGATGATGGCCCGGCTTAAGGCGTCCGATTTCTCCCGGGTGATTAAGAGCGCCTTGGCGCGTTTCAGAGAATGCCATGCCGCCTCCGGTTCCTGGAACTTGCTCGCCTCAAGCCAAACCTCGGGAACAAAACACTGGCCCGGCCGGATTTTCGCGAAAAACACCCGGCGCGCTTCTTCCGAGGAAAGCCCGGCAAAGCGATACACGCTCTCGGGCGGCAGACCGGCGGCAAATAGCCTCTCCGCTGCCGCCGCGCGCTCGGACGCGTCGTAATCCTCCCGGTAATGGGCGGCAAACTTGGACGGAGGCGCAGCCAGTAGGTCGGGGAGAACCTCTTCGTCCCAGATGGGGTAGAATTCCACGGTTTCCCGGTTCCGGGTCAGCCGCAGATAGCTCTCCGAACTCGCCTCGGCGCTCCATCCCGCCGCTTCGTACCTGGCGCGCAAATCCTCAAGGAGCCCCGCACCAGGCGGGGCGTTCAGTCGCCAGTAGGTTTCGTTGTGGCAAAACAAGCCCTGCCCGGAGAGAACCCGGCAGGCCGAGGCGGTCTCCGGCAGCAACAGCAGCGGCGCGGGGTGAAAAGGCCCTTCCAAGGAAGACGGCAGGAGCGGCAGCACGCTATGTCGCTTTTGCTCCTCCTCAATTTGCTTGCGCAAGCTTTCCGCCAGAGCAGCACCAAGGTGATCGCCCAGGGTCGGCTCCTCAAACGTGCTTTTATGATCTAGCCACCCCGTCCTGAAGGTCTGAGCCAATGGAAGCGAATCCGGCCCCCAATACGAATGCCGCGAATTCCACGGACCCTGCCCCGTCGATACCCATATCGTGGACCAGTCGGTATGATCACTCCGCGTCCGGGCAAGCAGCTTCACGCGGATCACCAGGTCCGGCAATCGCCGCCCCTCGGGCAACCACGGATTTTCCAGGCCCGGGGAACACGTGTTGACCTCAATGGATGGCTTGAGCCGGGCTTGGAGCGTCTTGAGCACTTCGGCGATCAGCGGATCGGCGTTTTCGTTGACCAGCAAGGCCGAGCGGCAGGAAAGGAATGTGTAGTCCCCTCAAAAATCATTCCCCCTCCCTCGAATTTATCCGAGGTTGAACTGGCAAACGGTGCCGCAACGACAGGAACCGGGAGGCGCAATCCCGCGTTTTTTCCGTTCCAATAAGCCCAGCCCGCCCCGGCCACTAGAGTGCCGATCATCACGGCAAAAATCCATTTCCGAAGCGTCATACCCCGGTTCTATGCCCGAAGGGACACGGGAAGCCAGCGCGAAAACGCAGGGCTACGGGTTGAGCCGCAGCGTGATGTCGCCGTTGAGGGCCGAGGAGGTGTGAACTTTGACACCCTCCGGGGCCAGGACCTCACACGCGGTCCGGTCGGTGCGCTCGATCGGCTTGGCTTGCAGCACGCGCTCGACTTCGCCACGCCGCACGGTGACGGCGACTTTCTCTCCGGCGGTAAGGAAAAACGAGGCGTCAAGCACGTCTTCCGGCGAGGTGACGACGGTATCGCCAATCCGGACTACCCGGTCGCCTGGCTCCAAACCGGCCTTCTGTGCTGGGGAATCCTCCTCCACGCGGTCGACTTCCACCGCCAAGCCCGTGCTGCCAGATGCGACGACCTGCACGCGCACGCCGAGCCAGCCCGGACGCACCGCGCCGTAGCGGTCGTAGTCGTGCCGGATCTTCTCCACGGCCACCGTGGGCAGCGCGAAGCAGGCGGAGCCGTTATCAATGCTGCTGACGATGACGCCCACCACTTCGCCCTGCATATTGAGCAGCGGCGCGCCGCCCTGCCCCCGCTGGACGGAGACGGTGGCGCGGATGTGGCTGGTGGCAAAGCACCGGCCCAGGTATTTGAGGTCCATCCCGGAGATGAGCCCGAAGCTGGGCGTCACGGGCATGTCCATCGGATAGGCTACCGTTACGACGGGCGTGGCTACCCGCAAGCTTCCCGAGGCGAGGGGCAAAAACGGGGTGCCGCACGGGACGTCATCGGCCTTTAAAATCGCGATCCCGGCCCGGGCATCGGCTACGAGGCAACGCGCGGGGACTTTATGGTTGCCGGGCAAAATGACCGAGAGGTTGCTGCTCTCGCCGCCGACGGAATAGGCGGTGAGCAGGGTGCCGTTCGGGTCGATGAAAAACCCGGTGCCGCAAAGCGAGCCGGTCTTGTCGCTACCCTCCACCTTGACGATGGCTCCGCGCGTTTGTTCAAAGACTCCCCGGACTTCGTTGGAAAGCGACTCGGCTACGGGCCCGGCCCAAACGCGTCCGCCGCTTGCATAGGCCCATACGCCGCAGCAGACCACGGCGGATTTCAGGGCCGTGGAACTAAAAAGTGAACGGAGGCTCATAGCTGGCCGGGCGCGCGTCCAGGATGTAACGCGGAGGCTGATCCCCGGGAACCGGGGTGACGTAGGAGGACTCAAGCAGAGCGTCCGGAATGCGGATCTGCGGGGTAAGGGCGGCGTTCATCGGAACGGGCGCGGAAGCGACGCGGAGGGATTCCTCCGGCATGGTCACATTCACCGGCACGTTCACATGGGCCGCGAGCGTGGCCGCCGAGGACCCGACACCGGTGCCCGGGTGGGCCAGCATGTTAAAGCTCAAGGCCGCGGCCACGGCGAGGACGGCCGCGCTGGCCATGCCGTAAGAAAGATTGGACAGGGTCAGGTACTCCTCGCGCAGCACGTCGAGCCGGTCGAGGAAGATCCGCCATACCGGCCTTTTCAACAGCTCCGCTCGTTGGCGCTCCTGGAATTCACGCAGAAAGGCGTCGTAGTACCCGGCGGGCGGTTGTTCAAATCGCTTCAGCCTCAGTAGCTTGGAGATAGTCTGGTCATCAACGGGCATAAAACGAATCGGGGGTGGGTTGGCGGTTGGGCAAATTATTGTCGGAATTCTTCGAGGTAGTTTTGGAGCTGCCGGTGCGCGTAGAAGAGCCGGGAACGCACGGTCCCCTCCGAGACCCCTAATATTTTGGCGATCTCGGCGTGTGGCAAGCCCTGGATGTCAAACAGGGTAACCACCGCTCTATGATCTAGAGACAACTTCATCATGGCCTCGTTCAATCTGATTTGGAGTTCGCCCAAATCGGCCTCTCTGACGGGGTTGGTAGTGGCGGTCAGCTCGATGAAGTCTTTGTCGTTCTCCACCCCGGCGTCCATGTCATCCAGGCTCATGGTCATGCGCCTGCCCCGTTTTTTGAGGAAGTTGATGGTCATGTTGACCGCGATGGAGTGGACCCAGGTGTAAAAGGCCGAATTTCCCTTAAAACCGCCAATGGAGCGGTAGGCCTTGGCGAAGACATCCTGGAGGAGGTCGTTGGTGTCCTCGTGGTTGGAGGTCATGTTGTAGACCAGCCCGTAGAGGCGCGGGGAATACTTGACGACAAGCGCGTCGAAGGCCGCCGGATCGCCCGCTTGAGTGCGGGCAACCAGCCGGGCGTCTTCGTTGGTCGGCGCAGTCTCTTCGGTCATCACCGGATTGCCTATCAATTTTCGGGCCAATCCGGCAATCCCATTCCCACAGTTCCCATTAATCGTTGCGGCGATTTGCAATGGATAAGAGGTAAAGGAGGTTTCCTAGGGAGGCAATAAATGCCGCCACATACGTGAGGGCCGCGGCGCTGAGCACCCGCTCAACACCCTGGGTTTCCTCGCCCGGAGCCACCACGCCCATCTGCCCGAGGATGATCTTGGCCCGCCGGGAGGCGTCAAACTCCACCGGCAGGGTGATCAACTGGAAGACGGTCAGGACGAGGTAGCAGAGGATGCCGAGCTTGATGAGCCCGAACATCCCGAAGAAAAATCCGCCAATAAGGACAAAGGGGAGGAGCTGCGAGGCGAACTGGGTAATCGGCACAACGGCCATGCGGGCTTTCAGAGGAGCATAGCCCCGGGCGTCCTGGATGGCGTGGCCGGTTTCGTGTGCGGCGATGCCGACGGCGGCCACGGTGGCGGTGTTGTAGACGTCGGGCGAGAGGCAGAGGCGCTTGTTGGTGGGGTCGTAGTGGTCCCCCAGCATGGTTTCGATCTCCTCGACCTCCACATCGTGGATCCCGGCGGCGTCGAGGATCTCGCGAGCGACGTCGGCCCCGGTCCGGCCCGTGGAGACCGGCACCTGGCTATAGTGTTCGAACGCACGCTTGACCTTGAATTGGGCCCAGATTCCCAGGATCGCGGGAATAATGATCAGGACGATGTAGTTCGTAAGCATAAGGTTACTATCTCTTAGGGTCGCAGAATAAGACAGCGCGAAGGGATGGGTGTTCAAAAAAACAGCTACCGGGTTCCCGCTTCGCTCAATGAGCCCAAAACTTCTCGTTTTGCGCTCCCGAAGTCACGAATGCGTTGCGCTGCAAGGAAGGGCAACATCCTGGGGAAAAAACGTTCTATTAGCAAATATCCCCAATGGATGACCGCGTAGACCCCAACAGCAGCAATAAAAACCGGGATATGGCCCCAAAAATTCCAGTTCCCTACCGGGCAATAAGGGCGAATCCCGATAAAGGAACAAATCAAAACCAAAAATGGCCAATGAACGGCATAGATAAGGAAAGAGGAAATCCCTATCGGGGCGATTCGACTGGCAACAGAGGGAAGATACTTCTCGATCAGGACTCCAGCGCTCATGATGGACATCGCTCCAAGGATCAAGCCAAAGACTCCAAAACAAGCCCCGTGAAATATGTGGAATAATTCGCTCACCGGCATTTGATCCCGGCCTTTGAGAATGAATCCGGCAGCTAAAGTAAAAGTGAGTCCAATGATGTATATCCCGTTTTTGTCCAAGAATTTCCGAAAGCCGTCTAAATCATAGCGGTTCAGCCCAAGCCCAAGGATATAAATCCCCCAGGTAGACGGGAGCAGCCGGTTATCGGGACCAAAGGAGTAGTCAAAAGCCATTATAGCTACGGCCAATGCTATAAGTTTCGAGTGAAACCGAAGAAGCAAAGGGGTAACCAGCGAAAGCAAAATCAGATCCCGCATAAACCATAGAGGCTTGTTGATGCAGGTAAGCACAACCAGGGAATGAGGAAAGCTCCAGATTTCCTTTCCCAAAAAGAGGGCATTCGCCATCGCCACCACCTCCCATATGACAAAGGGAACCAGAAGAAAAACAGCCCGACTCCAATTGAACCATTGCCCTTTTACTACCCCTTTGCGCATCGACAGCAATCCCGCAACAAAGAAAAAGAACGGGACGCTCCCCCGGAGAAAGGCAAATTTTCCGAAGTGAATTCCGTAAGGGTATGGCATATGCTCCCATACCACGAGAAACGTCGCCAAAACTCTCGACACTTCCAGCCAAACAACCCGTTTCTGATTGGTCAGATGTGGATCTATCCCGCTGCATAAATTCCCCTGCATCATTCCGCTTTTATCTCAATAATCGGCAAAAGGTGCAACAAACACCCCACACAAAGTAAACATCTTTTGTCCGGAGGTTGCGTTTCCCGCTGGATGATGGATAGTTGCGGCTTCTATGGATTGGCTTCTGGATAGCGGGGTGATCCTCGCCTATTTTGTGATCGTCATTGGGATCGGCCTCTACAAGGGGCGCGGCAGCAAGACGATGGAGGGCTTCGCCGTCGGCAACCGCAGTATCCCATGGTGGGCGGTGCTGGCTTCGATTATCGCGGCGGAGATGAGCGCCGCGACGTTCCTGGGCGCGCCTGACGAGGGCTACCGGACCCGGAATTTCACCTACGCCCAGCTGGCCATCGGCACGGTGCTCGCCCGGGTGATCGTGGCGTTCGTTTTCATCAAGCCGTACTACGACTATAAGGTCGTTTCGATTTACGAATTTCTGAATATCCGCTTCGGGCCGCGAACGAAGAACGGGGCCAGCGCGCTTTTCCTCGTGACGCGGGCGCTGGCCAGCGGGACGCGCCTTTACGTGGCGGCTGTGGTGCTGGTGCTGGGTTATGAGATGTTCTCCGGCGTGGCGCTTTCGCCGATGCAGCAGGTCTTTATTTACGTCGGCTCGCTGATTTTCCTGACGGCGGCGACGGCGGTCTACACGGCGCTGGGGGGCATTAAGGCGGTGGTCTGGACGGACGTGATCCAGGCGTGCGTGATGGTGGCCTCGCTTTCGTTTGCGGTCTGGGCGCTGCTCCGGATGATCCCGGGTGGCTGGGCCGGGGCGCAGGCGGCCCTCAGCGGCCCGAAGGATCTGGTCTTCCTCGACACCGGCACCAGCGCGAATCTCCCTTTCCTGACCAATGTGCGCAATGTGCTCGGGAGCGAGTATACGATCTGGGCAGCGCTTTTCGGCTCGACCTTTATCACCATGGCCACCCACGGGACGGACCAGGACATGGTGCAGCGGATGCTCACGGCCAAGGATCACTTCAAGAGCCGCATGGCCCTCATCCTCTCCGGCCTGGCTGATCTGCCGCTGGTGTTCTGCTTTTTGACGATCGGGGTGCTCCTCTGGGCGCACTACCGCAACCCGGATCTCTCCCATCCGTTCGCCTACTTCATCCTGCACGAAACGCCCCCGGGGATGCGCGGGCTGATGATCGCGGGGGTGTTCGCCACGGCGATGGGCTCCCTTTCGACGGCCCTCAACGCGCTGGCCACGAGCTTTACGGAGGACTGGTACCTCCCCTACATCCACCCCGAGGCCACGCCCGCTCACATCGTGCGAGCCGCGCGCCGGAGCACGGTGGTTTTCTCGTTTTTCCTGGTGATCATCGGGGCGACGACGGCCTACGCGGCCATTGTGCTGAAAAGCTCGATTATCCCGATCGTGCTGGGGATTTTTGGCTACACCTACGGCTCGCTCCTCGGAGTGTTCCTGGTGGGGATGCTGACCCGGACACGCGGTAGCGAGCGGGGCAACCTGATCGCCATGGCCTGCGGCATCGTGGCTGTCTGCTTCCTAAGCGGGCTGCATAACGACGTCTGGAATCTCCTGCACCCGGACAACCCCGCTTTCCTCGCCTGGCAACAGGCGCACCCGGGGGTCCCCTTCCAGCATTGGAAGCTGGATTGGCTGCCAACGATCGAGTTCCCGTGGCGGATTACCGCCGGTACGCTCGTCGCGACAACCGTGGCGCTCTGTTTCCGTACGCCGCCGGAGCGGGTCAAGGAGGTCCTCGACCGGCTCGCGACGCAGAAGGGCTAACCTGCTACCCCCGAATCAGGGGTTGATGAAAATATAGCCGCTGACGGGATCGACCACGCGAGCGCCCGGACGGATGCCGCGCACGTCCACCGTGGCGTGGGGCCGGTAGGGGCTGATGACGTAGCCGTAGTAGCGCGAGGGCGTGGCCACGCGGTACTCCGGGCCACCGTAGGCCACGGGGCCGCCTTCGTAGTTGGCGCGCCGGTCGTCGGCGACCATCTTGCCGATCACCGCCCCGGCCACCGCGCCCGCGCCCGCGCCAATGGCGGTGCTGCGTAGCGAGTTGCCCGAAATGGCACCGATAATGGCCCCAGCCGCGCCGCCGGAGACCGCCCCTTGTGCCGGGGTTTCGCATCCGGAAAAGCTCATGGAGACCACGGCCAGACCGCTCATCACTGCAATGGGAAGGAAAATTCTCATAGGATTGGTGTTCGTATAGACGCCGGGAGCGCCCGATCTATTCAATCGAAGGCCAATATTATTTTCAATGGCCAAACCATGCCGCTCTAATAATACCCGTAGTTAGCCCGCTGCTCTTTATTGAGCTGCCCGACGGCGGCGCCCGTGAGGCCCCCCGCACCCGCGCCAATGGCGGCGCTGCGAATATTGCCGCCCGCGATGCCGCCGATGATGGCTCCGGTGGCTGCGCCGGTCGCCGCGCCCTGGGTCGGCGTCTCGCAGCCGGTCAACCCTGCCAAAGCCAGACCGAGTACCGCGGTGGTGAGTAAGGGAAACGTTTTCATGTCACAAGGGGCATCGGAGCCTTGCTCCCCCTTGCGCGCGCGGCAAAAGCTACCGGCTTTCCACCGGTTACGCCGCCCAGAGAAAGACCCGCAGGGCAATGGCCAGCTTGCCGAGCTTGCCGACGCGGTAGGTTTTCTCAAAAACCCGGAAGCCATCCTGACGCATCCCTGTGAGGATTTTGTAATAAATAAGGCGCATCATCTCGGCGGGCATGATGGCGCGGCGGTCGCGGAAGGGCCGCTCGGCGAGGGCCTGGGCGTAGAGCGCCTCGGCCCGCTCGGCTTCGAAGGCCATGAGCGAGCCAAAACGATGGCCACCCTGGCGCTCGCGCAGATCCTCCTCGGTAACGCCAAAACGGGCCATGTCCTCGGCGGGAAGGTAGATCCGGCCGCCGTTGGCGAGGTCCTTGGCGACGTCGCGCAGGATGTTGGTGAGCTGCAAGGCGTAGCCGAGCGAGACGGCGTAGCGGTGGGCCCCCTGGTCGCGGCAGCCGAAAAGCTCGATGCAGACGAGCCCCACGGCGCTCGCCACGCGGTAGCAGTAGCCGAGCAGCTGGTCGAAGGTCTCGAAGTGCACGGGCGCGAGGTCAGAGGCGCAGCCTTCGATGATGAGGGCGACGACCTCGCGGTCGAGCTGATAGCGCTCCATGAGGTCGCGCATGGCCGGGGCCAGCTCGGGCTCGCCCGCAAAGCTCTCGGTGAGGGCCCGCTTCCACGCTTCCAGCCGGGCGGCGCGCTCGGCCACGGGAGCGTCGGCTTCGTCGGCGATGTCGTCGATGACGCGGCAGAAGGCGTAAAAGGTGACGATGTCGCGGCGGCGCTCGGGCGGTAGGGAAAGGAAGGCGAAGGCGAAGCTGCTCTTGCTCTTGCGGGTGATCGCCTCGGCGGTGACGTTCTGGTGGTTTGCGGCGGCTGCTGCGGCGTTCATGAAAGGAATCCTCCCGGTTGCCAGTCGCGCGCCACGCGGCCAGCGGCCATCTCGATGGCGCGGGTGGCGAAGTGGGCTACGTCGGAGTGGGCGGCGGTGGCGATGATGCAGCAGCCCAGGGTGCGCCGGGTGCTGGAAAGAAGTTCGAGAATGGCGATCAACTCGCTGTCCCGGAAAAGGGCGTCGATGTTCTCGACGAAAAGCGCCTGGGGCCGCGTGACAAGGGCCCGGGCGAGCGCCACGCGCTGCTGCGCCCAGAGCGGCAGGGCGTCAACGGTCTCCTCGGCGTACTGAGCGAGGCCGACGTGGTCGAGCGCCCGCGCGGTGGCTTCCCGTGCCAGCTCGGGGCTGGCCTGGGTGAGCTTGAAGAAGGGCATGGCGACGTTCTCGGCCACGTTGAAGGAGGGGATTAAGAGCGGCGTCTCGAAGACGAACCCGAAGTGGCGGCTGCGCGCTTCGATGCACCGGGCGTCGGTCCAGGCGCGGGTGGATTCGCCTGTCAGGAGGACTTCGCCCTGGTGGGGGCGCTCCATGAGGCCGAGGTAGCGCAGCAGGAGGTTGACCCCGGAGCCGCGGGGACCGTGGATGAGGTTGAGCGATGCGGGCTCAAACTCAGCCGTGACGCCACAAAGCCGCTCGCCCGCGGACTCGTGAGAGCCGGTAAGATTGAGTGCGGAGAGGGTAGGCATCGGGTTGCAGAGGGGAAAAGGCGAATTCGGAGTCCTGATTCGCGCCGCTAGACGCGTTTGGTTGCATCCATTTGTGTGACGTAATTCGGCTTTAAAAATTCAGGGCCGCCGAGCATCGCCGCGCCAACGAAGATTTCGGCGTATTTGACGGCCATTTCCGTGACGGTCTGGACCTCCTCGGCGGTGGCTCCGAGGGCGATCATGCCGTGGTTCTGGATGAGGATCAAGCGGGGGGTTTCTTTGTAGCGGTCGCGCCAGAGGGCGATTTTGCGCCGGATTTCCCGCGCCAGGAGGACGCCCGGGGGCATAAAGGGGACGAGTACGCTCGACTGGCCGCAGGCGACGATCTCGTGCGGGAGGTTGCGCCGGTCGGAAAACTGCCGGGCCCGGGGCGAACAGACGATCTGGTTGACGGGGATGGGCTGGGTGTGCAGGGCGAAGCGCACGCCGTCAAAGGCGAAGAGGTCGGCGAAGGTGAAGACGTCGGCGCTCGGGAGCGGCGCGGCGGGGTCGAGCTGAATCTCGGCCAGCACTTCGGGGGCGGGCTCGGGCTCGCCTTCGATGAGCGCGCGGGTCTTGCCTAAGTCGCATTCGACGACCCGATCCGCCGTCAGCCGGGCCAGTTTGGAAAGGGCGGCACTCACCGCAAAAGTCGTTCCGGAGGGGAGCAGCGCGGCCGCGGCTCCCTCGCCGTCCAGCGCCAGGCGAGCCGGATGGCTACCCGCCCACTGGGCTAGTTTTAATAATGCTTCACGTTCACTCATTGGATTTACTTGATCAGGCCCCAGTGCGGGCTGAAGGGCCAGTAGACGAACAGCGCGCAGCCCATCAGGTTATCCTGGGGAACGGTGCCCCAGTAGCGGGAGTCGGAGCTGTTATAGGAGTTGTCGCCCAGGGCCATGTAGCGGTTGTCGGGCACTTTGTAGGGGGCGTCAGGGGCGGTCAGAAATAGGGGCCCGTTGGCATAGCCCCGGTAGCCGCCGACGGCGTAGGGGGAGCCGCTCATGACGCGCCGGAAACCGTATTCCTTGGCTTCCGAGCCGTTGACAAAGAGGCGCGGCGGGTCGATCCGCAGTTCGTCGCCCGGCAGGCCCGCCAGGCGCTTGATGTAGTACTGCGAGGGGCCGCCGGGGTTGCGGCGGTTCTCGTCGGTCATGATCCCGTTGGTGCTAAAGACGAAGACTTCCCCCCGGCTCGGGGAGCGGAAGTTGTAGGCCATTTTGTTGACGAAAACGTGGTCGCCGGTGTCGGCATAGCCCCGCAGCGGGTGGCCCGCCTGGAGCCGGGCACCGGGCTGGAGCCGAAACGCGCCCACCAAGCCGCTGGCCGGGGCGGGGATGAGGAAGCTCTCGCGGGCGCCGACGACGCGGGTGTAGTGGAAGAACCAGAAGCGGGTGACCTCCTCCATGCCTTCGACGACGTCATCGACCTTGGGCACGATATCGAAGTAGCTCCGTCCGTACCAGGCCCACTCCAGCCCGCGCACGGCGAGGTTCGGCACGGGGGCGGTCATTTCAAAGACGCGGATGCCGTTCAAGGTCGGCTGCATGGAGCCGGTGGGGATGGTGAAGGGCTGGAGGTAAAAGGAGCGGATGCCCAGCGCGATGATGATGGCCACCAGGAAGACTTCGGTGTTCTCCGCCCAGTCGGCGTGGGCCGGGGTGGGGAAACGTTTCCCGAAGAAGGTATTGACCTGTTCGGAGGCCTCTTCCACGGCCTTGCGGTCCCGTTTACGGAGGGCTTCCTCCAGTTCCGCGATGGCCGCCTCGGCTGTTTCCAGGTCGTGCGGGGAGAGGAGGTCGCGCTTGTAGGCGTACATCTTACGCGCGCCGTGGAGCAGCTCGCGGCCTTCTTTCAGGTATCGAGGAGTGAAGAACATACTTAGTGAGTTTGTGCGCGCTGGTTGATGAGGCTCAGACGCCGTGCATCGTCGTCGCGATACATCAAAGCGCGGACGAGAGTTTCGGGCCGGGCGAAGCGGGAATCAAGCTTTGTAGCACGCTGAAGGTTTTCCGCCGCTTTCCGGTGCTCGCCCAGGGCTTCGAAGGCGAGGGCCAGCCCGGCGCAAACCTGGGCCGAACCGCCATGAGCGACGACCTCGCCCTTCTGGTAATACGCGAGCGCCTCGCCGTAGCGGCCCGAGTCGAGCGCCATGTCGCCCTGGCCCAGCCAGCCGTTGACGGAATAGGGGTTGACCCGGGCAACTTCTGCCCAAAGCGCCGCTCCATTGCGCCAAAAGGGCTCCTCGCGCAGCGTCGCGGCGGCCAGCAGCGCGGCGACGAGGCCCGCGCCGGTCCACGCGGCGGGCCGCCAGCGACCGGGCCGCGCCAGGGCGAGGGCCAGCAGGAGGGCCAGGCCGGTCATCGGCAGGTAAAGGTAGCGGTCGGCCATGGGGCGGTAGATGGGCAGCAGGTTGGAGACCGGGGCGATGGCCGCCAGGACGATGACGACTCCCAAGGCGGCCCGGCGGTTCAAAAACGCCCAGACGCCCCCGGCCACGGCCAGGGTAAAGACCAGACTGAGCGCCCAAACGGCGTCGATGTTCCGCAAATTGTACGGCCCGTAATCGGCACAAAGGTCCGTGGGCCATACGACCCGGCAAAGTTCGGCGGTCCAGATGCGGGATTGAGTCAGCAGCCATTCCATCGGATCGGCGGCCAGGCGGGGAGCGGGCTGGGCGAAAATGATCGAATGCTTCGGCTCCAGGCCAAACCGGAGCGCGTAAAAGGCCCCCACGGCCACGGAGGTCGCGCCAATAAGCGCCAGCCAGGGGCCCTTGGGCGCGCCCGGCTCGCGGCGCAGCAGGGCCCAGTAGGCCGCGAGCGCGACCGGCCCGGCGATGCCGTTTTCCTTCGAGGCCGCGGCGCAAACGAGGCAGGCGAACGTCAGCACGCCCGGCCCCCAGACCCGCCCGGGGCGACCCGGCTCGAAGGCCGTCGCGGCATTGAGCCCCGCCAGCAGGAAGAAAGCCACCAGCAGATCCTCCCGGTAGCCGATCTCCACCACCGTCTCGACATGCAGCGGGTGGAGCGCGAAAATTAGCGCCGCCAGGGCCGAGGCCCCCGTGCTGCCGGTGATAATGCGCAACCAGCGAAAGAGCAACCCGGCCACCGCCGCGTGCAAGAAGAGGTGCGTCAAGCGGAACCCGGCGGGATTTTTCCCCCAGAGCTGGGCATCGGCGATGAGGCTCACCAAGTTCAGGGGCCGGTTAAAGTCGAGGACGTCCTGGCCCAGCACCCGGAGGGAAAGGCAGTCGAGCAAATGCGCGGGCTGGTGGATATAGTCGTCCAGGCCCACCTGGACCAGCGAATCGTAGGCAAAATCGTACCCCAGGGTGGGCAGGTAGAGAGCGAAGGCCGCCAGGGCCGTCAGCAACAGAAGCCAGCGATGAACCCGGGGGTGCCCGCTCATTCCGAGGGCTCCCTCCCGAAGCGCTCGGCGAACAGCCCGGCCACGCAGTCGGCCACCGAGCGCACGTCCACAGCCTTGCCGCTCTCGCGCTCCAGGTTGGTCATCTCCACGCCCGCGATGCCGCACGGGGTGATCTCGTTAAAAGGCGTGAGGTCCCCGCAGACGTTGAGGGCGAAGCCGTGCATGGAGACCCAGTGGCGCACGCCGACGCCGATGGAGGCGATCTTGCGCGGGCCGACCCAGACGCCAGTGAGCCCCTCGCGCCGCCCGGCTTGCACGCCGTAGAGGGCCAGCAATTCGATCAACACACCCTCCAGGTCCCGCAGGTAACGGTGGAGATCCTGCCCCCGGGGGGTAAGGTCGAGGATCGGGTAGCCCACGAGCTGCCCCGGGCCGTGGAAGGTCGCCTGGCCGCCCCGGTTGATCTGCACGACGGGGTAAGGCAGGTGAGCCGCGTCGCGCAGGCTGGATTGATCCGGCGTCCGCCCAATGGTGTAAACCGGCTCATGCTCCAGGAGCAGCAGGACGTCCTGCTCCGTGCCGTGGATTCTCCCGGCCACGAGCGCCTCCTGGAGCTTCAGAGCTTCCTCGTAGTTGATCCGTCCAAGCCAGCGGGTTTCGAGTTTCATGCGTGAAAGGCGAATTTAGCAGGAACCCCACGCGACGGGAAGAGGGGGATTTTTTTTAATCCGCCAGAAGATTTTAGATCCTTTTGAGCACCTTGACGCCCAGTTGCGCCGAGTCATAGCTCTGGAGATGGGTCAACCCGATGGCCAGGGCGTCGGCGGCATCAGGAGAAGGCGTCTCAGTGAGGCCCAGCATGGCGCGCACCATGAAGGCCACCTGGGCTTTGTCCGCTCCCCCGCGACCGACCACGGCTTGCTTGGCGTCCTTCGGGGAATACTCGAAGATCGGCACGCCCCGCTGGGCCAGCGCGAGGATCGCCGAGCCCCGGGCCGCCCCGAGGGTAATAGCCGTCCGGTGGCTCTGGACAAAGATCACCGCTTCGACCGCCGCGCATTCGGGCTGGTACTGGGTGATCAGGCCGGAGATCCGGTCGTGAATAGCCACCAGACAGGAGGAAGCGGGGATCTTGGGCGGGTTGGGGATGGTCCCGTACTCCAGCGCCCGGACCTTGCGCGCCTCCAGCCGTTCCAGGACGGCAAAACCGGTGCAACGCAGAGAGGGGTCAATGGCTAGGAGACGCATGGGAGTTCCTCCTATTTGAGCGCAAGGCGGGCGATTGTCGAGCCGCCAAAACACTTTACCGGATTGCTACTGAATTTCCACCTTCGGCCGGAACGGCTTCCCCTCGTAGGTGGGGTTGACGGTGAACTCCGCCTCGCGTTTTTCCCATACGACGCCAAATTTACAGGAGATTTTTGCGGGCAACGGCCCCATCTCTGGCCCAAAAACAAGCCCCACGTTCCGGCTGTTGCTCTTCTCGCGTACCACAAATTCTTCCACGGGTTCCCACAGCACTTTTCCCTCGGCATCGGCGACGGACAGCAGCTTCAGCGACCAATACCCCTGATCGGGTAGGGTAAAATGCATCGTAACGGAGGACTTTACCATAGGCCGCTTCCACCCTCGCACTTGGGGTTCACCTTTGGCAATCTGAACGAATTTCAGCTCCTGACCAGCGACCTCCCATTTCTGGTTAAACGAGATCGCCTGGCCCTCTGCGGGAATGGGGATGTCCCGGATTTCGATGATCTCCCCGGGGCGAAAATCAGCATCCCGGATCAGGGATACCTTGATCTTCCACGGTGCCAGGCATTTCCAGAGAGTTCCTTTAATATCATTGGTGCCTATGGCGCTTCCAAATCCGTAATAGGAGTCCCCAAGCACGGAGGAACATTCGATCCCTATAAGCCGCCACTGGTAGGTGCCCACTCCTTTTTCAAATACTCGCAAAGACAGCTTGCTGTACCCGGTGCTCTGCACCGCCTCCGGAGGCCCAGAGTTCACCCCCATGAGCTCTACCGTCAGCGGCCCGATTATCCGGGTGGCTGGAAGGGGCTCGGCTTTCCAGGGTTGGACCCGGAGGCGCAGCGGGTTGGGAAAGGAGAAATCCGCCAGCGCATACGGGATCGGTTTTTTAAACCCTTTCTGGATCCCATAGATGCGGCAGTAGAGGGTTTCCGCAGTTACGGGCGCATTTTGAAACTCAAACGAGAACGCGGTTTCCATTTGCCCGTTATCGCGGGGACGAGAGAAGGAGGAAAGGGACTGCGACTTCTCTGCTCCGTCGGGAGTTTCCCGAATGCAACCAAAGACGCTGATTTCCAACGGATTGCACCCGATAAACCGTCCGGATATGACGAGAGTGCCGGGGTTGTTGGCATCGTACTTGATTTTATCCAAAGCAACCTTTCCATTCCAGAAAGGTTGTTCCAGGCCGAGCTTGTAAAGTTGTTTCCCCGAGAGCTGCCCCGCCGTTTTGGGGTGTTCCCGGGCTTTCCACCACGGGAGCCGGTCATGGATAGCCACGACAAGAGCTGCCATAAGGGCGGCTCCGGTCAAGGCTGGCAAAATCCTTCGGGGGGGGAGGCGCATCGGCCCGCATCATGCCCGCCAAGAAGGTTTTATCAAGGAATTTGCACTTTGCAAAAACAGCTCCCCGTAAGGAGGCCGCTTGTCGAGCCGCGCGTCATTTTCCCCGGAGCAAAACCCGCACGGCGGGCCCGATCGACTTTGCCTCCGGGGCATACTGCTGGAGCAGGTAGCCGCCAAAGCCCAATACCAGGGCCGCCACTACCGCCGGGGCCAAGGTTTGGCGAACCATCCCGCCCAGCCAGTGTTCCCGGGCAGCCCTGCGCATCCGCCGGTAGAGCCCCAAGACCAGAAACGTATCCACGAACCCTTCGGCAATCAGCGCTTCGGCATTGATCAAGCCCAGGACCAGGACCGCGACCCCGGCGAGGGCAACCAGCCCGCCCAGGGCGGCCAGGCACCCTTCGGGTTCGAAGGAAAGGCTAGGGATGTCTAGAAATTCCAGCCAGGTGGGCCAATCTGACGATCCCGAGGCTTTATACGGTCGGACAGAGAGCTTCTCATCGAGAAAATCCGGTCCGAGTTGCGCCTGCCGCTGTGCCTCAAAGCGCTCCTGCTCCCATTCCACCCACATCCGGACCAGACCCAGGAAGACCACATACCCGGCCAAAACCGCCAGGGGATAGCGGATCCACATCGCGCCGACGCCAGCGGCAAGCAACGTGTAGGAAACCGAAAAGCCAACCGCCCCGGTAAAGCCCAACACGCCCCAGATCATCAGGCGGGTCCGGGCGCGTTTCTGGAAATAGCGCTTGATCGCGGCCTTGACCCCGAACGTCCTCCATTCTGGCAGCGCATCCTTCATGCCTTGGGAAAAAACTCAGCCCGCCCCTTAAAACAGATCCCCGGCGCGCTTGGGCACCTCCACGCCCAGCTTGCGGTAGGCGGGCGGCAGAGCCACGCGGCCTTGCGGGGTCCGTTTCAGGTAGCCCTGCATGATGAGGTAGGGTTCGTTGACCTCCTCCAGCGTCCCCGACTCCTCCCCGATGGCCACGGCCAGCGAGTTGAGCCCCACGGGGCCGCCTTGGAACTTGTGGATGAGCGCCTCCAGGATGCGCTTGTCCATTTCATCGAAACCGTCGGCGTCAATGTCGAGCATCGAGAGGGCCCGGTCGGCCACGTCGCGATCGATCTTGGAGTTGGCCTTCACCTGGGCGTAGTCGCGCACCCAGCGCAGCAGGTTGTTGGAGATTCGCGGCGTTCCCCGGGAACGGGCGGCGATTTCGAGCGCCCCGGCCTCGTCCACGTCGACGTTCAGGATCCGGGCGCTGCGCAGGATGATTTTCTGCAATTCCTCGGCCACGTAGTAGTCCAGGCGGCAGCTCATCCCGAAGCGGCTCCGCAGCGGCGCGGAGATCATGCCCGAGCGGGTGGTCGCGCCGATCAGGGTAAATTTGGGCAGGTTGAGCCGGACGCTCCGGGCGTTGGGGCCCTGGTCGATGATGATATCCAGCTTGAAGTCCTCCATGGCCGGGTAGAGGTATTCCTCGATGGTCGGCTGGAGGCGGTGGATTTCGTCGATAAAGAGGACGTCGCCCCGCTCCAGAGTGGTCAGGAGCCCGGCGAGATCGCCCGCTTTTTCGATGGTCGGCCCGCTGGTGTTCTTGATGTTGACGCCCATGGCGCCCGAGAGGATGTAGGCCAGGGTCGTTTTGCCGAGGCCGGGAGGGCCGCTTAGGAGGACGTGGTCGAGTACGTCGCCGCGTCCCTTGGCCGCCTGGACCATCAATTCGAGCCGTTCGCAGACCTTCTCCTGTCCGGCGAATTCGCTGAACATGGGGGGCCGCAACGAAATATCGAAGGGCGTATCGGGGGTTTCAAGGGTGGTAGTAACGAAATTTTCAGCCACGGGGGGATTGAAAAGCGGCCCGAGCCGGTTTGCAAGCCAGAGTGGAAGAAGATTTCACCACAGAGGAAACGGAGGGGAAGATAGAGGGAATGGAAACAGGGTAATCTCGCTAAAGGGGGGCCGTTTTTGCAATTTTTGCGCCGTTTTGCGGCTATCCCTCTTCTTGCTCTTCCTTATCCTCGGCTTCGCGGGATTCCAGCATCTGGTCGTGGGCGGCCTCTTCGATCCCCTCGGTCACCAGTTCCTCGCCCAGGTTGTCGCTCCCGTCCATGTCCCGTTCATGGATCGAGCGGCCCAGTGTCGGCGCCACACTGTAGGTCTCCGTGATCGCTCCGAGCATTTCGTTTTCCTCCTCGCGCGGATTCGGGTCATGGTGGCCGCCGTGGAGCTCCAGGAAGGCCCGTTTCCAATCCGCCTCGTTGGGGGCGTGCCTGCCCTCGATGCGCGCCAGCTCGAGGGCCCGCTGCCGAACCGTGTAGGCGGATGGCGTGCCCATCCCCTCGTCATGGCTGAGGATCTTTCCTGATACCGGCCGCGAGATTTTCATGATTACGAATACTCCCGGAACCGCCCTTATTCAACTGGGAAAAAAGGCGGTCCGGGAGATATCGCAAGGCGCTTAACGGCTGGCCCAGCGGCGCAAATCAGCCGTCCGGTTCAGCCACCCTTTCAAGTACTTGCGCAGGGCGGGCCGCGCGTCCGCCAACCGCCGGTAAAACGCCTCCTGAGCATCGAGGAACCCGCCCGCCGTGTGGGGGATCGGCGCCGCCTCCAGGAGCGCCTGGGCCCGTGCCGCGCCACAGTTGACGCAGGCGTTAAAAAACACCTCCCCCACCGGCTCCGCCAGCCACTCGCAGCCGTAGCGAACCCAGTACGAGCACCAGTAAATCTCCATGGCCCCCTCGCGCGTCAGGGAGCGGATATCGATGTTCGGGTGGCTGCGCTTGTCGATGCCGAACTTCGTCTCGCCGCCCGGGTCATCCGGGTCATTATCATAGCCGCCTTCCCATTTGAAAATGAACGGCATGAAGGCCGAAAAGCGTTGGGAATAAGGGCCACTCATACGCTGGGGTCATCAAATTGTTTCGGCGCAAAGGTCCGTTCAACCCGATCCTCCACGCTTTGGGCCACGCCGCTGCCCACCTGCTGGCGCATCTGCACAAAGCCCGTCACGCCCACATACGCCGCCGAAACCGCCGTAATCCCGTAAAGGACCGTCTGCGTCAGCGCCGTAAAGGCCGCCACCTTCACCTCCGGGATAGCGTAGAGGTGGCGCAGCGCCAGTTCATACGCCGCCCACATCATTCCGTTGGCCGCCAGCGTCATCCAGAGCTTCCTGCTGGCCCAGGGGTGCGTTCGCTTGCTCATAGCCAGTACCTCAGGTAAGCGAACGCAGCCGCCCCGGCCGCCGCCGCCGCCACCCCCGGCCACGCATAGCAGTAGGGCAAAGGCAGCGCCTTGAACCCCACCGCCCGCGCGACCACCCAAGCCAGCAGCGCCGCGCAAGCGGCCACCGCCAGCGCCAGGCGCGAGAGCCGGTGCGAAAGCTGCGTATTAGTCTTCTGGACCGCCTCCGCCCGCTCCACCGCCGCGTCCCGATCCCGGGTCAGCGAAACGTTGTAAGCCTCCAGCGAGTCGATCTTCGTTTGCGTCTCCTCCAGCGCCACCTGCGTGCGCTGCTGCTCCTGGCGCGCATTGGCCAGCTTGAGCGTCACCTGCTCCAGCTGCGCCTCCGCCTCGATGCGCCCTTCATCGATCCGCTCAAGCGACGCCTGGAGCGCGGGATCCTTCGGCTTCGGAGCCGCCGCGCAGGCCGCCTTGATTTTTTCCAATCCCCGCCGCGCCGCGCCCGCCGACACCGCCGCCGCCTCGACATACTGAGTCGCCGACGCGACATGCGAAGCCGTCAGCTGCGTGCTGAAATCCGCGCCCGTCCTTGGCGCGCTGGCACACCCCGAAAGCAGCGCCAGCATCACCGCCGCGACGGCCACCGCCATCAGCTTGAGATGCCGCACGCAAAAGCCCACCCCCCCCACCACCAGCGCCCCGAGCGCGCTGAAGAACACCGCCAGCGCCGTCAAGCGGCCCGTTTGATAAGCCTGCCAGATCTCCAGCGCCCGCAGCCGCCGATCGAGGCTCTTTTCAATCCCATCCAGCCGGTCGTAGATCCGTTGGATTTGTTCGTCTGTAACGCCCATGTCATTAAAAAAAGTAAAGGACGGGCGGCCCTCCGGAACCCGGCGGCCACCCGTCCCCGCCCACGCGCTTACGCCAAGGCGGCGAGCGCGGCAGCGAGCTTCGTGTCATCGCTCGCGGCCAGAGCCGCACCGAGCAGAATAATTTTCGCCGTCGAAGTCGTTCCGAGCGCAGCCTTTAGTTCGTCGGCCGTCACCGCGGGAATCCCCGAAGCCGTTACGGCAACAGTCCCGTTGGTCACCTTGTTATTGGCGCTGGAAACGAAGGCCGTCACCTGGTTGAGTTGAGAAATAATGCCGGTCGCGTAAGCGCCAGCCTGGTTGGTTGATGTATTGGTAATAGACATAAAACCGATCCGTGGTTAAAAAATTTAAATATGATTTAGGATGACTTGATCAGCCCGTATTTCCGCGCGACAACAAGCCACGCATTAATAGCCGTGATCGCCGAGGCGAGGTCCGTGGCATTCGTGATTGCCGAGGGCTGGGTCTGCACAGGCGTCTTGCCGAAAACTCCGAAGCTGCCGTTGAGGTAAAGCCCGTCCCATGCGATGGCCCCGATCTCGTTGTCAACACCAAGGAATACCAACCGGTTGCTCGCCAGATGGATGCCCGGGTGCGTGTCGTCGATCACGCTCATCGAGAGGTAGGTACCCCACGAAATATAGGGCGTGGTGAGTTTGACCGCAGGCGCGTTGATGAGCAGATCGCCCAACAAATCGGAGGAGATCACGACAGGGGCGGCCCCATCATTGCTCATGCTAATCGAGGCACAGGTCACTCCGAGGAAGTCCTGGTACTCGGTTCCCGACATCCGCATCCGTTCGATCCCGTCCGGCCCGTTGAAGATCACAGCCCCGTTGCCGTTGCTTTTGATCTTGTCCGCGTCGAAAGAAAGCGGCCCGTTGCGGAGCGTCCCGAAGGCCGCATGGCCCCCGAGATTTGCCGTGTCGATTACTTCATAATACTCCGTAGTTCCGGTATCGCCCGCCGTCACCACCACGCGATCGCCCACCTTGACGTCGCTTTTACCTAGAGCAAAAAGCGCCGCCGAATCGGCCACCGTCACCGTCTGGGCGAGCGCCGAGGCATCCGCCTTGGCGGCGAGACTTGCCGCATCCGCCTTGGTTGCAAGGATCGTCGCAAGATTTGCCACCGCCGTCGCATCCGCCTTGGTCGCGAGAGTCGTCGCAAGACTCGCCACCGCCGTCGCATCCGCTTTGGTCGCGAGAGTCGTCGCAAGACTCGCCACCGCCGCCGCACCGGCCAACGTCGCGGGCGTCACGGCCTTGGCCGTGTCGCTCCCGGCGTCCACCTCCGCCTGGGTCGCCAGGGCCACCACACCCGTCGCCGCAGAGGTCGCCGCCTGCTTGATGGCCGCGAACGCCGCGGGGGCATCCGCGACATCGGCGAGGTTTTTCTCCCGCTGCATCCAGTCGCGCATCGGCAGGGCCCAGTTTCCAGCCGTGATCAGCGCGGTTAGCTCATGCGTCGCTGTGTCGTCGGGAACTTGAATAATCAGCGTGTCCGTATTGCCCGTGATGCCTCCAAAGCGCACGGCGTAGCTTCCCGCGAGAAGCTCTGTTTCGCCGTTGCCCTGCGCGTCCAGCCACACCGAACGCCGTCCCGACACCGCCAGCGCCGCTCCATTTTGGAACGGCGTATCGCCGGGATAGAAGATCACTTCGCATTTCACTGACACGCCCAGAATGTCTTTTAGACAAATATGAACGGTACTCATGCCGGGCACCGTTGCGGCGCGCCGGGCAAAATGGCAAGCGGGCGCCGGGCCCGCGATGAAAAATCACTCCCGATGAGCCGCGAGGTGCAGCAGACGGTTGATCGTCGCCGCCGAATAGGCCGCGCCGAATCCGTTGTCGATATTGACCACCGTGACCCCGCTCCCGCAGCTGTTAAGCATCCCCAGCAGCGCCGCCAGCCCGCCGAAGCTCGCCCCGTAGCCCACGCTCGTCGGCACGGCCACCACCGGCTTGCTCACCAGCCCCGCAATCGCGCTCGGCAGCGCCCCCTCCATCCCGGCCACCACCACCACCGCGTTACACGCCTCAATGGCATCGCGCACCGCCAGCAGCCGGTGAATCCCCGCCACACCTACGTCAAAAAACCGCTCCACGCGATTCCCGAGCACATCCAGTGTTACCGCAGCCTCCTCCGCCACGGGTAGATCCGACGTCCCCGCGCAGACCACCGCCACGGCTCCGTCATACTTGGGCAGCGGCTCGCGCTCCACCGTAACGCAGCGGGCGCGCTCGTGCCACACGGCCTCGGGGATCGCCTCGCACACCGCGTGCGCCTGGGCCGGGTCCACGCGCGTCGCCAGCACCACACCGTGCCGGTCCACAATGGTCCGCGCAATGCGGGCCAGGTCTTCAGGCGTCTTTCCGGGGCCGAAAATCACCTCCGGGAAACCACAGCGGTCCCTGCGGCCCACATCCACGCGGGCCACGCCGATATCCAAAAACTCCGAAGCGGATTGATTCATGGTTAGTCCCCTTCCTATCTACACCCCGATGACACTCACCGCCAGCCTTCTGCGATGCAACGAGCGCCGATGCTCGAAAACGAAAATCCCCTGCCACGTCCCGAGCGCCATCCGGCCCCCGGCCACGGGGATCGACTCACCGGAGCGCGTCAGCGCCATGCGGATGTGCGAGGGCGAGTCATCCGCCCCCTCCGCCGTGTGCACGAACCCGCGCGAATCCTCCGGCACCAGGCGCTCGAAGAACAGCTCCAGGTCCCGCCGCGCCGATGGGTCAGCGTTTTCAAAAAGCACCAGGCTCGCGCTCGTGTGCTGCACCAGAACCGTCACCAGCCCCGTCTGCACGCCGCTTGCGCGCACGATCTGCGCCACCTCGTCGGTGATCTCGTAGGTCCCCTTGCCCCGGGTGGTGATTTCAAAAGTCTCCGCGTGTGCTTTCATAGGAAAAAACTGGCGCCTCCCATTGGCCTTTCTAGCGTTTCAGCCCGTGCAGCAAATCGAGCAGGTAAGGCAGCAGCTGCTTTTTGCGCGAGACCACGCCATCGAGCTTCCACTCGTTGCGCCCCTCGCGAGGGTAGTCGATCCGGTGCAGGAACTCATCAGCGCCCGTCACCAGCAGCATGGAAGTCTGGGAATAAACATCGGTCACCAGCAGCGCCGAAAAATAGTAGCTATTCTTGCCACAATACTCCGTCAGCGCGATCGCAAGCTCCTCGCGCCGACGGTGGAAATTCGAGAAACTCAGCTCCTCGATCTGCGCCACCGAGAAGCGCCGCCCATCCTCCTCGTACTCCTTGCAATCCGCCGTAATCGCCTGCTTCGGCGTCATCGTCAAGAGCGGCGAACCGACCGAGAAAATCTCCTCCGCCAGCTTCGTCGGGTCCGTCTCCGCGATCTGCGAAAGCCGCTCCAGAATGCGGCGGTCCACCGGCGTGGCCGTCGGCGAAGTCAGGTTCAAGGTATCGGAAATCAGCCCCGCCATCAGGAGCCCTGCGATCGGCTTCGGGATCGGCACCCCGAGCTGCTCATAACAGAGCGTCACAATGCTGGAAGTCGACCCGACCGGGTTATTCCAGAAAAGAATCGGCAAACTCGTAGCGAACCCGCCCAGCCGATGGTGATCGAGCACCTCGACAATCGGCAGCTTATCCGCCCCCGCCACCGCCTGGGAGAGCTCATTGTGATCCACTAGGATCAGCTGGCGCGGGATCGGCTTTAAAAAATCGCTTTTCGAAAGAATCCCCACGAGCTGCCCCTCCTCCAGCACCGGGAAAACGAACTGCCCCGAGGAAGCCGCCTCCTCCCGGGCATCCTCCAGCAGCGCCTCGCGCGAGAAGCTCATGAATTCGCCGTCGAGCTTGCGGCCCACCTTCACCGCCCCGCGCGCCATCAGCACCGTCGTGGCCGTATCGTGCGGAGAAGTGGCGATCGTCACGCCATACCTTATCGCCTCGGCGCACACCGCCGCGCTCACCGGCTTACCGCCCGTCACCACCAGCGCCACCACGCCCCCCCGGATCGCCGTCAGCTGGATCTCCTCGCGGTCTCCCACGATCAGGACCACATGGCGGCCCGCGTAACGCTTCACCCGCTCCGTAAACGAAGCCTCGCCCATCGCGCCGACCAGCAGCAGGTAATCGCGCTCATCCAGCGCCGGTTCCCCCTGGATCATCCGGCCCGCGAACGTGTGGAAAATCTCCTCCAGCGAAGCCCGCACAACGCGCGCCGTGGAGGTCTCCTCGCGCGAAGGCACCAAGTGCGAGAGCACCTTAAAGGCCGAGAGCAGCCCCAGACAGCGGAACTGCCCGTCGATCACCGGCAACCCGCGCATCTGCTTGCGCTCGATCAGCTGGATCGCCTCGTAAATCGACGAATTGGCCGTAATCGAAATCACCTCATCCTCCATCACGTCCTCCACCCGGGGCGCAACATCCGTCACCAGCATCGGGGCTTCCACGCCGAACTTGCTCAGCACGTATTCGATCCGCTCATTCGTATTGCCCGCCCGAGCCGCAACCACCTCCGGATGCCCCGTCAGGCGCTTGAGCTCCGCGTAGCCCACGGCCGCGCAGATCGAGTCCATGTCCGGGTTTCTGTGGCCGATCACGATCGTTTGCATAGGCGGGTGAGGTTAGCGGAAAATCAAGCCGCAACGGAAGCCCTTATTCAGCCGCCCTCCTCCCGCGTGAGTTTCGAATAAGGAACAACTATGCCAAACATTTCTACCTTTCCCAGCAAAGTCCAGATCCCCGTTGGGAGCCGGGACAAAATCGTCGCCCTTTTAAACCAGCAGCTAGCCGACACTTTCGACCTCTTCAGCCAGACCAAGCAGGCCCACTGGAACGTCAAAGGCCCGCACTTCATCCAGGTCCACCTCCTCTTCGACACCCTCGCCGAAGAAGTCTTCGAATACATCGACAAAATCGCCGAGCGGGCCACCGCCCTGGGCGGCGAAGCCCTGGGCACCGCCCGGCTGGCCTCCGCCGCCTCGCGCATCCCCGAGCTGCCCCTGGACGTCGTGGAAGACCTTGCCGTCGTCGAGGAACTCGTGGAACGCTACGCAGAGCTTGCCGCCTCCACGCGCGAAGCCATCGCGACCTCGCAGAACCTAGGCGACGCCGACACCGCCGATCTCTTCACCGGCCAGTCCCGCACGCTCGACAAACTGCTCTGGTTCCTCCAAAGCCACCTGCACGAATAAGCAGGCCAAGACCGCTCGCGGGCTCTAGTTAAACTCCCGCTCCAGCTGGTCGATATAACGCGAAATCGCGTCATTACGCTTCGGCGGGGCCTGTTTTTCGAACGCCTTTGCATTCTTCATGTAATCGGCGAAGGCCCCGCTCTGCTCGGGCATCTGCGTCGCCTCGTACCAGTTGAGGTAGTCCTCGATCTTGTCCATCCGCTCCACGATCAGCGAGCGGTAAGCCGCCACATCCACCAGCGCCTTATCCATCCCGCGCGAGCGGCCCTGGGCCAGCATCGAGACAATCCGCAAATACTCCTGCACCACCGGGCGCATCAGCGGGTGCGCCTGGGCCAGCAACACCGCCAGCGCCCCCCCCTTGGCCGCCAGCGCGGGCCGCGCCCCGGGGTTCTTTAAGTAGATTTTGTAGTCCGAAAGCGCGAAATCCGCCTTCGTCTTCTTCTTTTCATCCGTCACCAGCGAAAGCGTTAAAATCGGCGTCAGCTGGGCATCCGTCTCCGCCGCCGTAATCGTCGAGGCCCCGTCGGAAACCGAAGTCCGCGCCAGCCCGAGCGTCCACCACTTCTCCAGCGACGTCTCCGAGCCCCCCAGCGAGGGAAAGCTTTTTAAAAGCAGCGCCACCGGATCCCCGTCCGAGGCGGGCAACTCCTTGAGCAGCTTCGCGATCCCCGCCACCCCACCCGGCATTTCAATGAGCAAATTCACCAAGCTCGCCGCGCACATATCGTAGACATCCAGCGACGTCGCATCCATCGGAGCCACATTACTGCGCAGAAAAGCGCCAATCCCCTGGAGCTTGCCCGTCTCGATCATCTGCCGGAAAAGCGGCGCATTGGGCGAGGCCCCCGTCGCCCGGCGCTGGCTGATCTGCGAAAGCCCCTCCACCAGCCACGCGGGCGGCTCATTATAGCGCAGGCCCACCTCCGGCGGCCGGTCGCGGTAAGCCATCTCCAGCAAGATCGCCCGCACCATCAGCTGCGGAAAGCGAACCTCCTTAAACTGCCCCTCCCGCAGCGTAATATCCACCTCCGTCTTCCACCCCCCGTCGGTCTGGATCAGCTGCACCCGGCTGAGTATCCGGTTCGGCTCCGTAGAGCTCGGCAGGCGCAAGTCGATCACCACCGGCATCTTCCAGTGGTCGCCCATCTTGAGCGTCTCCAGCACATCCCGCTTCAACGTCTCGGCAAAGCTCGACACCGCCAACCGCATCCGCACATCCGGGCAGTAAACCACGAATTGCCCCGACTGGCTGATACTCCGCTGCGCCGCACCCATCCCCCGGGCCATCTGCGGCACCAGCGGCTCGCGCAACGGCGTCGGTTCCGGCAGCACCTCCGCAGGCAGCGGATCAGCCGCGCGAACGCCCACCGCCGCCGCCAGGCACACCCAAACCAGCAAGCCGAGGCGTTTCATCGGAACCCCGCTTGCAACGGAGCGGCAGAGCCAGCAGGAGTGGCGGATTTTTTAGCCGAGGGCCTCGCCGCAGGAGCCGACGCCGCCACCGGGGGTCTTGCCGCAGCAGCGGGCGCCACCGCAGGCACCGGCTCGCGCGTCCCGAAAATCACCTGTTCACTGACAAATTGCACCGAATCAAGCCGCGCAATCAGCTTCATCGCGCGCTCCGCAGAGCTGACGACCGCCGGGAGCGCCCCCACCGTGAGCCGAGCCAGCTTCGGGTGCACCGGCAACCGGCCGATGAAGCCCCCCGTGCAAACCGGCGTCAACGCACCGCCCGGCCCCTTTTCAAAATAGCCCGTCCACCCAGCATAAAGCGGGTAGCCCCAGAAGAGCCCGCCGACCGTCAGCCGGGCCTGGCCCCCCTCGAAATTCACATAAACCCGCTTCAGCGCCAGCACCTCCAACACCCACGAAGGCACATTGCGGAAGCGCTCATTGCGCAGAAAGAGCGTCACCTCCTTCTCCCCAAGCGAACGGCGCTGAGCCACCGGCTGGGCGAGATAACGCTCCACCATCTCCTCCAAGGGCGGCGTATCCACCAGCTCCTTCTTGGCATCCAGCGGCAGCGCCCCCTGCGGAGCGTGCCCGAGCGTCACGAAAAACGCCACCACCGCGGCCACAGCCAGCGTCTGTAAGAACCCCCGAACGAACCTCCCGCCCATCCCCCGGCGAGGCGACATAATCTTCTGCACCTCCCGATGGCGGTCTTCGGGCGAAGGAATCTTTTCCTGCTGCCGGGCGGCAATGACATCGCGGTCGAGCTTTACCCCGCAAGCGTGGCAATAAACCCGTTCGCCTTCATTCACGTAGCCGCATTGCTTGCAAACCAGCGTGGGGAGGGGAGGCATAAATGAGTGGGGAACCTACTTTTTTTAAAAGGGGAAGCTAGGAGCTTTTTGCAGGCGACTTCGGCGCGGCACTCGTGCCGTTCTTAAAATCGGTGCAATAAAAGCCGGTGCCGTGGAAAATAATCCCGGCCCCGCTTCCGATCAAGCGTTTCACCTTACCTTTCCCCCAAGTTTTTTGCTGGCAAGCCTTTTCCGGGCAAATCGCCAGCGGTTCATCTTTCATGGATTGGAAGTATTCGAATTTCTTTCCGCACTTTTCGCACTGATAATCGTAAGTCGGCATAGGTCTTTGTAGAACCACACCTTTTACCAAAAACCGCACGTTTCTTCAACCCCAACCCACCTTAAGCAAGCAAAACCCAAAGGAATCGTGCGCGAGCGTTCTTGACGGCTTTGGCCAACCGCGCTTAAGTCAAAAGTCCGATTTTCCCTTACATTCTCTATGCGACGTTCTCTTTTCGTTCTTCTCATGGCCGGTGCCGGGCTCCTCACGGGATGTAGCACCGACCCGCGCCTTGACCGCGGCACACAGTACCTCACCAGCAACGGAGCCATCCCCTCCCAGGCCGACCGCGGCCGGCCCGACTTCGACAACATCTCCTACTGGGACGGCGACAGCATCAGCGGCCCCCCCTCCATCATCATCCGCCTGAGCGAACAGCGCGCCTACTTCTACAAAGGGCCGCAACTCGTCGGCGTCTCCAGCCTCTCCACCGGTCGCGAGGGCCACAACACCCCCACCGGCAGCTACAAAATCATTCGCAAAGACAAAGACCACGCCTCCTCGCGCTACGGCGACTACATCGACGCCGTCACCGGTGCGCCGATCAAAAAAGACATCGACACCCTGAAAGACCCGAAACCGCCCGGAGCGAAATACGACGGAGCCAAGATGCCCTTCTTCATGGAAATCATGCCCGCCATCGGCATGCACGAAGGCTTCCTGCCCGGAATGCCCGCCTCGCACGGCTGCATCCGCATGCCGAGCTTCATGGCCGAGTCCTTCTTCCGCAACGTCAGCGTCGGCACCCCCGTCAAAGTCCTGCCCTAACCGAGCCCGCCGCCCATCTTTAAAAAAACCACGGGGGAAAACTCTTCCCCGTGGTTTTTTTTATTTTCCCCCGGTGCCCTATAAAAAAGGCAGAAGGCTCACGCAAAGGCGCAAAGGGGGAAACTCATGCCTTTGTCTTTTTTGCGCCTTTGCGCCTTTGCGTGAGAATAAAATCCCCCCTTTTCATGCCGCGTGGAGCCCCATCTGTGGAATATGGGAATCCGTCTTTATTTCTCAAGTTTCTCAAGTCCCTGATTCATTCCTCCCACGTTTTTCCGTTGCAATTGGAAATAAAACCGGGCATTGTCACCCACCCTTACCCTTTCCAGGGGTAAGCTTGGGGATAATGCTCACGTGGCGGAATGGCAGACGCGTACGGCTCAGGACCGTATGGGGCAACCCGTGGAGGTTCGACTCCTCTCGTGAGCACCCCCCCCAAATCAACTACCGACGATGCCCACGCCATCACCTGCCAACCCGCCTCGAAGGGTCAATCTGCGAACTCCGGAAGTGATGACCCAAGTGCAGGCACTCGTAGAGTCCCACTACCGCAGCGAAGTCGTCGAACACCTCCGGGCCAATGGCGGCTCAATTACCGCCGGGGGGCTCACCGTCAAACTCGCCAAGCAATTTGGCTTCTGTTACGGCGTCGAGCGCGCCATCGACCTCGCCTACGCCGCCGCCAAAGTTTTCAAAGACCGCCGCCTCTTCATCCTGGGCGAAATCATCCACAACCCCGAGGTCAACGAGCAAATCCAGGCCCTGGGCATCTGCAACATGGTCGGCCACCACGGCCCGCCCGACATTAGCCGCCTCGAAGCCGACGACGTCGTCATCGTCCCCGCCTTTGGCACCGACGTCGACACCCTGGCCCGCATCAAAGAGCGCGGCTGCCAGATCGTCGACACCACCTGCGGCGACGTCATGAGCGTCTGGAAGCGCGTCCGGCACAACGCCGCGGGCGACATCACCTCCATCATCCACGGCAAAGCCCAGCACGAAGAGACCAAAGCCACCGCCAGCCGGGCCGTCTCCGGCGGCAAAGGCCACTACCTCGTCGTCCTGACCCTGGACGAAACCGATTTCGTCTGCGACTACATCCGCCACGGAGGCGACAAAGCCGCCTTCCTGGCCCGCTTCAAAGGCGCCACCTCCCCCGGATTCGACCCCGACCTCCACCTGCGCCGCGTCGGCGTAGCCAACCAGACCACCATGCTCCGGGGCGAGACCGAGGAAGTACAGAACCGCATCAAAGCCGCCATCACCGACCGCGACGGCGTCGAACTGGCCCGGGAGAACTTCCGCTTCTTCGACACCATCTGCGGCGCCACCCAGGAACGCCAGGACGCGCTCACGCAAATGCTCACCGAGCGCATGGACCTCCTGCTAGTCGTCGGCGGCTACAACTCCTCCAACACCTCCCACCTGGCCGAACTGGGCCAGGAAGTCCTGCCCACCTTCTTCATCGGCAACGCCGCGCGGCTAGGCTCGCGCGAGCACATCTACCACTACGACCTCCAGACCCGGCGGGAAATCGTCACCAAGCACTGGCTCCCCACCGGCCCCGTCACCATCGGCATCACTGCCGGAGCCTCCTGCCCGAACAACCTGATCGAAGAAACCATCCTCCGCGTCTTCGCCCTCCACGGCGTCTCGCGCGAGACCCTGTTGGCGTAGGCGGAAGCTTTTCCCGCCTCCAGCGTCCGATACCTTCTCTATAGGAGGTGGACACCATGGTGCATTTTACATTGCCAAAAACGACCAGCCGGGTCTCGGAAAGGACATGCCGGAAGGTCAACGAACAAATCTTCAATCAAACCCAAAAGAACGTAGAACAATTCTGCGGAACGGACCAGGAAACCCTGGCCCGCCGCCTGGAGGAACTCGACCACGAATGGGACGTCGAGCGGGCCCTTCAGGCAGGCGCTTCCATCCAGATCCTGCTCGGGCTCGTCCTGGGCCGCTTCGTCGACCGGCGCATTTACGCCTGGTCGGCCCTAGTCGGAGGCTTTCTGCTAGTCTTCGCCCTCACCGGTTGGGCCCCGCCCGTCCCGATCTTGCGGCGGCTCGGCTTCCGGACCCAGGCCGAAATCGAGGAAGAGCGCGACGCCCTGCGCCTCCTGCGCGGCGACTTCAAGCCCACCGACAACCCGCGCGAAGCCCTGGCCCAGGCCCGGCTCGCCGTCGGCCCCTCCGCCACCGGCGAGGACGTCTCGGATAAGAAATAAACCGCAAACCGGACCCAAAAAGAGCGCGCCCCGGTTGAGGCGCGCTTTTCAAAAAAACAGAGTCCTCGGGCTGGAAGCGGTAAAAATGGAACTGTAAGGACGAAAATCCGTTCCGTTTTCGCGGATAATCCGCGTACTGAGGGAAATGAAGCCCTCCATAAAAAAGACATCGAGAGCTACAATGCTTACGGGGCCTTGCAAATTCTTATTGGCATCCTCGTAATACCAGCGAGCGGAAATACACGGCGTCATCATCGTCCTTGGGCTGTTTTAAGTTTTAACTCGAGCCCCCCTCCGGGTTATTCCGAAAGGAGGCCGGGAGTTAGTAAGCCGTAATACAACAGCCGCGACGGCTTTTAGCCGGTGGCCTGGACATATGCCGTCGCCTCCCGGCCATATGAATATAGCCCGGAAACGGCAATAGATTTTCGGCTATTGCCAGCCGTGTATTACGGGGTTACTAAGTCCCGGCTGGCTCTCACCAGCTAGCGCCAAAAAAGCGCTTTATGAAACCGATGTAAAGGCAAAAAGAGCGCGCCCCGGTTGAGGCGCGCTCCACGTTTTTTAGGTTAAGCGAGGCGGTCGATTACACCGTGGCAGGCTTTTCCTTCACCGCCTGGCTTTTGCCATTCTGGAGAATGTGCTCAGCCGGGCTCAGCGCCGAAATGCGCATCCCGTAGAAGGAACGCCACACGAAGAACAGGCCGATGGCGAGGAAGACCCCCGCGAGGCTGTAGCGAACCGAGTTCGAAGTGATCTGGATCGCGATCTCCACGGCCAGGATGCCAAAGAGCGTCGTGAACTTGATGATCGGGTTCAGCGCCACCGAAGAGGTGTCCTTGAAAGGATCGCCCACGATGTCACCGATCACGGTGGCGTCATGCAGCGGCGTCCCCTTCGCACGGAGCTCCACTTCCACAATCTTCTTGGCGTTATCCCAGCAGCCGCCCGCATTGGCCATGTAGATAGCCATGAAGAGGCCAAACACCGCCAGCGAGATCAGGTAGCCGACAAAGAACACCGGATCAATGCAGGCGAAGGAAAGCGCCAGCGAGAAGATCACGATGAAGATATTGAACATCCCCTGCTGCGCGTACTGCGTGCAGATTTTCACCACTTCATTGCTATCCTTGGTCGAGGCCTTGGTGGCTCCGTCGAGGTGCATGTGCTTCTTAATGTAGTCCACCGCGCGGTAAGCGCCCGTGGTCACGGCCTGCTGGGAAGCCCCGGCGAACCAGAAAACCACCGCGCCGCCCATGAGGAGGCCCAGGATGATGCGGCCTTCAGTGATGCTCAGCGAAGAGAGATCTTTCCACCCGAAGTGGCTCTGGAGCATCAGGATGAGCGAGAAGATCATCGTCGTGGCCCCCACAACGGCAGTACCGATGAGCATCGGCTTGGCCGTGGCCTTGAAGGTATTGCCGCAGCCGTCGTTTTCTTCCAACAGCGTTTTGCCGTTTTCAAAGTCCGGGCGGAACCCGAAATCGCGGTTCACTTCGTCCTCGATGCCAGGGAGCTGCTCGATCGTCGAGAGCTCAAAAACGCTCTGGGCGTTGTCGGCAACCGGTCCGTAGCTATCCACGGCGATCGTCACCGGGCCCATGCCCAGCATGCCGAAGGCCACGAGACCGAAGGAAAACACGGCCGGGTAGGTCATGTAGGCCAGGAAGGCATCCGTACCGGTGCTCACGATGAGCGCAACGGCCATCAGGATGGTGATCGTCAGGCCCTTCCAGAAGCAGGAGAAGTTCCCCGCGACCAAGCCGGAGAGGATCGTCAGACCCGCGCCGCCCTCGCTGCTCGCGTTAACGACTTCCTGGCAGTGGGCGCTGCCGGTGCTGGTGAACATCCGGGTCAGTTCCGGGATGATCGCCGCCGCGATGGTGCCGCAGCTAATGATCGTGGAAAGCCGCCACCAGATGGTGGGGTAATCCTTGGCCAGCATGAAGTAGCTGACGATAAAGGTAACGCCGATGCACAGAATCGAGGTGATCCACACCAGAAGGGTCAGCGGATGCTCGAAATTAAACGGCTTCTGCTTGGCGAAAACGCCGCGCGTAATAAAGGAATTGATCTTCCAGGCAATCACCGAGAGGGGAACCATCACGATGCGCATCGCGAAGATCCAGACGATGAACGTCCAGCGGAATTCCGCCTGAACGGCCAGGAGGATAAACGTCACCAGCGCCACGCCGGTCACGCCGTAGGTTTCGAAACCGTCAGCGGTTGGCCCAACGGAGTCGCCCGCGTTGTCGCCAGCGCAGTCGGCGATCACGCCAGGGTTACGGGCATCGTCTTCCTTGATGCCGAAGACAATCTTCATCAAGTCCGAGCCAATGTCGGCGATCTTCGTAAAGATACCGCCGCAAATCCGGAGCACCGAAGCGCCGAGGGATTCACCAATGGCGAAGCCGATAAAGCAGGAGCCAGCCAGCGCCGGTTCCACGAACTGCAACACCGCCAGCATCATGAAAAGCTCAATGCTCACCAGCAGCACGCCGATGCTCATGCCCGACTGAGTCGGGATCTCGGAAACCGCCAGCGCCTTGCCCTTGAGAGCGGCGAAAGCCATGCGGCTGTTGGCAATGTTATTGATGAACATGCCGAACCAAGCCACCGCGAGCGAACCCGCGATACCGAGGAGCGACCAGCCAATAATCAGAGCCACCGTGGGCGGCGTCCGGTGCTGGAGCCAGCCGAAGTAGTAAATCATCGTGCTGCCGATAATGAGTTCCAGCCCCAGGAGCAGCTTGGCCTGCTGCAAAAGATACGTTTTGCACGTGCTGTAAATGAGGGAGGAAATGTCCAGCATGCTCTTGTGAGCAGGGAGTTTTTTCAGGTTCAAGCATTCATAGAGGCCGAAAAGGACTCCGAGAACGGCAATGACGAGCCCGATGCTGAGAATGGCAGAACCGGAGAGCTGCGCTCCGAGAAAATCGAACGTAATTTTGGCGCGTTCGACGGCGGAAGGCAGCGCGAGGTCGGCATCACCGGCACGGGCTACAGATGGCAGGAACCCGGCTAACGAAAATAGCGCCGGGAGGAAGAAACTTCGACAGGATGATTTCATAGGATGACAGGCGGCAGCGACGTTCTCGCCGCCAGCGTAGAGATTGTCAGGAGTGCATGCAAAGCGCTCGTCCTATTTTGCTCATTTCCAACAGAGTATTGGCACCCTTGCGGCAAACCCGGACGATGTTGCCGCCAACCCGGGGCAACCGCGCGTGCGATTCAGGTGGAACGTCCCCGATGAAACGCTCCCACATCCTCCTCCTGCTCCTGGCAGCGGCAGGCAGCCTCCTCGGTGCCCGCGAAGCCCAGCCCTTCCTGGGCGTCGGCACCCTGCCGCTCACCCTGGAGGAGGCCATCCAGATCGCGCTGAAGCAGAACCCGAAAATCCTCACCGCCAAGGCCGAGATCGAGCGCGCCCGGGGGCAGATCATCGAAGTGCGCGCCCAGATGCTGCCGCAGATCGTACTAACCGGCGTCTACCAGCAGCAAGATCGGCGCCTTATTGAAGGCAACGGCTCCATGGCCGCCAACTCCGGCACCTCGCTCATCGCCAACACCCCCACGCCGACCCCGCGCCCCATGCCCACGCCGACCCCCAGCCCCGGCGTCACCCCCACGCCCACCCCAGTTCCCTCGCCCACCGTCGCCCCCACCCCCTCGCAGTTCATCCAGGACAAATCGTGGCAAGTCAACATCCAGGCCAGCCAGCTCATCTACGCGGGGGGCCAGGTCGTCGCAAGCGTCAAAATGGCCAAGCTCACCCGCGACGCCGATTGCCTGCGCCTGGAAGACGCCGTGCAAACCGTCATCGCCGACGTCCGGACCCAGTTCTACAACGCCATGGTCAACCGGGAGCTCATCGGCGTCCAGGAAGAGCAAGTCGCCCTCCTCACCCGGGAATGGAACGAACAGCAAGCCCGCTACCGCGTCGGCTCCGTACCGCAGTTCAACGTCCTCCAGGCCGAGGTCTCCCTGGCCAACGCCCGGCCCAACCTGATCCAGGCCCGTAACGCCTACCACATCTCCGGCCTCCAGCTCGCCAAAACCCTCGGCTACGAAACCCGCTGCATCGCCGCCAACCAGGAGCCCTTCCTCCTCATCGGCCAGCTCAACACCCCCTGTCCCCGGATCAACCTTGCCGAAGGCCTCTGGACCGCCCGGGAGCGCAACCCCTTGCTCCAGGCCCAGCGGCTCTCCATCTGCATCGAAGTCCAGGACATCGCCGTCCAGCGCGCCGGGTACAAGCCCACCGTCAGCGCCAACGTCGGCTACACCCTGCGCAACGACCGCCTCTCGCGCGACCTGGGCGAAACCGTCAACGGCTGGTTCTTCAACGTCCAGGGGAGCTGGGCCATCTTCGACGGCCTCCAGACCTACGGGCGCGTCAAACAAGCCAAAGCCCGGCTCGAACAAGCCCGGGTCAACTACGAAGACACCATGCAGCAGGTCGAGCTCCAGGTCCAGCAAGCGTGGTCCAACCTCCTCAACGCCCAGGAAACCATCCGCGGCGGCCGGGAAACCATCCGGCAAGCCGCCGAAGCCCTGCGTGAAGCCCGCGAGCGCCTTGGCGTCGGCGCCGGCACCCAGCTCGACGTCCTCAACTCCACCGTCCAGCTCGCCATCGCCCGAACCACCGAGCTGCAAGCCCGCGGCACCTACAACGCCGCCCTGGCCGAATTCGACCGCGTCACCGCTACCTGCCTGCCGCCGCCAGACCCGCTACTCGCGCGCCCCAAAGGGGCCACGCGGTAGCTAGGTCGGCCTGTCAACCGATTGAACCTAAAAGCGGCGATGGGAATAGCCGCAAAAAAGCGCAAGAGGCGCAAAAAGACAAAATGGATAACGTGCCGCCGGTTTCCAGAGGAGCCCTTTAAATTTGCGCTTTTTGCGCCTTTTTGCAGCCCATCCTACCTCGGGAAACCAGCTATTCTACTCCTCCGAATCGCGTTCCGGCAGCACCCCGGCATAGCCCGGGATCGCGGGCCGCTCCTTCTTCTGGAGCGCGCGGCGCAGCTTGGAGAGAGCGATATTTTGAAGCTGCCGGATGCGCTCCCGCGTCACCCCGAACTTCTTGCCCACCTCCTCCAACGTGCGCGGCTTACCGCCATCGAGCCCGAAGCGGGAGAAAATGATCTTCTTTTCCCGGTCATCAAGCACCGACAGCAAGTCATCCATCTCATCGTGGAGATTCTTATCGCGGAGCATCTCGAACGGCGTCAGCGCGTCCTCATCCCCCACAATCTCGCCGAAAGCCGTCGAATCATCATCGCTCACCGGAGCGTCGAGCGAAGCCGGGCGAATCGCCACCGTCTTAAGATGCGACACCTTCGCCGTCGAGAGCCCCACCTCATCGGCCAGTTCCTCGTCGGTCGGTTCGCGCCCGAGTTCCTCGCTCATCTGGAGCGAAACCCGCCGCATCTTGGAAATTTTGTCCACCAGATGAACCGGCAGCCGGATCGTCTTACTCTGGTTAGCCAGCGCGCGTTTGATCGACTGCTTAATCCACCAAGCCGCATACGTACTGAGCTTACCCCCCTTGGCCGGGTCAAAGCGTTCCACCGCCTTCATCAGCCCGATATTCCCCTCGGAAATCAAATCGAGCAGCGGCAGGCCAAGGTTCGCGTAATCGTGCGCAATTTTGACCACCAGCCGGAGATTCGCGCGAATCATGAGACTGCGCGCCTCCTTGTCGCCCACCTTAATAAGGGCGGCAAGTTCGATTTCCTGTTCCGGAGTAAGCAACGGAATGAGACCGATTTCCCGGAGGTAAATCTTGATACCGGAATCTGTGTCTTCAGCAGCCATAATGTTTATGGAACAGGAGCCTCCTTAAAGAGATACGGCTGACGGACAGTCATTGTCCGTCCCGCACGCACAGTTCCGGAAGCGTCTTCTGTGAATGATTGGACAGCACACCTCCCCCGCCGTTCAAAAGAAAAACGGCAAAAATCCTATCCCCAGGGAAAAGAAACCCCGAAGAACAATCAACTTTTTCTGCGAACCTATCACCGGATATTGCCCTAGCCCCCTCTCCGGTCGGCACTCAACAGAGGAAAATAGTCCACAACCGGCACTTGGCAACGGGTTTTGGCAAAACCGTGTCGATAAGCGTACCCAAAGGCCAAAAAAGGCCATCGGCTCACCCCCCAACCGTCACGTCAATCAGAGGCGGCAGGGCAACTCTAGAAACCCCACAAACCGCGTCACCAGATGGGGCCCTGCGGCATTTCTTGCCTGATTTCCCAAATCTAGCCGCCCCCTATCCCGCAATCTCCGGCGTAAACTGCGCCAGCTCGTAAATCCCGAACTGCTTCTCAATCTCCGCGACCTGCGCGACCCACTTTTCAAACCCGTCTTCGCCGAAAAGCTCCCGCTCGCGCTTCTCGAAAACCTCCCCCATCTCCCGGTACTCCCCGGGCGTCCAGAGCCTGTGCATCGCAGGGAAAAGCACCGTATCCTCCCGCGCCGCGTGGGGAGCGTACATCCGGATAAACATCCGCAGCGCATCGGCCAGCCGCCGCCGGTTCCCAGCGTCCTTGAGCGCCCCGGGCGTGGCTAGCTCCAGCACCAGCCCCGTAACCCGCCGCCCGGCCTTGTGCTGGCGGCTCAGCACCTCCACCAAGTCCGTCAGCACCTCCGCCTTGCAGAAACGGGGAAAGAGATACTCCTCCTCCAGCTTCTCGTGGTAATCCTCCACAAACGAGCGGATCATCCAGGCCGCCGCCGTCAGCCCGTCCGGGGGAACCTCCTCCCGGGCCTCGATCCGCCGCACCGCCTCCCCGTAGATCAGCAGCACCCGGCGCAGCACCCCGTGCTCGCGCATCAGATCCTCTGCGGGCAACACCTCGATCTCCGGGGCCTTGGCCTTCGGGGTCTCCTCTGCCGCCCAAGCCGCCACGGGCATCCCCACGGTCGCCGAAAGCGCCGCCAGAAGGCCCGTTTTGAGGATAAATTCCCTGCGAGAAGCGCCCACAGAATCCATAGATGCCTCGGCATCGCAGGCGCGCAGGCGCACGGATGCAGCGGTTTTTTCCCTGGGAGCGACCCCATGCGGCAATTTTTTTCCTTCTGCCCCGCGCCTTTTTCCGGTTTACTGGTTCTTTGCCTTAAACCGAATCCCTACATGCCTCATATCAAGCTTTTCATCCCGGGTCCGATCGAAGTTTCGGAAAAAACTCTCGCAGCAATGGCCAAACCGATGATCGGGCACCGCAGCGGCGACTTCAAAAAGCTCTACGCGGCCATCCAGCCCCAGCTTCAGGCCCTCTTCTACACCAAGCAACCGGTGTTCCTCTCAACCTCCTCCTCCTGGGGCGTCATGGAAGGGGCCATCAACAACGTCGTGGGCAAAAAAGTGCTCAACTGTATGAACGGCGCTTTCTCCGATAAGTGGCTCGACGTCTCCCGCCGCTGCGGCAAGCAAGCCGACGGCCTCCAGGCCGAATGGGGCAAGCCGGTCGACCCGAAAGCCCTCGACGCGAAGCTGGCCACCGGCGAATACGACGCCGTCACCATCATCCACAACGAGACCTCCACCGGCGTCATGAGCAACATCGAAGAGCTCGCCGCCGTCCTCCGGAAATACCCGAACGTCATCTCCATCGTCGACACCGTCTCCTCCTTCTCGGTCGTCCCGATCAAGATGGACGAACTCGGCATCGACGTCCTCCTGACCGGCAGCCAGAAAGCCCTCGCCCTGCCTCCCGGCCTCTCCCTCTTCGCCTGCTCCGAGCGCGCCTTCGAACGCGCCGCCCAGATCCAGGGCCGCGGCTACTACTTCGACTTCCTCGAATTCAAGAAAAACGCCGAGGGCAGCATGACCCCCAGCACCCCCTGCATCAGCCAGATCTACGCGTTGCAGAGCAAGGTCGAGGAAATCTTCGCCGAAGGCCTTGAAGCCCGCTACGCCCGCCAGGCCAAGACCAACCAGCTCGTGGCCGACTGGGTCGTCGCCCGCGGCTTCGAATTCTTCGCCGAAGAAGGCTACCGCTCCAAGTCCCTCACCTGCATCTCCAACAACAAGGGCCTCGACATGGAAGCCGTCAACGCGCTCCTCAAAAAGCGCTACAGCGCCATGATCAACTGCGGCTACGGCAAGATCAAAGGCACCACCTTCCGCATCTCCAACATGGGCGACGAGACCGAGGCGACCATCTCCGAGCTCCTCACCTGGCTGGACGACTGCATCAAGGGCTAAAAAAGTCCAACAGCTTAACTTCAAGAGGACGGCGCTTCGGCGACCGTCCTCTTTTTTTTTACGCAAAATCCGTAGAGCACCCTCTAAAAAACCCGCTTGCGCGCCCCCAAAGGTAAGGGCAAACTCTGGGGCGGCATGTTCCGGCTTCCCCCCATCCTCATTTGCCTGCTTCTCCTGACGGCCACGCGGCTGTTTGGAGCCGGGGAGTGGTCCCTGCTCAAACGCGACGGCCGCGACTACGTCACCCTCGACAACGTCGGCCAATTCTACCAACTCGGCCCCATCCAGCGCACCGGCAACAACCTGATCCTCAACACCGGCAACCGCAGCCTGCGCGGCCAGGTCGGCTCGCCCGAGTTCTACATCAACAACCTCAAATTCGTCTTGAGCTACCCCGTCGCCGAAATCAACGGCCGGCCGAGCATCTCGCGGATGGACCTCACCAAACTCCTGGAGCCAGTCCTGCGCCCCAGCCGCATCCAGAACTTTACAAAAGTCGACACCGTCATCCTCGACCCCGGCCACGGCGGCCAAGACAACGGCGCCACCTCCCTCTTCGGCAGCGAGAAAAACTACTCCCTCGACGTCGCCCTGCGAGCCCGGGAAATCCTCAAAAACTCCGGGTTTCGCGTCATCATGACCCGCACCACCGACCGCTTCGTCCCCCTCGAAGAGCGCGCCACCATCGCCAGCCGCTACCCCAACGCCCTCTTCATCTCCATCCACTTCAACTCCAGCGGCAACGACGCCTCCGGAGTAGAAACCTACACCCTGGCCCCGAGAGGCGTCCCCTCCATGGCCACCGACGGACCGGCCCTATCCGACCTCATCCCGTGCCCCGGCAACCAGCGGGATGCCGAGAACATCGCCCTGGCCTGCGCCGCACACGCCACCTTGGTCTACAACTCCTCCATGTTTGACCGGGGCATCAAGCGCGCCCGGTTCGTCGTATTGCGGGACAACGCCACCCCGGGCGTATTGATCGAAGGCGGTTTCTTAAGCAACTCCAACGACGCCCGGCGCATCGCCACCCCAATGTATCGGCAGCAAATGGCCACCTCCATCCTCCAAGCCGTACAGAACTACCGCAACGCCGTCGGGCCGCGGCAATCCCTCCCCGTCGCCTCCAACAACATCCCCACAGCGAACCCCAACAGCACCGGGCCCGTCGTCATCACCTCCTCGCAAGCCCAGCCGGTAGAAAAAACCGCCGCCCCGTAAACGGAAACGCAGTTTCCGAAAAGGGATGCAAGGGGTAAGCCCCTTGCCGGGGACTGGGGCAGAGCCCCAGCATCCACCCCACCTGGCAAGGCGGGCTCAAAATGCGCCGGGCCTTTCCCAAAAACCACCCCCCGCCTTGCCCCACGATGGAGAGCGAAGCGAATCCGCCAAGCGCCGCCTTTGGGCGCTTATCCCGGGCACTCGGCTCCGGAGCCCCCAGAGTCATCTAGTAATCCGTCTCCCCCACCACCAAGTGAACCACCCCGGCGGGATCGGAAACATAAAACCCATCAAAATCCTCCGGCAAGCTCTCCAGCTCATCACACCGGGGCACCCCGTGATTTTTCAAATACCGGGCCGCCGACATCGTATCGGAAGTCTCCAGCTCCAGCCACACATCCGAGCGGGCCAAGTTCGGCGCCTTATCCACCCAAAGCCGCACCGGGCCGAACTGGAAAATGCACCCCTCCGGCTCCTCCTCCACAAGCGGCAGATTCAAAGTATCGCGGTAAAACGCCACCGTGGCGTCGTACTGATGCAGCGGCACCTTGATAGCGACATTCACACCGCCGGTAAAAGTGGGATTGGAAATATTGGCGACCATACTCCCCCAAGATGCGGCCAAACCGCGCGCGGGAAAAGCAGAAAGACTCGGCCGGGAAATCCGTGCCGAATTAATGAAAAAAAACCGGGCCTATTGAACCCGGTCTTCCGTAGCGCAAGCCCACCAAACGCCGCCTAAGAATAAACAAAATAGGAGCAGAAACGTCCCAAACGTCAGCATGATGAGAACAGTTGTGCTCCCACACCCCGGTACGCGTCAACGAATTTCGCTTTTAAACAGAGTAACATTACAGCACGATCCGCCGGATCAGCCCCAAATAGAGCCCCCCCCATGAAAACCATTCTCGCGGTGCTTCTCACCTTCGCTCTTGTCTCGCCGTTATTCGCCGCGCCCAAAGGAGGCTCGGATCAAGTAAAAGTCGTACAGGCTTACATGGTGAAAGGATGCACCGGGCCTGTCGTCACCGGAAGCGTGGCGCTGATTGACGAGCGCTTTAGCGCCTATTACCTCCCCGAACGCGTAGAAATCAAAGACGGGCAACTGAAGCTCACCTGCAACGAGGTCGAGGGAAACCGGGAAATTCCAATTTGCAAGGATATCGCCCAGCTTTTCGACAGCCTCAAACCAGGCGTCTTCACTACCATGATGCCCTGGAGTGGCCTCTCGCCAGTAGAAGGCGATTCCTATTGGGTCACCGCGCTCGACGACCGGAAACTCTGCCTCGCCCTGCCCGGGGACAATCCCGAATTCGCCATCCCGGACGAAAAGGGCAAGATCGAGACCATTACCCCGTTCCCTTGCAAAGGAATCCTCGCGGCGGTCAGCGCTCCCATTCTCTCCCCCAATGTCATCGACGGCATGCACCCAAACCTGGAGGGCATCGACGTTGCCACCCATAAAATCCTTTGGTCGTTTCCGTGCGCAGATGATGGCCTAAACAACCTAACCTGGATCAACTTTCGCTATCTTCTCGGAACCATTCACTCCCGGCATTGGGATACGTTTGTCGTCTACGACGTCAAGCGGCAGAAGCGCGTCGCCAAAGGCAGCCAAAGCGATCACGACATCGGCACCCCTAATGAAAAACCGTACGTCCGGAACTGGCGCGTCACGCGCAACAAAGTGATCGCCTATTACGGCGATGGCTCATCCCCCAGAGTCGTCTTCAACGGAGGCAAATAACTCCGCCTACTTCTCCACCCCGAAAAAATCGAAGAGCACATCGCGGTAGACCTGGCGCTTGAAGTCCGGCAGCCAGCACATATCGAACTCCGCCGGTTTGATCCAGCGCGTCTGCTGAAACTCCGGATGCCCCGTCGCCACATTGACGCGGCTTTCCAGGCAGGTCATCAGCGTCAGAAAATAAATCTGCTCCTGCCCGTCAAACCCCTTCTTCTTGCGCCCCTTGCCGAAGAGATACCGGTAGGGCCCCTTCTGCGAGATGATCAGAAAATCCTTCGCCCGCAGCGAAAGCTCCTCGCCCATCTCGCGAATCAGCGCTTGGCGCGGCGTCTCGCCCGCGTCGATACCGCCTTGCGCGAACTGCCATGCGCCCGGCTCGTGGATGCGTTCGCAAATCAGGATGCGGCCATCGGTGCGCTGGAGAATACTGGCAACGTTAGGGCGATAGCGGGGGAGCTTGTTGTCCATTTCCTTCATCATCGCGCGCCGCTCCGAACTGGACGTTTCGCAGTTTTACCAACCGCCTTCGGCTTCGTTTTCGCCTTCGCCCGGGCACGCGCCGAAGGCCGGGGAGCCGCCTCTGGATCGTGCGCCGCCAGAGCCGCCGTCAAATGCGGGGTGAAAAGATGCGGTTCGAGCAAGAACGAGTCGTGCCCCTTGTCCGAGTGAACCGTAATCCAGATCACCGGCACGTGCGCGGCCTTGAGCGTCTTGACCAGCTTCCCCTGCTCCCTCGGCGGGAAGGCCCCGTCCGAGTCGATGCTAAAGACCAGGTACTCCTGCCCCTGGCAGCGGGCGAAAAGCTCCACGCAGTTCTTCGCACCCGATTCCCGCAGCAGGTCGAACCACTGCCAGGCATCGAGAATGCGCAGGTATGAATTGGCGTCAAAGCGGCTCACGAACTTCACCCCCTGATGGAGCATGTACGACTCCACAGGGCTGTTCATGGCATACCAGCCAAAGGGCGGCGCATCGCTCACCACCACATTGCGGGCCCGCTCCTTGAGCGCTTCCAGCGAGATGAACGTTTTGTGTGCGATCCGGCGCGCCAGTGCCAGCCCCGTCGCCGGAAGCGGCCCCTCGTAATGGGCGCCGCCGCGAAAGTTCGGGTCCGACTCGATGGCCGTGATCTGCTCGAAATTCATGATCCGCTGCAAAATCGTCGTCTCCTGACCGCTGCCGATCGGGATCACAATCCCCGCGCGCTCCGGGTAACGCGTCGCAAAGCTCAGCGCCAGCAGCCCGCCCAGCGACGGCCCAACCAGCGCGTGCACCTTGTAAACGCCGAGATGATCCAGCAGGCGCACCTGGGAATCAACCATGTCGCTCATGCGCAGCACGGGGAAAGCGGGCCCGAAGGGTTTGCCCGTGGCGGGGTCGATGGAAGCCGGGCCCGTGGAGCCGTAGCAGCCGCCGAGGTAGTTCGCGCAAATCACGCAATACTTCGTCGTGTCGAGCGCCTTGCCCGGCCCGATGTAGCCGTCCCACCAGCCCTCGTAAAGCTCCTCCGACCAACGGCCATCAAGCCCCGGCACGTCGGTATTGATCCCCGCCGCGTGCTGGCTGCCGGTCATCGCATGGAAGAGCAGGATGACGTTCGACTTGGCCCGGTTCATCTTCCCGTACATCTCGTAAGCCAGCGTAAAGCGCTCCAGTTCGGTGCCACATTGGAGCCGCATCGGGTTCGCGCCGTCACAGAATTCGAAGAAACGGGTTTGAACTTTGCCGATGGAGTCTTTGAGACGCTTCATTTTGAATGGGGTTAGCTTAACCGAAATTCGCGGGAAAAACAGCGATTTACGCCGTGGCCGCCCGCAGAGCCTGGTCGAGGTCGGCGGTCAGGTCCTCCACCGCCTCCAGGCCGATGGAGAGCCGGATGAAATCGGGAGTGACACCGGTGGTTGCCTGCTCCTCGGGGGTGAGCTGCGAGTGGGTGGTCGAGGCCGGGTGAATAATGAGGCTCTTGGCGTCGCCGATGTTAGCCAGGTGCGAGAAGAGCTTCACCGAATTGATCAGCCGCTTGCCCGCCTCCAGCCCGCCCTTGATGCCGAAGCCAACGAGGCCGCCGAAGCCGCCGCGCAGGTATTTCACCGCCGTGGCATGGCTCGGGTGGTTCTCCAGGCCGGGATAGTTGACCCACGCCACCGCCGGGTGGCTTTCCAGAAACTTCGCCACCGCCAACGCGTTCTCGCTATGGCGAACGATCCGCAGCGGCAGCGTCTCCAGCCCCTGGATGAGCTGCCAGGAATTAAACGGAGCCTGCGCCGCGCCGAGGTCGCGCAGGATTTGCAGGCGCACTTTAAAAACGAACGCCACGTTGCCCAGCCCGGGAACATTGCCCAGCGCGTCCCAGAAAATCAGGCCGTGGTAGCTCGCGTCGGGCTCGGTGAATTCCGGGAATTTCCCGTTATTCCAGGCGAACTTGCCGCTGTCCACAATCGCGCCGCCCAGGGTCGTCCCGTGGCCGCCCACGTACTTCGTCGCCGAGATCACCACGATATCCGCGCCGTGGTCAATCGGCCGCACCAGCCCCACGCCCACCGTGTTATCCACGACGAGCGGGATACCCGCCTCGTGGGCGATCTTGGCCAGCGCCTCGAAATCAGGCACATCGAGCTTCGGGTTGCCGATCGTCTCCGCATAGATCGCGCGCGTGCGGGGCGTAATCGCCCGGGCAAACGCCTCAACGTCCTGCGAATTAACGAACTTCACCGTGCGCCCGAGCTTCGGAAAGGTGTGGGCAAAGAGCGAATAGGTGCCGCCGTAGAGATTATCGGCGGAAACGATCTCGTCACCCAAGCGCGTAATGGCCAAGAGCGCCCCGCTAATAGCCGCCATGCCCGAGGCCGTCGCCAGCGCGGCAGAGCCCCCTTCGAGCGCCGCGATGCGCTGCTCGAAAACGTCATTGGTGGGGTTCATCAACCGCGTGTAAATATTCCCGAATTCCTTCAGGGCAAACAGGTTCGCCGCCTGCTCGGTATCTTTGAAAACGTACGAGGTCGTCTGGTAAATGGGCACCGCCCGCGAACCCGTCGTGGGATCGGGTTTCTGACCGGCATGAAGCGCCAACGTTTCGAACTGGAATGAAGCCATGGTTTGCTTATTTTGAACCGTTCCGGGCAATTCGCCAGCCCAAAGATGCCTGCGCAACGCCCTGGGAAAAGCGGCCCGGGCAAGCAACGGCAAGCCCTTACGCCGCATGCGCCAGCGTGGAGCGCAGATCCTCGATATTCACCGGCTTCACCAGGTGGCTATCAAACCCCGCCTCGCGGCTGCGGCGCAAATCCTCGGCCATCCCAAAGCCGCTAATCGCAATGGCCGCAACCCCCGGCGAACGCTCCTTGATCGGCCCCACCAAGTCCAGCCCGCTGCCGTCGGGCAGCCCGAGGTCGCATAGCAGGCTCTCAAAAGGCTGGGCCTCCGGCTGCTCCCGCAGCACATTGAGCGCCTCGGCGCACGACCCGGCCGTGACCACCTGGTGCCCGTCCCTGCGCAACAACCGCGCGAGGACCGTCCGGGTCGATTTATCGTCCTCCACCAGAAGAATCCGCAACGGAGCCGCCCCCTTTTGGGCTGGGCCCGCCACGCCCACCGCCGCAACCTGCGGCTCTTTGCAGAGCGGCATCCGGACCGTAAACGTGGCCCCCATCCCTTGCCCGGCACTGGCCGCGAGGATCGTTCCCCCGTGCATCTCCACAATGGCCTTGGTAATGGCCAGCCCCAGCCCCAACCCGCCAAACTGAGGCTTGCCCGTAGCCGCCCCCTGCCGGAACGGCTGAAAGACCTCCTCCAGATACTCCGGCGCAATCCCCACCCCCGTATCGCGCACTTCCACAGCCAGGGTGGCCTCGTCGGGGTTAAACGTGCGCAGCGTAATGACGCCGCCCGCGGGGGTAAACTTGATGGCGTTCTTGAGCAGGTTCCAAAAGACCTGGTGCAGCCGGGCCATATCGGCGCAGACCATCGTGCTGGCGGCCTCCCGCACCCAGTCCAGCTTCAGCGCCTTCGCCGCGTAATCCTGGTGCAGCATCTCCAGCGTCTTTTCCAGCGGCTCGTCCGCGTTGAATGGCTTAAGTGAGAGCGAAAGCTTGCCGCGCGTCACCTTGGTCAGGTCCAGCAGATCGTCGATAAGGCGCGCCTCCAGCTCGATGCTGTTGCGGATCATCTGGAACTGCTCGCGCACGTCGGGCGAGAGCGCCTCATCCGTCTCGGAAACGCTCGCCATCAGCAGCACTGGGGCCAGCGGCGTGCGCAGCTCGTGGGAAAGCATCGCCAGGAAGCCATCCTTGGTGCGGTTGGCCTCCTCGGCCTCTTTCTTTGCCTCCAGGAGCGAGGCCTCCATCGCCTTGCGCCGCGTGATGTCCTCCTTTATCGCGATGAAATGCGTCGCCCGGCCATGGTCGTCGGTGATGGGGCTGATCGAGGCGTATTCCCAATAGACCTCCCCGTTTTTCTTCCGGTTGTGGAATTCGCCGCGCCACTCGCCCCCGTCGCGGAGCGTCTCCCAAAGCTCCCGGCCCTGGCCGGGGATTGACTCCGGGCCCCGCAAAATCTTCGGATTCAGCCCCCGCACCTCCTCGAACGTGTAGCCCGTGATCTCGGTGAATTTCGGGTTCACATACTCAATATGCCCCCGTATGTCGGTGATCATGACCACCGCCGGGCTCTGATCCACGGCGCGGGAGAGTTGCCGCAGGCGGTCCTCGGTCTGCTTGCGCCCGGTGATGTCGTTGAAAAAGACATTCAGCCCCCGTGCGGTCGGGTAGGCGCGGATCTCGAACCACTCGCCGCGCGGGCTCGGGTCGGCCTCCTCGAAGCGGACCGGCATCCCCTCCCACATCGCCTTGCGGAACTGCCGCTCGTAGGCCAGGTCCTTCATTTCGGGAGTCACCTCCCAGACCACCTGCCCCAGCACCTCATTGCGCCGCTTGCCGAGCATCTTGAGCGCGGCGGAGTTAATGCGGACATAGCGCCACTCCCGGTCCAGGGCAAAAAAACCGTCGCTGATCGATTCGATCAAATCCCGGGTCGCCCGCTCATGCGCGGTCCTGACAGAAGCCGCCTCCCGGTTGAGCCGGAAAGCGCCCGCAGCCAGCACCAACACGCTCAGGAGCGTGCCCGCCGGAAGCACCAGCAGGGCGGTATGATGGGTGGCCAGGTGATACGAAAGCCACCCTACCGAGATCACCGCGCATAAGGCAGCAGCCACCATCACGGTGGTACCGCGCTTCAACGCCCAATGGGTGGTGGGTCCGGCATTTGCGGCCCCACCCCTCCTCTTAAGCCAATACGGGGGGAAAAACCGTTTTGCCATGGGGGTAAGGTTCTCTTAAACTCCACTTTGTCAAAAAGAACCTGCGCCAGCCTCCTTATTATTTCATTTCTCATCCATTAGAGAAATGAATCCCCCAACTCGGCGGCCACTACTCGACCGTAACGCTCTTGGCCAGGTTGCGCGGCTTATCAACATCGCACCCGAGCTTCACCGCCGTGTGGTAGGCAAAAAGCTGGAGCGGGATCACCGTCAGCAGCGGCGAAAGGTAATCCGGGCAGCGCGGAATGTAGATCACATCGTCGGCCACCTTCGCGAGCTTCGTGTTGCCCTCCGTGCCGATGGCGAGCACCGGCCCCTTGCGGGCGCGCACTTCCTCGATGTTGGAAATGTTCTTATCGAGCACCGAGTCGTCCGGCGCGATGAAGACCGAGGGGACTTCCGGCGAGATTAGCGCGATGACGCCGTGCTTAAGCTCCGCGCTCGGGTGTCCCTCGGCGTGGATGTAGCTGATCTCCTTCATCTTCAGCGCCCCTTCCATCGCCACTGGGTAGTTGAACTGGCGGCCCAGGAACATCATCGCCTTGGCGTAGGAATACTTGTGGGCGATCTCTTTGATCTTCTCATTCTGCTCCAGGATCAGGCGGACCTTGTCCGGGATCGCCTGAAGCTCCTCGATGATCCGGATGCCCTCGGACGTGGAGAGGTGCCGGATGCGCCCCAGGAGCAGGCCCAGGAGCGTGAGGACCGCCACCTGGGAGGTAAAGGACTTGGTCGCCGCGACGCCGATCTCCGGCCCCGCATGCATGTAGACGCCGCCGTCGCTCTCGCGGGCGATCGTGCTGGCCACGTTGTTACAGATGCCGAGGGTCCGGTGGCCCTTGCGCATGCTCTCGCGCAGCGCCGCCAGCGTATCAGCCGTCTCGCCGCTCTGGCTGATGGCAAAGACCAGCGTGTCCTTGTTCATCGGCATATTCCGGTAGCGGAACTCGCTGGCGAACTCCACCTCGGTGGGGAGGTGCGCCAGGTTTTCCAGGACGTATTCGCCGACCATCGCCGCATGGCACGCCGTGCCGCAGCCGGTCAGGACAATGCGCTCGATGTCGCGCAGCTCCGTGGGGGTCATGTTGAGCCCGCCGAGCTTGGCCGTGGCTTCCTCCAGGGAAAGGCGTCCGCGCATGGCGTCCTGAAGCGAGTTGGGCTGCTCAAAGATCTCCTTGAGCATGTAGTGAGGGTAGGTCCCCTTGTTCACGTCGTCCTCGGAGAACTCCACCTTGCTGACCTTAAATCCCGAAGCGCCGCCGTTGAGCGTAGTGACTTCGAAATTGTCGTCGGTAAGCGCCACAACATCATAATCGCGCAGGTAAACCGCCTCGCGCGTGTGGCCGACAATGGCCGAGACGTCGCTGGCCAGGAAGTTCTCCCCCTTGCCGATGCCGAGCACCAGCGGGCTGCCGCGGCGCGCCCCCACGAGCGTCCCGGGCACGGCCTCGTGCATCACGGCGATCCCGTAGGTCCCTGTCACGTCTTTGAGCGCATGGCGCACGGCCTCCACGAGCCGCTTGCCGGTGGCTTCCCCGCCCGCCGCGTCGAAATATTTCCCGATCAAGTGCGCCAGCACCTCGGTATCCGTCTGCGACTTAAAGTGGTGCCCCTCGGCAATGAGCTGCTCCTTGAGGGTCTGGTAGTTCTCGATCACGCCATTGTGGACCACAACCAGCTTGCCGCTTTCGTCAAAGTGCGGGTGAGCGTTTTCGTCCGTCACACCGCCGTGAGTCGCCCAGCGAGTGTGCGAAATCCCGACAGAACCGCAAACCGGTTCCCGTTCGATTAGCTCGGCAAGATTCGCAATGCGCCCCTTGCATTTGCGGATGCTGATCTGGCCGTTAAGCGTCGCGAGCCCCGCGGAGTCGTAACCGCGATATTCCAGCCGCCGCAGGCCATCCAGCAGAACGGGGGCCGCTTCGGATTTGCCGATGTAACCAATAATGCCACACATAAGTTTTTCGATACTGACAAATTTTACCGCGCAGGGCAACATGATCGCCAAGCGGGCGTTTCACGAGCTAATTCTCCGCTGATACCCGTAGGAAATCGCCGACCAGTTTCCATAAAAGAAGGCCTCCCGAAGGAAAATAGAATGAATCCGCAGAACTTCTCCACAATCTCCTCAGTCACCCATTCCACCCTGGCCATCATCATGGGCGGCGGTGCAGGCACCCGCCTCTTCCCCCTGACCAAGGACCGCTCCAAGCCGGCCGTCCCGCTCGGCGGCAAGTACCGGATCGTCGACATCCCGATTTCCAACTGTATCAACTCCGATTTACGCCACATTTACGTCCTCACGCAGTTCAACAGTGCATCGTTGCACCGGCACATAGCGAGCGCCTACAAATTTGACCGCTTCTCGCGCTCGTTCGTGGAAATCCTCGCCGCGCAGCAGACCCCCTCGGGCTCCCACTGGTACCAGGGCACCGCCGACGCCGTCCGTCAAAACCTGCAAAACTTCCTCAGCCGCCCCTACCAATACTACGTGATCCTGAGCGGCGACCAGCTCTACCGCATGGACTTCCGGGACCTGCTCAACCAGCACATCCAGGAGGGAGCCGACATCTCAATCGCCACCATCCCCGTCAACCGCGAGGCCGCCAGCGAATTCGGCATCATGCACACCGACGACACCCGGCAGATCACCCGGTTTGTGGAAAAACCGAAGGACCCGGCCGTGCTGGACAGCCTGCGCATCCCTGGCAACCTGATGGAGCAGCTCGGGCACAACCCCGGCGAGGAGCTCTTCCAGGCCTCCATGGGCATCTACGTCTTCAACCGCCAGGCACTCATCGAAGCGCTCGACAACGACCTCGTGGACTTCGGCAAGCACATCATCCCCCGCTCCATCGAGCACTACAAAGTTCACTCCTACATCTTCCAGGGCTACTGGGAGGACATCGGAACGATCCGCTCCTTCTTCAACGCCAACCTGGCGCTGACCGACGAAAAGCCCCCCTTCTCGATGTTCGACACCACGCGGCCCGTCTACACCCACGCCCGGTTCCTGCCCGCCAGCAAGATGCAGGGAGCGCGCATCAACCGCTCCATCATCTCCGACGGCTGCACCATCACGGACGCCGAGATCGACCACGCCGTCGTAGGCGTGCGCTCCTACATTAAGGCAGGCACAACGATTAAAGACGTCATCCTGATGGGTAACGACTTCTTTGACGCCGACCTCGCCCTCCACGACAACACCGACGGCTGCACCCCGCTGGGCATCGGCCGCAACTGCCACATCGACCACGCGATCATCGACAAGAACGCGCGCATCGGCGACAACGTGACCATCAGCCCCAAGGGCAAACCGACCCACTTCGACGGCCCCAACTACTACATCCGCGAAGGCATCATCATCGTGCCGAAGAACACGACGATCCCGGCAGGCACGGTGATTTAAATTTCACCACAGAGAGCACAGAGGACACGGAGGCAAAGGCAGGAGCTTTTGCCTCTCGTTCCCAAACTCCGATTTTGGGGAACGCACCTTTTCCGGCAACTCGATTGCCGGAAGGTCCGCCCCTTCCGCCATTTCCTTGTAAGCACTTGGAAATCAAGTAAGTCCCTGATAATCAGGCATCGGAAACGCCGTTTTGTCACACATGACCAAACACATTGCCGTCCTATTCCGATGCCTCGCCAGTCCGGTTTGCTCTGCCGGAAAAGTCGTTATTACCTCAACATGAGAGTGCCGCAAGACCTACGGGAACTCTATAGCAAACAGGACAATGCGCTTCGTGACAAGTAATTCGCCAGGGAACCACAGTTCCCCGAAGGCACGGCAGGGCTGCCCGTAGCAGACGGCCTGAATCTGCCGCGCTTGCCGGGGGGGCAAGGAGCACGGGGATGGCATCCTGGGTTTCTGCGAAAGCGGACTCACCAATGCCGCGTTTGAGGCAGTCAATCGCGTCATTAGCGAGACACCGCCACAGGTTGTGCGAGCAGATTCCAAGGTCTTGCAACGAGGCGCAGTTATTGCAGATTGCCTGAAATCCGCCAATTTCAGAAAGTGAGTGAATCATGATCCTTCACCCCTCCCCCCTTCAACCGGTTCGAACAAAATGTTTCAGCATTGCGGCCGCTTTTCTTTGTGGCGCTGGATTGGTATTCGCTGCGCCACCGGAGGAAAGTGACGGCGTAGACGAGCTTAGGAAATTGCAGCTCGACGTCGGCACTGTTGTGCTCGCTGAACGGAACCTATCGCCAACGCTAGTAACTCCCCAAGGAAGCACACTTAATAATTTACCGCCGCGAACCATCGTAAAGGTCGTCCTTAATCCGGAGAAGGGCTCAAACATCAATGTTGAAATTTGGCTGCCAGAGGTTGAAAAATGGAATAACCGTTTTGTAGGCGTCGGAAATGGGGGGGGCCGCAGGACACATTCCCGTCAGTAGTCTGGTTGGTTCACTTTGCCGTGGATATGCTGTGGCGACGACAGATATGGGAACCGCGCCAAACCCCGATGTTGGAATCGGAAATCCAGAGGTCTGGAAAGACTTCGGGTTTAGGGCAACGCATCTAATGACGGTTGTCGCAAAACAGGTGATTAAGGCATATTACGGAAAGGATCCGGCCTATTCGTATTTCAGCGGCCGTTCTACTGGCGGCCAACAGGCTCTCCAGGAAGCGCAACGCTATCCGAATGATTACGACGGGATTGTTGCGAACGTCCCGGCGCATTGCCGCACTCCTCTTCATGCCTATTTCCTCTGGAACGACCAGATTCTCAAGAAATGTCCATTCACGGAATCCCAGCAAAACAACATCATAGCTGCTGGAAATGAATACATGGCTGCTCGGGAGATACCCGCCTCTGCCGGGAAATTTGTTTCTGACCCGAGGTGCGAAAAAAAAGATATTGAAGCTGTGATTGCTTTGGCGGCGCAAAAGGATCCGACTCTGACGAGTGAGCATGTAGATGCTCTCCGAAAGCTCTTTGATGGTCCGAGACATGCTATTACAGGCGAACGTATATTCTGTGGCATTCCTTTTGGCAGTTCCTTCGAAGGTGCGCACGGGAATCTCTACCTTTTCAAATGGGTCTTTGGCGCAAATAAGAACCTTGCGGATATCAATTTTGGAAACGATATCGATACCTATACAGCCGCACTGGGACCTTACCTTAATGCAGAAAATCCCGACTTGAGCCAATTTGAAAAACATGGAGGCAAGATGATTATGCTCCTCGGGTCTGCGGATTCATGCGTTCCGTATCACGCTTCCATTGATTATTATGAACGGGTGATCGAGTATTTTGGGGCGATTGATCGAGTAAAGTCGTTTTTCAGATTCTTCATTGTACCAGGAATGGGTCACGGATCAGGGCCGGGAATAATGGATCTGCCGGACTTAGGTGGTCTTGTCTCCGATTGGCGAGAGAAGGGTGATGCGCCAAATATGTTCCACGGCCGACGCGTAGTTAATGGTAAGACCGAGTTAGATATGCCTATCTATCCATATCCGGCAAAAACTGGGTGGGATAGCGATACCGCTAGCTTCAAATCTGTTGAGGGGCCTCGTGGCGGTGTCGAACGGATATCGGAGCGGTTCAGACCTTCTGCGGTTGAATAGTTAATTAGGGTTGGAAAGGCGACCCTCCTCCTAAAGTTTGTGCAGTCAGTAAAAAGCGAGTGTTGGGACCATTTCGCTGTATTTCGAGAGAACCATCTGGTTTCTCTACTCCACGAATTCGAGGAGAATTACAATACCGCAGGCCGCACCAAGGGCTTGGGAATAAGCCGATCGAAATAGATGCTCCGCCCCCACTCGAACCCAGTGTGAGCCTGACCGAAGCGCTGGCCGAGTCCGCGCTTTCCGCGGAAATCAAAGCGAGCACGCCGATGGAGTGGAAGACCGCCCGAATACGCGAGGCTAGGATAAGCGGTAGAAGGAACTCAATCAATGAAATTCCTTGCCGACGAATCGGTTAAGTGTCACACATCGAGATGCCCCATGGCACACATGACGGCGAAACGCTGCCTTGATTACAACGACTTACGCGGATTAGGAAGCTGTCCCCGCCTCACGCCCGCATCATCCGGCCCAGCTCGACCAGCGCGGCCTCCGTGCGCTCGTTCCACGAGACGCCTGCGTTGAGCCGGATAAAATTACGGTACTTCTGCTTGGGCGAAAAAATCGGGCCGGGCGCGATGCTGATATTCCGCTCCAGCGCCCGGTAGAACAGCTCCATCGCGTCGATGGACTCCGGCAACTCCACCCACAGCACCTGGCCGCCCGCCGGACGCGTCACCCGGGTCCCCTCGGGGAAATGTTCGCCAATGGCCCGAGTGAGCAGCGTCGTCTGTTCCGCGTAAAGCTTCCGCAATTTGCGCAAATGATGCTCGTAGCCCCCGGTCGCCAGGTAATCGGCAATGGCCAGCTCCGGCAGCGTAGCGTTGCCCAGCGAGCTGACCATCTTGAGGTGCGTCACCTTCTCCCGGAAGCGCCCCGGGGCCGCCCAGCCGACGCGATACCCCGGTGCCAAGGTCTTGGAAAACGAACCGCACAGGAGCACCAGCCCATTGCGGTCGAAGGATTTGACCGTCTTGGGCCGGTAGGGGCTAAACGCGATCTCCCCATAAGTATCGTCCTCGATGAGCGGAATCTCCCGGCGCGCCAGCATCTCCGCCAGCTGCCGCTTGTGCTCATCGCTCGTGCAACAGCCCAGCGGATTGTGGAAATTGGGCACGAAAACGCACGCCTTCACCGGCTGGCTCTCCAGCGCAAAGGCCAGCGCCTCCAGGCTCACGCCATCGCGCGGGTGCGTGGGGATCTCCAGCGCCTTCATTCCGAGGGATTCGATGCACGTCAGCACCCCGAAGTAAGAGGGCGATTCAATGGCAATCGTGTCCCCGGCCTGGGCCACCGCCCGCAGGCATAAATAGAGCGCCTCGGTGCCGCCGCAGGTAACAATCACGTCATCGGCTGAAAGCGCCGTGCCGTTTTCCAGCGCGCGCCGGGCGATCTGCACGCGCAGCGCCTGGCTGCCCGGCACGATCTCGTAGCCCGTCCCGCCGTCGCTGCGCCGCCGTCCCGCCGCCGCCATCATCCGGTTGAGCGCCGCCGAGGGGAGCCACTCCGGGCAGGGCAGCGCCGCGCCGAATTTCACCGCATTCGGGTCATGCGTCATTTCCATGAGCCGCATCACCTGGAGGGAAAGCTCGCTGACATGCACCGAGGTCGGCTTGGGCGCGGGCCGGGACATCCCGGGTTCCTCGGGTCGATTCCAGCCCCGGGGCCGCACGAAATAGCCAGACTGCGGCCGCGCCTCGATCGCCCGCTCATTCTCCAAAACCCCGTAGGCCTGGAGCACCGTCGAAATACTCACCCGCCGCTGGCGCGCCATACGCCGCACGGAGGGAATCCGCTCCCCGGCGCGCAGCGTCCCGTTGCCAATCATCCCCCGGAGCTGCGCCGCAAGCTCCTCGTACAACAGCGGCTTTTCGGCAGAGGGCGTGGTCATCAACCCGCAGCTTACCCCCAAACCGGCACAAGCACAGTCACAGTTCAGCAAAAAACCGAGGAGCACAGTCCACGACCAGCGCCGCTGTACTGGCCCGAAACCTCGCGCTCTGAATCTGTTCCGCTCCCGCTTTCCAGCTTACCCTTGGGGCATGATCACTCCGGAAACCACCCTGCCCGGCCCGTGCCAGGTTTCGCCGGTCCAGTTCCTCGCCCAAGGGGACCTCCTCCGCATCCCGGGGGATGGCGGAGGCTTTCACATCGAATGCCGCGGCGGCAAAGTCTGGATCACCCAGGAGGGCGACCCTCGCGACCTCGTCCTTGAGCGGGGCGAAGCCGCCGAGACGGAAGGCCACGGCCTGGTGCTCGTGGAGTCGCTGAGCGCGGCGCTCGTCCGAGTCACGCCGCTGGACGCATCGCCTACACCAGATTTTCTGGATTGAGCGCCTGGAGTTCCTCCGGCACGAAGCGCCCGTTCTCGCGCACCAGCACGCCGTCGAGGTGAATCGTGCCGCCGCCGTAATCCTCGCGCTGGATATTGACCATGTCCCAGTGGACCTGCGAGCGGTTGCCGTTATCGGCGTTCTCGTAGGCCTGGCCCGGCGTGAAGTGGAACGAGCCGGAAATCTTCTCGTCGAACAAAATATCCCGCATCGGGTGGAGAATGTACGGGTTAAACGCGAAGGAAAACTCGCCCACGTAGCGCGCCCCCGCGTCCGAGTCGAGGATCTCGTTGAGCCGCTTGGTATTGTTGCCCGTGGCGTTCACCACCTTGCCGTCCTTGAACTCCAGCCGGATCGCGTCAAACGGCGTCCCCTGGTAAATCGTCGGCGCGTTAAACGTGATAACCCCCTGCACCGAGTCGCGCACCGGCGCGGTGAAAACCTCGCCATCGGGGATATTGTGCTTGCCGCCGCACGGGATCGCCGGGATGCCCTTGATGGAGAACGTGAGCTCCGTGCCCGGGCCTTTGATCTCCACCTTGTCCGAGCGCATCATCCACGCGGCCAGCGCCGCCATGCCGGGCTGCATCCGGGCGTAGTCCAGGGTGCAAACGTTGAAATAAAAATCCTCAAACTGCTCCGTGCTCATCCCGGCCTGCTGCGCCATAGCGGGCGAGGGCCAGCGCAGCACACACCAGCGGGTCTTCCCCACGCGGTGATCCAGGACCGGCTTCATCTTCTGCGAAACGAGCTTCATGCGGTCGGCGGGAATGTCGCTCATCTCCGCGATGTTGTGGCTGCCGCGCACGGCAACATAGGCGTCCACCTTTTGCATCCGGGCCAGCTCCAACTCGGCAATCACGTCATACTGCGCGGCTCCCGCCTCGCGCGCCATCTCGCGGGCCACCCGGGCCTGGTGCACCTGCACCAAGGGATCGGCCCCCAGCGCGCGAGCCGCGCGGATCAAGGCCACCGTCATTTCCTCGGGAATGTCGAAGGCGTCGATCAAAATTCTATCGCCTTTTTTCAGCGCCGTTGAAAAACCGACGAGCGCCGCCGCGAGCTTGTCAAAACGTGGGTCGTGCATAGGTGGAAGTGTGGCCCAGGCCACCAGATAAATGCAAACTTTTCAAACGCAACGTGATCTTTGCTCGCATTTTGCCCGGGATCATGGTAATGGAAAGGATGAACCAAACTTCCAGCGGCTTCTCGCGACGGGGCCCTGACACGATTACGGAAGAGCTGGTCGCGGTGCTTCTTAAAAATAATCCGTTCGAATTCAAGGCTTTGTTTGAAGTCCTCTACGCGAACCTTCGGGCGCGCAATGCCGCAAGCGGCGGCGAGGAAATGCTCCGCCTTCGGGCCTACGAAAAGCTTCAATCGCTGGTTGGTTCGGGAGCCGTTCGCAAGACCGGCAAGACCTACCAGGGCATCAAAACCGCCCTCATGGACCTCAACGCGCGCATGGTGGAATTCCGCGCCCGCGTAGCCCACTAGCAGAAGACACGGGAGACAAGGAGACCAAGAGACGCGACCAGCGCGCCATCCCCGGGTCTCCTCATCTCTCCCCGTCTCCCAAGTCCAGCTTTTCAGAGCTCCCCCGCGAGTACTTCGAGCGAGAGACTCAGCTTCTTGAGCCCCAGCTCGATGCGCGTCTTAATGGTGCCCAGCGGGATGCCCGTATGGGCAGCAATCTCACGCTGGCTCATGCCTTTGAAGAACGCGTACTCGATCGCTTCGCGCTGAAACTGAGGCAGCTCGGCCATGCGTGCCTGGATGAAGGCCCGCACATCGGCGCTCTCCGAATCGCCGTCATCGCGGCCCGAGATCCACGCCGCCGGATCGTGCTTCACCTCGACTTCCAGGCGATCCGTCGCGCGGGAATAGCTCTGGCGTTTGCGCAGCCGGTCGATACCGCGCCGCCGCGCCATCGTCACCAGCCACCCGAGCGCCTTGCCCTTTTCCGCCGAGTATTTCGACGCATGGTTCCACGCCTCGAAAAACACCTCCATCAGCACATCCTCGGCCTCGGCCTCGTTGTGGATGATTTTGAAGATGACGCTTTTGACAACACCCGCGTGCCGGTCGAAAAGCTTCTCCAGCGCCCGGGGATCGCCCGTCGCCACCCGTGTCATGAGCGCCTCGTCCGTCTCGTCATCCTGGGCAGCCTTACGGGCTCCCCGGCGGCGATAGGCGTGCGTTGCGGGCAGCGTCTCCTCCGGTTCCTCCGTGGGCTCCACGGGTTCAACCGCCTCCACAGCGTCCGCCGCCTCCACGGCGTCCACCGCTTCCGTGCCTTCTTCGACTTCAGTCAATATTTCGTGATCATCCCGACAGAGATCCATTTTCATAACCCCTCCCTCTGATTTCTTAATGAGAGAAGAGAGAGCGACCGCCGTGCCATCCTCCATTTTACAGGGGAAGCCGCCTCTTCACCCCTCCCGGAGTGTCATGAAAAAGGTCATAAACGTCTGCCCGGCATCACGCCCGAGCACGCCTCACGCCGCCGTCCCTTCCGACTTCCCCGCGCGCCCTTCCACCACGTCATCGACATGCCGCTCCAGCCGGGCCACCACGGCATCCCAGGAGTGCAGCTTGGCCAGCTCGATGCCCTGTTGAATCCGCTCCGGGTCCGGGCTGTCGAGCACCTGACGGCACAGGGCGATAAACTCCTCGTGCGAATGCGCCACATGCGCTACGTCGCTGAACTGCCGCTCCACATCCTCAATGGCCGAGGAGACAATCGGCCTCCCCGTGGCCATGTATTCCAGCGCCTTGGTCGGGTTGATGTATTCCGTCGCCGCGTTGATGGCGAACGGCATCAGGCAGACATTGAACCGACTGGCGTAGTGCGGTAGCTGGGCATAGTCACGCCCGCCCAGCCAATGGATATTGGCGCGCCGGGGCAGCACGCTCTCCTCAACCTTGGTACGCGGCCCCACCATCACCAGGTTCCACGACGGCTCGCAGTCGGCGATCCGCGCCACCAGCTCGTAATCCATCCGCTCATCCACCACGCCGAAAAACCCGAGCACCGGGCCCTGCAAATGAGCAAGATCCTCCGGCAACACCGCCGAGCCATTGCGCGCCAGGCCGAAATGATGCTCGTCCACGCCGCAGCCAAAGGCGTAACAATTCGCATGCAGCGCCGACTTGGCCTCGTGGATCTTCGGCCCACCCGCGAAAACCACATCGGCCAGCGCCAGGAGCTCCCGCTCGCGCTTCACCAGCTCCGCCGGAGCCCCCTTGAACTGCGAAAGCTCGTCCATGCAATCGTAGACGACCGCGATTTCCCCCAGCCGCCCCGCGAAAGCCGTTACCGCCATCGGATCGTAGAACCACTGCACGGGATCGCGGAACTCCTCCCCCAGCGGCCCGGAAAGCAGCGTCGCCACCAGCCGGAAGCGCTCCTCGTCGACCCACGCGCCATCCCGCCAGCGTCGCACGGGCATCAGGGAACGGAGCACCGTGACATTGGGGTACTGCGGCACCTCGCTTAAGATCGTGCACGGCTCGGCAACCCTCTCATCCGGATAGGGCCCTTCCAGGAAAAGCACCCGGTGCCGGGTGGAGAGCCGGGAGAGGAACTGCTGGGGGCGCTGCCAGACCCAGTCCCAGCTCAGATGGGAGTGAACAATCAGGGGATAGCTGCCTGCATTTTGCCGGGAATTGGACCGCGGTCCTTGGGTGTCGATCTCCATACCTCAGAAAACGGCAACCCATTCCGCGACGGTCTTACGGTAAACCCCGGTCAAGCCCGGGGGTTGGCCATGGTTGAGACGGAGCCGCCTCTACACCATCAACTCCGGATAGTGCGCTTTGGCAATGGCCTCGCACTTCTCCAAAATCGCTTCGGCGGACTCCATGTTCTTCACCTCGTCGACGAGCTGCAAGCAGACGCCGATATCGAGGCTTTGCACGGCCCGCTTCACCCGGGGCACCAGCGCGGCTCCGGTGCTTAGCTCGTCCACGCCGAGGCCCACCAAGAGTGGCGTCAGCGCGATCTCGCCCGCCATTTCACCGCAGACGCCCACCCACAAGTTGTGGGCATGGGCCGCGTTGACGATCATCTTGATCAGCCGGATGATCGCCGGGTGGGTCGGCTCGTAAAGGTGGGCAATGCGCTCGTTGATCCGGTCCACGGCGATCGTGTACTGGATCAAGTCATTGGTCCCGATGCTGAAAAAATCGACTTCCTTGGCCAGCAGGTCGGCCACGAGCGCGGCGCTGGGCACTTCGATCATCGCGCCCACTTCCATGTGCTCGTTGAACGGGATGCCCTTCTCGCGGAGTTCCTGGCGGCACTCTTCCAGCACGGCGTTCGCCCGGCGCAGCTCGTCCACGCCGGAGATCATCGGGAACATCATGCGAATGTTCCCCAAGGCGCTGGCCCGCAGGATGGCGCGCAGCTGGGTCTTGAAGACATCGACGCGCTCCAGGCAGAAGCGGATGGCGCGCCAGCCGAGGAACGGGTTCAGCTCAGAGGGGAGCTGCAAGGCGCTCATGAATTTGTCGCCCCCTAAGTCGAGCGTGCGGATGATCACCGACTGGTCGGGGATCTCCTTGGCCACGGCGAGGTAGTTCTCGTACTGCTCCTCTTCGTTGGGCAGCTCGTTCTTGTTGATGTAGAAAAATTCCGTCCGGTAGAGGCCGATGCCCTCCGCGCCGCTCTGCTTGACCAAGTCGATGTCGCTCGGCAGTTCGATATTGGCGGAAAGGGTAATGTGGCGGCCATCCAGCGTGGTGGAGACGGTCTCGCGCAGGGCCTCCAGCTTGTCCTCGACCTCGGTTTTTTTGACCTCCAGCTCGCCGTACTCCCAGAGGGTCTGGTCGCTCGGGTTGACGATTAAGAGCCCGCTGTAGCCGTCCAGGAGGACATGGTCGCCGGAAAGGAGCGAGTCGCTGACGTTGTGCAGGGCCACCACCGCCGGGATGTTGAGCGACCGGGCCATGATGGCCGTGTGCGAGGTGCGGCTGCCGACGTCGGTGGCGAAGCCGAGGACCAGTTTGCGGTTGAGCTGGGCCGTGTCCGAGGGCGTCAGGTTATGGGCCACCAGGATGTGCGGCACGTCGATCTGCGAGGCGCTGCGGGGGTCCTTGCCCATCAGGTTGCGCACCACGCGGCGGCAGACGTCGTTGATGTCGAGGGCGCGCTCGCGCAGGTAGGGGTCGTCGATCTCGCTCAGCGTCTTGGCGTAGCGGTTGGCGACTTGTTGGAAAATGTACTCGATGTTGTACTGGTCGCGGTCCAGCGTGCGCAGCACTTCGTCGATGAGGGTGCGGTCCTCGACGACCAGCAGATGCGCGTCAAAGATGCTGGCGTCCTTCGCGCCGATGGCCCCGGCGATCCGGTTCTGCATTTCGACGATCTGCTCGCGGGTCTGGAGCAGGGCGGCCTCGAAGCGGGCGACTTCCCCGGGGACCTCCCAGTCCTCGATTCTGCGGGAGGGGGCTTCCTCGTCCTCCGGCCGGAGTACGAAGACGGTTCCACGAGCAATGCCGGGCGATACGCCCACACCATGGAAACGTCGTTCTACTCGCTGCTGGGTATCGCTCATTGGGTTTCGCGGTCAAGTTCTGGCCGCGCGAATGCAGAGTTTTGCGCCAAATTAAGCCGCCTGCAAGGGATTAGCGCGTTTGCTTGAAAGAAATTTTCGCAAACGCCCGGCCCTCTTAGGGGATCTAGCCAGGGATCTCTCAAGGGGGTCTCTTGAGAATTCCGGCCTACTCCTCGTCGAAACGGCGCTGGATGAGCGACTCGATTTCGGCCAGTGCTTGCTCGGCGTCGCCCCCCTCGCAGGTGACGACCAGTTTGGAGCCTTGGCCCGCGGCCAGCATCATGAGGCCCATGATGCTCTTGCCATTGACTTGCTCGCCGTCTTTTTCAACCCACACCTCGGCCTTAAAGCGATTGGCTGCCTTCACAAACATCGCCGAGGGACGGGCATGCAGCCCCAGGCGGTTGAGGATGGTGAACTCTTTCGCTGCGGTCTGGTCTTGGTTACTCGTGGTTTTACGGCTTAGTAGGCCCATTACGGTTTTCTCTGCATTGAATTCAAGAGCCGGTCATTAAACTCCTTCGCACTATCCTGCCCCATGCTCTTGAGCTTTTGATCCAGCGCGGCAACTTCGACTAAGCGCGAAAGATCCCGGCCAATACGCACAGGGATAGTAATGTGAGGGACTTGGATGCCCAGTATCTCGTGAAATTGTTGGTTGAGGCCTATTCTATCCGGCTCTTCTAATTCTTGCCAGTCTTTTAACGTGACGATCAAATCGAGAACCTTCTCCACCCGCACGGCGCGGATGCCAAACATGGAGGAAACATTGATGATTCCTACGCCGCGGACCTCCATGTGGTGGCGGGTTAAATCCGGGGCGGTGCCAACTAAATGTCGGCTGTCGATTAACCGCAGGCGGGTGACGTCGTCGGCGATGAGGGGATAGCCCCGCTCCAGGAGGCCCAGGACGCACTCGCTTTTGCCGATGCCCGCCGAGCCCCGCACGAGGGTCCCGACGCCCAGGATATCGACCATGCTCCCGTGCTCAAGGGTCGTCGGGGCGAACTCCCGCTCGAGGGCCAGCGTGGCGGCGTTGATGAAGTTCATGGTGACCATGGAGGTCTGGAAAACGGAGATGCGCCCGGCCTCGGTCTCCTCCAGGAGGTGCTTGGGCGGGCGGCTGCCCCGGGCAATGACGAGGCAGGGCACCCGGCGGCGGATGATAGCCCGAATGCGTTCGCGGACTTCGTTCGGGGGGCACTTGCGCAGGTAGGCCAGCTCGGCCGCGCCCAGGACCTGGATGCGCTTGGCGGCGAAGTAGTCAAAGAAGCCCGAAAGGGCCAGGCCGGGACGGTTGATGGTCGGCTCCTTGACGATGCGGTCGAACCCGGCGGCAGACCCCAGGAGCGTCATCCCGAGCGCCTCGGAGTAGCGGGTATAGAAGTCGCCAACGGTGATGGTGGGGTATTTGCCCTTCGGTTTCACAGGAAGGAAGTTTATCAGGAACCCAGGAACTTGAGGAATTTTATTCGTACGGATTCTCGGGCCGAATCGAACTACTCCTCCACGCCTTCCATGAGCACATCCCACGAGCAACCAAGTGCTTGCTTCAAGCGAAGAGCCACCGAGATGGTTGGCTGGAATTGCCCGCTTTCAATCCGCTGCAAGTACGAACGGCTAATCTCCGCATAGGCAGCCAGTTGGTATTGTGTCAGGCCGTGTTCAACCCGCAATCGCGAAAGATTTTTGCCGAATTGTTTAGGTACAGACACATCGGGAGTGTGCCTGCTTTTTCTGAATCCGTGGCCTCATATATGGTGCTGTTTTAATGCCCCCTGCCGCTCCCTCGTTACGAATCTCCAGATTCGTAACGTCCTTGTCTTGGAATCTCCGATTCCCTCCCCCACCGCTGCGAAACAGAGTTTCGCACCAAAAAGACGTTCCCAATCTGGAGATTGGGAACGAGGCGCATTTTATTCGTACGGGCGCCTCCAAAAAAAATGGCACCCGCAAGAAAGAAAAAACCTTCTCGCGGGTGCCGGGGGAAGCGGTCAGCTATCGCCGGTTTTAGACGATCGGCTCAATCAGGCCGAATCCGCCTTCCTTGCGGCGATGGAGAACGTTGACTTTCTCGGTCTTGGCGTTGGTGAAAACCAGGAATTCGCGGTCCGAAACTTCGAGTTGGAGAATGGCCTCGTCCACGAACATGGGCTTGACCTGGTATTGCTCCGTTTCGATGACCTTCGGCTCGACCTCGATGGGGTGTTCCTCGGTCGAGGAGGCCACTTCGATGATCTTCTCGTTGAAGGTCTTGATTTGCGCGTGTTTCGGACGGCTTTGCCGCATAATGCGCGTCTTGAATTTGCGCATTTGCTGGGCAATCTTGCCCATCACTTCGTCGATGGCTGCGTAAAGGTCATTGGATTGCGCCGTCGCCTCAATCGTGATGTGATTGGCGCAATGGAGGATGACTTCGGCGATTTGCCGATACTTCTGAACGTCCAGGATCACCTGCGCTTCGATAATGCGCGGGGTGTCGAGGTGCAGCCCTTCCACCTTTTTAATGGCGTAGTCCTTGAGAGACTCGGTCACGGCTACATGGCGGCCGGTGACTTTGATGGGCAGGTTTACATTGGCTACTTGCATTGGTTTTCCTCCTTATTTGGGTTGATTGGGAACAAAAGTTTACGGACCGTGGGTTTACATAGAGAAGCGCTCGCCCAGGTAGAGCTGGCGGCTGATGGGGTCGTTGATCAGGAAGTCCTTGGTCCCCTCGCTCTCGATGCGCCCTTCGGAAACGAGGTAGGCGCGGTCGACGATGGAGAGGGTTTCGCGAACGTTGTGGTCGGTAATCAAGATGGCGAGGCCGGTTTTGCGCAGGTTGACGATGATCTGCTGCACATCATAGACAGCGATGGGGTCCACTCCGCTGAATGGTTCGTCCAACATTAATAAACTTGGGTTGCTCACCAGAGAGCGGGCGATGGTGAGGCGGCGCTTTTCACCACCGGAAAGGGTCAGGGCGAGCTGCTTGGCGACGTGCTCGATGCCGAACTGGTTCAATAGCTCCGCGCACCGGGCCCGGCGTTCCTTTTTGGTTTTCTCGGTGGTTTCGAGGATGGCCATGATGTTCTCCTCGACGGTCAGCTTGCGGAAAATGGATTCCTCCTGGGGCAGGTAGCCCATGCCCATGCGGGCCCGGCGGTGCATCGGGTAGCCGGTGACGTCCTGGTCTTTGAAGATGACCCGGCCGCCGTTGGGTCTTACGAGACCCACGACCATGTAGAAGGTGGTCGTCTTGCCCGCGCCGTTGGGCCCGAGGACGCCGACAATCTCTCCGGCCTTGATGTTGATGTCCACCCCGTTGACGACCGCGCGGCCGCCATAGATCTTGACCAGCTTGTCGGTCCGGAGGATCGGGGCGTGCTCGGAGGCGGCGGTTGCGGGGGCTGTGGAAGGTTCGGCTGCGGTGCTCACGGGTTCTTCTTGTTCAGGTCGTTTTTGGAATCGGTCTTGATTAAGGTCATGCTGGGACCCTTGGTATGCAAGTGCCCATCTTTGTCCATGACCATGACGGTGCCCTCCTCTGTGGCGACCTGGTTATTCATGCCCTGCTGGATCTGGGGCCAGCCGGAAAGGGTCATTTCCCCCTTGGCGGCGTCGTACTCCGCCTTGGCCGCGCGGCCGATGTAGACGGTGACTTCGCCGGTCTTTTCGTCCGTACGCTCTTGGGTGATGACGACGTGCCCCTCGGCCACGGCCCGTTCGAGGCCGCTGGCAGAGTCGCCCTTGGCCCCCGCCGGTTTGGGCGTGGGGGTCGGCGTGGCCGCCGGAGTGGGGGTGGCGGGGCCCGGGAGTGCAGGCACCGGGCTCTTGTCAGATTTCTTCAGGTAGGCGGTCAGTTTATCGGCCGTCAGGGTGAACTGCGGATCGACGATTCTGACGTCCTTGATGAAAACGGCCGTGGAGGCCTTGCCGTCAAAGAGCGTCTCGCCCACGCAGGTGATCTCGGTGGCCTTTTTTTCGGACTGGGCGGAGCCCTCTTTCAGCTTTTTGGCGGAGGCGGGTTTGGAAGGGGCGGGCGTCTCCAGGCCGGTTTCGCCGCCGAGGCCGATGCGAAAGTCGCCTTGGGCAAAGAGAGCCGGTGAGAAAAGGGTGAGAGCAGCGCCCAGAAGGGCCGGTGCGATGGATTTCATTCGGAAATGGGTGAAGGGTTGGGCGACGCCGCGGGCTGGGCCTCTTTTGGCGGTTCGTCTTCTTGGTCTTGTTGGTAAATGAGCACCCGCACGGGACCGACAAATTTTCCCTGCCGCGTCTGGGTGTCAAACGTCATGTTCTGGCCGACCAGCTCCAGGTCCTTGCGCCGGATGGTTACGGGGTCGGTGCTGGTCAGGACGCGGGTCTGGAGGTTGAGGATCGACTGGGGCATGTCGATGACCATTTCCGGTTGGCCGTCGTCGTCAAAGGTTTCGAGCTTGAGCTGCGTGAGGCGGAGTTGGTCCGAGTCGACGCGAAAGGCCACTTCCATGTTGTAGCGCATCTGGAGCTTGCCGTCGGTCCAGATGGGGACGCACACGCCCTGGGCGCTGTGGTTGATGGGGATGGGGATGTCGATGCCCTTTTTGGTCTCCGCCTGCACGGGCGCGGGGCTCTCGGCGGGGGTGGGAGTGGATGAAGGGGTCTTCTTCTTGCTCTTGGCCTCGGCGGTAAACCCACCCAAGATCCCCCCTGCCAACAGGAGGCAACAACAGGTCCGGAGCCGGGAGCGGAGAATCGAGTTAACGCGCCAATTCATGGATTGCTCCCAACTTCTTCAACAGAGCGGGCAGTTTTGCCAGCGGGATTTGATTAGGCCCATCGGAGAGGGCCTTGGCGGGATTTTCATGCGTTTCGATAAAAACGCCATCGCACCCGGCTGCTACTGCCGCCCTTGCCAAAACGGGGGCCAGAATGCCGTCACCGGCAGTTTTGTCGCCCGCGCCGCCAGGGCGTTGCACGGAGTGAGTCGCGTCGAACATGACCAGGTATCCGCTTTCGCGTAACCAATACAATGAGCGCATGTCGGCCACAAGATTATTATACCCGAAAGTGACGCCCCGTTCCGTAAAAAAGAAGCGTTTGCAGCCGAAACGTTCGAGCTTGGAGGCGACGTTCTTCATATCCCACGGCGCGAGGAACTGCCCCTTCTTGACGTTGACCACGCGGCCCGTCTCGGCGGCGGCCTGGATGAGGTCGGTTTGGCGGCAGAGAAAGGCGGGAATCTGGAGGATGTCGATGTACTCGGCGGCAATTTCGGCCTGCTCGGGGGTGTGGATATCGGTCGTCACGGGGACGCCGAGTTCCTTCCCGATCGCCGCCAGGAGCTGGCAGCCGTCGCGGGCGGGGATGCCCCGGAAGGAATCGACCGAGGTGCGGTTGGCCTTATCGTAGGAGGCTTTGAAGACGAACTGCGCTCCGGCCTCGGCGCAAATCTCCTTGAGCTTGCGGGCCATGCGCCAGACGAACTTCTCGCTCTCAATGACGCACGGGCCAAGGATGAAGAGGGGGCGTTTACCGCCGAGGGTCAGGTTTCCGATTTTAAGAGGTTTTACGGCCATGAGTATAGAGAGGGATTGCTCCGCGCGAATCTCGCAGATGAACGCGGAATGTTCAAAGGCTGACGGCCGGTTACTTTGCCGCTGCGGCGGCTTTCTGGACTTCCACGTAGGTGATCTGAAGATTCGAGAGCGCGTTCTGGAGAACTTTCTCCTCGTCCTCGGAAAGGTTGCCCTTGGTCTTGTGCGCGATGGCTGCAAGCTGGTCAATCAAGAGCCGCGCGAGGCCCAGGTTCACGGAGGGTTTACCGGTTTGCGGGTTCGGGATTTTTCCTAGGCAAAACGCGGCATTCTGCGAGTGCATCTGGACGAACTCGATGAACCGCAGGGACATTTCGCCCGAAACAGTGTTGGTTTGAACTTCAGCCATTTCCCTATTGTTTAGAGGAGGCGGGCACCCCCATCAAGCGACAAGTTATCCGGAAGTTTTTTATCACGGGGGCGGGGGCTCACGGCAGCTCCCAGCGCGGCGCTTTTCGCAGATGCCGCTCGCTCAAGACATCCAGGACGACATCCGGTTTTTCCGCCTCGACGAGCCTCGGAGTAAGCGCCTGGAACCAGGCGGGATAGGGCACGACGGGCCGCACGCGCACGACCCGCCGGAAATGCGCTGGGAGGAAATCGAGCAGCCCCGTGGTGAACGAATTTCCGCCCAGCAGCAAGGTATGCTGTAACCCGGCGTCATTTGCCTCAAACGCGCGGGGCAGTTCGTGGTACGACCCAGTGGGCCACTCCACCTCAAGCCGCATTGGCGCGGAATGAAACGCTGTTTGAAACGCTGTAAGAATCTGACGCCTCTCCGTCAGCTCCCCGGGCAGGCCGAGCATCACCGCGAGATCGCCCCCGGGCCCGGTGACTTCCGCGAGATCGTCAGGCAGCGGCGGCGCATGCAGCTCGGGGAAACGCCCGCGCAGCCGCTCCAGGATCGCATTGGCCGCCAGGAAAGCCCCGAGCTGGCTCCAGTGCGTATCGGTGCGCTCGAAGATGAGCCCGCGCGGTTTTGCATTAAGTAATACTGAGCGCAAATCAAGAAACTCCAGCCCCGGTTCGCGCCCGAGCCGCGCCACGAGCTGATCCGAAAACCGAGCCCCCCCCACCGCGCACAAATTCTCCGGCAAATACTCCGGGTACACGCGCTCCTTATTCGGCACGATGACAAAAAGGTACGCGATGCCGTGCGCGCCCAGCCAAGCCTGCTTGGCCGCGAGATAGCGAGCCCACGCCTCGGCCTCCGCCGGGGGCGTCTTCACCACGCCGCGCGCCTCCTTCACCGTCTCGGCCAGGTAAAGCCAGCCGTCCCGCCCGAGCACCACGCCGGGCGTGGAGGGGACGCCCAGTGCGCGCACTTTCACGCGGCTCTGCCAGGCCACCAGCGGCGCGCGAAAACCAAAGCGGTCATTGAACGCCGCCTCGAAGCGCGCGGGAAAAGCATCCAGCGCCCCGGCATCCCAGCTCCATTTTGGGAACTCGGCCAGCGCACGCTTTTCCGTCGCGCTCAGGCGCTGGCCCCCGCGAAAATCAGTGGCCGCCAACGGCAGCAGCACGGCCACGGCAAACGCCAACAAGAGCAGCACCGCCGGCCCGCGCAACGCGTGCCGCATCGTGCGCCCTGGGGCTATTTCAACGGTCGGATTAGGCATGGCTAGAACCGGAAATAAATAAACGGGTTGTAGGTCCCGGCGGCGATGGACGCGATCCCCCCCACGAACATCGCCACCAGCGCAGCGTTGAGCACGCATTGCGCCACCGCGCGAGCCAGCGCGTTCTCCGGCCAAGCGCAGAACCGCCGCGCCAACCGCGCTGGATACGGCGTCACACCAAATACCGCAGCTAACAACGCGAGGCGCACATCCGGCGTCAAGTACATCGCCGCGAAATGTTCTGGCACGCCATGGCTGCCGACCATCGCGCGAAAATACCGCCCCGCGTGCGAAAGCGTCTCACAGCGAAAAATCACCCAACTCCCCGCCAGCACCGTCATCGTATACAGGCGCGCCACCGCCCCCGGCAGCCGCGCCAGCCAGCGCCCCTCCAGCAAAATGAACACCCCGTGCCACAGCCCCCACACCATGAACGACCAGGCCGCCCCATGCCACACGCCGCACAGGAAAAAGACCGCCAGCAAATTGAGCCGATGCCGCGCCTCCCCCACGCGATTGCCGCCCAGCGGGATGTAGACATAATCGCGGAACCAGAGCGAAAGCGAAATGTGCCAGCGCCGCCAAAATTCTTTGATGGAGCGGGAGAGATACGGGTAATCAAAATTCTCCGGAAACCGAAATCCAAACAGCCGCCCCAGCCCGATGGCCATATCCGAGTAACCCGAGAAATCGAAGTAAATCTGAAACGCGTAACAGAGCACACCCATCCACGCCGCACCGGCAGAAAGCGCCCCGGCGGAAGCGCCAAAAATCTTGTCGGCGGGCGCGGCCAGCGTATTGGCAATCAAGACCTTTTTCCCAAATCCAATGAGGAACCGCCGCAGCCCCGACTGCGCCAACTCCAGGTCCACTCGCCGCCGCAGAAACTGCCCCGCCACCTGATGATAGCGCAGGATCGGCCCCGCGATGAGCTGCGGAAAAAGCGTCACATAAAGCGCCAGACGCCCCGGATTTCTTTCCGCGTGCGAGTCCCCGCGATACACATCCACGAGATACGAAAGCGCGTGAAACGTGAAAAACGAAATCCCCAGCGGCAGATGCACCGGCCCGAGCGCAATGCTCCCCAAGTGCGCCGCCTTTAGCATCGGGTTCAAGCCCTCCATGGCGAAATTAAGATACTTATACCCGCCGAGCAGCGTCAGGTTCACCCCCACCGCCGCCGCCAGCGCCCCCTTCGCGCCCGGCTTCCCGCGAAGCCCCTCCAGCACGAGCCCGAAGCCGTAGTTCAGCGCGACCGAGCCCACGAGCACCAGCGTATAGCCCCGCTCGCCCCACGCATAAAACAGCAGGCTCGCCAGCAGCAGAAACCCATTACGCCAAGCCCATGGCAACGCGAAATAAACCGCGAGAACCATCGGCAAAAACAGAAACAAAAAAACCGGCGAACAAAAAACCATGGGCGCATCCGTACAATCGGACGCCCGTTATCTCCGCTTTCGCGCGATTCGCCAATCGGGGCAACGCTGATTGCGTTATCCGGCAAACTGCGGCAGCGCCGTCAGCATTTCAAAATCGGCGTCCGAAACCGGGCCACGCTCATACCGAGCCCCCCGCTGCGGCGCGGCATTGGTCGAAGCCCGCACCCGCCGCAGCCAGTCGCGCCCGAGCGGCAGCGCCAACATCCCCGGTCGCGACGCCGCAATCGTCGTCTGCTCCTTCTCCCCCGTTGCCACGCCCAGGCCGACATACCAGCCCGCGAGCGCCAACGTCACCCGCACCGCCGTCGAGCGCGTGTAATTCGTCAGCAGGCACACCCCCTCGCCAACGCGCTCCCGAGCCGCGCGAAAAACCTCCAGGCTCCACATACCGGGATTGCGCGCAGGCGAATACGGATCGTGATAAATCGCCTCGGGCGGCGGCGCATCGGCCATCCGCACCGCATAATCCCCCCGATGCAGCACCCAACGCACGTTAGGCAACGGCCGCGCCTCGCCCGTTTGCAAAAGCCCCCTCAACGCCTCTTCCCAGCCCGCCATGTAGCCCAGCTCCCCTGAATGGCAAAGCGCGAACTCCAGCACATCGGTCGCCACCTCGAAACTATGCAGCTCCACCGCCGCATCAACCCCGCGCAGCGCCTCCAGCGTGGCAATCGCATTCCCGGCAGGCCCCAGGCCCACATCCCAGATGACCATAGGCCCGCCCGTGCGCGCCCGGGCCCGCTCCACGATCCGCTGCTGGCACACGTGCAGCGCCGCTGCCTCCGTCACCGGCCCCGTGCCAACATGCATCGTCTCATGGTGCGTGAGGCACCGCACACTCGGCTCCCCGTTTTTTAGCCGCACCAGTTCGAATCCGCCGCTCGCACCTTCAGTTTTATCCACTAAATCCATTTGCGTTTCCGGAAAATCGCCAACATCGACAGCGCCATAAAGAGCATTCCCCCCATGCAAACCCAAAACCCGTAGGGCGACTTCGCCCCCGGAATCGCCTCGAAATTCATCCCGTAAATTCCGCTCACAAGCGTCAGCGGAATAAACGTTGTGCTGACCACCGTAAGCACCCGCATCACCTCATTGGTGCGCATTTCGATGCTTGATAGATAAATATCCATCATGCTCGCCATGAGGTCGCGATAGCTTTCCACCACGTCCATCAAGCGCACCGTGTGGTCGTAACAATCGCGCAAAAAGAGCGTCGTATCATGAGTGATCAGGCCCGACTCATCGCGAATAAGCGAATTGAACAAATCGCGCATCGGCCAGATATTTCTCCGAATATTCAATAACACCCGCTTCACCTCATGCATCCGCACCAGGCTCTCGTGCCGAGGCCGGGCGAGCAGTTCATCTTCGAGGTTTTCGATCGTCTCGCCGAGCGCTTCGAGGATCGGGAAATACTGGTCCACAATGGAATCGAGAATCGCGTAGGCCAAGTAATCGTGCCCGCGCGTTCGCCCAAACCCGCGCCCTGTACGAAGCCGCGAACGGACTTCGGAAAAAATATCGGTCTTCGGATTCTCCTGGATTGTGATCAGGAAATCCGATCCCAAAAAAAGGCTAGCCTGCTCGAATCCAATCCGGTGCGCGCCATCCCGTACAGGAACCTGCGCGACGATGAAAAAATAGTCCTGGTATTCCTCGATCTTCGGCCGCTGCGGCGCGTGCAGCACGTCCTCCAGCGCCAGCGGATGCAACGCGAAGCGATCCGCCAGCTTTTGCAGCGCCACGAGGTCGCCCAGGCCGTCGAGATCAATCCAGTTCACCTTTCCGCTCCCGCGAACATCAAAAAAATCCTCCACGCCCTCCACGCGCCGCTCATCGTATGACGTCGCATCATACTGAATCAGCGTGAATACCGGATTTGTTTTCGTTCCCGCGGTCAACGTCCCCGGCGCGGTGCCGGGCGGATGGTAACGATTAGCAAACATGGCTTACGAAGAATTCCGCCCGCCTCCCACGAGCAGCGCATTAGCGGCCGCATAAGCGTCGGTGTGGGTCAGGCTCACGTGGATTTGCGTCACCCCGCGCTGATTGGCCAGTTCGAGGCCCCCCGCATGCAGCCGCACAAACGGAGCCCCGGCCCCATTGCGCCAGACCTCGATTTCCTTCCACCCAAGCGCCTTGCCGATCCCCGTCCCGAACGCCTTCGAGACCGCCTCCTTGGCCGCGAAGCGCGCCGCGTAATGCGGCACCGGGTTGGGATAAGCCGCGCAGTAGGCAATTTCGTCCTCGGTGAAAATCCGGCGCAAAAAACGGTCGCCGAATTTTTCAATCGACGCAGCAATGCGCGCGTTTTCCACGAGGTCGATGCCGGTGCCTAGGATTTCAACCAGAGGAGCCATGGGGTGCGGGGTTTAATCAAAATCGGCTGCCAGAGCCGGGTTGCGGTGGTATTCGAAAAGCCGGGCCACCTGCCCGGGCGTAATTCTGCTCAACGAGAGCGGAGGAATCGCATCCTCGGCGAAAAATCCGCACTGTTCCGTTTCGAGCGTTGCCGAGGCCTTGCCCCCGGTGATCTCGCAAAGGAAAAAGATTTTGTAGACGTGGCTCGCAAACGGCGGTTCATGCGGATGCTTGCTCCGGTCGAACACCGCGGCGAGCTTTGTCACGCGCACATCGAAACCGGATTCCTCCCGCACCTCGCGCGCGACGCATTCCGCCGCCGACTGGTTCGGATCGGCCCATCCCCCCGGCAGGCTCCAGAGCCCGTCCGAGCGTTCCTGCACAAACAGCATCTCACCCGCCTCATTAAACACGGCCGCGCGGGTATCCACCTTCGGCGTGCAGTAACCGACCTCCTTTTCAAGCAGCGAAAGAATCCTCTCCGGCTCCACGCCCGAACCAGCCGAAAGCATCTCCGCCGCCACCTGGCGAACCTGCTCATAACGCTCCACGTCAAACGGATCTTTCGCAAACGTCAGCCCGTTTTGGGCCACAGCCTGGAGCGTCTTGGCCCACCGGAGCCATTGAGGGGTCGCGGCCATGGCTCTTTAGCCCTTCATCGCCGCGATGAGTTCCCGTACCGCCGTCTCCAGCCCAACGAAAACCGCGCGGGAAACAATCGTGTGGCCGATGTTCAATTCGCTTAAGTGCGCCACCTCGCGGATCTCCGCGATGTTCACATAATTAATACCGTGCCCGGCGTTGACCTGAAGCCCCAGCCCGTGGGCATAGACAGCGGCTTCACGGATGCGCTTGAGCTCAGCCAGGTGAGCTTCGCCTTGGGTGTTCGCAAACGCCCCGGTGTGCAGTTCCACGGAATGCGCCTTCAGCTGAACAGCGGCGTCGATCTGTTTCGGATCGGGCTCCACAAACAAGCTGACGTGAATTCCCGCGTCGTTCAACCGTGCGACCGTCGGCGTCAGCGCATCAAGCTGCCCGGCTGCATCAAGCCCACCCTCGGTCGTCACTTCGCGCCGATTTTCCGGCACAAGGCAGACATCCGCTGGTTTCACGCGCAAGGCGATTTCAACAATCTCCGGCGTATTGCCCATTTCCAGGTTGAGCTTGGTTTGGAGGCTCTCGCGCAGACGATAAACGTCGGCGTCCTGAATGTGGCGGCGGTCGGCGCGCAGGTGCGTGGTAATTCCCACCGCTCCAGCCCGTTCGCAAATCGCGGCGGCTGCGACGAGATCCGGCTCGCAGTTCGGCGAATCGAGCATCCCAGGGTAACGCGCCTGGCGCAGCGTGGCGATGTGATCAATGTTCACTCCCAGCCTAAGGGTATTCATAAAGATCGAAGTGGTTTGTCCCCACGCAAAGACGCTTCCGCGCCCTTGCGTGAGATCGATAGGTTTAGCTAGTGCCGGAAATGGCGCACGCCCGTAAAGACCATCGCCATCTTCCGCTCATCGGCGGCAGCCAGCACGGCATCATCACGGACCGATCCACCCGGCTGAATCGCGGCAGTCGCGCCCGCTTCCGCAGCAGCAATAAGTCCATCTGGGAACGGGAAAAAGGCGTCGCTGGCCACCACGCTACCCGCGAGAGAAAGCCCCGCGTCCTTCGCCTTCCAAATGGCGATACGCGAAGCGTCCACGCGGCTCATCTGCCCCGCGCCGATGCCCAGCGTGCGGTCCTTGCCGACGTAGACAATGGCATTGGACTTAACGTGCTTGACGATCTTCCACCCGAACGCCATGGCCTTCATTTCATCGGCCGTCGGCGGGCGTTTGGACACAACTTTATTTTCGATGTCCTTCAAATCCGCGCGATCCTTGTCCTGAACGAGCAGGCCTCCCGCCACGGAGCGGATGTCGAGGTTCGAGCCGTCGGAAACGCTCGCAAGCTTCTTCATCAGGCGCAGATTCTTTTTCTTTTGCAGCAGCGCGCGGGCATCCGGCTCGAATTCGGGCGCGATAATGACCTCGGAGAAAATTTCGCTAATCGCCCGGGCCAACGGCTCGGTCAGCGGACGGTTGCAGATAATAATCCCCCCAAAGGGAGCCTGCTTATCCGTGGCGAACGCCTTGTCCCAGGCGGCGCGCAGGTCGGGATCAGCCCCGACGCCGCACGGGTTGGTATGCTTCAATATGGCAACCGTCGGCTCGGAAAATTCCTCGATCAACTGCGAGGCCGCGGTAATATCCAGAATGTTATTGTAGGAAAGCTCCTTGCCGTGGAGTTTCTGGAAATAGTCGTCGAAATTACCATAAAGCGCCGCCTGCTGGTGCGGGTTCTCGCCGTAACGAAGGCGCGCGGCACAAGGCAGCGAAATGGAAAAAGAGCAGGCGGTCTCCTGCTCTTTGTTCAGATAGTTCGCAATAGCGCCGTCATATTTGGACGTAGTGACAAACACTTTGATGGCGAGGCGCTCGCGAAGCTTGAGCGTGGTTTCGCCCTCGTTGTCGCGCATCGAATCGATCACGTCTTTATAGTCGACAGGATCGACGATGACCGTCACGGAACGGTAATTTTTGGAGGCGCTCCGGAGCATCGACGGGCCGCCGATATCGATCTGCTCAATGGCTTCCTCCAGCGTTACGCCCTCCTTGGCCACGGTGGCTTCGAAGGGATACAAATTGACCACCACGAGGTCGATCGGCTCGATGCCGTGCTCTTTGACCTGCGCGATGTGCGATTCGTTATCGCGCAGGAAAAGCAGGCCGCCGTGGACCTTAGGGTGAAGGGTCTTGACCCGCCCGTCGAGCATTTCGGGGAACCCGGTGTAGTCGGAAATTTCCGTGCAAGCGATCCCCTCGCGTTGCAGGAGTTTGGCGGTGCCGCCAGTCGAAATGATCTCCACCCCAAATTGGGTGAGCTCACGGGCAAAATCAGCCAGCCCGGTTTTGTCCGAAACGGAAATAAGTGCGCGCTTTATCTTCATGGAAGACCTGAGAGCCTAAACGGCCCTTTGTGCCGGGTCAATTCGGAAGCAAGGCTCAGGCAATCGAGCACTTTTGCCCGCTCGGGATCATCCCTTGCGCAGAACACTCTCTTTCCATGCTGCATGGCGGGCGATTTTCCCAAGCGCATGGCCCAGAAGAGTCTTCCCCGGCTCGGTGCGATGCCACGGCGACGCGCCACTCGGGTGCGGAAGCGGAACCAAATCGAAGTGGACGCCCGCCCGTTCGGCACGAAAACTTTGCCCAATCATTTCAACCAGTGGAGCTGGTTCCAGAAACTGTGCAATCGCCAACTTCCCCACGGGGATAACCAACTGCGGCTTCAAAAGTTGCAATTCCGCCTCCAGCCAAGCCGAACATTCTTTGATTTCAGCAGGCGACGGAACGCGATCGCCACCGCCATGGGCACTTTTGCCCGGAAAACACCGGCAAACGGCCGCCATATAGACCCGCTCCCGGAAGGTCGCTTCGTCCACGCCGCATTGCTCGGAAAACCAGCGAAACATCGTCTTCCCGGCCGTCCACGCAAACGGGCGCCCCAAGATCGGTTCCTTAACCCCCGGAGCTTGCCCAACGAGCAACACTTTACTTTGTACCGCTGGCCCCGAAACCACCGGTTTATGCATGGCGGGACAACGGTCGCAGGCGTGAACCGCAGCAACGTGTTTTTTGAGAGCTTCGGAAGGTTTCACGGCAAGAAAAGAGCGAAAAAAATTCAGAGGGTATGGGAGCAAAAAAAAGGCCCTCGGTC